>CAWGKA010000013.1:0-35299 GCA_963823045.1 uncultured Alphaproteobacteria bacterium | reverse complement strand
GTCACCTTCACAATCGGGGCCGTCGCCTGGATCATCCTCGACGCCGACCCTGAAGGCCGCCAGGCGTTGTTCGACCGTATCGCCCACGCCTTCAACGGCACCGAGGAAGCGCCGGCTCCGAACTGGGGCGACGTCGCCACCAAGGTCGGCGAGTTTACGGATGAGGAGCGCGCGCTTCGCGCCGTGCTCAATCCGGCGATCGACGAGGCGGCGCCGGAGGCAACGACGGAATCCGTCGGGACTAGTCTCTAGGACGGCTTCGGCAGATCGCCCGGCATCGGCATGCCGACGGCGTTGAACCCGGTGTCGACATAGTGGATTTCGCCGAAGACACCGGAGCTTACGAGGCCCGACAGCAAATAGGTCGCCGATCCGCCGATTTCCTCGATCGAGACGGTTCTGCCCAAGGGGAGGCGAGCCGGCTGAGGAAAATTGTAGATGGTGCGGGCATTGGCGACGCCGGCGGCCGCCAGCGTGCGGACCGGCCCGGCCGAGATCGCGTTGACGCGAATGTTCCTGCCGCCGAGATCGACAGCCAGATAGCGGACCGAGGATTCCAGCGCCGCCTTGGCAACGCCCATCACATTGTAGTTCGGCATCACACGGTTGGAGCCGAGATAGGTGAGGGTGATCGCCGTCCGCCGTCACAAGGCATCAACGCTGCGGCGCGCTTCATCGCTTCGGTGAAGGAGAAGCAGGACACCACCATCGTGCTCAGAAAGTTCGCCCGCGTCGTGTCGGCATAGCGCCCCGCCAGCTCGCTGCGGTCGGCTCCTCGGCAATCGCGTGAACCAGAAAATCGAGCCCGCCCCAGACGTTCCTTGATTGCCGCGAACATATTGTCCAGAGATGCGCAGGGTCGTCCGCATCGCAGGCGAGGCCGACGTTGCACAGGGCAAAAGCACGAAATCGCACCCGATCGACTTCGACGGGCGGGCGCCACCCGGCGGTCCATGTTCGGCGGTTGATAGGTGAGGGCAAGTTCCGCACCCTCCTGGGCGAGCCGCCTGCGCAATGCCCCAGGCAATGGAATGGTTGTTCGCGACCCCCATGACGAGCCCGCGACGACCTTTCATCAATTCAGTCATTCATGTCGCTCCGGGGTCCAGGCTGCATAGCGCTGGAAAGCCAGCGAGGCGTTGGTGCCTCCGAACCCGAAGCTGTTGGAAAGCACGACATAGTTGAGGTCGACGTCGTCCTTGCGCTCCCGAAGGATCGGCATGTCCGCAAAGGCGGGGTCGAGATTGTCGATATGCGCCGATTGGGCAATGAAGCCATTGTTAAGTAGTCGGAGGCAGTAAATCGCTTCCTGCACGCCGGTGGCGCCGAGCGAATGCCCCGTCAACGATTTCGTGGCCGAGATCAGCGGGCATTCTTGCCCAAAGACTTGCCGGATCGCCTGAATCTCGACTTTGTCCCCGATCAGCGTCGAGGTCGCGTGCGGGTTGATGTAGTCGACCGGCTCGTTGACGTTTTCGAGCGCCATCTTCATGCACCGCACCGCGCCTTCGCCCGATGGCTGGACCATGTCATAGCCGTAGGACATAACACCGCATGCCCGACGATCTCGCCATAGATACGGGCGCCGCGGGCCTTGGCGTGTTGTAGTTCCTCCAGCACCAGAACGCCCGCGCCGCCGGCAATGACGAAGCCGTCAGGGTCTTGGTGCATAGGCGCGCGAGGCAACGGCCGGGCGGTCATTTATATCCGGTCGAAAGGGCTCCCATCGCGTCGAACAGGACGGTCAGAGTCAACTCCAGTTCCTCGCCGCCGCCGGCAAAGATCATGTCCTGCTTGCCGAGTTGGATAAGCTCATAAGCGTTGCCAATGCAGTGATTGGAGGTCGCGCAGGCGGAGGAGATCGAATAGTTCACGCCCTTGATCTCGAACGGCGTCGACAGGGTCGCCGAATTCGTCGACGACATCGCCTTCGGCACCGCGAACGGACCGACCCGCTTTGGCCCCTTCGCGCGGGCGACATCCGCCGCCTCGACGATCGCCCGGGTCGACGGCCGCCGGACCCATGATCAGGCCGGTCCGCTCGTTGGACGACGTCAGTTTTCTCGAGGCCCGCGTCCTGGATCGCCTGGTGCATGGCGACATAGTTCCACGCCGCGCCTTCGCCCATGAACCGCGCGGTTGGGCGAGTCCAGACCTCGGGGGTCGAGAGAGGGCGCCCCATGGACACGGGAACGGAATCCCAGTTCGGCATAGCGCTCGGCGGGCCAATTCCGGACCTGGTTTCCCGCAGCGACATCAGCACCTCCTGGGTGCTGTTGCCGATGGACGAAACAATTCCCATACAGGTGACTACCACTCGCTTCATGATTTGCCCCTTTCCTGTCTGCTTATCCGCGGGGCGACTCGGCCTAGTCAGGCACCGGTCCATCCTTCCTCGGTCTGGAACAAACCGACGCGGAGATCCTTCGCCGGTATAGATGGTGTTGCCATCGGCTTTCAGCCACCCATCGCCGATACCAAGGAACAGCTTGGATCTGAAGACCCGCTTAGATCCACGCCATATTCCACCAGTTTCACGTTCGCGAGAACCTGGCCGGTAAACTTACCTCGCCAACCGACAGCGCGCGGCCACGGCCGAGGCCGCCGACCCAGCCGAGAAAGAACCCGAGAAACTGCCAGAGCGCATCGAGGCCAAGGCGGCCGGGCATCACCGGATCGTCCTTGAAGTGGCACTCGAAGAACCAGAGGTCGGGCCTGACATCGAGCTCGGCCCGGAGCCGGCCCCTGCCCTGTTCGCCGCCGGTGTCGGAAATCTCGCTGATCCGATCGAACATCAGCATGGGCGGCAGTGGAAGCTGCGGATTGCCCGGGGCCAAACAGTTCACCGCTAGCACAGCGCAACAGGTCCTCATAGTCGTAACTGGAACGTGGTTCCGCCATTCCGTCACAGCGTTGCTCCTCTTGATCTTGTGCGCTTCGGCGGGGCGGGCGTGGGCCGCTATCAGCAGCGTATCCTTGCATAGGCCTCCTGATGGCTTAAAGGTGCGCTCGGATTGGGCGTTCCCCTGGACAAGCGTCGGCAATGGACGCATCGCCGCCAACCGCAAAGTCCTCCTTGGGCTCTGCCCGCAAGCGGGGATCGGCCTCAGCCACCGGCGACGGGGGAAATTGTGCCGTCTTCGCCGAACCCCTATAATATGACGAACTGTAGGAAGGTCTCGACCTGGTGATGCCAGCAATGCAGACAGGAATCGCCGGAAGCCGTCATCGTGACCCGGGCGAAGCTGCGCGCCCCGGCCTGCGGCCGACGCGACAGCGCCTGGCGCTGGCCGAACTTGCTGTTCGCTCGCGGCAACCGGCACATTTCCGCCGCGGCGCTCCATGTCGAGGCAACCAGCGGCCGGTGTTCCGGTTTCCTTGGCGACGGTCTACAACACCCTGCACCAGTTCACCGCCGCCGGTCTTCTGCGTGAGTTCGCGCTCGATGGCTTCGAAAACCTATTTCGACACCAATGTGTCGGACCATCACCATTTCTTCCTCGAGGACGACAGCCTGATGTTCGACGTCCCGAAATCAGGCGCTGGCCGTGGATCGCTGCCGGAACCGCCTCCGGGCACCGAGATCAGCCGGGTCGACGTGGTGATCCGGTTGCGGCGGATCAAATCCTAGCGCTTCCTAAGTCGAAATCTTCGCCGGGATAGACCCCCTACAGTCGCTCCTGCTCCACCCAGCCGGTGAAGCGACGGTCCGTCAGGCGGCACCAGCCGTCCTGGCACCGCTCGACCGGTGGATGACGCCCGCCTCGAGCCTCGCCACGATTGGGAAGTTTCGGACGCTGTTCGTTGGACGGCGAGGGCGGTCCTTCTTGCCTGGCAGGACGATGGCCGAGCGGGCACCTGAAAGGAGGTTCCCCACACCCAGCCTTCATTGCCTTTGGAGTCGCGGACTCGCCGCCAATTTTCATATTCCTGCGTAATTTCCACCGGCAGGCCGAAACGAACATAAGTCCACGCGATCGGATAGTCGGAGCCCGGGCCCACCCGGACATTCACCTGGTCGGATTTCAGGCTGACAAAGCGGGGCAGGGGAACCGTGCCGGGCCGAGCGTCTGCGCTTTCGCCGCGGGCCCAACGACGGCGCGGCCGCGATCGTCAAGGCCGCGAGGGCCGAGGCGAGGAAACGCTCCCCATCCCCGGCTCATAGGTTTTCTCCGCCGCGGTGCAGACAGGTGCCTTCATGGCCTTGCGGATGAGCTGCGCGTCTCGGGGATGCCGTAGATTGCGACGAACGAGCGGAACCGCGGGCCCCGCGGCAGGCCGAGCAGGACCTATACAGCATCGAAAACCAGGTCAGCGAGACGCCTGGCCGCCCGTTGGGCGCGGTCTTCGGGCGTCCTGAAAGCGCTCGAACGAGCGGCCGACCTCATAGACGGCATTCTGGATCGCGAGGTCGGTGTAGCGCCTGCGCCTTCGAGGTCGCGAGGGCGGCTCAGTGCGGCAAGCGCGGCCCGTTCGGTTTCGTCCGGATCGCGGAACGACTTGTTGGCTCGACGAAGTCCTGATAGTAGCGGACGGCGTAGCCGACGAGCCGTCGAGCTCGGGCTGCGTCTCGGGCTGACGTCGGGATATGCCGCGGATGAAGCCCCAGCACGTCGTGAGTGGGCGTTCGACGCCGCGGCGAGTTGAGCAGCATCGACGAAACTGACCGGCATTCGATTGTCGGGACCTCGCCGGCATGGATGTGCCAGCCGGGTTGCCGAGCGCTGCCGCGGGTCGGCCATGTGCGGTGATAGGCAGCCACGAAAGCGTAGTAGTCGTCGACCGCCCGCGGGATGACGTCGAATGAGCCTCTTGGCGGCCCGCGGCTTCTGGAACATGAACTGCGACAGGCTCCGGCGAGGCGTAGCGCAGCCACTCGTCGATCGTCAGGCCGTTGCCGCGCGACTTGGAATCTTCTGGCCGGCCTCGTCGAGGAACAGTTCGTAGGCGAAGCCCTCGGGCGGCATGCCGCCGAGCACCCTGCAGATCCCGCTCGACAGCTTCACCGAGTCGATCAAATCCTTGCCGTTCATCTCGTAGTCGACCCCGAGCGCCGCCCAGCGCAGCGCCCAATCGGCCTTCCACTGGCACTTCACATGGCCGCCGGTGACCGGCACTTCGGTCAGCTTGCCGTTGGCGGGGTCGCGAAACACGATCGTGCCGGCGTCCGGCTTGTTCCGGTCAAGCGGCACCTGCAGCACCTCGCCATTGGCCGGCGAGATCGGCAGGAAGGGCGAGTAAGTCTGTTGCCGTTCCTCGCGCAGCGACGGCAGCATGATCGCCATCACCTCGTCATAGGCCCCAGCATCGCCAGCACCGTCTCGTCGAACCGCCCCGATCGATAGTATCGGTAGCGCTCGCGAACTCGTAGTCGAAGCCGAACTGAGTCGAGGAAGCCGCGGAGGCGGGCATTGTTGTGTTCGCCGAAGCTGGCATGGGTGCCGAACGGATCGGGGATCGTACTGTCAGCGGCTGGCCGATGAGCCGCGATCTTCTCCGCTGCGGACGTTGTCGGGCACCTTCCGCAGGCCGTCCAGATCGTCGGAGAAGCAGAGCAGCCGGGTCGGCACCCCGTCGCGGGTGAGCAGGCGGAAGGCGATGCGCACCATGCTCGTCCGCGCGACCTCGCCGAAAGTGCCGATATGCGGCAGGCCCGACGGGCCGTAGCCGGTCTCGAACAGAACGCTGTCCGGCGCCTTCAGTTCAGGCGCGCGACGAGCTTCCGGGCCTCCTCGAACGGCCAGGCGGTGGATTGCTCGGCGGCCCCGACCAGCGCTCGGTGATCTCGAGTGACGGTGGCGCCAGCGGCATGTTCGGACCTTTGTTCGGAGTGGGCGGGACCCTATGAATCGACCGCCGCGCACGTCAACGCCGCATGACGGTTGCCCTGGCTGCGGCGATTCCTTTACTAGTCGAAAGTCGATAGCAGCTAGGACGGGAATAAAGCCATGAACCAGATGCACCGGCCGATCAGCCATCACGAAGCTCTGATCTATGTGATGGTCACCGTCTCCGCTTCCGATCGGACGATGACCGACAAGGAACTCCGCAAGATCGGCGACATCGTGCGCCAGGTGCCGATCTTCTCCGATTTCGATCCCGAGCGCCTTGTTGACGTCGCCGAGGAATGCGGCCGCCGCCTCCAGGACGATGACGGGCTCGACGAAATCCTCGATATCGTCGCCGACACCCTGCCGCCGCCGCTGTACGAGACCGCCTACGCGCTGGCGGTGGAAGTCGCCGCCGCCGACCTTCATGTCGAGCAGGAGGAGCTCCGCTTCCTGCAGATCCTTCGCGACCATCTCGAGGTCGACAAGCTGATCGCCGCCGCGATCGAGCGCAGCGCCGCGTCCGCTACCGCCTCGCCGAGCCTAGAAAAAGCTGAGCGGGAAGTAGCGCAGATAGATGCCCGCATAGGTGCCGTCGGCGTAGATCGCCGCCAGCGCCGCATTGATGGCGGCAAGGATATCCGACTCGTCGCGCTTCACCGCGATCGCCAGCCCTTCGCCGAAATAGGCGGCCTCAAGATAGGGGCCGCCGGCAAAGACGCAGCAATCGCCCGCGTCGAGCCCGTCCAGCCAGAACGACAATTGGAGCCCATCGCCGAATAGCGCGTCGACCTCGCCCTGCCGAAGCGCAGTCCGAGCGGCTTCGGCGCTGGCATAGCCACGGATATCGGCCTCGGAAAAGAATGTCGTGAGATAGGCCTCATGTGCCGTCCCGGTGATGACGCCGACGCGCCGGCCGGTGAGGGCTTCCGCCGAGATGTCGAAGACATTGCTGCGCCGTTCGACGAAACGGGCCGGCAAGCGGAGATAGACGTCGCCGAAGGCGACGCTCCGCCGCGCCTCGGCCGTGATCGCGATGCCGGCAATGGCGGCGTCCGCGCGATCGTCTCCGAGCGCGGAGACGAGATCCTCGAACGGGCGCACCTGCAAGGTGCAAGGCACGGCTAGGTGCTCGCAGATGGCGCGGGCGAGGTCGACATCGAAGCCGACCAGGCGTTCGTCGGCATCGGTGAAATTGAAGGGCGGATAGTCGTCGGAGGTGATGAAGCGGATGCCGGCGATGGCGGGAGGTGCCGTCCGTTCGCCCTGCGGGTCCCAGAAATTGGGGATAACGACCGTCGCCCCTGAGAAGCCTCCTGGGCTCGCGCGCCCAAAGGCATGGCCGCGGTGAGAGCGAGGACGGCGCAAGCTATGATGCGGGCGGTTCGATGTCCGTGGGTCATGGTCCGCGACTTGAATTGGTCTCGACCGCAAATGCCGGCAAGCGATTCACAGTGCAGCCGAAATCGCCCTGCCGCAAATCAGGAGGAGGGCGACCTCTCTGCCGGCTTCCGCGGCCCCCATAGGAAGGCGATGACGAGGATGATCGGCCGAGCGTCAGGGCAAAATCGGCAAGGTTGAAGACGAAGAGGTCGCGGCTGCCGAAATGGAGTCGGAGGAAATCCACCACCTCGCCGTGGAAAATGCGGTCGACGATGTTGCCGATGGCGCCGCCGACAATGAGCCCGAAGCCGATCGTGGCCAGCTTGCCGCCATCCGTCGCCCGCACCCAGAGCACCAGCACCACGACCGTGATGAGGACGACTGCGCCAAGCAGGATGTCGCTGTTGGAGCCCATGAAGAAGCTGAAGGCGATGCCTGGATTGTGCGTCAGCTGCAGCGCCAGGATCGGCAGGAGGTCTGTCGACGTCGTGGCGTCAAGGCTTCCCTCGGCCCACCATTTCGTCACCTGATCGAGGATCAGTGTCAGGGCCAAAACCCAGATGCCCAGGCTTGAGGCGGGGCCGGGCGGTTTGGCTGTGGCGGCTTGGGGGGCGGCAGGTTCGGTCACGGCGGCGTCCGGTCAGAGAATCAGCTGATTGCGGCGTATCTCGTAGAGCATCACAGCGGTCGAGACCGCAAGGTTCAACGAATTGGCCTGGCCGACCATCGGGATGCGCACGAGTTCGTCGCATAGAGCGGCAGCCTCGTCGGTGAGCCCCGATTGCTCGTTGCCCATGAGGAGAAGCACGGGCTCGCGATAGTTGGCGCTGCGGTAGTCGACGGCCCCCGACAGATGCGTTCCGACAACAGAACCCGGCCATTTCGCCCGAAGCGCGGCGAACTCCTCCTCCGTCAGCCGGGCTAGCGGCACATGGAAGATCGAGCCCATCGTGGCGCGCACGGCCTCGAGCGAGAACGGATCGACCGACGGACCGACGAGACAGACGCCGCCGGCGCCGACGGCATCTGCGGTGCGGATGATCGTGCCGAGATTGCCGGGGTCCTTGATCCGCTCCAGCGCGATCAGGACCGGACCCGCCTTGGCCAGGTCGTCGGCGCTGGCCAGGCGCTGATCGACGACGCCGAGCACCATCTGCGGATTGTCGCGCCGTGCGATCTTGCCGAGGATATCGGCGCTGACGGCAAGGATGTCGGCGCCCCGCGCCCGCGCCGTCGCGGCCGCATTGGCAACCGCCGGCTGGGACATGGCGTCGGCCTGATGGATCACGGTCCGCACCGGCCAGTCCTTCTCCAGCGCATCGGTGACGAGCTTCAGTCCCTCGACCAGAAACTGCCCCGTCTCCTTGCGGTATTTCGCCTGTGCGAGCGCCTTGATGGCCTTGATGCGCGGATTGGCATGGCTGGTGATCGTCAGCACCTGGCCGGGGCGGGCGCGATCGCTCATGGCGCGCTCCAGCGGCTATAGAGCGAGGTCGAAAGGAAACGACCGCCTCCTTCCTCGCGCAGAAGCAGTTCGCCCGATTCCAGCGCGCCGGGAAGGCCGCTGAGCTCCTGCGCGGCGACTTCGTGGATCGACATGAAGGAGGCGCGGATCGAGTAGGCGGTCAGCACGAGGAAGAGCGCATCGTCGGCGAGCAGCGTGCGGCAGATGCGCATCATCTCGGCGAGGTCGAGGAAGATGTCCCAGACCTCGCCTTTCGGGCCGCGACCGAATTTCGGCGGATCGAGGATGATGCCGTCATAGCGGTTGCCGCGCCGCTCTTCGCGGCGGACGAACTTCATCGCGTCGTCGCAGATCCAGCGGATCGGCAGATGGTCCATGCCCGATGCTGTCTGGTTCTCGCGCGCCCAGGCGATCGTCTTCTTCGAGGCGTCGACATGCGTCACCGTCGCGCCGGCGCTTGCGGCAAGCAGTGAGGCGACGCCGGTATAGCCGAAGAGGTTCAGAACCTTCGTCGGCCGGCCCGCGCCGCGCAGCTTCTCGTCGACCCAGCTCCAATGCGCCGCCTGTTCCGGGAACACGCCGACATGGCGAAACGAGGTGAATTGGCCGATGAAGCGCGCATCGCCGAAGCGCATCGGCCATTCCTCGGCGATCGGCTTGGGGAAACGCCAGCGCCCGTCCGACTCCTCGTCCTTGCCGCCCGTGAAGACGGCGTCGGCCGATTCCCAGTCGCCGATCGGCGCCCTGCGGCGCCACATCGCCTGCGGCTCGGGCCGCACGATGCGATAGGCGCCGTAGCGCTCCAGCTTCTGCCCGTCGCCGGAATCGATGAGGGCGTAGTCCTCGAATCCCGCTGTTTCCAGCATCACCGGAAACCGGGCCTCGGGACGCGCCTTTTGATTGCCTCCAAGTTCGGCCATGCTAGGGTCCGAACGCCTCCGATAACTTCATGACAGCGCGTGATAACCATGCGCTGGCCATCCGAACAGAGGCGTTGCGCATTCCAGTCTAGGTGGGATCATCGATGGAACTCAAAGGGCAATACACGCTGCCGGCCGCGCGCGCTGCCGTCTGGGCGGCTTTGAACGACCCCGACATCATCGCGGATTGCCTGTCCGGATGCGAATCCATGGAGAAGGTTTCCGACACCGAGATGAAGGCCGTGGTCGCCGTGGCGTTCGGCCCGTTCAGATCGCGCTTCACCGGCACGGTCGCCCTCAGCGACGCTAACCCGCCGATGCGCTGGACGTTGACCGGCGAGGGTCGTGGACGCCCATCCGGCACCGCCAAGGGCGATGCCAGCGTCGAATTGGTCGAATCCGGCAGCGAGACGATCGTCAATTTCATCGGCGGCGCGGAGGTGGGCGGCAAGCTCGCCGACATCGTTGAAGCGCTTGTCGAAACCCAGGCGCGTGAGATGGCCGATGACTTCTTCCTGCGCCTTTCGGAAAGGCTCGTCGCCGGACCTGCAAAGGAATGGGTCGACGAACTCGATCACTCCATGGCGGGCGTCCAGCTGGGAGACGAGCCGGGCGAGGATGTTGTCGAGGACAAGGCCGAAAATGCCGGGGAGGTGGCGGAGAGCGTCGAGGAACGGCTCGAAATCGCCGCGGAGGAGCAGGTGCTGGGCGGGCCCTATGTCTGGGGTCTGTTGGCGCTGATCGTTCTCGTCATCATATTGGTGGTGCTCTACCAGTAGGACCGGTGCCGTTTTCGGTCGCCGCAAGCTCCTGCGCGAACGCCGAAACGTTGCCGTATCGTCATGATCATTTGTTCCTGCAACGTCCTTTCCAGCGCTGTCATTAGAGCGGCTGCGGAGAGGCTGCGCGATGAGGATCCGACACGGCCGGTCACGCCGGGGCGCGTCTTTCTCGACCTCGGCGCCAGGCCTCAATGCGGGGGCTGCATCGAGCTGGTACGGAAATCGCTTCGCGAATGGGGCTTCCCGATGACCTGCCCGGAACCCCTGTCCAGCATTGCCGATGAGCCAGAAGACGCCGACGAGACCGACGAGACCGTTGAATGGGGCCTGGTTTGACGCTCAATGGCTCGCTCACTATATCCTAACATTAAAGTCATTCTAAACTAGGAGGCCAGCATGAAGGGCGAACCGCGGGTTATCGAGCGTCTCAATGGGGCGCTGAAGATGGAACTGGGAGCGGTGAACCAGTACTGGCTTCATTACCGGCTGACCGAGGATTGGGGCTTCGGCAAGCTCGCCAAAAAGGAACGCGCTGAATCCATCGAAGAGATGCACCACGCCGACCGCCTCGTCGATCGGATCATCTTCCTCGAAGGCATGCCCAACATGCAGCAGATCGGGCCGCTGCGCATCGGCGAGAACCTGCGCGAGGTGCTTGAAGCCGATCTCGCCGGCGAGGTCGAAGCGCAGAAATATTACAGCGAGTCCCGCGACATCTGCCGCGCCGAAGGCGACTACGTTTCGATGGCGCTGTTCGAGGATCTCATCAAGGACGAGGAAGGCCACATCAACTTCCTTGAATTGCAGCTCAACCTTCTCAATTCCATCGGCGAGCAGCTCTACGGACAGCTACAGGCCGAGGCGACCGACGACGCCGAATAATCGTCGGCTCGCTGGGGGGCGGGTCACATGGCGGGGCCAGTTCTGGCCATCGAGCAAAGCGGCCTTCGCTGTCGCGCCGTCCTGTTCAGCACGGATGGGCGCGTCCTCGCCTCCGCGCGGGAGGATCTGAGCCCCCTTTCGCCCAAGCGCGGCCATATCGAGCTTGATCCGGAAGAGATCTGGGCAACGACGATCGCCACTTGCCGCGCCGTGCTCGTGCGGGCGCGGGCGGACCCGGGAACGATCGCAGCCATCGGCATAGCAGGCGACACGGAAACGATCGTCGCCTGGGACCGGGAAGGCGGCAAGCCCGTCGGCAATGCCATCGCGGCGGCCGACTTGCGCACCGAATCTCGCTGCCAGGCCCTTCGCGTCGCCGGCGTGGAGCCGACGATCCGGGCCCGAACCGGCCTTCGCCTCGACGCCAGCCGGGCCGCGCCCAAGCTTGCCTGGATACTCGACAATGTCGTCAGCGCCCGCTCGCTCGCCGACGCCGGTCGGCTCGCCTTCGGCGATGTCGGCTGTTTCCTCCTATGGCGCCTGACCGATGGCCGGGTGCATGCCACGGATGCCACCAGCGCCGCCGCCTCGCTGATCTTCAATCGCGAGCATCAGCAGTGGGACGAGACGCTCCTCGACATCTTCAGCATCCCCGTTTCAGTCCTGCCGGAAGTCTTTGACAACGCGACCTATTTCGGCGCTGTCGATGCCGCGCATTTCGGCGGCTCCGGCCCCATTGGCGTACATGGCATGGTCGGCGCGGAACAGGCGGCGCTGATGGGGCAGGGCGGCCTGACGCGCGGATCGCTCGGCCTCAATTTCAGCGCCGGCTGCACGGCGATGATGAGCATCCGCCGCACCGGCAAGGAAGGCGAGCTGAAGGGGCAGATTGTCCCTACCGCGCGCATTGAAGGCAGGCTCGCCTACGCCATCGTCGCCACCAACCGCGCCGCCGGAGACGCCTTTCGCTGGGCGCATGGCGCCTTCGGCCTGGCGGAGGGTTGGGAAGCGACGGATCGGCTGGTGAAGTCCGCCGATCCGGACGCCGAGCTCTTCATCGTGCCCGCGCAACTCACGGCGCAGTCGCCATGGCACGGGCCACGCGCGACCGGGATGATGCACGGACTGGAGACGAGGATGGGCGCTGCGGACGTCATCCGCGCTTCGCTCGAGACGGCCGTTCTAACGGCGCGCGATCTCGTCGTCGCCATCGGCGAAGGCCTTCCCGAACCGGAGTTGAAACCGCCGGCACGGGTGTCGGGAGGCCTCGCCCGGTCGGACTGGGCGATGCAGTGCCTGGCCGACATGCTCGACCGTCCCGTCGAGCGGCCCGTTGTTGAGGAAACCGCGGCCCTGGGCGTTGCCTGGCTAGCCGGTGCATCCGCACGCGCCTGGCCAAACGCTGACACCTTCGCGACGGGCCTCGCCATCGAGCGCCGGTTCGAGCCGAAAATGCCGAGCGCCCATCGCGCGGAACGCATCGAGGCCTGGCATCGCGCCATCCGCGCAGCTCTCGCGGCCGGGGCTGCGCCAGCCTGATCGCTAGCGCCAATGGCGCTTCGACAGATCGATGGCGAAGCGCGATGGATCGCGGATGAGTTCGGCGGCTCCGACGAAAGCCGGCGCCTTATGCACCACCAGCGTCGTTCCCACCGCCTCCAGCGCGTCATGGAACGGCGCCTTGTCGACAAAGGCGCTGCGGAAGATGCCATTGGTGAAACGGTCGACAATGCGCGGCGGGATGCCACCGGCGACGAAGACGCCACCGCGCGACAGATAAAGAAGCACCATGTCGCCGGCGAGCCGGCCAAGGCAGGCGGCGAAGATGTCGAGCGCTTCGGAGGCGGCGACGTCCCCGGCCTCGGCGCGCGTCACCACTTCCGCAGCCTTAAACGGTTCCGGTTTGGCGCCTTCGACGGTGACGATGGCGCGGTAGAGGTTTTCGATGCCCCGACCGGACAGAACGGTCTCCACCTGGACGCGGGCGCCGGTCGGCGACAGGAACGGCCAAATCTCGAATTCACGCGGATGCGCCGGGCCGAAGTCCATGTGACCGCCCTCCGTCGCCACGGGCAGCCAGCGATCGCCGGCCGGGATCAGGGCAGCGATGCCGAGGCCGGTGCCCGGCCCGATCACCAGCTTCGTCTCCTCTTGCGCGAAACGGCCACCGCCGATCCGCACAAGATCGTTGTCCTGAAGCGCAGGAAGGGCCAGGGCGAGCGCCTCGAAATCATTGATGAGCACGACCTCGTCGAGACCGATCACCGTCTGCAGCCGCCGCGGTTCGACATACCATCCGCCATTGACGATCTTGACGCGCTCGCCGTCGATCAAGCCGGCCAGCGCAAGCAATGCCGAGCGCGGCCGGCTGGCGAAGGCCGGGATGACGCGCTCCGCTACCTCGGCCGCGAAATCGCTTCCTTCCGCGATGGGGAAGGTCAGCAAGTCGGTCAGCGTCCCATCCTCGTTGAGCACGGCGAAGCGCGAGTTCGTTCCGCCGATATCGGCGATGAGGCAGGGCAGCGGCAGGAGCGTTTGCGTCATAGCGAGGTCGCCTCGGTCGAAGCGGAATTGAAGCCCGGCGTACCCAGGTCGTCCGCGAAGGCGGGACTAGCCCAAGTGCCGGTCATGAGGAAGGGGAGCGAGCGCGCCCCGATGTCGTTGTGATCGTGCAGTAGGACGACGCCGACGCCGCTGATCTCCGGCCGCGTCAACCAGCCCCAGCCGGCGAAAGTGAGGTCGAAGTCCGGCCCTGTTGCGTCGATGCTGTCGGCGATGAGTTGACCGCCATAGAAGGACAGCTGCGCCTCGAACTGGGCGAACGCCGTTTCGCCGGCGCCGGTGACGACATCGTCGACCGTCGGGGCGGCCATCGCCGCCGCATGCGAGAGATCGATGCCGGTCATTGTGCCGTCGTCAATCGTGGCGTCCAGGTTGCCGGTGAGGCGGTGGATGAGCTCTCCCCAACTCGCGCCATCGGCGGAGACCGAAACGCTGCCATTTGCCCGGCCCGCAATGGACGACACGCCGACGAGGTCGGTGAGCGCTGCCTGCGCGTCGACATTGGTGAGGGTCGCTCGGCGTCCGCGCTAAAGCGCGGCGCCTGATAGTCGGCCGTCAGCGAGGCGTGGATGCGTCCGCCATAGAAGCCTGCTTCGCCGAGGCGCAGCGAGATCGAGCCGGTCTTCGCGATCGCCGACGCGGCGAGGTTTTCAAGATGCATGGCGCCGACAATCAGTCGGTCGGCGGATACGCGGATGTCCGCATCGACATAGTCGAAGATGGGCAGGCTGATCGCGACATTCTCCCAATCCTCGCCCTGCGCCTGCACCTCGGCGAGGAACGCATCGGCATAGGGCGTCAGGTCCAGCTGGCTGAGCGCCAGGGTTCCGACGATGTTGACGCGGTCGTCGCTGAAATCGACCGAGAACGCGCCCGATGCGGCGTTGCCGTCGAGCGTCATTGTCGAGTCCGAGAAGGAAAGGACGGGCCAAGCCCATCGCGCCGTGCCCGAGATCGATGCGTTCGCAAGCGTATCCGCCGCTCCGATCGGCGCGCCCGCCCAATCGATGACGCGGCGCAGCGAGCCCATGGCGACGGCGGTGTCGCCGGCAAAGGTGAAATCGAGATCGTCGCGCCCGACCGCTCCGTCGAAAGCGATGTGGATCGGGTCGCCGTCGACGGTGAAATGTCCGCGCGACGGCCTGCCGGCGATGAGTTCCAACGGCTGCAGCAGGGCGGCCGAGATATCGACCTCCTCGCCGCGCCATGTCAGCGAGCCATTGACCGTTGCCGCCCGGGCCGTCGACGGCCAGTCGATATCGAGCGACACGTCCGAAATCACCGCCAAGGGCGCGCCCGGTTCTGAGTAGGTAACCGTGCCGTCGATGATCCGGAACCGTCCGAGCGCCACCTCGTTCACGTCATTTCCGGTGTCCTCGTTGACGCCGAACGCCTCGTCGACGCGGTCGCCGAGCGTGCCTTCGAATGTCCAGTTGGTGGCGCCAGACTCATCGACGCGCAGCGAGATCGTTGGCCGTTCGAGCCGGAACGAGCTCACCTCGACATGGCCGAACAGCAGCGGCAACAGCCGTACCGTGCCGATCAGCTCATCCACGGAGATGAACGTTTCGTCCGACCCGTCGCCATCGGCGATCGCGACATTCTCCAACCGCACCGTCGGGCGCGGGAAGAACGAAATCGCCGGTTCGCCGGTGAAGGTCACCGGGCGGCCGATCCACTGCTCGATCTGTTCTGCGATACGGGCTCGTGCCAGCTCTTCGGGAATGAAGAGCGGGGCGACGATGAGAATCCCGGTCACCAGAACGATGACGGCAGCAAGGATGATTGCCAGCCGTTTCATGGCAACGATCGGGTGGCCTCTCTTGCCCGCTTTGTCCGCGCCTTTCGCATAAGGACGAATTGGAGGCGGGGCAAGCCGCCGCCCTAGCCGGAGGGCTTGGCTGCGGGGCGGAAGTTGAGGCTTCGCTCGGTCGTCCGCGCCAGGAGAATGACGGGGATGAGGCCAACCAGGACGATAGCGAGCGCCGAAACGGCCCCAACCTCGTAGGTTCCGCGCTGCGCCTCGGCGAAGAGTTGGGTCGAGAGCGTCTCCACGCCGAAGGGGCGCAGAAGCAGGGTTGCCGGGAGTTCCTTCATGCAGTCGACGAACACGATGAGGGCGCCGGCCGCGAGCGCCGGCCGCAGGATCGGCAGGTGAACGCGCCTCGCCGTTTCCAGCGGCCCGGCGCCGAGGCTGCGCGCCGCCATGTCGAGCGACGGGCTGATCTTGGCGAAGCCGGATTTGGCGTTGCCGACAGCGATCGGCAGGAAGCGCAGCACATAGGCGAAGATGAGCGCGGCGCCCGAGCCGAGGATGATGAGGCCGACCGACACCCCGAACCATTGGTCGAGATGGTCGGCGACCCAATTGTCGAGCGAGGCGACGGGGATGAGGAGACCCACCGCCAGCACCGTTCCGGGCAGAGCGTAGCCGATCGTTGCCAGCCGCATCGCCACGAATCCGATACGCCGCTTGAGGACGCGTGCCGCATAGGCGAGGAAGAGCCCGACCGAGACGGTGAAGACGGTGGCGATGGCGGCGAGCGTCACCGTGCTGCCGATCCAGCCGCCGATCTCCGAGGGCCAGCCGAACTCGGCGATGCGCGTCGCGGCGGCATAGATGAGATAGAGCGCCGGCACGCCGAAGCCGAAGAAGGGCGGGGCAGCGCATGCGACGATCGCCGCGGCGGCGCGCCAGCCCCTGATTTGCTTCAACGCCGGCGGGTGCGAACGCTGACCGCCACCGACATAGCGCTGCTTGCGCCGCGCCCAGCGTTCCAGCATCAGGAGGCCGAGCACGATCACCATCATCACCAGGGCGATCTGCGCCGCCCCTTCGATCGAATTCCGCGTCACCCAGGTCGTGTAGATCGAGACCGTCATGGTGCGGATGCCGAGGAATTCGGACGCCCCGATGTCGTTGAGGGCTTCCAGCAGCGCCAGCGTCAGTCCGACGACGACGGCCGGACGGGCGAGCGGCAGGGCGATGCGCAGGAAGCTTGAGAACGCGCCGGCACCCAGTGTGCGCGATGCTTCCAGGAACGTTGCAGACTGCATCAGGAACAGCGCCCGCACCGGGAGATAGACATAGGGGAAGAGGACGAGCCCAAGTAGGAAGATGGCGCCGCCCATCGACCGGATCTCCGGGAACCAGAGGTCGCGCGGATTGCTGATGTTGAAGATGTCGCGGAGGAAGGTCTGCACCGGTCCGACGGGATGCATCACGTCGAGATAGGCATAGGCGATGACATAGGTCGGCACCGCCAGCGGCAGCAGCAGCGCCCATTCGAGGAAGCGACGGCCAGGGAAACGGTAGGTTGCGATCAGCCATGCCGTGCCGACGCCGATGACGGTTACGACGACGCCGACCCCGAGGAGTAGGATGATCGTCGTCCGCGTCGCCGTGGGCAGCACGGTCTGCAGTAGATGCGGCCACAGATCGCCGGAGCCTCTGGCTGCGAACCAGGCAAGGCCGAATACCGGCGACAACACCAGTGCGGCGATAACCACCACCGGGATGAGCCAGCGCCATTGCACCTTCGGCCGGCGCGAGATCATCGCACCGGCCGGCACAGGCAAAGGCGCAGGGTCAGTAGTCGAAACCGACAATGTCGACCAACTCGCTCGCCGTCTGGCGATACTGAGACAGCTCGCTCAGCGGCGTCGGATCGATCACCAGATTGCCGAAGGCGGCGACGATCGGATCGGGCGCAACGCCTGCCAGCACAGGATATTCGAAATTCGCCTTGGCGTAGATTTCCTGTGCTTCCGGCGAAACCAGGAACTCCATCAAGCGAACGGCAATGTCGTAGTGCGGCGCGTATTTGGCGACGACCGCGCCGGAAATGTTGACATGCGTGCCGAGCCCATCGTCGAAGGTCGGCAGGATGACGCGGATGGCGTTGCCCCAGGCCTGCTGCTCGGCGCCGCCGGCGCCAGAGCGCATCAGCCCGACATAGTAGGAATTGCCCACCGCGACGTCGCAGATGCCGGCGAGGATATCGCGGGCGCCGTCTCGATCGCCGCCGCCGGCGGTGCGCGCGAGATTGTCGTGCAGGGCGCGCAGATAGTCCTCGGTGGCGTCAACGCCATGCTTGGCGATGAAGGCGGCAAACAGCGAGGTGTTGTACGGGTGCTGGCCTGAGCGGATGCACACGCGCCCCTTCCATTCCGGCTTGGCCAGATCCTCATAGGTCAGCGTTTCTTCCGGCACGCGGGCCGGATCGGTCGATGCGTAGATGACGCGGGCACGGATCGACAGCGCAAACCACTGGTCGTTCGGATCGCGCAGATTGGCCGGGATGGCGGCGTTGAGAATGTCGGAATGCACCGGCTGGGTAAGGCCGCGCTCGACGAGATTGTCGAGTTCGCCATAGTCGACCATCATCACCAGATCGGCCGGCGAATGTTCGCCCTCGGCGATCAACCGCTCGGCGACGCCCTGGCTGATATAGACGGTGTGGACGGTGATGCCGGTGGCAGCGGTGAAGGCATCGAACAGCGGCAGAACAAGGCCCGGTTCGCGCGTCGTGTAGACGTTCACGGTGTCGGGGTCGGTGTTGAACTGAGCGCTTGCCGGCAAGGCGGCCACAACAACGAACGCAGCGACAAGTGCCGCCACCCCGCCACGCTTGCGGACATTGCTGAACATATGAGTATCCCTCCGGTCGGCGGGCGCGTTGCCCACCTGTTTGGCCTTGGCCCCCCGAGCCGGAGCGATGCTTGCCAAGTCGGCTTCGGCAAGTCAACCGATTTGCTGCTACTTCAATAGCTTAGAAGAGGTACAAAGTGAAACGGCTCTAAACCGTGCGCCAATTCGCCATACGCGGCAAAGGCTAAGCCGACGTCTTGTGTCAGCTCTGTAACACCCGCTCGATCGGGAAGTTGATACGCACGAGCGTGCCTTGGTTGGGCGCGCTGTCGATCGCGAACGCAGCGCGGTTGGCTTCGACCAGCGCCTTGGTGAGTGGAAGCCCGAGCCCGGTTCCTTCGAAACGCGCCGCCCCGGCGGTCGCGATTTGCTGGAACGGCTTCAGCGCCGTCTCGATCTCCTTCTCCGACATGCCGATCCCTGTGTCGCGGATTCGGAGGACAACCTCGCCATCCTCCTCAAGCGCCGTCGACACGATCACCTGTCCGCCCGCGACGTTGAACTTAACCGCGTTGGAGACGAGGTTGAGAATGATCTGGCGCAGCGAGCGTCCGTCGGCGACAACCTTGGGCACATCTTCGGCGAGGCTGGTGCGGATGATGACGCGGCGGCGGTTCGCCTCGGGCTGCATCAGCGCGACGCTTTCGAGCACGATCTGATTGACGGCAACGGCCTCGAAGTTGAGGTCGAGCTTACCCGACTCGATCTTGGAAAGGTCGAGGAGGTCGTTGATAAGGCTCAGCAAATGCGTGCCCGACAGGCGGATATCCTTGAGATATTCGCGGTAGCGGTCGACGCCGATCGGGCCGAAACGTTCCTCGATGATGACGTCGGAGAAACCGATAATCGCGTTCAGCGGCGTGCGGATCTCGTGGCTGATCTTGGCGAGGAACTCCGATTTCTGCTGGTTGGCGGTCTCGGCCGTACGTCGTGCCGCAACGAGCTCCTCCTCGACGTTCTTCCAATGCGTGATGTCGCGCAGCACGGCGCAGAACTTGCCGCGCTCCGCGAGCCTGCCCATCGTCATGAACAGCGGGATCAGTCCACCGGCCGGAACGAGCCCGATCACCTCGCGGCCGTCATTGAGGACCGAGGCGACGCCGTTCCGCGCCAGACCATCGAGATAGTCGACGGCCGATTTCCGGCTCTCCTCGGCGAGGAGGTCGGTGAAGGCCTTGCCAAGGACATCGGTGGCCTCGACGCCGAACAGCGCCTCCGCACTGCGGTTGAGGCTGAGGATGCGCCCGACCCCGTCGAGAACGATCGTGCCGTCGGTCGCCGTGTCGAGAAGCGCTTCAAGCTCATCGATGCGCGCCATGGCTGCCCGTTCGTCGAGGAGGCGCCGTTCCTCCACCTGCTGCACCGGATCGCGGATCGAAAGCATCGTCGCCGCTCCGTCGACCCAAGGCACGACATGAAGTTTCGCCTCGGCCGCGATCTGGCGGCCATCGGCGGCACGCAGCGGGATGCGGTAGCTTTCATCGGCCTCACCCGCGGGCGGCGGCCCTGCCTCGGCGAACAGCGCGTCGACGCCGCCGGCTGCTGCCAGAGCCGTGACGCTCGGATGCCCAAGCCGGTCGAGCAAGGCAGGATTGGCGTAGAGCACCTCGTTTTCGCGAAAGACGACGATGCCGATCGGGATGCGATCGAGCAGGCGCAGCGGAATCTCGGAAGGCGGCGAAGGCGCCGATGCCGGCACGGCGACCGGCTCGGCCGGAACCTCTTCGACCTCGGCCACATCCGGTGCCCTGCGCCCGATCGTGCGCAGGGTTTCGGCAATGCGGCGGAAGGCGTCCTGCTCGTCGCCGCTTAAGGTCGTGCTCCGTGCCTCGACGCGATCGGCCGAGGGCAGGCGCACGACATTCGATGGCGGCGCTTCGCTCGGTGGTGCTTCTTCATCGGCACTGCCGGCTTCGTCCGAGACTGGCTCAACCGGCAGAGGCAAATTGCGGATGACGCCGAAACCGCGGAACCCCTCGAACGTTCCGTCGCGACGGAAGCTTGGAATGGCGGTGAGGTCGACGGCCACGCGCTCGCCCTCACGGCTTGTCGGCCAGGACACTGTTACGCCACTCCAGGTGTCGCGCCGGGCGAGGGCTCCGGCAATGGCGCCGCCATCATCGAGGTCGAGCCGCTCGGCGATCTCGCTCCAGCTGTGTCCGATGAGGTCGGCAGCCTCGGCACCGACCGCGCCCTCAAGGTCCGGTGAAACCGCGGTGAACTGCTGATCCTTGTCGAGGCTGAAGGTGAAGCGCGGCGGCCGTCGCTCGGCCTTGGCCGGCGTCGGCGCGGCGGCTGGCGCCGGGATCGCCGCTGGTTCGGGTATCGTCTCGATCGGCGGCCCGATAATGAGGAGGAGAAGTTCCCCGTCGGGCGTTGCCGCGACCGCGGCGCCGGTCACGCGCTGCTCCTCGCCGAAGGTCTCGCTGCGCTTCATCAGGCGCCGGCTGCCGGCCAGCATGTCGTCGGCGAGCGCGCCGATTACGCGGTCTCCGTCGCCGAGCAAGCGAAAGCCGGCCGAGGCGGCGAGAACGCGCCCGTCCGGCCGCGCCAGCGCCGTCACCATGCCGTCGCCGGCGATCGACTGCACCAGCCGCCCGGCGCGGACGGCGAGCGGATCGACCCCGGCGCCTTCATCCGTGGCAACGAGGAGCAATGCTTCGGTTCCGTCGTCCAGCGTGAGCCGTGAGGCGAGACACCAGAGTGTCTCGTCGCCTTCGCCACGATGGAGCAGCACCTCTTCCATTTGCGGCGTTTCAGACACCGCGCCGGCAAGTCCGGCGACATCGGCGAGAGCAGGCGCTTCGGCGAAGTCCCGGCCGAGGAGGTCTTCCACAGTCTTGGAATCGAGGAAGCGCGCGCCGGCAGCGTTTGCCCACAGCACAGCATTGCCATCCGCGCGCCACAGCCAGGCCGGGCGCGGCGTGAGCAGCAGCGCGCCGATTTCAGGCAGCGCCGTCAGGTCGAGATAGGAGTGGCCTTTCCGCTTCATCCCGCGCCCCGGCGAACCTTGCCGGTCGCCCCAATTGCCGATCGCAGATGCCTAACAGAAGGTGAATAGGGGTAAACGGCAAGCCCGTCCATGGCAGCAGGGCGGCGTTCACGGGGCAGTTTCGGAACGGGGTTAAGCGGCTTCGTGTCGCTTGAAATACGAACCGCGAAACCCTACCGTCCGCCGCGGTTCATCCATGCAGCTGTAGCTCAGTTGGTTAGAGCGCCGGATTGTGGCTCCGGAGGTCGTAGGTTCAAGTCCCACCAGCTGTACCATCACCCATCTTCGCCGGGCATCATTTCGTTCGTGCCCCAGCCGATGCTACGCGCGGCTCCGATGTGACGTCAGATTGCGCTGAGAGTTCTGTGTGATCGATGCGCCAACAGACCGGTTCAGAACGGCCGCGTATTCAGCACACGTGTGAAGGATAGTCCCGTAGGCGTACCTGTTGATGCTCGCTGACCAGGCTTTGTAGTCGTCCTCCATATTCTTGAGCGTCTTGTTGTGAAGTATGCCGCTCGTGGCGGCGCGCGGATCATACTCTGCCTCTTTGAACGCGCCGTCGATCATAGTGGGCAGTGATAGGTCGTGCCCGTCTGCTGAACGAAGCAGCGTCCACGTTACCGTGACCGTCCCCTCCACATTCACGCTGAGAGCAAACGGGTCGGTCCCTCTGTCGAGGCCCCAATTGAGCTTGTATTCGCGTGTTCCGGGCATCAGCTCGATGGCGCGCCCCACCAAGGTGTTCGATGCCGCGGTCCTGCCCGTTGAGGCAACGCCTTCATCGACGGATGTGGCGGTCCTTATTTCGCCTCCGACGCGCGATTGCTCGACCAGGAGTTTTCGACCGAGTTGGCTGAACTCTGCGCGAAGATCTGCCCAAGGGCCAGTGACATCAGGTACGGCGCTTGCCAGCCGCGCCAGCAGGCGAAACGCTTCCGCCCTGAAGAACACAGCCATTGAACCAAGGAGCAATCCGGCATCGCTGTTCAACGCGCTCGTGAGCTTGAGTTCAGCGGAGCCCGCGCCATTGCCGAGGTCCCTGACCAATTTGCGGAAATCGGGCTCGTTCCAAGACCGAGCCAAGGCCAGCGCGTTGGAAAAGAGTTCATGCGCGCTGTTGTAGGCCTTCGAACTCGTTATCTTTGTTCTCCCACCCGGCAGGATTCGCTGAATTGTTGACGGAGTAGCCGGCGCCCCCCGGCTTTCGCGTCGGCAGTTCGTTGATCGCCGCCTTCGCCGGCGTGACATATTGCTGATCGATTACTCCGTCGTTTTGGGCGATCTGTCCGGGCGCCTGATCGGCAGACTGCCCCAAGCCGTTGGCGACATGCGTTGCGAAAGGTCCGAACGAATTGGCAACGGCAACTGCCTTGCCAGCGGCTAGCCACTGGTCGGCGTTGTAGGTCGCAGCATGCGCGGGCGAGATCAGCGCTAGGGGGGACACGGTTCCGGCAAGTGCAATCAACGCACCCGTCGATGGAACCAGTTTCAACAAAGTCCGGCGTGACAAGTCTTGCATGACAATTGTCCCCCATCTCTCTCTGGAATAATGACAACCTAAGGCATTCTTTATGTATTCTCCGAGTCTCGATGCTGAACTTACGGTATTAGACCATGGAATCCTCGATCGAGCCACAACCGTGACTCAATCAAAAATTGAAAATACTAAATATTCTCTAGAGGTGCTTGGGTTTAGATGATCATGAGGAGGTGCTGCGACAGGCCCGAGGCGTAAAATACATGGACAAGTTGCCCCTCACACCAACCTGTACGATCATCCATCTTCGCCAGCGCCGAATAGCGATCCCTGACCAGGGTCGGGCGCCTTGGTGCGGCGCCGCGGGCGCTTCGGGCTCATAGCGCCGACGCCGGCCACGGCCGAAACCCGACCATCCGCGAATTCCAGCTCCAGCGCCCCGCCGGGCGGCACGTCCGATGCGCGGCTGAGCAGCGCCCCACTGGCGCTGTGGACCAGCGCGTAGCCGCGCTGCAGCACGCTCTCCTTCGACATCGAGAAGGCATCGAGCAGCTTGTCGAGCGCTTCCAGGCGTTGCCATGCCGCGAGGAACCGTTGGCTGAGGCCGCGTTCTTTTCGCCGGTTCAGCTCCGCAAGGCGCGTTCCTGCGGCGGCGACGCGGGTCGCGATCGGCTCGGGACGTAGACGCTTTGCGCGAAGACTGAAGGCGGACCGTTTCCGCTCGGCATGCACCGAAAGCGCCTGCGCCATCCGGTTCGTCGCCGTGCCGATCCGCATCTGAGCCTGTTGCAGGAGCCGGGAGAGACCGAGCGGCGACAGGCCTGCCGTGGCGCGGTCCAGTCTGGCGCGGTGGGCGAAGGCGTTGGCCGTCAGCGAGCGGGCGAGCCGGCCGCTGATCTCGTCGAGCGAGCGGCGCGGACTGGCGAGAATGTCGTCCGCCGACGGCAGGGCGCGAGCATGTCCTGTCAGTTCGCGGCGGTGCCGTTCGAGAAAGCGCGCCACCGCCGTTCGCCCGCGCGCGAGGATCGCGTCAGTCCGGGCCATGAGATCGGTGCGGACCGGGACGGCCATCTCCGCCGCGCCGGTCGGTGTCGGCGCCCGTTTGTCGGCGACGAAGTCGATCAGCGTCGTGTCGGTCTCATGGCCGACCGCGGAGATGAGCGGCACCGTAAGGTCCGCCGCGGCGCGCACGACGATTTCCTCGTTGAACGGCCACAGGTCCTCCAGGCTGCCGCCGCCGCGCGCGACGATGACGAGGTCCGGCCGCCGCATCGGGCCTTCCAGCGGAAGCGCCTCGAAGCCGCGCAGCGCCGCAGCAATCTCCGCCGCGGCGGTTTCCCCCTGCACCCGCACGGGCCACACGACCACCTCCGTCGGGCAGCGATCGGCGAGGCGGTGCAGGATATCGCGGATGACGGCGCCGGTCGGCGAGGTGATGACGCCGATGCGCTTCGGCAGGAAGGGAAGGGACCGCTTGCGTGCGCTGTCGAACAGGCCCTCGGCGGCGAGCTTCTTCCGCCGCTCTTCCAGCAGCGCCATGAGAGCGCCGGCCCCGGCGGGCTCCAGCGTGTCGATGACCAGCTGATATTTCGAGCTCCCGGCGAACGTCGAAAGCTTGCCCGTGGCAATGACTTCGAGGCCTTCCTCGGGGGGGAACTTGATGCGCTGCAGGCTGGTGCGCCAGATCACCGCCTCGAGCCGCGCCTTGTCATCCTTCAATGCGAAATAGGCGTGACCGGAGCTGTGGACGCCGCGAAAGCCTGAGATTTCGCCGCGGACGCGGACATAGCCATAGGCATCTTCGACGGTGCGCTTCAGCGCCGCAGAGATCGAAGAGACGGTATATTCGGTGACGTTGCTGGCCACGCGCGCTCCGTTTTCGGCTAGAGGAGTGGTGGGCGATTTAGCCGATCCTCGTCAAGCCGCAGCGCTTGACCGGGGTGGGGATACAGGGAAGCGATGCAACGACTGTTCATGCGATCGCGGCTGACCGCCGGGGCGGTCATCGATCTCGACCGCGGCCAGACCAACTACCTCACCAACGTGCTGCGCATGAACGCAGGAGCGGCGATTCGCGTCTTCAACGGCCGCGAGGGCGAATGGCGAGCGTCGCTGACGCAAAGCGGTCGCAGAGGCTGGGCCCTGACGATCGAGGAGGAGGAGCGGCCGCAGGAAGAGCGCCCGGACCTCCATTATCTCTTCGCGCCGCTGAAGCAGGCCCGGCTCGATTACATGGTCCAGAAGGCGGTGGAGATGGGGGTCGGTCGCCTGGCGCCGGTCCTCACCCAGCACGGCCAGGTCGGCAAGGTGAATGTCGAGCGCATGGAGGCGAACGCAATCGAGGCCGCGGAACAATGTGGCCTCTTGAGCATTCCCTCTATTGAAGAACCGGTTCCGCTCGGGGACCTGCTCGACAATTGGCCGTCGGCCCAGCCAGGCCGGCGCATCATCTTCTGCGACGAGGCCGCGCCGCAGGACGATCCAATCGCCGCGCTCGGCGCCGTGAAGGAAACGAAGTTTGCCGTCCTCATCGGCCCAGAGGGCGGTTTCTCGGCGGACGAGCGGGCGCGGCTGCGGACGCGCCCCTTCGTCACGGCGGTCAGCCTCGGGCCGCGCATCCTCCGCGCCGATACGGCGGCCGTGGCGGCGTTGACGCTTGTCCAGGCCGTGTTCGGCGACTGGCCAAGAGCGGCTTCCCCTTCCACATAGACCTCCTCACGACCACTTGATTGCGGGGCCGGGGTGCCGCCGCTAAGTTCCGCCCTCTTGTCCCGGAGCCTCTATGGCGCTCGCCATTTCCGACAACACACCGATCGAATCCCGCGACCAGCTTGTGGCCTATCTTGAATCAGGCTCCAAGCCGCGGGAAGCCTGGCGCGTCGGCACCGAGCACGAGAAATTCGGCTTTCATACCAAGACGTTGGAACCCGTCGCTTATGAAGGACCGGGCGGAATCCGCCAGCTCCTCGAAGCGATGGCGGGGCTGCTTGGCTGGCACACGCTCGACGAGGACGGCAAGCCGATCGGCCTCGTCGACCCGCTCGGCCTGGGAGCGGCGATCTCGCTCGAACCAGGCGGTCAGTTCGAACTGTCCGGCGCCCCGATGGAGACGCTCCATCAGACCTGCCGCGAGCTCAACGCGCATCTGGCCCAGCTTCGCGAATGCGCCGATCCGCTCGACATCTCTTTCCTCGGCCTCGGCTTTTCGCCGCTGTGGACGCTGGACGAAACGCCGATCATGCCGAAGCAACGCTATCGCATCATGCGCGATTACATGCCTCGCGTCGGTACCCTCGGCCGGGACATGATGTTCCGCACCTGTACGGTCCAAGCAAACCTCGATTTCGCCGACGAGGCCGACATGCGCCTGAAGATGCGCGTCGGTATGGCGCTGCAGCCGATCGCAACCGCGCTGTTCGCCAATTCTCCTTTCACCGAGGGCAAGCCCAACGGCTATTTGTCCTACCGTGCCGAGATATGGCGCCACACCGATCCCGACCGCACGGGCATCCTGCCCTTCATTTTCGATGAGGGCTTCGGCTTCGAGGCCTATGTCGATTGGGCGCTCGACGTGCCGATGTATTTTCTTCGCCGCGACGGCAGGCTGCACGATGTTACCGGCTCCTCCTTCCGCGACCTCATCGACGGCAAGCTTGCGGCCATGCCGGGCGAGCGGGCGACGATGTCCGATTGGCACGATCATCTGTCGACGCTCTTCCCGGATGTGCGGTTGAAGAAGGTGCTGGAGATGCGCGGCGCTGACGCCGGGCCCTGGCGGAAGATTTGCGCGCTGCCTGCGTTCTGGGTCGGATTGATGTATGAGCCCGACGTTCTGAACGCCGCCTGGGACCTAGTGCGGGACTGGACGGCGGCGGAAATCGATGGGCTTCGCGCGGCGGTCCCGAAAGCCGGGCTAAAGGCTCCGATCCGCGGCGAGACGGTCCTCGACGTGGCAGTCCGTGTCGTCGATCTCGCCGAGGAGGGCCTTCGGCGCCGCGCCAACCTTTCCGAAAGTGGAGCCGACGAGCGTATCTATTTGAAGACGTTGCACGAAACCATTGCCTGCCGCGAGACGCCGGCCGAGCGCCTGCTCACCGAATATCGCGACGAATGGGACGGCGACATCACCCAGATCTTCAGCCGCTACGCCTACTGACGCCTCGGCGAAACCGCTGGTTCCCATCGGTCGGATTGGGAGAATGCTTTCCTCTCGATGGCCGGAAAGTCGCAGTCAGATGTGCTTGTTGGCGGGCGGCTTGCGACCAATATTCGAGGTCAAGGGCGACGGCCCACGCAGGACACGAAGGAAGGACGAACCATGACGCTTCGCATTGGCGACATTGCCCCCGATTTTCAGGCCGAGACCACCGAGGGACCAATCAGCTTCCACCAGTGGCTGGGCGATTCCTGGGGCATCCTGTTCTCGCATCCGAAGGATTACACGCCCGTCTGCACCACCGAACTCGGCACGATGGCGCGTCTCAAGCCGGAGTGGGACAAGCGCGGCGTCAAGGTCATCGGCCTGTCGGTCGATCCGGTCGATCGCCATGCCGGCTGGGCCAAGGATATCGAGGACGCGGTCGGCACCGCTCCGAACTATCCGATGATCGGCGACTCCGATCTCAAGGTTGCCAAGCTCTATGACATGCTGCCGGCCGGCGCCGGAGACACCTCCGAGGGACGCACGGCGGTCGATAATGAGACCGTCCGCACCGTCTACGTCATCGGGCCCGACAAGAAGATCAAGCTGGCGCTCGCCTATCCGATGACCACCGGCCGCAACTTCGACGAAATCCTCCGCGCGGTCGATTCCATGCAGCTGACCGCGAAGTACAAGGTGGCGACACCGGCCAATTGGAAGGAAGGCGACGACGTCATCATCGTCACCTCGGTCTCCGACGAGGAGGCCAAGAAGAAGTACCCCGAAGGCTTCCGCACCATTAAGCCGTATCTGCGCTACGTCGCTCAGCCTCGCGACTAGCCGAGGCTCTCATCCTCTGGCAAAAGGCCCGCGCGCTGGACGGCGCGTGGGCTTTTCTGGTTTGCGTTCGCGCGTGATGAAAGCGCTCCGTGATTGGGGTACCGTCCGCGCGGCCTGGGGTGAGCGATGCAGACACTTCTCAATGACGAAGGCGGACCGATCGAGGGCAGTCCGGCGGGCTTCCTTGAAGACCCGATGCGCCGATCGGTCCTCATGGAAATCCACGCGCGGCCGTTCCACGGCGTTGCAACGCCACGCCGTGTCTTCCACTACGCCTTCCTGACGAAACCCGAGGGCGCCACCAGGGCGCATGAGCAACTGCTCGAGCGTTGCCGTAAATCGGGCGTGCCTGGGCCCGCCGCCGGCGACAACCACTTCCTCATCACCTTCGGCGAGGCGCGCCTTCGCTGGGAGGCCCATTCCGAGTTCATCACCTACACATGGGACATGGCGCCGACCGTTGCCGAGGCGCCGCCGGCATTCAGCGACCTCTTCGGCGGCCCGTTCGACCAACCCGGTCCGCTTATCGTCGCCACGCGCCTCGACCTGATCGAGGAGCACGGCGAGATCGGCGCCTTGCTGGATGGGCTCGACCCCGGCACCACCGCCGTCTCGACCCTTCGCGAGGGGCGCGCCATTGGCGCCACCGATTTCCGCCTTCATCGCGACGGCATGACCAGGATTCTCCTCATCGACCGCGGTCTCTATCCGCATGAGATCGGGCCGATGGTCATTCGCATGACGGAACTGGAGACCTATCGCACTCTGGCGCTGCTTGGTCTCCCCGAAGCGCGCCGCCTGCAGCCGGTCCTCGCCCATGCCGAGGCCGAATTGCACGACGCGACAACCAAGATCGGCCTCAGCCCCGACCTTGCCGAGAACCGCGCCCTCCTCGAATCGCTGACCCAGCTGGCCAGCGATATCGAGGCGTCGGCGACGGCGAGCGCGTACCGTTTCGGGGCAACCAAGGCCTACTACGATATCGTCCAGAGCCGGCTTGGAGCCATCCGCGAGGGGCCTCTGGAGGGCTACACGCGCTGGAGTTCCTACCTGCAGCGGCGCATGGCGCCGGCGATGCGAACTTGCCTCGGCGTCGAGGGCCGGCAGCGAGACATATCTGACCGTCTCGCCAGGGCCGCCAATCTGCTGCGCACGCGCATTGAGGTCGATCTCGAACAGCAGAACCGCGAGCTGCTCTCCTCCATGAACCGCCGCGCCCGGCTGCAGCTTCGCCTGCAGCAATGGGTCGAGGGTCTGTCGGTGGCGGCGGTCAGCTACTACGTCGTCGGCCTCATCTCCTATCTCGCCCACGGCCTCGAATCGGTCGACCACGACATGAACCCGGGCGTGATAACCGCCCTGGCGGTGCCGCCCGTCGTGATCGGTATCTGGCTCTTCGTCCGCATGATCCGCGCGCGGGGGCATGCCCAGGAGGCAGAAGAAGATTAGGCCATCTCCTTGACCTCGCGCTCAAAAGCGCTACCAACGCTGACGGCCAAAACGACGGGCGATCAACGCACCGCCACTTAGCCGGTGCAGGTTTGCTGCACTAAGCACGCTGAGTTTTCCGAAGGGGCAACAATTTGGGCGTCGCCGATACTGAGGCGGAAGTCGCGCTTTTGGGCGCTGTGGGACCGCGTTTCGACGAAATCCTCACGCCGGAGGCCATCGGCTTCCTGGGCGCATTGCATCGCCGTTTCGATGCGCGACGCCTCGATCTCATCGAACTGCGAGATCTTCGCCAGGCGCGCTTCGATGCGGGCGACCTGCCTGACTTCCTGCCCGAGACCGCCGAGATTCGTGCCGGCGATTGGCGCATTGCGCCGATCCCCGAGGAAATCCTCGACCGTCGCGTGGAGATGACCGGGCCGCTCGAAAGGCGGAGGCTGATCGACGGCCTCAACGCTGCTTGCCGCGTCTATATGGCCGATTTCGAGGACGGCACCGCGCCGACTTGGAACAATCTCGTCGAAGGGCAGATCAATGTCCGCGACCGCTGGCATGACCGGCTGACCTACACCGACCCGGACACCGGCGAAGAGCTGGGCCTATCCGCCAGCCCTGCGGTGTTGATGACAAGGCCGCGCGGTTGGCATCTGCCGGAGGCGCATCTCACCGTCGACGGCGAACCTATCAGCGGCGCCCTTTTCGACTTCGGCCTGACGCTGTTCCACAACGCCAAGGCGATCCTCGCCAAGGGATCGCGGCCCTATTTCTATCTGCCCAAGCTGGAAACTCATCTCGGCGCTCGGCTGTGGCGCGACGTCTTCGCCTACAGCGAAGAGACACTCGGCCTGCCCCCCGGCACGATCAAGGCGACGGTTCTCATCGAGACGCTACCGGCCGCCTTCGAGATGGACGAGATTCTATACGAACTGCGCGACTACATCGTCGGCCTCACATGCGGCCGTTGGGACTACATCTTCTCGCTGCTCAAGACCTTCCGCACCCGACCGGCCTATCTTCTGCCGGACCGCGATCAGCTCGATATGGGCGATGCGTTCCTGCACACCTATTCGGAACTGCTGATCAAGACCTGCCACCGTCGCGGTGCGCTCGCGATCGGCGGCATGTCGGCCTACATCCCGGTCGAGGGAGACGGAGCGGCCAATGAGCGCGCGCTGGCGGATGTCCGCAAGGACAAGGAGCGCGAGGTAAAGGCCGGCCACGACGGCACCTGGGTCGCCCATCCGGGCCTCATCCCGATCGTCGAAGAAGTCTTCGGCAAGTTCATGCCCGGCCTCAATCAGCTCGACAGGCTGCGCGAAGACCTCGAGGTCGACCAGTACGATTTGCTGGAACTGCACGACGGCATTCGCACCGAGCAGGGCCTGCGCGATAACATCCGCACCACCATCCAGTATCTTGAAGCCTGGCTGCGCGGCCAGGGAACCGTTCCTCTCAATCACGTCATGGAGGACGCGGCGATCGCCGAGATCAGCCGCGGCCAAGTCTGGCAGCAGCTTCGGTTCCAGGCGAGTCTCTCGGAGGGCGTGAAAGTCACCCCCGCGCTGTTCTCGCAGGTCCTGCACGAGGAGATGGACCGCGTGAAGGAGGAAATCGGCGACGCAGCGTTCCAATCAGGCCGCTTCGCCGACGCCATCACGATCTTCACCGAGCTTTCAATGGCGGAAGAACTGCAGCCCTATCTGACGGCAATCGCCTACAAGCAGATCGTTTAGGTCGGCGCCTCTTCTTAGAGAAGCGTACAGCTGTTCCAGCTGGTTTCGTTGAAGCCGAGCGATTCGGCAGCGCGCCGTTCGCGGCGGCTGAGATCGTTCCACGTCTTGCCGACCGTATCGGGCAGGAGTGTCGGATCACCGGTTCCCCAGTTGCTGCCGGTCCAGCCGAGTCGACCCAGAGCCTGCTGCTCGTCGGGGGTCATCTGGTCCCAGCGCACCTGCCACCACTGACAAGGATCGGCGAGCGTGCGGATGCCCGTGTCGTTGGCCCCGCCGCCGAGCAGGCCGGCGTTCTGCACCACCACCGGAGCGTTGGGGTTCGGTGCGCAATCGGCACTCGGTGGCACCGGATCGCCCGGATCGCCGCCGCAGGCGGTGTTGGTCGGCGTCATCACGGTCGGCCCGGCCGCCGTGTTGCCGCCATCGGTCGTCGTGACCGGCGGGGGCAGAGTGCCGTTGGTGTTGGTGTTGAGTTCCTGCGGCCTGGGTTCGGCGTAGTTGATCCCGTCCGAGCGGCGCAGGATATTCAGAGGCCCGGTCAGGTCCTGGACGGTCTGGGCGGTCGTGCCGACGCCGGTGCCGTACGTGACGGTGGAGCAACTGGCGAGAACGGAGAGAGTTGCTGCAGCAACACCGATTTGCAGAACGCCTCTGACGACGCGGCTATTGACGATCATTATGGTCCCTCTGGGCATCCGCCTGAGCGGCAGAGCCAAATCTTAGGCGCTCGTCATTGCAATGATGAGGCGATTTGCGCCGGACTTTAGGCGATCGGGTTTTCATCAGCAACAAGCGCATCATTTTAGATGCTTTCGGCCAGCGCACGGTCAATTCTGCTGCCTTCACCCGCAGACGCGTTGATTGCGCGGGCCGCCGCAAAGTCGGCATCCATCTGATCGATCAACGCCTCCACCGATCAAATCGCTCCTCCGGCCGCAACCAGTCGAGGAAGGTGACGGCGAACGCGCGGCCATAAAGGTCGTCATTGCGGTCGAACAAATGCACCTCGAGCAGGGCGTCGCCGCCGCCGAATGTTGGGCGAATGCCGTAGCTGGCGACACCGGCAACATTGTGGCTGCCGTCCCAGCTAGCGGAGACGGCGTAGATGCCGTGGCGGAGCCCGATCGGCGCGGGAAGGCTGACATTGGCTGTCGGATAGCCGAGTTCCCTGCCGCGCTTGTCGCCAGTGACGACCTTTCCCACGACGAACCAACGATAGCCGAGCAGACGGTTGGCCGCGGCGATGTCGCCTTCTTGCAGTGCCTCGCGCACGCGTCCGGACGAGATCACATTGCCGGCTTCGTCTGTGACGGTCTGCACAGTGGCCGTTCGGTAGCCATGCGTCTTGCCGAGCGCCGCCAGGAGATCGGTGTCTCCGGCGCGCTTGCGGCCGAAACGGAACCCTTCGCCGACGACAACGCCGCTAACGCCGAGGCGTTGAACGAGCACCCGTTCGACGAATTCCTCCGGCGACAATGCCGCCAGGTCGCGGTTGAAGGCGATATCGACCACGCCCTGCGCACCGGCGATGCCGAGAAGCGCGCGCTTCTGCGATGGCTGGGACAGGCGAAACAGCGGAGCGCCGGGCTGCAGCACGGCGCGCGGATGCGGCTCGAAGGTGAGGGCGATGGGCCGGCTGCCGACCTCTTGCGCCAGCGCCGACGCCGTCTGGATCAAGGCCTGATGCGCGCGGTGGACGCCATCGAAACTGCCGATCGCCACGACGCCATCGCGGATCGTCTCGGGCGCTTGCGCATCGTCGGCGATGTCGAGGACGAAATGGGGCAGAGCACCGGCCATCATATCACCAGGCGAGCCGTGGCATGAACATGTCGGCCCGCGTGCCGGTTCGCGCGAGGAACACGCCGATGCGGGCGCCGGCGCCGTCGTCGTCACCGGCGAAATCGGCGGCATGAATGCCCGACGCGACGAACAGCGTCGATAGACCGGTGCGATCGGCGCCGAGCATGTCGGTGCCGGCGCCGTCGCCGATAGCCAGGATCTCCGCCTTGGCGATGGTCCGCCCGGCCAGCTTGTCGATCTCGCGCAAGGCCTCGTCGTAAATGGGCTTGTGCGGCTTGCCGATAATGACGGTGTCGCCGCCGAATGTCTCATAGCGCGCCGCCATCGCGCCCGCGCAGGGAACGAGCCGGTCGCCGCTCTCAACCACGATGTCGGGGTTGGCGCAGATCATCGTCAGCTTGCGCCGCGCCATCTCGGCAAACATTGCGTCATAGTCCTCCGGCACCTCGGTCTGCTCGTCGAACGGTCCGGTGCAGGATACCAGCGTTGCCAAAATCGAGATCGGAGAGTTCGATTGCAAGGTCCCGATAAATCGGAAGATCACGGTCCGGCCCGAGATGGAAGACGCGGGCGCCAGCCTTTTCGCTGAGCGCCGCTCGCGTGACGTCGCCCGAGGTGATGAGCCCGGCCGCGCAGGCGCGATCGACCCCGATCCGGTCCATCTGCTCCCACACCGCCCAGGCCGGGCGCGGAGCATTGCTGATGAGCATGGCGACGCCCCCCTGCCGGCGGAAGGCTATCAGTGCATCGATGCCGGATTGGAGTGGTGCAACGCCGTCATGGACCACACCCCAGACGTCGCACAGGACGGCGGGAAAGGACGAGGCGATTTCGGAAAGGCCGGCGAGTCGGCGCGGCGGAGCGGCGTTGGTCATCGCGGTCAGCTAGAGGGGCGCCCGGTCCTGGTCAAGGGCGGCGGCCGGGCCACGAAAACGCATTGTTTACCCTGTTTGTCGATAGTCCCCGGTGATTGGCGCGGCACGCGGGAGGCAGCGCCGCCTGGGGTCATCGCAGCCGAGCATGCCAAGCCAAGCCGAACCAGTATCGGTGCTGATCGTCAATTCCGATCCGGTACAGCGTCGCGTACTCGCCGATCACTTGGCCACCCATCCCGGCCTACGTTTCCGCGCTCGCGCCTGCGTTTCGGCTGATGAGGCGCGCGCCGTCGCCGGTACCTGCATCGTCATCGCTGACATCAATTCGATAGGCGGTCCAGGCGAAATGTCGCGCCTCACCGAGGGTGGCCGCCGCGTCATCGCGTTGAGCGAGGGCGGTTCGGTCGCGGCCGCCGTTGCCGCCATGCGCGCCGGCGCAACCAATTTCATCCCCAAGCCGGTCGGCCAGCGGCGGCTGATCGAACGCCTTGAAGCAGCCCTCGCCGACTGGCGCGCGCCGCCGGCGATGACGCCGGTTCAGGCGCCCATCGCACCGCCTCCAACGCAGACCGACTTCGCAGGCTTTGTCGGCCGGTCGTCGGCGATGCGCGCCGTCTATGATTAGATCGAACGCGTCGCTCCATCCCGCGCCCCCGTGCTCATCACCGGCGAAAGCGGCACCGGCAAGGAAGTGGTTGCCGAGCCGATCCACCCCTCCGTCGCGCGGAGACTTCGTCAACTTCAATTGCGCCGCCATGCCCGGGAACTGATCGAAAGCGAACTGTTCGGCCACGAAAGGGCGCCTTCACCGGCGCCGACGCGGATCGCGCGGACTCTTCCGCCGGCCGACGGCGGCACGCTCTTTCTCGACGAAATTTCCGAAATGGCGCTCGACCTCAGACCAAACTGCTGCGCTTTGTAGGAGCCGGGCGGTTCCTCCCGCGGCGACGCCCCAGCTCAGGTCAACGTCCGCATCCTGGCCGCTACCAACCAGGACTTGGTACCCCATTCGGGGCAAGGCGCTTTCGCGAGGACCTATATTACCGCCTGAACGTCTTCCGCTTCACTTGCCGCCTTTGCGCGAGCGCTCCGAAGACATACCCCGATGCTCGTCGAGTATTTCCTTCAGCGGGATCAACCGCGCGCCCCCGAGGCCGGGTTATGGTCCGAAGATGCGATGAAGGCGCTGTGGCCCGCCCGGTGGCCCGGCAATGTGCGCCAACTGCGCAATGTGATCCGCCGCATCGCCGTGCTCGGCGGAAGCGATACGATCAGCTTCCCGGTCCTTCGCAGCGCCCTCGGCGGGCAGGTCGTCGAACTGCGTTCCGCGGCCGAGGAGCGCCCCGTCGCACCATATCGCGAGCAGGAGCGCCGCATCATCGAAGCCGCCCTTGCAGCGCATGGCGGCAACATCTCGCGCGCGGCCGCCGCGCTCGAAATCGATCCTTCGACCATCTATCGCAAACGCCAGGCCTGGAAGGCAGCGAGCTGATCGGCCTTGCCGCAGCGCTTG
>CAWGKA010000012.1:355000-693084 GCA_963823045.1 uncultured Alphaproteobacteria bacterium | reverse complement strand
TGTAGCGAAATCGCTTTGGTCGGTATCGAGATCGCGGCCGGCGAGCGGACTTCGGCCTATGCTTAAGTCGCGCCTCACACCATTGAGGCATCCCGGGCCTCCACTGCGGCGCCGACGTCCCAAATAGTCAGTTCGCGGCCCACCGATGAGCGCCATCCTCCGCTCGACCATGGCCGGTGCGGTGGCGCGCGGCAAGACGATCGGCCTTCTGATGTGGGAGCCCGAGCCGACCGACTACGAGGAGCTCGGCGCGCTCGTCGTCGCCGGCAAGATCCGCGTTCCCGTCGACACCACCTTCAAGCTCGCCAACACGCCCGAAGCGCTGAGCCAAATCGGCGACGGCAATGTGAAGGGGAAGCTCGTCGTCTCGATGATGGCGGGGGCGGGATGAGGCGCGGCATGCCAAAAATCACCGCCGCGCTTTCCCAACCGCGTGGCGGTGGGCGTCGCCAAGGGCGGCGGCGAGGTCGGCCTCGCTGAGCTTGTCGAGACGGGCGGTGGTCCAGCCCTGCTTTCCCCAGGCGTTGGCGACAGCCGCGAATGCCTCGGGCTGCAGCATCACCTTCATCTCCTGTTCGTCGGGCGTGAATTTGAAGTTCGCCGTGGCACCGTCAGCCGCGAGCGTCACATAGATCCGCTGCACCTTGAACGCGGCCCGTTCGAAATGCGGCGCCTCAATAGTGCCGGGAAGCGCGAGTGCGAGACGGCGAAGATCGTCGCTGGTGGCCATGGTGCTCAGTGTTAAACCACATCTGGACGCGGCCGCTTCAGCCGAGCACGAGGCCGACGGCGAAGACCAGGCCGTTGAGTGTCGTTCGGTTGAAGTTCAAAGCTGCCCCCTTGTTTGCGGGCCATGACCGGCGAAGTCTGGCCTCTCAGGGCAGCCTAACCGCTCGCGTCAGGCACGCAAGGCGGCGAAACCATGAGTGGCCCCTCCCAACCCGACGATCACAATCACCCAGCTCCGCCTCCTGTCCCGACGTCCGCCGACGAAAAAAGCGCCGTCGGCAGGGGCTAAACGTTGACGCTTTCAGCCTAGCGACTAACGCCCGGATTAGAATCCGACTTCTGCCCCACCAGCGGATCACCGGCCACCGCGACCACAGCATCAGCGACGCATTCCTTCGCTCTTGCCTTCAAAGCGTCATCCCAAAGCTTTCCGGCCGCAAAAATCCTCTCCATCCTCTTCGACCACTTACCATTTCCTTTGGAGCCGGCACTTACATCAACGCCAAATCGCTCCATAAACATCCCAGAATACACCGACACCGAAATACAATCCTCAATTTCGCTGTCCTTCATCCCGCGACAATTCGTCAGAAAGTAGTCGGTGTCGGGCACGCCATGCTGCGCTATGCAATCTTCACCGCCTTCCGCCCCGCGTCATCTCCGTCCAAGAAAAGAACAAATGGGCAAATCCATCCCTTCAACTGCCAAATACGAGCACTAACTCGGCTTGCCGACCCAACAAAATCAAAACTGACATAGCCAGACTTTATCCTCGACGCCAATTTCGAACTCTGCCGCGAAACAACCGACTGGAGAATTCGCCTATCCGTTTCCCCCTCAACGATCACCGAAAATAATGTGTTCGTTAGGTTATCTGATGCCTTCACACCTAAGCATTCGCGCACCTCTCGGAGGTTCTTCGCCGGTCGAACGTTTCCCTTCTCGACAATAATATTGGCTCTAACATTATCCCGATCGGCAAAAATCGGATTGTGAGTGGTAATAATCACCTGACTGTCAAGAGCTGTTGCCTCCAACACTTTCTGCAATTGATGCATCGCACCAGGATGCAGATGCAACTCGGGTTCTTCAATCGCGATTATCGAAGTACTGTCATCACGAAATCGGTGCCGCAGAAGAGCGAGAGCGATCAAGCTCTTTACCCCATCACCCTTCAATTCAATTGGCGTGGCCGCTCCGTCATCAACAACTATCTCCACTTCATCTCGGGCCGCCTGGTAAAGGCTGTCCTTAAGAAGCGTCAATTCCGACAGATACGATCTCGGGGACAAACTCTCTCATGGTCTCACCGACTTCTGATGAAAGTTTCTTATACACTTCATTTTTTAGACGCCTAATCGTCTTGATGGCATCCTTGTACTCTGTCTCCTCCTCGACGCGAACTGTTGGCCAACAAGCGCGCGAATTGTTCGCAGGGCGTTCTGCTCCGTTCGGATTGCAGGAATATAATTGATATCGACTTTCTTTGCCAAATATTCGACGATATCGCCTATCTTTTTGTCCAATACCGCCTTAGCTTTCCCTTGCTTTCTAACGCTAAACTCAACGGTATTCTTGTCATCGAATCTGACCTCTATAGGCAATATCGTATTTATTTTGCTATTGGTCTTGGCATAAAATTCGTCAACCTCGTTGTCCGTCATCTCGAACTCGACAACAAATGAAGAGTACTTAGGACTCTTGCTTCCAACGAGGTTCTTGGGGTAATCTCTTTCCCAAATATACCCGCTATTTCGTCTTTTGTCAGTGACAAGAGTTCTTCCAATTCTGACGACGGCACCAGAAGAATTTCGGTATATTCTCATGGCGGTACCGCTGTTAATTGCCTGAATAGAAATTAGCAGCGCCGCTAGGAAGTTTGACTTTCCCTCATTATTCTTTCCTATAAGAATAGTTGGAGAACTAAGGGTTATTTTTTTAGCTTCGTTAATACTGCGGAATCGTGATACTGAGAATGAACGAATACGCATCTTGTTGTAATCCTCGTAATCGTTGAGTCTGGGGTATGCGTCGCGTATCGTGGCTACTGCCCTACCGCCTCCCCCTTCGCCCCGCCTGAGACCCGGGCCGGCCGCCGATCGAGCGGCCGCGCGGCGGCATCGGCTTCTCGGTCCGGCCGACGGTCATTTCGTCCAGCGTGTTCTTGCGGACCTTTCCGCTCGGCTGCTCTTTCGCTCACGGCCAGTTCGCCGGTTCCCGGCTCGCCGGCCTCCGCGGGAGCGCCCTGACCGGGCGGCACGCGCTTGCGTGCTCCGACCTGCGCTCGGGTCCTTTTCCCCCGCTGCTCCGTAAGACCCGCCCTCGCCCGCCAGCGCGTCGGGGCCGAGGGTCAGCTCCATCTCCTCCAGCCGCTTGATCTCGTCGCGGAGGCGCGCGGCTTCCTCGAATTCGAGATCGGCCGCGGCGTCGCGCATCTTCGCTTCAAGCTCGGTGATGGTGGCGCGGAGATTGTGGCCGACGAGGATGCCGTCCTCTTCCAGGCCGGTGTCGACGCGGACATGGTCGCGCTCATAGACCGAGGCGAGGATGTCGCCGATATTGCTCTTCACGCTCTCCGGCGTGATGCCGTGCTCGACATTGTAGGCGACCTGCTTCTCGCGGCGGCGGTCGGTCTCGGCGATGGCGCGCTCCATCGAGCCGGTCATGTGGTCGGCATAGAGGATCACCTTGCCGTCGACATTGCGCGCGGCGCGGCCGATGGTCTGGATCAGGCTCGTCTCGGAGCGCAGGAACCCTTCCTTGTCGGCGTCGAGAATGGCGACCAGCGCGCATTCCGGAATGTCGAGCCCCTCGCGCAACAGGTTGATGCCGACCAGCACGTCGAACGCGCCGAGGCGGAGATCGCGGATGATCTCGATGCGCTCCAGCGTCTCGACGTCGGAATGCATGTAGCGGACCTTCACGCCGTTCTCGTGGAGATATTCGGTGAGGTCCTCGGACATGCGCTTGGTGAGCGTCGTCACCAGGACGCGATAGCCGGCGCGCGTGACCTGATGGATCTCGTCGAGGAGATCGTCGACCTGGCTCTTCGCCGGCCGGATCTCGACCGGCGGATCGATCAGCCCGGTCGGGCGGATCACCTGCTCGACGAAGACGCCGCCGGCGCGCTCCATCTCCCAGTGCCCCGGCGTCGCCGAGACATACATCGTCTGCGGCCGCATGATGTCCCACTCCTCGAAGCGGAGCGGCCGGTTGTCCATGCAGGACGGCAGGCGGAAGCCATATTCCGCCAGCGTCGCCTTGCGGCGGAAGTCGCCGCGATACATCGCGCCGATCTGCGGCACCGTCACATGGCTCTCGTCGACGAAGACGAGCGCGTTGTCGGGCAGATATTCGAACAGCGTCGGCGGCGGCTCGCCGGGCTTCCGTCCGGTGAGATAGCGCGAATAGTTCTCGATGCCGGCGCATGAGCCGGTCGCCTCGATCATCTCGATGTCGAAGCGGCAGCGCTGCTCCAGCCGCTGCGCTTCGAGGAGGCGCCCTGCCCGCGTCAGCTCCTCCAGCCGCATCTTCAGCTCGGCCTTGATGCTCTTCACCGCCTGCGCCAGCGTCGGCCGCGGCGTGACGTAATGCGAATTGGCGTAGACGCGGACCGACTTCATCTCGGCCTGCTTGTGGCCGGTGAGCGGATCGAATTCGGTGATCGATTCCACCTCGTCGCCGAACAGGCTGATGCGCCAGGCGCGGTCCTCAAGATGCGCGGGGAAGAGCTCGATCGTGTCGCCGCGGACGCGGAACGTGCCGCGCACGAAGGCAACGTCCGTGCGCTTGTATTGCAGCGCCACGAGATCGGCGAGCAGCTGGCGCTGGTCGATCTTCTCCCCGACCTCGAGGCTGAAAACGTCATCGCCGTGTAGGTCTCGACCGAGCCGATGCCATAGATGCAGGACACCGAGGCGACGATGACGACGTCGTCGCGCTCGAGCAGCGCCCGCGTCGCCGAATGGCGCATGCGGTCGATCTGCTCGTTGATCGAGGATTCCTTCTCGATATAGGTGTCCGTGCGCGGGACGTAGGCCTCCGGCTGGTAGTAGTCGTAATACGAGACGAAATACTCGACCGCGTTCTCCGGGAAGAACTTCTTGAACTCGCCATAGAGCTGCGCCGCCAGCGTCTTGTTCGGCGCCAGGATCAGCGCCGGCCGCTGCGTCTCCTCGATGACCTTCGCCATCGTGTAGGTCTTGCCCGAGCCGGTGACGCCGAGCAGCACCTGATCGCGCTCCAGTTCCTTGACGCCGCCGACAAGCTCCTTGATCGCCGTCGGCTGGTCGCCGCGCGGCGTGAACTCCGAGATGATCTTGAGCGGGACGCCGCCTTCGCTCTTCTCCGGCCGCGCCGGCCGATGCGGCACCCAGGTGCCGTCCTTGATCTCAGGGCGCCCGGTCTCGATCAGCGCCGACAGCGCCGCCACGGTGGCGGTGACGCCGTCCTGCGGCAGCTTGCCGACATCCTCCAGCGCCACGTCGACGCCGGCCACCGGATTGAGCCCCGCCGCCGCGCGCTGCTTCGCCGTCGCCGGACCGCCGATCGAGGTGCCGCGCGAGGTCTTCAGGGCCTTTTCAGTCTTGGGCTTCCGCTTCGGCTTGGCCGGCTTCTCCGCCTCGCGCGCGATCTCTGCAGCCCATTCGGAAATGGGGCCTGACAGCGCCTCGCCTTCGAGCTCCGGTTGCGGCGCTTCTTCGAATCCAGACTGCTTTTTCGGGGTTTGAGTCATGGCCTCAATATGGAGGAACAGAACGAGAATAGCGAGGGGACAGCTCGCCCAGAAATCTCAGAATCCGACATCCTCAAGCGACGGCCGATAGGCTCAGTCGCCGTCCTCATGCTCCATCGCCAGCATCCATTGGAGCTGGTAGGCCTCGGGGTCGAATTCGGCGTTGGGCGCGATCGCGACCAGAAGCTGGCGCGGGATGAGCTTCCGCTCCTCATCCATCTCGGGCTTCCTGAAGCCGGCTGCGGCCGCTTCGTCATACATCTTCGCCATCAGCCGCTTAACCCGCGCCTCGTCGCTCTCGACGTCGAGATGGGCGCCGGGAATGACGTTGTCCTCAATCCAGCTCTCGACCCACCGATGGAAACGCTTGCTCATGGCTGCCTGCCTATCTCCTGCATGGCATTTGGACCGGCTTCCCGGCCCGGCATCCGACGCGAGTTTACGACGGGCGTCCCGGACGCGCATCCGTTTATGGTCGCGCGCCCGCCTGGCGAAAATGGGACGCTGCCCGCCCGCCTCTCCTTTTGCGGAAGATCAAGGCCGGCCATGGGCCGATGCGCCACGAAAGAACGGTCAGACCCGCCAGCAAGGAGGCCCGCGCCATGCAATCGGAGACCGTACAGACCCGCGCCCAGCCGATGATCTATGTCCGTTACACCGTGGGCATGGATTCGGACGAGATCGGAAGGGTGATGGGCGAGGCCTTTCAGACCCTCGGCCAATTCATCGGTCAGAACGGCATTGCGCCGGCCGGTCCGCCGCTCGCCGTCTATCACGACTACACCGACACCGGCATGACCGTAGACGTCGGCTTCCCGGTCGCCGCAGCCGCGCTCGGCAAGGCCGCCGGCGCGATCAAGGCCGGCGAGACGCCGTCAGGCAAGGCGCGCAAATACCTGCACAAGGGTAGCTACGACAAGCTGCGCGATACCTATGGCGAAATCCAGAAGCAGTTCGATGCCGAAGGTCTGCCGATGTCGCCGGTGTGCTGGGAGGTCTATGTCAGCGACCCCGATTCCACGCCTGAAGCCGACCTCGTCACCGAGGTCTTCATGCAGGTCGCGTGAGGGACGCTGCCCGCCCGCCTCTCCTTTTGCGGAAGATCAAGGACGGTCGCCCCGGGACGGGCAAGTCTCCGGACGACGCCAGTTCCGACCGGATGCAAACGCCATGAAGACCGAAACCGTGCAGACCCGTTCCCAGCCGATGCTCTATGTGCGCAAGACCACGCTGGTTGATCCGGCCACCATCGCCCCGGTCATGGCCGAGGCGTTCAAGCAACTTGGCTCTTTCGTGGGCTCGCACGGCATCGACGTTGTCGGACCGCCGCTCGCCGTCTATCGCGATTTCGAGCGCGGCAATGTCACTCTGGAGGTCGGCGTGCCGGTCACCGCCGCCGCGCTCGGCCAGGCCCAAGGCGAGATCAAGGCGGGCGCGACACCGGCCGGCAAGGCGTTGAAGGTGGTGCATCGCGGCTCATACGCGACGCTCGGCAACACCTACGCCGAGATCGAGAAGGCGGGGATGATGCTCGCGCCCTATTCCTGGGAGGTCTATCCGAACGATCCCTCGGTTACCGCGCCCGACGAACTCGTAACCGAGATTTTCATGCCGCTGCATTAGCAAAGACGGCGGCCCGAAGGCCGCCGCCAGAGCGTTGCCTCAGAAGGTGGTGTCAGCGGAACCAGTACCACCACCAACCGAAGGGGCCGACCCAGTACTGCCCGTTGCCGTAGACACGCGGCCCGGGCTGCACGATCAGGGGCTGCTGCGGATAGGGCTGGTACTGCCCGTACTGCCCATATTGCTGATACTGGCCGTATTGCTGGTACTGGCCATACTGCTGGTATTGCTGATTGTACTGGCCGTTCTGATTGTACTGGCCGTTCTGCTGGCCATACTGCTGCTGCGGGTACTGCTGCTGCGGGTACTGCTGCTGACCGTATTGCTGCTGGCCATATTGCGGTGCCGTGGTCGACAGATAGCGCGCCGACGCCCAGCCGGAATACTGGCCGAAATTCATGAAGCACCAGCCCTCATTGGCCGAGCAGTAGCTGACATCGACCTGCGAGCCCTGGGGCATGGCGACGATGACGCGGAACTCCGTGCCGGGTCCGTCGCGGAGATTGAGCGTTGCGGTCGTATAGGCAATGACCGTCTGGTTTTGTGCGCTGGCAAGCGACGGCGCGACAAGGATCGCGCCCAGTATCGCGAGGCCAGCGAACACTGTCTTGCGGGGTGAGAACATTTCAGACCTTCCGTTTCGGGCGCCCCCCTCCACGGAGAAGCCGATCCGCGTCAGGTCTCGGCTTGGACAGGAGCCTAGGTGCGCCTAACTGAACGCCAACTGAACGGAACCGGGAGCGATCGCCGCGTGTCGGCCTTTCTCGATGTGAGCCCATGATCCTGACCGAATCCGCCGTCATCAAGGCACCGCCGGATCGTCTCGTTGCCTTCTTCGAGACGCTCGACAGGCACTATCTCGACTGGCACCGCGACCATGTCTCCTTCACCTGGCTCGATCCGAACCGTGGCAGCTTCCATTTCGTGGAGCGGATCGGGCGCTGGACGCTCGACATGCGCATGCACATCACGCGTTCGGCCGACGGCAGGCTCGCGACCTGCCGCCCGCAATCAGTTCTGCTCGCGCTGGTCTTCCCCTGGATGACCTTCGAGGTGACCCCGGAAACCGATGGTGCTCGGTACACTCACCGCATCAACCTGCGGCTTGGCGCGCTTCGTTGGTTGTTGGGACGCACTCTGCTCAACCCGCTGAGACGCCACATGCATGTTGAATCGAGCAATCTGGCCAAGCTTGTCGCCGCGTGACTTGCGACATTTTTGTCACAGCCGCTTATGCGTGAGCACAGATAGGGAATCAGAAACCCTGATGCGGCCTAGAGTCGCGGTCGAGTTCGCGCCAGCCCGCCGCTGGCGAAACCGTTGCGCCGCCTTGGTTTCTCCATCATAGGATTGGAGCCGGGCCAGTCGGCCCGGCATTCATGCCCTTTCAGTTTGCCCTTTGGGGGGGCGGGCGAAGAGAACGAAACGGCACGCGCTGCCGAGACGCATCGGAGCCACTGAAAGCGCTGGGAGTGCAAAGGCTCCGGCCGGGGGAACCCGACCGGGGATGGACGAGGTCAGGAAGCGATGCGTCAGAATGGTACTGTGAAATTCTTCAATGCCGCCAAAGGCTACGGGTTCATTACCCCGGATGATGGCGGAAAGGACGTCTTTGTCCATGTCACCGCAGTCGAGCAGTCGGGCCTGCAAGGTCTGACCGACGGTATGCGGATTTCATTCGAAACCGAGCCGGACAAACGCGGCAAGGGGCCGAAGGCAGTCGAGCTGCAGGCCGCCAGCTAGTCCTGAGCCGGCATGGGCGAATTCCTGTTCCCCGGGCCTTTCGTGGGCCCGGGGTGACTGGATTTTTCGCCGATCAGGCGCCGGCGATCATCTCCGCGGCGGCCGGATTGCCTACGAGCTTGGTGTAGTCCTCCATCATCAGGAGCGACATCTCGCCGGGCGTGAAGCGGTACGGCCCGATTTCCGAGACCGGCGTGACTTCCGCCGCCGTGCCCGTCAGCCAGCATTCGCTGAAGCTCGCCAACTCATCGGGCATGATCGGCCGCTGAATGACGTTCCATCCACGCGCCTCGGCGAGGCCGATGACGCTGCGACGCGTGATCCCGTCAAGGAAGCAGTCCGGGTCCGGCGTGTGTATCTCGCCGTCGCGGACGAAGAAGACATTAGCGCCGGTCGCCTCGGCGACGCGGCCGCGATAGTCCAGCATCAAAGCGTCGGCATAGCCCTTTGCTTCGGCTGCGTGTTTCGAGATCGTGCAGATCATGTAGAGACCGGCCGCCTTCGATTTCGACGGCGCCGTCTTCGGATCCGGCCGGCGGTACTCTGCGAGGTCGAGCCGAATGCCCTTCAGGCGTTCCTCCGGCTTGAAGTAAGACGGCCAGGCCCAGGCAGCGATGCCGAGATTGATGCGGTTCTTCTGCGCCGAAACGCCCATCATCTCGCTGCCGCGCCAGGCGATCGGGCGGATATAGCCGTCCGAAAGGCCATTGCGCGCAAGCGTCTCGCGGCAAGCTTCGTTGATCTCTTCCACCGTGTAGGGGATCGTGAAACCGAGGATGCGCGCCGATTCATGCAGGCGCTGCGTGTGCTCGTCGAGTTTGAAGATCGTCCCGCCATAGGCGCGCTCGCCTTCGAAGACGGCGCTGCCATAGTGCAGGGCATGCGTGAGCATGTGGACCTTGGCCTCACGCCATGGGACGAACTCACCGTTCATCCAGATGAAGCCGTCGCGATCGTCGAAAGCCTGCATGTTCGTCGGACCCCTAATGGGCCTCCCCATCAAGCCGCCCATTGACAGGCGGTCCTTTGCCCCAAGCCGGGCAGCGCTGCTTATGTTATCAACGCGTGACTATCGGTACCAATCGTGCAAAAATATGTCAACATGGCTGACGTAATTGCCGACATCGCCTCATCCAGCGGGACGAATCCTGATCCGGACACGGTTGACGCCGTACCCGAGCTGCCGCTGATCGAGCTCCTGTTTTTCGCCTATCGCGATTTTGTGTCCGAGCCCGACGCGGTTCTCGCCCGCTACGAATTCGGTCGCGCGCACCACCGCGTCCTGCATTTCGTCAATCGCCAGCCAGGCATCCGCGTCGCCGATCTTCTCGACATCCTGCGCATCACAAAGCAGAGCCTGGCCCGCGTTCTGAAGCAGCTGATCGACGGCGGCTTCATCAGCCAGCGCGCCGGCGAGACGGACCGACGTCAGCGCCTGCTCTACACCACCGACAAGGGCAAGGCCCTCGCCCACCAACTCGTCGAGATGCAGGCCCGGCGGCTCAGAGCCGCGCTCGACGCCATGCCCGCCGACTGCCGCGGCAGCGCCGCCGCCTTCCTGCGCGGGATCATGGATCCGCCCGAGCAGAACAAGGTCGCCCATCTCATCGACGAGTATGTGGAGCGGGCGTGATGACGGAGCCGGCCGGCGCACCGCGTGACGACGCCCCGCATATCCTCGTCATTGACGATGACCGTCGTCTGCGCGAGCTGCTGTCGCGCTATCTGACCGAGAACGGTTTCCGCGTCACCGTCGCCGCCAATGCCGCTGAGGCGCGTCAGCGGATGGGCGGCGTCGCCTTCGACGTCCTCATCGTCGACGTCATGATGCCGGGCGAGGACGGCCTCTCGCTCACACGCAGCCTGCGCGAGACGACGAACGTCCCGATCCTCATCCTCACCGCCCGCGGTGAGGCCGACGCGCGCATCGAGGGGCTGGAGACCGGCGCCGACGACTACCTCGCCAAGCCATTCGAACCGCGCGAATTGCTGCTGCGCATCAACAACGTGCTGAAGCGTTCCAATCTCGGCGACGAGCCGCTGATCGAGCATCTGCGCTTCGGCCCCTTTACCTTCCACCTGCAGCGCCTTGAGTTGACGCGGAACAATCAGCCGGTGCGGCTGACCGACCGCGAGCGGCAGATCCTGCGCGCCTTCGCCGAAGCGCCGGGCCAGACGGTCGACCGCATGGCCCTCCTCGGCGACGACGGACCAGCTGGCGATCGCACCGTGGACGTTCAGATCAATCGCCTTCGCCGCAAGATCGAAGACGACCCGTCCAACCCTCTCTATCTGCAGACCGTCCGCGGCTACGGCTACCGTCTGGTCATCGAAGGCTGAGGCGGACATGGCGAGCGTCGCCGACCAGCATCAAGGCCCCGTCCGCCGCGGCGCACGCTGGATCGGCCGCGGCCTGGACGCGATATGGTCGGCTATCCGCTCAGCCAATCGCTGGGTCGCGCGTCGCCTGCGCGGGATCATGCCGAAGGGCCTCTTCGCCCGCTCGCTCCTCATCATCATCACGCCGGTCGTGCTCGCCCAGGCGGTGGTCGCGTTCATCTTCCTTGAACGCCACTACGCGCTGGTAACGCAGAACCTTGCGGCGGCGACGACGCGCGACATCGCCGCTCTTGTAGAGTTGATTTCGACCTTCCCAACCACCGAAGACACCAGCCAGCTCATCCGTATCGCCGGCCGGCAACTCGATCTCGACGTTGCGCTCCTGCCCGACGCCGCGCTGCCGCCGGCCTCCACGCGTCCCTTCTTCTCCCTGCTCGATCAGACGCTCTCCGATCAGATCACGGAGCAGATCGGCCTCCCCTTCTGGATCGACACGGTCGGCAACTCCAACCTCATCGAAGTCCGCATCCAACTCGACGGCGCAGTGCTTCAGGTGCTGGCGCAGCGCACGGCGGCCTATGCCGCGAACACGGGCGTCTTCATCTTCTGGATGGTCGCGACGAGCTTCATCCTCGTGACCATCGCCGTCCTCTTCCTGCGCAATCAGGTGCGGCCGATCCAGCGCCTCGCCGACGCTGCGGAGAGCTTCGGTAAAGGCCGCCCGGCGCCGGACTTCGTGCCCCGCGGCGCGCGTGAAGTGCGCCGCGCCAGCGCCGCCTTCATCAAGATGCGCGAACGCATCATCCGCCAGATGGAGCAACGCACCGAGATGCTCGCCGGCGTCTCGCACGACCTGCGCACCATCCTCACCCGTTTCCGCCTGCAACTGGAACTGATGCAGACCTCCGAGGATTCGGAGGAGCTGCGCCGCGATGTCGGCGACATGCAGCAGATGCTCGAGGACTATCTCGCCTTCGCCAGCGGCGACAGCGGCGAGCGCGCCGAGCCGACCGATGTTCCGGCGCTCCTGCAGCGCGAGGCGGAGCATGGCGGCAGCGACGTCACCGTCGCCTATACCGGCAGCCGGGTGATGACGCTCCGCCCGATCGCCTTCAGCCGTTGTGTCGGCAACCTCATCCGCAACGCCGTCCGCCATGGCGACAAGGTCGCCGTCACCGGCACCTACGCCACCGGCTGGCTGACCATCACCGTCGACGATGACGGCCCGGGCATTCCCGAGGATCAGTATGAGGCGGTTTTCAAGCCGTTCTACCGGCTCGATGCGGCGCGCAATATCGAGGAGAGCGGCACCGGCCTCGGCCTTCCCATCGCCCGCGACATCGCCCGCGCCCATGGCGGCGACATCACCCTGTCTGCGAGCCCGCTCGGCGGCCTCCGCGCCATGGTCAGGATTCCGGGGTAGCCTGGACGAACCGATAGGCCATTGGGCCCCGGGTCAAGCCCGGGGCGTGTGTTGGTGGAGTCGGGAATACATACTGGGATGTCCCGGCCTTGAGCCGGGACCCATTGGCGGCAACACCGATCGAAGGCTGGCAATGGAACGAACCTATTGGGTCTACATCCTCGCCAGCCGAAAGCACGGCACGCTCTACATCGGCTGTACGTCAGACCTCAGCCGCCGCATCGAGCAGCATCGCAGCGGTGCAGTCAGGAGTTTCACAAAGCGCCACGGCGTGTTCCGCTTGGTCCACGCCGAAAGCTTCGCAACCCTCGTCGAAGCCCGCGAGCGAGAACGCCGCCTCAAGCGATGGCCAAGAGCCTGGAAGATACAGCTGATCGAAACCGCCGATCCTGAGTGGATCGATCTTCTCGACCAGTTCGCTCCGTAGCTATCCCAGTTCCTTCGAGCGCCGCTTCGCCGCGGCGACAGCCTTCTTCATCAGCGAAGACAGGCCGACCGGCGCCATCAGGACTTCGAGCGCCGCCGCGGTGGTGCCGCCCGGCGACGTGACGTTCTGCCGAAGCACCGAGGGCGGCTCGTCGGACAGATCGAGCAGAGCGCCGGCGCCGGAAACGGTGGCGTCGGCAAGACGCCGCGCCAACTCGGGGCTGAGGCCGGCTTCGACGCCGGCGTTGGCGAGGCACTCGGCCAGCAGGAACACATAGGCCGGACCGGAACCTGAGACCGCCGTCACGGCGTCCATCAGGCCCTCATCGTCGATCCACTCCACCGCGCCGACGGCCGACAGCAGGACGGTGGCAAGGTCACGCGCTCCGGCATCGACGCCGGAGCCCCCGACGGCAACGCTGATGCCCTTGCCGATCTGGGCCGGCGTGTTGGGCATGACGCGAACGACCGCGTGCGTGCCGAGGCCGCTGGCCAACGTCGACAGCTTCGTGCCGGCAGCGATCGACAGGATCAGCGTGTCGGGACCGACCAGACTGCGCAGCGGCGGCATCGCGGCGGCGATGACCTGCGGCTTGACGGCGAGGATGATGACCCGTGCGACCAGGCCGGCCGGTGGTTCGGCCGATGGCGCAATCCCCTGCTCGGCGAGCAAGGCCTCGGAATCGCGCGGAGGTGCCGGGATCGACCACGCGCACGGCCGAGGCCGGCAATTCATTCGCCAGCCAGCCGGACAGCATCGCGCCGCCCATCTTGCCAGCGCCGACGAGCACAAGCGGTCGCTCGGAAGTGATCGAACCAAAATCCATGATCAGGCCTTAGACCGGAAGCGCGTGAGCGTCCATGTCGTCGCCTCAAGTTGAGGCCGAGGGGACGAATTGGCTACATCGAGGCCAAACGAAAACGAGTCGGAGGAACGAACCGATGCGCCTATTCGGAACGAAGACGTCGCCCTACAGCCGCAAGATCCGCCTGGTTGCTGCCGAGCTGGGCGTCGCAGTCGACTTCGTCGAGGTCGCTTTCAACGATCCCCCAGCGGACTTCGCCGCTGCCAATCCCTTGCGCAAGGCGCCGACGCTCATCGCCGATGACGGCACCGCGATCTACGATTTCCCGGTCATTGCGGAGTGGCTCTGCGCCGAGCATGGCGGCGATCATCTTCTGCCGGCGCGCGGACCGAAACGCTGGGCAGTCCTTACCACTGAGGCCCTCGCCGACGGCGTCCTCGATTCCGTTGTCTCGGTTCGCTACGAAAGCCAGCGCCCCGCCGCCCAGCAGTCGGCCGATTGGATCGACAAGCAGCTCGGCAAGGTGAGACGTTCGCTCGAAGCGCTTGAGGTGGATACGGCATGGCGACCGTCGGACGCGGTTGATCTCGGCCAGATCGCGGTCGCCAGCGCGCTGGGCTATATCGCCTTGCGCATGCCCGACCTTCTCGACCGATCGCTCTATCCCGGCCTGCTCGCCTGGCAGGATCGCTTCTCCGAGCGGCCGTCGATGGTGGCGACGGCGCCCGCCTAGGCTTCGCCCTCGGTCTCGAACAGCACCGTTTCCAGTGCTTCGGTCGCGGACTTGCCGGCCCAGACGACGAACTGGAAAGCTTGATAGTAACGCTCGCAGGCCTCGATGGCGGAGGCAAGCAGGCCTTCGATCTGCTGATCGGTCGGCTCGGCGCCGCCCGACAAGAGGAGCGTCTGGCGGAACATGACCAGCCCCTCCTGGCTCCACAGATCGAAATGGCCGATCCACATCTGCTCGTTGACCAGCGACAGGAGCCGCATCACCTCCATCTTCCGGCGCTCGCTGACTTTGAGGTCGAAAGCGCAGGAGAGATGGACCGCCTCCATGTCCTCCATCCACGCGAAGGAGACATGGTAGTCGGCGAGGCCGGCTTTGATGGAAATGGTGATTTCGTTCTCGCCGGACCGGTCGAAAAGCCAGTCATGATGGCCGGCGATATTTTCGATCGTGTCGACGGGGTTGGAGTGCCGTTCGGCTTCGAAATCAATCAGGCTCATGCTCGAACCTCTTGGCATTTGCGGCCTTTGGCCGGCGGCGCAGTCATTTCGCGGGCCACTTGTAGCGGCAATGCGCGAATCTGCGATGACTTAGTATAGGCCGCTCTCACGCTCGGCCTACCGGCGTTTTGCCTCGCCCCGCGAACCGCTTGTGGAAGAAAGGTCAGGACGCCGAATCCGGTTCGGTCTTCTTGGCCGCGGCGGTGCGCCGGCGCGTCGTCGAGCCGGCCGGCTTGGCCGCTGACGCGGATTTGGCGCCGCCGGTCTTGCCCAGCTCGGATTCGAGCTTGGCGATGCGCGCCTCAAGCTTGGCGTTTTCCTCGCGGGCGAGCCGCGCCATTTCCTTGACCGCCTCGAAATCCTCACGCCGCACGAGGTCCATATCGTTGACAATCCGCTCCGCTTGGCCGCGCACCATCGTCGACGCCTCGCGGCGGACGCCTTGCGCTACGCTGGCGGCGTCGTTCATCAGCCGGGCTACGCGGTCATAGAAGCGATTGGAGGTCTGGGTCATGTCAGGAATTCCGCCTCAAGCGCCAAATCGGCGCGGAACTGCATGCATACTATGGTAATCTGGTTGATGCGGCGCAAGCCTGGGCGCCCTCGCCCTTGACTGCCCGGCTTTCGCGTCTACCGTGCCGGCCCACTCAGATGACCCCATTCCTCGCAATCGCCTACCCCGCCATCAACCCGGTGCTCCTGCAGATCGGACCGGTCGCGGTGCGCTGGTATGCGCTGTCCTATATCGCCGGCATCCTGCTCGGCTGGCTGTATGCGCGCCGCATCGTCGCCAATGACACGCTTTGGGGGCGAGGCGGATCGCCGATCAGCAAACGCCAGCTCGACGATTTTGTCGTCTTCGCCACGCTCGGCATCGTCGTCGGCGGCCGGCTAGGCTACGTCTTCATATACGATTTCCAGCATTTCGTGGATCAACCGCTCTCCATCTTTGCCCTGTGGGAAGGCGGCATGTCCTTCCATGGCGCCCTTGTCGGCACCGTTCTCGCGATGGCCTTGTTCGCCCGCTACAACAAGATCCCGGTGTGGTCGCTGGTCGACGTCGTCGCCACCGTCGCGCCGATCGGACTCTTCCTCGGCCGCATCGCCAACTTCATCAACGGCGAGCTCTATGGCCGCGTCACCGACGTGCCTTGGGGCATGGTGTTCCCCAATGGCGGTCCGGAGCCCCGCCACCCGAGCCAACTCTATGAATCGGCGCTCGAAGGCTTCGTCCTCTTCTGGGTGCTGTGGTTCCTCGTTTACCGCTTCAAGATGCTGCAGAAGCCGGCGTTTCTCTCCGGCACTTTCGTCGCCGGCTATGGAGCCGCGCGCACCTTCGCCGAGTTCTTCCGCCAGCCGGATATCCAGATGGGCACAGGCGGATTCGTCGTGCCCGGCGTCACCACGGGCATGCTTTTATCCATACCGATGATCGTCATCGGCGTGGTCACCATGGTCGTCGCGGCACGGCGGAAGGAAACGCCGCCGACTACGCCTAAGCCGGCGCAGAAGCGCGCCCCCGCCCGCTCGCGTTGACCGACGGTTCGTCGTCAGAGCCGACGCCGCTTGCGGCGGAACTCATTCGCCGCATCCGCGCGACGGGGCCGATCTCGGTCGCCGACTACATGGCCGCCTGTCTCGCCGATCCGCAGCATGGCTACTACACCCGCCACGATCCGCTCGGAGCGAAGGGGGATTTCACAACCGCCCCCGAGATCAGCCAGGTCTTCGGCGAACTGATCGGCCTGTGGTGCCTGTCGGTCTGGCTCGAGCTCGGCTCTCCGGAGCGCTTCGTGCTCGCCGAGTTCGGCCCCGGCCGCGGTACGCTGATGGCCGATGCACTGCGCGCCGCTTCGATCCGCCCGGGCTTCGGTGCAGCGGCTGAGATCGTTCTCATGGAAATGAACGAAGACCTCCGCCGCGCGCAGGGCGAGGCGCTGCAATCCGTCACCGAGCCGAAATGGATCGCCTCTGTCGACGACCTGCCGGCAGGTCCGTTGATCGTCGTCGCCAACGAGTTCTTCGACGCGCTGCCCATCTACCAATATGTCAGCACGCGCGCCGGATGGGCCGAGCGCATGATCGGCCTCAGCGAAGACGACCGGCTCTCCTTCGGGCTGCGACCGGTCGCGCCGTCCTCGCCGCTTCATGGCACGGAGGCGCCGGTCGGCTCGGTCCTGGAAAACTGCCCGGCGGCCACAACCATCGTCACTGCGGTCGCCGAATATATCGCAGCGGAAGGCGGCGCAGCGCTTGTCATGGACTACGGCCATGCCGAGCACGGTTTCGGCGATACGCTGCAGGCCGTCCGCAGCCACGGCTATGATGACCCCCTCGCGCATCCCGGCGCGGTCGATCTCACGGCGCACGTCGATTTCGCCGCGCTCGCCAAGGCTGCTGCCAAGGGTGGCGCCACAGCGCGCGGCGTGATCGATCAGGCGACGTTCCTCACGCGCATGGGCATCGCCCATCGCGTCGATGCCCTCACGCGCGGCAGGGACGCGGCAACCGCGGAGGCGATCGCATCCGGCGCCGCCCGGCTCACCGCGGCGGACCAGATGGGCGCGCTCTTCAAGGTGCTCAGCTTTTCGTCCCCGGGGCTGACGCTGCCGGCGTTTGACAGCTGACCGGCGGCGAGTCACCACCGGCGCGATGAGCGACCAAGCTGCCCAACCCAACGTCTGCTCCGGCTGCGGCCTCGCCATTCCCGGCGGCGACGATGCCTGCAACGCGCTGTTCCAGAATCTCGGCGCGCGCAGCTTCGGCGACGCCCGTTTCGGCGGCGTCCACCGCAAGGTCGTCGACACCTACACGCTGCAACATCCGGATCGCTACTGCATCTCGGCCAAGTCGCTCGCTGCGCATCTCTGCGGCCTGTGCGAGTTGATGGAACGGGACGGCAATCCTGCGCTGCCGAATATGGCGCTGCAGCAATGGCTGAACGGCACCGTCGACATCGACAAGCCCAAGCTGCCGAAGCGACGCGGCACGATGACCATCGCCGACGTCAACGCCATCGATGATCCTTCGGCCTTCGTCGCGGCGGTCGACAACTGGGCGGCGGACGTTTGGCAGGCATACGCGCCGCTTCACGCCATTGCGCGGGACTGGCTTGATCGCGCCATCGCTGGCGGCGCCGACAAGAGGCACGGCCGCGCATGATCGATCATCCCGAACACCTTGCCGACCCGCGGCTCGCTGCGCTGCCGAGCGTGATGCATGGCTTCTTCACGCGCCGCGGCGGCGTGTCGGAAGGCGTCTATGCCAGCCTCAATTGCGGGATCAGCTCGGGCGACGATCGCGATCGCATCCTCGCCAACCGCTCGCGCGTCGCGGCGACGCTTGGCGTCGCGGCGACCCACCTCGCCTCGCCGCATCAGGTGCATGGCGCCGACGTCGCCATCATCACCGAGCCCTGGCCGCCGGGCGAAGGCCCCGACGCCGACGCCGTCGTCACCAACACCATCGGCCTTGCCGTTGCCGTCGGCACCGCCGATTGCGCCCCCGTGCTCTTCGCCGATGCCGAGGCGCGCATTGTCGCCGCCGCCCATGCCGGCTGGGGCGGCGCGCTGAAGGGTGTCCTCGAGGCGACCGTCGTGGCGATGACGACGCTCGGCGCCAATCCACGGAACATCACCGCGGCCATTGGCCCGGCGATTGCGAAACGCTCCTACGAGGTCGGCCCCGAGTTCCGCGCGCGCTTTCTCGCCAATGACGAGGACACCGCCCGCTTCTTCATCGCCGCCGATCGCCCCGACCACTTCTTCTTCGACCTCACCGCATTCGTCTGGACGCGGCTGGAACTTCTGGGGCTCGGCGCAGTCACCGCCCTCGGCCTCGACACCTATGCCGACGAGGAACGCTTCTTCTCCTTCCGCCGCACCACCCATCGGGGCGAGAAGGATTATGGGCGCATGATTTCGGCCATCGCCCTCGCCTGAGGCCGGTGGATTGCGTCGGCAATTGCCGCTAGTGTCCGCGGCAGGGGGACATTGGCGATAGGGATGGCTTTGGCCATGATCCGCGTTCTTGCCCTCATTTCCATCTTTCTGCTTGCCGGCTGCACCACGACCGGCCCCGCGGCGACATCGGCAGCGGTCGCCAATACCGGCTCCGTCAGCCTATCGCTCGCCGATCTCCCAGATACGCCGGACCGCGTGCAGGACGCCTTCTCCTCCGCCTTCGCCATCGAGGCTTCCGCTCACGGCATCCAGTTCGATCCGGGCGCGGGCGGCACTGTCATCGCGCGCGGCTACCTCTCGGTCGCCGGCAGCGCATCGGGGACATTGCTGATCTATGTCTTCGATTTCGAGGACGGCAACGGCAACCGCCTCACTCGCATCGGCGGCCAGACGAGCAGCGAGGCCGCGTCTCCCGACCCGTGGGACGCAATCGACAGCACCCTCGTCGACGGTGTCGTCACCCATGTTCTCGACGAGTTCCGGCGTTGGCTCGACGATAATCGTGTGAGCGCTTAACGCTTTGTCGATTGGGCCGATTGCGTTTTTGCCGGCCTGATTGCTACAAGCCGACTTTAGGGTCCGGGCGTTGCCGCCCGTCTGAAGAGGCTGAGCCGATCCGGTGAGCACCATGCGCGCGATGAAACTCGTGGCCGGTAATTCGAACCGGCCGCTGGCGGAGGCTATTGCCGACTACCTCGAGCTGCCGCTCGCCAGATGCATGGTGCGCCGCTTCGCCGACCAGGAGATCTTCGTCGAGATTCAGGAGAACGTCCGCGGCGAGGACGTCTTCGCCATCCAGTCGACGAGCTATCCGGCCAACGATCATTTGATGGAGTTGCTCATCATCGTCGATGCGCTTCGCAGGGCCTCCGCACAGCGCATCACCGCCGTCCTGCCCTATTTCGGCTATGCCCGGCAGGACCGCAAACCCGGCCCGCGCACGCCGATCTCAGCCAAGCTGGTCGCCAATCTCATCACCCGCGCCGGCGCCGACCGCGTCCTCACCCTCGATCTCCATGCCGGGCAGATCCAGGGCTTCTTCGATATCCCGACCGACAATCTCTATTCGGCCCCGGTCATCACCCGCGACATCCGCGAGCAGAACGACATCGCCAATGTCATCATCGTTTCGCCCGATGTCGGCGGCGTCGTGCGCGCCCGGGCGCTGGCCAAGCGCATCGACGCGCCGCTGGCGATCGTCGACAAGCGCCGCGAGCGGCCCGGCGAATCCGAGGTCATGAACATCATCGGCAACGTCGAGGGGATGGATTGCATCCTCTTCGACGACATCATCGATTCCGGTGGCACGCTGTGCAACGCGGCCACTGCGCTCCTGGAAAAGGGCGCCGCGTCGGTGCGGGCCTACACGACCCACGGCGTCCTCTCCGGCGGCGCAGTCGCCCGCATCACCTCATCGGCCCTGCGGGAACTGGTGATCACCGATTCGATCTACCCGAGCGCCGCCATCCGCGCCGCGCCGAACATCCGCGTCCTGCCCATCGCCCCCCTCATCGGCGAAGCGATCCGGCGCACGGCAGCCGAAGAGTCCGTTTCGAGCCTCTTCGACTGAAGCTGCCCCACAGGCCACTGCGCCAGCGGCGGCGTTCCGCCCGTCATGGGGTGGTTGCGCCGCCGGTTTCTCTCTTCTATAAGCCCCCTGCCGCGCATGGGGCGGCAGCGGCTCGGCTTTGACCGGGCCTTTCAGTTTTATGGGATTGGTAGCGAAATGAGCGAGGCTGTCGAGCTCTCGGCGTCGGTACGTGAAGCTTCTGGCAAGGGCGCGGCCCGGGCCACGCGTCGTGCCGGCAAGGTTCCTGGCATCATTTATGGCGGCGACGAGCCCCCGCTTCCGGTCAGCCTTGGCTACAAGGATGTGGACCTGCGCATCCATCATCATAGCTTCCTGACCACCGTGCTGACGATCAATGTCGACGGCACGCCGGTTCGGGTCATCCCGCGCGACTTCCAGCTCGATCCGGTGCGCGACTTCCCGATCCACGTGGATTTCCTGCGCATCACCGCCAACTCGGTGCTCACCGTGGAGATCCCGGTCCACTTCATCAACGAAGAGGCCTCTCCCGGCCTGAAGCGCGGCGGCGCCCTCAACATCGTCCGACACGAGGTCGAGGTCGACATGCCCGGCCGACCAGATTCCGGACGCTTTCATCGCCGACCTGACCGGCCTCGATATCAACGATTCGATCCACATCTCGGCGATCAAGCTGCCCGACCGCGTGAAGCCGACCATCGCCGATCGCGACTTCACCATCGCTACGATCGCCGCTCCGGCCGGCCTCAAGGAAGAGACAACCGAAGCGAGCGAAGCCGAGGCTGAGGCCGACGAGGCCGAGAAGACTGAAGAAGAGTAACGCTTCCGGGCCACCTGCCCGGTCGCCGCGCTTCAGGATCTGAGGCGATGCTCCTGATCGTCGGACTGGGCAATCCCGGTGCCCAATATGCCGGCCACCGCCACAATGTCGGGGCTATGGCCGTTGACGCCATATATTCCCGCCACACTTTCTCGCCCTGGCGCACCCGTTTTCACGCCGAAATCGCCGAAGGTCATCTCGGCGGCGACAAAGCGGTGCTGATGAAGCCGACAACCTTCATGAACGAATCCGGCCAGGCCGTCGGCGAAGCGCTCCGCTTCTTCAAGATCGAGCCGGCCGACGTCGTCGTCATTCATGACGAACTCGACCTCGCCCCCGGCAAGACACGCGTGAAGACCGGCGGCGGCGCGGCCGGCCATAACGGGCTCCGCTCTGTCACGGCCCATATCGGCAACGACTATCGGCGCGTCCGCATCGGCGTCGGCCATCCTGGCCACAAGGATCTCGTCCATGGCCACGTCCTGCACGACTTCGCCAAGGCCGATCGCGAGTGGCTCGACCCGCTGCTGAGCGCCATCGCCGCCAATGCGGACCTCCTCGGCGAACGCCGCGACGAACTCCTCGCAACCCGCCTCGCCTCCGCGCTGAAGCCAATTGCGAATCCGGCGAAGAAAGAAAAGCCGAGCGAAAGCAAGACGAAAGAGCCCACAACGGAATCAGAATCTGAGCCGGCTAAGGGGCCCTTCGCAGGCCTCCGCCGCCTCTTCACCGGCAAGGATCAAGCCTGATGGGCTTCAAATGCGGCATCGTCGGCCTGCCCAATGTCGGCAAGTCGACCCTTTTCAACGCGCTCACCAAGACGGCGGCGGCACAGGCGGCGAACTATCCGTTCTGCACCATCGAGCCGAACACCGGCGAGGTTGCCGTCCCCGATCCGCGCCTCGACAAGCTCGCCGCCATCGCCAAGTCGGTGAACATCGTGCCGACGCGCATCACCTTCGTCGACATTGCCGGCCTCGTCCGCGGCGCATCAAAGGGCGAAGGTCTCGGCAATCAGTTCCTCGCCAATATCCGCGAGGTCGACGCCATCGCCCATGTGCTGCGCTGCTTCGACAGCGGCGACATCACCCATGTCGAGGGCCGCGTCGATCCGGTTGCCGATGCCGAGACGGTCGAGACCGAACTGATGATCGCCGACATGGAGAGCCTGGAGCGCCGCATCACGCCGCTGCAGAAGAAGGCGCAGGTCGGCGACAAGGAGGCGAAACGCGTCGTTCCGCTCATGCAGGGCGCGCTCGACCTCCTCCGCGAAGGCAAGCCCGCGCGCCAGCTTGCCGTCGCCGAGGACGACGCCGAGACCTTCGCGGGCCTCGGCCTGCTGACCTCGAAACCGGTCCTTTATGTCTGCAATGTCGACGAGGCCTCGGCCGCGACCGGCAACGCCTATTCCGCCAGGGTCGAGGAGAAGGCCAAGGCCGAGGGCGCCGGCTGCGTCGTCATCTCGGCCGCCATCGAGGCCGAGATCGCCCAGCTCGATCCCGCCGAGCAGGCCGAGTTCCTTGAGACGCTGGGGCTGGAAGAACCCGGCCTCGACCGCCTCATCCGCGCCGGCTACGACCTCCTCGGCCTCATCACCTTCTTCACCGCCGGGCCGAAGGAAGCGCGCGCCTGGACGATCGAGAAGGGCACCAAGGCGCCGCAGGCCGCCGGCACCATCCACAGCGATTTCGAGCGCGGCTTCATCCGCGCCCAGACCATCGCCTACGACGACTATGTTGCGCTCGGCGGCGAGCAGCCGGCCAAGGATGCCGGCAAGGCCCGCGACGAAGGCAAGGAATACATCGTCGCCGACGGCGACGTGATGCTGTTCAAATTCGGGGTCTAACGGCCCACTTCGGCGATCACGGTACTAGCCTCGCCTGGCATTTTTCGGCCGTCGCGCCTATCTCCCGCCCTATGAGAGGAGACGCTGCCGATGGCTCAGAAGATCGCGAATTCAGGCTTCACCAACTGGACGCCGGACCGCCTGCCGGACCTCGCCGGCAAGCGCTATCTCATCACCGGCGCCAACACCGGCCTCGGTTTCGCGGCGGCGAAGTTCCTCGCGGCCAAGAACGCCGACGTCATCATCGCCAGCCGCAACGCCGACAAGGCGAAGGCAGCCGCCGCTGAGGTGAACCGGCTCGGGTCTGGCCAGGTCGATACCGTGGTGATCGATCTCGCCAGCCTCGAGTCCGTTCGCAAGGCCGCCGCCGAAATCGCCGAGCGCTTTGATGGCCTCGACGCCATCGTCAACAATGCCGGCGTCATGCAGACGCCGCAGCGGAAATCGCCGGACGGCTACGAGCTGCAATTCGCCACCAACCATCTCGGCCATTTCCTGCTCGACGGGCTGCTGTTCGACCTCGTCGAGAAGCGCGGTGGCCGCTTCGTGCCGGTCTCGTCCATCGCCCATAAGCGCGGTCGCCTTTATCTCGACGACCTGATGCTGACGAACAACTATGCGCCGACCCGCGCCTACTGCCAGTCGAAGCTGGCGAACATGATGTACGGCTTCGAGCTCGACCGCCGGCTGCAGGCCGCCGGCAAGTCGTCGATCGCCATCGTCTGCCACCCGGGCTACGCCACAACGAACCTCCAGGTCGTCGGACCGACGGGCGCGCTCAAGGTCCTCTATCGCATCATCGGCCCGATCATCGGCCAGTCGGTCGCGGCCGGCGCCGTTCCTCTCGTGCTTGCCGCCGCAGGCACCGAGGCCAGGCGCGGCGCCTATTACGGCCCGGTCGGCATGGGCGACACGCGCGGGCGGGTGAGCGATTCCCCCGTAACCAAGACCGCGCTCAACACCAGCAACGCCGCGCGGCTGTGGGACGAAAGCGAACGCCTCACGGGCTTCGGCTGGGCCAGCGTGCTCGGCCACGCCACCATTGAAGCCTAGGACTACCCACCGGAGACCGGCCCGGGGTTTGACCGACTCGACGCGGCTTCCTAAAACAGACGGGCAACTCGGGGGCTCCAGCCTTTCGCCATGATCTCCTAGCCCGCAGCCGCGGGTATCTGGGGACGCCGCCACGGGTTGAGCCAAAGGAGGACCTCGTGCCGTCGTTTGACCAGCCTGCCGATCTCGCGTCCCCGCTCATCAGCCGCCGCTCTTTGCTGCTTGGCTCACTCGGCGCTGCGGGCGCTCTCGCCCTCGCGGGCTGCCAGACGATTGCCGGCACGCCGCGCTTCGGCGCCGCCGACTACGAGGCGATGTATGGCGCGCGCCCCGACGAACGCTTCCCGATTCCGGCCGCCGATCTGCGCCAGATCGCGCCGCAATATCTGCGGAAGGTCGTGCGCTACAATACCGACCAGGAGCCGGGCACGATCGTCATCGACCCGGGCAACTACTATCTTTACCGCATCGAGGAAGACGGCTTCGCCACGCGTTATGGCGCCAATGTCGGCCGCGCCGGCTTCCTGTGGAGCGGCGAAGCCTATATCGGGCGCAAGGCGGAATGGGCGGTTTGGACGCCGACGCCGGATCAGATCGGCCGCGACCCGACGCTGGTGCAATATGCTGGCGGCATGCCGCCGGGCCTCGACAACCCGCTCGGGGCGCGCACGCTTTATCTCTATCAGGACGGCGTCTACACGCTCTACACCATCTACGGCACGCGCCTGGAATGGACGATCGGCAACGGCGTCTCCTCCGGCTGCGTCGGCCTGATGAACCAGGACATCATGCACCTCTACGACCGCACACCGGTCGGCACCAAGGTGATCGTCCTCGAGGCCTAGTCCTCTTCGGCAAGCGCACGGCCCAGGGCTTCGCCGCTCTGGGTCAGGCGCCGCCGCACCATGCGTTCGATAAACAGCTTCTCGGCGAGCAGGCCGAACGGCCGTGCAAGGCCGGGCATGACGTCGAACGAAATCGTCTGACGCAGCTCGGCGCCCTCGCCGGCCGGCTCGACGACGAACTCCCGCGTCACCTGCCCCATGAAGCCAACCGTGCCGGCATGCACCTGTCGCCGCGGCGCGTCGAACGACGTCACCTTCCAACTGCTGCGCTCATTGCCGGAGCGCTCCTCATAGGTGCTGCCGAGCTTCAGGCGCGAGGCCGAGGTCGACAGGATCTCGTTAGCGAACGCATCCCACTTCGGATAGCGGTTGATCTTGGTAAGAAGGCTCCAGACCTCCTCGGCGGGCGCCTCGATCCGCGTCACCACCCTCACCTTCGCCAAGACCGTTCCTCCCGCGCTTTCGCCACGCGTGTTAACACTCGGACCACAGCGCGAACAAACCCTGTCCGAATCACTGACCGGCGCCGGTTGCCGATTTGATCACCGCTAGATGTTGAGTCTCGCCCCGGGCGGGGCGCTAGAGGCCGCCTGAAAACGTCTCCAAATCACTGATGCCGTTAACCTTTGTCGTGCCGATCCGGCACAGGCCCGCGGGCGCATATGTTGCCTTGGAATGCGGGTGCGTGTCGACGGCCGGAGAGGCCCCCTCCGCCACGGCCGGCGGTCCCGGAACGTCCCGCAGAACCACCACGCATCAGATGTGAGGGGAACGCTATTCCGGCTTCGGCTCCGGCGGCGCTTCGTTCCGCGCCGCGTCCTCCCAGGCCTTCATGTCCGGATCGTTGAGCATCGCGTCCTTGTAGGCCTCGGCCACCGGCGAAAGCTTGACGCCATAGGTGCGGAACCGCGTCGCCACCGGCGCATACATGGCGTCGGCGACGGTGAAATGGCCGAAGAGATAGGGTCCGCCTTCGCGCTCGCCGTATTTCTCGCGGCACTCCGTCCAGATCTGTTCGATGCGTGCAAGATCGCTCGCCACCGGCTCGTCATCGACGGAGACGCCCTCGTGGCGGCCAAGGAGGTCCATGTCGAGGCGATCGCGCAGCGGGCGGAACCCCGAATGCATCTCCGCCGAAATCGAACGCGCCAACGCGCGCGCGACCGGATCCTCCGGCCACAGCTTCCGCTCGGGGAAGATCTCGGCGAGATATTCGCCGATAGCGATCGAATCCCAGACCTTCACCGTCTCCTCGCCGCGCTCATGGATGAGGAGCGGCACCTTCGACGTCGGGCTCATCGCAGTCAGCCGTGCCTTGTGCTCCGGCAGGCGATAGCGGATCAGCACCTCTTCGAAAGGCGCACCGGTCTTGCGCATTATCATCCAGCCGCGCAGCGACCATGACGACACATGGCGGTACCCGATCAGAAACGCGAATTCACTCATTGTTGCCTCGTGGATGTGATCGGACCAAGGCCCAGGCCTCAGTCTCCTTCAAACGAAACCAGCGTGTGGACGGCGATGCCGGCCTTGGTCAGCCGCGCCGCACCGCCGAGATCGGGCAGGTCGATGACGAAGCTGGCGGCGACGAGTTCGCCGCCCGACAGGGCGATCAGCTTCGCGGCCGCTTCGGCGGTGCCGCCGGTGGCGATGAGGTCATCGATCAGCAGGACCCGACTGCGCGGCAGGATGGCGTCGGCATGGATCTCGATCGTGTCGACGCCATATTCGAGCTCATAGTCCTGGCCGATCACCTTGCCCGGCAGCTTGCCCTTCTTGCGGATCGGCACGAATCCCCGGCCAAGCTCATGCGCCACCGCACCGCCGAGGATGAAGCCGCGCGCTTCGATGCCGACGACATAGTCGATCCTGGCGTCGAGAAACGGGAGCAGCAGGCCGTCGACGGAGGCGCGCAGGCCAATGGGATCTGCGAGCAAGGTGGTGATGTCGCGGAACTGGATGCCGGGCTTCGGGTAATCGGGGATTGTCCGGATCAGCCGCTTGAGCAGCGCCGGATTGGGAAAAACCGTCTCTGCCGAGGGGCTACTCAAACCCGAGATAGCCCGCAATGTCGGCGCCCGCGGCAACCAGGATCGCGATGACCGCAATGACGATGCCCGCGGAGACGAGTGCCCCGATCAGGATCGCCGGCAGCTGCCGCCACCAGCGCGCCGAGGCTTCGACCTTCTGCACCGCCGTCTCCACCCGCCCGGCAACGCCGTCGCGGATGATGAGCGGCTTCTCGAGATCGACCGCAACCGAGGCGTAGGCGTCGAGCACCTGCCGTGCAGCAGTGCGATAGCGGTCGCGCTGCGCGAAGGTCAGTTGCGCGCTGACGAAAGCGTCCATCTCGTCCGCCGTCGGCTCGCGCCCATGCTGCCGCTTCCAGCCTGCCAGCCAGTCGCGCTTGTCCTGCTTGTAGAGGGAATAGGTGATGAGGCCGATGACGTCGTCCTCGCCCTCGACGAGATGGTCGAACACGCGGCTCGGCGCGCGTTCGCCGGCGCCCGCCATCATCGCCACGGCCCGCGGCGGCTCGGCCGCGGCAGCCGTCGGCATTGCGCCATTGGCCGGTTTCTCGACTGTGTCACTGCCCATCATTTCCGTTGCCTCCTCGACCGGACGCGCTTCGGCGGCCGGCGCACCGTTGGACGCGCGCGCGGCAACGACCGGGGCGAGAGCCTCCGACATCGCCGCGTCCATGTCCGCGTCGGGTTCCCCCTCCGGTTCGTCCGGGGTCGCCGGCTTGGTCGTCGTTTCGTCCGTCTCTTCGATATCGTTCATTTTGCCGCCGTTGCCTTGGCCGCCAGATGCGACCGAAGGGCCCTCTTCGCCGCGTCGAGGCCGCGCTGATGAACGTCGTCGCGCAACGACCGCCGCAATGCGGGCGTCCGCGTCGAATGCCGCGGTTCCTGCACGAACACGCTCTCGGTCGTTGCCTTCGGTACCCGCCGCTCGCGCACAGCCTTGCGGCCGGCCGCATCGTCAATTGCCATCAATCCGGCCCTCAGGATCAATTCGCCTAGTTCTGACAGCGCAGCGTCGCCGCGGTCAATGCTCCTTGGACCACACCTTGCGCTTGGCGAGGTAGACGATGCCCGCGAAGACGATGAGGAACACCATCACCTGGAAGCCGAGGCGCTTGCGGTCGCCCAGTTTCGGCTCGGCCGTCCACATCAGGAACGCGGTCACATCCGCGGCGTATTGCTCAACCGTTTCCGGCGAGCCGTCGCTGTAGCGGACGCGGCCGTCCGACAGAGGCGGCGGCATGGCGATGGCGTCACCGGCGTTGAAATGCACGTTGTAGAACGTGCCCGGCGGAACCGTTGCACCTTCGGGCGCCGGCTCATAGCCGGTCAGCAGCCCGTAGATGTAGTCCGCACCGCCCTCCTGGTATTGCGTGAAGGGGTCGAGCAGCCAACGGAATCCGTAGCCGACGCGGCGGGCCTTCGCCATCAGAGACAGGTCGGGCGGGGTACCGTTGCCGCCATAGGCTGGCGTCGGGAAGTAGTCCGCCGCGCGCCCCTCGCGCCTCTCGCCGGTGTCGGCATCGACCACCTGATAGGAAGCGGCGACGGCGCGCATCTCGTCCTCGCTGAGGAACGGACCGGTCTCCGACGTCAGCGTCCGGAAGGCGACGCGGTCCAGGCCGTGACAAAAGGCGCAGACCTGTTCGTAGACCTGCAGGCCGCGCTGTAGCTGGGCCGCATCATAGGTGCCGAACGGACCGGCGAAGCTCCAGCTCCGCCGCTCCGGGGTCTCGACCGGGTAATGCGGGGCCGCGTGCTCGGCCGGCGCCTCCTCGGTGGCCGGCTGCGAAGCGTCTTGCGCCATTGCCGGCGCAAGGGCGAAGGCAGCCGCCGACAGGGCAATTGCGACGGCGGGCAACAGAACCCGTTTCAACAAGGCGCGCTCCGTCATGGGCTGGACTCGGCTTTTCCGGATCCCGCCTGGGCAAGCACCGGTTCACTGATACTTGTCGGCAAGGGCTTCGGTTTTTCGACCCAGCTGACGAGCGGCATGATGATGAGGAAATGCGCGAAATAGTAGGCCGTCAGGATTCGCGACGCGACCACGAAGCCGCCTTCAGGAGGCTGCGAGCCGAGATAGCCAAGGCCGAGGCACACGGCGACGAGGATCCAGAAAAACTGGCGATAGAGCGGACGGTACCGCGCCGAACGCACCTTGGAACGATCGAGCCAGGGGATGAAGAACAGCACCACGATCGCGCCGGCAAAGGCGATGACGCCACCGAGCTTTGACGGGATCGATCGGAGGATCGCGTAGAACGGCAGGAAGTACCATTCCGGAACGATGTGCTCGGGCGTCTTCAGCGGATCGGCCGGAATGTAGTTGTCCGGATGGCCGAGATAGTTCGGCACATAGAACACGAACCACGCCATGAAGATGATGAACACGGCGACGCCGAACAGGTCCTTCGACGTGTAGAACGGATGGAACGGCAGCACGTCCTGCCGGGTCTTCACCTGGATGCCTGCCGGGTTGCCGTTGCCGGGCACATGCAGCGCCCAGACATGCAGGACGACGACGCCGGCGATCACGAACGGCAGCAGATAGTGCAGCGAGAAGAACCGGTTGAGCGTTGGGCTATCGACCGAGAAGCCGCCCCACAGCCAGGTCGTGATCGAATCGCCGATTACCGGAATGGCCGAGAAGAGGTTGGTGATGACGTTCGCCGCCCAGAACGACATCTGGCCCCAGGGCAGCACATAGCCGAGGAAGGCCGTCGCCACTGCGAGCAGATAGAGCAGAACGCCCAGGATCCAGAGCACCTCGCGGGGCGCCTTGAACGAGCCGTAATAAAGGCCGCGGAACATGTGGATGTAGAGCGCGACGAAGAACATCGAAGCGCCGTTGGCGTGCATGTAGCGCAGGAGCCAACCGTAATTGACGTCGCGCATGATGCCTTCGACGGAATCGAAGGCCATCTGGCCATTGGGGACGTAGTGCATCGCCAGCACCACGCCGGTGGCGATCTGCACCGCCAGGACGAACACCAGGATGCCGCCGAAGGTCCACCAGTAATTGAGGTTGCGCGGCGTCGGATAGGCGATGAACGAGCCATGGATGAAGCTGCCCAAGGGCAGCCGCGACTCGAACCATTTGCCGATACGCGATTTCGGTTCGTAGGAAGTCAGAGGATGCAGATCCATCGGTCGCCAGCCCTCAGCCGATTTGCACGGTTGTCGGCGACAGGAACGTCATCGCCGGAATAGCCAAGTTCTCAGGCGCCGGGCCGCTGCGGATACGTCCCGCGGTGTCGTATTGCGAGCCGTGGCAGGGGCAGAACCAGCCGCCATAGTCACCGGCTTCGCCGATCGGCACACAGCCGAGATGCGTGCAGATGCCGACCTGAATGAGAATGCGTTCATTGTCCGGGCTCGCCCGGTTCTCGTCCGTCGCCGGAGCGTTGTCCGGGAGATTGGCGTTGCGCGCGAGCTGGTCCTTAAGGGCGCTCAGCGGAACCGCCCGCGCCTCCTCCACCTCAGCATCGGTGCGGTTGCGGATGAAGACGGGCTTGCCGCGCCACTTCACCGTGATCGACATGCCTGGCTCGAGCGAAGAAATATCGACTTCGGTCGTCGCCAAAGCGAGCGAGGCCGCGTCCGGATTCATCTGGTCGATAAACGGCCACGCGACCAGCCCGACGCCGATGGCGCCGACTGTCACGGTGGCGACAAAGATGAAGTCCCGCCGGCCCTCGTCGGTGGTCTCAGTCTCGCTCAAAGTCCCTCCCTCGGCGGCGGGCCGAAGTCTTTTGCTGCACGGCCGGGGCGCCAACACCGCCGACCGGCGGCCCCCGATTGGCGCCCGCCAGACCGGCGTTTTTGCCAGCCGCATCCGGACTTGTCCAGAATTTCAGGGAATCAAATTCGCGGGCTGGGACAATTGGCCCTTCGGAGATGCTTGCCGCCTTGGCATCGCAGCCCTATGGCATGGTCGCCTTTTGAGCCTGTTATTCTCGGCTGTGCCATGTCTCTGCCCTCTGATCTCGACGCCCTGAAGGTGCGCGCCTCGGCCTGGTTCGCAGAGCTCCGCGACCGCTTCGTCGCCACCATCGAAAGCATCGAGGACGACCTTCCAGCAGGCCTTCCCGGCAGTGACGAAGCTCCCGGCCAATTCGAGCAGACCCCGTGGCAACGCAAGGAAGAGAACGGCGGCGGCGGTGTGATGTCCGTGATCCATGGCCGCGTCATGGAGAAGATGGGCGTCCATGTCTCGACGGTTCACGGCGAGTTCTCGCCCGAGTTCCGCCAGCAAATGCCGGGCGCCGAGGAAGACCCGCGCTTCTGGGCCTCGGGCATCTCGCTCATCGCCCATCCGCGCAACCCCAACGTTCCGGCCGCGCATATGAACACGCGGATGGTGGTGACCTCGAAGTTGTGGTTCGGCGGCGGCGGCGACCTGACGCCCGTCCTCGACCGGCGACGGACGCAGGAAGATCAGGACAGCATCGACTTCCACGCCGCCATGCGCCGCGCTTGCGAGGCGCCGGTGGCTGACTATGACCGCTACAAGGAATGGTGCGACGAGTACTTCTTCCTGAAGCACCGCAACGAGCCGCGCGGTATCGGCGGCATCTTCTACGACAACCACAATAGCGGCGACTGGGAAGCTGACTTCGCTTTCACCAAGGCCGTCGGCGAGGCGTTCCTGCACACCTATGCCGAACTCGTCCGTCGCAATTTCGGCACGCCCTGGACGGACGCGGACCGCGAAGAACAGCTGATCCGCCGCGGCCGCTATGTCGAGTTCAACCTACTCTACGACCGCGGTACGACCTTCGGCCTCAAGACCGGAGGGAACGTCGAATCGATCCTGTCGTCGATGCCGCCTGTGGTGAAATGGCCCTGAGCGGGCTCACAGTCTAGGCCTTGCGGCCGCGCCCCTCGCCGACTTTGATGTCGGTTCCGAAGACCTTGTCCCAGAAGCCTGTTGTGACTCCGTAATTCCCGTCATCGTCGAAATGATGATGGAGGGCATGCCGGTGTTTCAGCTTGTAGAGATAGCTGCCGGGGCGAAGCCGCCAATGATGCACGCCGTGATGCACGACGATGTAGAAGAAATAGCCGAGCAGCAGCCCGGCGGTGAAGCCGGCGCCATATGAGAAACCGGTGAGGAGATAGGCCGGCAGCAGCACCAGGATCATGACCAGGGCAAGGCTCAGCCAGCTCGGCGTGCCGATGAGCGCCTTCTGGTCGCTGTGATGCGCCTCGTGCATGTCCTTGATGACCGGCACATGATGCAGAATCCAGCGATGAAGCTGATATTCGGCAAAGGTCCAGGTCGCCGCGCCGCCCACGAAGCTAGCCGTCCACAGGCCCCATTTGTCGACGGGCGTCGACCACAGTGAAGCCACGGTCAGACCGGTCGCAAGCGCCGGAATGACGAAATAGTCCGAATAGTAGCTCGTAGCGCTAAGTCGCATCCCTGACCTCCATAGCCACCAACTGACAAGGCGCTCTGAGACTCGAGCCCCGCAGTCCAAGGTCACACCCGCGCGCCGCACTAAAGCCCCGAATTGTCATCATTGTAAATGTCCGTTGTGAAGAAGCCATCTTATTGCTGTGCCGCTGAGATTTGTTGGCAACGCTTGAGGAGCGCGGCTCGATCCGGCCGGAACTCCTCGCTGATCCACCAAGCCTCCAGCTGGGCAAGGATCGCACCCAGCTGAGGCCCGGTCCTAACCCCAGCCGCGATCAGGTCTTTTCCCCCGATCGGAAAGGCCGGCGGTTCCCAGCGCGCCACCGCTTCGAGGGACTTTGCCCATGGCCCCAAAGGCTTGGCACGAAACGCTGCAGCGAGGGCAAGCCCATCGGTGAACGTGTCGCGGCCGAAGCGATAGAGGTCGGCTTTCGCCTGCCCCATATCCGGCGGCGACTGTAGACGATCGGCATAGGCAAGCGCAGCCGTCATGGCGTCGCGGTCCGCATTGGCGAGGCGGAGGCGGGTCGTGATCCGTTCGACGTCTTCCACAATCCGCGCCGAAAGGGCGGCCAGCCGCCGCGGATAGGAGGGGACGATCCCGGCCTCCGTCTCGAACGCGACCGTCGTTCCGAACGATGCAAGATAGCCGATACCGGCCAAAAGGATCGGAAGGATGCCGGTCGCCTGCATCGCCGTCACCGCTTCGACCGCCCCGCCCGCCACCAGCGTTCGCTGCAGTTCGTGGTTGATCCGTTCAGCGGCAAGGATGCGCAAACCGTTCCGTCCGCGGATCGCCGCATCGCGGCCCGCCGGATCGAGCTCGCCCTCGCCGCACTGGGCATGAAAGCGGAAGAAACGCAGGATGCGCAGATAGTCCTCGGCGATGCGCTGGTCGGGGTCGCCGATGAAGCGCACGCGCCGTGCCCTGAGGTCGTCATAGCCGCCCACCGGATCGTGCAGCCGCCCATCGGCCTCAATGGACAGCGCGTTCATCGTGAAATCGCGGCGACGCGCGTCGGCCGCCCAGTCTCGCCCAAAGCTCACGACCGCGTGGCGCCCGTCCGTTTCGACATCCTCGCGCAGCGTCGTGACCTCGTGTCCGTGGCCATCGACGACCAGCGTCACCGTGCCGTGCTCGATCCCGGTCGGAATCGCCTTGATGCCGGCCGCCTTGGCGCGATCGATCACCCAGTCGGGACGTCCGGTCGTGGCGAAATCGATCTCGCTCACAGGGCGACCGAGCAGCGCATCGCGCACGGCGCCACCGACGGCGCGGCCCTCTTCGCCCTCCTGATTGAGGAGACCGAAGACCGCCCTCACCCGCTCCCATGCGAGCCACGGCGCATCCAGTTTCGGCAGCGCGACCATCGAGAAGCCCCGGTGCTATTCGTCGCCGAAGCGGCCCGGCACGATTTGGCCGTCGCGGATTTCGGCGGGATGATAGGTCTCATTGGTGCTCGTGCCGGAGAAGGATACCAGCACCACCAGACCGACGATCACGAACACGACGCCGACTGCGCACAACCGGATGATGACCCGGTTCGGCCAATCGCTCGGATTGGTGAAACGGCGTTTGGTCGCCAGCAGCCAAATTGCATAGCCGACGAACGGAACCAGAAAGAAGAGCGCATTGAGCGCGAGAAGTCTGGCCATTGGCTAGAACCCGCCCCCCATCATTGCGCCGAAGCGTGAATGCCGCATCTTCCCCTGGTGCTGTTCCTGCCCGACCGACCCCCACCATGTGGGCAGTCGTATTCACAAGTGCGAGAGTCCGTTGATCGGTCTGACCGCTCAAACCGTAACACACAAGCCGTCCACTCGCGTCAATGGCGGCAACGTCACCCTCTCCCCGAGACAACGGGTCACAATTCGAACCTGACGCGGTGCCTAGGATCGTGGCATGATCTTGATGACCGATTAAGCAGAGCCGGGCCTTCCAGGGAGCCTTCATGGGCATAGCCAACCAGCGAACTACTCCGAACGCCGACGCCGTGGTTGCCGAGATCGACGCCGCCGTCGGCCGCATCGCTGAGGCGCGGGCCGCCATCGGCAAGGTCATCTACGGCCAGGGCGAGGTCATCGACCAGGCGCTGACGACGATCCTGTCCGGCGGCCATGGCCTGCTTGTCGGCGTTCCCGGCCTCGCCAAGACGAAACTGGTCGAAACGCTCGGTATCGTCCTCGGCCTCGATTCGATGCGCATCCAGTTCACGCCGGATTTGATGCCGTCCGATATTCTCGGCTCGGAGGTGCTCGACACGGCCGCCGACGGCAGCCGCTCCTTCCGTTTCGTCCCGGGTCCGACCTTCACGCAGCTGTTGATGGCCGACGAGATCAATCGCGCCAGCCCGCGCACGCAGTCGGCGTTGCTGCAGGCCATGCAGGAATATCACGTCACCATCGCCGGGCGGCGCCACGATCTGCCGCGCCCGTTCCATGTCCTGGCGACGCAGAACCCGATCGAGCAGGAAGGCACCTATCCCCTGCCCGAGGCGCAGCTCGATCGCTTCCTCCTGCAGATCGACGTCACCTATCCCGACCGCGAGGCCGAACGGCAGGTGCTGATCGAAACCACCGGCGCCGCCGAACCGACCGCCAACGCGGTGATGGATGCGACCGAGATCGCTTCGCTTCAGCATCTCGTTCGCAGCCTGCCGATCGGCGAGTTGGTGGTCGATGCGATCCTCGACCTGGTGCGTTCGGCGCGACCGGCGGAAATGGAAGACGCCCGCCTCGCCGAGGCGATCTCCTGGGGCCCCGGCCCGCGCGCCAGCCAGGCTCTCATGCTCGCTTGCCGCGCCCGGGCGTTGATCGACGGCCGCTATGCGCCCTCGATCGACGACGTTCAGGCGCTCGCCATCCCGGTCCTGCAACACCGCATGGCGCTCAGCTTCGCGGCCCGCGCCGAAGATCTCACCGTACGCGACGTCATCGCCGAGCTGGCGGCGCGGCTCGGCTGAGCGGTATGTCAGCGGCTGCACCCGACGGACGCCGCGGCGCGCTCACCTCGCTGCCGGAGGCCAAGGCCCTCGGCACTGCCATGCCCGCGCTGCTGGTCGAAGCGCGCCGCATCGCCTCCACGATCCTCGCCGGCTGGCATGGCCGCCGGCGCGCCGGACCGGGCGAGACCTTCTGGCAATTCCGGCCCTTCACATCGGGCGAAGCCGCCGCCTCGATCGACTGGCGTCGCTCGGCCCGCGACGAACACCTTTACGTCCGCGAGAAGGAGTGGGAGGCGGCGCACACGCTGTGGCTTGCGCCGGACCTGTCTGCCTCGATGGCCTTCCGCTCGCGCCTTGCGCTGGTCGACAAGCGGAGCCGCGCCATCGTGCTCTCGCTCGCGCTCGCCGAACTTCTCGCCCGCGGCGGCGAGCGCGTCGGCCTCCTCGGCCACACCCGGCCCTTCCTGTCGCGCATCGCCGCGGAACGGATTGCCGCGACCATGACGACCACCGATCTCAGCGATTGGCCCGACATCATCCAACTTCGCCGCTTCTCCGACCTTGTCATCCTGACGGACTTCCTCGATCCGATCGAAGAGATCGAGGAGAGGCTGACGGCCGTCGCCGCCACCGGCGCGCGTGCCCATCTCGTCCAGATCCTCGACCCGATCGAGGAGACCTTCCCTTATGCCGGCCGGACAGAATTCGAAGACCCCGAGACCGGTTTCCGCCACATCGTCGGCAAGGCCGAGACTGTGCGCGCCGCCTATCAGCGTCGCCTCACCGAGCGCCGCGCCTTGCTCTATGAGACGGCGCGACGCTTCGGCTGGACGTTCCTGATCCATCGCACCGACCGGCCGGCTGTCGAACCCCTGCTGGCACTGCATAGCCGTCTGTCGGATCGCAGCACCGCGCTGGGACGCTCAGGTCGGGCTGCATGAGCTTCGCAGCACCTGCGGTCTTGTTCGCCTTCATCGCCCTGCCGGCGATCTGGTGGCTGCTTCGCCTGACGCCGCCGCGGCCAAAGGCCGAAATCTTCCCGCCGACGCGGATGGTGGCGGAGATCGCACAGAAGGAAGAGACGTCGGCGCGGACGCCCTGGTGGCTGACCGCGATCCGGCTCCTTCTCGCTGCGCTGGTCATCCTCGCCCTCGCCGGACCGACCCTCCCCGGATCGGCCGACACAGCCCCAGGCGACGGCCCCCTGCTCCTCGTCGTCGACAATAGCTGGGCCTCCGCGCGGAACTGGGCCGATCAACGCGACGCCGCCCTCGCCATCGTCAAGATGGCCGAGGATGCCGACCGCCCGGTCGCACTCGTCGCCACCGCCAACGATCCCGGCGACATCGTCGCGGCGACCGATCCCGCGGTCATCGCCGATCGCCTGACGACGCTCACGCCGCAACCCTTCGCAGCGCGCTACGAAGACCTCATCCCGCAACTGCAAACCATCGCGGCAACGACCGATTTCGGTGGCGTCGCCTGGCTATCTGACGGCCTCGGCGGCGACGGAGCCGATGCTTTCGGTGCGTTCCTCAAGGACGCCGTCGCCGGCCCGGTCGTGACCTATGCTGACACGAGTGCTGCATTGTTCGGCCTCGCTAATCCAATCAACGACGCGGCAACCCTCACCGTTGCGGTTTTGCGGCCAAATACCGGTGTCGCGGCTGACGGCACCGTGCTCGCGCGCGATCTCCGTGGCCGCGCCGTCGGCGAGGCCGCATTCCACTTCGACGCCGGCGACATCAGCACCAAAGCCACGTTCGAACTGCCGCCGGAACTGCGCAACGAGATCGTCCGGCTCGAAATCGCCGGCCAGCCAACCGCTGGCGCCGTACAGCTTCTCGACGACCGCTATCGCCGCCGCACCGTTGGTATCGTCTCCGACGAGCCGAACGCACAGCCGCTGCTCTCCGCACAGTATTTCATCTCGCGCGCCCTCGGCCCGTCCGCCGACGTGCAGACGGGAAGCGGCGATATCGCCGCCTCCATCGTCGGCATGATCAATGCCGGCCTGTCGGTGATCGTTCTCGCCGATGTCGGCACTCTGCCGGACGACGTCGAGGCCGAACTCAAATCCTGGGTGAACAATGGCGGCACGCTTATCCGTTTCGCCGGCCCGCATCTCGCCGCCTCGACGCCGACACTGATCCCCGTGCAGTTGCGTCAGGGTGGCCGCGTCCTCGGCGGCGCACTGTCCTGGGAAGAACCGCAGCCGCTTGGTCCGTTTCCCGAGACGAGCCCGTTCTTCGGCCTCGCCGTGCCAGACGATGTCCTTGTCCAACGGCAAGTCCTCGCCCAGCCCGACGCGGCGCTGACCGACCGAATCTGGGCCGTGCTGGCCGACGGCACTCCGCTCGTCACGGGCGGCCCGCTCGGCGACGGCCTCACCGTCCTCTTCCACGTCACCGGCGACACGAACTGGTCGAACCTGCCGCTCTCGGGCGTCTTCGTCGACATGCTGAAGCGCATCGTCGAGCTGGCCACCGCGCCGGTAGGGGCGCAGACAGCGGCCTCGGAGAACGCACTCCTCCCCTATCGCCTGCTCGACGGCTTCGGCCGCTTCGTCGATCCTCCGGCAACGGCGGAGCCGATCCCCGCCGGCGTCACCGATATCGCCGTCGACGCCGTGCATCCGCCGGGCCTCTATGGCGCTGAGGACGGCTTCCGCGCGCTGAGCCTGCTGCCGCCCGACGCGTCGCTCCAGCCGCTCGACGTTACATCGTCGGCCGGAACGCTGAGCGCCTATCCCGGCAGCGCGCCCAAGGAGCTTTCGCCCTGGTTCTTCGCTGCGGCGCTCGTGCTCCTGCTCGCAGACACATTCGCCGTGATGTGGCTGTCCGGCTTCAACCGCCGCCGACCGCAAATGGCAGCGCTCGCCCTCGTTGCCCTGCTTTTGCCGAGCCTGCCGCACAATGCCGATGCGCAAGCGCTCACCGATGCCGATCGTTTCGCCCTGCTGGCAGCCAACACGACCTCGCTCGCCTATGTCGTCACCGGAGACGCGACGAGCGACAATATCAGCCGGGCCGGTCTCGTTGGCCTCTCCTTTGTTCTGACGCAGCGCTCGTCATTCGAGCCCGGCGATCCGATCGGCGTCGATCTCGACCGCGACGAACTCGCCTTCTTCCCGCTGCTCTATTGGCGCGTCACCGCCGACGCGCCGATGCCCGACGAGGCGGCACTCCTGCGCATCGACGACTACATGCGCAATGGCGGCATCGTGCTGTTCGACACCGCCGACGAACTCGACCGCGTCGGCGCCGACCTGACGCAAACGACAACGCCGGCGGGGCAACGTCTCCGTGAAATCCTGTCCGCGCTCGATATTCCGGCGCTGGAGCCGGTGCCGGCCGACCACGTCATCACCAAGACCTACTACCTGCTCGATGATCTGCCCGGTCGCTACACCGGCGGCACGTTCTGGGTCGAGGCGACATCGCCGGCGGCCGATACCGGCGACCGGCCGGCACGCCCGTCAGATGGCGTCAGCCCCGTCCTCATCACCAGCAACGACATGGCCAGCGCTTGGGCCGTTGATGACACTGGCGCCTTCCTGTTCCCGATGGTGACGACGGACTTGCGACAGCGCGAGATGGCGTTTCGCGCTGGGGTCAACATCGTCATGTACGCCCTGACCGGCAACTACAAGACCGACCAGATCCACGTGCCGGATCTCCTTCAGCGGCTTGGCCAATGAGCTGGTCTGTCGACTTCGCGCCGCTCATTCCGCTTTGGCTGGTGATCGGCCTTGGCGCGATCGGCCTGGCGCTCGTCGCCTTCGCCATCTACCGGCGCGCCGCGGCGGCCTGGCTGCGTGCGCTCGCTCTGGCCGCCATGACCATCGCGCTTCTCAACCCCGTCATCGTCCAGCAGGAGCGCGATCCTCTGCCGACCGTCGTCGCTCTCGTCGTTGACCACAGCGCCAGCCAAACGCTCGAGACCCGGACTGAAGCCACCGACGCTGCGGCCGCGACGCTCACCGATCGCCTCAACGCCATCGACGGTGTCGACGTCCGCACCATCACCGTCCCGCAAAATGCCGGCAATGACGGTACGGAGCTCTTCACCGCGGTCAATGCCGGCCTCGCCGATGTACCGCCGGACCGCGTCGGCGCCGTCATCATGCTCACCGATGGCGAGGTTCACGACACACCGCAGACGGCGGCCGATCTCGGCGGTGCACCACTGCACGCGCTAATCACAGGTCGCCCCGACGAGACGGATCGCCGCGTCGTCATCGACGCGGCTCCGCGTTTCGGCATCGTCGACGAGGACCAGACCATCACCTATCACGTCGCCGATGACGGTACGCGTGACCGCGGCACCGTCGCCGTGAGCATCTATCGCGATGGCGAACTGGTGCAGCAGCAACTCGCGACCGTCGGCGAGGAACAGACCTATCAGTTCACGGTCCCGCATGCCGGTGCCATGGTGTTCGAGTTCGTCGCCGAGCCGCTCGCAGGCGAACTGACCGACATCAACAACCGCGCGGTCGTGACCATGGATGGCGTCCGCCAGAATCTGCGCGTCCTTCTCGTCTCAGGCGAGCCGCATGTCGGCGAACGGACCTGGCGCGACCTCCTGAAATCGGACCCGGCGGTCGACCTCATTCACTTCACGATCCTGCGCCCGGCGGAGAAATTCGACGCGACGCCGCCCGACGAACTCGCCCTGATCGCCTTCCCCACGCAGGAGCTCTTCATCCAGAAGTTGAACGATTTCGACCTCATCATCTTCGACAATTTTCAGCACCAGGACCCGCTGCCGACGGCCTATTTCAGCAACATCGCCCGCTATGTCACCAATGGCGGCGCTCTGCTGATCGCCGCCGGCCCCGACGACGCCGGCCCGACCAGCATCTACAACACCGGCCTCTCGCGCGTGCTGCCGGCCAATCCGACGGGCCGCGTGGTCGAGGCGCCTTATCTTCCCACCATCACTGATCTCGGCACGCGCCATCCGGTGACGCGCGACCTCCCCGGCGGCCAGTCCGACCCGCCCACCTGGAGCCATTGGTTCAGCCAGGCCGAGGTCGTGAACCCGACCGGCGAGGTCGTGATGAACGGCGCCGACGGCCTGCCGCTCCTCATCCTCGGCCATGAGGGCGACGGCCGCGTCGCCATGCTGATGTCGGATCAGGCCTGGCTCTGGGCGCGGGGCTATGAGGGCGGCGGCCCCTATGTCGACCTTCTGCGCCGCGTCGCCCACTGGCTGATGCAGGAGCCCGACCTCGACGAGGAAGCGCTGCGCGCTTCCGCAGAGGACGGCACGCTGACGATCGAACGCCAGACCATGGCCGACGCGGTCGACCCGGCCACCGTCACCGCACCGGATGGCACCGAACAGCAAGTGACGCTCAGCGAGGTCGAGCCCGGCTTGTGGCGGGTCCGTGTCCCGGTCGACAGCGTTGGCCTGTGGCGCGTCGCTCAGGGTGACCGCAGCGCCGTCGTTGCCGTCGGCCCGCCCAACCCGCGCGAATTCGTTGATCCGATGTCGACGCTCGACGTCCTGGGTCCGGTCGTTGAGGACAGCAACGGCCATATCGGCCGCATTGGCCTCGACGGCACGGACCTACCGCGCATCGTCACCATCAATGCCGGCAGCAATTATGGCGGCGGCGATTGGATGGGTATTCGCATGACCGACGCCAGCACGCTGCTCGGCATCAGCCGACTGCCGCTCTTCGCCGGCTTCCTTGGTCTCGCGATCCTCGCCGGTCTCCTCGCCGTCACCTGGTTCCGCGAGGGCCGTTAGACCGAGGCGCGTCGCGCCTCGCCGGGGGCAGGTGCGAACACTTCTGCGTGTTGCAACCTTCCAAGGGGTCGTCCCGGCTGTATCTCGCGCGCGTCGTGTGCTATGCTCTCGTTCAACTTCCGAGCGAGGCCCGCCGATGCTAGGATGTTTGTCCGCCAACGGTCGTTACCGTCGGCCATTTCGTTTTGCCCAAGTCGCATTGCTCTTGCTTCTGCCGACCGCCGTAGCGGCGCAGGTCGTCACGCAGAATGTTGGGCCACGGACGGGTTTCTACGACACGACATGGCCCTATGGCCGCTCAGATGGCTGGCGCACCGGCGCAGTGACGGGCGCAGGCCTGCCCGAGGGGGTCACCTCCGACGCCTTGGTGACGCAGAGCCTTGCGCTGCCCTCGACGCCGTATTGGGGCGTCACCTATTCCGACGGCTCCATATTCGTGTTGGGCGGTCAGCCTGATCTCTTGGGGCCATTCGCGCTAGCTACGGCAAACGACGTCAATCTTCTCTCGCCGACCTTGCTGTTGACCGAAGCGCTGAACGCGAACGTGACTCACCCGTACATCGCCAAGATCGATCCGCAGACGATGACCGTGATCGGCATGCTGGAACTCCCCACCTTCCCGCAGCGCGAGCAAATCACGGCATCGGCGCTGCGCTTCTTCCTGCAGGGAGAGACATGCACCCCGGGTGCCCCTTGCTCTTCGCCACCGCCCGCGCCTCCCGAGACGCTGAACTATTTCGGCAACATCTTCATCCACGGGAACGGCAATCTCTATGTGGTCTCAAGGTCGACCCTCTATGAGATCAACCCGGACACGCTCGAGATAACTGGATCGCTGGCGCTGCCTACCTTCACGTCAGTGGGGATCGGCACGGTCTACAATGGCATGACCGTCGCCCCCCTCAGCGGCGACATCATCCTCAAGGCGTTCAACTTCTTCAGCAACGATCCGGCCATTCTCGTGTCGGTCGACGCGTCCGATCTGTCGATCCGGTTCCGCACCGATTTGCCCGGCGTCGGCGCAACCAGACTGACGGCTGCAGCGGAGGGTGACACACAGTATCTCTACATCACCAACGACACCGTGACCCAGCGTCTCATATTGGGAGACACCGGCGTCCAACTCGACGACGCCTGGTCGCAGGTCTACCGAACCCCCGGCGACGGCACGACCGGCGCGGTCAGCCTCACCTATATGGGCGACTCCAATACCGTCATCTTTCAGAACAACAACTCGGTGATCCAGGGCGTAACGGCGCCGCTGACGCTCTACACCCAGAGGACGGATACGACCGACCCGACGATCACCAATCGCCCCGCCAACTCTTCCGGGCGGCCGGGCGGATCGTGGTCCTCGCTGACCGCGGATCCGTTCAACACGAACATCGTCGTGACCAACGATTCGATCAACGGACGCCTTGTCGGTTGGCGGCTCGAAGGCGGCGGGTTGGTGAAGGTTTGGGAGACGGACCAGATCCACGCGACCGCCGGTCCGGCAATCGCCTCCGACAGGGAGCATCTTTATATCGACGACAGACGGTGCAGCCCGCAGGGGTTCTGCCAATTGTTCCTGCTGGTCGTCGACCTGAACACCGGGGATGTTCTCGCCGAGGCAAAGGTAGCCGGGTCGCTTCCCTCCTTCGGGCAAATCTTCATGGATGGGGATAGCGTCTTCATGATCGCCATGGAGGCCGGCCGGCCGGGTCGGATTCATCACCAAGGTGTCGCCGCACTAGCCGTGCCGCTGCGTCGAGGGCCGCTAGACCGAGGCGCGTCGCACCTCGCCAGCCAGTCCTTCCGCCGCGCCGGGCACCAGTTCGGCAACAAGCAGACGCGCCGGATCGACCGGCCCCGGCATCGTCACGGCGCCATATGGCTCGAAGCGGGCAAAGCCGAGCGGCCCGTAGTAAGGCAGATCGCCGACCAGGAGGACAAGCCGATGCCCCTGGTCGCGCGCCGCATCCAGGGCAGTCCGCACCAGAGCCTTGCCGCAGCCCTTGTCCTTCCAGCGCGGCGTGACCGCAAGCGGTCCGAGCAGCAGCGCAGGGCGTTCGCCGATAATGATGGGCGTCAGCCGCACCGAGCCGATCAGTTCCCCGTTCACCTCGCCGACAAAGGCAAGGCTGGTGTCATGCGGCACGCCTTCGCGCAGGCGATATGCGGCCCGCGCGTAGCGGCCGGGACCGAAAGCGATGTCGTTGAGAGCGTCGATGGCGGAATTATCGGCCGGCGCTTCGGGCCGGATCGCGAAAGGCGGCAAGGCGTTCATGGCTATCGCGAAGTCCTAACGGGGTCGAAGACCGGCCGCCGGAGCGCTTCGCTAGCGTCTCGGCGACGGCGTATGGGGCGACCGCTGGTCGCTGCTGCCTCGTCGTCGGATCATCGTCATTGCCTCCAGATCAAGCGGCGCGCCGGGTACCATGCGCTGCCCGGGCCGTCCAGATAATAGTACGGCGGCGGCTGCAGACCCGGCGGGACGCGTTGTTGTTCCTTGTCTTCTCGCTTCGCTGGCTTGGGAACGGCCGAAAAGCTCGCAGACTCGGACCTGTTGCGCCATATTAGGCTGAGCATCGTGTTCCCCGTTCCCGGGGTGGCGCGTTTTCATCCATTCGCAAATGCGGCAACCAATACGTCATGACTGACGAAAGCCTGGCCGAAAACATCGAACTCCCCGCGCTATCGCTGCCGCACATCGACCGCGCCAACAGCTTCGTCCTCGCCCATCTCTCCGATCCGCATCTGGGTCCGCTGCCCCGCCCGCGCCTCGACCACCTCATGTCCAAGCGGCTGATCGGCTACATCAACTGGCAGAGCAACCGTTCCCGCGCGCACCGGCCAGAAGTCGCCATTGAGCTGATCGAGCACATCCGCGCCATCGGTCCCGACCACATCGCGGTCACCGGCGACCTGGTCAATCTAGCCTTGCCCGAGGAGATTCAGTCGGCCCGCCTTTGGCTGGAGCGCCTCGGTGAGCCGCACGACGTCACCGTCATCCCAGGTAATCACGATGCCTATGTGCCGGGAGCGCTCGCCCACACGCGGCGCGAATGGCGCGACTTCATGATCGGGGACGAGACGAGTGACACCGTCGTCTTCCCCTTCGTCCGCCATCGCGGACCGGCGGCGATCATCGGCGTCAACACCGCCCGGGCTACCGCCCCGTTCATGGCCACCGGCCATCTCAGCGCCCGTCAGCTGGAAATGCTGGGTCTCGCCCTCCGCCGCCAGCATCGGCAGGGCAAGTTCCGCGTCGTGCTGCTGCATCATCCGCCCTCTCCCGACATCACCCACCGCACCCAGCGGCTGGTCGAGGCAGAGGCGTTCCAGAAGGTAATCGCCAACGAGGGGGCCGAGCTGGTCCTACACGGCCATCTGCATTCGGGAAGCCTGTTCTATATCGACGGCAAGCACGGCAAGGTGCCCGTGGTCGGCGTGCCGTCAGCGTCGAACCCGCCGGGCAATATCGGCGCTGCGGCGGCCTTCAACCTCTACAGCATCAGCGGTCGGCCCGGCGATTTCACCTGCGAGATGACGTCGGTCGGATTCAAGCGCGTCGGCGAACCCGCCGGCCTCCTCACGCACCGGCAGATCTTCGGCACACGCGCCGCCAAGCTCCCGATCTAAAGCGGGACGCTGACCCAGGCGTAAATGAGGACACCGATCACGCCGAGCAGGATGCCGCCGAGGAACCCGGCGACAACCCAGCCTGCGGCCTTGCCATCGAGCACGCGCCTCTGACGGCGAAACGCCGGCGGCGCTTCCACATCCGCTAGAGGATCGGGCCGGCGCTTTGCGTCCTGCTTGATTCGCTTCGTCAGCCAATCGCCCTCGATTGCCCGATCGCGCTCGATGATGCGCTCGGCAACATAGTTGGTGATGGTGTCGGCGACGTCGTCGATCGACGGACTTTCCAGGATCACCGTCCGGCCGAGCCGCGTGTCCTTGAGGAAACGGTACGTGCGGCGGTCGCGTGCGACGACGACGAAGGCCGTCATGTCGATCCACAGACGCGCTTGCGATCCGCCCGACACGGAGAAAATGAACTGCTCGTCCTCGCTGGGAACCTCGGCGAAGACGTCGCGCAACTCGTCGGCAAGCATCTCCAGCCGCGCCCGTTCGGCCTCCTGCAGGTCGACGAACCCATCCGCACGATCGGCCTCGGCGATACGAACCTTCCGCATCGCGTCGGTCAGACTGCGAACGTTGCTGCTGGAGGAACCCCCTCGGCCTTCGGCCATGGCGTCGAACCCTATGGTAAATGCGGATTTAACAAAATTAGCAGAACGGTACCGAACCCGCATCCATCGCGATAGGCCGAACGCGCTGGTGGTTAATAGCTGGGCGCCGCTGCCAACAGCAATCGGCCAACCGCTATTTGTGCGTCTCATCACCGCTACGCACCGATTTCACAGCCGCAATGCTGTTTATATAACAAATTGATTTAGCTAAATTTTTTGCCATTCCGCCCTACCGCGGAGGTCGCGGCCCGCGAGCAACTCAATTGCCAAAAGACGCAAAAGAGGGCCCGCCGTCCATGAAAAGAAGGCTCGGAGCGTCGGCGTTTTGGAAACGGCGTGACCAGCGTGGGCACTTCTCCTGGTGGCGCTAGACACTGATCCGATAGGCGGCAAGACTCCTTGGACAATTCGGCCCGCCAGCTCTTCGTCCGTTCATTGGCCTCCCATACAGTCCAGCGTCACAAATGAAATCAGCGCTTGCCGCAGCCCTCATCTTCCTCTTCTCCGCCGTCACCGCGACCGCGCAAACGGTACTGGAACGCGGAAACGGCGTGGAGCCGACGACGCTCGACACGCAGCATGCGACGACGGCCGCCGACGCCAATATCCTTCGCGACCTCTATGAAGGCCTCCTCACCTACGACGCCGCGGGCAATCTCATCCCCGGCGCGGCGAACCGCTGGACCATTTCCGATGATAGGCTGACCTACACCTTCTCGATCCGCGAGGACGAGATGTGGTCGAACGGCACGCCGGTCCTGGCCGCTGATTTCGTCCAGACCTTCCAGCGGCTATTCGCGCCTGAAACGGAGGCGCCGGCCGCGCGATTGTTTCTCGCCGTCAAGGGGGCTGCAGCGGCGCTTGCCGGCGATGCGGATCCGAATACGGTCGGCGTCTACGCCACCGACGCGCGAACGCTCATCATCGAACTGGACAGGCCGGACCCGGCCCTGCTCAATCTCCTGGCGCTTCCGGCGGCGATGCCGCTCCACCGCAATTTCCACGCCTTCCCGGCCATCCCGCGTCTCACCGGACCGTTCAACGGCCCCTATCGTTTCGACGGATATGAGCCGGGTGAAGGTGTCTGGCTCGCCAAGAACGAGCACTATCGGGACGCGGACGCCCTCGCCTATGACAGCATCCATTATGTTGGCTACGACCGGCAGCGCGCCCTCGCGGCGTTCGGCGTCGGCGAGATTGCCATCAGCAACGATGTGCCGCTGTTCACGCTCGCTGACATCGCCGACCGCTACGGCGACGAACTGCGCCGCGCGCCTTACGCCGGAACCTACTTCCTGGCGACGAATGTCGACGGCGTCCTCGCCGCTCCTAACCTTCGCCGCGCCGTCGCCCTCGCCGTCGACCGCATCGCGCTTGCCGACGTCTGGCACGGGGCGACGATCCCGACGCTGGCGATCCTGCCGCCCGGTCTCACCGACGAGATCGCGCCGACAGAAGCAGCGCTCGGACCCAACGTTCCCGAAAACCGGCAGAACGAGGCGCGCGCCCTTCTCGAGGCCGCCGGCTACGGCCCCGACAATCCGCTCACCTTGACGCTTGCCGTCAGCGACGACGATCTGCAGTTGGCGACGGCTCAGTCGATCGCCAACGATCTCGCCGCGGTCGGCATTACCGCCAATATCGTCACGCGGTCGGCGGCAGAACAGCATCGGCATCTGACCGGCGACAGGGACTTCGATCTCGCCGCCGTCGCCTGGATTGGCGAGACCGGCCATGTGTCGGAGTTCCTGGACCTCTTCGCGCCCGGCGATCTCAACGTCACCGGCTACGACAACCCGGCCTTCGCCTCCCTGATCGATGCGGCGGCAACCACTGCGGACCGGACCGTTCGCACCGCGCTCTACGCCGCAGCCGACCGCCGCTTGATGCACGACCTCGTCGCCATACCGCTGATGACCTACGCCTCCTTCAACCTCGTCTCGGCCGGCATCACCGGGTGGGAAGACAACGCGCTCGACATTCACCTGTCGCGCTGGTTGGCGCCGGCGGCCGACGGCCCGCAATAGCCTGGCTTGGGCCATAAGGAGGCCCTAATTCTGCGGTTCAAGCGAAACGTTGCGACGCCCGAGGGGGCGATCGAAGACGGGGGATGAAATGAGTGCACTCGCGGTTCGTGAAGGAAACCAACCGATCCCGAGCAGTGTGTGGGATTGGTGGCAGGCGCGGCGCCTTCGCTACAATCTAGCCCTCGCCGCTGCCGGTGCGGCGGCCTATGCGCTTACAGTCGCGCTTCACTACGCCTTCGGCGACGCCATCTGGGCCAGCGGCCGCGAGGCCTTCGGGCAGACGCTCTTCCTCGGCACGCTCTATCTCGGCGTGATGGGCATCGCCAATATCGGCTACCTGATCGGTCCGTTGGGCGAAGCTTGGCTCAAGCCAGCCGATCCCGCGCGCTATCGCGGCGCCGCGTTCGCCATGGGGCTGTGGGGCTCGATCGCCCTGCCCTTCCTGTTCCCGCTGGTCAATCTGTCTTCGCTCATCGCCAACGGCGCGAGCTAGCAGGCGTAGGACACACCCAGCGCCCCGCTAGGCGGGGCGACCTGGAAGTTCCTACGCTGCGTGGCCGAGAGCGACGCTGCGCTCGGCGCGGTCCGCGGCCTCGCGGATACGACGGGCCAAGCGATAGGCATCGGCCGGCGTCTCCAAGGCATTGCGAACATTCGGCCGCGAGGCGAGATCCTCGCGAATCATCACCAGATCCGGACCCTGGCGCAGGATGAGCAGCGAGGCGTCCATTGCGAGGACAACCGTGCGCTCGCCGCCACCGGCGGCGATCTGCTCAATGGCCCGGGCAAGGGCACGAGCGTGGTTCGGATACATTGCCCGACAGTCAGCATGACCGGGCATTGCGAGCCATACTTGGCCCGCGGCGACATGAACCTCGAAGTCGAGGTAGCTTTTCAGTGCGTTGGCCGTCTTGTCCCCGTCGGTCGCAAGATCGACGGGCATTGCTGAATGTGACTCGGCGGCCGACGCTATGGCGGTTTCATGGGTCATAGGTCTACGGCAGCTAGAGGGGTGGTTTGCCATTTGATTCGGCACGCCACTTAAATAGTCTTTTCTCGCTTCAAGCGGTAATGCGTGAGAGCAGGTCTGCCTTGCGATTATGCTTTAATTGTCTGTCGTTTGTGTCGAATCGCTGAAGCAATCATGGCGGAAATCTGACAAAGCGATTCCGTTTCCACTTCAGCGACGATCTCAATCCCAGGACGAGACGAATCTGACTGATCAACGTGCAGGGTCGCGCCGGTCCAGCGCCCTCGTTCGCCTCGGCCCACCTTCCGGCTTGCATCATCGATAATAATTCGATAGTTCTCGAACTATGGATGAATCAACCGCCCTCGATGGTTTGGCCGCACTGGGCCAGGAAAGCCGACTGCGCGTCTTTCGCTATCTCGTTCGGGCCGGCGCCGAAGGCGCTCCTGCGGGCATGATCGCGGCCGATCTCGGCATCGTGCCCAACACGCTGTCGAGCCATCTCAATCAGCTCGCCCGCGCCGGCCTGATCAAGGGCCACCGCGAAGGGCGGGTCATTCGTTACGCCGCCGACTATCCGGGCGTCTCGGCTCTCCTGCAGTACCTCATGGAGGATTGCTGCCAGGGACAGCCGGATCTGTGCCGTCCGGCATTGGCGACGCTTGCTTGTGCTTGTTGAAAGGGAACAGGGGCCTATGGAGCCAGAGCGTACCTACAATGTGTTGTTCTTGTGCACGGGCAACTCCGCCCGTTCGGTCATCGGCGAAGCCATTCTGAACCGGCTCGGCGAGGGACGGTTCAAGGCCTATTCGGCCGGCTCGCATCCAAACGGCAAGGTCAACCCCTACACCATCGACCTGCTCGCCAATCTCGGCTACGCGACCGACGGATTCCGCTCCAAGAGCTGGGACGAGTTCGCTGTGCCCGGCGCGCCGAAGATGGATTTCGTTTTCACTGTCTGCGACGACGCCGCGAAGGAATCCTGCCCGGTCTGGCCGGGTCAACCGATGTCAGCGCATTGGGGCGTCCCTGACCCGGCGGGTGTCGAGGGCAGCGAGGCGGAGAAGCGCGCGGCCTTCGTCGAGGCCTATCGCATGCTCAACAATCGCATTGCGCTCTTCGTCAATTTGCCTCTCGCCAGCATCGACAAGATGTCCCTGCAGAAGGGCATCAACCAGATCGGCAAGACGAAGGACTAGTGGCGCAAAATCGCTTCTCTCCTGCGCGGCGCCTTGCGGCCGAGGCGGCGGGCACTGCCCTGCTCGTCACGGCGGTGGTCGGCTCCGGCATCATGGCCGAGCGGCTGACCGACGACGTCGCCCTCGCCCTTCTTGCCAACACCATCGCGACGGCCGCCGCGCTCATTGTTCTGATCGCGGCGCTGGCGCCTGTCTCTGGCGCGCATTTCAACCCTGCGGTCACCTTCTCCTTTCTTCTGCGGGGCGAAATCAGCGGCCGTGAGGCGACCGCCTATGTCGTCGCGCAGATTGCCGGCGGCATCGCCGGCACCATTCTCGCCCATCTCATGTTCGAACTCGCACCCATCGTTGCCGGCACGCATATCCGCACCGGCGGCGCCCAATGGCTCGCCGAGGCGGTCGCCGCCTTTGGCCTTGTCGCCACTATTCTCCTCGGCCAGCTCTTCCGGCCGAAGGACATCCCTTGGCTGGTCGGCCTCTATATCGCCGCCGCCTATTGGTTCACCGCTTCAACGTCCTTCGCCAATCCGGCCGTCACCATCGCCCGCGCCCTCACCACCAGCTTCTCCGGCATCCGCCCGGCGGACGCGCCGGCCTTCATCCTTGCGCAGCTGGCCGGCGCCACGCTGGCCGTCGCGGCTATCGCCTGGTTGAGGCCCGGTCGACCGGGGCGCTAGGCCGCGCTTCTGGTGCGCCGAATCGCCTCGACATCGGTAGCGGGGTCTGGAACAAGCCGGCTCAACAACCCAGATTGTGACAATCGAGGCGGCGCGGCTGACCGCCTCCAACGGGGCGGCGGATAGGCGATGGATTTCGTTTGGGCGGAGTTGGCGGCACTGTTTTCAGTGATCGCCATCGATCTCGTCCTCGCCGGCGACAACGCCGTCGTCGTCGGCATGGCGGCCGCAGGCCTGCCCACGGAGCAGCGCAAGAAGGCGGTCCTCATCGGTATTGCCGCCGCCGCCGGCCTCCGCATCGTCTTTGCCATCTTCGCCGTGCAGCTTCTCAACGTCATCGGCCTTCTCCTGGCCGGCGGCCTGCTTCTCCTCTGGGTATCCTGGAAGCTGTGGCGGGAGATCCAGGCGGAGTTGCGCCGCCGCAAGGCTGCGGCCGCCGAGGCTGAGGGCGAGGACGGCGCGGCGATCGTGCCCAACGAAGAGAAGACACTCGGTCAGGCGATCCTGCAGATCGTCATCGCCGACGTCTCGATGTCGCTCGACAATGTTCTCGCCGTTGCCGGCGCTGCGCGAGAGCATTGGGAGGTGCTGGTCATCGGTCTGGCGCTGTCGGTCGCCCTGATGGGCGTCGCCGCGACCTTCATCGCCGGCCTCCTCAAGCGCTATCACTGGATCGCCTATGTCGGCCTTCTCATCATCGCTTATGTTGCCCTGCGCATGATCTACGACGGCGGCCGCGAGGTATTTCACGCCACTGGCGTGCTCTGACCGCTTTCATGACAAGATCGTAACAGTCGTGGCTTGCCCCTTGTCAGCTGTGGGCAAAGCCCGATAGGGATGTCGCCAACATAACGAGCGCCGGACAACCCGGCGCCGGGGAAACCACGTTCGAGTTTGATGGCGCCGCTTGTAGAAGTCCGTTCTCTGCGCAAGAGTTTTGGCGCAGTCACCGCAGTCGACGACATCAGCTTTGCGGTCGAGCGCGGTGAGGTGCTCGGCTTCCTCGGCCCCAACGGCGCCGGCAAGTCCACCACCATGAAGATCATCACCGGCTTCCTGCCGGCAACGGCGGGAACGGCGATCGTCTGTGGCGAGGACATCCGCACCAGCCCGATCGCCGCCAAGCTGAAGCTCGGCTATCTGCCGGAAGGCTCGCCGCTCTATGGCGACATGACGCCGGAAGGCTTCCTCGATTTCGTCTGCCGCACCCGCCGCATGCCGCGCGCCGCGCGCAAGAGGGCGATTGCCGATGTCGTCGAACGGCTGGAGCTGGGGGAAGTCCTGCACCGCCGCATCGAGACGCTGTCGAAGGGCTTCCGCCGCCGCGTCGGCGTCGCCCAGGCGATCCTGCACGACCCGGACGTCCTCATCCTTGACGAGCCGACCGACGGCCTCGACCCGAACCAGAAATTCCAGGTGCGCCAGCTGATCCGCTCCATGGGCGACACCAAGGCGATCATCATCTCGACCCATATTCTGGAAGAGGTCGACGCCGTCTGCGACCGCACCATCATCATCGACCATGGCAAGATCGTCAGTGATGGCACGCCGGCGCAGCTGCATGCGCGCTCGCCCGAGCACAATGCGGTAACGTTGAAGGTGCCGGCGAGCGAAGCCGAGAAGACGATCGCGGCGCTGAAGGCCCTGCCCGAGGTCGCCGAGGTCGAAACCCGCGAGGCGAGCGGAGAGACGGCGAACCTCTTCGTGCGCCCGCGCAACGGCCAGTTCATCGTCGACGTCGTCGTCGGCGCGCTGCGCGCCGCGAACATCAACGCCACCGACATCAACAACACCGTCGGCCAGCTCGACGATGTCTTCCGCACCGTCACCACGGGCGCGGGCTAGAGGTGGCGATATGCGCGTGATGCTCACCATCGCCCGGCGGGAATTCCTCGGCTACTTCTACACGCCGCTCGCCTATGTGTTCCTCGTGGTCTTCCTTGCCGCAGCCGCGGCGGCGCCGTTCTATTTCGGCAATTTCCTCGAGAGCAATCAGGCCGATCTCACCACCTTCTTCCAGTTCCATCCGTGGCTCTTCCTGGTCTTCATGCCCGCCATCGGCATGCGCCTGTGGACGGACGAGCGCCGCGGCGGCACGATCGAGCTCTTGATGACACTGCCGATAACGCCGTGGCAGGCAGTCGGCGGCAAGTTCATCGCCGCTTGGGGCTTCGCCACCATCGCGCTGCTCCTCACCTTCCCGATCGTCATCACGGTCAACTATCTCGGCACACCTGAGAACGCGATCATCCTCACCAGCTATTTCGGCTCGTGGCTGATGGCCGGCGCCTTGCTGGCGCTGGCATCGTGCATTTCGGCGCTGACGAAGAGCCAGGTGGTCGCGTTTGTTATCAGCGTCGTCATCGGCTTCCTGCTGATGGTCGCCGGCCTCGATATCGTCATCGATCCGATCGCGGCCTGGGCGCCGGACTACCTCGTCCGCCTCGTCGCGTCCTTCTCGTTCGTCACGCACTTCCAAGGCATGACGAGCGGCCTCGTCGACCTGACCGCGGTGATCTATTTCGTGACGCTGATCGCCCTTCTTCTGGTGATCAACCGCCAGATCGTGGACTTGAAGAAGGCGGGCTGAGCGATGATCAAATGGGTCCAGCACGCGAGCCGCACCACGATCGCCCTCACGGCGATCACGATGTCGATTATCCTGTTCCTTTGCGTCAACCTGATCTCGTCGCTGACGATTGTCGGCACGCGGCTGGACGTCACCCAGGAACACATTTACACGCTGACCGACGAGACGCGGAACGTGATCGCCAGCGTCCAGGATCCGATTACCTTCCGCCTCTATCTCTCCAGCAGCCTGGTCAATTCCGACCCCGCCACGCGCCTGTTGTCGGCGCAGGTGATCGAACTGCTGAAGACCTACGAGATCATGTCGGGCGGCAAGATCGACTTCCAGCAATTCGATCCGGTGTCGCTCTCCGTCGAGGAAGACGACGCGTTGGGTTATGGCCTCGCTTCACGCGCCATCAACGTGAACGACCGCGCCTATTTCGGCCTGGTCGCGACGAACACGCTCGATGACATCGACGTCATCCCCTATTTCGAGAGCGGCGCGACCACCGACCTCGAATATGAGCTGACGCGCATCGTATCGCGCCTCGCCAACCATGATTATCCCGTTGTCGGCGTCATCTCCGGCCTCAGCCTCGATGCGAATGGCGGCGGCCCGTACCAGTTCTACCAGCGCCTGCAGGAAGAATTCACGGTCCTCAACCTGCCGCCCGACATCAACAGTATCCCGGACGGCATCGACGCCCTCGTCGTCATCCATCCTTATCTGTTGTTCGATCCCGCCCGCTATGCGATCGATCAATATGTGATCCGCGGCGGCAAGGCGCTGATCCTGCTCGATCCGCTCGCCGAACAGGGACCGGGCACGACCGCCAACGCGCAGATATTGCAACACCCGGATTCCTATCTTGAGCCCCTGATGTCCGCCTGGGGTGTCCAGATGGCGAGCCAGCTCGTCGTCGGCGATCCGGCCAACGCGATGCGCGTGCAGACCAGCGACGGCCGGCAATACGACTTCTATGAGCGCTTCAACGCGACGACCTTCGACGCGAACGATATCGTGACGGCGCCGCTCGAGAGCGTCCGCTTCATCAGCCCCGGCGCCTTGTCGCCGACCGAGGGCGCTACGACCACATTCACGCCACTGATCACGACCAGCGACGCCGCCGGGTTCATTCCGCAATCCGTCGCCATGCAGCGCCAGCCCCCGGCATCGCTGCAGGCCTTTGTGCCGAACGGCCCTCAGGTGCTCGCCGCGCGCATCACCGGCAACATCACCACCGCCTTCCCTGACGGTCCGCCGGAGCAGGCCGAAGGCGTTGACACCCCTCCTCCAGAGCTGATCACCAACTCGGTGCAGCCGATCGACGTTATCGTCGTCTCCGATACCGATTTCGTCGCCGACGACTATTTCAATGGCCAGTATGCCGGCACATCCAATTCGGTCTTCGTCGTCAACGCTGTCGAGCAGCTGAGCGGCGCCGCCGATCTCACGGCCCTGCGCGGCCGTGCCGTCAAGGATCGTCCCTTCACCAGGATCGTGGACCTGCTGCGCGATGCCAACGATCAATATGGCGGCCGCATCCAGGATCTGACCGACCAGTACAATCAGCTCAATTTGCAGATCAGCGATCTCCTCGCCCGCACTCCGCTCGGGCAGGCAACCGCCCTGCCCACCGATCTTCGCGCCCAGTACGACACGATGATCGCCCAGCAGCTGCAGGTGCAGCGCGAGCGGCGTGACTTGCAGGCGCTCGTTCGCAGCGAGTTCGATGCGCTGCGGAACAATCTGCGCCTGCTCAACATCCTCATCGTGCCTGTGATCGTCGTCTTGTTCGGCGTCCTTGTGGCGCTGTGGCGCCGCATCCGTCTCACGCGCTATCTGCGCAAGCGTAATATGCCGGCCTAGGGGAAGACATGTCGCCACGTGGTTACATCACCCTCGCAGCCGCTACCGCGATCGCCCTGATCGCGGCGATCGTGCTCATCCTCACCGAGCAGCTTCAGGCGTCGACCGATCGCCACGGCACGGACCTCATGTTCCCCGCGCTTGCCGAGCGCCAGGCCGAGATTAGCCAGGTGACGATCGACGCGCTCCGCTACGACCTCGTGCTCGAGAAGCGTGACGGACAGTGGGTTGCTGTCAATGACGGCGACTACCCGGTCCGCTCAGAGCCGATCGACACCATGATCGCCGGCCTCGCCTCGCTGGTTCAGTACGAGCGCAAGACCGACAATCCAGATAACTACAGCCTGCTCGACGTCGTCGGTCCCGGTGACGATCGTAACGATACGCGGGTGACGATTGTCGCCGCCAATGGCGACGTGCTGATGGACGCCATCCTCGGTAAGGAAGCCGCGGCCATCGGCGCCAACACGCGCGGCGGCATGTATGTCCGCCGTGCCGATGAGGATCGGGTCTGGCTGGCGGAAGGCGCCGCGCGTCCGCCGACCTTCACGTCCGACCTCTTCGACATGCTGTTCAATGTTCCGGGTCCGTCGGTCGGCCGCGTCACTATCCTGTCCGGCCAGACGATGCTCTTCGACGCCATCAAGACCGACTTCGCGACTGGCGATTACGAGCTGGAATATCTCGATCCTTCGATCGGCCCCGCAGGCTCCACTGCCAATGACAGCGCCGTCCGCGGCATGTCCCAGGCGATTGTCTCCACCACCTTCGTCAATGTTAAATCGGCCGACGACGTCACCGTCGCCCCGGACGCCCGCACAATTCGCTATGTCACGCAGGACGGCCTCAGCCTTTCCGCGACGCTGGCAAGCGACGAAAACGGGACCACCTACGTCATCTACACGGCGACGGCCGCGCCCGGCAGCGAGGCCGAGGCACAGGCAGCCGAGATCACCGCGGCGACGCAAGGCTGGGCCTTCGAGCTTCAGCCGGGCCGCCTCATTACCTTCACCCGCGACGTCCACGAGCTCTTCACGCCGCCGCCGCCCGCGGCGCCGACACCCGAGCCGGCTCCCGCCATCCCGGCCGTCCCGCTGCCGGCAGTCCCGGCCGGCCCGTAAGGCCTAGGCTGCTCCGGCCCGCGGCGACGCCGCTGGCCCGATCGACGGCAGGAAGCCCGTGCCTCGCTCCGCCAGATAGTCCGAGAACGCGCTCGCGGCGCTCGATTCCGATCGATCGGCCCTGCGCACGAGATACCAGTGGCGCATGATCGGCAGGCCCGGGACGTCGAGCGTCACCAATCGCTTCTCTTCGAGTTCAACCGCTACCGAATGGCCTGAGATCAGCGCGATCCCGAGGCCCGCCATCACCGACTGTTTGATGGTCTCGTTGCTGCCGATCTCCATGCCCGTCGGCATCGCGTTGACGGCTAGGCCCTCGAAGAAGGTGTCATAAGCGGCTCGCGTCCCCGACCCCTCCTCGCGGATAAGGAAACGCTCTCGCGCAAGCGCCTGCTTGGAGATGCGCCGCTCCCCTGCAAGCGGATGTTCGGGACCGGCAATCACGACCAGCGGATGGTCGCCGAAATCTCTCGCCTCCACTTCGAAGTCGCTCGGCGGCCGGCCCATGATGGCAAGGTCGACCTGATAGCTGCGCAGCGCTTCGACGATGGCGTCGCGATTGCCCACCGACAGGCGCACATCGACATGCGGATGTTCGCGCATGAAGGCCGCGATCAGTTGCGGCGCGAAATATTTGCCCGTCGACACCACCCCGATTGTGATCGTCCCGTGCCTCAGGCCCTGCAGATCATCGATCCGCTCACGGCATTCGTTGAGGAGGTCTTCGACCCGCGTCGCCGTGCGGAACACCTCCCATCCCGCGGCGGTCGGCCGCATGCCGGTCTGCGTACGGTCAAACAGGCTGGCCCCGAGTTCCGTCTCGATCAGCTTCAGCTGACTGGTGATGGCCGGGGTCGTGAGGTTTAGCTCCTTGGCCGCGCTTACGATTCTGCCGTTGCGCATGATCGCCGCAACCGAGCGGAGCTGCTTCAGGGTAACGTTTCGCATGACCAACCGTTAAATGAAATTTACCGGGGAGCCAAGATAATTTCATTTTCCCTCCCAGTCGAAACTCGACATTGCTTCTGCGTTTGGTGCGGTGTGCCGTTGCGTGTAAACAATGCGCCACCGGAGAGGGTGTCCGCTGCTGACTGGAAACAGCCGGACAAGTGGGGAAGCAGGGACGCGACAAGAGCCCTGATACCCCTGGGAGGACTTGATGAAGCTGACCCTCATTAAGGGCAGGAGAGCGGTTGCTTTTGCACCGCTCGGATTGCGCCGTTTTGGACATCCGGTTGTCGGCTGCCGGCCGATGATATCGGCCCGGCGTGGGGAGATTTTGTAGGAATGTCGCGTCGCCACCCAATCATTTCCATCACCGGCTCTTCAGGCGCCGGCACGTCGACCGTCAAGAAGACGTTCGTCGAGATCATGAGGCGCGAGAAGATCAACGCCGCCTTCATCGAGGGCGATGCGTTCCATCGCTATGACCGCATGGAAATGCGCGAAGTGATGAAGACCGAGACCGAGAAGGGCAATCACCGCTTTTCCCATTTCGGTCCGGAAGCCAACATTCTCGATAAGCTCGAAGAGACCTTCAAGAACTACAGCGAGACCGGCAACGGCCTCACCCGGCACTATGTGCACGACGACAAGGAAGCCGAACTCTATGGTTCGGCGCCCGGCACCTTCACCGATTGGGAGGAGTTTCCTGCCGGCACCGACCTCCTCTTCTATGAAGGCCTGCATGGCGCCGTTGTCACCGACGAGGTGAACGTTGCGCAATATGCCGACATGAAGATCGGCGTCGTCCCGGTCATCAACCTCGAATGGATCCAGAAGATCCATCGCGACAAGGAAGCGCGCGGTTACACCACCCAAGCGGTGACCGACACGATCCTGCGCCGCATGCCGGACTATATCGACTACATCGTCCCGCAATTCTCGCAGACCAACATCAATTTCCAGCGGACGCCGGTCGTTGATACGTCGAACCCGTTCATCGCCCGCACGATCCCGACGCCGAATGAATCGATCGTCGTCATTCGTTGGGCCAATCCGAGCGGTATCGACTTCCCTTATCTCTTGTCGATGATCCCGCAGTCCTACATGTCGCGGGCGAATTCGATAGTCATTCGAGGCGGTTACCTCGATTTAGCGATGCAACTCATTCTCACGCCGATGATCCTCGGCCTGGTCGAGCAGCGCTCGGCTTCAGCTTAAGTCACAGAGGCTGACACACAAATGACTCAGGGTACCCCTTCCAACCTTTCCTCCGCCGACGCGGTCACCGACAAGATGCTCGCCGGCGCCATCAGAGCGCTGTCGATGGATGCCGTCCAGGCCGCCAATTCCGGTCATCCGGGCATGCCAATGGGCATGGCCGATGTCGCCACGGTCCTGTTCTCGCGCTTCATGAAGTTCGACCCGAAAGCGCCGAACTGGGCCGACCGCGACCGCTTCGTGCTGTCCGCCGGCCACGGCTCGATGCTGCTCTATTCGCTCCTCTACCTCACCGGCTATGAGGACATGACGATCGACGAGCTGAAGCGCTTCCGCCAGCTCGGCTCCAAGACCGCCGGTCATCCGGAATACGGCCACGCCACCGGCATCGAGACGACTACCGGTCCGCTCGGCCAGGGCATCGCTACCGCGGTCGGCATGGCGCTCGCCGAGCGCATGCTCAATGCCCGCTTCGGTGATCAGCTCGTTGACCACTACACCTATGTGATCGCCGGCGACGGCTGCCTGATGGAAGGCGTCAGCCACGAGGCGATCGATCTCGCCGGCCATCTCGTCCTGGACCGCCTCGTCGTCCTGTGGGACGACAATGAGATCTCCATCGACGGCTCGACCAAGCTCTCGACGTCGATGGATCAGCTGAAGCGCTTCGAGGCTGCCGGCTGGTCCGTACAGCGCGTCGACGGCCACGATGCCGAGGCTGTCGCCGCGGCGATCGCCGCCGAGCGCGAGACCGGCAAGCCGTCGCTCATCGCCTGCCGCACCAAGATCGGCTACGGCGCACCGACCCGCGCCGGCACCTCCAAGGCCCATGGCGAGCCGCTCGGCGCCGAGGAAATCGCCGGCGCCCGCAAGGCGCTCGACTGGCCGTATGAGCCCTTCGTCGTGCCCGAGCCCATCCTCGCCGCATGGCGCGGTATCGGCGCCCAGGGCGGCGTTGCCCGCAAGGCATGGGAAGACCGGCTGAACAACACGGCCGACGACCTCCGCGCTCAGTTCGTTGCCGGCCAGGACGCCCATGTTGCCGACATCGCTTCCGCCGCCCTCGCCGATCTCAAGGCCAAATGGGCCGAGGAAAAGCCGAAGCTCGCGACCCGGCAGTCTTCTCAGAAGACGCTCGAAGTCCTCATTCCCGCCGCCCCCTATCTGCTCGGCGGCTCAGCCGACCTCACCGGCTCGGTCGGCACCAAGATCGGCTCGCACGAGCCGGTCACGCATGAAGATTACGCTGCAAGCTACATCCATTATGGCGTGCGTGAGCACGGCATGGCCGCAGCGATGAACGGCATCGCGTTGCATAAGGGCTTCATCCCTTATGGCGGTACGTTCCTCGTTTTCGCTGACTATTCGCGTCCCTCCCTCCGCTTGGCGGCGCTGATGGGCGTCCGCGCTATCCACGTTCTGACGCACGATTCTATCGGCCTCGGAGAGGACGGCCCGACCCATCAGCCCGTCGAGACACTGTCGGCGCTGCGGGCCATCCCGAACTTCACCGTCATCCGTCCGGCCGATGCGATCGAAACCGCTGAGGCCTGGGAGGCGGCGCTCGCCAATGAGACCGGCCCAACCGGTCTCATCCTCTCCCGCCAGGGCCTCCCCGCTTTGCGCACCGACGCAGGCGAGAACAAGACGGCCAAGGGCGGTTATGTCCTCCGCGAGGCGAAAGGCGACCGTCAGGTGACGATCATCGCCACCGGCTCGGAAGTGTCGCTGGCCGTCGAGGCTGCCGACGCGCTCGCCGGAGCCGGCATCGCGGCAGCTGTCGTCTCGATGCCGTCGATGGAGCTGTTCGCCAAGCAGCCCAAGGCCTATCGCGACGAAGTCCTCGGCACCGCGCCGCGGATCGCCGTCGAGGCTGCCGTGCAGCAGAGCTGGGATCGCTTCCTGCGCGACGGCGACACGTTCATTGGCATGTCGAGCTTCGGCGCCTCCGGCCCGGCGCCCGACCTCTACAAGCATTTCGGAATCACCAGCGACGCGATCATCGAGGCCGCGAAGCTGCTCGCATAACCCGTTTCACCAGAGACAAGAACCCAACCGAGGTAGGGAGACCCGAGAATGGCGCGCATCACACTGAGGCAGCTCCTGGATCACGCCGCCGAAAATGACTACGGCGTGCCGGCCTTCAACATCAACAACATGGAACAGGGCCTGGCCATGGTCGGCGCCGCCGCCGCGGTGGACGCTCCGGTCATCATCCAGGCGAGCCGCGGCGCTCGTGCCTATGCCAACGACATCATGCTGGCGAAGATGATCGACGCCCTGGTCGAGATCTATCCGAACGTCCCGATCGTCATGCATCAGGACCACGGCAACAACGAAGCCACCTGCCTCACGGCGATCCAGCATGGCTTCACGTCGGTGATGATGGACGGCTCGCTCGAAGGCGACGCCAAGACGCCGGCTTCGTACGATTACAATGTCGGCATCACCGCCCGCGTCGCCGAGATGGCGCATTGGGTCGGCGCTTCGGTCGAGGGTGAGTTGGGCGTGCTCGGCTCGCTGGAAACCGGTCAGGGCGAAGCCGAAGACGGCCATGGCGCCGAAGGCAAGCTCTCCATGGAGCAATTGCTGACGGACCCCGATCAGGCCGTCGATTTCGTCGCCAAGACGAAGGTCGACGCCCTCGCGATCGCGATGGGTACGTCGCATGGCGCCTACAAGTTCACCCGCCAGCCAGACGGCGAAGTGCTTGCGATGAACGTCATCGAAGAGATCCACCGCAAGCTGCCGAACACGCATCTGGTGATGCATGGTTCGTCGTCGGTGCCGCAGGAACTGCAGGACATCTTCAACGCCGCCGGCGGTGAGATGCCCCAGACCTGGGGCGTCCCGGTCGATGAGATCGTACGCGGCATCAAGCACGGCGTGCGCAAGGTGAATATCGACACCGATTGCCGCCTCGCCATGACCGGCGCGATGCGCCAGGTGGCGATGAAGAACAAGAGCGAGTTCGACCCGCGCAAGTTCCTCAAGCCCGCTCTCGACGCCATGGAAAAGCTGTGCCGCGACCGCCTCGAGCAGTTCGGCGCCGCCGGCCAGGCCTCGAAGATCAAGGTCATCCCGATCGACCGAGATGGCCAAGCGCTACGCAGTCCGGTGCGCTCGATCCGAAAATCACCCCGGCGCGCGCCGCCTAGAGAACCCCAAGGAGACCTGAACAATGGCTACAGAAGTGAAACCCGGCGACCAGAAGACGATGGGGGAAGGCAAGGAACGCTACAAGTCGGGCGTTATCCCCTACGCCAAGATGGGTTATTGGGAACCGGACTACACGGTGAAGGACACCGACATCCTGGCCCTCTTCCGCATCACGCCACAGAAGGGCGTGGACCCCATCGAAGCGGCCGCGGCCGTCGCCGGCGAGTCCTCGACTGCAACCTGGACCGTGGTGTGGACCGACCGCCTGACCGACGCGCCGACCTATCGCGCCAAGGCGTTCAAGGTCGACCCGGTTCCGAACACCGGTGAAGGCACCAAGCACGGATCAGCAGTACTTCGCCTACATCGCCTATGAGCTCGACCTGTTCGAGCCGGGCTCGATCGCCAACCTGACCGCGTCGATCATCGGCAACGTCTTCGGCTTCAAGGCGGTCAAGGCCCTTCGCCTTGAGGACATGCGCATTCCGGTCGCTTACCTCAAGACCTTCCAGGGTCCGGCCACCGGCATCGTCGTCGAACGCGAGCGCCTCGACAAGTTCGGCCGTCCGCTCCTCGGCGCCACCACCAAGCCGAAGCTCGGCCTGTCCGGCCGCAACTACGGCCGCGTCGTTTACGAGGCGCTCAAGGGCGGCCTCGACTTCGTGAAGGACGACGAGAACATCAACTCGCAGCCCTTCATGCATTGGCGCGACCGCTTCCTGTACTGCATGGAAGCCGTCAACCGCGCCTCTGCCGCCACCGGCGAAGTCAAGGGCCACTACCTGAACGTCACCGCCGGCACGATGGAAGAGATGTATGAGCGCGCCGAGTTCGCCAAGGAACTCGGTTCGGTCATCGTCATGATCGACCTTGTCATCGGCTACACCGCGATCCAGTCGATGGCCAAGTGGGCGCGCAAGAACGACATGATCTTGCACCTCCACCGCGCCGGCAACTCGACCTATTCGCGCCAGAAGAACCACGGCATGAACTTCCGCGTCATCTGTAAGTGGATGCGCATGGCCGGTGTCGACCACATCCATGCCGGCACCGTCGTCGGCAAGCTTGAAGGCGACCCGCTGATGATCGCCGGCTTCTACGACACGCTGCGCGAGCCGGAGACGCCGATGAGCCTCGAGCACGGCCTGTTCTTCGACCAGGATTGGGCCTCGCTCAACAAGGTCATGCCGGTTGCTTCGGGCGGCATCCATGCCGGTCAGATGCACCAGCTGATCCACTATCTCGGCGAGGACGTCGTCCTGCAGTTCGGTGGCGGCACGATCGGTCACCCGGACGGCATCCAGGCCGGCGCCGTGGCCAACCGCGTTGCCCTCGAGGCGATGATCCAGGCCCGCAACGAAGGTCGCGATTACCTGAAGGAAGGTCCGGAGATCCTCAACGCCGCCGCCAAATGGTGCTCGCCGCTGAAGTCGGCCCTCGAGGTCTGGAAGGACATCACCTTCAACTACGAGTCCACCGACACCGCGGACTTCGTGCCGACCGCGACCGGCAGCGTCTAGTCCCTGAACCCCGATTAGGAGAACAAAGACCATGATGACCAATCACGGCAATCGGCTGACGCAGGGACAGTTCTCGTTCCTGCCCGACCTGACCGATGAGCAGATCACCAAGCAGATCCAGTACGCGCTCAACCAGGGCTGGGCGGTGAGCGTCGAGTACACCGACGATCCCCACCCGCGGAACACCTACTGGGAAATGTACGGCCAGCCGATGTTCGACCTGAAGGATCCCGCCGGAATCCTGATGGAGATCAACGCCTGCCGGAAGACCTTTCCGCGTCACTACATCCGCATCACTGCGTTCGACTCCACGCGTGGCTGGGAGACGCCGCGCATGGGCTTCCTCGTCAACCGGCCGGAAAACGAGCCGGGCTTCACGCTGCAGCGTCAGGAGCGCAACGGCCGGTCGATGGGTTACACCATTCGCTCCTACGCCACTGATAAGCCGGAAGGCGAGCGCTACTCCTAAGGCTGTAGCGTACCGAATCTGGCGGCGCCCCAGCGGCGCCGCCATATATCCCAACGCCGCCTGCCCAGCGAGACCGCAGGGCCAAAAGACCCGATCCGGCGATTGGAGGCCTCAATGGGGCGCGGGTGCTCAACACGGAAGATGATCAATGGCTGACCAGAACACCGACACGACGGAAACGAAAGTCGAGACCCCTGCCGGCCCGATCGATCTCGCCAAGGAGATGGAAGAGTCCGGCGTCGCAGACGTCCTGCGCGAACTCGACGACGATCTGATCGGCCTGGCGCCGGTCAAGAAGCGCATCCGCGAAACCGCGGCGCTCCTCCTGGTCGACAAGGCCCGCCAGAAGCTCGGCCTCGCCAACGAGACCCCGACGCTGCATATGAGCTTCACCGGCAATCCCGGCACCGGCAAGACGACCGTTGCCATGCGGATGGCCGACCTCCTCCACCGCCTGGGCTACATTCGCCAGGGCCACCTCGTCACCGTCACGCGCGACGATCTCGTCGGCCAGTATATCGGCCACACCGCGCCGAAGACGAAGGAAGTCCTGAAGAAGGCGATGGGCGGCGTCCTCTTCATCGACGAGGCCTACTACCTCTACCGGCCCGAGAACGAACGCGACTACGGCCAGGAAGCGATCGAGATCCTGCTCCAGGTCATGGAAAACCAGCGCGACGACCTCGTCGTCATTGTCGCCGGCTACGCCGACCGCATGGAGAAGTTCTTCTCGTCCAACCCCGGCTTCCGCTCGCGGATCGCCCACCACATCGACTTCCCCGATTACAGCGACCGCGAGCTCGAGCAGATCGCCGAGAAGATGCTCGACGAGCAGAACTACAAGCTGTCCGACGGCGCCAGGAAGGCACTGGCCGAATACATCACGCTCCGTCGCAAGCAGCCGCATTTCGCCAATGCGCGCTCGATCCGCAACGCGCTCGACCGCGCCCGTCTGCGCCAGGCCAACCGCTTGTTCGAAAGCGATCGTCCGATCGCCCCGGAGGAGCTCTCGATCATCGAGGCCGAGGACGTTCTCGGCAGCCGCGTCTTCAAGCCCGAGGATAGCGGCAAGCCAACCACCGCTGCCGCCGGCTGACCGCCGGCGGCAACGCAACTTCGTGAGCGCCCCTCACGATCCGTGACATTGTGACGACGGCGGCGGTATAAACACGGCAAGAGCCGGAACGGCTGTTTTCGTGTCTACGGCCGATAGGGAGCCGCCGTGGCAGATCTTCACAAGCAGCCGGACGAAGCCTCCGGCGGAAGCGCCCGCGCCGGCAATGGCGGGACACGGCTCAAAGGCCGAGATGACGCTGCATCAGCTGCGCATCTTCTGGGCTGTTGCGTACGCCGAAACGCTGACCAAGGCCGCCAAGCAGCTGGGCCTTACCCAGCCTTCCCTGTCGCAACAATTGTCAAAGCTGGAAACCACCATCGGCGCCCGGCTATTCGACCGCACGCCGAGCCAGATGGAACTGACCGACGCCGGCGCTTTCCTGCTGCGTAAGGCGGAGCGCATCCTCTCCGACGTCAACGAGGCGACCGAGGGTCTCCGTCAATTCAGCGACGGCAAGCGCGTCACACTTCGCGTCGCCGGCCTTCATTCGGTGCTGCGCGTGCTTCTGCCCGCCGCCATACGCGACCTCGCCGCCGACTACCCCGACATCGAACTCGACATCCACGAGGCCGCCCCCGCGGAAGTGCTCGAACTCCTCTACGGCCGGCGCGTCAATATCGGCCTGGTCGCGGAAAACTCGGTTGCCGCCGCCGGCGTCGGGTTCCATCAAGTGCCCGTCGCCACCGATCCTTACGTCTTCGCCGTACCGAAGGGCATCAACCTCGCCGACATCTCCGACCCCGACCACGAGTTGGATGCGGCGGAGACAGCCGTGGTCAATTCCTGCATTCAGTTCACGTTCGGCACGCCGCACACGAAACGCGTCGAGCAGTGGTATCAGCAGGTGCTGCCGCATCACCGGGTGATCGCCGAGTGCCGCAGCTACGAAGTCGCACTGGCCATGGTTCAGGCCGGACTTGGCGTCTGCCTTGTGCCCGCGCTCACCGCCTTCGACGGCGACGTCGTCCTCGACGGCATCAGCCTTTACAGGTCGACCGAGGCGGAACGAACGCTTGTGGCGCTGGTGCTCGGCCAATATCAGCGCGTTGAGCCCTATCGCAGCTTCCTTGCCGCGCTGCAGCGGCGTGGTCGCGGCATGAGTCTGCCGGGGATTGAGCCCACGCCGCCCTTCCTGCACCGCGCAGACGACCTGGGCAGATAGCGGCGGCCTCAACGTGCCAATCTGTCCGCGACCCCATCGTCCCTTGACGAGACGGAAGCCCGGCGTGTCTGTTAGGGTAACAGTCGACCCCGAGAAGCGGAGCAGCGTGGACTGATGGACCAGCCGTCGAACCCACCCGATCGCCGTTGGCCGACGATTGCCGTCATTTTGATTGCAGTCGGCGTCGTCTTCTTCTTTGGCGAAGTCTTCAACGTGCATTTCGGTTCGAATTTCTGGCCGCTGATCATGCTCGTCCCCGGCGTCATGCTGCTGATTGCGGCCTTCGGGCGGGATGAGGCAAATCCGGGCCTGGCCGGCGCAGGCGCGGTCCTGACGACGCTGGGCTTGATCTTCTTCTACCAAATCGCCTCGGGGAACTGGGAATCCTGGGCCTATATCTGGGCACTGCTGCCTGCCTCGGTCGGCGTGTCGCAGATGGTCTCGGGCGCGCGTAATGATGACGATATCCTCGCCAAAGCGGGCGCCCGCGTCGCCCGCAATTTCGGTGTCATCTTCGCCATCGGCCTCGTCTTCTTCGAACTCATTATCTTCGATCGCGGCGGTATTGGCGGCTATCTCCTGCCGCTCGCCCTGATCGCCGTCGGCGGCCTGATGCTGTGGGAGCACTACCGCCGCGGCGGCACCATTCCTTTCGCCGACATGTTCCAACGCCAGGAGCCGCCGGCGACCCCGCCACCGTCCCATCCTGAAACGCCGGCCGCGCCACGCGCCGCGGAGCCGGCGCCAAGCGCGACGACCCCGCCGACTGCGGCCACACCACCGCCATTGGCCGACGACGAGCATTTCCCCGAGGACGAGTTGCCCGAGCCGCCGAAGCCGGACGAAGCGCCCTTCCCGGTCGACGAAGAGTCGCCGGAACCTCCGCCCCCGGCCGAGCCGCCCAAACCGACGCCGCGCCGCCGGCGCACGACGACGCGGAAGAAGCCGTCCCCTCCGCCACCGCCCGCCGAAGACACCTGATCCTGCTTCTCGCGCCCGCCTGATCTCAAGGTCTGTGGCCCGAATTGTGCTTCCCAGGCCTTGGGAGGCGTTCATCAAAACGCGAACGAAACACGCTCCGCCGGGGCCTCCGGCGCTATCATTTAGGATCCTCCATGGACTGGAATATCGAAGATTTTCAACGCCGTAGCACGGTTGCCTATTTCACGATGGAAATCGAGCTGCGCCCCGAGATTCATACCTATTCCGGCGGCCTCGGCGTTCTTGCGGGTGATACGGCCCGCTCTGCCGCTGATCTCGAACTGCCCATGGTGTTCGTGTCCATGGCGAGCCGGCAGGGCTACCTCCACCAGGAAATTAATACCGCCGGACACCAGGTTCATCGGCCGGACCCATGGAATCCGTCCGATTGGTGCGTACCGCTGCCGGTGGTCACCGCCATCAAGCTTGAAGGCCGCAACGTCTGGATCAAGGCTTGGCTCTATGGCTGCACAGGTGCGTTGGGCAAGCCGATCCCGGTCATCCTGCTCGACACCGATGTCGACCAGAACGATCCGGCCGACCGCGGCATCACAGATCGCCTTTACGGCGGCGACTCGACGTACCGCCTGAAGCAGGAAGCCGTGCTCGGCATCGGGGGTCTGCGCGTCCTTCGCGCCCTCGGTTTCACGCTGCGCACCTATCACCTCAACGAGGGCCACGCTGCGCTCCTCACCGTCGAGTTGCTGAAGCGCTATCCCAAGCGCTCCAACATGATGGAATCGAACGGCCCGCGTTACGATGCCAGCCCGGTACTGACGCGCTGCCTGTTCACCACGCACACGCCCGTCGAGGCCGGCCACGACAAGTTCGACTATGACCTCGTCGAACGGGTGTTGGGCGACGAGATCGACATCGACGAAGCCCGTCGCTATGCGGGCGATGACGGCTTCAACATGACCAAGCTGGCCCTGAACCTTTCGGGTTTCGTCAACGGCGTCGCCACGCGTCATGCCGAGACGACGCAACAGATGTTCCCCGGCTACCGCGTCACCGCCATCACCAACGGCATCCACGCCGAGAAATGGGCCTATCCGCCCTTCGCTCACCTGTTTGACCAGTTGATCCCGAGCTGGAAGGACGAGCCCGAATTGCTCTTCCACGCCGATCACCTGCCCGACGCGGATGTCATCGATGCGAAGGCAAAGGCCAAGGCCGATCTGATCGACCTCGTGACCGAGGTCACTGGCATCGCCCTTGACCCCGCGCTGCCGATTGTCGCCTACGCCCGGCGCATGACGGGCTACAAGCGCCCGAGCCTCATCTTCAACGACGAGGCGCGTCTACGCGCAATCGCCGCCAAGCATCCGCTGCAAATCGTCTTCGCCGGCAAGGCGCATCCCGCCGACACCGAAGGCGCGGAGGTGATCAAGCAGATCCGCAAGCGCGCCGAAGGCCTTGTCGGCGTAATCCCGATGGCATTCCTGCCGAACTACAACACCGACGTCGCCCGCCGGCTCGTTTCGGGCGCCGATGTCTGGCTCAATACGCCGCGCCCGCCCTTGGAGGCATCAGGCACGAGCGGCATGAAGGCGGCACTCAACGGAACGCTGAACCTGTCCACCGTCGACGGCTGGTGGGTCGAGGGCTGGATCGAGGGACAGACCGGCTGGGCGATCGGCACCGACGGCGATACCGAATCCGACGCCGACCATGCGCGCAGCCTCTACGACAAGCTCGAACATGCCGTCCTGCCGCTCTACTACAATGACCACGACCGCTGGGTTTGGATGATGAAGCAGTCGATCTCCAAGATCGCGCCCTACTTCAACAGCCACCGCATGATGCGCCGCTACGCCGTCGACGCTTATCTGCGCTAGCGCCTAGGCGTCCTCGACAGTCACCACCTGGAAGGTGTGCGTTTCACCTTCATCGTCCCGGATCGAAACATATTCGCCCGGGACGAACAGGTGGCTGCCGAGCCGGTAGCCGGACTCGTCGCCCTCATCGCCGTCGATGTCATAGTGGAAGCCCCAGCCCGTCCCGTGATGGACGAGATGGCCGATGTCCTCTTCCTCGAAGCCCCAGAAGCGGACGACCCGGCAGCGGTCGCGGTTTTCACGCCAGCCTTCGGCATCGAGGTGACCTTCGCCATCGAGCGGCGCGGTGAAGCGATAGCCGTGGCTCGCGCTCCCTTCCGGGTAGTCGGCCGATCGGGCCAGGTTGAGCCGGATAGTTTTCAGGCTGGACGTATCCGCCAAAGGAGCCTCCCTCGATTGTTCGACGCAGTCGACTTGCCCCCTTTTCCGACGCCGGCCAAGCGAATTCAAGCACGAAGCCCGCGGGGCCGGTCGCATCGGGCAGCGCCCCGCCACTATTCCCTTCGCCTGCCCCCTCGTTGCACAATGGCGTTCTCTCATCGGCCGGAAGCGACGTCATGCGCACGCCACCGCAAATCGCCAGTGCTGCCGTGAAATGCTGACAACGCTTGCCTTTGCAATCTGCGCCGTGATGGGCGCGGCGCAATTCGCCACCATCGCCGCGGTCGCGGTTCGCTTCATGCGGCCAGCGAAGCGCCACGTTTTCCCTGGCGCGCCGCCGCTCGTTTCCATCGTCAGGCCGATTTGCGGCCTCGAGAACAACCTTGAGGCCTGCTTCGGCTCGTCCTTCGGCCTCACCTATCCGAACTACGAAATCATCTTCTGCGCCGAGGAAGAGACCGACCCGGCAGTGCCGCTGGCGCAACGCGCCATCGCCGAGAACCCCGACATTCCGGCCCGACTGCTGATCGGTCGCGATCAGATCAGCGCCAATCCCAAGCTCAACAACTGCGTCAAAGGCTGGCGCGAGGCGAAGTCGGATTGGGTGATCTTCTCCGATAGCAACACCATCCTGCCTCCGGATTACATCGAGACCCTCTGGTCGCGCTGGGACGACAAGACGGGTTGCGTCAGCACGCCGGCAGAGGCCGGCTATCCGGAAGGCTTCGCCGCGGACCTCGAATGCGTCTTCCTCAATTCGCTGCAGGCGCGCCTCGTTCTGGCGGCCGACAGCTGGGGCTTCGGCTACGCGCTCGGCAAGACGCTGATGTACCACAAGCCGACCATGGAACAGCTCGGCGGCCTCTCCCGTCTTGGCGAATATGCCGCCGAAGACGTCGCTACATCTCATGCGATCCACGAGGCGGGCCTCAAAGCGCATCTGGCCCATGGCGCCGTCATGCAGCCGGTTGGCCGCCGCAACTTCCGCGCCGTAATGAAGCGACAAATCCGCTGGGCTCGGCTGCGACGCCAGGGTTTCCGTGCGATCTACGCGGCCGAGATCGTCAATGGCGGCGTGCTGCCGATCGGCTGCGCCATCGGTCTCGCCATCGCCGGCGCTGCGCCGGTCGCCTTCCCGGTCGCCTTCGCCGCGGGCTGGTACGGGCTGGAAACGATGCTCATTCCGATCGCGCGCTGGCCGCTCACCTGGCGTATGCCCGCGGCGATGATCCTGCGCGACCTGCTGTTGCCCTTCGTCTGGGTCGCGGGCCTGTTCGGCAATCGCTTCGAGTGGCGCGGCAACGCCATGACGGTGGCCAAGGAAGCCGGCAAGGCGGAAGCTGAGGCCGGCTAGGCGCTTAGGCGGCGTCCGCGTATTGACCGTAGGCAGGTCTCGGTCAGCCTTTCGGCAGCAGCGGCGCCAACGCCATCAACAGGAGGATGGCGAGGAAGGCAAAGCCGGTGCCGATGAAACGCGTATACATGGGCTTATTGTCCGTAACCCCTACGCCCTCGGACGATACGCGTGTTTTGTCTCAAAAAGATTAAGGTCACACGGTCGGCTGCGACTTTCGCCGCCGATGGCGCCGATTGCATGCAAGCCCTATAAGGACGGCATCGTTGCTCAATCGAGCCCCGAGCAAAACCGGAGCCGCGCGCATGAAGGTCCTCCTCGTCGCCGACATCCATTACGACCTCAGGAAGTTCGACTGGGTCGTGGACGCCGCCGACTATGTCGATCTTGTCGTCCTCGCCGGCGATCATCTTGAGATCGCCGCTGTGGTCGACCGCGCGGCACAGGCGGTCGTCGCCCAGAAATATTTCCGTCGCATCCAGGCGAAGAAGCCGCTCCTCATCTGCTCCGGCAATCACGATCTCGATTCAAAGAACGCCGCCGGCGAGCTGACGGCCAAATGGGTCTCCAACGCCCGCCATCTCGGCATTCCGACCGACGGCGATTCTCCCGTCATCGGCGACACGCTCTTCAGCATCTGCCCGTGGTGGGACGGGCCGAAAACCCAAGCCGAGATCGGCGAGCAGCTGGCGCGCGACGCAGCGAACCGGCCGGCGCATTGGATCTGGGTCTATCACGCCCCGCCGGACAGCTCGCCGACCAGCTGGGGCGGCAGCCGGTCCTTCGGCGACGCGCCGCTCCGCGCCTGGATCGAGCAATATCAGCCCGACCTCGTCCTCTCAGGCCACGTCCACCAGTCGCCGTTTATCCCGAACGGATCCTGGGCCGACCGCATCGGCGAAAGCTGGGTGTTCAATGCCGGGCATCAGGTCGGCCCGATCCCGGCACACGTCGTCGTCGATACCGAAGAGCCGCGCGCCTATTGGCTATCGCTGACGGGCGCGGAAACGGCCCTTCTCGACGCGCCGATGGAACGCCCGCTCGACCGACTGCGCGAAGCGCCGGAGTGGCTCGATTCTATGGCTCAGCTGGCAAGTCGGAGTCTGGGGTAAAGCCCTGATCCTGCTGATGCGTCAGTGACTCCAACACCTCGTCGACCATGCCCAAATGGTCGGCGCGATCCTGGAACTGCCGCTTGAGGTCGACCAGATAGGTCGTCGAGCTCTGCAGCCGCCGGGCCAGCAGTTGTGCGATCGGCACCAGCATCGCGGGGTGCGCCGTGAGATAGGCCATCGCATCCTCGATGATGCGGACCTTTGCCGGTCCAACCGCCCGCACGCTCGCCGTATGCGGCACGGCAAGCAACAGCGACATCTCGCCAAAGATCGAACCGGGCTCGGTCACCAGCGCAATGGTGATGTCGCCGCGGAAGACCTCCATCGCGCCTTCGGACAGAACGTAGAGATGTCCCGTCGTCTGGCCTTCGGTCAGAACGACTTCTCCCGGCGCCAGTTCGATGTCCGGAAAATCACCGCAAAGTTCAAGCATAGCAGCCATTTGCAGGCCTTCCCTGATTCAATTTCGTCGCCTCATCAACGCAGCGACATGACCATACGGTTCGATTGTCTTAAGCGGTCCGACAGATCTTTGACGAGATTGGTCAGCACCTGGTTCATCACCGTCGGGTTCTCGCCCAGGAAATCGTGAAGTGCGTCGATCGACAAGACCCAGCACTCCGCGTCGGTCTCGGCGACGACGTCGGCCGAACGCGGCGAGCCGTCGATCAGCCCCATTTCCCCGAAAATGGCGCCGGGCCCGAGCGAGCTGATCCGGGTCGGCGCGGTGTTCTTGGCCGGCAGCTGCACCGTGACGATCCCCGAGGCGATGACGAAGACGGCGTCCGTCTCGTCGCCCTGGCGGACGACCATCTCCCCCGGCTCGAATGCGCGCTTCTCCGGCCCGATCGCGGCGATCAGCAGGGCCAGTTGTTCGGGTTCGAGGCCGGCAAAAAGCGTCGCCTCCTCGATCGGCAGCGAGGCATTCGCCGCGCCGATACCGTTCTCGACGAGGACCGTGTTTTCGGCCACCTCGAGCGCGTCGTCGAGGCTGTCCTTCAACACAAAGCTCGAAGGCAGCCGGCCATCTTCTTCGATCATGCGGCGGATCACGCCCTGCTCGCCGGGCTTGGTGAGGAGGATCGTCTTGCCGTTGGCGATCAGCGCACGACCGAATTCGGCCAAGAGCCGTGCCGAGCCTGCGTCGATACCGGTGATGCCCTTCATGTCGAGGATAACCAGCTTGTCCTCCGCGAGCGCGATCCCGGCCCGGCGCAGGATACGCTCCGTCGCCGCAATCGACAGATCGCCGCGCGCCTCAAGGGCGCGAATGCGGTCGCCATGCTCGTCGAGCAACTTGCGTTCGGCCGGCGGCCGCCAGCGCCGCGATCGGAGTTCCTTGCAACTCCATTCGCGGTTCTTGATGCTGATGCCGGAAACACGCTGCCTGTAGCTGTGGAACGAGAACATCGACGACAGCTTCTGACAGGCCTCAACGGCGCGCACGCTGTTGCCGAAGCGGTCGAGCTTGGGCGAATAGGCGGCGATGCCGAACTGCCCGGGCACGACGGCGATGACGCCACCGGAGACACCGCTCTTCGCCGGCAGGCCAGCCTCGAACGCCCATTGCCCAGCATAGTCGTACATGCCGCAAGTCAGCATCACAGTGAGCACGTCGGGGATCGTCTCGACCAGAACGGCCCGTTCGCCGGTGCGCGGATTGATACCGGCATTGGCGAGCGTCGCCGCCATCACAGCGAGGTCCATCGTGTTCACCAGCACCGAGCACTGACGGAAATAAGTGTCGAGCGCCGCTTCGGGATCGACCTCGAGCATGCCGGCGTTGAGAAGAAGGTAGGCGATGGCGCGGTTGCGATGGCCGGTCGTCGCCTCCGACTGGAACACTTTGTCGTCGATCTTCAGCGGGCGGCCGGCAAACCGGGACAGCGTCGCCAGCATCGCCTCGCTCCGGCTTTCCAGCGTGTCGCCGGGAAAGAGCGAGGAGATGGCGATCGCGCCGGCATTGACCATCGGGTTGAACGGGCGCCGGTTCGCGTCGTCGAGCACGATCGAATTGAACGCCTCGCCCGTCGGCTCGACGCCGACCCGGCTCATCATTTCGGCACGCCCCAAGCGGTCGAGTAGCGCTGCATAGGCAAACGGCTTCGACACCGACTGGATCGTGAATTCCTTGTCGAAGTCGCCGACCGCATAGACCTCGCCGTCCAACGTCGCGATGGCGACCGACAGGTCGCGCGGATCGGCCTTGGCGAGTTCCGGGATGTATGTCGCGACTTCGCCGCCGCCGAGCGCTGTGAGTTCCCCATACAGACTGGATAGGGATTTCAGGAAGGGCTGGATGGCTGCGGAAGGTCCCGAGTTCGAATTGGCGGAAATATGGATGGTCTTGGGTTTGTCGACGTGGGGCTGTGCATCCATCTAGCGAGCATTCCGAGGTAAGTGAGGCTAAGGCCAATTCGATAGAAAAGGCAGGACTTGTGCCAAGGCCCCGCCCGTGCCCTTGGCTGACCGGCGGGCGCGCAAATCGCCCTCACCTCGAAATTGCCAATTTGATGGGCGGCATTCGCCCAAAACTTGGGCGTTTCCCTGCAATCTGTGCGAGCTAGTCAGCAACAGGCCACGTCGCTAACATCGTGGCGGCCTCATGCATACAATTATTGCCCGCTCGCTCAGCCATCGACAACGGAGTTGCGCGATCAATCGGGAATGATACGCGATCAACGTGGCGGGCTGACAGGATAGGAAAGAAAGACATGGGGCTTCCATTGCGCGAAACCGGGCTGGCCATGGGCCGCCGTTCGCTTGACACGTCCGATGGGGCTTCGCGGTCTCGCCGCGGATGGTCCGCGTGGATCTTATTCGTCACCGCCGTGTCCTTCGCCGTTGCCGTTCCGAGTTGGGCGGCGGAGCCGATCGCCACTGCCGTCGCCGTTCATCCTGACGCCTTCGGACTGCTCGACGGCAACCAGGTAACGGTCCTGCGTGGCGCCGATCTCTATGAAGGTCAGACCATCACCACCTCCAGCACCGGCCAGGTGCAGATCGTCTTTGCCGACGGCACGCACCTTCTGATGGGGCCAGACTCGCAGTTGGTCATCGAGCGCTATCTCATGCGCGATCCCGCAACGGTGGGGGACCTGACGGTGAACGCCCTGGGCGGAACCTTCCGCTGGATATCAGGGTCGAGCCCTTCTGACTCCTATCATGTCACCACGCCGACCGGGACGATCGGTTTCCGCGGCACGGCCGTGGACATCACAGTGTTCCCGGGCCTCGGGCGCGCCGACTTCATGGTGCTGAAGGGCATCGTTGACGGCTGTACGCCTGATGGCGCGTGCCTCACCCTTGAGCAGGCATGCACGGTGGCGAGCCTTGGCGAGACGCCATTGTTCATCGATGACGAGGAACTCCGCCAGGCCTTCGCTCAGATCGAGTTCCCCTATTCCGGCTTGCAGCGGGGTATCGCCCGCCCCTTCCGTGTTGAGGGTGCGGAGGACTGTCTGCAGCCGCTGACGACGCCGGCCCAAGTGCCGGTGGTGCATCAGGTGCCCCCGGAGGACCTGCCGCCCATCCCGCCCCCGCCTGCAAACAATCCCGGCACCACGCCGACAAACACGCCTCCGGTCTCAGGCGGCACGCCGCCGCCGACCGGCACGACCACCACCGGCAACACGCACAACAACAATGGGCTGGGCAATGGTGGCGAAGGTGACGAAGGCGCCACCGAGACCGGCAATCCCGGCGTCGGCAACGGCCACAATCCGCACTAGCTAACAGCCCCGGTCCCGCCATCGAACACCCGGCGAAAATCCTTCGCCGGGTCGTTGGCTCATACCCCCAGTAAGCGGTATGGTTGGCCAATTGTTACTTCGGCAGAAAAATTGCATACAATTGGAAGGGCGCCGCATCTCGCGGGCCAAGGGGGTTCTCAGCATGCCGAATAGGCACCAAGTTAATGGCCGTGCGCCGCATTGGCCCTCGATCCGTTCGCAGGAGCGCAGCCGGCTTTCGCTGACGGCCCGTCTGTTCGTCGTGCTCTTCGCGGCATTTGCCTGGGCCGGCGCAGCTCACGCCCAGCAGATCGGCACGGCCGTCGAAGTCGTGCCGCTGGCGACCGGCGAACTTGGCGGCACAACCGTTACTTTGGTGAATGGGGATGACCTCTATGAGGGCCAGACCATCACCACGGACGCCGACGGCCAGGTCCAGATTCTGTTTGCTGACGGCACACACATGGTGCTCGGGCCCAACTCGGCTCTCGTAATCGAGCGCTACCTGCTGCGCGATCCAACGACGGTCGAGGACCTCACGGTCAATATCCTCGGCGGCGCCTTCCGCTTCATCACCGGCAACAGCCCGCACGAGGCCTACACGGTGACGACGCCGACTGGCACGATCGGCTTCCGCGGCACGGAGGTCGACGGCTATGTCGACTGGATCACCGGCTTCGCCGACCTCATCGTCTATCGCGGCGCAATCTATCTGTGTCCGTTGGATACGACGCTCGGCTGCATCGTCATCGACATTCGCTGCTCTATCGGCACTCTCGATGCCGACGACGCCGCAATTGTCCGCGACGAAGGCATCCGTCTGGGCCTCGCCCACGAGGTCTACAACGGCCAGAACGACCTGCTTGACGGCTGGCGCGTTACCGCGCCGCAGGAATGCCTCGACACGCTCGACACCATCATCTCCCCCACGGAGGAGGAGTCGTCAGCTTCGTCGCCGTCTTCAGGATCGGAAAGTTCATCGGAGCTCCCATCGGAGGGTTCGTCGGAGGGCAGCGACTCCGGCTACTTCTGTGAAGATTCCTACAGCTGCGCTCCGATCAACTGCGAAGAGGGCTGCGGCAGCTTCTTCCCGTCAGGGATCGAGTTCTACTGCGATGGACCCGATGGCTCCTGCTACTTCCCCGAGGCCTACCTCCCGGCCGACCGCGATCGCATCGCCGTCCTCGCGCTCGGAGCCCTCGCCGCGGCGACGCCAACCGGAGCCACATGAGCGACCACCCCCATATGTATGCTCCGCGTAGAAGGGGCCTGGCCGGTATTCGCGGCCGTTTGCTGAGTTCGGTCTTCATTCTCGGCACGCTTGCGGCGCCCGGCATCGCCCACGCAGACATCCCGCTCGGCACCGCCGTTGGCGTGGTGCCGCAGGCCGTAGCCGAACTCGGCGGCCAACAGGTCACGGTCATCCAGGGCAGCGATCTCTACCAGGGGCAGACCATCACTACCGGCGCCAATGGCGAAGTGCAGATCATCTTCGTCGATGACACGCGCATGGTGATCGGACCCAATTCGGCCCTGACGATTGAGCAGTATCTGCTGCGCGATCCAACTTCGTTCACCAGCCTCACCGTCAACGCGCTGGGGGGTACGTTCCGCTGGATATCCGGCGACAGCCCGCACGACGCCTACACGGTGCAGACGCCGAACGGCACGATCGGATTCCGCGGCACGGTGGTCGATTTCACCGTCAGCTGGGGCAACGGCATGGTGAATGCCATCGTCCTTGAGGGCGCGGCCTACATCTGTCCGACCAACGCCAATCTTTGCACGCCGCTTATCGAAGAGTGCTCCATCGGAACCATCACGACCACACAACAGACCGCCGTGCTGCACGGCGATGACAGGCGCCGGCCCGGCCTGGTGCAGGCGCTCTTTCCCTACACGGTGAACCAGCTCAACCTTCAGCTGCCTTTCAGGACGATCAACGCTATCGACTGCTCGGAGGAAATCACGACGGCCGCGGTGTCCCCGCCGCCGCCTCCTCCTCCTCCGCCGCCTCCTCCTCCTCCGCCGCCTCCGCCTCCGCCGCCTCCGCCGCCGCCACCGACGCCGCCTCCGCCGCCGCCGCCACCGCCGCCGCCTCCTCCGCCGCCGCCTCCGCCGCCGCCGCCACCGCCGCCGCCGCCTCCTCCGCCGCCGCCTCCTCCGCCGCCGCCGCCTCCTCCGCCGCTATGCGAGCCCGGCGACCATGACGGATGCAACAACGGCAACAACGAAGAACATGGAGGAACCGGAGGTAACAACGGTAACTATGGCGACAACAACGGGAACCACGGAAACAACAACGGGAACAACGGCAACCACTTCGGGCACGACAGCTGACCGCGGCGGTGCAAGCGAAGCATCGCGGGCGCTCGCATTGATCGTTGCCGGAAGCTGCGGTGCTAGGGCCGTTTGAATGGGCTCAGCCGCAAACGCGTGCGGTGGCCCTCCGGGGCTAGCGCGCGGCCGTCCGGCGCGAGCCCGTGATAGTATTTGCGCTGCCATTTCTCGGACTGCGCCTCCAAGTCCGAGACTTTTAGATCGTCATTGAATTTGAGCCTGCTCTGCGACCAGGTCTCGTGCTGCCGCTTCAACTCGGCATCGTCGGACAGCAAACGGAGTTCCGCCTCCGTCTCCTCCAGCGCACCGCGCTTCACCGGAAACAGATGGCAATAGGGCTCGCCCTTCTCAAACCGCACCGGCACTGACGGCGCCGTAAATCGCCAGTTCATGGTGAAGCTGAAAGGCGACCAGTCCGACTCGACGATCCCCGAAAGCGGCGCGATGCCATGCTTCGGGCGGTTGATCGGTCCCTGCACCATCAGGTCGTAGCCGGGATCGGTGCGGAACAAGCACGGCACGTGAAAAGTCAGGACGCCGCTGCCGAAATGGCTCACCACGGGAGGCTGCGTGCCGGCATCCGGCACGATGCCTATGGCGCCGATATCGGCGGCGCCGTTCCAATGCGCCGTGAACCCGGCCTGACACAGAATCTCCCAGCCATGCGCGTTGGCAATGTTGAGCGGCAGACAGCGATAGGCGAACCGCTCCGGGGTCGCGTCCATCCAGTCCCTGTCGACCGGAGCCGGACGGATGTCGAATGGATGTCCATCGATGACGAACGCGCTGAGCTTCATGGCAATTCCCCTTTCTGCCCTTTTAGCACCACGCAGCGGCAATCGCCGCCGTCGTGCATGGCCGTGGAAGCTCTCCTGCGGCGCAGTTACGCCGCGCGCCGAAACGCGCTAGTCAAGAGCGATGTGGAGGCGTCGCTTAATCCCGGTTCTCATCGGGCTGGTCGTCGTTGCGCTGCTGTCTTGGCTGCGGCTGGCCGATCCATATCCGGTGCAGACCCTCCGCGATCTCACCTTCGACAGCTATCAGCGCATCCATCCCCGCGAGGCACGGGATTTGCCGGTCCGCATCATCGACATCGACGAGGCATCGCTCGCCGAGATCGGCCAATGGCCCTGGCCGCGCAATGTGATGGCGGAGCTGGTGCAGCGGCTGACCAGTCTCGGCGCGGCCTCCGTCGTCATCGACGGGCTCTTCCCCGAGCCCGATCGCCTCTCGCCCAGCCGCCTCGCCGAAGCGCTCGGCACCACGGCGAGCGATGCTGCGGCCCTTCCCGATTACGACCAGCTGTTTGCGGCCGCGCTCGCCGCGTCGCCGTCGGTGCTCGGCTTCAGCGTCAACCCCGGCAACGGCCCCGTGCCGGAGCAAGCCAAGACCGTTCCCGCCGTCAGCGGACCAAACACAAACCTGCTCGTCCCCTATATGGCCAACACCACGATGTCGCTGCCCATGCTTGTCCAAGCGGCGCATGGCCTCGGCTCGATCGGCCTCGAGCCGCACGGCACGGTCGGCACGATCCGTCGCCTGCCGCTGCTTTGGACCAACGGCACCGCTCTCTTCCCGACGCTGTCGATCGAGGGCCTGCGTGTCGCACTCGGCGAAACCACAATGGTGGTCTTCGCCGATCAGATCGGCTTTGGCACGGTCGAGTCTATTCGCCTTTCCACGCCCCCTGGCGCGCAATATCCGCTGTTCTACGAGATACCGACGACGCCCGACGGCCAGCTCTGGCTCTACTACGCGGAGACGCCGGACAATCTCTACGTTTCGGCGCGCGACATCCTCGGCGACAATTGGACGGACTACGCGCCGCTCGTCCAAGGCAACATCGTGTTCGTCGGAACGTCCGCCGCCGGTCTCCTCGACATTCGCGGCACGCCCCTCGGCGTCGATATGCCAGGCGTTGAGATCCACGCCCAGGCGCTGCAGCAAATCCTCGCCGGCGACTATCTGAAGCGCGCCGATTGGGTCGGCGGCGCTGAACTCCTCGCCTTTCTGATCATCGCCGTCGTCATCATTCTGGTCATCATGGTGGCCGGCCCGCTGATCAGCTTCCTTGTCGGCGCCATCTTGCTGGCCGCCGTCATCGGCGCGTCATGGTGGGCCTTTACCGCTCGGGGCATTCTCGTCGATCCGAGCTTCCCGCTGATCGGCACCTTCATCGTCTACACGCTGATGACATTCCTGCGTTTCGTCATCACCGATGCCGACAAGCGGAAGATCCGTTCGGCCTTCGGCACCTATGTCGATCCGAAGCTGCTGGCGCAGATCGAGAAGAGCGGATCGAAACTGAGGCTCGGCGGCGAAACGCGCGAATTGTCGATCATGTTCTCCGATGTCCGCAGCTTCACCACCGTCAGCGAGGACTTCACCCCGCCGGCGCTCGTCGCCATGCTCAACACGCTGTTCGGCGCTCTCGGCAATTGCATCACGGAGCAATTCGGCACGATCGACAAGTTCATCGGCGATGCGATCATGGCGTTCTGGAACGCGCCGGTCGATGTCGAGAACCATGCCTGGCGTGCCTGCGTCGCCGCCCTGCACATGCGCACCAAGCTCGCCGAACTCAACGCGCGGGACGGCTTCCGCCTGCGCGCCGACGGGCACAAGAGCGATGCCATCGCCATCGGTATCGGCATCTCCACCGGCGAAGCGCTGGTCGGCAATCTCGGCCTGGAAACGCGCTTCGACTATTCCTGCGTCGGCGACACCGTGAACGTCGCCTCCCGCGTCGAGGGCGCCTGCAAGACGGTCGGCTACGACATCGTCATCGTCGAGGCGACGCGCGCGGCTGCTTCCCACCTCGCCTTCCTCGAAGCCGGCTCGCTGTCGCTCAAGGGCAAGACCAACCGCGAGCCGATCCATATCCTCGTCGGCGACGAGAACCTCGCCGCTACTGCAGAATTCAAAGCGCTGGAAGAAGCCCATGCGGAGGCCGTGCGCGAACTCCGCGAGGGGCGCGACGGCGAGGCAGCGATCGACCGTTGTCTCGCCTTGATCACCTTTCCCGATCCGCTGCTCGGCAAATTTTACGAAACCATGCGAGGCCGTCGACATGACTTCGTACTCGACACGGCCAAGCAACTGGAGGATCAGCCCGCATGAAACCGGTGGTCTTTTGCCGCCATTTTGCTATTGAGCATGGCGCGCCCGCTCGGGCCGCATTGATGCAATCAGCGAGGCGACAGCCATGGAGATGAGGCAGGAAGAACTGGACGGCGACATTCTCAAGGTCGCCCTCGACGGCTCGTTCGATATTGCCGGTGCCGGTGATGTCGACCTCCGCTTTTCCGTCATCGGAGGCAATCGCGACAAGGTCATCGTCGATTTCAGCGACGTGTCGTTCCTCGCCTCGATGGGCGTGCGCGTTCTGGTGAAGGCGGCCAAGGCCATCCATCATCGCGGCGGGAGAATGGTCGTGGTCAGGCCGAACGATGCCGCACGCAAGGTACTGAGCGCGACGGGAGCCGACACGGTGATCACGGTCGTCGACTCCGAGGCCGACGCGGTCGCCGCCCTGAGCTGACGTGCTGTCGCGGCGTCTCAGCCTGACGTCGGACTTCGCGGAAGTTAACCGGCTCAATCAGTGGCTCGACGAAGCCTTCACTGAGGCCGGTGTGTCCGCGTCCGTTGCCGACGATCTCAAGCTCTGCCTCAACGAGGCGGTGGGCAACGTCATGCTCTATGGCTTCGCCGATGTCGCCGAGCCGGAGATCGCGGTCGAAATCTCCTTGGATGAGACGTCTGCAACGGCGATCGTCAGCGACAACGGCAAGCCGTTCGATCCGATGCAACGGCCAGCCCGCGAAAAGCTGAGTGACCTTGAGCATGACGCTATCGGCGGCTTCGGCGTGCAACTCATCCGTCAGACCGCGGACAGCGTCGACTACGCCCGCACCGACGGACACAACCGCCTGCGCATCGTCTGCCGCGCGTCGGACTAGCCTCCGCTAGGCATCACCGTGATAGGTCACGGCCAGGCAGGTCGTGTCGTCCGACCGCGCCGCGCCGTTTGCGAACGCGTCGACCGCCGCGCCGACTGCGGTCACCACTGCCTCCGCAGTACCGCCGGCGGCGCCGGCCAGGACAACGTCAAGCCGCTCGAAGCCGAACGGTTCGCGCTCGGGGTTGAATGCCTCCGTCACACCGTCCGTCGCCAGGAAGATCGTCTCGCCCGGCGCCAGCAGCACCGACCGGCCCGGGAACGCCGCGTCGTCGAACAGGGCGATGGCGGGACCGAGATGTTCAAGCTGCTCGCGCGATCCGTCCTGGCGGAGCACGAACACCTCATCATGGCCACCGCTGGAATAGGCAACCCATCCCGTCTCCAAGTCGAGACAGCCGAAGAACAACGTCACGAACATCGACTCGCCGCCTTCGGCGGCAAGCAGACGGTTCATACGCGTCAGCACCTTGCCGGGCTCCTGGCCCTCGCTGGCGATCGTCTTCAGGATCGTGCGCGACAGGCTCATGAACATCGCCGCGGGGACGCCCTTCCCCGACACGTCGCCGATGGCGAAAGCGAGGTGGCGTTCGTCGACCATGAAGTAGTCGTAGAAATCGCCGCCGACCTCCTGCGCCGGGATCATCGAGGCGAAGACCTCGCTGCGGCCGGCATGCACGCCGAGATCGACGCTCTTCGGCAGGAACGACTGCTGGATCTCCGCAGCGGTGTGCATTTCGAGATTGTGCAGCCGCTTCTCGGTGATCTCGTTCGCCATGCGCTCGAACACGCCCGCGAACGTGCCGAACCGGCTCGCTTCCGCCTTCAGCGTTGCCAGCATCGCCGGATCGAACGTGCCCTCGGCGAGCGCGTTCGCCGCCTGCGTCAGCGTCGCGATCGTGGCGTTGAGCTTTTGCAGCCGCTCGCCAAGATCGCCGATGACAGACATCGCCACCTCCGGATGCTGCGCGAGCAGGCCGCAGATCACCGACTGATCGAGGCGCAACAGACGCGACACCGTCGTCGCCTCAACTGTCGCCGTGCGCTCCAACGGCGCGAAGGCCGCAATCTCGCCGACGAGATCGCCGGCATGCATCACGGCGACGCGCACCTGCCCCCATTGTGTTTCGACCTCGACGGCCATCTCCCCGGACAGGACCAGATAGGCGTAGTCGCCCTTCTCGCCCTGACGAAAGGCAACCTGATTCTCGGCCATCGTTTCGATCGGACTGTTGGCGACGATCGTGCGCAGATGGTCGTCGCCGATCGAGGCAAAGCTCGGATGCCGCTTCAGGAGTCCGATCGGGTCGAGGCCATCGTCCATAGGCTCGTTGCCTCTCAGGTCTCTTTCAGCTTGCGTCCCGACAAATTGCCGAGGGCGTCATAGCAAGCATATTTGTAGAGCTCGTGGAGGGTAGGAAAGTTGAACACGGTGGCGATCACTTCCATCACCGACTTTCGGTCCTTCACCAGAGTCAGCCCGTAGTGGATCAGTTCGCTCGCCTGCTGACCGACAATATGGACGCCGAGGATAACCGAATCCGACCTGCGGATGATGAGCTTCAACACGCCGGCCTTCGACCCCATGATCGCACCACGGGCCATCTTCGCGTGGTGGGCGCGTCCGACGAAATAGTCGACTCCGCTTTCCTTGGCGTCCTCCTCCGTCATCCCCACCATCGATACTTCCGGGATGGTGTAGATGCCGTAGGGGAAGATCTTCGGCAGGCTGTCGAAATCGTCGATCTCGAACATATGCGAGACCGCGACGCGGCCCTGATCCATGCTGGTGCTTGCCAGGGCCGGAAAGCCGATGACGTCGCCGACGGCGTAGATGTTGGGAACGTTGGTCTGGTACTTGTCGTTGACGATGATCGTCTCGCGCTTGCCGACGGCAATGCCGGCCGCCTCGCAATTGAGGCCGCCCGTGCGGCCGCTGCGCCCGGCGGCGAACAAAAACATGTCGACGCCGAATTCGCGCCCATCCTGCAGGCGCACCGTCACATCCTCTTCGTCGCTCGCCGCGGCGTCGACGCCGGCGAGGGCCGCGCCGAAAAGGATCTCCGTCGCGTCGGCTGCCATCAGCGTCACCAGTTCCGATGAGATCTCGTGGTCGAGGAAGCCGAGAATATGCTGGGCATTGTTGACGAGGTGAACCTTCGTCCCCATCGCCGAGAAGATGGTGGCGTATTCGCAGCCGATGACACCGGCGCCGACAACGCAGAGCGAACGCGGCAGCCGCGAAATCTGCAGGATCGTGTCCGAATCGTGGATTTGTTTGCCGTCAAACGGAACGGCCGGCGGATGAAACGGATATGACCCCGTGGCTATGATGACATTGTCGGCGCGAAGCTCGATGGGGTCCCCGCCCTGGCGCTCGACGACGATTGTGTTGGCGTCGGAAAATCGGCCGAGGCCGCGATAGAGGTCGACCCCGTGACGCTGCAGATTGGCGCCAACCTCCGCGTTTGCCTCGCCGACGACGATCGCCTTGCGAAACATGAAGTCCTCAATCGAGGTCTTGCGTTCGAGGTCGCGGTCGGCGCCATAGATGCCCTTGTCGTACTTGCCGGAATAGTAGAGCGCCGATTCCTTCAGCGTCTTGGAGGGCAAAGTGCCGGTGTTCGTCCCCGCGCCGCCGAGCGCTTCCTCGGCTTCGACGACGGCGACCCTCCGCCCGAAATAGGCTGCCTTGACCGCCGCCTTCTCGCCAGCCGGCCCCGAGCCGAGCACGACCAGTTCGTAGTGATGTCTGCCGCCTTGGTCCGTCAATTCCGCTCGCTCGCCGCTTCCGCCGGTCCGGCGCATCATACAAGGTCACAGCGATGTAGCGGAAAACCGGGCGCTAGGGCAGTCATGTTCGCCCGCGTGTTTCATAGCTGACTGGACATCCAGACAATTGTGCCCTTCGCTGACATGTGCAATTGACGAGGATGATCGTCGGCCGGCCGGGCCGGCTGCCATTACCGTCAGGGGATTGTTGGTTTGAGCGGCGACGAGAGCATCATTTTAGTCCTCTTCGCCGTGCTTATGACGAAGCACTACATCTTCGACTTCGTCCTGCAGACGCCGTACATGTTCCGCAACAAGTGGATCTACGGCCACCCCGGCGGCATCCTCCACGCCGGCCTTCACGCCCTCGGCTCGATCGCGGCGATCGTCATTCTGCCGCCGACCTTCCTCGTCGCCCTCGCCATCGTCGTCGGCGAGTTCGTCATCCACTACCATATCGACTGGACGAAGGAGCAGCTTGAGCGCCGCCTGAAGCTGACCTCGTCAGACGCCGGCCATTTCTACCTGCTCGGCGCCGATCAGCTTCTGCACAACCTGACCTATGTCGGCATCGTTGCCGTCCTGGTCAGCGCCTGAGCGGCCGCGCCCGATCTGCCTAGCGCTCAGGCGGCGCCGCTGACCCTTTTGGGCTCGCTGGCCATGGAAACGTCCCATGGCATGGCGAGGTTCCGGCCGCGCGATTTGGCGGCATAGAGCGCCGTGTCGGCGCGCTCGATCGTTTGCTCCACCGGATAGTCGGGATCGAGCAGGGTGAAGCCGAAGGAAACGGTGACCTCGAAGACCGACCGACCGTCTTCGGCGCGGTGCTGCAGCGTTGCCAGCTCCCGGCGCAGCCTGTCGACGATCTCGCCGCCCGCCGGCAGGTCGGTGCCCGGCAGACAGAGTAGGAACTCCTCGCCGCCATAGCGGAACATCTTGTCATAGGGACGCAAATGGGCGGTGATGTAATGCGCCACGTCGACCAGCACCCTGTCGCCGACCAAATGTCCGTGCTCGTCGTTGACCTTCTTGAAGAGGTCGAGATCCATCATCGCCACGACGCAGCTATGCACGCTCCGCTTGACCAGTTCCTGTTGCTCGCGAAGCTTCGTCAGCATGCCCACGCGGCTCGGCGTGCCGGTCAAGGGATCGAGATTGGTCAGCGCGTCTTCGAGTTCGCGCTGCACTGTGCTGATTTCCAGCCGCATGCTTTTGAGCGCAGAAACAAAGCGATCATAGTCGTTGATCGAAATCGGCACGCCGTCCCGGGAAGCGCGCAACAGGCTTGAAGCGTATTGATGCATGCGCTCATGTTCCTGGCCGATCTCGGCAAAGCCGGGATGCATCTCCAGTTCCGCAATGCCCGAGCGATGGTACCATTGGCCGAAGCGGCAAGCGTGGTGGGGTTCCGGACCGATATCGCGCTGATCGGGCTGCAACCGGCAAATCAGCGTGCCGAATAGGCTTTCCGTCCATTGGTCGTGATTGTGGACAGCCTGCTCGAGTTCGCGCACGGCCGTCCGCATCTGCTCGTCGGTCATGTTCGGAATGGCCATTCGCGCCTCCGCAATGCCTGGTCACCTCCTCAGACGACCGGAACATTCCACGAATAGGTCAACAAAAGGTTGGATCGATCGGCGCCTATGCCCCCCGTGCGCATGGCCGGTCCCACGCCAATTTTAGTGACCGAGATCGCGATCGGTTAACGGCCACCGAGCTAGATGGACGCCGACGGGCATGACCCGCCGGGGCGGGCAATTCTATTGGGATCATAATGGGCTTGGGACTGCGTAAGGCAACCGCGGTCGATCGGCGCAAGACGCCACGTCGACCGCTCGGCTTGATCGGCAAGCTAGTCGTCGACGGCAACCTCCTGGACTGCACGATTATCGACCTCTCGGATGGCGGCGCGAGGATAGAACTCACCGCCGACATCATCCTCCCGGCTTCGTTCTACCTCCGCATCCCGATCGAACAGCCCATCGCGCAAGCCTTTCTTGTGTGGCGCTCGCGTCGCACAATCGGCGTTCAGTTCGTTGCACGCTGGTCGCGGGCGACGGACGTGCCCGATCCTTTGGTCAGAGCAGCGCTGGGCTGACTTGCCAGCGCCGCACACGGGCCCTAGGGCCGGATGATGCCGCCGGCCGGGTTCGGGATGGTCTCGAACTCGCCGACGCGAATGATCCGGTAGGCGGTCATTCCAGCCAGCGCCGCGCCGCCATCGGGCAATTCGTCGATGATCGCGGTGACCTGGGGATGCTCTTCCAGTTCCTCGGGCAAGACCGGCTCAAGCCGCCAGCGATCGGCGACGAAGGAACGCGTGCCGTCGTCGGCCGCCGCGGAGACCGCCGCCAGCGCTTCCAGGAAATCGGGCGTGAAGACGATCGCCCTTTCAAGGTCGATGCTGCCGAGCTGCGCTCCGTCGAATTTGGTGTCGAAGATGATCGCGCCGCGGAAGGTGGCGGCGCTGAGGTCGGCGTCCGTGAAATCGACCGAGCCCGACAAAGGCTGCATCGAAATTGGCGGCGACCAGCCATGCTGAGCGAAAGGCCGTCTCATTGATGAAAGCGCTGGTGAAGTCGGCGCCGTGCATCTGGCTGGGCGTTTGCGCGCCGTTCGACTCGGGCGTGAAGGGCGCTACCACTTCGCTCGCCTCTAGCGCTGAGAAGTCGCTGCCGACGACGCGAGACCCGAGGAAGCGAATGTGGTCGAGAAGGCCGCCGCGGAAATCGACATTCCGCACCTGGACGCGGGAGAAATCGGCAAAGCGCAGCATCGCATGGCGAAAACTCATGCCGGCAAGGGTCGGCTGACGCAGCTCGGAAAAGGAAAAATCCGCGCCCGCAAATGTCAGCACCTCGGTATCGAGGATGCGCGAATTGTAGAGCAGGGAAATGAGCTGCCCGCGCTCGGGGCTGGATTCGCGGTCGGTCAGCTGGCCCGTGGCAACCCCGAGTTCGCTGAGCGGTCGGGCGCCGGGCTGCTGCGCCTGAACCGCATCATAGTCGGCGCGAACGACAGGCAGATCGGTCCGGCGCGCAACCGCCGCCGCCGTCAGTTCAGCTTCGGTGAGTTCGCTGAGCGGAGACTGGGCATGGCGGTACGGCCTGGCGGCGTTGGTCGCCGCCACGATCCGCGCCCGTAAGGCGTCAGAAAGCTCCGCCGCGGAGAAGGATGCCGTCGTCCTGCCATCAGCGGCGAGAGCCGTCGTCTCCTGCCCGATGGCGGCGCCGATGGCGAGAATCTCGGGCACGATTGCCGTCGAGCGCTGCGCTTCGCCCAGTTGTATCTGAGCCTGGAGCAGCGTCGTCTGCTCCCCGATGCGATCATTCTGCTGCGCCAACAGAATGCTCTGGTCACGCAGCAGTTGGTTCTGTTGAAAGAGGAGTGCCGCCCCCGCCAGCGCGGCAATCGTCACGACCAAGGTCGTCACCGTCGCCAGCATCCAGCGCCGGGTCATCACCCAAGCATATCGCGCCACCACCAACTCGCCCAATTCGCGCGCGGAGCCGATGGCATTGTCGGCCTTGTGCTCGACAACATGCCGGATGACGTCGGTGAGCGGCGCGATCAGACCTTCGGCCTCCACCTGCCCACGCTGGAACACGGCGTTCCAGATCCGCCGCCGGTAGACGATGACGAAGCCTACGCCGACGAGCACAAGGATGAGCACGGCCAGCATCGCAGCCACGACCGGCGCCGCATTGTCGACGAAGAACCCTATCCCCAGCGTCGCAGCCGGGAACCCCACGACCAGGCCGAGAAGGAAGACAAGGAGGGCCATCAGCCCATTCGAAAGGAAGCTGCCTTCGGAGGAATCGAAGCGGATTGGCTCCGGCTTCGGCGCCTCGGCCGCGGGATCGCCTGGAGCCTTCATCGCGGCTGGCGCCGCAAACAGACGGCGGCGCTCGCCGCGCCGAGGCCCGTTGCGTTCCTTCGGCGTTCGCCTAACACAGCCCCGCCTTCGTCATCATCGACCAAGCCCGATCATGCTCGCTCTGCATCAGAGCGCGGCAAAGAGACCGCCCACCCTCTCCTACGGGAATGGCCCAAGCCTGTCGACGCCCAGCCCCAGCCCTCAAGCGCGCCCGAACTCGGACTTGACGACAAGCTGTTCATGGTATGTTCTCAACATTCTCGAGCCCCTCTTGTCGGCCAACCAACACGCCCATGGGCGACGCTGCGACCATCCTTCATGCTGACCTCGACGCCTTCTATGCGTCGGTTGAGCAACTGCTCGATCCGTCGCTCCGCGGCCGGCCGATCGCCGTTGGCGGCGGGGTCGTCCTCGCGGCCTCCTATGAGGCGAAGGCCTTCGGCGTACGCGGAGGAATGCCGGGCCGGCAGGCGCGCGAATTGTGCCCCGATCTGCATTTCGTCGGCGGCCATTTCGAGCACTATCAGCGTCTCGGCGACGCTGCGATCAGCATCCTCGGCGATTTCACGCCCCTGGTGGAGCGCATCTCGATCGACGAAGCCTTTGCCGACGTCGCCGGTGCGGAACATCTGTTCGGCTCGCCCGTCGAGATGGCGAAGACCATCCGCCGGCGGGTCCGCGAGGAGATTGGCCTGCCGATCTCCATCGGCGTGGCGCGGACCAAGCATCTCGCCAAGATCGCCTCGCAAGTCGCCAAACCCGACGGCCTCGTCGCCGTCGACCCGGCAATGGAAAAGGAGTTCCTGCACGATCTCCCGGTCGAACTGATCTGGGGCGTCGGTCCGGTCACCAGGGCCCGGCTCGCGGAACGCGGCATCCTCACCATCGGACAACTCGCGCGGACGGAGCGCGGCTCCCTGGAAGCGCTCGTGGGGAGCGCGGCGGGGGCGAAGCTCCACGCCCTGTCCTGGAACCGCGACGAGCGGAAGATCGATGTCCGACACCGCGCAGGCTCGATCGGCGCCCAGTCGGCCCTCGGCAAGCGCCCTGCCACGCCCGAAATCATCGTGCCGACGCTGATGCACCTCGCCGATCGCGTCGGCGGTCGATTGCGGTCCAAATCGCTTGCAGGGCGCACGGTGACCGCGCGGGTCCGCTTCGCCGACCTTCGCGCCGTGACGCGGTCGGCGACGCTGCCGGCTGCCGTGTCCGCCACGCTCATCCTCGCCGAGATCGCGGCCGATCTCGTTCACGCCGCGATGCGGGACAACCCCAACGAACGCACCATCAGTCTGCTGGCGATCTCCGTCTCGCACCTGGAAACGCAGACCGATCTGCAACTGGAGCTGCCGCTCGCTTTGCATGACGCCGCGCGCCAGCCGGGCAGCAAACGCGGCGCATCGCGATGGAGCGCCGACCGCGCCGTCGACCGCATCCGGGAGCGCTTCGGCCGCGAGGCGGTCGGCTATGCCTCCGTCTCCCTCGGACCAAGGCGCACCGTGCCGGACGCGTTTCGCGAATTGGCCGAGAAGGATCTCTGAGTCGCGCGCCTTGGGCTTGCCCGCCTCCCCGGCCCGCTTCAACATCGCGAGGGTCATTGTGTGGCATGGCGAGGGAGAGAATAGTTTGTCCGTCGATTGCGAGATTGTCGTCGCCGGGGGTGGCCCGGTCGGCCTGCTGACGGCCTATCTGTGCGCCGAAGCGGGCATCGAATGCCGCGTGTTCGAGAAGGAAGCGAACCTCGGCAAGGATCTCCGCGCCTCAAGCTTTCACCCGCCGACGCTCGACATGCTCGACGACATCGGCATCGCCGAGGGCCTGATCGCCCGCGGTCTCATGTGCCCGCATTGGCAGATCCGCATCCATCCCTCGGGCGAGCGTGCTGTCTTCGAACTGGCGACGATAGCAGGAGAAACGCGGCACCCTTTTCGCCTGCAATGCGAGCAGTGGAAGCTGTCCGAGGCCCTCGCCGGCCGACTGGAGAACCATCCCCGCGCTGCCGTGGAGTTCGGCGCGACGGTCACCGCGCTCCGTGACGATGGCGACTCGGTCGCTGTGACGGTCGACCGCGGCGGCCGCGCCGAGTCGGTGCGCTGCCGCTTCCTCGTCGGCGCCGACGGCGTCGGCAGCGAAGTCCGGAACGCCCTCGGCCTGCCCTTCGAAGGCGAGACCTACCCAGAGACGACGATCGTCGTGACGACGCCCTTCCGCTTTGAAGACCATCTGGAAGGGATGTCGCTGGTGACGTCCTGCTATGTCGGCGACAGCCACATCGCCTTCCTCCGCCTCCCCGATTTCTGGCGGTTGGCGCTCTACCCGGACGAAAGCCTGTCGCTCGCCGAACAGATGAAGCCCGAGGCCGTGGACGCGGTGTTGCAGGGCGTCACGGCGTTGAATGCTCCCTATCCCGTCACGGCGATCTGGCCCTACCGCGTGCAGCAGCGGATCGTCCCCAGCTACCGTGTCGGCCGCATTGTTCTTGCCGGCGACGCCGCGCATGTGAACTCGCCGGCCGGAGGCATGGGGCTCAACGCCGGCATTCACGACGCGTTCGAACTCGCGAAGGCCTTGGCCGCAATCCTCAAGGACGGCGCGAACCTGGGGCGTCTGGATCTTTATGACCGACGCCGGCGGCCGGTCGTGGCCGAACACATCCTGGGCCAGGCCGCGCGCAATCGCGCCCGCATGCGCGTCAAGGATATCGGCGCCCGCCGTCAGGAGATTGAGAAGCTTCAGGCGATCGCCGCCGACCCCGAGCAGCACAAGGCGTTCGTGCTTCGCGCTTCGATGATCACCGGTCTGCGGCAGGCGGCGGCGGTGGACTAGATCGGCGAAGGGTGCGTCGGACTGCTAGGATGATGGTAGCGGAGGAGGGATTCGAACCCCCGACACAAGGATTATGATTCCTCTGCTCTAACCAACTGAGCTACTCCGCCGAGGCGCGGCGCATATAAGGAGGCGCCCGGAATCAAGTCAAGAAACTACGGCGGCGCCCTTTCATTCTCGCCGACACCCGCTAGGCTTGCCCCGTTGAGAACCGAACCACCGGGGGCTGCCATGCCGCATAAGTTCAAGATCGTCGACCGCGCCAAGGGGCAACAGGTCGGCGTCCAGTTCGTCTACAATGGCGACATCATCTTTTGGTCCGAGAGCTACAAGGCCAAGGCCGGCGCCAAGGCCTGCATCGCTTCGCTGAAGAAGAACGCACCCGCCGCCCCGATCGTCGACCTGACCCAGGGCGAAGCGGGCAAGGGCTATCGCTTCGAGATCGACAAATCGAAAAACGGCCAGACCTTCGTCCGCTTCGTCGCCCGCAACGGCGAAACCATGGTGCGGACGGAACGCTACGCGTCGAAGACCGGCTCGAAAAATGCGATCCGCTCGCTGCAGAAGAACGGTCCCGGACGCCGAGACCGAAGACGCCACCAAGTAGCCCCCCGTTTCAGACCCGCTCGAACTCCAGCAGCGTGAACAGCCAGAGCGGGCCGAGCTTGCGGCGGCTGACGAGCCGGAGGCCCGGCCGATTAGTAAGGCGTGACACCGGGAAGTCCGGGTTCCAGCCGAGCTTGGCCGCGTAGCGTGCGAGGCGCCGCTCGAACCAGTGGTAGATGCCGGCCGTCGAGGCGAAATGAGCGATAATGATGAGCCGCCCGCCCGGCTTGGTGACCCGCTCGAACTCGGCCATCACCTTCTCGGGGTCCGGCACCACCGTCATCACATACATCGCAACGACTGCGTCGAAGCTATGGTCGGGGAAGCGGAGGTTGGAAGCATCCATTTCCTCCACGGCCTCGACATGGGCGAGCTTCTGCCGCGCCACGCGTGCCCTCGCCCGTGCCAGCATGTCCGGCGACAAATCGATGCCGACGACGCGGTGGCGTGGATCATAGCGTCTGAGGGCTAAGCCAGTTCCGACGCCGGCCTCGAGAATCCGCCCAGGCTGCAATCGATTGGCGAGCCGGGCAGCGCCGCGGCGGCCTGTGATGAACGGGACGGCGAAGACGGCATCATAGATCGGCGCCCAGCGCGAATAGGCAGCCAAGACGTCGGCGTCGGTCAACGGGCTTGGAGGCCGCGCCTCCTCCGTTGGGGTCGATTCGGGCTCGGCGCTCACCAGGCTCGGATTAGGCGGCAGCGGTTTCGGACTGCGAGGCACCAAGGCGCGCTAGCGCCGCTTCCGCCTCGCGATTATGTTCGGCATGGGCAATCCAGCCGCCGCCGAGAACGCGCGCACCTTCCTCGGCGCCGTCATAGAAAACGCAGGCCTGACCGGGGGCCACGCCATTCTCGCCGTCGGCGAGCTCGACGAAGACCTCGCCATTTTCGACCGTCAGATGCGCCGGCCGCGGCGGCCGTGTGGAGCGCACGCGCGCTTCGATCTCGATGCCCGCGGCTCCGATCGTCTCCAGCGGCCGGTCGCCGAGCCAATTGACGCCGGAAAGCGTGAGGCGGCGCGTCGTCAGCGCCGAGCGCGGCCCGACGATGACGCGTCGATGCGCCGGATCGATCTGCACGACATAGAGCGGCTCGCCGGCGGCCACGCCAATACCGCGCCGCTGGCCGACGGTAAAATGAATGACGCCCTCATGGCGGCCCAGCACGCGGCCGTCGAGATGGACGATATCGCCCGGCCCCGCGGCGCCTGGGCGCAGCTTCTCGATCACATCGGCGTAGCGGCCTTCGGGAACGAAGCAGATGTCCTGGCTGTCGGCCTTGTCGGCGACGATAAGGCCAAGGTCGCGCGCCGCCTGCCGCACTTCAGCCTTGGTCAAACCGCCAAGCGGAAAGCGCAGCCGATCCAGCTGCGCCGGAGTCGTGCCGAACAGGAAATAGCTCTGGTCGCGGGACAGGTCGACGGGCCTGAACATCGCCCGCTTGCCGCCAACGTCGCGCGAGGCGATGTAGTGCCCGGTGGCCAGCACGTCGCCGCCGAGCTCGCGCGCGGTGCCGAGAAGATCGGCAAACTTGACCGTCTGATTGCAGGCAACGCAGGGCACCGGCGTCTGGCCGGCAATATAGCTGTCGGCAAAACGACTTATGACGGCTTCCTGGAAGCGCTCTTCATAGTCGAGGACGTAGTGCGGGATCTCCAGCATCTCCGCCACGCGGCGCGCGTCGTGGATGTCCTGGCCGGCGCAGCAGGCGCCCTTCCGGTGCGTCGCCGCGCCATGGTCGTAGAGCTGCAGCGTGACGCCGACGACGTCATAGCCCTCGCGCTTCAGCAGCCCGGCCACCACCGAAGAATCGACGCCGCCTGACATTGCAACGACGACCCTGGTATCGGCCGGCCGCTTCGGAAGATCGAGCGAATTGAAGGTCTGCTGCTGCGTCATGACCCCGATATGGAACCTAATTGCCGCCGGGTCAAAGGCCGGCTCGGCTCAATGGACCACGGTTTTCATAATGAAACCAGCGACTACGTGGCCGCGTCCATCACCTTACTAGGCCTTCTTACCGATTTGTTTCCATCGGCTTAGCCAATTTTTAAAGCGCGCTGGCCTAGGGTGTGGCTCCGATTGGTCTGCGTGAGTGTGAGAGTAGCATGACCGAACAGATCCGCCCGCGGGTCAAATATGTGATTGGACCGGACGGTAGTCCGCTGACGATCGCCGATTTGCCCCCGAAGAATACCAAGCGCTGGGTCATCCGCCGGAAGGCGGAGGTCGTGGCTGCGGTGCGTGGCGGCCTCCTCAGCCTTGAGGAAGCGTGCGCCCGCTATACGCTGACCGTAGAGGAGTTTCTCTCCTGGCAGCAGTCGATCGACCAGCATGGCCTGGCCGGTCTGCGTACCACTCGCATCCAGCAATACCGCGCCTGACGCCGCCCCCCCGAGACAAATTCGCCCCTAACCACCAAAACGCTTGAGCCCGGCGGCGGAGCGACTATGTTCGCGCCATGCCCCCAGGTATCTACGTCGCTCTCGGCATCCTCATCGGCATCGTCCTAGGCCTTGTCATCGGCAATGGCTTCATCGGCATAGCCCTCGGCATCGTCATCGGCGTCGCCATGTATTACGGCTCGCGCTATCTGGCAGCGCGCCGGCGCTCCTGAGCGGCTTGGCCCTCACCGCCACCACCGACATCGATGCCTTCGCAGGAAGCCTGCCGCCGACCGGTGCGCTGATCGGCCTCGACCTCGGGACGAAGACAATCGGCGTCGCCATCTGCGATGCCGGCCGGCGGGTGGCAACACCGCTTTCCGTCATTCGCCGCAAGAAGTTCACGGCGGACATTGAATCACTTTTCGAGCTGACCGCGAGTTCCGTCCCGGCGGGCATTGTCCTCGGACTACCGCTCAATATGGACGGTTCCGAGGGGCCGCGCGCCCAGGCGACGAGAGCCTTCGCACGCAATCTCGCCGGCCGCACCGATCTGCCGATCCTCTTCTGGGACGAACGTCTTTCCACCGCCGCGGTGGAACGGACGCTGATCGAGGCGGACAGCAGCCGCGCCCGCCGCGCCGAAGTCGTCGACAAGGTGGCCGCCGCCTACATCCTGCAAGGCGCGCTCGACCGGATGCGGGCCTGACGGTCTAGTCCGTCCCTCGTCGACCTTCCCGCCAACGGCCGAAATAGGACGCCAGAGCAATGGCGGTCAGGAAGAAGCCTGCCGCAATCGCGACTTTGCTCACCGCCGGCCACGGATCGGGAATCGGCACCGCCCACAGCAGGGCGGCCACGATCGCCACGTTGATGGCCGCCCAGACGACGTTTGCGACCGGCGAAGAAGCGCTGCCCATCGGCCGCGAGAACACCGATGGAAAGCGCTGCCCGGTCACGCCCTGCACGAAGTGCGGGACCGTGTTGGCGAGAAATGCCCCAACAAAGAAATGCGCGATGACTTCGTACCAAGCCATGGCGCGGCCTATAACATACGCCGCCAGGTGTCGCGAACGGGGAAAGGCGCCGCTTCGACGAGAGCGTCGAGGTCGATTTCCCGGGCCGGGAGCAGCGTCACCCTTGCCTAGCGCAAAGGTTGTTGATCGCGGCGCAATGCCCCCGACGGGCGGTAGCGCTCCTACATCGGCCAGACGATGAGGATCATCGGCACGGAGACGGCGAGGATGGTGATCTCCAGCGGCAGGCCCATCCGCCAATAATCGCCGAAACTATACCCGCCGGGGCCCATCACCAGCGTGTTGTTGTGATGGCCGATCGGCGTCAGGAACGCGCAGGACGAGGCGATGGCGACGCCCATCAGGAACGGGTCGGGGCTGACGCCGAGCCGGTTGGCGATCTCGATCGCCACCGGCGCCACGATCACGGCCGTCGCCGAGTTGTTGAGGACGTCCGTCAGCGCCATCGTCACGATCATCATCATCAGGAGGATAAGGACGTTGGGGAGGCCCGAGCCGGCGTCGAGCAGGAGGTCGGCGATGACTTGCGAGCCACCGGTCGATTGCAGCGCCGCGCCGAGCGGCAGCAGCGAGGCGATCAAAACGATCACCGGCCATTGGATGCGTGTGTAGATGTCCTTGGCCGGGACGATGCCGGCCCCGACGTAGAAGAGCACGACGAGCGCCAGCGCGATTTCGATGGAAAAGACGCCGAGCGCCGAGGCAAGGATTGCAGCAGCGAAGGCGCCGGCGGCAAGGCCCGCCCGCGGCGCCTGGGCAACCTGCAAGCTGCGCGGCTCGAGCGACAGAAGCCCGAGGCTCTGGACCAATTCCGACAGCTGATCCGGCGTGCCGACCAACAGGAGAATGTCGCCGGCCTCGATGCGCTCCTGGCGCACGCGCCCGGCGATGCGCTGGCCGCGACGCGAGATGCCGAGCAGCACCGCGCCATGGCGACGAACAAGCCGGAAGCTCTGCGACGATCGGCCGAGGATCTGCGATTCCGGCTGCACCACGGCCTCGATCAAAGCGAGCTCTTCGCCCGGGGCAATCGCCTGTTCCTCCGGCTCGAAGAATTCGAGCTGCAGCGCGCTCTTCAAGCGATCGAGCGCATCCGGAGTTGCCTCAACGACGAGGACGTCGCCAGGCCGCACGATGTTGGTGCGGGCGCGGCCCGGCAGGCGCCGTCCCTTGCGTACAAGGCCGAGGATCACGGCGTCGGCTTCATCGGCCGCGTCGTCGAGTTCCATCACCAGCTTGCCGATCGCGTCCGATCCTTCCGGTACCGCGAGTTCGGCGATGTAGTCGGTGATGCGCCGCAGTTCCTCGATCTGGTTGGAGACGAGCGCCCGCTTCGGAATCAAGCGCCAGCCGACGAGCGCAATGAAGGCAATGCCCGCGACCGCGACGACGAGACCGACCGGCGCAAAGTCGAACATGCCGAACGGCTCGCCCAGCGCCGTGGCGCGGAACTGCGAGATGATGATGTTGGGCGGGGTGCCGATCAGCGTGATGAGGCCGCCGAGCATGGTGGCGAAGGCAAGCGGCATCAGCGTCGCTGCCGGCGGCCGCTTCCCTTTGGCGGCGGCCTGCAACTCGACCGGCATCAGAAGTGTCAGCGCGGCGACATTGTTCATGAAGGCCGAGAGCGCAGCACCGACGCCGCCCATCACCGAGATATGGGCGGAGATGGAGCGCCCCTGATTGACGATCAGACGCGACAGCCAGTCGACCGCGCCCGAATTGGAAAGGCCCAGCGAGATGATGAAGATCAGCGCCACCATCACCGTCGCCGGATGACCGAACCCTGCAAAGGCATCGCCGACCGGGATGACGCCGAGCAGAACGGCAAGAACCAGCGCGCTGAAAGCGACGAGGTCGTAGCGGAGCCTGCCCCAGATCAGCAGGACCAGCACCAGCCCGAACAGGCTGAAAAGTGCGATTTGGTCAAAGGTCATGCGGCCCGCGGGGCTGAGTGGCTCGGGCGCAAGGGTGGCAAGCGCGCCGGCCGTGGTCAATCCGCCGGCGTCTGCGCGCCGTCGGCCCGGAATCGGCCGAAACGCTTAATCGCTGGGGAAGATGAAGTCGAGTATGCCGCGCGCGTCGAAGCGGGAATCGAGCATGCCGTAGGTCGTCCGCCAGCCCTTGCCGAGGCGGGTATCGAGGAAGGCATCGCCGATCTCGGCAGGAAAGCTGTGATGGAGCGTTGCCGCCGCAACCGTCAGCGCCAACTGCTCGGTGAGGACGCGGGCCGAGCCTTCGTCGGCGAGCGCCACCGCCGTCGCCGCGCGCAGGATATTGAGCGTCGCCTTGGCGGTTCCGCCGAGCGCCGCCTCGCACAAGCGTCAGCACTGCTTCGAGCGATTCGGACGAACGGCTGAGAAGGCGGACGATATCGAGGCTGAGAACATTGCCCGGACCGTCGGAGATCATCAGCGAGGCCGCATCGCGATAAAGGCGCGGCAGGCGGCTTTCCTCGACCATGGCGTTGCCGCCGATGCTTTCGATCGCCTCGGCGATCACGGCGGGCGCCGCCTTGGCGATCCAGTATTTGGCGACCGGCGTCATCAGCCGGGCGAACGCCGCCTCGACCGGATCGTCGCCGGCGCGGTCGAGCGCCATGGCGACGCGGAAGGCGAGCGCCGTTCGCCGCCGCGACGTCGAGCGCGGCGTCGGCCAGCACCCGCGCCATCAGCGGCTGCTCCAGCAGCGTCTTGCCGCCGACCTTGCGCTGCCGGCAGTGATGCACCGCCTCGGCGAGCGAGGCGCGCATCAGCGAGGCCGCGATGAGCGCATCGTCGAGCCGGGCCAGCGTCGTCACTTCGCGGATGGTTTCGCGGCCCGGCGCCGGCATTGCCGAGGAGGAAGCCGACGGCGCCTTCGAGCTCGATCTCGCCGGCAGCGAGCGAGCGCGTGCCGAGCTTGTCCTTGAGCCGCGCCAGGCGGATCGGATTGCGCGTACCGTCGCCGAGATAGCGCGGCACGAGGAAGCAGGAGAGCCCCTCCTTGCTCTGCGCCAGCGTCACATAGGCGTCGCTCATCGGCGCCGAGACGAACCATTTGTGCCCGACGAGGCGGTAATTGGCGTCATTGCCACCGCGCTCGGCGCGTGTCGTCAGGAGGTTGTAGTCGCTGCCGCCCTGCTTTTCGGTGATGGCCAGCGACAGGAGCACGCCCGCCTTTTGCGGCGCCGGCTTGCTTGTCGCGTCATATTTCCGCGACCGCACCATCGGCAGCCATTGCTCCGAGAGGCGCGGCGAATGCGCCAGCGCCGCGACCGAGGCGTTGGTCGCGCTCATCTGCGCCAGATGGCCGGCATCGACCTGCGCCGTCAGGAACAGCCGCGCCGCGCGGGCGACGGTGCGCACGCGCCCCTCCCCGCCGGTCGCATCCCAGACCGAGCAATGGAGACCCGCTGCAACGCTCCGCCGCATCAGCGCGTGGAAGGCCGGATGATACTCGACCGAGTCGATGCGGTTCCCTTGCGGGTCATGCGAGCGCAGGACCGGCGGCGATTGGTTGGCGAGCCGCCCGAGCTCCAGCGTCTCGGCCGAGCCGAAAAAGGCGCCGAGGCCCGAAAGCACCTCCACGACCGAAGCCGGCGCCTGTTCGACCATCGCCGTCAGCACCGGATCGGAGGCGAACAGATTCACGCCGACCAATGGCGGCGGCTGGTTCGCTACCTCGTGGGTGGTGAATGCCTGACTCATCAACTCGCTCCGGCATCCTGCCGCAGCAAACACTTAGCCCGGTATGGTTAACTTATTATAGAAACTGCGCCCAAGGGTTTCTCGGACCGGTTGAGCCAGCACATCGCCATGGTGGACAACGCCCCCGCCCGCTGTTAGCTCACCGTTCTGGCGTGTTACATCCCTCGCCGATTGGGGATCCGAGAATTTGAGCCAGGCGCAGGCCACCGAGCACGGTGTGGACCTCGAGACTGATACGCGGCATCTCGTTTCCATCAACGATTTGTCCAACGAAGAGATTCTTTCCCTCTTCGCCTTTGCCGACCATTTCCTGAAAACGCTCGGCGATCCGGTCCGCGATTATCGCATCGCCGCCGGCACCGACCTCGCCGCCGGCAAGATCCTCGCGACGCTCTTCTACGAGCCGTCGACGCGGACCCGCCTCTCCTTCGAGAGCGCCATGAACCGCCTCGGCGGTCAGGTCATCACCAGCGCCGACCCGGCCGCGAGTTCGACCTCGAAGGGCGAGAGCCTCGCCGACAGCGTCCGCGTCGTCTCCAACTACGCCGACATCATCGTGCTGCGCCATCCGCGCGACGGCGCCGCCCGCTTCGCCGCCGACTTCGCCCATATCCCCGTCATCAATGGCGGCGACGGCGGCCACGAGCATCCGACGCAGACGCTGTGCGACCTGTTCACGCTGACGAAGCAGAACAAGAACCTCCGCGACCTCAACATCACCATCTCCGGCGATCTCAAGGGCAGCCGCACGATCCACTCGCTCGTCTATGCCCTGACCCGCTTCGGCACCAAGATCCGCCTGCTGCCGGCGAAGGGCATGGAGCTGCCGGTCTATGTCGAGCGGCGCCTGCGTCAGGAATTCGGCGGCCGCACCGAGCCTGACGAATCGGCGATCGGCGCCTGGTACGTGACGCCGAGCGAGCCGCATCAGCCGGCGCTCTTCACCGACGCCGAGCTGGCGACGCGGAACGGCGCGTCCGATCCCGTCGATGCCGTCTATGTCACGCGCTATCAGCGCGAACGGCATGAGGGCACCAGCGAGGAGGACTATCCGCGCGTCGACAAGAAGTTCCTGCGCGATCCGAAATATTCCAAGACCAGCGTCCTCCATCCGCTGCCGCGCGTCGGCGAGCTCGACGCCGATCTCGATACCGACCGCCGCGCCGCCTATTTCCGCCAGGCCTCCTATGGCGTGCCGATCCGCATGGCGCTGATCGCCATGATCCTGAGGCTGGATGCGAAGCGCCCCCTCGCCCATTTCGTCGGCGGCTTCCGCACCCCGCCCGACCAGTTCGTCATCGAGCAGCCGGAAGGCACCGGCCTCAAATGTCCGAACAAGAACTGCATCAGCCGCGATCCGTCCGAGCGGCCGCATATGAAAGACAAGTTCACCTACCTGAAATACGCCAAGCCGGTGCTGCGCTGCTTCTATTGCGACAGCGAGGCCGAGAGCTTCGTCCTCGGCGACCGCCGGCACCACCGCATCTATAGCGGAGCGCCGCGTCAGGCTCAGCCGCGCAACCTCGTCTGCTTCGCCGACGAAGCGCAGGCGGAGGCCGCCGGCTTTTCGCACGATTAGCTGAGCGGGCGGTCACACGCTTGTTGCTGCGGGTCTGCACTAGCGGTACCGTCCGCCTTCATTTCCCGCTGGAACGCATCGATGGTCGACCCGACGATCTATCAGGAATCCGCTGCCGCGATGCTTGCTCGCCGGCGTCGCTCGGATATCTGATCGGCTCCGTGCCTTTCGGCCTCATCCTCACCCGCTTCGCCGGGCTCGGCGACATCCGCACCATCGGCTCGCACAATATCGGCGCCACCAATGTGCTGCGCACAGGCCGCCGCGACCTCGCCTTCCTCACCTTCCTGCTCGACGCCGCCAAGGGCACGATCGCCGTCATCCTCGCCGGCTCTTGGTGGGACGGGATGCTTGCCGGCGCCGCCGGCATCGGCGTCTTCCTCGGGCATATCTTCCCGCTGTGGATCGGCTTCCGCGGCGGCAAGGGCGTCGCCACATATCTTGGCGTCGCCGTCGGCCTCTTCTGGCCGGCCGGCGTCGTCTTCGCCGCCGCCTGGCTCGGCGTCGCCATCGCCTCGCGCTATTCCTCGCTCGCCGCCCTGGTGGCGAGCGTCACCGTGCCCATCGTCATGCTGGTCACCGGCAAGCCGGAATGGGCGCTGATGACGGCCGCCATCACAATCGTCCTCTGGCTTCGGCACATGGGCAATATCCGGCGTCTCCTCGACGGCACGGAGAGCCGCATAGGCAGCCGCGCCTGATGGCGGAGGGCGGTGACGGAACTCTCCGAGCGCCCAACGCCTCGCCTGGCTGCGCCTCATCCGCAGCGACAATGTCGGCCCCGCGACCTTTCGCGATCTCATCGCCAATTACGGCACTGCGAGCGCCGCGCTCGATGCCCTGCCGGAGCTGAGCCGCCGCGTCGGCCGGCGCATCCGCATCTGCCCCGCCGAGGAGGCCGAGGCGGAACTTGCTCGCCATCGCCGATCTCGGCGCCCGGCTGATCGCGCTGGGCGAGCCCGATTATCCGCCCTGGCTCGCCGAGATCGACACCGCGCCGCCGCTGATTACCGTCCTCGGCGACAGCGCGATCCTGCACAAGCCGATGGTCGCGATCGTCGGCTCGCGCAACGCCTCCGTCAGCGGCCGCAAGATCGCCGCCAAGCTGGCACGCGATCTCGGCGCTACGCGGCCTCGTCATCGTCTCCGGCCTTGCCCGCGGCATCGATGCCGCCGCGCATGAGGCCGCCCTCGCGTCGGGCACGGTCGCCGTCTTCGCAGGCGGCCTCGACCGCATCTACCCGCCCGAAAACGCGCCACTTGCCGAACGCATCGTCTCCGAAGGCGGGGCCTGCCTTTCCGAAACGCAGCTTGGCCTCGACCCACGCGCCAGGGATTTTCCGCGGCGCAACCGCATCGTCTCGGGCCTGTCGCTCGGCGTCGTCGTCATCGAAGCGGCGGAGCGGTCCGGCACGCTGATCACCGCGCGCTTCGCCGGCGAGCAGGGCCGCATCGTCTTCGCCGTGCCTGGCTCGCCGCTCGATCCGCGCGCCGCGGGCACCAACCGCCTGCTCAAGACAGGCGCCGTCATCGCCACCGAGGCGGACGACATCATCTCGACGATCGAGCCGATGCTCCGCGCCCCGCTGGCTTCGCCGGTGCGCGCCTTCCGCGAGCAGGAGCCCGCCATGCCGGCGCCGTCCGAACACATCGGAGACGGCGCGCCACCGCGTGCTCGAAGCGCTTGGCCCCTCCCCGATCGACGTCGACGACGTCATCCGTTTCACCGGCCTGAAGCCTGCGGAGGTGCAACTCGCCCTGATTGAGCTCGATCTCGCCGGCCGCATCGAGCGCCATGGCGGCCAGCGCGTTTCGCTGGTCTAGCCCCACAAATTTTTCACCGGGCGTAGCCCGGTGGGAGGCCGCGCCAGCATCGCCTCTGGACGACGGAGCGCAGGTTCACTATTTGCCGCCCTGCCGGCCACCGAAACCTTCGCTTAATTGACAGCCGCCATCTGATGGTGATTGTCCTCGGCGCGAAGACGGTCTCTCGCCGTGGCCCCCAATTCACAACCGACAGCGCAGGAAGTCTCTTGAAGCACGTCGTCATCGTCGAATCGCCCGCCAAGGCAAAGACGATCAATAAGTATCTCGGCAAGGACTATGAGGTTCTGGCCTCCTATGGCCATGTCCGCGATTTGCCGGCGAAGGACGGCTCAGTGCGTCCGGACGAAAACTTCGCCATGTCCTGGGAGGTCGACGCCAAGGCGCAGAAGCGGCTATCCGACATCGCCAATGCGGTGAAGAACGCCGACCGCGTCATCCTCGCCACCGACCCCGATCGCGAGGGCGAGGCGATTTCCTGGCATGTGCTGGAAGTTCTGCGGAATCGTAAGGTTCTGAAGGACAAGCCGGTCGAGCGCGTCGTCTTCAACGCCGTCACCAAGCAGGCGATCCTTGATGCCATCGCCTCGCCGCGGCAGATCGATGTGGCGCTGGTCGACGCCTATCTCGCCCGCCGCGCACTCGACTATCTCGTCGGCTTCACCCTGTCGCCTGTGCTGTGGCGGAAGCTGCCGGGCGCTCGTTCCGCCGGCCGCGTGCAGTCCGTGGCGCTGCGGCTCGTCTGCGACCGCGAGAACGAGATCGAGATCTTCAGGCCGCAGGAATATTGGTCGATCGGCGTGACGCTGGAGACGGTGCAGAACGCGCCCTTCACCGCCCGCGTCGTCGGCGCCGACGGCAAGAAGCTTGGCCGGCTCGACATTCCGAGCGAAGTCATGGCGCGCGATATTGAGGCGGCGCTGAAAGGCGCTTCCTTCAGCGTCGCCAACATCGAGGCGAAGGGGCAGAAGCGCAATCCTTATCCGCCATTCACGACGTCAACACTGCAGCAGGAGGCCTCGCGCAAGCTCGGTTTCGCCGCGGCGCGCACCATGCAGATCGCGCAACGCCTCTATGAAGGCGTCGAATATAGCGGCGAGACCGTCGGCCTTATTACCTATATGCGCACCGACGGCGTCGACCTCGCGCCTGAGGCGGTGAGCGCCATCCGCGCCCAGATCGGCCGCGACCATGGCGACCGCTATGTACCGGAAGCGCCACGCAAATATTTCGTCAAAGCGAAGAACGCGCAGGAAGCGCATGAGGCGATCCGCCCGACCGACGTCTCGCGCCGGCCGGAGGAAGTGGCTCGCGTTGTCGAACCCGACGCCGCGCGGCTCTATGAGCTGATCTGGCGCCGCACGATCGCCTGTCAGATGGCCTCGGCCGAGATCGAGCGCACCACGGCCGATATCGCTGCGAAGAATGGCGGCCGCGAAATCCAGATCCGCGCCACCGGCCAAGTCATCAAGTTCGACGGCTTCCTCACGCTCTACCAGGAAGGCCGCGACGACGACGATGATGAGGATTCGGCCCGCCTCCCCGCGATGGCCGCCGGCGAAGCGCTGAGCGAACACGGCATCGCCACCGACCAGCATTTCACCGAGCCGCCGCCCCGCTACACCGAGGCGACGCTGATCAAGAAGATGGAAGAGCTCGGCATCGGCCGACCGTCGACCTACACCTCGACGCTGTCGGTGCTGCGCGACCGCGGCTATGTCCAGCTCGACAAGAAGCGTCTCATCCCTGAGGACAAGGGCCGCCTGGTCACCGCGTTCCTGGAAAGCTTCTTCGCCCGCTATGTCGGCTATGATTTCACCGCCGACCTCGAGGAGCAGCTCGACCGCATCTCTGCGGGCGAACTCTCCTGGCAGGAGGTTCTGCGCGACTTCTGGAAGGCCTTCTCGGCCCAAGTCGACGACATCAAGGATCTTCGCGTTTCCGAGGTCCTGGAAGCGCTCAATGAACTGCTCGGTCCGCATATTTTCCCGGATAAGGGCGACGGCAGCGATCCGCGCAAATGTCCTTCCTGCGAGACCGGCCGGCTGTCGCTCAAGGTCGGCAAGTTCGGCGCCTTCGTCGGCTGTTCGAACTATCCGGAGTGCCGTTACACGCGGCAGCTCGCCGTCTCCGGCGATGATGAGGCGGGTAAGGAAAACGTCGACGGAACAAGGGTAATCGGCCTCGATCCTGAATCAGGACTTGAGGTTACCGTCCGCGTCGGCCGCTTCGGCCCCTATCTCCAGCTTGGCGAGGCCGTAGGCGACGAGAAGCCGAAACGCGCCAACATCCCGAAGGGATACGATCCGGCGACCATCGATCTTGAGACGGCGCTGTCGCTGCTGTCGCTGCCGCGCGAGGTCGGCCTGCATCCCGAATCCGGCAAACCAATCAGCGCCGGCATCGGCCGCTACGGACCGTTCGTCCTGCATGACGGCACCTACGCCAACCTCGATTCCGTCGAGGATGTCTTCACCGTCGGCCTTAATCGCGCCGTCAGCCTGATCGCGGAAAAGAAGGAAAGCGGCGGCCGCCGCGCCAGCCGCGCAGGTCATCCAGTCCCTCGGTGATCATCCCGATGGCGGGGCCGTAACCGTCCGCGCCGGACGCTACGGGCCCTATGTCAACCACGGCAAGATCAACGCCACGCTGCCGCGCGGCATGGACCCGGAGAAGGTGACGCTCGCCGAGGCGCTCGAACTCATCGCCAAGAAGGCCGCGGCCGGCCCGGCGAAGCGCAGCGGCGGCCGGACCACCGCCAAGAAGAAGGCGCCGGCCAAGTCCGCTAAGAAGACGCCGGCCAAGGCGCGCAAGAAATCCGCCAAGGCGGACGACACGTCGGACACGGCGCCGGCAGGCTAGGCACGGGATTGGCCAAGAAACCGGCCCGCACGAGCACACCGGCCAAGGGCGGCCTTCCTTCCCGCGAGGAAATCCTCGCCTTCATCGCCGACAATCCGGGCGAGACCGGCAAACGGGAGATCGCGCGCGCCTTCGGTATCACCGGTTCCGAGCGCATCCCGCTCAAGCGCATGCTCAAGGATCTCGCCGATGAGGGCGTGATCGAGAAACGCAACAAACGCCTCAATCGCCCCGGCGACCTGCCGCCGGTGACCGTGCTGGAAGTCACCGAACGCACCGCCGACGGCGATCTTGTCGCAGTGCCTGCCGAATGGGACGAGACCGCCGGCCCCTCTCCGCGCATCGTCATCCTGCGCGACCGGCGCGGCAAGACGCCGGCACCGGGCATCGGCGACCGCGCCCTCGCTCGGCTGACGCCCGAAGGTGCCGGCTATTCCGCGCGGGTCATCCGCCTGCTGGAACGGCGGCCCGAAACCGTGCTCGGCGTCGTCCGCATGGTCGGCAGCGAAATCCGCCTCGAGCCAGTCGACCGCAAGCAGCGCGAGGCGGTGATCGCACCTGATGGCATCGGCGGTGCGAAGGAGGGCGACCTCGTCCGCGCCAAGCTGCACGCGGAGCCGCAGGCGCTACGTCGCCGAGGCCGCTGTCGTCGAAGTGATCGGCCCGATGCTGGACGAGAAGGCGGTCTCGATGATCGCCATCCTCGCCCATGGCATTCCCTATGAATTCCCCGAGGCCGTCCTCGCCGAGGCGAAGGCGGCGAAGGCCGTGCGTCAGGCCAAGCCGCGCGAGGACTGGCGGCACCTGCCGCTCATCACCGTCGATCCGCCCGACGCCAAGGACCATGACGACGCGGTGCATGCCGCGCACGATGACGACCCCGACAATAAGGGCGGCTTTGTTGTCACCGTCGCCATCGCCGATGTCGCCTGGTTCGTCCGCCCTGGCAGCGCCCTCGACCGCGAGGCGCTGAAGCGCGGCAACTCGGTCTATTTCCCCGACCGCGTCGTGCCGATGCTGCCGGAGCGGCTATCGGGCGATCTCTGCTCGCTTCATCTCGGCGAAGACAGGCCCGCCCTCGCCGTCCGCCTCGTCTTCGGCGCGAACGGGCAGAAGCGCTCGCACAGCTTCCACCGCATCATGATGCGCTCGGCGGCGAACCTCGCCTACACCGAGGCGCAGGACGCCTTCGACAAGGACGCCGACCCGGTCGGCGACGATGTCGGCGTGCCGGTGCTGAGGCCGCTCTGGCAGGCTTACCAGACCGTTGCGAAGGCGCGGGCCGAGCGCGAGCCCCTCGAACTCGAGATCCCCGAGCGCAAGGTCATCATCGGCAAGGACGGCAAGATCGAGCGCATCGTGACGCGCGAGACGCTTGAGGCGAACCGTCTGATCGAGGAGTTCATGATTCAGGCGAACGTCGCCGCGGCCGAGTCATTGGAGCAGGCGAAGTCGCCGCTCGTCTACCGCATCCACGACGCGCCATCGCTGGCGAAGCTGGAGTCGCTCCGCGAGTTCCTCACCTCGATCGATGTCAGCCTGCCGAAGTCGGGCAACCTCCGCCCAAGCCATTTCAACCGCATCCTGTCGCGGCTGAAGACGACGGAGCACGGCCAGCTCATCCACGAAGTCGTGCTGCGCACGCAGAGCCAGGCGGAATACAGCCCGCTCAACATCGGCCATTTCGGCCTCAACCTGTTGCGTTATGCGCATTTCACTTCGCCGATCCGCCGCTATGCCGACCTCATCGTCCATCGCGGCCTGATCGGCGCGCTCGGCCTCGGCGACGGCGGCTTGCAGCCCGGCATCGACAAGCAGCTTCCGGAGATCGCCGCCGAAATCTCAGCGGCCGAACGGCGCGCCATGGCTGCCGAACGCGACACCATCGACCGTCTCGTCGCTCATTGGCTGGCCGACCGCATCGGCGCCACCTTCCAGGGCCGCATCGCCGGCGTCACGCGCGCCGGCCTCTTCGTCAAGCTGGATGAGACCGGCGCGGACGGCTTCGTCCCGATGTCGACGATCGGCGCCGAGTTCTTCTTCTACGACGAAGCCCATCACTCCATCATCGGCCGCGACAGCGGCGAGACGCATCGCCTCGGCGATCGCGTCGACGTCAAGCTGGTCGAGGTCGCGCCGATTGCCGGCGCCCTTCGATTCGAGCTCCTGAGTGAGGGAAAAATCACCAAGCGCCCTGCCCGGCGCGGCGGGCGGCCTGCCCCGAAACGGAGCAAGACCGGCACCAGAAATGGCAGATCTGCGCCACGCAGCAAGGCAAGGAAGGCCAACCGAGGCTGATCGTTCGGGAGTGCCGATCCGCCGCATTGGCGATGTCCGCGCCCGCCCTTAAGTTGAACAAGTCCCCACCGGCACGCGGTGCCGCCGAACATCTGGGAGACTGCCAAATGCGTGCCGAAACATCCCCTGTCTTCTATGAGACGCTGCCCGAGCGGAGCGAGACCAAGCCGCATCGGCCAGTGTGGCCGGCGATCCGCAAGGGTTTGCGCAAGCGCTGCCCGAATTGCGGCAAGGGCAAGCTCTTCAAGAGCTATCTTAAGGTCGTGCCGGAATGCCCGGTCTGCGGTGAAGATCTCAGCCACCAGCGCGCCGATGACGCGCCGCCCTATCTCACCATCGTCGTGGTCGGGCATATCATCGTGCCGCTGATCCTCGAGGTGGAGACGCACTGGCATCTGTCGACGATCGTTCACCTGTCGATCTGGCTGCCGTTGACGCTGATCCTCTCGCTGATCCTGCTGCCGATCATGAAGGGCGCCGTAGTCGGCCTGCAGTGGGCCATGCGCATGCATGGCTTCGGCGAGGAGACGGACAGCTCCCTGCCCGATCCAGACGAAGGATTTCGGCATCGAACTCGAAGACGGCGTCGCCACGAGCGAGCCCTAACGCGGCAAAGGCCACAAGACGCCTTGACTTTGGCGGGCTGACCGCTAGTTATCCCGCCCTGTTCTGACGCTGACGCCCATGAGCGCGGCAATGGAGATTTCCGATGGCTAAAGCCGCCACCATCAAGGTGAAGCTGGTGAGTTCCGCCGATACCGGCTTCTTCTACGTGACGAAGAAGAACTCGCGCACGCAGACCGAGAAGCTGACGATGAAGAAGTACGATCCGGTCGCGCGCAAGCACGTCGAATTCCGCGAGGCCAAGATCAAATAGCTTCGCTCGTCACCGACACGTATGGGTCGCAAGGACACCGCTTCGGCGGTGTTTTTTGTTGTGCAAAAGGCAGGTGAAATGCGGCCGGCCCAGAACGGGTTTATACGAGGAGGCCACTCAATCCGTTCTGGGCCGGGCCAACCCCACGGACCCAGGAGATGCGGCGGACCTGAGCATTCCGTAGGGTATTGGGATGTTTCTATCGCCGGCTAATCCTCCGCCGCGCCGGCGTCGACGTTCGTTCCGTCGATTTCGACTAAACCTTAACCTTCCCTTTACGGAAATCAACTGCCGGTGTTGTCGCGCAGACGGAAAAGCGCCGCTGTCGTAAAGCGTTAACCTTAAACCGTGTGACGCCGGACAGGCACCCGCGGGAGTTGAGGGGTGCGTGAAGCCAGCTAAGCCGCGGCCGACGACACGCGGTTCCGTCCGCCGCGCTTGGCCTGATAGAGCGCGGCGTCGGACCGGGCCAGGAGGCCGAGCGGCGTATCCGAGGGGCTCTCGATCGCACTGACGCCGATACTGACGGTGACAACGATCGGATCATGATCGTCGCCGACCTTGAACGGATCGGCCGAGATAAGCGACCGCAACCTCTCCGCGACAAGATAGGCGACCGAGATGTTGGTGTCAGGCATGGCGATGACGAACTCTTCGCCGCCGAAGCGACCGGCGAGATCGATGCCCCGGATCGCGCTATTGATACGGCGCGCGAACTCCTTCAACACCCTGTCCCCGGCGAGATGTCCATAGGTATCGTTGATGGCCTTGAAGTGATCGATATCGATGATGAGCAGGGAAAGCGGTCTGCCGCGCGTCGTCGCCTGGTCGACCAGCGTCGCCAGATGGCGCTCGAAATAGCGGCGATTGTGCAGCCCGGTAAGGCTGTCGGTGATCGCCATCTCCAGCGTCAGCTGCATGTTGTCGCGCAGGCGGTCGGTGTAGCGCTTGCGGCGAATTTGCGTGCGCACGCGCGCCAGCAGCTCGTTCCGATCGATGGGGCGAAGAATGTAATCGTTGACGCCGAGATCGAGCGCGCGCATCAGGCGCTGTTCCTCATCCGGTCCGTCGATGGCGAGAATCGGCAGCGTCCGGGTGCGATCCAGCGAGCGTAGCTGCGAACACAGGCGAAGGCCGTCATGCTTGGCGGAGTCGAGGCTCACCAGCGCCAGGTCGAAATCGTTCTCGGCGGCCTTGAACAGCGCCTCCTGAGGATCGCCCTCGACGGTAACCTCGTGAGCCTTCTTCAGATAATTGACGATCCCCTCGCGCGACGACTTCGCGATCATCGACGAGCAGGATCTTGCCCGGCAAAGTGTCGTCGATGGACCAGTCTCCGATTTCCATCTGCGTCGTCGTGGCAGCCCGGGCTCCCAACTCGTCGGTCAACATCTTGAGCCGTGCCAGGCTGCGCACCCGGGCCGTGAGGGCGAGATCCTTCACCGGCTTGGTGAGGAAGTCGTCGGCGCCCGCTTCGAGCCCGGCAACGCGATCGGCGGGACTGTCGAGCGCCGTGATCATCACCACCGGCAAATTCATCGTCGCCGGATCGGCCTTCAGCCGGCGGCAGACCTCGAACCCGTCCATACCAGGCATGATCACGTCGAGCAGGACGACGTCGCATTGTCCCTTGAGGCAGATGTCGAGCGCTTCAGGGCCGTTGCTGGCCACCACCACGTCGAAATACTCGGCGGTGAGGCGCGCCTCGAGAAGCTTCACATTGGCGGGAACGTCGTCGACGATGAGGATGCGGGCGCTCATTGACCTACGCCTCGCCGAGATAGGCTTTCACCGTCTCGATGAATTTGCCTACTGATATTGGTTTGGACAGATAGGCCTCGCAGCCGCCCTGTCGAATGCGCTCCTCGTCACCCTTCATGGCGAAAGCGGTGACGGCGATGATCGGAATGGACCGAAGATCGTCATCCTCCTTGATCCACTTCGTCACCTCCAGCCCCGACACCTCCGGCAGCTGGATATCCATCAGGATCAGGTCGGGATGATGCTCGCGCGCCAGGTCGATCGCCTCCAGGCCGCTACGCGTCTGAATGGTGTCGTAGCCGCTCGCTTCGAGAAGGTCGTGGAAGAGCTTCATGTTGAGCTCATTGTCTTCCACGACAAGCACGGTTTTTGACATCGGAGGCAAATTTCCTCGCGCCGCCGAGCGACGCGCACGAGATTACGGCGCCCGTTGTGCCTGGCGCTACGTTTCTTGTGTACTATTCCAACTCTTTCGGGAGTGCTAATTCGATCTCAGAAAGACGGGGGTATCGGTCAAATTCCTCCCTTCCCCATCAGATCGCGTTAGCCATGTCGCGCCGCTAGGCGACCCGCTCGGTCTTCTCCGGACGGTGGCCCTGATCGCGCTCGGCGAGGGCCTCCATCTTCTCGAGCTCTTCCTCAGCAGCCGCCAAGTCCTCGAGCGCCGCGTCCTGCTGCTGACGCAATTCGGCAGCCGAGGCCTTCAGATTGTCGCGCCGCTGCACGGCCGCCCGAGCGAACGTCGAATAGGCGAAGTGGTTCGTGTCGAAGATGCCGGTCCGTTCCTGCTCGGCGCTGATCTGCATATCGAGTTCGTTCGACATACGATCGAACTCCGCGACCATGCTCTCGATCTGCTGGACCTGACGACGCTTCTCCTCGACCTGGAAGCGCTTCAGACGGACCATACTCTCACGCGTCTTCATTTGCCTTCAGTCCCCCACGCCACGCCTTCAGCTACGCTTTCCGTTCCACTCCGGTCCGTATCATGCACGCTTCTTGATGCCGAATCCGCGGTCCGGTAACCCTTCGTTTACGTCTCGCGTTAATCATCAGGGCAAGGACTTAAGGTCGAGTAAACCGACTGACGACAAACGCGATCCAATCGATGAGTTGGCAGAGTCGGTTAGACAGAGATCTTAAGGTCGAATGTGAAGCGTTTTGAATCAGGATTCATTAGTTTCTTTCAATCTGATGGCGTAGTTTTTCAACAGGAAGCCTGAAGGATGTTTGCCCTGGAATCAGTATCTGTTAACCACAAGGCACGGGGGCGGCGAATTGGGGCGATACGCACTCCTTGGGCCAGCCGTAATCGACGGCTGGTGGCAGACTCTGGGCCTGCAATCGAGGAAAACGGCATGCGAGTTCTGCTGATCGAGGACGACAGCGCTACTGCGCAAAGCATCGAGCTGATGCTGAAGTCTGAGGACTTCAACGTCTACACCACCGATCTCGGCGAAGAGGGTGTCGATCTCGGCAAGCTCTACGACTACGACATCATCCTGCTGGACCTGAACCTGCCGGATATGTCGGGATATGAGGTGCTGCGGACGCTGCGCGTATCTAAGGTCAAGACGCCCATTCTCATCCTCTCCGGCCTCGCCGGTATCGAGGACAAGGTGCGCGGCCTGGGCTTTGGCGCCGACGACTATATGACTAAGCCGTTCCACAAGGACGAGCTGATAGCGCGCATCCACGCCATTGTCCGCCGTTCGAAGGGCCACGCCCAGTCGGTGATCAACACTGGCGAGCTGTCGGTCAATCTCGACACCAAGACCGTCGAAGTGAACGGCCAGCGGGTGCATCTGACCGGCAAGGAGTACCAGATGCTGGAACTCCTGAGCCTCCGCAAAGGCACCACGCTCACCAAGGAGATGTTCCTCAATCATCTCTATGGCGGCATGGACGAGCCGGAGCTGAAGATCATCGACGTCTTCATCTGCAAGCTGCGCAAGAAGCTCGCAGCGGCAACCGGCGGCCAGAACTATATCGAGACCGTGTGGGGCCGCGGCTATGTGCTGCGTGAGCCGGACGAACACGAGCTCAAGGCCAGCGCCTAAAGGGCACGGCCTCCGAAACGACAAAGCCCCGCCTCGAGCGGGGCTTTTTTTTCGACATCGGAACGCATCGGCTTGAGGTCAGTGCAGGCGCTTGCCCCCGAGCGGCAGAACCTGCGACGGCGCCTCGGGCGGAAGGCCGAAATTCTCCTCGGCCACCAAACGGATGCGGCCCTTGAGTATGTTCGCCTCGCTGTGCGGGTTGTCACCCACAGCGGCGCCAAGCACGATGACGCAGGCTTTGACATTGCCTTCGGCGAGATCAGACAGAACCCGGACGCAGCGCTCATCGTCGAGGCCGAGGCGGATTGCCACCAGGTCTGGCTGACAGTGATCGGCTTCCCGCCCGGCTCGGCGCGGGTCGCGGCAGAGGCCGACCACGGCAAGCTCCCGGTCCATGTCGATGGCACGGGTCAACGCCGTCGCGGCGGCAATGTCCGGATCAATAAGGAACACCCTGATGGGGTTGGTGACCGGGGCCGCGCGCCGCGGGGCGGTCTTTCTTTCAAGGTCGGCCGCACCGCTCACAGGGCGCCGACCTCGTGCAGTTTGGTTTCCATGACTTCCTTGTCAAAGGGTTTCAGCATGTGATCGTCGGCCCCGGCACGCTTGGCGCGCGCGATATGAGCGATATTGAATTCGGTGAGGCAGAAGATGACCTTCGGGTCCTTCCCCCCTTCCATGGCCCGCAATTCGCGAATGAATTCGAGCCCGTCCATCACCGGCATGTGCCAGTCGACGAGGATGGCGTCGGGCATTTGCCGGCGGCATTCCTCGAGCGCCTGCTCGCCATTCTCGGCTTCGGAGACGGTGAAGGAAAAATCCTCGCAAATGCGCCGCGCGACCTTGCGGATGACGTTCGAATTGTCGGCTACGAGGAAATGCGGCATCGTCATTCCCTCACGCAGAGGCCACGGTCGTCACGCCAAGTAGCTGCTTACCGCTGTCGGCAACCACGATGTTGCCGTCGCCATGCGTCGGGATTGTAACGACCAAGGCCGTCCCCGCCCCGCGCCGCGTACGCAAGGCAATGCGACCGCCGATCCCTGCCAGGCGCGCCGTAGCCCGCTTCAGACCCGATGCGGCAGCACTGCGGCCGCCGCCGACGGCAACGCCGTGGCGAAGCAGGAGTGCCCGCCAGGCATCGCCGGCCACCACATGAAGACCCTCGGACGAAACGGCGAGGCTTTCCGTGCGCAGTTGCTCTGCCCTTCCCTCATCGATGCCCCGCCCGTCATCGCTAATGATGAAGACCAGGGCATGGGCGTCGATCGAGGCGTCGAGTGTCAGCGTCGCCGACAGCGACTTGCCGAGAATGAGGCGCTCGGTCGTATCCTCGACGCCATGCTCGACCGCATTCCGCAGCAGTTGAACCAGGCTTGGGATGACAGCATCGATGATCGACTGGCGCACCAGGATCGCCGGACACCGAACGTCGAGCGAAGCGCTCTTACCGAGCTGGCCGGCGCGATCGGCGGCAAATGCTTTCAGATGCAGCAGCGCCGAGGGCAGCGACCAAAGGCGCGCCGATGGGGCAGCTGCACTATCGTCGATATCACTCCGGAATTGCGCCATTCCGCCTCGGCCGATCGTGAGAATCGCGTCATCGGCGGCGGATGAGAGCCGTCGATTCCTTGCCGCCAAGATCGGCCGGATTGGTTAAGAGACGCTAAAATGCTGCGGGTGGTGGATGAGATTCAGCCGACAGGGCGTGCAGTAATCACAACCAATTCGCCCTCGAGGGCACCGGCGACGCGCATTCGGCTCAGCCGAGCCAGGAGGCCGGTGTAGTAGGGCTGCACCGCATGGGCGTCGATCGTCTCGCCGGCTATGTCGCCCGGCACGAGGTGCTCGAGCGAGGATGGCACGCGGGCATTCGGCCCGGAGCACTCCATCCGGAAGGTCGGCGCGTCGACCGGTTCCGTCACCGTCACCTTGATCGTGCCGCCGCGCGGCACGGCGGCGACAGCGATCAGCAGCATGTTGAGCAGGAGTTTGACGCGGTTCTTGCTCATCAGCGCCCTGGGCGCTTCCCAACTCAGCTCCGCCTTCTCGCTCTCCATCAGCCCCCGAGCCACTTTCTCGGCATCGGCGAGGTCAATCTCGGCACCGGCGGAGCCGGCGGCCCCGAAGGCCAGCCGGGCGAATTGCAGCTTGGCGGACGCCTGGGTGGCGCTCTTGCGGATGAGATCGAAGGCAATCGCCTTCATCTCTTCGCCATCTTCCTCTTCCAAGACCTCCAGGCCGTTGGTGATGGCGCCGACCGGTGAGATAATGTCGTGACAAACCCGGCTGCACAGGAGGGCCGCAAGGTCATGCGCTTCCAGTTCCGTCACTTCGACCATGCCGCATTGTCCTTTCGTCGCCATTCGAATCGCGCCGCCACCGCGACATCGACCCCGATACATGCGATCATCGAACCTGCCAACCAACCAGACCAGGTTCGACGCATCCACCAGATTGATCTAAATTAGGAGACCGGTGTCGGCGTTGATTTGGTCGAAATCGGACCGGTCTTCGGCGGCGCAGCAACGAACGTCCGCATAAAGGGAGAACCATCCGATGCCTCGCTCTGTTGTGTCACGTTGGCTGAGCGCCATTTTGTTGTCCCTGGCGATCTTCGGGCTGGCAACCGAAAAGGCAGCCGCCCAAGCGCGCAACGAATATACCGCCGACCAGCTGATGGCCGCGGGCAACAGCTTCTTCGGACAAGTCGCGGGCAACATCGCGGCCGTGATCGAAGAGGCGATCAACCGCTATGGCCTCCCTAACGGCTATGTGCTGGGCCGGACTGTCGGCGGCGCCTTCTTTGGCGGTGTCCGCTTTGGCGAAGGAACGCTCTACACCCAGAACATGGGCACCTACCCGGTCTACTGGCAGGGGCCGTCGATTGGCTTCGATATCGGCGCCGATGCCTCGCAGACGATGATGCTGGTCTATGGCCTGCCGACCGTCGACGCGCTCTATCAGCGCTTCCCGGGCGTTGCCGGCACAGCCTATGTCGTCGGCGGCGTGGGCATGACCGTGATGAGCTGGAACGGCGTCACGATCGTTAACATCGTGTCCGGCGTCGGGGCGCGCCTCGGCGTTTCGCTGGGCTATCTCAAGTTCACCGATCAGCCGACCTGGATTCCATTTTAGCCAAATTCATAAGCTTCATTGGACTTCCGCAATATTGGCGTATCAATTGGAGGGGAACAGCGTGAGCCGGGGGTTCCGGCCACGATCCTGAAGGCCACGATCGGAGACCCGAATTCTTGATCGAATTGGGCATGTATTTCGTCCTCGGCCTGGCAACCGCCGGCCTCCTGGCGCTGATGATCGCACCGATCTTGTGGCGCCGCGCGGTGCGTTTGACCCGCGCCAGGATCGAACACGCGGTCCCCGCCAATCTCGCCGAAATCCAGGCCGACAAGGACCAGCTACGCGCTGAATTCGCCATGTCTGCGCGCCGTCTCGAAACGGCCGTCGAACACCTCCGCGAGAAGGCCGGGCAGCAGCTGGTCGACATCAACCAGAAGCGCGACCTCATCAGCCGCCTTGCCGAAGAGCAGGCGCGGCGGGTCGAGGTCTTGGAGAAGCTGGAAGAGCGCGAGAGGGAACTCCATACCCTCCTCCACCGCCGCGAAGACCGCATCGCCGAGACCACGGCCGAACTCGCCACCCTTCGCCATACGCTTGATGAACGCAGCCGTGCCCTGGAGCAGGTCGAGTCAACACTGAAGCGCGCCTCCGCGGCCAATGAGGAGCAGACCGTCGAACTCGTCGCCAAGGGCACCGAGATCGAGAACCTCCGCGACAATCTCGCCGCCGCCAAGTCCCGGCAGACGGCGCTGCAGATCGAGCGCACCAAGCTGCAGACCGAACTGTCGGAGGCGCAGAGCGCCAAGGCCGTCGCCGCCCAACAGGTTCAGACCCTGGAGCGCCGGATCGCCACCGCCGAGAAGGAGCATCAGGCGCGCATCGGCGACATCGACGCGCGTGACCGCGAGATCGAACGCCTCAAGGCGCAGGCAACCGAGCGAAGCGACGCCCTCGCCGAGTTCGAGCACCGCCTGACGGAGAGCGAGGCGGCCAACGCCGACGCCTCGGCGAAGATCTCGCAGATGCTCATCGAGATCGACGAGCTAGGCCGCCGCGAGCCCTCCGAGGAACTGCAGCGCACCATGGCCAACCTAGAGAGCGAGCGCGACGCCCTTGCCGGCGAACTCGCCGCCCTGCACGAGCAGCACGCCAAGCTCGCCGCCGAGAATGCCGAATTGCAGCGCATCGCCGGCGACGATTGGGAAGCCGAGCGCATCCAGAATGCCATGCTGCGCGAGCGGCTGAACGACATTGCCGGCGAGGTGTCGCGCCTCACCAATTCCTACAGGGAAGACATGGGCCTCCCCGAACTCGCCGCCCTCACCGGCTCGGGGCCCACATCCGACGGCCCGAAATCCGGCGCCCGCCGCGCCTCGTCGCGGCGCAGCCGCCCGCTGCAGCGCACCGCGCAGAACGGCTGACCCCCAAACGCAAAAAGAAGCCGGGCCGCCCCGAAGGACGACCCGGCTATTCTGATCTGATGCCACGGCTGGCCATGCGCCGCCGCCCTGTGTTCTCATCCCTCCTGTCTTCTGTCGATTCGCGAGCGGAGATGCTCGATGAGAATCGCGCTTGGCGGCGTCACGCTTCAGTGCATTCCCGGCGACATCGTCGACCAGCCGGACGTTGACGCCATCGTCAACGCGGCAAATGCCGAACTGATGCCCGGCGGTGGGGTCGCCGGCGCCATCCATCGCGCTGCAGGTCCGAAACTCGCCGAGGCCTGCGCGCCGCTGGCGCCGATCGCCCCCGGCGAGGCCGTCATCACCGAAGCCTTCGACCTACCGAACCGCTACGTCATCCACGCGCTGGGACCGGTTTACGGTCGCGACGAACCGTCCGGCGAGATCCTCGCCGCCTGCCACATCAATGCGCTCGACCTCGCAGAGGAGGCCGCGATCGCCTCGATCGCTTTCCCGGCAATCTCGACCGGCGTCTTTGGCTATCCGGTCGAGGAGGCCGCCGAGGTTGCGACCCGCGCGGTCGCCGCCGCGGCGCCGCTTCTCCAAAGCGTCAATCGTCATCCGCTTCGTGCTGTGGGGCAACGACGCCTATGACGCCTTTTCGCGCCAGCTTCTGAAGGCGGCCGCCGAAGCGCAGGCGCCCCCGAACTGACACGCCGCTGGCTAGGGCATCGGGCCGACTGCGCCTTCCAGCGCGTCGAGGCGGCGATCGCCGACGGCAAGCTCGATGGCCATCGTCTCGATCCGCGCTTGATGCTGCTGCAACTGCTGCTTGGCGTCGGCGATCTGCTCGTTCTGCGCCGCGTCGACAACGGTCTGGACCGCCTGTTGCTGCGCTTCCTGCGCGGCGGTCCACAAATCGTGCGTCCGTTCGTCGACCATCGCCGTCAGATTCTCGATCGCCGCCTTGAGCTCGATGATCGCAGAGTGATTGGCGGTGACGTCCTCGACGACGCCGGCAAGCATGCTCCACAACACGATGCCGAGCGCCCCGAGAAGCACCGGCACCGACAATGTCGCCAAGCGATCGAGCGGGCGGCGCGTGCCGTTGCCATTGCCGTCAGCCGGCGACGGCCCATCCTTGTCCGTCATGCCGGCACCTCGAAGGTTGTGCAGATGAGATCGTCGTTCCGGCCGAGGCGATGCCGAGAGCCGGAACCTCAATCACCTTGGAGAGAGGTTCCGGATCAGCCTTCGGCCGTCCGGAACGATGGAGTGCTGGCTAGGCGAGCAGCTGATGCTGGGCGAGTTCGCGATAGAGCGGCGCCGTTTCCAGGAGTTCGCGCATGCGTGCCGGTGGCGACGACGCGGCCATCCTCGACGACGATGATCTTGTCGGAATCGACGACCGTCGCGAGGCGATGCGCGACAACGACGACCGTCCGGCTTGCGCCGACCTTGCGTAGCGCATCCTGCAACGACGCCTCGGTTCGGGAATCGACGCTCGATGTCGGCTCGTCCAGCAGCAGCAAGTCCGAGCCGGCGAGGAAGGCGCGCGCCCAGGCGAGGCGCTGACGCTGGCCGCCGGAAAGGAGCACGCCGCCATCGCCGACCGGCATGGCAAGGCCAAGCTCGGAGCGTTCCGTGAGCGACGTCAGGCCGACCTCTTCCAGCGCCGTCATCAGTTCGGCGTCGGTCGCGTCTGGTGCCGCGAGGCGAAGATTGTCGGCGAGCGTACCGGCAAGCACCGGCGCCTCCTGCTCGACATAGGCGATGTGGCGGCGGAGATCGGAGCGGCGGATCGTGGTCACATCGACGTCGTCGAAAAGAATGCGCCCCGCACGCGGATCGTAGAAGCGTTCGATCAGCGACAGGATCGACGATTTGCCTGCGCCCGATGGCCCGACGATCGCCGTCCGCGAGCCGCGCTCGACGGTGAAGCTGACATCATCGAGGACCGGCGGCCCGTTCTCGTAGGCGAAGCCAACGTTCTCGAAGGCGAGCAGCGTCGACCCGCCCGGGCCGGCCTCCCACGCGCCAAGCTCCGTTTCATCGTCGTGCTCCAGCGGCAGATGAAGCACATCCTGCATCCGATCGAGCGCCGCGAGCCCGGTCTGCAGCGTCGCGATCGCGCCGATCGCCGACCCCAGCGGCATGACGAGGACGAACATGTAGAGAAGGAACGCGACGAGATCGCCGATCTCCAACGCGCCGGAAACGACGCGATAGCCGCCGAAGCCGAGAACGGCGACGAACGCACCTTGAATGGCGATCGCCATGACCGGCTGGACGAATGCGTTGAAGCGGGCAATGCGCACGCCCTCGGCGTAGACGCCATCGGCCTCGGCACCAACGCGCTCGATCTCGCGATCGGTTGCGCTCGCCGCGCGCACCGAGCGGATGGCGCCGAGCACGCGCTCGATCGCCGCGGTCATGTCGCCGACGCCTTCCTGGGCGCGCCGACTGGCCCGCCGCATCGCCATGCCGAGAACGACGGCAATGCCGACGCCGCCAAGGACAGCGACCAGCGTGATACCGAGAAGGACGGGATCGATCGTCGCCATCAGGATCACCGCACCGAAGAACATCAGCGCCGACGAAACGATGTCGAGAATGCCGGAGGTGATGACGGAGCGGAACAGCGTCGTGTCGGCGCCGACGCGTGAAATCAGGTCGCCGACCCGGCGCCGGTCGAACTCCACGATCGGCAGCCGCAGCAAATGGCGGATCAGCGACCATCGCGCGCCAAGGACGACCCGCTCTGCGGTGCGGTTCAACAAGAACGACTGCAACGCGCCGAACGCCGCCATGCCGAAGGTGACGCCGAGCAGCAGCCAGACCGTGCCGCCGACCGCGAGACCGCCGCCGACGCGGTTGATGAGTTGCTGCAGCACCAGCGGCTGCCCCAGCACGAAGCCGGCGGAAATCAGGGAAACAATGGCGATGATCACCAGCGTCCCGCGATGCGTCCTGACATACGGCCAGATGTCGCGAAGCTTGGCCCTGCGCTTTGCCGGCTCGGCCTCTGCCTCCGCTTTGACGCGCCGACCTTTGGGTCCTGCGGCCGGAGGCGCTGCACCTGCTTCGATATCAACCATGACCGGCTACCCCGCCCGCTCCACGACTGCGGGTCAGATAGGGGCTCGGTCAGGCCTTTGCTAGTACAGCGTACGAAGCAGCCGATCACGGCACAGTGATCGCTCCAAGCTCGAAAGCCGACCGATCTTTATTTGCTTCACAGAGAAGCTTCCTGATTTCGTGTTTTGGCGCGGCAGTAGGATGGTCAGCTATCGCGCCTCGGAACACCATTTTGCCCAAGCAACTGAGCTTGGGATGGTCCACCGTGATCTTCCTCGAATGACCTAGACCGCCCCCTGGGTGCAGCCCTCGTCTCCCTCAGAGTGTTGTCGAGAACACGCGCTATATATTGGTCTTCGCCACGGCCTCGCATCTCAAATAGTCTGGTTTGGAGCAGATCGAGAAACCATTCGGGCGCTGTTTCGAGAGAAGGAAGGAAAGGCCGATTGACGATTGGCGCTGGCCGGTAAGGAGGCATTGGCACCCCCAAATACGAATGGAGCCACTCCGCCTCATCCAGATATAAATCTCGCGCCTCGGAGCGTTGCTCGCTGGTTAGGTACTCCGCGTCTTCGACCTTGCTCATCTCATCACGCAGCGACTCGAGAAAGGACGTAAACACTCCTTTGTCGCGACGAAGCGTTCCCGGTTCCGGTTCGAACCGGAGCATCGATCGAGCCAGCTCAATACTCAGCCAGTGAGGCGACACGTTCTTCGTCGCCATCCGGCGAACACTGCCCGCACCGACGAGGGAAAGAAGATCACCCACTACATCTCCTCCAGGCAGACTTCCGACGTGTCTGACATGCAGTGAGTCGCGGCCAAAAACTTCCGACCACTCCAAAACGGGCCGTTTCAGTGACGCCAATCTAAGGCCCTTGTCGAAAAAGTCGTCGAAGTCTTTCCCCTTCCTTTTCTTGGCCTTCGTCCGCGATATGTGACCACGAGCACGTGCGCGTTGAAAATAGCGGGAGCGAATCCAGTCCTCGTATGGTCTCACGTATAGAACTATTTTGGCAGGACGCTTCGACCGCACCACATATTCACCAAGTAGGCGGATGCCCTCCGCCGGCAGCTTTTCGAGGTACTCTGACGACACCAACACCGTTGGGGCGCCTTCGTGGCCGAGGATTCTTTCCAAGCGCCGGAGCGCGACAGCATCGGCTTTGCCCGCCGCAAGGGCTAGGGCGAGACTGTGAAATTGCATCCCTCGTCCTGCGCCATTGACGGCCAACGGATCCCAAGCCTGGAGAGGCGACCGCGGTTCTGACACAGCGTACTTTGTATGCTTGTCGTCCCTACTTTTCCGCGTCCAATATGAGCAACAAACACCGCTCTACGCCTCCGGCACCATTGGGATGCAGCCAATTGTGAGGCCGAACGCTACCATTCGGCGTGAAAAGTTGATACAGGCCACCCAGCGAAACTCATAGAGCGATAAAAGGCCCGAGGGAGGCCCTAGTGAACAAGGCACAACGGGCAGCCGAGAAGAAAGATGTCAGGCGACTGCTAGCATCGGAGGCCGATGCCACCGTTGTCTCCTTCCCAAAGTCAGGCCGCACCTGGCTGAGCTTCATGCTGACCTACTACACCGCACGATATCTGGGGCACGCGGAGGCCGGCAATCTCTTCGATGGCGGCCGCATTGCCGATATCGTCCCCGACCGTCGGAAGGACTTCGTCACCTTTGTTATGGAGGCTCGGACGCGGCGGCATTGGGCGCCGGTCGTCATGTTCTCCCACCATCAGGAACAGACCGCCCCTCAACTTAGGACGAAGCGAAACGTGCTGCTTGTCCGCGATCCCCGCGACGTCATAGTGAGCTACTTTCACCACGTTGTTGGTCGGGGGAAAGGCCGCCGAACTCGAGACCGCCGGATTGCCCCGCCGTCCTACCATTTCGTCTTTCATTCGGGTGGCCGACTTTGGGTTCGAAAACCTACTCAACTACCTTGAGCGGTGGACGAACTGGGCAGAGCGAACCGAAACGCCGACGCTTTATTTCGAGGACATCGTTGCCGACCCAGAGGGTCAATTACTGCAGTTTCTGTCGGCCGTCGGATTCACACCGGAACCACGACTGATTTCCGAGGCAGTCGCCGCCTGCACCTTCGATCGAACTCAGCAAAGCCGAGGCCGCGAGTTCTGATCGCCTGACCCGCGATCAGAACGCCCGCCGATTCCGGCGCGGGCGCGTGGGAGGACATTCCGAGGAGGTTGGGACGGACGACATTGCCTGGATGAATTCGAAGCTCGCCGATGCCGCCATTCCGGCACTAGCCCGATACGACTGACGCAGCGCCTCACGTCGAGCCAAGCAAGCCGCCCTCTACGTTTGAGCGAGGTCCCGCAACACTTTCTCATCATAGACGCTGCGGAACGCCCGGGCCTGATCTTTCCAGTCGCCTTCGGTTTGATGATAGGACATGTCCCGAGACGTCTGCACGAACTCAAACAGCTGCTTTTTTGTAATAAGTTGAATGGAGGATCTCTCGGTGTTCGACAGGGAGGCGAGGACCTTTGCCAGCATCCTCGGTCCGCTGAGCAGAGAGACATTCTGCACGAATTCGGACCGTGACGAATTCTACCAATCACCGCTGCCCATGCGGCCCGCAAGAAGGGCTGATCGGGCTCAGCCAACATCAGCCCATTCAGTATTTGCGCCCCCTTGCGGCGTTCGACGTAGACAAGCGTGCAAGGGCTTGTCAGCAGCGGCGTCACTGGCTGTAGGCACAGAAAGTCCGCATCCGCGTAAACACCGCCTTGTGCCAGCAGAATGGCCAGCCGGAACACGTCCGAACGCATCGCGGGGATTCGGCACGCCTTGAAGCACATCGCTTCGACGGCTCCGAATTGCCTCCGTATGAACGCCTCCGCGCTTCCGTCATCCCACAGAAGGTAGTCCCAGCGGCTGTGCTGCTGCCGCCACGTAGCCATGTGGCGCTGAACATCCTCGGGCGGAACCTTTCGATCCCAAAATTGATGAATAATGGTCGGTACCATAGAAGAAGAACTAGGGTATCTCAGCGAGCCCGAAAACGGGGTTTGATCGGCATCGAAGGGTTTTCCGCGTGGACGGAAGAAGTTGGCGTCATTTTGCGAAACGACTATTGGCGCGCAGCCGAGCGCGACCGCGCATGAAGCGCGCCCGCCGCAAGCCCCTCTTGGTCGCCCCGGAAGTGGTCATCCTCTCCTATCCGAAATCCGGGCGGACTTGGCTGGCTTTTTTGGTAACCGGCTACATTTCCAGACTGTTCGGGAACTCGTCCATCGTGTCCCCTATCGAGAACGGGCGCCTAAGCACGCTGAGGCCCGAGCGGCGTCACGCATATGCGCGTCTCGTTCTCAATAACCGCACACAGGAAAACTGGGCGCCTATCGTTTCGTTTAGCCATAAGGACAAACTCGGCTCTCCCTTCTTCGTGCCCATCCAACCTTCGCTATCGCCGACAGTCGATCTCATCTTGCTACTGCGGAATCCTCGCGACATCTTGGTAAGCCATTACCACCACATTATGTCGCGACATGATCGCTACCCCTTCGAAGACCCGACAGTGCGGCTGCCAGAGAACTATCAGCTTGGCGAGTTTATTCGATCAGAGCACTTAGGCATCCGCCATATTCTACGATATGTTGAGTATTGGAGCTCCGTGGCCGACAAGACGTCTCGACCCATCTTCTACTATGAAGACTTCGTCTCGGATACGCCCGCCGCCCTTGCATCCTTGCTCACGGCTTTGGGCGTGTCGAAGATCGAACTCGTTCCGTTGCAAGACGCGGTCGAGGCCGCCTCGTTTGAACGCCTCAGCTCATACGAGCGCAAAAGCAGTTCGTCTGCCAAACGGTTTCGCAGGGGCTTGGTCGGCGGATACACATCTGAATTGACCGCGTCAGATTGCGCCTACTTGGATGAAATCCTGGCAGACGCCGACATACCGGCCTTACGCCGCTATTCAGCATAGCCAGCGGCGAACTCACGACGAAGTCCAACTGGGAAGCCGCTATTCGAGTTTCGACGCGGCACGACATAACGTAGCTCTCCGGCGCTCCTGGAAGATAACGTTTCATCGCTTAGACCCGTTTGTCCCAGGAGCATGCATCACGGTTCCACCTTTGAACGTCGTGAGTTGAGCGAGCGCTCGAATCAGACCCTTGGCTTCGTTCTGCCAAGAACGCCGAGGCCACCTGAAGCGTGCACGACGGCCGAACACACAACCTTAAGTTTTCTTTTGCGGTCAGTTCCAGTTCGCATTGGCCGTCGCCTGGCCCTTTTCGATGCCGTCGTCGTTGCCATCATGGCCGACGTTGGTGAGGGCTTCCACCTACATGGTCGGCGTGGGCGGGCATGCGCTCACAAATCCATATCCGACCGGGCTCCCGCACTGCATCTTTGACCATGGTCCCGGCAGATTTGGCCTTGTACTCGGCTGTCCCGCCCTCCGCGCGCCGAGGAGTATTTGCGAATGGCTAGCAGCAATCTCTACAGACGGGACATAAACGTAGTCAGCGCCTGCGTCTTAGCTATGCCGCGCCGGCGGCTTCAACAAGCAGCAATCTAACTATACGCGCGACCGCGTCAGGTGAGACGCTGAAGTCTCGGCTGCGCTGGTTAGTCGACGGTCCGCCTGTCGGGTGCCCTAGCACAAGTCCATAGCGTTGGTCGAAGAGCCCAGCCAGGGTGGCAAACGCAGACACGCCAGTCGGTCGAAGTTGGGACTCCCTGAGTTCGACGACAATCGCCCCAGAGGGGCTGAAAACTGCGTTCGCGAGCCCAGCGCCGTGGGGTCCAACCACTATCTCGGCGTTTGCGAACAGCCTGACTTGCTGCTCGAAGCTGAGCGTCTCGGCACACACACTTTCAAAACCGAAATCTTCAAGCCGTTCCGTGATTTCGGTTTCATTGAGAAGGTGTCGTCTTACCGCCATGGCACGAGAGACAAAGATCCGTTTAGGTCCGGACTTACCTGCCGTAGCGCTGAGGCCCCGGAAGAAGGGCACGATCGATCTAGAAAACTTGTCCTCCGTGGGATTAATTCTGTCAGTGAAGACGACATCGCCGACGATCGTCGTATGGCCACTGATTTCGAGGACATCATCGCTGCCGATGCCGAGATAAGCTCAGGGACTCGAGTTGAAATCGCGTATCAAGCCGCGGCAGAAAATCCTGCCCCTCCTACCTAGGGCCCGCCACAACGCAATATTGGGCAAGTACTCTAAGAGCCAGTGAAAGTAGCTTCGCGGAGCCGAACTGGGGAGGAAAGCTCTGCCGTCGAAGTGCTCGACCGGCTCGATGGACGCCTGCAAGGTCCCGCCTTTCCGGATCACGTCGATTGCATCACCCCTTGGCTTGGGAAGTTGTAGCGAAGCGGCCAGCGCTTCCGCACCCACAACGGTCTCTTGAATGATCTCGTTGTTCCCTGAGACGAGGACCATTCTCGGGTAGAGGCAGACCGCTCCGTGGATCCAGAACGAGCGCCAGGGTCCCTTGTCGTTTGAGGCGAGACGCCCCGCCCGGTGCAGCATCCCACTGCCATCTATTATCGTAAAAGGGCTAAGCGGCCCCTTTGCCACTCGATCGCGATCGGTGGCAACGACCCCCGAGATGGCCTCAGCACGTCTGACTGCAAAGACCGCCAGCTTGGACGCCTTCCGATCTTTTCGTTGGGCTGTCATGCAACCTTCCGCGGCCGTTTATCTATGGGGCTGCCTTGTTCAGCTCAACAGCAGATTGCCCGTAGGCTGCGGCCCGGCGGGATCTGTCCTTGGACGTCAGCGGCCGGAGCAATCGACGTTGAACTCGATCAACTCGCGCGCGAAAGCAAACTCCGCGTAGGTCAGTGGGCCTTCGGGAAGCAGCCATGTCGCCTTGCCGAAGGTTGGCATCATGCGAACCCCGACGCGGTGCCATCCCGCAATCGGTGTCGACCAGCGGGCCCGACGGGGTGGTGCTCCGGGTTCGGTCATCCACCGGTCATCTGTACGGAAGTCGTGTATCGAGCCATCCTGATGCACAAAGACTTGCGCGCTGACCGTATTGTGCTCATCGGTGAACGCAAGGCGGAATGAATCTGCATCAATTTCGCTCCAGATTGTGCGCTCGGTCAGCAGCATTGAGGGCGCGAACAAGACGGCGTCATTAAGCCAAGTGACAAGTTCGCCGAGGTCCATCTCGGTTCCTCTGAGATCCTGCGCAGTAAAAGCATCGAGAGGTCGGATAAGCAGCCGGCCACGGCCAGCGACATAGGTGTCTCGTCCTTGGACAGGAACACCGAAGATCGGCAATCGCATGTAAAACAATCGAGCGACCGCGGGTTCTGAGGTGTTGTACTGAAGCGACCGCACGCTGTGCCACCGACTGTTCAGTCGGCGACGAAAACGACCCCCGAACTGCGCTCGAAACGACCAATCTCGGGGCCTTCCAATCACCCCAGCAAACCGGAGATATCGAGCCGCCGGCTCGGGAAGCGAGGCGACGTCGACCTCGGTCACCATGAGGCCATCTGCCTTCGGCTGACCGAACCCCAAAGACCGGACCTCACGCTCGAACAGGACCTCCATCCTGTTGCGCCGCAAGGTCATCCTCTGGCCTTTGATTCTGATACGATATCGGAGAACAGGAAGAACGCGATCATTGACGTATCACTATGCCGGCGTTGTCCGACCGAACGGCATCTATGTTGCCGCCGCAGGCAACCGTCAACACGGCGCCGTTTGCCACCGTCCCGGTAACGGTGCCCGTTACGCAGATCGTCAGGACGGCACCGTTCGCAGCGTCTACGTCTGCGGTGGTCGCGACTAGGCCCCTCGCCGCGACAATGCCGCCATTCGCGGCGGTGATGCCAATGCCGGAAACCTCTCCGCTCAGCGTTGCGACGGCTCCGTTCGAAACACTGAGTTCCCTCAGCGCAGCAACGGTGGCCGCGATCTCGAATCCGCGGCTTGTCGAACCTCCTCGAACGCTAGCGGTGAGAGTTCGCCCGGATACAATCGTGACTAGGCGTTCGTGGAGGTTCGAGTCAGTGGTCACATCAAGGCTGACGTCCCCATCAGCGCTGGGATCGACGGCGAGGATGACATGAACTCCGTTTTCGGCCTTTACAGTATCGAAGTTGGGTACCGACCTTGTCACCGTCGTGATCTGACCGTTCCCTACCAAGTCTTCCTCGGAGCAAGCCGCCAGGGCAAATGCAAGAATGCAGGCCTGCCAGAGCTTGGCCGAACGGAAGAGCGATGCGCCAGAAACTGATCGACCCATAGGCGAGCCTTTCCTTGAGAAGAGCAAAGTGTCGAGGAAGCGGAGTTCAAGTGTCGGTGTGTATGGCGCGAACCAATCCTCCGGGGGCATGCCATAACCCCCTGACATCGACTGGGGGCAATCGCAAACGCGTTGATTTAATCAATGGCTGGAAGGCTGTACTCACTTCCAAGCCGTACGATGATCAGATCTGCCTGAGGCGACATAATGATCTGGCCATGGTCACCCTTGGCGAAGAAGCCGAGGGCCCCTTCGCCACGCGACCGCCCGTGTTGATGTGCGCGATCGATGAGACTTGCGTCAGATCAATGTGTACTGACCAAATCTATGCTGTCGGTAGCAAAACACGAAGCCACGGACCAGCGGAAACGCTCGTTCGCGGTCCGATTCCTCTGGTTGGATTGGTCGGGAAATGAAAAGGCTGCCCTTGCTTCCCCTGTTGTTGGCGCTTGCTCCGCTCTTCTCCAATCAAGCGCAGGCCGCGTACAGCGTCGAGGTAACGAGCCTGATGGCCGGCGGGTTGACGCTGAATGCCAACCCGAACCTGCGCAATGCGACGTGCCGAGGAAGCATTTGGGTAACCGGGTGGATTGCCAAGCCTGCGACCGATTATCACGGCGCCACCGGCTCATACCGGTGGCTTGACAGCAATGGCGCACAGGCTCCGATCACAGTATATTTTGGGCTCGCTGCCAATCAGTATCACAACTTCTACCACTTCCACGTGGCGGTACCGATAAACGAAACGGTTGAAGTGTGGGCTCAACTTGAACTCATCAGCCCTGAGCACCGCTTTTCAAATCGGATGTATTTCACAGTTCATTGTTTGCCTGAGCCCGAGTTGCAGCCCATCGAACCCGGCCAATTCCCGCACGATTCCCCGCCTCCCGGGAGAGCAAACTAACTTCCCGGTTTCGTCGCAGCCAATCGAGCCAGCGATGGAAGCGTCGTGATCGCAGAGAGGATACGATCCTCTCCTCCAATGAGTGACCGGCGCGCTCTATGCCTCAACGAAGGAGGCTAGCCCACGATAGCTAGAAAGGGCCGGTCTATCTCCCAGAACACCCGTCGCAGGCCGATATGGTCGTGCGACAAGGCGTTCGAGAGTTGCCTCAAGTTGTTGTCGGCCAAGGGCACTGATTTGAGGATCAGCCGTGAAGGCAGCAGAGCGCTGCTCTTGGGGTATGCGGGCCATTCGCGCGTCGGCGATGGCAAGGCCGTATAGCCCTGCGGACAGACACGCGATGCCATTGGCGAGAAACGTCTTGTTCCAGTCGTCCAATTCGAGCTCGAAAATGCACCGAGCAATTTATCATTGCTGTTAGCGCTCTGCGCTCGAACCGATCCACGTCGGATTCGTCGCTCATGTCACCCTCCACAGCGACCGCGGGGACCTGTCCCGCGCTAAGCCAAACCCTGCCAGATGTGCGGTCGATGGGAACCAACTAGTTGCTGAGGTTGTGAACGGTGAGGGATAACTGGCGGGCCCCGCTTGATCAGTTGCCTCTCGGCGCTCGCCACCCGGCGTCTATTGCTTCCTGCTCGGAGCAGAACCAGCGCTCGCCATCCTCTGTGTGGATGATCGTGTCCTCGTAGGTGGCCGTTCCCGGCAGGTGATAAATGCGCTCACCGTCGCGGTTGATATTGCCTTTGATCAGGCAGTCACCTGGCGGCGCCGGCTGATTATCGACGATGGCCGCACGTTCATCCGCGCGGTAGTCCCATGCTGGCTCGGTTGGAGCCTGCCAGATCCCTAAACCGGCCGCACGCGCACCGGCTTCTTGCGCCAGGTAATCGGTCGAATAGCGAACGAAGGCCCAGGCTAAGCCCTCAGCGACAAGTGTGGCGTTGATCGGTGTGCCGTCAAATGCGTCGCACACCGCCAGAGTGCGGCCATAATCGTCGAGGTCGCCGCCATCGCAGGCGATCGGACCGAGGGACAGAAGCTCACTTAGCCGATCTTCAGCTGCGCGGCCGCAGGCCCATTCGGACCCAGCCGCCGCCGGACATGTTTGTTCGGCTTCCGGGGTATCGATGCCGAATAGTCGGATCCTGGTCCCATTAACGATCAGCGTGTCACCGTCGACGGCCACCGCATCGCCGTAGATGAATTCTGCCAGCGCGGTGCCACCGCTCAACAGCAGCGACAGGGCGACAACGCCCGCGATCCAAATGTTCCGCATAAACTTCAACCCTCGGCTGCTGGAGTTCGCTTTTTGTTCTGCATATGCAACCGGTTCCGTGATAGCCATTAAGGAACTCACGTACACGGTCGAACATTGGACCGATGACGGCAACGCGCTGATCGAAGTGCTCGCACGCACGGCCAATCAAGGTGTGGCAGTTGCTGCGTTCAAAGCGGCGGAGCATGAGACAGAGGCTTCGTATCCGATTGCCCCGCGAGCGCAGGTCATCCTCGACAGCTCGGTGCCCAGACGTTCTTGAACGACCAGAGACAGTCGGACACCACACCTCACTCGCGTGTTCCGCTACTCAAAGGCGGCGAAGGGCCTTTTTCCGTCGAGAGAAGGCCCTGCGCTCATACCGCTCAAGCGCAGCTATCTGGTCAAGTATCTTTGGCAGCGCCACTCGTTTACTGATTGAGGCTGCGGATTTAGCAACGCGTTGCATCAGCCCCGTCCGCAACTCGGATACGCGGCGCAGTTCCAAGGTCGCATCCGCTGCGATCGCCGCAAATACGGAGCTTTCGGCCTCCGGCAATTTCCCTGCCAAAGCTACGGCAAGCTCGTTCAGCTCTGCCCTCTCCGTCGCCGAGGGCGAGGTCGACGCTGCCAAGCCATGTTTGGAGGCGTTCCTGCTGGAAATCGCCTTGCCCTTTTCCGAGTTCGGGCCTGTGCTCTTCAGTGCGTTGCGGCGATTGGCAAGCGTCCGTCTTGCCATAGAACCGGGCGAATCGCTCCTCATTGCACGGTTGGGTCAGCTGTCTCGGGTGGCTCGTTGAACGCCTCGGCGCGGCGTTGGTCCGAAGCGCCCTTTGCCTTTTCGAATTGATCGCGCAGGTCGAGAGCTCGGAGCCCCTCGTACGCCGCTCGTGTTATCCTCTCAGACTGGGCATCGCGGCGACGTTCGATTTCTCGAATGATTTGGTCCCGCCGTTGTTCCCAAATAAGAATCATCCGGTCGAGGATCTCTAGTTCCTGGAGCGCGGCAAGATATGCTCGCGGCGATGCCCCCGCCGCGGCGCCCCTTTTGTAGGCATCTGCAACCTCTGAAGCATTGGCCGCGTCTTCGTCGCCAACCGCAATTTTTCCAAGCGCGTCACGAAGTTCTTTGAGCTGATCGTATCGGGCTTGCTGGTCTGAACGGCCAGCGGCCCTCAGCTTGTTTTCGGAGAGCGCGGTGATGGCATCAGCGATGCCCTGAGCGGCTGCCTCGGCCTGGAACTCCTGTATGCGCTCGGCGCGCATTCGGGAAGCCCGCATGATTTCCCAGCTATAGCGGGTTAGATCAAATGTGAGCAGCATCTCAGGCGCGTCTCGCGGCGAGATCGCGTCCATCATTGCTTTCAGAAGCACGTCGTATTGCTTTGGATCCTCACCCTTGATGATTGGACGGTGCCAAGCCAACGCCGGCAGAACAATCCTGTTTGTCTTTCCGCGCGACTTCCCTTCGCCGCTTCCAGAAGTGTGCTTCTGTGCCTGCGAGGATGCGTCTTTATGTTTCGATCGACGCGGCATCGTCCCCTCCTATGCGCGACACTTTGACATTATGAACATGGGGGGTGCTGGAAGTGACGCACGATAGGGGATACGCGATCGCCTGACAGTAGGGCCCACGCGAAATCCCCAAGTGAATCGGAGGGCAACTCGGTCACTACCACTGACGTTTCGGTGCCCCCGCCGCCTAGACCTGTCCCTTGCGGTTGCGATCGGTCCACAACCGGACTCCCGGCCCCTGCTCCGGCGTCCCGATGAACTCGACGCCAGCGGCTTCAAACGCGTCCTGAAGAGCCTTCAGCGTTTCGCCGCGGCTCGGTGGCAAGCCCTCATGCTGTTCCAGCGCGTTCGATGCGTCTTTCGGGTCACCTTGGCTCGCTCGGCCGTCAATTCCGCCGACCATTTGAGCAGACCGCGTGCCGCCCTGATTTGCGATCCCGTAATCACGGTATTGACCTTTTTGGTATACTAATCATACCTTATTGAGTAACTCATCGGGGCCCGTCGAGCGCGTGGCCAACGAGCAGGAATCGACACAATGAGCAAACTATCGATGGAAGTCAGCAACTACCAATTCCTGAAACAGCGCATCCTTGAGCACGAGCCGGAGGTCGACGCCGAGACGCTCGCCGACACGCTCGAAGGACTCACCGACCTTCATGAGATTATCTTTGCGATCTGCCGCGGCATAGCCTTGGATGAGGCTCATGTCGAAGGGCTACGGCTCTATCTCAAGGACCTACAAGAACGCGTAGTCCGTATCGAAGCGCGCGCCCGAAAGCGCCGCGAGGCCGTACGCGACGCTATGGTCGAGGCTGGCTTGAAGCAGCTGGCGGCGCCTGACGTCACCCTAACCGTGCGAACGGCCCAACCCGGGCTCATTGTTACCGACGAAGCTCGCGTCCCAACCGAGTTTTGGGAGCCCCGACCACCCAAGCTGAACCGACTGGCCGTTCTGAACGAGCTGCGACGGGGCAGCCCAGTCCCCGGTGCCGAACTCAGCAATGCCGCCCCGGTTCTGGCACTACGAACCAAATAGCGGAGGCCAGCATGACATTTTCCACGACCCAGATTCGTCAGTTGGCACGTTCAGCGCAACCGATTGGAACAACCGAACTCGATCACGCCATCAACGAGGCCAACCGCGTGTTCGGCTATGACGCTTGGGACCGAGAGATCGTTTCCACCGAGTGCATCTGGCGCAACAAGCTCGAACGGGGGTTCCACGCGGCCTACACCGCCAAGATACGCGTCACCGTTCGCGCCGGTGACGATCTCGTGGCTCGCGAAGGACACGGCGGCGGCGAGGCACGGGCCCTGACACCCGGGCGAGCGCATGCCGCAGCGCTGATATCTGCCGAGGCCGATGCCATGCAACGCGTTCTGGCCACGTTCGGAAGGCGCTTCGCATTCCAGGAAAGCATGAAGCGACGAGCCACGAAGAACGAGCAGGTGGCGCCGGTGACTGGGAAACTCTCCGACAGGAATGACACGTCGCCCACCGCGCAAGCTCTAAACGGAGAGACCCCGACGACGCCTGAGAGCAACGGCATCGACAAGGCCGCCCTCCCCCTCGCCGAGCCGCGGCGTCGACGCAGCGAAGACCATCTTCGCCACGTCCGCCAGCAGCCCTGCCTCGTCTGCGGCCGCATACCCTCGCAAGCGCATCACCTACGCTTTGCCCAGCCCAAGGCCCTTGGGCGCAAAGTGAGCGACGAGTTCACCGTCCCACTTTGCACCACGCATCATGACCAGTTGCATCGTGTCGGCGATGAAAAGGGTTGGTGGGAGGACCACCGCATTGACCCGATCGCCATTGCCAACGATTTGTGGAACGAAACCGGCGGCCCAAGGCCTTGATCTGGGCACTAAACCAGCAGCCAGCACCGCTGGCTGTTTCGGGAGGCACCTCGTGCACTCCCGCGACCGCGGCCTTCCCGAATCCTGGCTATGTGGAAATGCTTTTCGACGGCCATTCACGCGGATTGTCCGGCCACGAACTCCACCTCGCCTGGCAAGACAAAGCTGCCGCAGTCGACCAAACTAAGCGACAAATGGTATGATCTTGCACGCCACCCCCGGTGAGAACAGCGAAGAGCAGATTGACTCGCCAAATAAATCCGAGCCGCGATTCTGCCATGCTTGCGTAAAGCCAGATGTTGAGTGTCCGATTTGGTGAGTTTGCGGAACTTGAGCCCTGGATAATGGCGCGTGTCGATCAGTTCCGATTCGCATGCCACTTCGGACCCCTCGAAGATATGGATCCCGACGACTACGACTTCATCGTCCCTTTCACTCTTCACCATCAAAACCTGCTGAGGAACCGGTTTCCGGCATTGGAGGGCAAAAGGTTCTGGGTGCCCCCATCCGAAGTGGAGTCACTTTGCGACGACAAACTGTCGCTGAACCGGCATCTCTCTCAATCGCAGTTTGCGGCACATGTACCGCATTTTGGGCAGGGCCTCGGATCACGTTTCCCGTACATCATTAAGCCCCGCCATGGCGAATTTGGTCAAAATGCCAGTTTGATCAAAGAAAGACAGCAGGAGAGGCGCTATGCCGATCTGCTCAACAGTGACGCTTATTTCTGGCAGGTTTTCTTGCCAGATCACCATGAGTTTTCGCTGCACCTTCTGATCGTCGGCGGAACGATCCTTTTCGCTTCGACCGTCCTCCATTCCCTTCCCGGGCCGTTCCACATCAAGGGCGTCGCTCGCCAGAGCGACAAGTTGCGGCTTCTCCCGAAACAACCCTCACCTCCAAACGCTCGGCCCTCGTAGCAACCTCATTGGGCCTCCTTGGAGCCTGTTGTATCGACTACAAGGTCGTTGACGAGGAACCTATGGTATTGGAGGTCAATCCCCGGTTTGGGGCGTCGCTCTGCCTTGACATAGATCGATACCTCGAAGCGTATGCGGACAGCCTCAATCTAGTGAGCAAGCCCCGACAGGTTATTGGCAACAGTCAACAAATGCATCCAACCGTGAGCAACTTGCAGGGTGCTGTTGAGCTTTTCGCGGGTCGTTTCCTGGCGGGTTGGGCCATGTCACCAGACAAGCCCCATGATGCACTCGAAGTCGAAGTGGTCGCCGACGGCGAGATAGTGGTCGAATGTCGTGCGTGTGAGTATCGGCCTGATCTGGATCAGGCCGCGATTGGGACCGGTTGGTATGGATTTCGAGCCATGCTCCCCAGGCGCTTGTTGGATTCTGACCGAGCACGAAATCGATGTTCGATTAAAGGGTACGCACCAGTCTCTGGAGGGCTTTCCAAAAAAGATGCTAGTCGGAGATTCCTGTGCCGGCTACATCCGCGACGGAGACATCTTGCGGGGGTTCGTTGCGGTGCCTTCAGGCGAAAGACCGCCGGCGGTTCGCCTTGTGGCGCACGATACGTCGCAGCCGCCAGTCGAACTCCAGTTGAACGGAAACTCATCTCTTGCGGCCGCTGTTGGGGCAACTGGACCAACAGCGTCGTTCGAGGCCAATTTCGCCGAAATCGCCCCAACCGGAACGTTTGAGATTCAAGTCGGTGAAACCTCTGGCCTGGTCGAGGAAATCCGGCCGGGGTGGTTCCTTGACGGCTTGGTCGAGGGCCGGGTCGAGCGGTTCGCACCGGACATCATTCGGGGTTGGGCTTGGCTGCCGCAAAGACCGAGCGCCCGAACGATCATAGAGCTTTGCGTTGACGGCGAAGCCGTGGCCAGCGCCGAGGCGAACCTCTTCCGACAAGACCTTTTAGAAGCTGGCAAGAAGCGAGGTCGCTGCGGCTTCGCCATAACCGTGCCAACAGAGCGTCTGGACGCGAGCGAAGTGTGGGTGTCCTTGCGTGTTCAAGGTCAGTCCTCACCTTTCTACGTCGCGCCGAAGCCGGTCGCCCTGCTGACTCCCGTCTTGCGGGTGTGGCGACACGACCAAACGAAGATTGAGGGCGAGGCATACGTTCCGTCCGCGCCCTTTGCCCGCGTGAAGCTCACCGTTCTTGTTGCAGGTATTGCAACCGAGATCACAACGGGAACCGACCATCGATTTGCGCTCTCGGTCCGGGCGCAGCAACTCGCTTCCGCGGAAGACATTCGTCGCTGAAATGGCAAGTCTCCTTCGCGGGCACTGTTCTTGCCGAAGGCCCGATCGCCGACGCCGATGTCTCCCTTCCAGCTCAGCCGCGCAGAGATCTTGGCGCAGCTGTCACCGTCATCACCCGCACCTACGACCGACCATTATTGCTCGAGCGCGCGATGCAGAGTGTTCTCAGTCAAACATTTCCCGATTGGCTGCATATCATCATCAACGATGGCGGCGAACCTCGGACGATCGACAAACTCATTGACACGTTTCGGTCGCAGTACAACGGCCGCGTTTCAGTCGTTCACAACCCGACATCTGCCGGGATGGAGAATTGCTCGAACATCGGCCTCCTTCGTACCTCCAGTGAGTATGTCGCTTTCCTCGACGACGACGACAGCTGGTCACCTACCTTCTTGGCTAGAACAATCGCACGGCTCGCGCCCAACGAAATGTCGCGATTTGCGGGCGTAGTTACCCACGCGATGGTTGTTCGCGAAGAGATCAGAGACCGCAATATATCTACGTTAGAGACTACCCTGTTCAGCGATATCGCCACCATCTCCCTGGAGGCTCTGTCTCGCGAAAACCTCTTCCCCAACAACTCCTTCGTATACCGCCGGACCGTTATTGACAGGATTGGCTACTATGACGGCGCCCTACCTGTCTTGGGTGATTGGGAATTCAACTTGAGAGTATTAAAGGCGTTTGATTTGTCAGTTATTAGGGAGCCTCTTGCCTACTACCATCAGAGAGCTTCGCTCACCGAAGAAACTGGGGCTTCTGCCTATGCAAACACTGTGGTGTCGAGGAGGGAACTGCATGCAGAATACCGAACTATGTTGCTCAATCGATGGGCGCGAAGAGTGAGCAATAGCATCGATAGGTCGCGTTCCGATTTCGGGCTTCATGACTATGACCCATACGTGCTGTCGGCTTGACCGTTGCGGCAACGGAATTCCAGGCATGCGAATTATTAGCTTCCACGCCTTAAGTGACCTTTCGGGCACTCGAGTAGGTGAATACGGAATACCACTGAGTGACTATTTCGGTATACTCGACGTCCTTACTGAGCGTGGCGCTAGCTTCGTCGATCCAAATCAGTTTATGGAAAGTGTAAAGCAAGGCACTTTTCCCGAATTTGTTGTTTCTCAGGGCGCAAGTTTCTTGATTACGTTTGACGATTGCTATTCAGATCTCGCATCGGCGTTCTCTTACATGGATGTGCACGACATCAAGGCGCTGATCTTTCCGGTCGCTGGCCTTATTGGAGCGACCAACCAGTGGGACGAGGGGATCGCACCAAGGCAACGCTTGCTTGAAGCCGAGCAGCTAGGAAACCGCGCAGCCAAGGGTTGGGTGGTAGGCCTTCACACCTACACCCATGCCGACCTCGTGACCCTCGGTGACGACCAAGTCGTCACCGAGATACAAATGTCGGCGAGCAGGCTTGATCAACTTTGCATTCCCTACGAGTTTGCTTTGGCCTACCCTTACGGCTCATTCAATGCTCGTGTCGCACGACTTGCTCGCGAGGCAGGTGTTATCGCTGCGTTTACCTGCGAGCCTGGCGCTCTCACGCCCTCATCCGACCTCCTTTCTCTACCGCGTTTCGAACTGCATCGAGGCGACGTCGGCGCGCAGCTGCTTCGCAAGATTTCCGACGCAGGGGTGCTATGACGTCCGCAGCCGGCATTACCATAGCGCTCCTGAGCTGCGGACGATTTGACCTCCTCCGCCTTACGCTCGAGTCCTTCGTTCGAGCCAGTTCATATCCAGTCTCGAGAATTGTTGCGACGGAGGACTTGGGTGACGAGGGGGCCGCCGAATCTTTTCAAGGAGATACTCGACACCATCGGGTTGCCGGCTACGCAATTCGTGCACGGCGTGAGGCGCGGGATGATCGCTTCAATGGACGAGTATCTATCGGGCTATTGAGACACCCTATGTACTGCATCTCGAGGACGACTGGGTTTGCACCGCCACCGCCCCGGACTTCATTGAACGATCAATACGGCTGCTCAAACATGACAGCAAGATCCTTCAGGTGTGGTTGAGACCACCGCACGATTTGGGAGGGCATCCTCTCGAGGAGGAGATAATCGAAAAGGAGGGTGTTCGGTTTCGATACCTAAAGACCTGTTTTGACGGGATCTGGCACGGCTACAGCAACAATCCAAATGTCCGCCGTCTGAGAGACTATCAATTGCTTTCAGATGGCTATGCGGGACTTGCCAGTGAGGATTCCGCGGCTACGGAGGCTCGCATTGGTGAATGGTACTATCGGAGGGGATTCGTGCCGTCGTTCTTTGTGAACCGGATGGCGGCTTTGTGCACATCGGCCAGTCCCGTTCGACAGAAGGACACTTGTTTCGGGACCTGCCGAACTTGGCAAAGAGGTTTGCTATCTTACGAAGAAGGGCGATCGAAATGCGTGAAGAGCTTCAGCTTTTGCGATCTGAGGGGCGCAATGCCCACACACCAACCGAAACGCATTCGACATTTGCCAGAAGGTTTCAGGCGAATGGGTCCCTGAGGGTCGATCATTTTTGGCAAGATGTGGACGGCTGGTTTGACGGCGCGGACCTTTATGTTGAGCAGATCAGGAAGGCCCGCGACGGTGCCGTATTTGTCGAGCTTGGCTCCTGGAAGGGACGAAGCACGGCTTTTGTTGGAGTTGAGATCGCCAATAGCGGAAAGAATATTCAGTTTTATTCGGTTGACAATTGGCGGGGTAGTGAGGATGAGCCGGACCACATGACTGACCCTGATGTAGTATCTGGTCGGCTTTTCGAGGTCTTCTCCGCAAACATCGCCCCCATAAGGTCATACGTGCAACCGGTAATTTCAGACAGCGCGGCTGCGGCGGCACGCTTTGGCGACGATTCGGTGGACGTTGTTTATGTGGATGCCGCCCACACCTATCAAGGTGTCATGCGGGATCTCATAGCTTGGTGGCCTAAGCTAAGATCGGGCGGCACGATGGCAGGCGACGATTGGTGCTGGTATCCAGACGAACCGAGCAATCCCACTGTGCGTCGGGCCGTCGAGGAATTCTTTGGTGCACAAGGACTTGATATCCGAATCCACAACGGTTCGTCCTCGAAGGATTGGCTGCAATGGGCCGTTCAGAAGCCGTAGAAACAGCGCGCGTGAAGTGAACCCTAGGGAAGCTGCGCCAGCCATTCGTTGAACCATGCCCGGGCCTCGATTCCTGTTCCATCGCGTTCCGCCCGCTGCCACAACGTGTCGTCCCGCCGGCGATATTCAGCCACACAAGCATCCGAGACCAGCACATCATCTTTGCTTGCGATTTCAGCCAGAAACTTCTGATCCTCGTACGTCATCGCTTTGGGATCAAACGCCGGATTTGGCAACACCTTGCGTCGAAACATCCATGTGACCGGACACGGGGGATCGGCCGTTCCATCTCTGAAGGTCGCCGCGATGAATTCGGAGCCGGCAACGATCTCCTGGCGCCATTATTCGATCAATATGGGCCGTCCTCCCCGATTCGTCGTCCCACCACCAAAGGGCTGGACCGACAACCCCAGAGGCGCCGGGATTTGCTTTTAGTACTCCAACATCATGCGCAAGCTTTTCCGGGTGAAAGACATCGTCGGCATCCAAGAAACACAACAGCGCCCCTCGCGCGGCCTCAATCCCCCGGTTGCGTGTTTCGCTTAGGCCGTGATTTCAAACCATCAGGGTGACTGTCAAGGAAGACCCTATCTGGAAGAGCACTCGTAAAGCTCCTGATCCGTTCCATTGAATTGTCTGTCGATCCATCATCAACGATGATAATCTCCCAATCGTCATACGATTGGCCAATCACGCTATCGAGCGCATCGCCAACGAAAACCTCGGCATTGAATACAGGCACTATGATAGAGACCAATGGAATTGGGTTTGTCGGCGTCAGTTTGATGGAACGCAAATCGAGGGGACTATTTGGTTTTGTCGCCCTCGCCAAGACTACCATAGGATAGTCAGCGTCATCATAGGCCAGCAATTCACTTGTTATGTCTTCGACTGCCAAGCCTTCCATGAACATCGCAGCGACGCCGGCATTGCCGTGCTGTTCGACAAGCAACCTTCGCCTGTCAAATCGCCGTTCGAGTAAGGCTCTGATTGATGCTTCGTGAAACATCCAAAACCACGGCCCGTCACTCCGCGGGGCCGGAGACACCACCGGAGTACTAAGCAGCAGCGTGCCACCCGGCTTCAGTACGCGATAGATGGTCTCTATCGCGGCTTCAGGGTTCGGTATGAACTGGAGCACTTGCGTTAGAAATCACGCAGTCATAAAAGCTCGATGGCAACGTCGGGGCAGATTGAAGATCCGCAATGATATCGGCCCCTGGGTTGTCCGGACGTATGTCGAGAACGTCGGATTGAAGACCTGAGATTCCGAACCGCTCTGTGTATGACCGGTCCCCGATCTCGAGCACATTGCCGCGAATGTCGTATCGGTGACGCGCCAAGAAGCGTTCGATGAAGTGCCGGTCAATCGGTGTCCCCCGATCAAAGCCGAAGATCCGGCTCACCGGATGAATGTTCTGAACTCGGGAAGCACCGGCACTACAGCGGAGGCGGAAGCCACCCGCGCGGTCGAAATCGAGCTATGCGTTGCCGCCCGAGCAGGGCCCGTTTGTCCAAGTAGCGCCTCGAACTCGGCAGCGTTTCGATTGCCCGGGTTGATTTGCGGCAACGCAAACAGATCCGGCCGTTTCCCAAAGCTGGTCTGCCCCAAGGCGAAGGCACAGCGAAATCCCGCGAGCGCCACCTTACTGCGAGCCTGTTCATCAAACTCGCCAAAAGGGTACGAAAACGTAGTCACAGGACTACGGAAGAACTTCTCCAACTGGTACCGTGATCCCCTTATCTCTTCCTCGACAATGTCCTCGGGCAGCGCAGCCAGGGAAGGATGGGTTAGAGTATGGGCACCAACGGAAATGACACCTGATACAAGCTCCTTTGCCTCCTCTGCCGTGAGGCACTTTGGCAGCAAAACCGTGTCTGGATCGACGTTAGCCTCGAGCCCTTGGAGCGCTCGGTCGATGTTGCCGAGGCTCAACGAGCGCAACTTCTCCCATGCCTCAATTAGTTCTCTATGTTGCGCGGCGTTTTCAGCCGTCACAGGAACTCCGGATTTCGCTTCCAGATTGGCGACTAGTCGTTCCCACCAAAACTCCCTTCCCTCCAGGAAATCCGCCGTCAGGAAGACAGTCGCCGGGACGTAGCACTCCTCAAGAATAGGCTTAGCTACCGTCAGCACACTTTGATATCCGTCGTCAAAGGTGATGGCCGCCATGCCACTAGTATCAGAACCAGCCGACACAATATCCAATAGGTTATCTAATGACGTCATAGTATAATTTACACGAAGATATTCAATCTGAGAGCGAAAATTGCTTGGGCTAACTTGTATGTCGAAGGGGTCTGAATAACCTTCGTCGACACGATGATAAACTAGAACGACCGCGCCATCTGATCTCATTGCTTTGACTTTCTCTTTTTAAACCTCAGACTTGGGAGTCCCTTCTTTCAAGCTCGATTTGAGGCTCGCGCCCAATGAAAGACCAAGAGCGCCGCCAGCCTTTGGCGTCAGGGCGGATTTGCCGACCAGCCTCAGCTGCGCAGGTTTGACTTTCACAGGCTATCAAAACTAGTTTCCTCAAGGGTCACAACCGTGCCTCGAGTCGCAAAGCTAATCACCTACTTGCCAAGCTGCGCCGCAAATATGCTCGATTCGAAGCCGCCAAGCTCTTGCCCGATCAGCAGGACACGGCAATACCGACTGACGAGTTGGTGAGGCGACGTGGAGCAAAATTCTGGATCTTCTTTGCGGCAAGAGCAGCGAACAGACCATCGCGGCGCGTTGGACGCGGTGTTCGCGTACGGGGATTGGATACTGTTCACAGGCTGGCTGGACACCCCTCTCGCAAGAACCGACGCTCAACTTGAGCTCGGGCAAGAGCGGCTTCCGGCCGGCGATGGTTGTTTTCAATATTTCCGCGAGGACGCGAACGCTGCCATCGGTGTCACCGACGGCAGCAAACTTGGTTTCGTCGGGCTTGTTGAGGCCGAAGCTTCCGCAGCCGCAACGTCAGTTGTATTTCGCATTGGGACATTCGTGCAGCAAGCGACTGCAATTTCAACCAGAACGGCAGCGGAGTTCGTTGGCAAGGCGTTGAGCCTACTGTCGGAAGCAGTCAGGCAAGGCGGTAGTACGACGGTCCTCTATTCGCTGCCGGAGGGCCTTCTTGATAGGATCAAACGGATCTATCGGCGGATGCTGGACGAACAGGATCTCCCGGGGTTCCACCTGCGCTCCAACGCCCCCACCCAACCCGCATGCTCCTTCATCTTCACGCAGATGGGACGCCTGCCGCTATTGCCGCTCATTCTCGATTCCATGAGCGAGCTGTCGACTCCGTTTGAGGTCATAGTCGCGAACAACAGTCGAGCATTTCGCGAACAGACCCTGATGGCTCTGACGGAGGCCGAAATCCTTCACGGCATCCCCTGGCAGTACATCGAGCCGGAAACGAACATTGGTTTTGGTCCTGCCTGCAATCGAGCGGCTAGGCTCGCTCGTGGTAGATCGGTCGTCTTCCACAACAACGACATCCTCGCGGCGAACGGCTCAAACGACTACGGGGCAATAGTGCGGGCCCTCCAGGCTGACCCGCCCGCCATCGTCGGAGCAAGGCAGTATTTTCCGAGTGGCGGCATCATGCACGACGGCCTGCAGGTCGGGATGCTTGATCCGGTCATGACGGGTGGACATGCCGGCATCTACTCCGGTCTGTCCCAGGGGCGCGGCCGAATACCAGGCCAGGTCGGCGGTCCGATATTTGCGTCTGGATCGCTCCTTGGCATCGACAAGGCGCTGTTTGAATTGGTGGGCGGGTTTTCGGAGGACTACATGTTCGGTCATTTCGAAGACCTCGATTTGTGCCTCCGCCTGCATGCCAAAGGCACACCAACCACGATCGTCCACGACGTCCATTTCATTCATTGCGAGGGTGCCGGATCCGAGGTGCCGGAGCACATTGCCGCGACGGTTCCTACGCTTAACAGAATGACGTTCAGCCGGTCCTGGTCGGACGTTGCAAGCACCTGGATTCGATCGGAATGAGCACGGTCCTCGCCATCCTTTCGCTGCACCATCCCCTCCTCGTCCGTGGTGGCGCGCAGCAATCTGCCTACGCCCTGTTCAAGCATCTGAAGGAAGACGGTGTTGACTGTCTTTTCATCGCTGCCGATCCGACAGCCAGTGCCAAGGCGCAAAGCTACATCCGTCCCTCCGGCTTGGGCCCAGAGGAATTCCTTTTCGCAGTGCCGAGCTACGACTTCTTCTGGCACCGGAACCAGAACGCCTATTCCAAGGCCGAGCTGCTGGATTTCCTGAAGTCGAAGGGCGTGACGCACGTCTTCGTGTCGCATTTCATGTACTTCGGGCTGGACCTCTTTCCGCTGCTGGTGAAGTCAGGCATCCAGGTCGTCGCCGGCTTTCATGAGATGCTCGTCTCTTGCCTGGCCGACGGCCATATGGTTACGACCGGAACGCGCGAACTCTGCACGATGTCCTCGCCTGAGCGCTGCGCGCAGTGCTTTCCCGATATCTCGGCAGACATGTTCTATCTGCGCGATCGCTACTTCTCGAAATGCCTGGAGCCTGTCCAGAAGTTCATAGTGCCGTCGGAGTTCCTCAAACGCCGCCTATGCGATTGGGGACTGCCCTCCTCAAAGTTTGAGGTCATCTGGCACGGCATCGATCAGTCGGACTTCTCGGTCGACGGCCTCGCGGTCCCTCGCCTTCGACCGCAAGCGGAAGGGTCTGGGCCGGAGCAGCCGTCCCACCCCACTCGCTTCGCCTATTTTGGACAGCTCGTGGACAACAAGGGGCTGCTCACCTTGTTCGAGGCGGCGCGCCTCCTGGAGGAGCGCGAGGTCGGCCGCTTCGAGATCGACGTCAACGGCGCAAATCTCGCTTTCGCTTCCGATGGTTTTCAGGAGGCGTTCCAGAAGGCTGTCGAGGCGAGCAAGGAATGGTCTTTCGGCGTCATCATCGACCATGGTCCGTACCTGCACGACACGCTCCCGATGCGCATGGCATCCGTCGACGCTGTGGTCGTTCCATCGCTTTGGTGGGAAATCTATTGCATGGTGGTCGACGAGGCCAAATTCTTCGGCAAGCCGGTTATCGCCTCCGCCATTGGGGGCATTCCCGAACGCGTCGAAGACGGCAAGGACGGCTATCTGGTGGCGCCCGGCGACGCCTTTCAGATGGCGGACGCGATGGAGAAAGTCATGACGTCGCGCAGGTCGATGGACGTAACAATCGCGGACGCGCAGTCTTGGGCCGACATTGTGCGCCTTTACGAGGACGCCCTCGTTGTCACTGGCCATTAAGAGAGTGTTGCCCCTAGGATCGGAAGCGCTGACCATTTCGGGTCGGCCCACTAAGCGATGCCCGAAACTGGACCGAAAATCACAAGGTCTCCCACGGCGACTATGTCCGCCTCTTGTACCGGCACTCCTCAGAAGAGAGCCTAGCGCTCGAAGAGCTTGATCATGTGGCTAGGCCGAACTGGAGGCGGGCCTGACGGACCGCGCGGCTTTCCAACTCTTGTCGACAGTCCACGAATATCAACAAAAGGCCGACAGAGCGCTGCTGGCCGTTCCCCGCCGGTCACTACTATTCTCCGGTCGTGAACCCGCCGGCTCTGACGGGATCGCGACGCCCATCGCGAGCAGTACTCCCCACTGAGTTGGCCGTAATCGAATATCGACATCGATCGGATGCGCCTTGGTGGCTCCAAAACGCCTGAACAATCAAGACCACCGAATACCCCGACCAACCTGACCCGCACTACGCTATTACGCCGACAACAACGTCTACCCCTTGGGAGACGGTCTGATCCTTCGCGCGATGATTGCTTCCCTCAGGCCAAAACACATTGATCGAGGTGGGATCAGGTTTCTCGACGGCCTGCATGCTCGATGCCATCGACGAAATGCGAACTCGAAACCAAAATCACCGCGATTGACCCCGATCCTGACTCGTCTAAATAGCCGAATCTTGGAACGAGATAAGGCTAGACTCACCGAGGTATCTGAAGAAGCGACAGAACGCGCCGCTCACGCTGTTCCGGGCCCTTGAGCCTAACGACTATCCTGTTCATCAATTCCACCGCATGTTCTGAAAACAGGAAGCGGACGTAAACTTCGAATTATTTGAATACTTCCGGATTGTCGCCCCGGCGTAATCGTTCATTTCACGACATACAATACCCTTTTGAGTACCCCGACAAATGGATATTTGATCGACAATCTATCGTGGAACGAAATATATGCCCTACGCTGCTTCTTGATGTATAATTTCAATTATCAGTATTGATTTTTGGGGAGTTTACTTTCAATCAATCGTGCGGCGCATTGATAAAGCAGACCTACCCAAATTTTAACGAAACAGCGTCGCGTCGGAATTTGGCTAAGAAAACTTCGATGAATCGTCTCGGGCACAAGAAGCAAATCGCAAAGTCAACGCTTTCTACCGGATCCACATGCCGAAAAGTATGCCACGATTGCGTCGTAATCGTAATCCACATCGGCCAAGGAAAACGGGGAAGCTCTTCACTTCAACGATTCTTGTCGAACGATCGGAAGCTTTTGGACCAAAGAGATTTCTACTGCTCAGAAGCTCCCGGCGCTACCAATCAAATCTACCTCGCAGCGGCCGCTCAAGGTGTCGGGAAGATCGACGGACATGCGTCGGGGCCAAGGCGACCCGATCGACGAAACGTCCCCAGAAGCGAAAGCCCCGATTAGTGCCGGGATTGAGACTGTTTGTCATTCGTAGCCTAATGCCACTAGGTCCGATTGTCGTTCGCCAAATAGTTGGACTTGCTGCTCCGTCGCCTCGAATCTCCAACGGTCCACGGTCCGATCTGGGCTCGCAGTCATATGCTGACTGGCGACCTCATCCCGCAAAAGAAAAGCCCGAACCATCGCATCAAGATATTCCTGTCGCCAATGATTTCCATAAAAATTCAGCAACGCCGAAAAAGTTGAGGCCGGATCGGAAACCAGTTGCTCATATCTCAGTTTTATCGACCTTTTCTTGGCCAGTTCCGAAGCCGCTAGTCGGCTAGCTAATATATTGAAATCGACGATACCGTTAAAGAGACCCTCGTCGCCTAGATCTTCTCCAAACGCGACGTATCCACGTTGACGATTAAATGCCTTGATGGAGAAGAAGACCGATCGTGGATCCCTGAGCAGAAATATGATCCGAGCGTCAGGCATCGCTGCGATCACCTCAGACGCCAGTGTGAGACCCCAACCCTTTTCTACAATGTGCCGGGCCCCAGTTTGACCTTGGGCTTCGGCGATGCCGAGATACACCCGGTTTTATAGACTGTTCTACGTCTTGGAAGGCTGTGGGCGGCAGCGACGACAAAATGGATTTGATAAGCGTATCACCCGGCACGGCAATTCGAAGCGTGGCCCCTTGATACTCGATCGGAGCAAAGTCCGTGGGAACGCCTTGTCGCGATGCCACAAACAGATACTGAGCGATCCTGTGCTCATAGGGGTGCCGCCTCCACATAACAAAATCGGGGTTCTGGGACAGCGCGCGCATGAGGGCCGTTGACCCCGTGCGCCCATACGTGACCACTATCGACAGGTCCATTGCAGGCAATAGTCTCCCCTTGAGGTCAGGTATATCAAGGTCAAATCAGAACATACCAGCGAGCGCAATGTGACCTCACCCGCCCAACAAAACGCTAACGGGTTAGAGCCGGAAACGCTTTCCAAAAGGCAATACTTATTCGACGTCGTCATCCTCGCCGATATGACGCTCCCCGGCGATCGGGACATGAGAATTGCGGGCGAGATCGAAGCCCTTTCCACCCAGGGCTTTCAATGCGGCGTCGTTCATGTGGGCTCGGCGCAGTCAGGCCGCGGATTGCTCCCGAAGTCCTTCGCGCGGTCCGACAAGGGCGCCACGGTGGTCGCCGGCGACGCCGACGTGCAAGCGTCTCTGCTTATCATCCATGGCCCGCAGTTGTTCCCGTCCTTTCCGGGTCGGCTTCGCAGGATACGCGCCGGCAAGACGATCCTTGTCGCCGACGAGCCGCCTGACTTCGACGTCGCGGCGCGGGAGCGAATGATCTCGAGCGTCTTCGGCGGCGCGCTTTGGGCACCAACAAATCCCTGGGTGCGGGCTTTGCTCAACGCCAATGGGGCAGCGATGCCACTGCTTGAACGGGATTGGCTCCCCATCGGAAGCAACGAGCGATTGCGGCCTTCGACAAGCTCCGAAAAGGTGACCGTAGGCTGGCTGCTGGACTCCGACCCGACGCGATCCACCGACCTCGTCAAAGCGGCTGCGGCGGAGTTGGCCGGCACCGTCCTTTGCCTCGGCGACCGCGATGAGGATGATCTCGACGCGATCGCCCCCGAATGGCCGCGACTACGAAGACGGGGCAATCGCGGTGAACCGTTTCCTGTCAAAGATCGACCTCCTGGCCTACCTCCCGCAGCCCGGCGAGCGATATCTGTGCGACGCGATCGTCTTCGCAGCCCAGCGGGCCGGCAGGCCTCTGCTTCTCCCGGCACATCTCTCTACGCACTACGGGGATGGGCCACGCTACGTTGAACCGGAAGCCTTCAGGGAAGTCCTGGATGCGCTCGCCGAGCACTTGGGCAAGGGCACGATTTTGGCGGCGAAGGCGGAGAAATTGGACGAGCGCGGAGGTTCCGACAACGAGACGCTGACACAGGTCAAGGCGCTGATCGGGCCACGCCTCGATGTTGAATCGACAGCCCAGCCCACGCAGAAGGGCCCGGTCGGCCCCCCCATCGCGCTCATGGTGGCAGATGACAACATCGGTGCCGTCGATACCCTTACCGCCGTCGCGCGGAAATTGGATGGCCTCGCCGACCCCGTTTTCGTCGCAATCGGCGCTGAACCGAACGTCGCCGCGTCAATGGGATTCACGTGTCAGCGGCTCGTCGGCCTCCCGTCTATTTGGGATGACGAGATCAAATTGACGGACTGGATCGCAGCAGAGTTGGAATATCTCGTCAACTCCTACGCAGCGACGCTAATCATCTTCGCCGGGGACCGCGTCGAAAAAGCTATCGTCCAAGCGATTGGGCCTCGCGGAGACGCTGTGCTTGCAAAGGTGCGCCATGCTGGCAGCGAACCGCCTGCCCAAGGCGTCGCGCCCTTTTTCGATTCCGTCATTGAGGTTGACGCGCTTTTTGACGATGGAGCCCGGCAGTTGCGGACTTCCGCCCCCTTCCCCGCCACCCTCCTCTATGACGAAGAGGAGTTGCTCCCTCGCGAGGAGGCCGCGACGGCGCTCGGCTTGGATCAAGGGCAGCCTTCGATGCTGCTTTGGCTGGGCGATCGCCTAACGCGCGGAATTGTCGACCGGATCGTCGACCTGATCCGCGACGTTCCAACACTTCAGATAGTCGCGGCAGATCCATCAAGGATTTTCCAATGAGGTTGCTGCCCTATGTCAGAATTGTCGAAACCGGTTCAGTCTCGCACGTCATGAAAGCGTTTGACTTCGCCCTGGTTGGTGCAGAGCCTGCACGCGTTCATGAAGTCGTTTCTCTACGCCATGCCGGCTGTCCTGGTCGCTGACGCAGCGCGCGACGGCGAGGTACAGCTCGCGACTGCCGCCGAAGAAGCGGGCGTCGCCCTCGCACTCGAACTAACACAGCTCACTGAATTGCCTCAGATGCTTCAGGCGCTCTGGAACGACGTCGCCCGAACCCATTTGCATGAGGCGTCGCAAGAACATCCGCTAAACAACGGAGCAGAAGAAATCGCGTCCCAGCCTTGCCCGTTTGATGGAGAACGCAGAGTAACTCCCCCGGATGGCCGCCGCTGAAATCTTCCTTCGCCGCGCAGCTGGAAGAGACGATCGAACGACTTTACGCGTCGGTCGAGTTGTCGGCATCAACGCTTGTGATGCCAGCGCGGTCCAACTGCGGCAGCAAGACGGCGACCAACGACCGATTTGAGATCAAACGCGATTGGCGGATGGGACACCAGCCTTCGCATCGATTGGCCGGCTCATCTATGGCCCGGCCCCCTGACTGCCCCACCTGGCTATGCCTGCGCGACGTTTGGCGGTCCGCCAGTGCCCACGCTCCTCGCTGTTTGCCTTTGGGCAAAGCGGCAAGGCTCCTGGAATGAGCTGTGGCCGCCCTGGAAAGGCGCCAGCGCACATTGCGCAGCTTTGATTTCCGGTGTTTGTGACAAACTCACTGAACCACGGCCCGTTTGCGCGACGGGGGTACGTTTGCGAGTACTTACCATCTGACGTCTATCGCCGGGAAGATGGGCGTTTAGACTGGGATAAGATCAAGACACGAATGAACTTGATAGATAACGAAATGGCAGACAAGTTCGTCACTGGATCTCAGTGCCCGAGAAGGACCGTCGCCCCGAGACCGTTGGTGCGCCGTCCATTGCGTAGCCAGGAATTCAAATGAGCGTTGACTTTCGCGTTGCAATTGCTGGCGACATGGCAATCTCCGGCGAAGATGCACTTCGCGTGGCCGCGCACGTTAGGGCCGCTAGCGACCACACTATTCACACGGCGTTGCTCCATCTGCCATTCACATCAGCCCGGGCAACCGTTGCCCCGGACATCCAGGAATGCGTCACGCGAGGCTGGGCTGATCCCGTCGCGCCAGATGACGCGATCCGGGCAGGCAAGATCTTCATTTATCGGCCTGACCTCTTTCGGTCGACGCCTCGATCGCTCCCTTTTATCGAAGCGCCTGAGGCGGTCGGTCGTGTCCGACGAGCCGCCGGATCACGCCTTGATGGATTGGCTGAAGGAGAAATTCTCCTCGTCGCGTTGGTGCACGCCGACCGAGCTCTCGGCCGTGGGATTTTCGGACGCCAAAGGTCTTGAAGGGACCACGCACCCCGGGCTCCCAACCGTCGGTTTGATCATAGGCCAAGTCGGCAGTTCGGACCCGGGCGAATGGCCAAAGGACATCGACGAAATGCTGGAGCTTTTTCCAGCGGATGGCTCGTTCGATGTCCGCTTCCTCGGTTCGCCTCCACCTGAATTGTCGCGCGTTCCAAACAAGTGGAGCGACCTCGACCCGGCTGCGATATCGGTCCGCCGGTTTCTCACGCAGTTGGACGCTCTGGTCTGGTTTCCCTCTGAGGGGCCGTTTGCGCGGGCCGCAACAATCGTCGCGTCCATGCTCCGCGCGGGCAAGACAGTCTTGCTCCCTCGACGCTTCGAGGCTGAGGGCGGCGCTGGACCGATATATGCCGATCCGAGTGAGGTCGGGCCCATACTGCGGAAGCTCATTGTTGAGCCGGGGCAAGGACAGCGGGACGCGTCCGGGCTCGCAGGTCAACCGACAAACCGGAGTGGCGAGCGCCAGACCGCCCTGTTCGTTTCCTCGAACGGCACCGGCCTTGGTCATGTCACGCGCCTTCTCGCGATCGCGCGGCGCACGAAGGCCGTCAATCCCGTCTTCGTCACGATGGCGCATGCGGCCAACATCATCGAGTTCCTATCGGATTTGTGGCAGAGGTCGTGTCGAGCTACCGGTACCTCGGCACTCCGTTCGAGGAATGGGATCGCTGGTTCCAATGTGAACTCGAACAGATGATCGACATGCACAGCGCCTCGATCATTGTCTATGACGGCAACGCGCCTTCCGACGGTCTCGTTCGCGCCGCCGGCTCGCGCGGAGCACGACTGGTTTGGGTGAGAGGTGGCATGGCCGGCAACGCGAGCATGCCCTTCATCGAAAACGCCCCCTATTGCGACCTCATAATTGAGCCCGGCGAACTTGCCGCGGAGCTCGACTTCGGAATCACAAACGCCCGTCGGCACGAAGCAACGCTGGTCGATCCAATGCTGCTCCTAGATCCCGACGAGCTGTTGTCGAAGGAGGCCGCTGCAGAGGCGCTTGGTCTCGATCCGGCTCGCCCTTCCGCACTCATTCAGCTCGGCACGGGATCGAACCGCGACGTCTTCTCTCTGATCGATCAGATCGTGACCGAGATCCGCAAGGAAGACACCCAGATCGCCATCGCCGAATGGTCCACCGGCGCCGCCATGCCCCCGCTTTGGCCCGACGTCACCATGCTGAGAGGGCACCCATTCGGCCGCTACTACAATGCGTTCGATTTCTCGGTGGCAGCGGCCGGTTACAATGCATTTCACGACATCATCGCCGCAGGCCTGCCGACGGTCTTCATCGCCAATACCCATCCGTCCATGGACGATCAGCGCGCGCGGGCGCAGTACGCGGAAGACAATCAACTGGCCTTGGCTCTGGACGAAGCGCGGCCGGAGGAGCTGTCCGAGATGATCGCGGTATTGCGATCTGAGAAGGCGCGCGACTTCCTGCGCAAGAACTGCGCGATCATGAAGCGCAAGAACGGGGCAGCGACCGCGGCCGGTTTGATCGATCAGCTCGCGCTGGCTTCAGGCTTCTTCACGGCCGAGGCATCTTCGGGTGAGCGAGAGCCGGCATGAAACACGACACTGATTCACGCTCGGGCAATTCCGCACCCGCTCAGCCCGAAACCGGGTCACCGGTCGAGTATCTCGGCCGCGCCGTTGAGAACCAGTACTGGCTCGGCAGAGCCATGAAGCGGGCCCTGGCCGGCGAGGCTGGTGAGCGCGTCCGGGAGGTTATGATCGGGCCGCCGCCAACAGCCGTTCGCAAGGGGACACCAACACCCCCTCCCCATCCGCTGATTGACCCGACGGATTGGTGGCCATCATCGCTGGAGCCGACCAAGCCTTTGGTGCCGCCAGCAGGGTTCGGCACGCAGTCCCTCACAGCGCAGTCCCTGCCGGCCACACGGGTTCTGGTCTTCGGACTGCGTGGCGCAAACCTTGAGCGTGTCGTTGCCGGCATCAGCCGACGCCAACGACGTGGCTTGAATTTCAAGCCTGTCTTTTTGACCGACACCAACGACCATGCCGTCTTTCGCGAATATGGCTACGCCTTCGAGTATCTTCCGCCTGGCGTGTACGGCTCTGGCACCGAGCGGAATCGCAAACTCGTAACGCAGTCGAGGATGGCCCTGATCAATCGTAAATGGGGTTTCGCGGCGACCATCGATCTCAGTAGCGAAGGCGACCATTCGCTGAGGCCGGAGGACAGCATCGGCGCGCCTGCCGGCAGCAGCGAGGAAAACGCGAACGCGTCCGGATTCGAACTGAGCAGCGAGGAAGACCTTTCTGCCGCTGTCGATGAGATCAGGCGAAGCGGCCTCTTCGACGAAGAGTGGTACCTTGCAAAATACCCCGACGCCGGCGAAGGCGGCGGCGATCCGATCCGGCACTATCTTCAGATCGGCGCCGCCAAGGGATATGATCCGGGCCCGCTGTTCAGTACTTCGTATTACGCCCGGCAAATGATGCGGCTTCATCGCTAAGCGAACGAGAGGTCGGTTGCGCCGCGCCCTTATCCTGCATCTCTTCTACGAAGAGTTGGCGGTCGAGCTCCTCGGCAGGGTCGCGGACCTCTCGCCGACGCTCGACCTCTTCGTCACCGGCCAACTGACTGACCCGATCAGGGAAGCCTTGTCGGCCCTGCCGCATCGGGTCGAGATCATCGAAACCGACAATGGCAGCTTCGACGTCGGTCCTTTTCTCGAAACGCTCAAAGTCGTTGCCGATCGGGGATACGACATCTTCGGGAAACTGCATACGAAGCGCGGGGAGCCGGGATTTGGCACGCGCTGGCGAACGGCCCTCTATGACGCTTTGGTCGGTTCGCAGGATCTCGTCGATCGCATCGGTCGGCGCTTTGAGGCTCATCCGGACCTCGCCCTGTTGGGCCCGGCCGAACTCTATCTGTCGGCCCAGGCGAACATGCTTGCCAACAGGGCCGGCATCATGGAACTGGCCGAGCTCATCTTCCCCTCGCGACGCCTGCCGCTGGAATGGGGCTTCTTTGCCGGCACAATGTTCTGGGGAAGCGTTCCCGCTTTCCGCCCGTTCCTCAGGATCGTTGAAAGCGGATTTGCCTTTCCGAAGGCCTTTCGCGTCAGAGACGGGCATCCCGCCCACGCCTTGGAACGGCTGTTTGGGGCGCTGCCGTCACTCACCGGCGGCAAGGTTGGTTTGGTTCAAACTGCTCCGGAATCTGGCCGCAATGCCATTCGGATTTCGCGCTCGCCGCGCCCCTTAGGCAACATCATGGAGGTCCTTCCGCGGCTTGGTCGGCCGTCTGCGGACGCCGTCCTCACCGCGGCCGAAAGCGACGCCATCAAGCAGGCCAATCCCCTTCTCGACTACATCCGTCATGGACACAAAGCCGACGTCGACCCGCACCCATTGTTTAGTAACGCTTGGTACCGGAGCCAGCTGTCGACCGTTCCACAGGGCATGACGCCGTTGGCGCATTTCATGTCCCGAGGCGCCGAAGCCATGCGACCCACTCCGGCGTTCGACATCCACGACTTCGTGCAGGAAAGACAATGGCTGAAGCGTGCCCGGATCAACCCGCTCGAGCATTTTGTCGAAAGCGCCCCCACTGGACGAAGTCGATGGGAGAAAGTTGCCCGCGACCAGCTGAGACGGCCGGGCGCGCGCCTTCGCCAGACCGGTCGCCGTGCCTCGGGCGGGACCAGCGCCTCGCGCCTTACAATCTCGATCAAGATCGCGGCGCCCAAGGAGGCCGCCTCCGAGTGGGGCGACACATCCTTCGCCGAGGGGCTGGCCAGAAGTCTAGACGAGCTCGGGCACGAAGCGACTGTCCATTGCCTGGAAGATTGGCACCGACACTCCGACAGCGAGGACGTCGTGATCGTCATTCGCGGTCCCGTCGCTTATGAACCCCAGCCCGGACCGATCAACATCCTCTGGAATATCAGCCACCCCGATCAAGTGACGGCGGCTGAGATGGATCAGTTCGACCTCGTCTATGTCGCCTCGCACAGCCATGCCTCACTCCTCACCACGTTCATCAAGTCGCCTGTGAGGGCTCTCGAACAAGCGACTGATACGAACTCGGTTTCGCCTGCCCAAAGAAATCGGAAGGAGGACCGACCGCATCCTGTTTGTCGGAAACACCAGGGGCGAAGATCGCAAGATCGTTCGCTGGGCCATCGAGCAAGGGCTCGCCCCCGACATCGTGGGCTCGGGCTGGCGCGGGATCGCACCCGAAAAGCTGATCAAGGGCGAGCGCATCAAGAACCGGTTGCTGCCCGGACACTATCGCCGAGCCGCTGCTGTTCTGAACGATCACTGGCCGGCGATGCGCGACTTTGGCTACGTCTCAAATCGCCTCTTCGATGTGTTGGCGGTGGGCGGCGTTCCAGTCTCCGATGCGATGCCAGGCATCGGCCGCCTGTTTGGCACGGCCGTCGAGCAGATCGAAGACCGGTCGCAGCTGCGCGAAGCGGTGGCGCGGGCAAAACGGGTCCCGGCGAAGAAGAGGCGGACAGCCGCGAAAGCTGTTGCCGCGAAGCATTCATTCGACCAACGTGCAGTCACGATCGCGCGTGACCTGGCCAGCCTGGCGAATGACCGAGAACCGGAGGAAAGGCCAGGTCTTCGTCCCGCGATTCGCGTTCATGTCGTTGCAGGCTGGGAAGGCGACCATCCCAGCTTCACTGCCTATCGCCGCCTGATCGCCCCGTTGAACTCGGGAGGATACAGTCCAAATCCAACTCTCGATCGGCCGTCTCGACGATGACAACGTCCCCAAAGACGCCGACCTCGTCATCGCGCAGAGCGAGGCTCTAACCGACGTTAGGCAAGCCACCCGCCTCGTCGATCAAGCCGCGTCACGCCTCGTTTTGGACTGCACTGCAACCATTGATGAACTGAAAGGCAATCAAGACTTGGCGCCCAGCGAGCCGAGGCAAGCTCTTCAACTCGTCGGGCAGGAGGCTCTGCAAGTCTGGTTACCCAGCACGGCAGCAGCCAAGCATGCCGCCGAGCTGTCATGGAATGCACAGTTCGTCCCCCACACGATCGATCCGCGATTGTGGCGTGACTATCACCGCCCCTGGCGAAACTGGGTCGGGGGCCCGGCTCAGTTCTTGGCAATTCTTGGCCCGGGTTCGGAGCCCGACCTGACCGGCCTAGTGGCGGCTCTCGCCCCTCTTTTCTCAGAGGGCGACGCCCGCCTCACCGTAGTCACGACATCCCCCGTGGAACCCCAGCCGAGCTGGCTCACCACGCTTCGCCCAGATCCTATCGACTGGTGCTACCCGAGATTTGCGCATTGGTTGCGCAGCCAAGGCCCGTTTCAGTTCGGCCTGGCATGTGGAACGAATGGCTGGCTCTCGCAAGATGCGGCGGATCAAGCCTTCCTAGAGTTCAGCGCCCTTGGAATGGTCTCAATTCTGCCAGCGCCGACGCTCGATCAGGCCGTTGTCAGTAAGACGATGGCGCTCGCAGCGGTCGGCGAACAACTGGTGTCACTGGCCAGGCAGGCGATCACCAATCCGCAGCCGCTTCGGGCAATCGCGGCCGCCGCCGTAAATCACACATGGAAAAACCGCTCCACGCCATCACGCGCGGAGCGGGTATCCGAACTGATTGAAGAGGCTTCGTTCTAGCCGGGATAAAGGCCGCCCGGACCCGCGGCGGGAACTGTCCCGAGCGCGATTTCGGAGACCTTCTGCAGCGCGACATCCTGGCAGTAGGTGAGCAGGACGGTCACGATTTCCGAACGCAGGGTCAGGAGCCGCGGATCGGCAGCATTGCCAGTGGCAACCGCCTCAACGAAGTCATAGTTCTCCGGACCGGCGTCACGAATGACCTCACAGCAACGCTGGATAAAGCCAGGCGTGTCGACGACCCGATAGGTTCCATCCGGGTTCTCGACCAAACAGGCGTTCCAGAGCTGCGTGACCAGACCGGCAAGGCCCGCTTCCTGGGCCTGGGCTGCCGATAGGGCAAGCCCGTTTGCACCGACAACTGAAGCGCTGGTGATCGCCAAAGCACTAAGCGTGGCGAGGAGCCTACTCTTGTTACCCATTTGACCGACGTCCCCTTTTAGCCGTCGGGTGTAAGCTAACTGTGATTTAACCAAGGGTCAAATTCTAACCGCACGGTTCGTAAAAAATTAACGTTATCGTGATCGCCGGCCAGCGCGACCGCCCGCCTTCATTCGGTTCAAATTCTATCTTTCTAGGAAAGCTGCGGTGCACCACGAAGGCAAACGCGTCGCCCTCGCAACAATAGTTCTTTAGTTTTTTCGGCGAGCTTCTGCGCGCAAAAAGTCAACAGGCGCGTCTAGAAGCCGGCCATGCAAGCACTACGAAAGAAGTTCTGGAGAATCGCAGCCGGCGTCGTCGCTGTTGCCATTGTCGCTGCTTCACCGGCGTTTGCCGGCCCCTCCCCTTATAGGGGCAATGATTCGGTGATGCAGATGACCGTGGCGCAGATGAGCCTTTCGGTCGCGCCGCAATGGGGCCAGATGCTGAACCGCCACCGCAGCCAATCTCGAAGCGGGCCTTGGCAGGAAGCGCTTGCAGCGCTAAGCGGCACTCCAGGCTCCCAGCTGCTTGCGGCGGTGAACAGCTACGTAAATCAGGCCCGATATGTCACCGACACCCGTAATTGGGGCCAGTCGGACTACTGGGCTACGCCCACCGAGTTGTTCCAGCGTGGCGGAGACTGCGAAGACTACGCGATTGCCAAGTATCTGCTGCTGACGGAGCTGGGAGTTTCCAGCGACAACATGCGGATTTTGGTGCTGAGAGCTTCCGGAGGTATCCCACAGCACTCCGTGTTGCTGGTGCAGACCTCGAACGGTTCGGTCATCCTCGACAACCTTCGCTCCGCTCCCTACGCCTACTCGCAGAGGACAGCGTCCGCCATCGCTTACGCGGTGAATGAGCGCGGCGTATTCGTGGCGCTTGGCAACGTTACCGTGGCGGCTCGCTAGACGAGGCCAACGCAGTCCGCCTCACGCGGACAAGGCGTCATCGTTCATTACGGAGGTGGGTCTCAGTCGCCGAGGTGCCAGTTGAGCCCGCCCTGAACGACAACGGAGCAGCACCCACCCGTCAGCAGACCAAGCGCCTTGACCTCGCTGAATAGCGAAGCTCCGCCACCCAGCCCGAGTTCGATGCCACCACCGGCAGTCCAGACGCCCGTGCTGGCAGGCAGGAGACCGACGCCGCCTTCGGCGTAGATCAGAGTCCGCCAGCCGACCGTCCTGCCAAGCTTCAGGTTGACGTTCCCCTCAAAGCCAACGCCGCCCGTAATCGCTGCCCCGGCCTGCAATTCAATGCCGGCGACAAAGCCGTTGGTCCCGGCCATATTGTAACCGAGTTGCACGCCGGCTTGTCCCCAAGTGCCGTTGAAGACGTAACCTCCATAGACGCCGGCATAGACCCCGCCGAAGTGGAATTGTGGGCTCTCATAGACAGGGGCAGGAGCGAGCGACGGAAAATCTAGATCACCGGCCAGCGCCCCGCCGGTCGATGCAAAAGAGCCAACCAAGGTCAGCATCGCAATCTTATGGAACCGCATGACCGGACCCCCAAATCAGGCCAAAAGGCGAGAACGACGTCCACGCCTCAAATTACAACCAAATCGGTCATTAGCACCATGCCGAACGGGAGTCGACCTTTCCCCACAATAGCGCCATTGCGTGTTGCAGCGATTCCACCACCGCCGGCGCAAGCTCGATGTCCCGCCGAGCAACCCTTTCAACGCGAGCTTGCGGCGACAAGGGCAACTAGCTGTAGACTTGATGCGATGACGGTGTGGTATAGCCCCTTGTAGACAAAAGATTGCAGTTCCCTCGCCTCAGGAACGTTGCCTCATAGCTCAACCCATGGAGCCCCGCGGCTCGGCTCGATCACCCTGTGGGCGTTGCTGCTTGCCGCGCTGACACTTGGCACGTCCGTCGGCACGCAAAACGCCGCCATCGCGCAGGAGATGGGACCGGACCCGGCCTGCGGGCCGCAGTCTGATGCCCTGGCGGCCGTGAAGGCGTGCAGCATGGTAATTGCCGCGCTCGGCCAACAACCAGAGGCAGCCTGGGCTTACAACAACCGGGGCACGGCCTATCGCGACCTTGGCGATCTCGACCGCGCAATCGCCAACTACGGAACCGCCATCAAGCTCGATTCGTCCAACGCGGCCGCATATCGCAATCGCGGCAACACCTACGCCGAGATGGGACAGGACGACTTGGCGCTGCGCGACTTGGACCAGGCAATCGGACTGGATCCCGATTTGGCCGCCGCTTGGAATGACCGAGGCGTCGTGCACGCAAAGCGTCGCGAATTCGACCTGGCCATCGCCGATTTCACATCAGCCATCAGCCTCAACGACCAATTCGTTGAGGCCTACGACAATCGAGGCGATGCGCATCGTCAGGCGGGAGACCTCGATCTCGCCATGGCGGACTACCAAAGCGCCCTGGCGCTGGCGCCGAACGATCCCTTCGTTCTCAATAACATCGCCTGGACGCTGTACCTTATCGGAAACGACACTGAGGCTCTGTCCTACGCCCAGCAAGCTGTCGCCGGGGATCCCCAAGCTTTCACTGTCGACACCCTCGCCCACATACTCGCCTCGCTGGGTCGCAACGACGAAGCGCTAGCACAATTCGAAAGAGCGATGGAAGTCGGCGGCGCCGAGCAGGTCATCCAATATCAGAGCGCCCTGGTTGCCGATGGCTTCCTCTCCGCCACCGCCATCACCGGCGTCTACGACGAGCCAACTCAGGCTGCGCTTAGAGATTGCCTTGAAGCCAGTTGTCGCCTGGTCGACTAGCAACACCGATTACTGACTAGGGGGTTCCCCGCGGAAAGCGGCGCCGCGGCGAGATAGTCCCGCACCGTTGCATAGGCAGAACTCCGCGTCAGATCCGCCACAAAAGCGGGGAGCGCGTCACGGCCCTGCAGGCCGTAGCCGCGGTACCGGTCGGTGCCCTGCCGGTTGAGAATCGCCTGCTCCAAATCGCGAAAGGACCCCAGAGCGTCCTGAAATGCGGCACCCTCACCTTCCACACGGCGCGTCAGCAAAGCGTCTACCGCTCGATGTAAGGCCAGATCGACTGCAAAGCGATCGCCATGCGCTCTCCGCAGCCTTGTCGCCTCCTCCTTCCGAAGATCCACACTGGCAACGCGAGGCTGCCCAACGTTTCGCAAAATGTAGAGAGGCACATCCCAGCCGAGGCTTCTGGCGGTCAGCAAGATCGACTCGTCAAAACGCTCGGCCAGCCCTACAACCGCGAAGGTGTTTTCGACGTTGGCCATCACTGTCGAGACCTCGACCGGCTCCGGTTCCGTCACGCCGGCCAAGAACCTTGCCATGATGTCCCCAGGTGCCAGCAGGCTATTGGCGAAGAAGGCATCAAGCGTAAGGCCTTCTTCGGTCACCGCTCGCCTTAGGCGGTGATCCACATGGATGCCTGCCGTGTGGTATTCTGAAATATATCGGTCGATCGGGTCCCGCACGAACGCAAAGTAGCGTGCGGGACGTTTCAGCCGCGCGTGGACCCCAAATGGGTTGTGGCCGGTGATGAGCGCCGTGTGCCGGGCCTCCACTTGATCTGGCAGCGGCACTCGGCCCGAGGCATCGTCCAACCATGCTTGCGAGCCCGGCTCAAAGAGCAGGATCTTGTCAACGCCGTACTGTCGGGAAGCAATCGACCGGATCGTGGAGCCGCCAGTCTTGGGTATGTGCACGAAAGCGTCCATTCACGAGTCCGGTTAGCTGTGCCATCGCCAAACGCAACGCCGTCGGTATACACGATGCCGCCCCACCGAAAACCGAAAGCCGCGGCGCGACCCGGTGCTCTGGAATACCAAGGTCGAACCCAAACCTTGCATTCGCAGCAACAGCGGCGCATGGGCTAAGGAACCTTCATCAACGCGGCCCCGTTGCGGGTTCCTCACCTTCGTTCCGCAAGAATGTCGATCCGGACGGCTGGCCCTGGCCAGCCACGCTTCATTGAGCTGTTCACGCCGAAGCTCGTCACGGCGCTGCGCGAAGGCTACAGCCTGACGCGCCTCCGCCACGATGCCGTCGCCGGCCTGACCGTCGCCATCGTCGCCCTGCCGCTTGCCATGGCGATCGCCATCGCATCGGGCGCCCCGCCATCGGCCGGCATCGTCAGCTCAATCGTCGCCGGCTTCGTCATCTCCGCTCTCGGCGGCAGCCGCTTCCAGATCGGCGGCCCGACCGCGGCCTTCATCGTCGTCGTCTTCCACGTCATCGACCGCCAGGGCTATGACGGCCTCTTGATGGCGACCATCATGGCCGGCCTCATCCTCATCGGCTTTGGTCTCCTCCGCCTCGGCACCTTCATCAAATACATCCCCTACCCGGTCGTCGTCGGCTTCACCGCCGGCATCGCCGTTTCGATCTTCGCCTCCGAGATCAAGGATCTGCTCGGCCTCGAAATCGCCATGCCCGCCGATTTCGTGCCCAAGCTGACGACCATCTGGGACAATCTCGGCAGTACGAATTTCATCGCCGTCGCCATCTCGGCGGTTGCCCTCGCGATCGTGCTTGGCTTCCGGCGATACCTGCCGAAATGGCCGGGCTTCCTCATCGCTGTCGTCACCGCCTCGGCAATCGCCACGCTGTTCAAGCTTGACGCGCCGACCATCGGCTCGGCCTTCGGCGGCGTGCCCGCCGGTCTGCCGACGCCGCACTTCCCTGCACTTCGATCTCAGCAAGATCGGCACGCTCATCCCCGACGCCATCACGATCGCCTTCCTCGCCGGCATCGAGTTGCTTCTGTCCGCCGTCATCGCCGACGGCATGACCGGCCGGCGTCACCGCTCCAATGGCGAACTCGTCGCGCAAGGCATCGCCAACATCGCCTCCGGCTTCTTCGGCGGCCTCAGCGCCACCGGCGCCATCGCGCGCACGGCGACCAACATCCGCTCAGGCGCCGAGACGCCGATCGCCGGCATCCTGCATGCAGCGTTCCTGCTCGTCTTCGTGCTCGTCGGCGCTTCGCTGCTTTCCTATGTGCCGCTTGCGGCGCTGGCCGCGATCCTCGCCGTCGTCGCCTGGAACATCGCCGAATTCGGCCACATCCGCCGCATCCTCACCAGGGCCTCGCTGGGAGACCGCGCCGTCTTGGCGACAACATTCCTAGTGACGCTCCTGGTCGACCTCACCACCGCGATCGAACTTGGCGTCGTCATGGCGGCGCTCCTGTTCATGCATCGTATGGCCAACGCGGTTGAGATCGAAGCCGGCGTAGCGCTGATCGACCAGGATCGCGCTGACAGTGCGCCGCGCGAGCGCGATGTGCTGGCCCCCGCGAACACACCCGATGTTGTCGTCTATCGCATCAACGGCCCGTTCTTCTTCGGCGCGACAGAGAAGTTCTCCGCCACACTGAGCCGTATCGGCCAAACGCCGCGTCGTTTCGTCCTCGATCTTGCCGGCGTGCCATTCATCGACTCGACGGCCGCCACGGCGCTGCTGTCCTTCATCGACGGCGCACGGCGTCGGCAGGCGACGGTCGTCCTTGTAGGCGTCAGACCAACGATGAAGGAGACGATGGCGGCGCACGGCATCAGCGAAGGGACGGTGCGTTTTGCGCCAAGCGTTGCGGCGGCGACTGCTTCCTGAGTGCCGCGCGTCAACCCGGGTGATATTCTCCGTCATCCACATGCCCCCTAGAGCCCCACTCCTGAATCGCCTGTCGCTTGGCGAAATCGCCGCGCGCCCTTGACGAATGCGCGCCGACCCGCGACGGATCGGTCCAACGAAACGAGGGTCGGCCGAGGCCGGCCAATGAGGGGAGTGTGAGATGGCCGAACGGAAGCAGCCGCCGATGTTCCGCTGCAACGGCGTCAGGCAAGTTGGTTCGGGCAAGGATGGTTCCTTCGCCTTCGTTGAACTGGTGGAGGCGTCGGGCAGTCCGCTGGCGCTCGCCTTCCCTGCGGCCGCAGCCTCAGAGCTCGCCAACCGCATCATGCAGGCGGGCGATCTCGCCCAGTCGCAACAGGTCGCTCGAGAGGGTAACCAGCCCGGCGCCGCTCCCGCACCGCTCGCGACGGAGCATATTGTCGTCCCCGCCGCCGATGGCGACACCATCCTGCTCACGCTGATGGCGGGACCGGTACCGCTCGTCGTGCGCCTCTCGGCCAGCCGCTCGCAGAAGCTGCGCGCCAGCCTTGAGCGTTGCGAGGCTCAGATCGCCAACAACGCGAGTGGTGCGGCGTGACGAAAAAGCCGAGCTTCCTCAGCCGCCTTCATCTCGAGCGGATCCGGCTCATCGATCTCGTTCTCGTCGCGGCCTTGCTGGCGACGGCGATCGTCTGGGCCATTACCCGCAGCAACGCCGGCGGCAGCATCGACGACGTCGACGCGGACGCCTGGCGGGCAGCGATGGCGCAAGTCTCCGACGCATTGGAAGCCGCCGATCTCAACGCCGCGAAGGCCGCCATGCAACAGCTGGCCGTCGTCGCCGAGCCCGCGAAAGACGACGCCGCTGACGGCATCCGCGCCTTCGCCGATATCCTCACCGGAACCGACATTGCCGCCGTCGAGACGGCACTCTCTGCGCTCGACCCGGTGCCGCGAAGCACGCTCTTCCAGGGCTTCTATTACGAAATCTGGACCCCGATGCTGGTCCCACCCTTCCCCGATCAACCGCCGACGCCGGGCGCCGAATGGGCACAAGTCGACGTTGCGACCGAAACCGACACCACGGCGCAAAGCTGGGGCAGCACGACCTGGTCGGCGACAGCCGGCGAGGCGACTGCAGCCGTCTCCATCCCGGCCATCGGGCTCGACGGCACGCTCGCAATTGCCGATGGCAATGACGCCCTTACCATCACCCTCACTATTGGCGACCTCTACCCGGGCGCAACGCTCGCAAACGCCTCCAGCTTCTGGACATCGAATGGCGATGGCGAGGCCAACCTTGCCGGGACCATTTCGTCCACCGACGGCGGCGCCATCGTCATGGCCATGAGCGCCGATTCACGCGAGGCCAATCTCGATCAGATCCGCAACGCCGGCGAGATAGGCATCGTCATCACCTTCTCCGACCAGCGCGGGGTGCTCCTCCGCTTCCAGCTCGGCGACAGCGGGCGCGCCGCTGTGGCGAGCGCCTTCCCGGCGGTCCCGACGGACTAGCCGCGTTCGCAGGCGGGGCGAAGTATTGCAGCTATTCTTTCTGCTCCCTCGGGCCGCGTGTTTCGGGTTGCGAGGAAGGCACGGTGCTGCTAGCAGCAACGACATGATGATGATCTCGACAAAGACCTTCGCCGCGGCGTTCTTCCTGCCGCGTTAGGACCGAGCCCGCCGAGGCGGGCGCTCGCATCGCCGGGCCTCGGTCTGGCGCGTATGTCCTGTGCCGGTCGCGCGAGGCGATGGCCGGCGGCCTGTCGAGGTCTCTTTCAATGAACTCCAATCAACCGACCCGCGCGCTCGGCGCCGCGGACATCGATCATTTCATTCACCAGGGTTTCGTCCGCATCGACGAGGCGTTTCCCGCAGCGCTGGCCGACGAGGCCCGCGCCATCCTGTGGCGCGACACCGGCTGCAGCCCCGACGATCCGTCGACCTGGACGCGTCCGGTCGTCCGGCTCGGCATTTATCCTGGCGAACCATTCGTGTCCGCGGCGAACACACCCGTGCTTCACCGGGCATTCGATCAACTCGTCGGGTCCGGACGCTGGCGGCGCAGCGCAGCGCTCGGCACCTTCCCGGTCCGCTTTCCGTCGGCCGAAGATCCGGGCGACGCCGGCTGGCACATCGACGTCAGCTTCGGCACCGACAATCCGGACTTCCTGGAATGGCGCGCCAACATCGTCTCGCGCGGACGGGCGCTGCTGATGCTCTTCCTCTTCTCCGATGTCGGCGAGGACGACGCGCCGACGCGCATCCGCGCCGGCTCGCATCTGGGCATCGCCCGCAGACTGGCGCCGGCCAGCGAGGCCGGGCTGACGCTGCGCGAACTCGCCGCCGACGGCTTCGCCGAGTCCGCCGGCCTGCCGGAGGCACTTGCCACAGGACCGGCAGGAACGGTCTATCTCTGCCACCCGTTCCTGGTTCACGCGGCGCAGCCGCATCGCGGCACGCGCCCGCGCTTCATGGCGCAACCGCCGCTGATGCCGGTGGGCGATCTCGAATTGAACCACGCCGATGGCGACTATTCGCCCGTGGAACAGGCAGTCCGCTTGGCGATCGGTAGCTAACGGTAACGCGGGCGCCGGTGGTCCCCCAATGTCGTCAGGAACAGCGACTTCGGCTGGACATAATCGGCGGGGAGCGTCGGCTGACGCGACGAGATCGTGCGTGTGAGCGTGGTTTCGGTCTCCATGGCGCGGAGGGCGAGCGTGACGAAATCGGCGGCATTGCCCGTGACGGCACTGTCACCGGACCGCTCTAGCAAGGTAGCGAGCGCGTTTTCAGTTCGGTCGGGACGGCCATGAGGATGGGCCTCCGGGCTGGGAGTGGCTGGAAAGGATGGGAGCCGGGTGTGCCTTAGCCGGCAAATCGGCTAAAGCTGAGGAGCGATTGCAGATTTCCCCGGTTTCTGCCAAGAGTTCGGCAGCGGGTTCGCGTTGGGGAGCGCAATGAAACACGCAAGAAAAACAGGGAGAAGCGTGGCTGTGGCGGCCTTTGTGGTCGCTATATCCCTGCCCGCGCTGGCGCAGGAGCGCCTCTACGACGGCGTGCCGAAGACGGCCTCCGTCTATACCGACGGCTCAGGGTCTCTGCGGCTTCGATACGCCTTGGGCCCGGACGCCAGCGAAACCGTTGTGGCCGATCTCGCCTGCGACCATGACCGCAATCCCGATATCGAGGTGCATGTCCCCCAGCAGGTCGCCTTTGAATGGCTGGGCGGCAACGCCGACCACCGGGGCCCCGTTTCGGCGCAGCTTTCCCTTGGCAACGTCAACGCGCAGATGACCTTGAGTTCGCTGTCCTATGATTCCGCCGCGCGCGATTGGGCGATCGAATTCGCCTGGCAGGGAAGCGGCGACGAGGGCCTGAAGCTGCTCGCCGGCGCAACCGAGCTCGGCGTCGTCACGTCGGGTTTCCAGATCTATTTGTCCGACGCGCAGGGCCAAACGGTGAGCCTCAACGCCTTCGTCGAAGCTTGCATGGCGATGTAGTTCCCACCGAACGGGAAAGCAGGCGCAACTCGACCGACAAAGGATCCACGACGCGTGATGGCATCCGTCGCCGCCTGGGTCGAGCTTGGCGCCTGGGGGCGTCGCGCCGTCGGCGGAGTAAGTGTAGAAGGTGCCCATGAAACGTATCCTCGCCGCCCTTTCCATCGTTGCCCTCGCCGCGCGCTCCGGCTTCGCCCAGGACGAGGCGACGCCGCGCGCCGCCCTCGAAGTCACCGACGCCAACGCGACGCTGACGCTTCACCCGTTCCTTTGCGAGCCCGAAGACCACTGCGTCGACATCCAGTTCATCTGCACCGACGGCAGCCTCGAGATGTGGCTCCGCAATCTCCTCGCCCAGCATGGCGAGCGATGGCTGCAGGGCAACGACACAGCGACGGTCTATACGGACACCGGCGGCCTCCTCTTCCGGCTGCAGCGCTTCACCGAAAGGGAAGGCTGGGGCTGGGTGGCGCGGCTTGCGCCGACCGACGATTTCGCGCCCCTGCTGTCGGCGATGGCGCAATCCGTCGAGATCGACGTCATCACGCCGTTCTACACCTTCGTCGTCATGCCCGCGCCGGCCGACGCCGAAACGATGACGAGCTTCAACGACGCGTGCGGGGTGCTGGCGCCCGCTGCGCCCTGAGTGTAGATACGCTTCCTATGCGCCGCTTCCTTGCCGCTTTCGCCATCGCTGTCCTCGCCGCCGCACCGGCGCTCGCCCAGGACGATGCGGCGAAGACGGCGCTTGAACTCACCGATGGGGGCGCCGTGCTGACGCTGGAGCCCCTCACCTGCACGCCGGAGCAAAACTGCCCCGACCTGCAGCTTGTCTGCACCAATGGCAGCATCGAGCTCCGCATCCGCAACCTCGGTGTGACGCACCAGGAACGCTGGATGGCGGCCGGCGAAACGGCGACGCTCTGGGTCGATGACGCACAGATGAACTTCGCGCTGCAGTATTTCACGCCGATCGAAGCCGACCGTTATCTCGCCCGGCTTGATCCGACCGGCGGCGATCAGACGCTGATGCTGGCGACGCTGGCGACGGCCGCCGAATTGGCGGTGATCGTGCCTTTCTTCACCTTCGTCGTCGATTTCTCCGCCGCCGATGCCGACAACCAAGCCGGCTTCGTGGCGGCCTGCGGCGGCCCCGCGGCGAACTAGGCTCGAAATTCATTTCCTGGTTCAGGACATCCGGCGGAGCTCCTGATCCAACTCCAACTCTGGCGCTCGGACATGAGGCAAACAGGAAACCTATGGCTATCGCGCTGAGGCCGATGCGGACTGACGAGTTCCCGGCTTACGTTTCATATTTCGTGCCGGACTACGCCGCCGAGATCGCGGCTAATTACGACCTGCCCGCCGACGCAGCGGAGGCGCAGGCAAGGCGCGAGATCGAGAAAGACCTGCCCGCAGGTGCCGACACGCCGGAACAGGTCCTGCTGTGCATCATTGACGATGAGCGCGATGACGACCCGATCGGGTACTGTTCCTACCGGCCCAATACCGACGCTCGGCTTGTGTTCATCTATGACTTCCACATCCGTCCGGAATATCAGGGCAAGGGATACGGCAAGGCCGCGCTGGCGCAGCTTGAGGCTCGTCTCGTCGCGGCCGGGTTCGAACAAATTCAGCTCCGGGTCGCCGCAGACAATGCCCGGGCACAGCACGTTTATCGTTCAGGCGGCTTTCGCGTGACCGGCATCAATATGAGCAAGCGTATCGGCCTCGGCCGCTCCTGACGCGTCGTCTATGCCGCGCCGGCGTCTCGCCCCTTCAGCCAATCGCCGATACGGCCGGAAAACGCCTTGAAGCCGACATGGTGGAGTTCGAGCTCCGGGTCGAGCCAGACCTTGCCGCCGATCTCGCGCCAGCGCCGGCAGAAGGAGAAATCCTCGCCCCAATATTGGTCGCCGTCATGGATGTTGTCGAACAGCGCGAAAGCCTCGCCGTTGGGCGCGTGGCGATCGAGGAAGCGCTTCTCCGGATAGGCGGCGACCATCTTCTCCAGCGCCGCACGGCTGACGCGGAGGAAACCGGCGGGAACGCCCTCGACCTCGAGGAGGCCCGTCTCGGGATCGGCCCATAGCTCCGGCCGTTCGGCGATCCAGCGCACGGCGTAGCCTTCCGGATCCTTGCGGTGGCGATAGACGCCGGCGACGAAATCGACCGGCGCGTCGACCAGCTTGAAGACACCGCCCGCCTCCCAGAACACATCGGCATCGACGAAGACGAGGTCGGTCCCCTCGCCCGCCAGGAACGAGGCGATGATCATGTCGCGCGCATGCGCGATCATCGCATTGCCGCTCTCGTCGAAGATCGTGACCTTGTCGCCGCGCTCGGCGAGCAGCAGCATATCGGTCATCAGCGAGCGCATCGTGCCCAAATGCACCTGACCGGTATAGGCCGGCACCGCGATCCAGACGTTCTTCGCCATCGCGGGTTTCCTGAGATGTCGGATATCGGATCAGGCGAAGGACGGGTTCGCCATTTTGAGCTGGTCGCCGCCGGAATATTTCGCATCGTAGAGCGCCTTGTCGGCGGCGATGAACAGCGCTTCAATCGAGTCCTTGCTCGCCGGCGAGACGACGAGCCCCGCCGATGCCGTGAAGCGCATCTTGTCGGTTTCGGCGATCCCCACCGTCTGCGCGAAAAGGTCTATAACGCGCTTGGCGGCCGCGCGCGCTTCGCCTTCGGCCGACCCCGGCAGAATGGCGGCAAACTCCTCGCCGCCAATGCGGCCGGCGAGGTCACCCGCGACGCAGGCCGGACTTGGCGGCCGCGGCAAAGGCTTCCAGAACGGCGTCGCCAAACGGATGGCCGTAGGTATCGTTCACCTGCTTGAAGCGGTCGAGATCGAAGGCGATCAGCGCCGTCGGCCTGTTCGCTGCGCTGGGCTTCCGCGACGAGCCGAGCCCCATGCTCGAAAAAGGCCCGCCGGTTGGCGAGGCCCGTGAGCGGATCGGTCATGGCCGCTTCGTGGAGGCGCGACTCGGCCCGTTCCTTGGTGAGCGAAAGGACCAGCAGGGCAACCAACTGCACGAAGACCAGGGCCTCGAGCGCCAGCGGCCCGAACCAGGACCCTTGGAATTGCTCGACCGTCCCCGGCCCCCCCATTGAAACGGGGATCCGCGCCAGGATCACCATGGCATGGAAGACGAGAAGGACGGCGAGCGGGAAGCGGCTGCGCAATCCGTCGCGCACCCACAGCTCGCGCGCGCCGATGAAACAGAAGAATGCCGAAATGACGGCGGCCACAACAACACGCAACTCATAGGCCTGCGCAATCGCCGGCACCCGCAACGCCGCGAGCCACACGGCGATGCCGATGAGCGGCACCCATTGCGGCGCCGGACGGCGATTGAACGTGCGGGTCGCCACCCACACCATGCCCATGCTGTAGATGACCAGCGCATTGGCGAGGTCGATGGTGACGAAAGCCGGCGCGCTGTCACGCGCCGCAAGCAGCACATTTCCGGCGGCGGTGCTCGCATAGCCGATCGCCACGGCCAACAGCATGTTCTCTCGCCGGTTCTGCAGCCAGCTCCATAGGAGGAGCACGGCATTGGCGAGGGCCGTTGTGACGATAACGACAAAGAGCGTGGAGGCATCGAATGTCATTGCTGCCGATACGGCGACTGCCCCTCCCAAGCCAAGCGAGCGAACGGTCGCCCGGAAGCGATCGTTCCCAAACGTTGCATGTAGAGTGCTTAATTCAGCTTAAGAATTTATAGCTGGCGTCGGAAATGGCCTATTCCTGCCATTCCGAAACTCAGACGAAATCGCTCGCCTTCAGCACCGACCGCAGCCGGACGCCGAGCGCTGCGAGATTCTCGAAGCCGCCCTCTTCGCGGTCCAGCACGCTGATCGCCTCTTCGACGATCGCCCCTTCGGCACGCGCGGATTCGATCGCCTTCACGGTCGAGCCGCCGGTGGTGATCACATCGTCGACGACGAGAACGCGCCGGCCGGAGAGCGTTTCGCCCGGCGCCAGCCCTTCGACGCCGAGCCTGGTGCCATGATCCTTCGGCGCCTTGCGCACGAAGAAGGTGGCGATCGGATTGCCGGCGACATAGCTCATCGCCGCCATCGCGCCGAGGATCGGCACCGCGCCGAGCTCAAGTCCGCCGACGAAGTCCGGCTGAGCGTCCTTGGCCAGCGCCAGGAGGCCGCGCGTCGCCAGATAGGCGCCTTCCGGCAGCATCAGCGTCGGCTTCAGATTGAAATAGAGATTGCTCTCGCGTCCCGGAAGCGAGCGTGAACTGTGCCGGTGGCAAAGGAACGCTCGCGCACGATCGCAACGAGGCGCGCGCGCTCATCGGCGCTCAGTGGGGCATCGGCAGCAGGATCGGAGGCCATTGGGACCGGCGGCTGGAGACAAGCGAAACTGGCGCAGGGTTTGGCCATTGGATGCGGTGAGGTCAAGGCCAGCGATGCGGGACATCGACAGGAAGCAGGCTTGATGACCAAGGAAGTCGACGCATGAAGAGCCTCGATGATTGGAACGACGAGGCCCTTCGCTACGACATCGCGCGGGCGATCGCTCATGACGACCGCTGAGCTGTTGACTACGCCGAGCCCTTGATCAGGCCGAGCGAGACGTTGTCGGCGCGCAGCTGATTAGCCAGCGTCGTCATCGCATCGACGCGTTCGATCAGCGAGTTGATCGAGGCCGCCCAGACCGTGGTGGTGAAAGTCTCCACAGTTGTGATCGCAGTGGTGGCGACGGCCGCCTGGCCGGCGCCGGAAGGACGCACCACGGGCGTCGCGCCGTAGAAGCCGACCTTGTCGGCGGTGCCGTCGCGGCCGAGTACCGTGCCGTCATCTTCGCCGATGCCGAGATATTCGACAGACATGTTCGTGAGTTCCTTGTGTTGGGGTGACTGCATTTCCCCTCAACTCGTCACCACAGGGCTTAACCCGGTGGTCCAGGCGACGGCCGAAGGGCCGCGCGGTGGATTGCCGGATCGAGCCCGGCAATGACGAAGGAGGGAGTCGCGAGAAGGAAAGGGAGCGGCGGGCAACAAAAAAGGCGCCGAAGCGCCCCGGTCGTCCGCCGCAATGTTTGCCCGGCTAGTTGAAGGCGAGCCGGCAGGCGAATTCCGGCCGCATCGTCTTGTAGCCGTAGAGGACATCGATACGGCACGGCAGATTGTCGTTGTTGATGTCGTAGTCGCGGATGATGCGCATCGAGATGCCGTCGAAGACGAGACGAGACGCGAAATCGACGCCGCGCGGCATGACGAGGTCGGCTGTGGCGAAGGTGAAGGCATCTTCGTGATAGGCCATGGAGATGCCGTGCGAGGCGGACGCGCCGCCGAGCTTGGTGATCACCTTGCCGTCGGCAGCCGCCGCATTGACGTTTTGCGTCACGCCCGACGAGATGATCGACGGCGAGATCGCGAGATCGCCCTCGCCGCCGGCATAGTCGGCCGTGACGACGAACTGCTGCAGGATGCCGGTTGAGGCCTTCGTCTCCGGATGCACGCGGTAGACATCCTCGATGGTGATGATGTCGCCCTTTTTCAGCGTGCCGGTGCCGGTGTCGATATGGAGCGTCCCGGCCGAACCGTCGGCTTCGGCGCCGGCGATGTCGGTGAGGTAGTCGCCGGTGCCGTCATCGGTGCCGGTGGCATGGCTCGGCCACAGCGTGTTCTCCATGAAGTCGAAGCCCGCGGTGCGGCCGATATAGCCCTCGAGATACTGGCGGGAGACTTCCTCGGAATCGTGGAAGAGGCCCTTCAGCTCGTCGACGAGATCGACATTGTCCTGCGTGTTGAGATTGCAGCTCCGGTTCGCCGTCGGCGCCAGATTGTCCTGCAATTTCTTGCGCGCATTGAGGACGTCGATGAGGTCGATCGCCGAACCGATATCGGCGACTTCATTGTAGACGTCCTTGTACATCGAGATCGCGTCGGCCTCGATATTGGCGGCGAGAACGCTCATCGCCGGATCGAGCACGCGCTTGGCGAAATCGTCCATCGACAGCGTGAGGTCGAGCGAGGAGAAGTTGACGTCGACGCCCTTCTGCGTCGCCACCTGCAGCGTCACGCTCTGTTCGGTCGTGTCCTGCGTGTCGAGCGTCTTGCCGGTGCGCACCGAATACTGGTTCGGCAGCCGGATCTTGAGGCTGTCGCCGGTCTTGGCGCCGGCCTGCGAGAAGCTGTCGTCATACTGCCGATTGATCGAGCCGATGAAGTTGAGCTTCTGGTGGAGAATGCGCAGCGCCTCTCGGGTCACTGCTTCTGCGGTAAGAAGTGAGTTTGCCATGGTTCAGTAGCCTTTGCGTTTCTGTCTGACTTGACGGTTGCGCGCTTTCATCCAGTCCTCGATCGGCATCCTGTCCGACAGTTCGGTCCCGGCCGGCGATGACCGGCGGGCGACCTGGCTGAGCGGACGCATGTCGTTCGAGGGCGGCGGAGCGCTCGTGCGCTTCGCCTGCTGTTCGCCGTTCCATGCCCGGTGGAGCGCCTTGACGATGCGCGGGTCCGAGACGGCGGCGAGCTCGTCCGGCTCGAAGCCGAGCGAGACGCCATAGTCACGGAGCTGGCGCGCCATCTTGGCGTCCCAACCTTTGATGTCCCGACGCAGCACGCGATGAGCGTCGGCGGCTTCCTTCGCCTCCATCTGACGCGCGAGCATCGCCCGCGCCTTCAGCTTCTCGGTCAGCTTCGCGGCGACGACGCCCCGCGCCTGCTGAAGTTGCGCGGCGCGCATCGCCAGCGCCTGGGCGCCCTGCGGGTTCGCGGCGCGAAGTTGCTGCAGGTTCGTGCGCGAAAGCTGTTGCAGCTGATCGTCGATGGCGACCAGCGCGGCGATGTCGCGCAGATGCTCCTGCTGTGCCGCAAGTTGCATCGACAGCAGCGCGCGGGCGCGTTCGAGCGCCTTGCGCTGGCGGGCGACGTCCTGCGTTTTCCGCGTGTAGTCCTGCTGGCGCAGGAACGAATCCTTCAGCGCCGCCGGAACCTGATAGCGCCGGCCATCATGTTCGATCTCGCAAAGGTCGTCCGGGCCGGTTTCGCCGGCCTCGGGCCCTGGCGGCATCTGCCCCGGACCTCTGCCGGGGAATGCCGCACCGGGCATCGTTTGTCCGTTCATGCCGAACGCGGAACCATTCCGCGCACGACGAACGGCATCGGCACCATTCATCATGGCCGTCACTCCGTTGTTGCGGTTGGTGAAAAAGAAAAAAGCCGCCCGGAGGGGCAGCTTTTGTTTGTCTCAGCGAGACCTTTGGTTAGAGTTGAGCGATGCGCGTGCAACTCCGCCCTCTCCTCGCCCTCGTTTTCCTGATCGCCGGCTCCGGCACGGCGATGGCGCAGGCGCCGCTGCCGGCCTGCGACAGCACGGCGGAGCGGACGGCGTTCCGTTTCTCCGGCGAGATTTCCGGGCAGCACGCCTATAGCGAGATCCTGCCGACCGGCTGGCTGTTCATGCTCGAGCCGGCGCAATATGGCTGGGACATCCGCGTCTATTCAAACCTGCCGGGCGACGCGCCGGGTGTCGACATGAGCGCGATCACACCGCCGTTCCACGCGCCGAATGCGCGCGAACTCTACGGCTGGCACTTCCGCAACGCCGACAACACCGGCCCGAATAGGGGCGACGTCAACGCGCCGCAGGCGCTCCGCCTCTTCGCCTTCTCGCCGGCCCTGATCGGCACCGGCGGCTTCCGCCCGCCGGACACGGACCTCGGCTCCGAGCCGAACCCGAATGACGGCCGCGGCTGGCTGATGGTCGTCGATTACGGCCTCGCCGATCTCGAGCCCGGCCAGCAGGCGCGCATGGTCTATCTCCGCTTCGAGGCCTGCCTCACCTGGCCGGTTACCTACGACCCGCCGCCGCCCGAGCCGGTCGGCTTCGCGCCGGAGGACATCGAGCGCATCCGCGATTGCGGCCTCGATGAATCGCTGGAGCCGGTCGCCTTCCTGCAGCCGCCGACGGTCGAGGCCGATTTCGACCATGACGGCGCCTGGGATTTCGCTGTGCCGGTCGAGCGCATCGCCGACGGCAAGCGCGCCATCGCCATCTGCCGCGCCGGCACATGGCTCGATGTCATCGGTCTCGAAGGCGATCTCGGCCAGCTGACGCCGGCCTATTTCGACCACATCGATTGGTGGCTGGTCGAGCCGCGCGGCACCATCGGCCAGGGCGCCGGCGAGGGCCCGCCGCCGACCCCGGCCGGCGACACGCTGACGATCGGCAAGGACGATTCATCGAGCGTCAAGCTCTATTGGGACGGCGCCCAGTTCCAGGCCTATTGGCAGGGCGACTGAGCTAGTTCTCCGGCATGACGAAGGGCGTGAACCGCCCGAGGACATTGCCCTCGGCGTCGCGCAGTTCCAGCACCCCGTCTTCGACCGCATAGGTGCGCGTCGCGTCGACCACGCCGCCGACGATTTCGGCGAAAGCCGCGGGGTCGCCATCGCATTGGCGCGAAAGGTAGTCGACGTCGGTGAAAGCGAGCCGGATGCCGGCGAACGCCGCCATGCCGACCCAATCGCCGCACGGACCCGTCACGTTGAACCGCGTCGAGAGAGCACTTTCGGTCGACCAGAAGGTAAGCGCCGCGCGCCAGGGATTGCCATCTGCCCGCAGCATCGTCCCGCCGAAATCTTCACCGATCCAGCGTGTCCCGGCCAGCGCCAAGGGCAGCGGTGGGTCAACCCGCACCGCCACCGTCTCATCCGTCAGCGGATCGACGACCAGCGGTTCCAGCGTCACGAAGAGGAGCGTACGCCCCTGCCAAACGCGCGCCTCGATGCCGTAGGTCCGGCCGGCGACGAGATCGCCGTCGTCAAAGCCGATGCGCATCCCGCGCGGCAACGCGTAGTCGCCGGAGGAGGTGCTGGTGCCGCCGAGGATCGTCGGCTCCACCGCCGGATCGGTGACGTCGGCGAGGCGGATCTCGATGGTTATGCCCTCATAGGCCGCCGCCTCCGGCCCGCCGATCTCGACATTCAGAATGCGGTCCGCCGCGGCCGCCGGAGCCGAAGCAACGAAGAGAAGAAGCAGGAAAACGATTCGGCGCATCGACAGGCCCTCATCCGTTTCCGGTCAACACCATCTATGCCCCAATTAGCCCAAATTTTGAAGATCGTCGCTATCACGCGGGAGATGAAGTCCCGGTGGTTAAGTAAGCGCACCGCCTACACTTTCTGCTTCTTGTTGCGGTGTTGCAAAAACAGCGTTCTCCGTAGTTCAGCGCGGGTGTATAGTTGCGCGTCGTTTTGTTGATGCGGGCTCCAGGAGGGCAATTTCAAATGCCGGTTCGTTCATTGATGCGGGGTCGCGCGGCGGCCGCCGCTTTTGTTCTTGCTTCCGCGGCCTTGACGGCCACCGGCGCCAACGCCGCAGACCTGACGCCAATTATCATCCCGACCACGCCGGCACCGCCTCCACCACCTGCCTGCGACAACACCGTCTACGCTTCGGCCTACTATCTCTATATGACGCGCCGCGATCCCATGCCGACGCCTTTGGTCTCCTACGCCGGCGATCCCGGCACCGGCAATCTGATCGACGCGGCGGACTTCAACTTCGGTTGGCGCGACGGCGTAGCGGCCCGAGTTCGGCTACTTGCACTGCCACTTCGGCGTTGAGGTCGGCGGCTTCACGCTGCGCTCCTGGATCGCCACTGTTGAGCCGATCATTGCTGGCGCTGAGGATATCGTCATCGAGACCAACCCGGTGACGGACGGCGCCGACTTCGCCGACGTCTACGGCGAGAACCGCACGGAAGTCTGGGGCGCCGACGCCAACGTCGTGTTCCAGAACTCCAACTTCGCGATCTACGCGGGCGCCGCCTACATCAACCTCACCGACGAACTCACGATCGGCGCTTTCCTGCGCGATCCGGGATCGCCGACCTACCCCGACGGCCAGGGCGAATATAACTGGCTCGTCGTCAACTCGATGATCGGCCCGCAAATCGGCGCCCGCGTCATGGTCGGCGGCACGACGCCCGGCACCTTCTATGTCGGCGCCGATGTCCGCGCAGGCTTGCTGTTCAACCGCGTCTCCAACGACCTGACCGTGACGCGGCCGGCCCCCAACCTGACCATCACCGGCAGCGACACGACGACCTCGACCGTGACAATGCTCGGCGGCGCCGTCCAGGTGGGCTTCAACGCGACTGCCAATCTGAGCTTCTCCGTCGGCTATCGCGCCCTGTTCCTGCACAATGTGGCGCTTGCCCCGGATCAGGTCGCGCTGACCCCGAACCTCAACATCGCTGGCCCCAACGTTGCGATCGGCACCACCGCCACCGGCAACTTCCTGGCCCATGGCGTGGAGATCGGCGTGCATCTGCGCTTCTAGAGCGCGCTTGAAGAACAATAATCGGCCGGCGTTCGCGCCGGCCGATTTCGTTTGAGCAACGCCTTACGCATCTGTGTCGCTCTTGGGTCGGCGGCCTGTTCCGGGCATAGTGTGGCACCGGGAGGATACCGGAAGCCATGATCGCAGGCGCCGCCGCAATTGCCCGTCGCGAACTCCGCGCCCTTGCCCGCAGCTGGTGGGCGATCGCGCTGACGCTGGCCGTTCCGCTTCTCCTCGCCAGCCTGATTGCGGCGGCGTTCCCAACCGTGAATGTGCTTGAGACCGACGCGCCGTTTCAAACGAGCCGCATCGCGCAAGCCGTCGCCCTGGAGATCGTCTTCATCATGGGCTTCGCCGTGATGGCGCGTATTGCCAGCGTCTTCGCAACGCGGCGCGATGGTGGCGAGCTTCGCCATCTGCGCCGTCTCCGCCTTGCCGACGCAGCCATTGTCTCCGGCATCATCGCCCCGTTCATTCTTGTCGCGCTGGCGCAGCTCGTCCTGGTGGCAGCCGGAACGATGATCGCTTCGGGTTCATGGCCGCGTCAGCCGCTGCTGTTGGCGATCGCCGTTCTCATCGCGCCGTTCTTCTTCACCTCCGTCGGCATGCTCGCGGCCGCCTTCGTCACCGGCCCGCGCTCACAGAAATGCGCGATCGCCGTCCCGTTCGGCATCATCGTCACGGGGGCGATTTGGCTTCTGTTCTCCGCCGGAACAGCGAATGCGCTGCATCTCGGCGTCCCCGGCGCCGGCATTTCGGAACTGGTCCGCCTCGCCTGGACCGCCGACCTTCCCGTCGAAACCATCTCGGCCGCGGCCGGCCGAGCCGCGGGAATGAGTGTTATCTGGACGGCGGCGATCACCTTCGCGGCCTGGCGTTTCTTCCGCTGGGAGCCCTATCGGCGCTAGCGAAGCGGATCACCTCCCAATTCGGGCGCGTTTACCCAAGGACCGCGCTTGCGCCCCTGCCCCGATTCCCCCAGAAGTTACACATGCAGATCCTTCATCGCCTCCGCGACGGACTCGCGTTGACACTTGCCCTCGTGATCCTCGCGATTCCGGCACGGGCGCAGCCGACATCGGACCCGGACTCCTATGTGTTTCTCGTCGTCGTCGCTGAGCGCGGTATCCATTGCGGTCTGCTCGAGAGCTGGCAGACGACCGCCATCCTGTCCGAAGCGAGACGTGCGATCGCCTCCCTTGGCGACGACGAGCGTGCCAACCTGGCGGCTACCGCCCTGCAGCAGGCGGCGTCGACACCCTGCGATGACCCTCAGGTAAACACCTGGATCAGCGGCGCAGCGCCCGGCATTGAGCGGGAATGGCTGCCACCTCACCTCGCCCTTTTCCGTTCATTCGCGGCGATGGACAACCCGCCCGATTTGTTCCTGTCCATCGTCGCCTCGACGGATCTCTCGCTGGCGGTGAGCGCCATTGACGGAGAGATAATCGCCTTCCAGGCAAACGGCATCCTCCCCGAGGGGAACCAGACCTGGGAGGCCTATCTCGGGCAAGTCAACGCTGTGGCGGCGGAGATTGCTGCGGCGGCAAGAGGCGAACCGAGCACCGCCTTCACGCAGGCCTCGGCGCGGGCTTATGTCCTCGACGCGGCTCTCATAACCACATTGTGGCTCGCCCAACGGAACTGAAAGCCACCGCGCCCAACGCGCATAGGTGCCGCGAAACGGTCATTTTCTGCGCCCTGCTGACAAAATTGTATCAAGACGTCTCGCCGGTCACGGCTGCCCTCTCCTGATACAAACTCGACGCCTTCCCGCCTAACTTGGGCGCCGATAGCTCCCTACGTCCTCCGTATTCACCCCACCCCCTATGGAGGACTTGAAGTGAAACTCTCTGGAAAAAGCATCGCCCTGGCCGCCTTGATGACCACCGCGCTCGGCAGCGCCGTCGCGGTCATCCCAAGCTACGCGCAGGACGCCGCCGCCCCCGCAACGACCGCCCGCCCGACTGACGTCGCGATGGCCGGCCCGCGCGCCGGTGGCCCCGGCCCCAATGCCGGCCCCGGCAACATGTTCGAAATGGTCGTTCACGCCGAGGCCCTGCTCGAGCAGTTCGACACCAATGGCGACGGCGCGGTCTCGCAGGATGAGATCGACGCGGTTCGCGCCGCCGACCTCGCCCAGTACGACACCAATGGCGACGGCACGTTGTCGCTCGAAGAATACCAGGCCTATTGGATGGCCCGGTTCTATGAGCGCATGGTGGACGCCTTCCAGCGCCTCGACGCCAATGGCGACGGCGAAATCACCGCCGAGGAGTTCAACGCCGGCCTCGCCGACATTGTCGCCCACCTCGACCGCAACGGTGACGGCGTGCTCAACGCCGACGACCGCGAGGCGGCGCAGATGCAAATTCAGGAGCACCGCGCCAACGCCGGTCAGCCCGGCCCCGGCGGCCCCGGTCAGATGGGCCCCGGCCAGTTTGGTCCGGGCGGCGGCAACCGCTAGCGAAAGCGGATGACGCTGTCACGGCGGCACCTCTGCCTCGGCAGCGTCCCCTGCAAAGTTCCGGACGGCGAGACGGAAACGCCTTGCCGTCCGGCCTTACATGGCCGCGGGCTTTCGGCAGCCGCCCGGAGTTCCTGTGAAATGGACGCGTCACCAGGCGAAGCTGAGCCGCACCGATCCGGCGTAGCTGCGCGAGCCGCGCGCGACTTCGCCATCGAATGAAGCACCGATCGCGAAGCTTCCGAAATTGGCCGAGGCTGTGAGGGAGTAAAGGAAGGAATTCGGCGGAGGGGCGGCGCCCTCGACCGTGAAGGTCGCGCCCGGCATGGTCGCGAATGCCGCCGTCATTGCCGTGCTCGACCAATACTCGTGAACCCAGGCGACACGACTCTGCAGCGTCAGGCTCGCGCTGTCGCCGAGATCGAACGTGCGCGCCACGCTGGCGCCGAGTTCTGTCCGAACGGCGATTGTCGTGTGAGGGTCAAAGACAAGCGCGAAGGCAGGCGCACCGCTGACAGCTGTTTCGGTGTAGGCTGGCGTGAAGAAGGCCTGAACACCGACTGCGCCATATGGGGTGATCGAGGCGCGGTCGTCGCCCAGCCGGTAGCCCGCCTCAATTTGACCGCCGACATTGTGAGCTTGGTACTGCCCGATCAATCGGGTGGTTCCGATACCGGTCACCGTGCGGTCGGTTGTTACGGCGCTCCACGCATATGCGATCCCGGCCGAAAGATAGCTCTGGCCGAATTCCATGCGGGCGTGAGCGGCCGCTTGCACGGTTATGCTATGACCGCCGCCAAGTCCGTCCGACAGCTGAAAGCCGGTCGTCCCGACGCCAAGGGCCAACCCGACTGTCGCCTGTGGCGAAAGCACATCGTCTATCCCAACGACGAAGCCATAGTTGTGGGCGAAGCGGTCATGCGATCCGGCCATGGGATCGCCATCAGCGTGGCCGATCCCGCCGAAGCCGTCCGCCCAAACATAAAGGCCGCGAGGATCGGGGATCATTGCGTCCATTTGCGCGAAGGCCGAATAGGCAGCCGGGTCAGAGGGCACTTCGGCATAGCCCATCGTCATGACGGTATTGTTGTTCGCAGGGGCCGGCGCGATCGGCGTCGGCGGAATAACCCGCTGGCTGCGATAGGGGTTCATGACAGTCGCCAGGAACTGGTCCATCGCGGCCATGCCTGCGGGAGCAACCGCCGTCCCCGCTTCTCCCGTCAACTCCATGGCGACGAACGCCAGTTGCTCGGGTGTCAGGAAGGCAAGCAATACCCCAAACTCGGCGGGCAGATCGCCGGCTTCGATGATGGCGTCAATCGCGTCAGCGACCTCCATCTGGTTTTCCGTGAGGTCGGGCCCCAACACATCAGTGATCGTCGCTGTGACGAGCGGACAGACAGTGATCGTGTTGGTGTCGAGCGTCACCGCACCATTGCGCGCCCAGGCCGCACCACAGGTTATATCCGCCCCCGTGGTCAGGGTAATGCTGGTCAATGCGACGATTGTTCCGTTGAAGGACGAATTGGTGCCCAGCGTCGCCGAGCTGCCAACGCGGAAGAAGACGTTGCCCGCCTGTGCTCCGTTGATGAGCACGACATCCGATCCGCTGGCCGTGGTCAGCGTACTGCCGATATCAATGATGAAGACGGCATTGGGATTGCCCTGCGCATCCAGCGTCAGAGTTCCGTTCATGCCGGCGGAGGTGTCGAAATTGTACACGCCCGCAGTCAGCACCAGACCGCCGAGATCCTGTCCGGTGAGGTTCACCGTCGTCGGTTGTCCCGCCAGATATTCATAGGCGATAACAAGGTCGGACTTGGCTTGGATGGCGATAGCGTCGGCCGCATGAACCTCTCCGATCACCAAGCCTGGGCCTGGAGGTCCGGAAACGGTGAAGCCGGTAATGGCGGTACCCGGGGCGAGGCCGACATTGCCGGTGATCACGCTGGGGCCGGTGTTCGTAATAGTGGTCCCGGCGAGAAGGGCGTAACCGGCCGCAGTCCCGGTCGGCACCGCCTGAGCACGCGCGCTTGTCATGGCGCAGATGAGAGCTAGCGCACTGACCGCCGCCAGGCTTGTACGCGGGAGAAGGGAGTTCATGCATTCCCCTTTTCACGCCGACCGAGCGGCCACGCAGGTCCACCGCGGAGTGACCCGCGCGCCTGCCGCCAAACGGGCCGCCTTCAAGTGATTCACAACGGTTGTATTTATGATCAGCGTATCGGGGTGGTTGACTGAGCAAAACAGCTCACATTGGCGGGATAGTCCCCTCATAATAAACGTGAGGGCCGAATATTCCGAAAAAGTTTGATATCTAAAAAGGTAATCAATTCAGGAGGTTGTTGCTAATGCACCCACGATAATACTTATGAAATGCATAGAAGATATCGAATTTGTTCATTAGCTTTCGCAGTAACAACCATAGCTATGCTTTCATTCGCGCCGCCGTCTGCGGCCGAAGGCACAGTGATTTCTTTCGACGGCGGATATGCACCGGGGACTATCGTGGTTCATACACAGGAGCGGCGACTGGATCTGGTGCTCGGCCCCGACCTTTCCATCAGCTACACTGTCGGTGTCGGCCGCAGCGGGTGGCAGTGGACCGGGACGACGTTCATCGACGGAAAGTACATTCGCCCGAATTGGGCCCCGCCTCCCGAAATCAGGCTTGAGCAACCTGACCTGCCTGCAGTGATCCCCGCAGGGTCGCCGGCCAATCCGATGGGCGCGGCGGCGATGACGCTCGCTGGCGGCCTCTTCGCGATCCACGGAACCAACGCGCCCGGTTCGATCGGCGGATTCGTCTCGCATGGCTGCATTCGCATGCTCAACGAAGACATCCTCGACCTCTTCGACCGAGTAACGACGGGGACGCCAGTCGTTGTGCTGCCCTGATTTGCAGGTCGCCAATTCGGTCGCAACATCGCACGTATAGGACGGAAGGGCCGTCGTCGGATCAGGCTTCTGGATGCGGGGCAGCTGACACTGCCGCAAGCCACCGTCCAGCTCGGCACGGGCCTCCGGTTAGGTCGGGAGCGCCTGCACGAAGCCCGTCGATATCGGGCGGCGCGTATGCTCCGTCGCCGACACGGTGCTCAAGCTGACGCAATCACGGCCGGAGGCTTTGGCGATGTAGAGCGCCGCATCAGCGCGATCGAGCAGTTCCTCGAACGCCTCAAACCCCTCGCCGGGCTCGGCGACGGCAACGCCGGAACTCACCGTCGCCTTGACCCGGCTGCCGTCGATTTCGATCGAGCGTGATGCAAAAGCGGAACGCACACGCTCCGCAAACTCCATCGCCACGCTCGGCTGAACGCCTGGAATGACCGCAGCGAATTCCTCGCCGCCGATACGGCCGATCAGATCGGTGGCGCGCATCGCGGAGACGGCGCTTCTGCGCAAAGCCACGCAGGACGGCATCGCCGGTGCGATGTCCGTAGGTATCGTTGACGAGCTTGAAATGATCGAGGTCGAAGACCGCGACGGCCACCGGCCTGCCCTTCGGCCAAGGTCTCGGCGATCACTTCCGTTGCCGACGCCATCAGCGCGCCGCGATTGGCGAGACCGGTAAGCGAATCGGTGACCGCGGCGAGCTCATGCTCGGCGACGGCGCGTTCCTTGGTCATCGCCACGAAGAACACGGCCGTCCCGATCGTGAAGGCAACGGTGGAGACATAGACGACCCAGAGCGCACCACCTGGCGGCAGCGTCGGGCGCCACAGCGAAGCCCGACAATTCGGCCGCGCCGATGAAAGCGGCAAGCGCGTTCATCACCACCAAAGCAAGGATCGGCCAGCGCCCGGGTAGAATCTCGGCGCGGCTGTTCCACAGCTCCGTTGCCGTTCCGACGAAATAGAAGCCGGCGGTGCCGAGCAAGATCGCCGAACTCGCGCCGAAGCCGATATCCCACGGCCCCAGTGCAACGAATGTCCAAATCGCCACGCCGGCAACGAGATAGGTCAACGGCACGCCGCCATGATTGAAGCGCGCCATCGCCACCCAGGTCATGGCGCCCGCGATCATGATGGAGAGGAAGGCGAGATTGTACTCCTGCCCCTGCAGCACCAGCATCATGCCGATGGCGATGAAGAGATTCGCGACGCCCCAGATCGTCGTTGGCCGCGCACGCTGCAGCTGACCGCCGGCAACAAGCAGGAAGGCCCCGCTCATGCCGGCGACGAATGCAGCGGTCGCGATGACGGTCGTTGAATTAAGATGCATATACGGTTGCCTGCGCCTCGGGAATGTCGGGCTTTTCCAGCCCGGTTCGTTGGCGCCCTGACTACAGCGGACGGGTTACGAAACCGCCCAACACGCTTGGTTTAGGTTTTGTTGACGCGATCGCTGCGATTTGCACGATCTCTGCCGAGATTGAGCGGCGGATGATGGGGCGAACGCCTTGGCATACCGTCCTGCCGCCACCAGATGAGGGCAACCGATCGAGTGGCCCCGCGCGTCGCAACGGGCTAGGATCGAACGGAGACCAACCGAGGCGACAGCGTTGCTTGCCGGCGACTTTGACGACCGCTGGGTCGAGATCCGTCAGTTCACACAGCGTATCGAGGCCGAGCAGCACGCGCTCGTGCTGATCGCCATGAGCATCAGCTGCGTCCTGGTGCGCCGCCCCTGGGGGATCGGCCTCATGGTCGCGCTGCCCGACGCCGAACGCGCCGAATACCAGCTGCAGGAATACACGGCAGAGAACGCACCGCCACAGCCACATCCCCCCGTCTTCCGCGTTTCCCAGGTGGTCGACGGCGCACTCATCTTCGCCGCGGTGGTCACCTTCGTGCAGGCGGCGGCGGAAGGCTCGTTCTTCGGCCTCGACTGGAACACCGCCGGGGCGGCCAATGCCGGCCTGATCGTCGACGGCGAATGGTGGCGCGCCTTCACCGCGCTCGGCCTTCACGGCGATCTCGGCCACTTGCTGTCGAATCGTCCTCTTCGGCAGTTTCTTCGCCATCATCCTCAGCCAGATCCTTGGCGCCGGCCTCGCTTGGCTGTCGATCCTCATGGCCGGCGGTCTCGGCAACATCGTCAGCGCCATGTTCCACTCCGCCGATCACACGGCGATCGGCGCATCGACTGCCGTCTTTGGCGGCTTGGTCTCCTCGCCGCACTGACCTGGCAACGCCAGCGCTTCTTCAGCGCGGGTCTTCGCCGCTTCGCGCCGCTGGCGGCCGGGCTGATGCTGCTCGCCTTCCTCGGCATGGGCGGCGAGCGCACCGATATCGGCGGGCATCTTCGCCGGCTTCGCCTCCGGCGTTATCCTGGCGCTCGGCCTTCACTTTGCGCGCCGCTATCGTTCCCACCGACTTCCGCGCCCAGATTCGCTACGGCGCCACCGCCTTTGCGATCTTCGCCGCCGCCTGGGTGCTTCGCTCTCAGCTGACGCACGGCGCGACGCCCGTCCTCCTAACACATTGAAATTGCACGACCTGTTCAATCTGAACAGAAGAAAACGCCGACCTCAGGCTCGGTTCAGCGGCGCTTTGGCAAAACGCCATCACTGAATTCGAGACAACCGGCCGCCGACGCGGCCACAGCTCTGAGGAAACGACCATGCGCTTCACCAAGACCCTTCTCGCCGCCGCCATCTCCTTCGGCGTCATCGGCACCGCCACCGTCGCCAACGCGTCGCCCTACAACCCGGCCCCCTATCCGGTCATCACCCCTTCGCCGCAGGCCTGCGACTCCTATGCCCGCAACTACGCCAACTACCGTGCCGGCAATCGCGGCGTCCGCATCGGCGCCGGCGGCCTGATCGGCGCTGGCTTCGGCGCTCTCGCCGGCGGCTTCCTGTTCGGCACGCCGATCGCCGGCGCGGTCGTCGGCGGCACAGTTGGCCTTGGCGCCGGCGCCGTCATCGGCCAGCCCCAGTGGCAGGCCGAATACAACAACGCCTACACCGCCTGCATCTACGGCCAGCCGCTCCCCTACTAGGGCCGTTCGAAGCCAGCCTCCCCTCGCCGGCTCCCTGCCGAGACCTCGCCCGCCTCGCGGGCGAGGTTTTTGTTGCCACTCACTCATAGCGAGCAGCGCGAAACGCAACCCAAGCGGCGCAATCCGCCCCGATAAGGCCAAAAAGACGCCAGCGGGCGGGAAGACTGCGTCATAAAGCGTTGCCAAGCCTATGGAAGCAGACCTAATCTGGCGCCCTATTCGCTGCGATCGCGCCGCAGGCAGCACCCGTGGAGGACTCCATGTTTCTTAAGCGCATTCTTGCAGCGGGCGCATTCGTCGTCGCCAGCGCCGTCGCGGCGAACGCCGCCGACATTCCACCGATGACTCCTCCGCCGCCGCCGCCTATGGCGCCGCCGGCACCGATCTTCGATTGGTCGCGGTCCCTATGTCGGCGCCTATGGCGGCTACCTCTTCGGTCCCGGGCTAGTTCCAGGCCGGCGTGCAGGCTGGCTACAACTTCACCAGCGGCGGCTTCCTCGCCGGCATTGAGGCGCAAGACCGGCGCAGTCATCGGCGGCGGCGTTGGCTTCGAAGGCAATGTGAACGCCCGTGTCGGCGCCCTGCTCGGCTACAAGCTGCTCGTCTATGGCGAAGGCGGCGTCGGCTGGGTTCCGCACCGATCTTCACCTACAATTTCGGCGGCGGCGTCGAGATCGCCGCCGGCGGCGCAATGTCGATATTCGCGGAGGCCAAGGGCGTTGGTGCCTTCGGCGGCACCTGCTGTGCGATCACGGTGCAGGGCGGCCTCAACTGGCATCCGGCCTACTGATCCGGACCGCAGCCGCCTCCACGCGACGCAAGGCCCGTCGGCCATAAGCTGACCCTGTTGCATAGAAGGCACCGACGCCGGGCCGCTTGCTGTTAGGCTTTCAGCAGGATTTGGCGACCTATCCCATCCGTCGGATTGACTTCATTCGCGGACTTTGACGGAGGCAGACATGTTTCTGAAACGCACTCTTGCGGCGAGCGCGATCGTCATCGCAACAGCAGTGGCGGCGAATGCCGCTGACATCCCGACGATGCCCGAGCCGATGACGCCGGAACCGATGATGCCGGCCCCGAGCTTCAACTGGGGCGGCGCCTATGTCGGCGGCTATGGCGGCTACGTCTTCGGCGGCACCTGGTCTCAGGTCGGCGCCCAAGCCGGCTATCAATTTCGTGAGCGGCAGCTTCCTCGGCGGCGCTGAGACTCCAAGCCGGCGCGAGCTATCGCAGGCGGCGTCGGCTTCGAGGGCAACCTCAACGCCCGGGCCGGCGACATCCTCGGCGGCATCGTCCTGCTCTATGGCGAGGCTGGCGTTGGCACCATCACCGGCGGGCCGTACCCTCACCTACACCTTTGGCGGCGGCGCGAAGTTGGCTCTCGGCACGGCAACCTCGCTCTTCACCGAGGTCAAGGGGGTCTGGCGCCTTCGGCGGTTCCTGCTGCGGCATCGTCGTCCAGGGCGGCCTCAACTGGCACCTCTAGGCCGGCAGCTTATTGCTGACCCGCTTCGGCGGGGTCATTCTTTTGGCGCATTGGCCGGCTCGAATGGCACTTCCGAATCACAGGCGGCGAGGAACGCAAAAGCGAACAAATTGTTAGGAATTTTCAAGCTATCGCTAACCATCCGACTGCCCTAGGAGGCCAACAATGTTCAAACGTACCCTTGCCGCAGGCGCGCTTGTGCTCCTGAGCGGCGTTGCCGCCCAAGCGGCAGATCTCACTCCCATCATGCCCGCGCCGACGGCGCCGACGGTACCGACGCCGGTCGCGCCGAGCTTCAGTTGGGGCGGGCTCTATGTCGGCGCCTTTGGCGGCTACACCTTCACTGATCGGGTTCGCCGACATCGGCATGCTCGCCGGCTACAACTTCGTCAGCGGCAATTTCGTCGGCGGCGCGAGGTCGCGCATCGGCGCCGGCTTCGTCAGCCCGGCCAGCGTTCTTCGGTTCGGTGAATGCACGCGCCGGCTATCCTCGTCTCCCCCAATCTCCTGCTCTACGGCGTCGGTGGCGTCGGCTACATCCCTGCCGGATCGGAGCCGTCACCTACACGTTCGGCGGCGGCGCAGAACTGCGCCATCGGCAATGGCGTTTCGGTGTTTGGCGAGACCCGCGGCAATGGGCACCTTGCCGGTGGTGGCGCTGCTGCGGCGTCACGGTGCAGGCCGGCGTCAACTATCACCTCGGTCGATAAGTCTTCACAAACGCAGAGCGTTCGAGGCCCCGCTCCGGCGGGGCCTTTTGCTTTTGTCGTCCGCTGGTGAGTTGACGTTAATCTCAGTCACGAAATCGGCTTCGCTCTTCGCTTTCCGTCGTTGGATAGTCCGCGAGACAATTCACAACAGAGAGGAACGAGCAATGAAGGCTCACCGAATTGGCATCATCGCCGGCACCCTCGCCCTCCTGACGAGCCCCGCAATGGCGCAGGGCGTCATCGGCGCCGGCTTCAGCGCCGCACCGCCGGGCACCGTCGGTCCACTCATCTCGGGCGACATCTACGGCAACACGTCCAACCCATCGGGCAATGGCAACGGCGTTACGCCGTCCTGGTCGCCGGGTCCGTGGGCGTGCAACTACGACCCGAGCTGCGCGGGAACGACTCTGCCGGGCGCTTCGATGGGTGACACCCTGGCGCCCATCGCGTCGGACGGCCACGCCCAGCCCAATTTCGCAAACGGCAAGACGCCAGGTCCAGTCTTCTCGGACCACTGAGGCCGCCGCCTATCACTGTGGCCCCGCTCCGGCGGGGCCTTTTGCTTTCGACGTCATTGACGCCATATTGGCGACCATGAGATCGACTGTTCGCTGCGAATGCGGCGCCGCCTATGACCGCCAGGAAACCCAGACGCTGATCCGCGTCCGTGAACCTTTCATCTGCGTCGTCTGCGGCCGCGAGCTCGAGCCCTGGATGAGTTCGCGCAAGGCCTCCTTCGCTCTCATTCGCAGACCATCGCATCCCAAGCTGCCGCAACGCGAAGGCTGAGCCGCCGGCCATGAACTATCGGCACGCCTTTCACGCCGGCAGCCATATCGACGTGTTCAAACACGCCGTGCTCGCTCTGCTCGTGCTGCATCTGCGCAAGAAGCCGAAGCCCTTCGTCGTGCTCGACACGCATGCGGGCCTCGGTACCTACGACCTCCGCAGCGACGAAGCAGAGCGTACCGGCGAGGCCGCGGAAGGCATCGGCGTCGCGCTCAAGGCGATCTGCCGACGGCGGCGCCCTATCTCGACATCGTCCGCGCCGCCAACCCCGGAACACACGCTGACGACCTATCCCGGCTCACCGTCGATCATCGCCGCCCTTCTGCGCCCCGAAGATCGGCTGATCGCCTGCGAACTCCACCCCGACGACGCCATCGTGCTCCGCCGGCACTTCCGCGGCGATCCCCGTGTCGGCGTGCATCACCGCGACGGTTACGAGGCGATCGGCGCCTTCGTCCCGCCGCCGGAGCGGCGCGGCCTTGTCTTCGTCGATCCGCCCTTCGAGGCGACCGACGAGGCCGGCCAGCTCGGCCGCGGCCTCATCGCCGGCTACCGCAAATGGCCGACCGGCATTTTCGCCGCCTGGTATCCGATCAAGAAGCGCTCGACCCTCGCCCCGCTCTTCGAGCGGCTCGAAGCCGCCGCGATCGAAAAGGCGATCGTCGTCGAGTTCATGCGCTATCCCGAGGACGGCGTCCGTCTCGCCGGCAGCGGCATCGTCATCGTCAATCCGCCCTGGGGGATCGAGGATGACCTGACCCGCCTTGTCGACGAACTGCGCGTCGCCTTCGATGCGCCGGTGCAAATTGCTCCGGTACGAAACCTCGTGGCAGCGAAGGTCGGCTCTGCAATCTGATCAGGTCATGAACCCGGAGGCCGACGGCATTGTCGCGCCAACGGGCGGCACAGTCCCATTCGGCTTCGGCGCGGGCGCGCTGGTCGCGCTCGCCTTCACTTCGGCGAGCGCCTTCAGCCGCTCCGTCTCGGCCTGATACTGATCGATCTCGAGCTTCTTCACGGCGAGGCCCATATCCGTCTTCAGCTTTTGGTTCTCCGTCTGCAGCTGTTGAATCAGCTTCTGACCGTCGGCCAGCAATTTCTTGAGCTGGCTAGGCATTTCGGCTTCGCGCGTCAGCCGGCATCATCGACTTCAGCCGCTTGGCGATCTCGTCGGCGCCAGGCCAATCAAGATGCCTGGCGACAAGATCGCCGATCACCGGCGCGATCTGCGGGAAAGCGCGGATCATCTCGGTCATCTGCACCGCAGCTTCCTCGCGCCGCGTCGTGAAGGACGGGCCGGTGGTAACGGTGAGATCATACTTGCCGACGCGGACGTCGTTCATCCGCGTCACCGCGTTGCCCGCTTCGTCAACCTTCGGCTGGCCGTCCGGACCGATCACAGGAACCGCCTGATTGATCGCCGTCGCCGCCTGACTGCCATCCTCACCGATGACGCGCACGATGCGCGCCTCGGAATAGACGTGCGGAATGAGGTCGAGAAGGATGCGTCCGGTGTGACGGATGGCGCGCGCGAGATTGTCTACGAAATGGAAGGTCGAGGTATCGCCCTCGCGCATGCGCGCCAGGATCGCCCGCCCCGAGGTCTCGTTCGACTTGGCGCCGAGCGAAGCGTCGAACAGGCCGATGATCGCCTTCATATCGTCTGAGGCATTGAGCGCTTCCTGGAGCGCGCCGCCCGCCGGCCCGCTGCCGAGCGGCTGGCGCTGCGGCGGCGTGCCCTTGTCGTCATATTCGACGAAGGCGTGCGACTGCGTGTTGATCGTCGCCCATTTCTCAGCGTCCGTGGTGAAGGACCCCTTCGGCCCGATGAAGGGTACGCGCGGCGCCAGCGCCACCAACTCGGTCGAGGTCGTGCGCCAGTAGTTGAACATCCGCTGCGCGTCCTTGGCGTCGCGGATCAGCGAACGGAAATAGCGCCGGCCTTCGAGATTCACCTCGTCGCCATAGACGGGGACGATCGGGATGTAGCGGCCCTTCCAATCCGTCTCCTCGAGCACTTCCGCACCGGTGAGGATGCGCTGTTTCACTTTCCATGCCTTCACCGCGCGGGGCCTGAAGCTCTCGTCGACGCGGATCGCGCCGAGTTCGAGATCGGCGGCAAGGCCGGGTTCGCCGAGCCGTGCCTCATCGACCACCGTGCCGTTGGTGAGGCGCACCAGTGTCTTTGTCGCAAGCTCTCGCGTCCACCATTCGGCGACCATGACGCGCTCCTCGTCGAGCCAGGGATGGTCGAGCCCGTCATAGCCGCCCGCGCTCCAGTCGAGCGCCTTGGCGCCGCGATAGGCCGAATGAAAGGCCGACTTGCGCATGCGCTCGACGACGAAGGCGGAGTTCCAATCGGAGGAATCGGCGGCCGTCGATTCCGGGTCGCCATAGATGGTGAACGGATCGGCGACGCGATCGACGCGGATGTCGAGATCGAACGTATCGCTGTCGGCGTGATCGATGCCGACGCGCCAATAGCCGAAGCCCATGCCGACCGCGCTTTCGATCGCCGTGTCATAGGCAACATCGGCATTTGAGGCATATTCGATGTGGCGGATGAGGCCGTTGAAGATCTCGGCCGTTTCGGGATCTGCGGTGGAATCGACCGGATGCACCTTCACCGACGGCTTGATCTGGCGCGCGTCGTTGACCACCTGGCGAATGAACGCCGGCAGGCGGTTGATGGTGAGACAGGGCCGGCCCTCCAAGCTGGCGCTGACGGACGATCTCATCCGGCCATTGCTCGCCGAGCCGGGCAAAGCGGATGTCGTCGCGCGCGGCATCACGGTTGTCGCGCTCGGCTTCGGCCGCGAGTTTGAACGCCTCCTTGGCGTCGGCGAGAATATCAGCGTCGGACATTGTTCAGGTCCTCTTCGGGGGGCGTAATGGTGTCGGGAGTTGCGTGTGGCATGGCTGCAACGCATGGCTGCATCGGCGCGCGAACGCGCAAGCCCTTTGCTTGTCGATGGTTCCTTGGTACGCTCAGGGTCCATGCTGGCGAAAGAGCGTTATTGACTGGAGGCCGCGGAGGCCGAACGCCCCGATAGCGACCGTTCTTCCGCCCGAGTACCAGCGAAGAACCGGCGTGGTCCGAAGGCTGGCCTGATGGGCCAGTGGACACGCCTTAGAAAGGGAGTGTCATGAAGAAACTCATTATTGCGGCAGTTGCGGCGTCGGGTCTTACCCTGGCCGCATGTTCTCCGATTGGCGTCGGCACGGGCGTTGGCGCCGGTCTCGGCTTCCTTGTCACTGCTGCCCTCGGCGGATCTCCGCAGGCGATTGCCATCGGCACGCTCGTTGGCGGCGCAGGCGGCTTCGTCGTGTCGTCCTTCGTGCAGGCCGCCGGCCAGCCCCAGGGCGTCTGCCAGGCCTACAGCAATGGCCAGCCGCTGTTCGTCACGAACTCCGGCCAGGTCGTGACCTACAACACGGGCCATCCGCTGCTCGTGAACTGCTAAGTCTCGCCAAGAGACTCTGAACTTCAGCCGCGCGTCATTGCCTCATTTGAGGCGACGGCGCGCGGTTTTGCTTTGGACACCCCGAACACGCTCCAAGAAACAACTCCCCTCGCCGCGAATCCCAGCTTAGACTACCGGGAGTAGCGGCCAGCTCATCGGCAGGTTGCACTTGGCTGATTGGGGGACCGGCCATGGCCGACCGCTATTGCCGCTTTTGCGGTTTGGAGTTCGCTGGCGACGGCGCCGCCTGCCCACGCTGCGCCGCACCGCGCGATGTTGAGGCGGAAGGGCTCTTCAATCCGGCGACAGGCGTTCCGCTCGACACCGACCGGGCACCGCCCCTTCGCTGCTGGCACTGCGGTCAGCCCATCGGTCAACAGCAACTTATCTGCAGCAACTGTAGCGTCCCGCTGACGCAACGCAGTTCGGGCGCGATTGCCTATGACGTGGTGCCTCGCTCGGTGGCTCCGCCGCCGACTGCCGCGCCTCGACCCGCAGAAGCGCCGCGGCCAGCACCGTTGGACACGATACGACTGGAAGACATCTCTGATGTCGCCTCCGTGAATGTGCCGTCCGACGAGCCGGCAATAGCGCTCCCGACAAGACGGCAAGGCATTGTCCCCGATGTCGTGGCGGCGGCATCCTGCTTCCACTGCGGATTCCAGTTGAGCCGCGTCGCGCTGGTATGCCCACGGTGCGGCACCGACCTCGTCCAGCCTTCGGACCTGTCGCAAAACTTTGATCCGCTCACCGGCGAAGACCTGTTTCCTGGTGCACTCCGGCCGGAGGTGACGCGGCCGGGAGGCAACGACACGGACAGCGAAATATCGCCTCAGACGACAGCGAGAAGAACGGCGAGGTGGAACATCATCGCGCGCCATTGGCACGGCGAGCTGCCACTCGCTGTGTCGTTCTGGGTTATAGTCGTCCTGCTCGATATCGGTTTGGCGTTCTTTGTACCGAGGATCATCGACACCCTCCCGCTGACGACCGATCCGAAGTTGGTCTTTGCCTGGCTTGTTTTCGCCTGGACCTTCATCATTTCGCTCGCCGCATGGGAGTTTGTCGGCCTGTTCCGTTCGGCACGCCGGCGACGGCGCGAACGATGGGCGACCGGTCGTGGCGCGCTCTGGCCAATCGCCGCCATGGTTGGCGTCGGTATTACCGTCGTCGGCATGGTCTATGCCATCGCCATCGCCGGCACCGTCCAGTTTCGCATAATGACCGAGATCGCCTTCCTGGGCGATCCAAGTGTTCCCGATTACACGGTGACCGTCGGGGAAGACCGGACAACGCTCTTCGTCTCTGGCGGTGTGAAGTTCGGCATCGCCGGCGCAATCGAAAGCGCCCTCGTTGAAACACCAACTGTCGACACGATCGTCCTAAACAGCATTGGCGGCCGGGTCGGGGCAGCTCAGAACGCTTTCGAGGTTGTCCGCCGATATGGCCTCGCGACCCACGTCGATCGCCTATGCGCATCGGCCTGCACGATCATATTTGCAGCCGGCACAGAACGCACAATCGGAACATCCGCCCGACTTGGCTATCACCGTTCAACGATTGGCTATCAGGATGACGCCGCCGATGCGGTTTTTCGCGACCTCATGCTCGACGACGGCCTCGACGCCGCGTTTGTCGCGCGTGTCATCGCTGTGCCGCCTTGGGATATCTGGTACCCGACGAGATCCGAACTTTACTACGGAAACATAATCACCGAACTGCCGAGATAGAGGGGACGTGGTCAATGACGACCCTGCATTGCTGGCACTGCAACGCGGAAATCGACGTACATGACAATGTCTGCCCTATCTGCGCGACCTTCCTGACGGATCGGCAATCGCGCCGGCCACAATACCACGTCGTCGGCGGTGACCGGGTTGCTCCCTGGCTTCCCGACGAATCCAAGGGCGTTCGACTGTGGTCGCCAGTCTGGTGGGGTCGGTTCATCGCCCGGCATTTTCGTGGGGAGCTTCCGCTCGACGAGAGCTTCTGGGGCGCGACCATCGTCATGACTTTGGCGGTGTTTTACCTGCCAGCCTCGATCGCGGCGGCCATTCTCATCGCGACCTACGACAGTATGACATACGAGCGTCTTGTGGACATTCTCACCAATGTTCTGGCAGTTTCACTGCTGGCGCTCGCCCCCATAGGCATGTGGCAGATCATTGGCACTTGGCGAGCGGCGAACCGGTGGAAGCGCCTAAGCCTTCGACCCGGCTGGGCCGCCGCGGCGAAGTTCGCCCTTGTCGTTTATGCGCCGGTCCTCCTCCTGTTCATTTTGGGCGGAGCCTACATCGTCTCCAACGGGCAGGGCGGCGACTATCGCTTCTAAGAGCGCGTTGCATCGACCCAGAGCGCTACCCCACCCATCCGCCGCCATCGGCGACGTGCGCCCGACTGGTCGGCTCGGCTACTGCGCCACCGGTGGAGGGGTCGGCGTCCACCCCACCACTCTGGCCTGCACGCTCAGAAGATCTACGGCCGGAAGCTCCGCCTCCAGGGCCTCGCGCGCCGCCGCATAGTCGGTTGCACCGTTGCGCTCAGCGAGGAGGAGCCAGAAATAGGCCTCACTATAATTCGCTTCCGTGCCTTGGCCGGCGGCGTACATGATGCCGAGTATCAACTGCGCTCTGGCGTTGCCCGCATTCGCGGCAACGAGAAACGCGTCAAGCGCGAGCGCGTAGTAACGCTCGCCCAATATCTCATGATAGACTAGGCCAATTCCGTAGTAGGCATCGGCCGACCCCGACTGCGCCGCGCGATTGAGCCATCTCAGGGCCTCGTTCGCGCTAACGGGAACGCCGTTCCCAAGCACATAGGCAAGGCCCAGCCCAAGCTGAGCATCTTTGTCTCCCGCTTCCGCCCCCACCGTGAGCCAGTGGATCGCAAGATCGTAGTTTTGTGGCACCCCTGTGCCGCCGTAGTACGCGCTACCGAGCTTGAAGGCCCCGCGTGGGGAACCAAGTTCGGCAGCTCGGGCGAACCAGCGGACGGCTTCCGCAAGATCGACTTCAACACCTTCGCCTCGACCATAGGCGTCACCGATTTCAACCATCGCCTCGACGTTGCCGCGGTCGGCGGCCAACCGATACCAGTAGAGTGCTGTTTCGAAATTCTGTTCGACGCCTTCGCCATATTCGTATCGAAGGCCCAATTCTTGCGGAGCGAACTTATCGCCGGCATCTGATGCGCGGCGAAGGAGTTCGATCGCAAGTTCGGTGCTCTGGGGAAGACCTCCGCGCCCCTCATCGTACATACGGGCGAGGAATGTCATCGCGCGGGGATGACCTTGCTCTCCCGCCCGCTGGAACCATTGGACCGCTTCAGTGTCGTCCTGCTGCACGCCGGTACCATCAAGGTACATGACGCCCAATTGGAACTGCGCCTCCGCATCGCCGGCTTCGGCCAAAGGCTCAAGCACCGCGAGCGCCGTTGCGTAGTCTTCGCGCGTCACCGCTTCCAGGGCGTCGTCGATCGGCGCCGCTTGCGCCCATCCGCCCGTCAGCATGAACAGAACTACCAGCGCCGTCCGCTTGATCATCGCAACCCCCGGTTCCCTCCGGGCATCCTACCGCAGGTTGAGCGCAAGTCGAGTCGCCCTATCCCATCCATCCGCCGCCGGCAGCGGGTGGGCCGACGCGCGGCTTCGGGCGCGTTTCGGTTTCGGCGAAGCGGCGCATCATCAGCGCGTAGCGCGTCGCGGCGAGAAGGTCGTCGCGCTCCTTGACGATGATGCCCTTGTCGCGGTGATAGAGGCGGAATTCCTGCAGCCAGTCCTCCAGCCCGCGGAACACCTTGAAGCGTCCGGTCTGCATGCGCTCGAGCATGTCGAGGATTCCGGCCTCGATGCCGTGGCCGCCCTCCTCATGCGTCGCGTGGTCGAGCAGCATATTGAGGCCGTGACCGCGATAGAGCGCGGACAGTTGATCGCCTGAACCCTTGTCGTGCTGATAGCCGTCATGCGGCCAGGCGACAGGGATCCAAACGCCCCAGGGGCGGATCGCGGCGGCGTGGATCGGCGGCGTCGTCTGCGCCTCGCGATAGCAGCCGACGACATAGAAGATGTCGCTGTCGCGATCCCAGGCGCAGCGCACCGCGGCGAAAGGATGGTCCCAGCCGAAATCGATGCCGACGATCTGCGCATAGTGCGGCGGGATCGCAAACGGATCACAGACGATCCGTTCTTCGGCGATCGGAAACACGCGCCCCGAACCGAGCGCCGGCGTGCCCTGCGCCCGCGCTTCGCGCTCATGCTCGGGATAGGCCGACACGATGCGCGCGCGGTCCGTCTCCGAATAATGCAGCGCCTCGTCGATCGTCATCACCGTCACCGAACGGTCGGGCAATTCCTGATAGAGGAAGCGATGCACGACGGCGGAGACGCCGAGCAGCGGCGTGAAGGTGAGATAGACGAGGCCGCGCGTCGCGTTGGTGCGCGTCACGCCTTCCGAATAGACGTCGAGCGGCGGCTCCTCGTCGAACCAGACGACATGCACGGTGTCGGCCTGCCATTTGGCGCGGCCCTGATCGTAGCTCTTGAGCAGCACCGTCGAGTTGCCGCCTGACGCATGGCGGACGACGATCGTGTCCACCGCATCGGCGACGCCGCGCCGCCGCGTCCATTCGACGATATCGTCGCCCGGGATGAGGCCGGTGCCCCATTGCCGTTCGTCGGCCGGCGGACCGAGCAACAGCCGCTGCACGCCCTGCCGCGTCAGCTCCGCCGTTTCCGAGCCTGCCAGCGCCGCGATCGGCCCCTCGAAGCGCCGGCCCTTCCACCATTTCGGATAGCGGCCGGTGAGATGCATGGCGAGTTCGGCGGCGCCGGCCATCGTCTTGCCGAGCTGATTGCCGGCCATGAACAGGCGCTCGCGGGCATGCGCACCGGCCGCGTGAAACGCCGACTGCTTAGCGTATGGCCGGTAGGCCGACAGGCGTTTGCGGGCCTTCCGTCTCTCCTTCTCCGTCAACAGGTCCGCCAGGTCCGATTTCAAGCGCGAGTTGCTTCGCGAGCTGTCGGATGCGGTGGTCGAGTTCGGCGTCGTCGAGGTCATTCGCGCTTTCGATCTTCAACTGCTTGGGAAGGAGGCCGGCGCAAATCCGGACATATGTCGCCGGGTTGTCCTCACGGCAACGCTCGATCGCCTCGGCGCCATGTGCGGCAAAATCGGCAATAAGCGCCGTGAGAAACGCATCGCCAAGGCCGCTGGCGACCGGATGATCTTCCATCTCGCCATCACAACCGCCCCGGACACGTGAAAGCGCTCGCATCAATGCCGACGCCTCCTATATGGTCACCGGAACACACGGGAACCGACATCATGGCCGAAACGCCGCTGAACACGTTTGGACCGGCCAAGCAGCGCCGCAAGAAGGCTCCGGTGAAACGCATCACCGTCTCCGACGATGTCCGAAAGGCCTATGAGGACAGCATGCGCGAGCGCGACAAACGCGAGCGCGAGCACGGCCAGTTCCTGCCTGACGACATGAAGGGCAAGCGCTAGGCGCCTCATGACCTCCGAAGTTCGATCTGCACATGCGCCGAGCCGTTGACCACATTGTCCTCACACTGATCCTCGCGGAACTCCGCGCCTCGATCCGCTCGGCGCGGCGGCGTGATCTTGCCTGGGCGTTCCTCGGCGGCATGCCGCTCTTCGCCTATGCGGTCGGCATCGTCGTGCTGCGTCTCAACAGCCATGCCGAGATGCTCAACGAGCCGGCCTCGGCCTGGCTATGGTGGTTTGCCTTGCCGGCGACGCTCGCTCTGCTCGGCGCCATCAGCGGCTACGGCATGGCGATATTGACGCAGGCACGCGCCCACGCGCCCTTCCTCAAGGCGCAGCCGCTGAGCGCCACAAGCGCGCCGGCGCATGGCCGCCTATGCGGCCATCGTGCTTGGCGTCCCCGAAGCGACGATCATCATCGCCGCTCTGGTGGCGATCGGCGCCACCGCGGCGAGCCACCCGCCAGCCGCTGCCTGGGGCGTTGGCGCAGCGATCGTCTGGGCCGGCGGTTATTTCGCCGGCATGTCGTTCCGCCTCCGCCTGCCCTATCGCGCCCCGATGGACGCGCTCGCGCGCATAGCGCCGAAGCGCGGAAGCGCGGCGTCTCGGTCGGCCCTGATCGATAAGCGCAAGCCGGCCTGGCTTGGCAGTTGGGCCGCAGATCTGGCAGACGGCCGTTATCGCTTCACCATCCGGAGCACGCTTATCTGGCTCAGTTTTGCTGTCGCCGCCGCATTGCTTGCGACAGCCAGCGTCGTGCAGGACACGGAACACCCGCCATCCTCGGCGGCGTCATCGGCGGTCTCGGCATCTTCATGCTCGCCCTGCGCTGCCGGCCGCTGTTTCGCCGGTGCTGCGCACCTCGTCGCTCAGCTTTCACCCGCGCCATGCGCGGCCTCGTCCGCTTGCCGCTGATTCTCTCGATGCTCTTCTTCGGCGCGCTGGCCGTGCCAGCCTATGCCGCCGAACCCGGCATCATTGCGATGCCGATGTCAGGTCTCATCGGCCTGCTCGCGCTTAACGCCAGCTACGCCGTCTTTGCCGCCTTCTTCGCCCATTCGCGCCGATTGGCCGTGCTGGCCTTCTTCGCCGCGCTCGGCCTCACCGACTATGAATCGCTTGAATATGGCCGCACCGTCCTGATCGGTTTCGTCGCGCTGCTCATCTTCCTGTGGGTGCGCGCCAGAGGAGCTTATCGCCATGGCTGAAATCGCCAACGACGCGCCCATCCTTGACGCCGAAAATATCGTCGCCGGCTATGGCGGCCGATCGATCATCAAGGGCGTCGATATCGCCCTCCGGCGAGGCGAAATCCTTGGCCTTCTCGGCGCCAATGGCGCCGGCAAATCGACGCTGGTGAAAGCACTTACCGGTCAGATCCGGCTGATGAAAGGCAAGGTCGTCCATCGCCGGCATCGACATGGCCGAGGCACCCGAACGCGCCAAAGCCGAACTCGGCCTTGCCGTCGACATCAGCGAAGTGCCGAACGCCCTCACCGGCCGGCAATATCTTGAGCTTGTCGCATCGATCCGCGGCTGCGCCGTCGATGCTTGGCCGGCTGATGATCCTGTCGAGACGCTGAGCCTCGAACGCTGGATCGACCGTCCGATCGCCACCTATTCGCTCGGCACGCGGATGAAGATCTCGATCGCGGCGTCACTGCTCGGCGGGCCGCTGCTGCTCATCTTCGATGAATCGCTGAACGGGCTCGATCCGGTCGCCGCCTTCAACATGAAGCGCATGATCCGGAGCCTCGCGGCGACAGGGCGCCACGCCATCATTCTTGCCACTCATGTTGTGGAAACGATTCCAAGCCTTTGCACGCGTGCGATATTCTTAGCCGGCGGCACGATTGCGCGAAGCTGGGATGCCGAAGCCACTCGCGCTTGCGGCCGAGCCGGGGGAATTCGAGCGCGAGGTCATCGCCGCCCTGGACGAAAAAGAGCCGGCTTAGCAAGCCGGATTGCTGGAACCACGTAGCACGGCCAAACATGTGGAAATCGGTCGATCCGACTGCCGACCGTGCATCGACAGCCCAACGACATCAGATAACAAGGCCGTTATCTGCGGGCGCGGAAGAACGCCAAAGCTCAGCCGGCGGGAACTCCGGGCACCCCCCTGCGGATTGCACGCTGCCGAAGGTCACAAAAAGAAATGGCCGGCACATCTGGTTGAGACGTCGGTGCGGGTCACCCGTTCCGGCGTCTTTGCCGGGCGGCCACGACCACAATGGCCCAGCATCTATTTCGACGATCCTCCCGACGCCCCATTCGGTCAACCGCCGTTGCGCGCCCGCTCCCATCAAGCTGTGGGGCAAGATCATCAAGCAGGTTCGCCACCGCTGAGACGCCGAGGTCGCAATCTGGCATAACGGAAGCCACATGAAGCGAAACGGAGGAAGACATGGTCTTTCCTGCTGCCGCGGTGCTGTTCATCGCCTGGTTCTTCCTGACGCCCCTGATCCGCTTCGGGCTGTGGATGTTCGGCCGGCGCCTTGGCCGCTGGACGCGGCTCTTGGTCGCTCATGGCTCGGCCTATGTGATCATCGTCGCCGCGACGGCGATCGCTCTGTCGGGGCCGGAAACCGCAGGGATGGCGGTCATCTTTGCCGTCGGCCAGGCCGTCTTCCTCCTACTCGATTTGTGGCGCATGCGCCCCGGCGAAAGCGAGCCTGCCAACAATCGTCGGCAGGGAACCGCCGAGAACCTTTGACAAAACCCCGGCCGCACGCTTTCTGACGCGCAAAAGGGGAAACGCACTTGCGCCTGACCACACGCATCGCGCTGGCACTGTTCGCCGCCGTCGTCCTTGCCCTCACGATCTATGCCTATCCGTCCTGGGCCGGCTTCATGTCGCTCGCCTTCAGGGCCATTGCCATCCTTGGCATGCTGGTCCTCGCGGCCGTCCTCATCGCGTCGCTGACCAACCGCAAACCGGGCGGGTTCGCTCTCATCCTTGTTCTCGCCGCGATCGGAACCGTGATCGCCTCCTGGAGCCAGGTTTCGGCCGTCGCGGACGCTCACAAGCTCGACGCTGAGATCGCCGATGCCGGCGAAGAGAATGTGATGTCGGTCTTGGCCAACACGGAGACCAACACCGGCCGCCTCGTCCAGGCCGTGATCGAACTCCGGGACGAACACGAACAACGGAATCGATTTCGACATCGAATCGCTTTGGGACGCCGACCGCTTTCTCTGCCCTGATCGGACCGGATGCGCTCGACGACGCCAATCTCGCCGCCGCCGTCGACCGCATCGCCCTTCTGAGCGACGCCGTCGAACAGACCCGCGGCTCGATGCACACCGCGCTCGATGACGAGATCGATGCCATCACCAAGATCGAGACGCCCCTGCCCGACAGCGAAAGGCTGAGCCTCGTCGATCTTGCTGTTCGCCATGTCGAGGCCGATCGCGCCTATTACAGCACCCGCCTCGACCTCGCCGGTCAGCGCCTTGCCAGCGCCGCCGAGATCGCGGCCCTGCTGCAGGCCAATGCCGGCGCGTTCTCCTTCGACACCACGACGCGGACGCTCACCTTCGACGACCCTGCCGTCGCGGACAATTACGAGCAGCTGGTTGCCGCCATCGACGCAACCTGGAGCGAGGACGAGAACCTCGCCGCCGAGCGCGACGCCGCCAACCATGCCGACGCCATGGCGCTGATCGAGGCCGCCGAGACGACGCCCTAGGGCGTATCGCTCGCGGTCTCCGCGCCCGTAGCGACGCCGAAGGTGCCGCCGCCGGCAGGGATATCGAGTGCGCGGGCGAGATGGTTGAGGCCGATGCGCAGCGACGGCGTCATGTCCGGCAGCGACCAGTCATTGACCGCCACAGCATCGACCACCGATGACGCCATGCGATCCTCGCGCGTTGCCTCGCGAAGAGCCGCCCGGCACAGATCGTAGCGTGCCATGGCGTGACGGTAGCGGGCGCGGTAAGCGGCGCTGGACCCGTCCTCGCTGTCATGACCACCCTGACGCTCGAGATCGCCGCCGCGCGGTAGCCCCTTGGCACCGAGGAGAATGTCATGCTGGCGAACGATCTCCGCATAGCGCGCCGCCGCCTCATATTGCCGTCGCGAGATCTCGCCCGTGGCGACGAGACGGCCGAGCACCGACGTCTCCGGCATCGCCGCCGCATCCCGTTTCGACAAACCGAATACGCGCTCGCGCGCTTCCTTTGCTACTCGCTGCATGTCCTCTGCCCTTTCTCTCTTGCCGCCTTGCTTGATCCGTCCACTCGGCAAGCGGGTTACCCCCGACTTGCGCTTTCGCCCGCGTCGCTTGCTCACAAAATCCCCTTTCGCTCCAGTGCCCTGGAGCAGACTTCCGAATCACATCCTCAACCGGCTAATTGCCTAGCCGTGCCGTTTCCGCCGTCCCGGCCTTCCAATCCATCCCGCGCGGCAGCGGAGCGCCGGTGCGGATGTGATGGCGCATCACGCCGTGGCCGATCGACGTGTGATCGCGATGAAAGATGCGGGCGATGGCGGGAAGCGACAGGCTGGTCTCGGCGACGCAGCGATACATCGCTTCATGGCGAGGCGGGATGAGCGCATGCGCCCTGCTGTCGGACAGGATGTCGGCGGCGCGGACATGATGTTTCATCGCGACCTCGTCGACGATGCGGTGGCACTGGCCCTGCGGCGGCCGCTTGACCTGCGTGGCCAACGCCTCGGCACTGTCGCGCATACGCGGCGCGTTCGCCTTGTCGTCGCCGGTCTTCATCCCGGTGCCGCTTCGCGAAGGCGAGCCCCGCCGCCTCGATCCGTCGCGCCGCCTCGCTGCGCAGCGAAGAGCGCACCCCGAAGGAGGTGCTCATGACGCCTGCCTCGGCGCGAAGGCAGAATGGGGGGCGGCGACCGGGAGCGAGGCACATCCCTGGTCGCCGCCGGCCGGCGCTGGAGGAGGCGGGGGCGCCGGCTTGGCAAACACTTGCGGCGACCGGCATTGGCCGGCCGCCGCCGGCGCGCATCGTCTGCCGAAGGAGAGCGGCGGAGCGATGCGGCGCAGGCGATGACGCACGTCAGGGTAGTTGGAAGACCGCTTCAGAAAGCTGGGTGGCGGTTCCGAAGACCTGGACGAAAGGTCAGGTTGGTTGTGGTCGGCACGGCTATAGGTTGTGACGGGGCTGATTCGAATCGGAGAACCGTGATGCCGAGGAAGGAAAGCAAGACGCCAGTGCCGCTCATTAGCGAGCCCGTGCCCATCTTCGAGACCTTCACCACCGGAATTGCCAATACCGACCATTGCGGCGATTTCGTCCGCCTGACCTTCTATGTCGACCGGCCCTTGGTAGGCACTCCAGTCGTCGAACGTGCTGTCGTGGCGCGCCTGATCGTACCGAGCGCCGCCTACGCTTCGATGCTCGACGCCCTCGCCGATCCGCGGGCGGATCAAGAGCCAGGACGAGTCGCCTCCGGGTAGCCGCGGCAGGCTTCCACGCATGCCGCCGTCCGCGACGGCGGCACGATCACACCACCGATCGCCCCGCCAATCCGCTCTCCTCGAGAGGCTTTCTCCCCTCGCCCTGTGCAATCTGTTCGGTATGTGTTCCATTCCACATATGTGCATCCGCTCCACGGTGGATGTCAAGCACAATGTGGATGAGATGATATAGACCGTTAATACAACCGGCCTACAACCTCAAACATGCCGTCGGTCAAGCACCCTCGTCGCGAGCTTCGTCGCCACTTCCTTCAGCAGTGGCGGCAGCATCGCGGCCTGTCTCAGGAACAGGCTGCTCTTCGCCTCGACATCTCGCGCACCCAGCTTTCCAAGATCGAGAACATGAGAAGCCCCTATTCCCAGGGCCTTTTGGAGGCAGCGGCCGAAGCCTATGGCTGCACCGTGGCCGATCTTCTCATTCGCGATCCGACCATACCCGACGCCCCCTGGTCGATATATGAGACGCTGAAAAAGGCGCCTGAAGACCAGCAGCGGCAGATCCATGCCGTGATCGAGACTCTCCTCAAGACAGGCAGTTAGCGAAACCTGTGGAGCTGCTCCACCATTTTGCTTGCGGCTCAAGTGGACCAAATCCACATTTGCGCGATGGAAACACGCCATCGCACCATTGCCGATCTCGCCCGGACGTTGCACGGCCTGAACCAGGCCGACTTGTTCGCGTATCAGTCGAATCCGGAAGTCGAGGCAGCCCGGCAGAGATTTCATCGGCGCATGGCGCGACGGCGCAGGCGCGACGCCGTCTTGGCCTATTTGCGCGAGCCGTGGGCGGCGTGGCCGGCAACGGGCGACGCGGCGCGAATCGCGCGTCGTTTCCTCACGCGTCACCCAGGTTTCGATTTCGCCCGACCCGTCCGACGACCTGCTTACCGAACGGCAGGTGGCCGCCGAGTACCACCGCGAAGAGGAAGCGAACGAGGCGGAGCCCGGGGGCGCAGCGCGCCGTTGGTGAGCCGGCGCGCGAGCGCCGTCGGTCAGCGCAGTAGCGGCGCACGCCTGTGATTGATCCTGCGGCCGAGTCTGAAGGCCCTCCGCTGTAGTTTCGCACGACGTCCGCCGATCTCGACATTGCTGACGAAACGGGCGGTGGCGGTCCTCCCCTGCTTGACGACGCGGCTGCGCAGCAAGGCGAGGTCGTGGTCGTCGCCCAGCAATTGCTCGGCGCGCTTGCCATCGGCGAGCGTGCGCTTCGCGTGACGTAGCCGTCCGCCACCAAACTCTGACAGGTGCACCAAATCCTTGAGCCGTTTGCGCCACTCGTGCAGGTCCTCTGTCGCGCGCGTCCGGACCGCTGTCTTATGAGCGTTGCGAGCAAGCCCGCTCGCCTCGTCAAGCGCGCGGCTGTAGAGCCGCTTGCCACCGCGTGACGGCAACAGGCAAACGAGTCCGCGCGCCTCGCCGATCAGTCGCGATGCAGCGGCCAGCGTTTCGGCATCATCGCCGCCTGCCCGCGCCTCTTCCGGTGCCGCCGCGGCGCGAAGGATCGCCACTTCCTGCTTGTCCATTTGTTTGGAGAGGTTCGCAGCCGCCGTTGCCAAGGCATGGCTCTCCCGAAGACCGGCGAGCGCACGACCGGCGTCCCGCAGAAGGACGAGCAATTGTCTTGTCATCTCGGGACCAGCCGGCTCGAACACGCGCAGCAGCGAGCGGTCACGCTTCAGCCGTCGCCTGACCTTGTGAATTCTCGTGGCGACCGGCTGCTCGCCAGCGGAAAGCATCGCTTCGGCATCTTCCAGGTCGGCAGCCAGAACCCGGCGCAGCCCATGTCCGATCGGCTCCTTCTTGCCAAGCCTGAACGCCACGTGGCCGCCTCCCCCGCACAATCCCATTTTCAGCAAGGAACGCCGGCATGGTCAAATGGCGTTGGCCAAGTGGATAGCGCCCGCCCGATCGGAATGACGGCGGACTTCCGCCACTACGGATTCAGAGCCGGCTCAACATCAGCCGCCAAATCGGTCTTAGGCGGCGTTTCCTTTTCGGTCGCCCGATCGACCACGACGCAGGCAACGAGGTCGCCAAAGACGTTCACGGAAGTCCGGCACATATCGAGTATGCGGTCGACGCCAAGGATAATGGCAATCCCTGCCGCCGGAATACCGACTGCCGAAAGGATCGTTGCCAGGATGACAATGCCGACGCCGGGCGTTCCAGGTGAACCGATCGAAGAGCCCGTCGCCATGACGACCACCAGCGCGGCCCCGGCAAGACCGATCTCGACACCGAATACCTGGGCAAGGAAGAGCGTCGCCACCGCCTGGTAAAGCGCGGTGCCGGCCATGTTGATGGTCGCGCCGAGGGGCACGACGAAACGGCTGGTCGCGGGCGAAATGCCGAGCCCCTTTTCAGCCGTGGTCAAGGTCAGCGGCATGACCGCCGCCGAACTCGACGTCGAGAAGGCAAGCAGCATCACGTCGCGGCACTTGCCGACAAACTCGGCCGGACGCCTCCCCGCCATCATCGCGATCAGAGCATAGAGGGCAAAGAGGATCGCCGAGGCCAAGGATGACCGTCAGGAGATAGGCCGCCGTCCCCGTCAGTGCCGCCAGGCCGATACGCGCCGCGATACTCGCCATCAGTCCGAACACGGCGATCGGCGCGAACTGCAGGACGAAACGGACGATCACCATGCAAACGGCCTGGATCGATGCCAGCAGGTCGAGCAACGACCGCGACTGGGCCTTGCGGCAATTGCACCAGGGCGACGCCGAGAATGACGGCGGCGATGACGATCTGCAGCATGTTGCCCGACACGAAGGAGGACAGCGGGTCGTCGGGAAACAGGCTGAGAATGAGGCTCGGAATATCGGCGAGTTGCGGCAGGTCGACGGTGGTCGCGGCCGCCGTCGTATCGGCCCCTGCCAAGACCTCGCTGACGACGGTGCTGTCGATAAGGCGGCCGGGACCGATCACGCCGGCAAGCAGAAGGCCGACGATCGCGGCAAACAGCGTCGTCCCCATGAAGAACAGAAGCGTAAGCCAGCTACGCCGGCCGAAGCCCGCCTCGGCCTGGCCGCCGGCGATACCGCGGATCACCGAGGCGACGACCAGAGGCACGACGACGAACTGGATCGAAACGAGAAACAGGCGCCCTGGAAGCGCCAGCCAGTCACCAAGAAGGGTTGACGTCTGGGCACCGACGATGCCGACGCTCGGCCCAAGCAGAAAGCCGACGACGATGCCGAGGCCCATGCCGATCAGCACGCGCAGCCACAGTCGTTGCCGACGCAGAGGCGACAGCTGTTGGATTTGGCGCTTCAGTGAACGTCGGAGTGCCATCGCCACGCTTGTACGCGAGCACGCTGCCGTCGCAACCCTCCTGCCGCCCGGTCCACCACTCTGCGTGGCTTCAGCGGACGGTGGGAAGACCTGCGATCTCGCCCGCTATTGAAAGACTACCGCCGCCTCGTCGAGCCGCACGAAAGTGAAGCCTCGCGCCTTCAAGTCGAGAACGCCGGCCACGATGCCCGGGCCCGAGGCGCGGGTGGGCTGGTTCATGTGGGCGATGATCACTTCGCCGTCCGTCGCCGTCGACAAATTATGCTCAGCCTGTTCCGCCGTCGCCGTGGCGCCCCAGTCGCCATTGAGCGAGAAACCACCGATGATAAAGCCCTGAGCCTGGATCAGCGCGATGGCGTCCGCGGTATAGAGGGCGGTCGCGTCGCGGTAGAAACGGGTTGCCCTGCCGAACGCGGCTTGGACGGCCCGCGCGCCGCCCACAACTTCCGCAATCACAGCCTCGGGCGTGCCGGCTGGGGCAAGACTATACGGCCTTTCCGTGCCGATCACCGCCGGTACATGCTGCGCTCCGTGATCCTCGAACTCGAACAGGTCCGCATGGGCGCGCAGCAGTGCCGCTGCTTCGGGGTTCGCCTCCAGCCAGCGCCCCGTGATGAACAATGTCGCTTTGATGTGGTTGTCGATCAGCGCGCTGATGATGCGCATGTCGACGCCGCCGGAACAGGCATCAAGCGTCAGCGCCACTTGCGGTGCGCCTGGTCCGCCCGGCGTGATCCGCATGTGCGGCTCGATCAGGTCGCCCGCGCGAGCCGAGAGCGGAATCGAAAGTGCCAAAGCGAGGGCGAGTAGGAGTGCGGGGGCAAATCGGGGCATAGGACCTCCGCGAGAATCCTATCCTTCTCGCTCCCGCCTGAATTTGGCACTCCCTACCGGAATCGAACCGGTGTTTCTGCCGTGAGAGGGCAGCGTCCTGACCGCTAGACGAAGGGAGCGGGCGCGATTGGGCGCAATGGCTGGATATAGCCTCGCGCCCCCGCCTTGACAAGGCGAAGGAGCGGACCAGATCACTCGGTCATGCGGAAGCGGCTGGTCACTTCTCCCGTCGTCGTATCGACGATGACGGTGACGAGATCCGTGCCGTCACGGAAGGTCAGCGCAAGCTGGTTGCCGTCGAGGGTCTGCTGCACGAGTTCGGCGCCCGGCGTCAGGCCGACGGCCTCGGCGGTGATCTCGCCCGTGACGGTCACCGGCGGCGCCAGCAGCGCATTTGCATTGTCGATCTGTTCTTTGCTCGAATCGGAGAGGGCAAAGCGGTAGATGATGGCAATCAGCACCGCGACGACGCCGACGCCGAGCGTCCCCAGCCCGATCATCATCATCAGGCGGAGACGCTTCTGAAGGCGGATGAGCCTAGGATCGAGGGGCTGCTCCGCTTCGACGCCGGAATTGGAAGCCATGACTGCGAACTCCGAGTATCGCCCTGAGATCGAGGAAGTGGCCGTGTCGCCGGAAAACGCCGGCATGCGTGTGGATGCGTTTCTTGCCGGCGCCGTGACCGAACTCAGCCGCAGCCGCGCTAAGGCCCTGATCCTTGAGGGACATGTCGCGATCGGCGGCGCGACGGTAGTAGAGCCCAAACACCCGGTCAACGCCGGGGACCGCGTGAAGGTGACGCTGCCGCCACCGGAACCGGCCGAACCTCAGGGCGAGGATATTCCGCTCTCCGTCGTCTATGAGGATGACGACCTCATCGTCATCGACAAGCCGGCCGGCCTCGTCGTCCACCCGGCCCCGGGACACGCCGGCGGTACGCTCGTCAACGCCCTCATCGCCCATTGCAGCGATAGCCTTTCAGGCATTGGCGGCGTCAAGCGACCCGGCATCGTCCATCGCCTCGACAAGGACACCACCGGCCTTCTCGTCGTCGCCAAGAACGACCGCGCCCATGCCGGGCTCGCCGAACAGTTCGCCGCCCATGGCCGCGACGGCGTCCTCGAGCGCGAATATCGCGCCCTCGTCTGGGGCATTCCGAACCGCAGCAAGGGCGAGATCGAAGGCGACATCGGACGTTCCCCGGCCAATCGGCAGAAGATGGCCATAACACCCGGCCGCGGCCGAAGCGCGGTGACCCATTTTCGTGTCCTTGAGACCTTCGGCCCGCGCGACAAGCCGGTCGCCTCCCTCCTCGCCCTCCGGCTCGAGACCGGACGGACACATCAGATTCGTGTCCATCTCGCCTCGATCGGTCATCCGGTCATCGGCGATCATAGCTATGGCGCCGGCATGGCCACCAAGGCGGCGAAGCTGCCCGAGCCGGCGCAGGGCTTGGTCCGCGCCTTTCCGCGGCAGGCCCTGCACGCCGCCGTGCTAGGCTTCGAGCATCCCCGCACCGGCAAGGCGTTGCGGTTCGAAGCCGATCTCCCCGCCGATATGGCGGCGCTTGTCGCCGCCCTTGAGGCGATCTGAGGAGCGCCGTCCACAGTGCCGGATATTTGGGCGGGCGGCGCGGTTCCCGCCGCGCACCTCGGCTGCTAGCATTCCGCAGCCGTAAGCACGGGCTGGTCGGCGCCTCAAGGTGCGGGCTTCGCCAACGCAATGTTGAGGAGGCGACCCATGAATAACCTTGCACTGACATCGATGATCGTGGCCGGCTGCCTTGCGGCCGCAGGCTGCGTCCCCACCGTGACCACCACCAGCGCGCCTCCGGCCGGAGCCAGCTACAACTACGCCTGCAGCTACGGAACCATGACGGTCGTTGTGGGGAACGGCACCGCCACCGCCTATAGCGGCGGCACGGCCAACACCTACAGCGGCGGGCCCTACGCCTTCTATGGCGAGGAAGAATCGCTCACCTTCTCTTCGGATTTCAGCAGCGTCGTCTGGGCCGGCCTGGGTGAACAGGAAACCTGCTACCGCGCCTAGATCACGGCGCGGGGAGCCGCGGCGGCCCGGCGACCGCCCTCAACAGGGATGAGGCATTTCATGAACCGACTTCTCCCAGCTTCGATTGTTGGCTTGGTCGCCATCGCGGCGGCCGGCTGCGTGCCGGCAAGTCTTTCCGGCCCGCAGCCAACCGGTTTCACAACCCTGGCCAGCTTTGCTTGCCCCGGCGGTGCGATGACCATCGAGGGGCACGACGGCGTGAACATCAGCGTCTATATCGCCAACACGCAAACACCGATGGCCGGCGGCCCGATTTACTATGCAGGCGGCGGCCAATCGGTGCGATTCTCCGGCGACTATCACGCCGTTCTTTGGACCAAGGCAGACGGCACGACGCAAAATTGCGCCTTCAGCGGTCTTGGATAGCTGAAGCACCTGGCACGCAAGCCGGGGCTTGGCGTCTTTGGGCTGAGCCAACAACCTGATTGGAGCGAACATGAACCGTTCAGCAGTAGCCTTGGTTGTCGTGTCTGTGGCCGTTGTCGCCGCCGGCTGCGCGCCCATCAATGTCTTCGCGCCGGCAACGCCCACACCGGCCGCCGTTCAAACCACCGTCCAGGTGAACAATGCCTCGACGCTGAGCAGCTTCACGATGACCGAAGGTGCGTACGGCTATCTTGTGGGGACCTATACGAAGATCAACGCAACGACTTGGTCAGGTCCCCACCCAGCAACTAACCAGGTTGTTCAGTGGTCGGCGGTCGTTCAGGGCGATACCATCACACTTTATACTGGCAGCCCGCCCGCGACCTCGATTGTCCTCAATCCCTCCACCCTGCAGGTAAGCGCGACCGGGTTCGGCGCGAACGACATTCTTCAGGTGACGGGCCTGCAATATCAGTAGCCCTCCACACGTCGATTTGATCGACGTCGACAGGCGCCCCGCCCGGTCGCTTTGAGGGACCGCGGCCTCAACAAAGGGTCACCTGGAGGACGAGCGAAGGGACCGAAGCGACCGCACTCTTGTGCAAAATGGAGCGGACCACCACATAGCGACGTGATCAATGATTGCCGAAAGCTGGGGAGCGGCATGTGATTTTTACCGCCTTCAGCGAAGAATTGAAAAACGCTGCCACGGATTCTGGCCGCGCTCCTGCCAGAATTGTGCGAGAATCTCCTTCAACCATGAACTTTAGCGCCTGACCGCGCGTTATCGCGTCAGGACAAAAGAGGTGCCGATATGGCCCAAGCAGCAACACTCCCCGCGATCGCAGCCGGCGAAACCGGCCTGACCCGGTATCTCGAAGAGATCCGGCGCTTTCCCATGCTTCAGCCGCAGGAAGAGTACATGCTCGCCAAGCGGTACAAGGAGCACGAGGATCGCGACGCCGCGCACAGGCTGGTGACCAGCCATTTGCGCCTCGTGGCGAAGATCGCCATGGGCTACCGCGGCTATGGTCTGCCGATCGGCGAAGTCATTTCGGAGGGCAATGTCGGCCTGATGCAGGCCGTCAAGCGCTTCGAGCCCGAGCGCGGCTTCCGCCTCGCGACCTACGCCATGTGGTGGATCAAGGCCGCGATCCAGGAATACATCCTACGCTCCTGGAGCCTGGTGAAGATGGGAACGACCGCCAATCAGAAGCGGCTGTTCTTCAATCTCCGCAAGGTCAAGGGACAGATCCAGGCCCTCGACGAAGGCGACCTGAAGCCGGAACAGGTGACGGAGATCGCCACCCGCCTCGGCGTCAGCGAGGAAGAGGTCGTTTCGATGAACCGCCGCCTCGGCGGTGATACTTCGCTGAACGCACCGATCCGCGCCGAGTCGGAAGGCGGCGAGTGGCAGGACTGGCTCGCCGACGAATTCGGAGAGCCAGGAAGAACTCCTTGCCGAGCAGGAGGAGGCCAGCAACCGCCATCATCTCCTGGTCGAGGCGATGGAGGTTCTGAACGACCGCGAACGCCGCATCTTCGAGGCACGCCGCCTCGCCGAAGATCCGATCACGCTGGAAGAGCTTTCCGGCGAGTTCGGCGTCAGCCGCGAGCGCGTCCGCCAGATCGAAGTCCGCGCCTTCGAGAAGGTGCAGGAAGCGGTGAAGAAGGGGGCCCTGGAACTGGAGCGCCCGGCCCGCGAACAGTTGCCGGCTTAAATCGGCTGCATTCTGCAAGGGGCGCTTCGGCGCCCCTTTTCGTTGACCCAAACCCCTATCCGAGGACGGGGATGCCCGGTCACAAACGCAACGCAAATCCGCAAACGCCGCTCGATTTCCGCCCGGTGACACGTACCACCTGGCCTGACTTCGAACGCCTTTTCCAATCGCCCGGCTCACCGAAGAACTGCTGGTGCATGGCTTGGCGAGGCACGCCGGACGAACGCAAGGCCTTCTCGGCCGCAGCCGGCGAGAAGGCAATTTCGGGTCGCGCCAAGACCAGCGAACTCCGCCACGCGGCGATGCAGCGCCGGATCGATGCCGACATGTCGGTCGGCATCCTCGGCTATGCCGACGACGAACCGATCGCCTGGTGTTCGATCGCTCCGCGAGCGACCTATCGATACCTGGGCGGCCCCAAGGACTTCGCCGAAGAGCCAACAAAGGTCTGGTCGATCGCTTGCTTCTTCATCGTCAGACGCTGGCGTGGCCGCGGTCTCACGCGACAGCTGATCAATGCTGCCGTCGCCCATGCACAGGCGAACGGCGCCACTGTCGTCGAGGCATATCCCGTTGCGCAGGACGCAACGAGCTACCGCTTTATGGGCCTGGTTCCCACCTTCGCGGCAGCTGGATTCGAACCGATTGGCGCTGCCGGCAGCCGGCGCACCGTGATGCGGCGCGCCGTCTAGCGGCTAGTTTGCTGCCCAGGCCGCCAGCGCTTGCTCGAAGATCGGTGTCCCCTCTTCGCCCTTCGAGAAGGAGACGATCGCCCGCTTGCCCAACTCGAACTCAAGGTTGAGATCGAACCATGGCGACAAGCCCAACCGATTGGCCGTGAGGATTTGATCCGAGATCGGGAGCTCGAGCAGGAAGAAGTCCGGATCGTTGAACTGCTGTCCCTGCAGTGCCGCGCCGATGGCTTCTTCGGAGGTCTTCACCGCGATGTTGTCGACGCCAGCCAACGGGTCGCCGGCATGAGCCGAATCCTGCGTGACGAGCACGCTGATTTCGTGGCTGAACTCGGGATCCGACGACTTCGTAATCCGCATCGCGATCTGGAGGCCCTGGTCCGGCACCGCGATGTTCGCGGTGATGACCTGCAGGCCGGTATCAGCATCCGTCGCAAGGCCCCAGTTGATCGTGGCGACATGCTTCGGCGCCTCGGGCGATTCCGCCGTCGGTTCCTCATAGTAATAGGCAATTGCCGGCCCAAGAACGACCGGCTCCTCATCCGCTGCCGCCGCGTCCGTAGCCGTTGCATCTTCGGTCGCCGCCGGCGATGCAGCGGCCTCGTCGGTCGCCGCGGCTTCGTCGTTGGCATCCGCCACGGCGGTCGTACCCTCGCCGACGAGCGAAGTAACAAAGTCCGAGACATCGTCGCGATACTGGTAGCCGAAATAACCAGCCGCTGCGATCAGCACCAAAATCAGCGTGAAGATCGTCAAACGCGCGCCCACAGGCATCCTCCGCTTCGATGAGCGCCGCGACGCCTTCTCCCATCCGCGCCCGCCGCGACGCGGATCGGGCCGTCGAACCGACCGCGAGGACAGAGGCGGTGGTGGCGGTGGCGGTGGCGGTGGTGGCGGCGGTTCCTCGACGTCGGTGACCGTCGTCGCGCGCTCCCATCTCGGCGCGGCCTGGCCGGAACGTTCCGCCGAACGCGGGCGGACGACCTCGACAAAGGGCGTGTCTGTTGCTTCGTCGGTGACATCGACCGGTTCGGGCTCCATCACCTCCGACGGGGCGGCGCGGAAGGCGCCGGCGGCGCGTCGCGGCGGTTCGAAGCGCGGCGGCGCGGCGGCCTCCTCTTCTTCCGCCTCATCCAGCGGAGCGTCCGGAGCCAAAGCCTCGGCAAGCGCCTGTTCCGCTCGTCGGGTGATCTCCTCGTCCGACAGCTGCCCTGCAGCCTCAGCATCCTTTGCTTCGCGCTCGACGCGCCGGATCGCTTCCTCCAGCGCCAATCTCTGCTTTGAGATTTCGGACGGCGGCAGCGGTGGCGTGATCGCCTTCAACTGCCGGATCAGAGCGCTACGTGCCTTGACGTAGATCTCGCGGCGGGATGCCTCGTCGTTGCGCTGAAGAGCGCCTACCGCTCTCGCCAACAGAGCGTAGTATTCCGCCATTCCAACCACCCCACTCCGCTGCCGGAAGGCAGCTACTCAACGATCCTCGAACGGATCCTGGACCAAAACCGTATCGTCCCGCTCAGGGCTTGTTGACAACAAGGCGACAGGGGCACCGATCAGCTCTTCCACATGTCGGACGTATTTTACTGCCTGAGCCGGCAAATCGGCCCAGCGCCGCGCCCCCCTCGTCGTGCTCCGCCAGCCCTCCATCGTCTCATATACCGGGACCAGCCGCGCCTGGGCAGCCGGATCGCTCGGAAAGTAATTCAATTGCCGATCATCGAGTCGATATGCAACGCAAATCTGAATTTCGTCCAGACCATCAAGAACATCGAGCTTGGTTAGGGCAATACCGTCAATGCCCATGATCTGTACCATCTGCCTGACGAGGACCGCGTCGAACCAGCCGCAGCGGCGCTTGCGCCCGGTGACCGTGCCGAACTCCGCCCCGCGCGTGCCGAGGAGGTCGCCGATCTCGTTCTGCTGCTCCGTCGGGAACGGTCCCTCGCCAACCCGCGTGGTGTAGGCCTTGGCGATCCCCAGGACGTAGCCGAGCGAGGACGGGCCGATCCCGACGCCGCCGGCAGCGGCGCCCGCCACCGTGTTGGACGACGTCACGAAGGGGTAGGTGCCATGGTCGATATCGAGCAGTCCGCCCTGCGCGCCCTCAAAGAGGATGCGCTTGCCGGCCCGGCGTTGCGTCTCCATCAGCCGCCACACAGGCTCGATGAAGGGCACGACGCGGGGGCCAACCGCATTTAGTTCGTCGAGAATGCTGTTGGGCGCGATCAAGGGCTGGCCAAGGCCCGCCCTCAACGCATTGTGATGTGTCAGCAGGCGATCAATCTTCGCCGGCAGTTGATCCGGATTGGCGAGGTCCATGACGCGGATTGCCCGACGGCCAACCTTGTCCTCATAGGCCGGTCCGATGCCGCGCTGCGTCGTCCCGATCGCCGTGCCCGACCTAGCGGCTGCATTCTCGCGCATGGCATCGAGATCGCGGTGCAACGACAGGATCAACGGCGCATTGTCGGCGATCCGGAGCGTTTCGGGGGTAACGACCACCCCCTGCTGGGCGAGCCGGTCGATCTCCGCGATCAGCGCATGCGGATCGATGACAACGCCATTGCCGATGACGGAGAGTTTTCCACGGACGACGCCGGATGGCAGAAGGCTCAGCTTGAAGCTCGTGCCATCGATCACCAGCGTGTGCCCGGCATTGTGCCCGCCCTGGAAGCGGACGACGACTTCGGCCCTTTCGGACAGCCAGTCGACGATCTTGCCTTTGCCCTCGTCGCCCCATTGCGATCCGACGACGACGACATTCGACATGGACAACGATCCGTTTTCTGCAGGCGGCGAGGCCGGGCGGGTGATGTTTGCGGCCCGTCATACACTAACGACGCCGCCCGTCGCAAAGCGTAACCCGACCAATGGCCTTGGCCCGTTTGCTGCGGGGCGGGATAAACCCGCCCCGCAAGCGCATTTTGCTACAGGCCGTAGACGTTGAGACTGGTCGGCCAGGTCACCGAATAGGCGTTGACGATCGTCCGCGATTCGCCCGGCTCATATTCGTAGGTCCACGCAAGAACACCGCGTTGACCGTTGACGTCCACCTCGGTCGGCTCGGTCGTCCGCGACAGCTGATCGACCTCGATGCGTTCGTCATCGGAGACTGGGATGCGGTCGGTCACGGTGATCTCGATCGCGCGCGAATGGCCGTTGTCGATGATGGCGTGATATTCGCGCTCGTCGAACGTGACGCGGGTCAGAAGCCCACGCTCGCCGGTCGAGCGGTCCGCCAGCGTCCAGGTGACATGCACCTGATCGTCGGCCCCAAAGCCGAGCGATATCTCCTCGTCTGGGTTGCTGAAGGCAAGGTTGCCGGTCCCGACATAGGCATCGTCGCGGAAGAGGTTGACCCGGCCCGCGAGGATCGGCGCTTCCGAATCGAGCGTGAAGGCGGCGGTCAAGAAAGCCTGCTCCGAGAAGCGCGGCGCCACGTCGACATAAAGATGCGCCGGCGCTTCCTCTGTTGCGATCTGGACCGATCGCGCCCCGCCGCCGCTTTCCACACTGACCGGCACCGGGATGATGTAGTTGGCGCGGAAATCACCAAAATCGGCGACGGCCTCGGTCTGAGCGATCGGGGCCGGAGCCACCAGGCCCGCCGCGACGGCCTCGTCCGCAGGCGCCGCCGCACCGACGCGCGCCGTGTCATAGTTATAGGCGCCGATGATCGCCTCGCTAACGACCGGCGCAGCCGTGCCGCCTGTGGGACGCGTCGTCGACAGCGTTATCGCGACGTCCGTCCAGTCCTCGCCGGTGTTCTGGGTGATGTCGGCGCGCCGCACCAGCGTGATGGCCGGTTCCCCGCCCGCGTCGCCGGTGGTCAGCATGGCGTCATAGGCAGGCGTCCAGCGCGCATCGCTGACGCGGTAATTGACGGCCATCGTAACATCGGTGGTCGCGTTGGCCGCAACCTCGATGACGATTTCATAGTGCCGCGGCTCGCTCGGCAGATTGGCGATCTGGTTGGTGAGATCGTCGATCTGCTCCTGAATGTCCCGTTGCTGGAATTGCAGCTGACGCAGCTGCGACTGGACCGCGGCGAGGCCCTCGCCGATCGCCGTCCACGCCGTCTGCCACTGGTCGATGCCGGCGCCCTGCCCGCCGAGGAAATCGGCGAAACCACCCGGACCTTCGTCGATGAGATTGCCGATGAATTCGCGTTCCGCTTCAAGCGCGGTCTGCTGGTCCTGCAGCATCAGAAGCTGATCGCGCAGATCGTCGATCTCCGCGACGAGCCGGTCGCGTTCTGGGTTGTCGCTTTCGGTCTTGCCGGTTCGCACAGTCACCGACTGGATCTGCGCATCGCCGCCGGCGATGCCCTCGACGCGCACGCTGCTGGTGTCGATCCCGACCGGAATGTGGTCGATGATCAGTGTCGTGTTCCCCGCCGGCAACGTTGCCGGACCTTCACGCGTGACCGCCGCTCCCTGCGGGTAGACCACGACCGATTTGATTGGAGCGTCGATGGTGAGCTCGTCGGCCCAAGCGGGGGCAGTGAATGCCCCGAAGCTTGCGACGGCTATCAGTGCCAAACGCTTCATGATGCTTTCCTCCGCGAAATGCCCCCTTGGCAGGTCAGCCCATAGCGGCCGATTGTGACCGAGGATGGCCCGAACCAAGGTGCAAAGACGGCGGAAAGCGCGTCAGAAGCGTAAACGCTTTGCCTGAATCACGCCGTCAACGGCCGAAACCTTGTCGACGACGGCATCGGTGAGTTCCTGGTCAACGCCGATGAGGGCGATCGCGTCTTCGCCGGCAGCGCTGCGGCCGAGATTGAAGGTGGCGATATTGACCCCCTCCGCTCCGAGCGCCGAACCGAGGCGTCCGATGAAGCCGGGCCGGTCCTTGTTGGTGACATAGAGCATGCTCGGCAGAAGCTCCGCCTCCATGCTGATGCCCTTCACCTGGATGATGCGCGGGCGCCCGCCGCTGAACACCGTGCCGGCGACGTCGCGCTCGCGCCGGTCGGTCGCGACCGTCACGCGGATATAGCCCTCATAGGCACCCTGCTGCTCGCGCCGCACCTCCTCCACCTGGATGCCGCGCTCACGCGCAACGGCCGGAGCGGAGACCATGTTCACCGATTGCAGCAAAGGCTTGAGGAAGCCGGTAAGCACGGCCGCCGTCAGCGCCCGCGTGTTCATTTCGGCGGCGGTGCCCTCATATTCGATGCGGATGACCGCGAACGCCGGTCTCGGTCAGCTGGCCCGCGAACGAGCCGAGCTGATCGGCGAGCGTCACGAACGGTGTCAGCCGCGGCGCTTCCTCCGCGGTGATCGACGGCATGTTGAGCGCGTTGCTGACGGCGCCGTCGATGAGATAGTCGGCCATCTGCTCGGCGACCTGCAGCGCGACGTTCTCCTGTGCTTCGCTGGTCGAAGCGCCCAGATGCGGCGTGCAAACGACATTCGGCGCACCGAAAAGAACGCTGTCCGTTGCCGGCTCGGTCGAGAAGACGTCGATGCCGGCGCCGGCGATCTCGCCGGACTTGAGCGCCGCGGCAAGGTCTTCCTCGACGACAAGACCACCGCGTGCGCAGTTGATCAGGATCGCCTCGCGTTTCATCTGCTCGAGCGCGCGCGCGTCGATGATGCCGCGCGTCTTGTCGGTCAGCGGCGTGTGCAGCGTGATGACGTCTGCGCGCCGCAGCAGCTCCTCGAGGTCGACCTTCTCGACGCCGATCTCGATCGCCCGTTCATTCGACAGGAACGGATCATAGGCGATCGCACGCATCTTCAGACCTATCGCGCGGTCGGCGACCACCGAACCGATATTGCCGCAGCCGATGATGCCGATCGTCTTGCCGGTCATCTCGGTGCCGAGAAAGCGGTTCTTCTCCCACTTGCCGGCCTGCGTCGACGCATCGGCCACCGGAATCTGACGCGCCACCGCGAACATCATGGCGATCGCGTGCTCGGCCGTGGTGATCGAGTTCCCGAACGGCGTGTTCATCACGATAATGCCGCGCGCCGTTGCCTTCGGCACGTCGACATTGTCGACGCCGATGCCGGCGCGGCCGATGACGCGGAGCTTGTCCGCAGCCGCGATCACCTTCTCCGTGACCTTCGTCGCGGACCTGATGGCGAGGCCGTCATACTCGCCGATGATCGCGAGCAGAGCGTCTTTGTCCTTGCCGAGATCCGGCTGGTAGTCGACGGCGACGCCGCGCCTGGCGAAGATCTCGACGGCCGTCTCGGACAGGGCGTCGGAAATGAGAACACGTGGGGCCATGGTTGACTCTCCCGGTCGACGGTACGGTCGAAGCAATACGGAGCGCCGCAACGCCGTGAATTGGATTGTGTTGGGGTGACGCTCCGGGCCGACGCTCGGCCCGGGACGCCATAGTTACGCGGCCGAGCTGAGGGCCGCCTTCTGGCTGGCGAAGGCCCAGTCGAGCCAATCGGTCAGCACTTCGAGATCGGAACCTTCGACAGTGCCGCCGGCCCAGATGCGCAGGCCTGGAGGCGCGTCGCGATAGGCACCGAAATCATACGCGATGCCCTCGCCTTCCAACTGCTTGACGATGCCGTTGGCGACGTTGGCGACGGCGCCGGCCGCAACAACATCGGGATCGACGATCGACAGGCAGATCGACGTGTTGGACCGCGTTGCCGGGTCGACCGCGAGGAAATCCACCCACGGGGTGCGCTCCACCCAATCGGTAATGATCTTGGTGTTGGCATCGGCGCGGGCGAACATTCCGTCAAGGCCGCCGACCGACTTCGCCCAGTTGAGCGCGTCGATATAATCCTCGACCGCCAGCATCGACGGCGTGTTGATCGTAGCGCCCTCGAAGATGCCCTTGATCAGCTTGCCGTCTTCGAACAGGCGGAAGATCTTCGGCACCGGCCAGCTCGGCTGATGCGTCTTGAGCCGTTCCACCGCACGCGGGCTCAGGATGAGAATGCCGTGCGCAGCTTCGCTGCCCATCACCTTCTGCCAGGAGAAGGTGGTGGCATCGAGCTTGTCGAAAGGCAGATCCTGCGCGAACGCCGCCGAAGTCGCGTCGCAGATCGTAAGGCCTTCGCGGTCGACCGGGATCCAATCGCCATTCGGCACCCGCACGCCGGAGGTCGTCCCGTTCCACGGGAAGATCACGTCTTGGGTGAAGTCGACGGTGGAAAGATCAGGCAGCTTGCCGTAATCGGCGCTGATGATGCGCGTCTCGGCGAGCTTCAGCTGCGTCTGCGCGTCGACCGCCCAGCCCTCGCGAGAAGGATTCCCAATAGAGGACATCGAGCCCGCGCGGTCCGAGCAGCGACCACATCGCCATTTCGACGGCACCAGTGTCCGACGCCGGGACGATACCGATCAAGAAATCGTCAGGGACGCGAAGCACTTCGCGGGTGAGATCAATGGCCTGCTTCAGCCGCGCCTTGCCGAGGGCGGAGCGATGCGAACGACCGATAACGGCGTTGCTGAGCCCCTCCAGCGACCAGCCGGGATGCTTGGTGCAAGGGCCTGAGGAGAAATTGGGTACGGCAGGCCGTCTTGTCGGCCTGGTATTCTCGGTCATGGCTTCTACCCTCACAGATAGCCGCCCCTCAGTGGGGAGGGGTGTCCCGCCGACGCCTCTACGGAAAAGACGAGCGAACCGCAAGATGAATCATTGGACGAGAGGACCGCTTGCCGCAGTTCTGGCGCCCGCGGTCACCCGAGAGGCACTGTGGTTGAACGGGATGTAGCAATTGCCGCACCCCGCGAACGCATGTATTTTGAGTTTGGGCTTTGAACGGGCGGGTTGGGCAAATGCGGGTTTACCGGCAATTCTCGGGCGGAATCGCGGCCGTGGCGGGCCTTGGCCTCGCCCTCTTGGCTGCGCCTGCATCCGCCGACGATCAAGTGGACTGGGCCGGGCCGCATGTTGACGTAATCGGCGGATATGGCTGGGGAACCGGCACCTACCACTTCAACACGGACGGCTGGTTCAACACCGCCCCGGGCCAGGAATTCTCGGTGCCCGTTGACGGCATCCCGTTCGGCATCGGCATTGGCTGGAACTGGCAGAACGGCCGGTATGTCTACGGCTTCGACACCACCTTCCTCACGGCGATCGGTGGAATCAGCAACTTCCACTACACCAGCCCCTACTTTCCGGGGAGCGATCAGTTCGACCTCAAGGGACACTGGTTCGGCACGCTCACGGCAAATGTCGGCTTCACCGCCGGACCGGTGATGTTCTCCGTCAACGCCGGTCTGGCCGTCGCCCATTTCGTCACCTACGCGAAGGACCTCGCTACCCCGGTGACCACCCACGCTCGCGGCCCAGTGCCGGGTCTTGCCTTCGGCGCCAGCGCCGATTGGGCGATCACCCCGCGCGTCGCGGTTGGCGTTGGTTATGAATACATGGTTTTCGCGCCGTTCTCCGTGGTTTCGACGGCCGTCCCAGGCAACACCGACCACACGATCCGTTTCAGCACGCATATGGTGACGGCGCATGTCAGCTTCTTCACCGGCGGTCCGGATCAGGGCGAGTCCATGGCCCCTAGCTTCGACTGGGCAGGCCCCTATGCCGGGATCACAGCAAGCTCGTTCCACGAACTCGGGGCCCAGGCCGGCTACAACTTCGTGATCGGTGATTCGATTCTCGTCGGCGCAAACGCCCATGTCGCGGCGGCCATCTGCGTCGACCCCAGCAGCTGCCTTGAACTCGAGACCGACCTCAGCGCCCGCGTCGGCTACCTCGTCACGCCGAGCATCCTCGTCTATGGCAAGGCCGGCATCGGCTACATGACGGGCACGCATTTCGGCCTGATCGGCGGCGGCCTTTATTCAGTCGGCGGCGGCGTCGAAATAGCGCTGACGCCGCGCGCTTCCGGCTTCATGGAAATCCTCGGCATCGGCGAACTCGGATCGCCGCTGTTCGACGTGGATTTCCGCGGCGGCCTCAACATCCATTTCGACGGGATGTTCCGCTAGCCTGGCGGCACTCGCAGCTGAAAATCTATCGGCACATGTCGCTGGGCCAGTCAACGGCGCAGGTCACGAACAGCCGGGACGGCAAGCGGACGCCTTCAACGCAATGACGGCATCGCGTAGCACTCCCGGTCAACGTTCGATTGCATCGGTGGGTCAAGGCAGCGAGCAATGTGCCGCCGCGTTGATTGTCGGCGTCGATGCCAGTGCCGTGTCAGGAGGCGCGGACGCCTTGGCTGCGTTGGGCAGAGGCCGCCTTGGTGGGATACCGCCAGCCGGCGCCCCACCTCGCTAGTATCTACATCCCGTCGAACTGGTTGAGGCCATCGAGCGCGGGATCGGCTTGGTCGACGGCTCCGGTCGTGGTCGGGTCGATCCCGGCACCGGAGCCGGAAATCATCACCGCAGCGGCGATGGCGACCAGTGCGCCTGCGATCGCCATGATGAACACCGGGCGGCGAAACCATGGCTGCTGCGCGAGTTCGGCTTCAATGACGAGGCGGTCGGTACGGCGGGTCGGTTGCCAGTCTTCGGTGTAGCGCGTCAATGTCTCGTTCCTTCACTACCACCCCGCCTGAGGCGGAGCCGTTGTATCGGTGTGAAAAGAGCGGCGGGCCACATCGAGCCCGCCGCTCCATCGAGCCTTGTCGGCTAGGGCATCTGGAACCGCAGGCCGGCGCGGAACTCATGTGCCGTGATGTTGTTGTAGTTGATCGGCGTACCGCCATCGAGCGTCGTCCAGGCCATTGCATTGCCGAGATGGACGTAGCGGTAGTTGAGATCGATCAGGATGTTGTCGGTGACGTCGACCGTCGCACCGGCCATCAGTGCCCAGGCGAAGTTCCACGTCGTCATGCCGGTCCAGGTACCGGTCGTGAAGTCCGGATTGACGAACGCGACATTCGAAGTCGTCAGCCGGGACACGCCGACACCGCCGCCGATGTAAGGCGTCAGGCGACCGCCCGTATCGAAGTCGATGTAGCCGTTGACCAAGAGCGTCCAGGCAGAGATGTCGGCGGTCTCGGTCGAGTAGGATGGTGTGTAAGCGCAGGCGGACACGCATTCGAGATTGCCGCGGAAGTGCCCGGGCCACTCGTAATCAAGCGTGATGTCTGCGCGGAAGAAGCCCTGCGGATCCCAGCCGAAGCCGATACCGACGACGCCGGTGCTGGTAATCTCTTCGTTGAAGAATTCGCCGGTGCCCGGGACCAGATAGCCGAGATTTGTCGATTCGAACGTGACCGTTGGCTGGCGGTAATCCTTGAAGCCAAGATCAAGACGCAGATACCACTCCGATTGAGGCGGCGGAGGTGTCGGCGTTGGATAGTAGTAGGTTGGCGGTTCGGGGAGGTCAGCCGCCATGGCGCTGACCGGCAGGATCAGCACCATGCCCCCGAGCAAGACTGTCTTACCGAAGCGGCCCATTCCGTTTCCTTTCGTCACTCGACAAGGCGCGTAGAGACGTGCGCCTACGGCCTTCTTAGAAACGGATTGTTCACCTGAAACCTTAAGGCGGCGTTAAGCACACTCCTTAACCAAGATATTCTTGGCGCGAGCGACGATCGCAGCGATCACGGCGCCGTTATTTGCGACGGACGCTCGATACTTGATCAACTTATTACCGAATCCTTACTGATCTGGCCGCCCTTGCCGATCGTACGGAGTTTGCTGGCCAATCGCGGTGCGTGGCTTCGCGGCCGTGCCGACCGTCCATCGAGACGATAAGTTCAGAGGAAAGGCTGACGGATAATAGTCTTCAGCTTCGCCGGATCGGCGCGGCGCGGATCGGACAGGTAGATCTCGTGGTGCTTGCCGTGAAGACGGCCACCCTCGTCCGCAATGAACTGATGCAGCGCGGCGATCGTTGGCCCTTCCTCGGCATAGGGGCCGAAATACATGATCTGCGCCGCCTTCCCTTCGCGGAATGAATTCGAGACGCAGAAGGTCGAGCGACGGCACGTCCTTTTTTGCCGCGGCCTGCTCCTTGGCTGCGGCGACATCACCCGCGGAGATGAAATCCGGAACGGCAATCAAAGCCGTCCATTTCCAGCGGTCCTTCCTGGCATTGCGGAAGTCGTCCATATCGTCCGACCACCACAGGCCCTCTAGCGGCATGACGGCAAAGTCCGGCGATTGGCCGGCGGCCTTCCGAGCGAATTTCAGCGTATAGGCGACGGCGTAGAGCGCGCCGACGGCATCGGCGTAGCTCTTGGCAGTGTTCGGATCACCCGTGCCGTCCACCATGAGGAACTTGATCGCGGGTATGTCGACGACGCTGATCTTCTTCGCCGACGGCGCATAGAACGCCTTGAGCTCGCGCTTGAGGTCGACCTTTTCGGCGACCGCCATCAGGCGGCGGCTCCCGACAGCGCACTCACGATGTCGCCGACCACGGACTCGACGAGCGCCGGATCGTCTCCCTCGGCCATCACCCGGATCACCGGCTCCGTGCCCGACGGCCGGATCAACAGCCGCCCCGTGCCGGCGAGGCGTCCTTCGCCATCCGCGATCGCCGACTTGACGATCGAGTTCTCCAGCGACGCAGCGCCGATCCTGACATTGCGCAAAACCTGCGGCACCGCTTCGAAGCGCCTGCAAACCTCGCTCACCGGGTCGGCCGAGCGCCTGCACCACCGCTAGGATCTGCAGCGCCGTGACGAGCCCGTCGCCAGTGGTGGCGTAGTCGGCAAGGATGATGTGGCCCGATTGCTCGCCGCCGACATTGAAGCCATGGGCGCGCATATATTCCACGACATGGCGGTCGCCGACCTTCGTGCGCGCCAAGGTCGAGGCCGATCGACTTCAGATAGCGTTCGAGGCCGAGATTGGACATCACCGTCGCGACGATGCCGCCGCCGGTCAGGCGGCCATCCTCGGCCCAGGAGTTGGCGACCACCGCCATCAGCTGATCGCCATCGACCTCCTCGCCGCGCTCGTCGACGATGATGACGCGATCACCGTCGCCATCGAGCGCGATGCCGATATCGGCGCGCACCTCATGCACCCGCCGGCGCAATGCGGCGATGTCGGTCGAGCCGCATTCGAGATTGATGTTGAAGCCGTTCGGCTCGCAGCCGATCTTCACCACCTCGGCGCCGAGTTCCCATAGCGCATCTGGCGCGACCCGGTAGGCAGCGCCATTGGCGCAGTCGACGACAATACGCAGGCCAGTGAGATCGATATTGCGAGGCAGCGTCCGCTTGGCGAATTCGATGTAGCGGTCGTGCACGCCTTCGATACGGCGAGCACGCCCGAGCTCGGCCGCCGGCGCCAGACGCGATGTCAGGTCCTGGCTGACCAGCGCCTCGATCGCCGCTTCCTTTTCATCGGAAAGCTTGAAGCCGTCCGGGCCGAACAGCTTGATCCCGTTGTCGGCGAACGGATTGTGCGAAGCGGAAATCATGACGCCGAGATCGGCGCGCAGCGAGCGCGTCAGCATGGCGACGCCCGGGGTCGGGATCGGGCCGAGCAGGAACACGTCCATGCCCGCCGCGGTGCAGCCGGCGACCAAAGCCGGCTCGATCATATAGCCGGACAAGCCGCGTATCCTTGCCGATGACCACGCGGCGCCGCTCGAAGTGATCCCCGCCCTTGAAGACGATCCCGGCGGCTATGCCGACCTGCAAGGCCACATGCGGCGTCATTGGGTCGCGAATTGGCCAGCCCCCTGATGCCGTCAGTGCCGAAGAGTTTCCTCGCCATGCTCTTTCGTCTTTTCCGCCGAGCGCCCACGCCAGCGCCAAGTAACTAGCCGATTGTGGCCGCCAACTGGTTCAAAAAAAGTGTTCGATTGTTTCAGCAGGCCACCGGGCTCGGCGACTGAAGCCTCTGTCGCCAAATGAAAAGGGCGCCCAGAAGGCGCCCTTTTTGCCTAGCCTTCCGGCTGGGGCGATAGCCCGCCGGTCCCCGGTTCTTCGCCTGTCGACCGGCCCTTCGTGGAGGGCACCGCCGACGGCCGCGGAGCGGTTGGCTGGTCCGGCTCACGGATCGGCGGCTTGCCCTGCAGCAAATCGCGGATTTCCTCGCCGCTCAGCGTCTCGAACTCAAGGAGGCCCTGCGCCAAAGCCTCAAGATCATGAGCGTGATCGGACAGGATGCGGCGCGCTTCGGAAAGCCCGCTCTCCACCAAGCGGCGAATTTCGGAGTCGATCTTCTGTGCCGTCTCCTCGGAGACGTTCTGCTGACGCGACACGGAATGGCCGAGGAACACCTCTTCCTGGTTCTCGCCATAGGCGACCGTGCCGAGCGCATCGGAGAAGCCCCAGCGCGTCACCATCATGCGAGCAAGGCGGGTCGCCTGCTCGATGTCGGAGGCCGCGCCGGAAGTAACCTTGTCCGGACCGAACGATCATCTCCTCGGCGACGCGGCCGCCCATCATGATGGCGAGGCGCGACGTCATCTGCTCGCAGGTCATCGACAGCTTGTCGCGTTCCGGCAGCTGCAACACCATGCCGAGGGCACGGCCGCGCGGAATGATGGTCGCTTTGTGCACCGGGTCGGTCGCCGGGACATTGAGCGCGACGACGGCATGGCCGGCTTCGTGATAGGCGGTCAGACGCTTCTCGTCCTCGGTCATGACCAGCGTACGGCGCTCCGCACCCATCATGACTTTGTCCTTGGCGTCCTCGAACTCCATCATCGTGACGAGACGCTTGCCGCGACGTGCCGCGAGCAGCGCCGCCTCGTTGGCGAGGTTCATGAGATCGGCGCCCGAGAAACCGGGCGTCCCGCGTGCGACGACTTTCAGGTCGACATCCGGCGCCATCGGAATGTTGCGGACGTGGACCTTCAGGATCTTCTCGCGGCCGACGATATCCGGCGCCGGGACGACGACCTGGCGGTCGAAACGGCCCGGACGCAGCAGCGCGGGATCGAGCACGTCCGGACGGTTGGTCGCGGCGATGATGATGATGCCTTCATTCGCCTCGAAGCCGTCCATCTCGACGAGCAGCTGGTTCAGCGTCTGCTCGCGCTCGTCATTGCCGCCGCCGAGACCGGCGCCGCGATGACGACCGACCGCATCGATTTCGTCGATGAAGATGATGCAGGGCGCATTCTTCTTCGCTTGCTCGAACATGTCGCGGACGCGGCTGGCGCCGACGCCGACGAACATCTCGACGAAGTCGGAACCCGAGATGGTGAAGAACGGAACATTCGCTTCGCCGGCGACGGCGCGGGCGATAAGCGTCTTGCCGGTGCCGGGAGGGCCGACCAGCAGGACGCCGCGCGGAATGCGGCCGCCAAGGCGTTGGAACTTCTGCGGATCGCGCAGGAACTCGACGATCTCCTGGAGATCTTCCTTGGCTTCGTCGACGCCCGCAACGTCCTCGAACGTCACTCTGCCTTGGGATTCGGTGAGGAGCTTGGCCTTCGACTTGCCGAAGCCCATCGCGCGCCCGCCGGCCCCCTGCATCTGGCGCATGAAGAATATCCAGATCGCGATAATCAGGATGAAGGGCAGCCAGCTGAGCAGGAGGTTGAAGATCGAGTTCGAACCATCGCTCGCCGGCTCGACCGTGAACGTGACGTCAGCAGCCTCGAGACGCTGGATCAACATGCCGTCTTCCGGCGCGAAGGTCTGGAACGTCGTGTTCTGCGTCGTCGTGCCGGTGATGGCATAACCACCCGTCGCTTGCTGTGTCAGCGTGACGGTGGAAATGCGGTGGTTGTCGATGTCGCTAAGGAGCTGCGAGTAGACGATATCCTGGCCGGCGGTCCTCGGGCCGGGGTTGCTGAACAACTGGAACAGCAACACCAGCAGAACGATGATCACCACCCAGAGCGCGAAATTCCGGATATTCGGATTCATCAAATTTCCTCGCGGGCTTCCGGCCTGAACGGGCCAGTGTGCCCTGTTTCGACCCCTAACATAGGCACCAATCTGTCGTTAGCCAATACATTGCGCGCTCACCATCGCTTCATGCGCCAAGGGTGACCGGTTAGGGTTAAGTGGCGCGGCGAATATGGCTGTATTCAGCGGCGAACGCGCTCTTCGACGACCGAGCGAAAGTCGGCGCGCACCCGCGGCGCCTGCGCGAGCAGCGCACCTGCGAGCGGGACTGCGACAATCTCCCCCTCCAACCTGAGAGCCGGGAGCGTCATCCAGGCCGCCGCCGGCCTCGCCCCCGCCCCGGAGGGCTTTGACGTCGGTTGCCCCCAGCGGACCGATCACCAAACCGGCCGGCGCCTCCTTGATGTTGAAGGCAAAGCGGCCATCCCAGATACCGGCGTCGCCCGGCCCGACGGCAACGCTCTGCAGGCGGCACCCGACCGCTTTCGCGCATGATCGATCGCCTTATCGCCCCGCGAGGCGATAACCGCTCCGCCAAGCGTTCGCTTGAACCGATTCGCCTCGATGACGGACCTGTCAAGCGCCTCGAGCCGTTCGGTTCGCACCGGCGGCCAACCGCTTCCCGAGACGCCGCCGAGAATGCGGGCAAGAACGCGAAGGCGAACCTCGAGGGGCGCGGCGGCGAAGAGCTTGCGGTCAACCATCGCCACGCCCAGCGCATCGAAGGTCGCCGCGCTGTCGACCAGCGCGTCGGCATAGTGCTCCAGCGCATCATCTGCTCGCGCCAGGCGCTGGGCCGACCGCGCCACGGCAGCGCCATCGAACTCCCGCCGCCGCCAGCGCCGGCATGACCTGACGGAGGCGCGCTCTTGCGAAGCGTGGATTGCTGTTCGACGCATCAACCGCCGCCGTCAGACCCGCCGCCTTTACAGTCGCGACCAGCCGCGATTTTGGCAAGTCGAGCAGCGGCCGATGCAGCGTCACGACCCCGGCGATCGGGCGTTCGCGCCGCATCGCCGCGAGGCCGGTAAGGCCCGAGCCACGACCCAGCCGCATCAGGACCGTCTCGACCTGATCGTCACGATGATGGGCGGTCAGAATGTCGCCGATGCCCCGCGTCGGGCCGCCTCAAGCAGCAGGCGATAGCGCGCCTCCCGCGCCGCCTCCTCCACGCCCGTCGACGGCTTGACGCCGTCCCATGTCAGAATGCGATGCGGCAGACCGAGTTGCCGCGCGACCGCCGCAACCGCCGTGGCCTCCGCGCGGCGCCTCGGGACGCAAGCCCATGATCGACGGTGAACACGAAAAGTTGCGGTCCGGCAGCACAGCGCTGACGCCAGTGTTGCACCAGCAGCATGAGCGCCAGTGAGTCCGGCCCGCCGGAGACCGCAAGGCCAATCGCCCGCCTGTCGGCGAGGTAGTCGAAGAGACCTCCGAGTTCGGTTTCCCCGACAGGGTCGAGCTCAGCAGCCGGCATTGGCCTGTTCGGTTGCCACCCGCTGACGGAGCGCGTTGGAGACGTCCGGATAGCGCGTCAGCACGAGGGCAAAGGTATCGCAGGCCGATTGCGCCTGCCCCAATTGCGCCAGCGAAATGCCGAGCTTCAAGAGCATGTCCGGGGCCTTCTCGTGGTTCGGGTTGGCCACATAGGCATTGTAGAAGGCGTTCGCCGCATCGCGATACATACCGCGCGAGAACAGGCTCTCCGCCACCCAGAACTGTGCGTCGACGCTGAGCGCATTGCCCGGGTAGTTCGCAAGGAACGTGCTGAACGCCGCTTCAGCCTGCGCGTAGTCGCCGTTGAGCACATACTGATAGGCGGTGTCATAGTCGGCCTGGGCGTTGCCGGTCGGCGTCAGCGCGGCGGCCGTGGCCGGCGCAGCGGCCGGTGCGGCGCCGCTGCCGGGCACCGCCGCGGCAGGCGCCGGTGCAGCGCCGGATGCGGCTGGTGTTGCTGCGGCGTTCGGCGCTGCATTCGGATCGATGTTGAAATTGCCATCCGGCCGCAGTGCCTGGGTGAGATCGAGCGGCTGCCCCGGCTGCCTGAGGGAGCGGTGTGGCCACTTCCGTCGCCGGGCCGCCGATCACCAGCGGCGCACTCGACGCCGCCGGGGTTGTCGTCATCGTCGGCGGCGTGGGCGCCGGCGTTGTCGTCGGCGTCACTGCAGCGGCTGGCATGGCGCCGGGGTCAATCCCCGCAGCCGCCAGCATCTGGTAGAGAGCCTCATTGTCGGCGCGCAGCACTGCCATCAACTGCTGCATTTGCTGCAGTTGATGCGTCAGATCATCCACCATGCCGGTCAGATCGCGAAGCTCAGCTTCCAGGCGATCGAGGCGTAGCGCCAGGTCCGCAGTCGTCTGTGCGAGCCCCGGCGTCGGCAACGCAGTCATCAGTCCGCCGATAAAAGCGGCCGCAATACTGAACGATCTCAGGCGCATGGCATCCCCTCCGGCGGGGGCCACATCCTGGCGCCGCCTCATGAAGCATGGGGAGCGGTCTCGGCGAAATTTAGGCAGGTGGCAAGGGCGGCGCCGAAACGCCGCCCCAACGGGTTAACCCGCGTTGTTGATCACCGTCACCGCGCGGCGGTTCTGCGACCAGCAGGTGATGTCATCGCAGGTCGCGACCGGACGCTCCTTGCCGTAGGAAATGGTCTGGATCCGGCTGAGCGGTACGCCGCGCGAGGCAAGATAGGCCTGCACCGCCGCGGCACGCCGGCCACCAAGGGCGATGTTGTACTCACGCGTGCCGCGCTCATCGGCATGGCCTTCGATGGTGATCGTGTATTGCGGGTAGAGCAGCAGCCACTGCGCCTGGCGATCCAACGTTGCCCGCGCCTGGGCCGTGAGGTCCGAGGAGTCGGTTTCGAAGAACACGCGGTCGCCGACCGTAACCAGGAATTCCTGCATCGAGCCCGGACCGCTCGCCGGCATCCCGGCGCCTGCGATCGCAGCAGCATCAGGTTCGGCGCCGTTGCGCGCGCACGCGGCCAATATCAAGGCAAATGCAAGCACGACGGTGGTTCCGCCGGCGCGAAACGTTTGTGCTACTCGCGACATTTGGGGTTCTCTCCTTGCCCGCATCGGGCTTGGCCACACACTGCCCTGCGATGGTTAAGCGTCGGTTTCGAGACGCGCGCACCGTCACAAATATTCGTGTTGCCAAGCCAAGTTGAGCTGTCCGCAATGGATGCACACCGCGACCAGGCCCCCCACCGCCAACCTACCATGACGCCCTAGTTGAGCAAGGGCGACCACGACGGATCGGAAGCGAAGTTCGGCGTCGGAATGCGCAGCTCGTTGTATCCGGTAAGGTCGATCGACCAGAGCTGCGGCCCGCCATTCTCACCGGAGACTTCCCGCGTGAAGACGATGACGCGGCCGTTGGGCGCCCAGGTCGGCCCCTCCTGAACTTCCGCGTGGCTCGAGAGGATCCGCTCACCGCTGCCGTCCGGACGCATCACGCCGATCTCGAAATTGCCGTTGAGCTGGCGCGTGAAGGCGATGAGGTCGCCACGCGGAGACCAGACCGGCGTCGAATACAGACCGCCGCCGAAACTGATCCGCGTTGGGTTCGAGCCGTCCGCATTCATCACATAGAGCTGCGGCGACCCGGCGCGATCGGAGGTGAACACGATACGTTGGCCGTCCGGCGAATAGCTGGCACTGGTGTTGATCGCTGCGCTGTTGGTGAGCCGCTGCGTCTGCCCGGTGCGAAGGTCGTAGGTGAAGATGTTCGAATCTCCGCCCTCCTGCTGCGTCAGGATCACCTTGGTCCCGTCAGGCGAGAATCGCGGCGCCGAAGTCGCCGACGGAAACGCGCCCAGCACTTCTTCCTGTCCGGTCACGGCGTTGTAGAGGACGACGCGGGGATTGCCGCTGCGCGGATAGGCCATATAGGCGATGTCCTGCGAGTTCGGGCTGAAGCGCGGCGTCAGCACCAGCTGGTAGTCGCCCGGATTGGTCAGGTAGGTGAGGTTCGCCCCGTCCTGATCCATGATGGCAAGGCGCTTGACGCGATTGTCCTTCGGTCCGGTCTCGTCGATGAACACGATCTGCGAATTGAAATAGCCGGGCTCGCCGGTGAGGCGCTGGTAGATGAGATCGGCGATCATATGCGCGACGCGGCGCCAATTGTCCTGCCCGGTGACGAAAGACTGACCGATCAGCTGCTCGCCGGCGAAGACATCCCAAAGACGCATCTCCGTCCGCACCTGTCCGCCCGGCAGCGTGACGACGCGACCGGTCAGCAGCGCCTGCACACCGATGATGCGCCAGTCGCCGAAGCGCGGCTCCGCGTCCGGATCGATGTCGGTCTGAATGAAGTCCGATGGATCGGCGGGCGCGAAGATGCCCGAGCGTTGCAGGTCGGCCGTGACCACCGCCGTCACCTGCGTGGCCAATTGCTGGTCCCCGCCCAGTCCGACCAGATTGGGGATGGCGATCGGCAGCGGCGCCGTGTTGCCGCGCGTCACGTCGAGTTCGAGCACGGCCGATGCCGGCTGCGTCAGGGCCAGGGTCATCACCGCGATGAGCGGCAGAAGTCGGCGGACGACACGGACGAACGGGCGGCGCGCCGTCGGTGCATGAGACATCATCTTGGTCGTTCCCATCGGAAGGCGAGCGGCACGGCTCATTGCAGGAACCTCTGCTGGTCCACCGGATTGAAGTTCATCCTGATGTCCCGCCAGGTGTCGTAAAGATCCGGCGGCAGGAAGTCGTAGGGTGCGCACTGAATCACGGCCGAAATGGCGCGTTGCCTTGCGGCCGCCGTGAACTGGGTCTGCGGGCCGTTCTCTGCGATCGGCGCACCGATGAGATTGCCGCCCCGGTCGAGCTGAAACCGCACGACGACTGTCGCATCGGCAGGGTCAACCCAGCCGACAGGCGGGTACCAACAGGGCGCGATCGCCGCGAGCAATTCGCCGCGTAGCGCGTCGAGCTGAGTCTGCGTCATTTCTGCGATGGCGGCTCCGTCGGCAACGCCGGCACCTGCGGCGACATCGCCCACTCCGCCGACAACGCCCGCCGTATCGAGGAGCGCTGCAATTTCATCAGGACCGACGGCCGCCGTTTCGGTGGCGGTCGGCTCTGGAGTTGGGGGGTCAGGCTCAGGCCCCGGTGAAGCAGGCGTCGGCGTTGTGTCGGTGGTCGGCCGCGGACGCGGTGCCGGGGTTGGCAGAATCGCCGCAGGCGTCGGTGCCGGCGTTTCGGGCCGCGGCTCGGGCGCGGGTTCGGGAGCGGGCGTTACCTCGGCCACTGCCGGAGCGGGCGCAGGCTCGGGCTCGGGGGTTGGCTCGGGCGCTGCTTCCGCCGGAGCGGGTTCAGGGGTCGCCGTTTCTGCCGGTGCTGGCTCAGGGGTCGGTTCGGGTTCCGCAACAGGAGCGGGCTCTGGCTCGGGTGTAGCCGCCGGCTCGGGCGTCGGCGTAGCCGCGACGACAGGCGTTTCGGCCACGGGGGCCGGCGCCGGCTCGGGCTCCGGTGGCGCCGTCGTATCAAGACCGATCGCGAGTTGGGTCGTGTCGGCCAAGGTTACGAGTTCCACCGGGATCATCTCCGGCTGTCCCTCATTCGCCAGGCGCGCCGTCGGCAACGCGATCAGCCCGGCGACAATAAGGGCGCCGTGGCCAACAAGCGAAACGACGAGCCCGGTGCGCATGGCAGCTATTGGCCCTCTGTCGGTTCCGTAACCAGGCCGATCTGGGTGAAGCCCGCGGCGTTGATGCGGCTCATCACCAGCATGACCGCGCCGTAGCTGGATTGGCGGTCACCGCGGACGAAGATGCGCTGATCCAGATTGCCGTCCGTCACGGTGTTGAGGGTGGCGACCAGGTCGTCGATGGTGACCTCGTCCTCGCCGACGAAGATCTGTCCTTCATTGTTGACGGTGACAGTCACCGGCTCGTTGCCCGTCGGCAGAGCGCCGGCATCGGTCTGCGGCAGGTCGACCGGCACGCCCGCCGTCAACAGCGGCGCCGAGATCATGAACACGATGAGCAGCACCAGCATGACGTCGACCAGCGGCGTCACATTGATTTCGCTGATTGGCCGATAGCGCTGCCTGCGGCGGCCGCGGCTCTGCTCAGCTGAAAACGAGGTGGCCAACGGCTAACTCCTCTCGTCGACCTGTCTCGACAGGATCGCTGCAAACTCGTCGGCGAATCCCTCAAGACGTTGGCCGATCCTCCCAGCCGAATTGGACAATTTGTTGAAAGCCACCGTTGCCGGGATCGCGGCAAACAGACCCATGGCCGTGGCGAGCAGCGCCTGGGCGATGCCCGGAGCCACCACCGAGAGCGAACTCGACGACGCGACGGCGATGGCCTGGAACGATGTCATGATGCCCCACACGGTGCCAAACAGTCCGACGAAAGGCGCGGCGGAACCGGTGCTGGCGAGGAAGAGGAGCCGCCGCTCCATGCGCTGCATTTCGCGGGCGATGGTGACGTCGATGACCTTGTCGATCCGCGTCTGCAGACCTATCGGCGAGCGGGCGCCGGTCTCGAAGCTGCGCTTCCACTCGCGCATCGCCGCCACGAACACGGACGCCATGCCTGTGGTGATTCGATTCTGCAGCGTCTTGTAGAGGTCCTCCAGCGACTGGCCGGACCAGAACACGCGCTCGAACCGATCCATCTGCTTGTTGGTGCGGCGGTAGAGCAGCGCCTTGTCGATGATAGTCGCCCAGGTCCAGACGGAGGCCGCAAGCAAGCCGATCACGATGGCCTGCACCAGGCGGTCGGCCTCGGAGAAAAGGTTAATCAGCGAGAGATCGCCACCGGTCATGGATGCGTCATTCCATATGCGGTTAAGTCGGGCATCCAGGAATCCTTATCGGCCCGGAGCGGGCCGGGCTGGCAACGGGCACTTATGGAAGACAGGAGTCAGGGAGATATGGCTCCGGCTTGTACTGCGCTGCCTCGCCATCAAATTTGTTCAAAGAAGGGCCGAGGCGCCTGCATGCGCACGCCTATTGGTCGGCCCATCATGCTTAACGAAGGGTTAGCCGCCTTGTTGGCCAAGGGCCAGAGCTTCCCGCACAGGCTGGGGAAATCGTCGCGGCCTGCCATCACGGTCGACCAGCGCGACGGTCACCCGGCCCTCGACGATCGTCTCATCGCCGCGTCGAACGGTCTGTTCGAGGATGACGCGAACGCCGGTCACCTCGCCCACGCGCGTCACCACCTCCAGCGCGTCGTCGATCTTCGCCGCGCGGCGAAAGGCGATCGAAAGCTCCGAAACGGCGAAGTGCAGCCCGGCGACGGAGAGTTCGGCGTGGGAAACGCCAACGCAGCGCAGGAAGTCCGAACGGCCGCGCTCGAGGAAGCGAACATAGGAGCCGTGATAGACCGAGCCGGAAAAGTCCGTGTCCTCATAGTAGATGCGGATCGGCAGAACGTGACCTTCAGGCGTCAGCGCGCCGCCGGGGGGAAGTCCTTCGCTCACCGCCCCAGCCATTTGTTCAGTGCTTCCGGGGTCACCATCGCATCGTCGGCGCCGGCCCCGGAGATGTGCCGGTAGGGTCGATTGGGCTCGCCGAGATCGGAGAGGATGGCAAAGGCGCCGGAGAAGTCCTGATCGTCGGTGTACATGCTGGGCGTGATCACGGTCTTCAGCCCGGCCGCGCCCGCCGAACGCAGGCCATTGATGGAATCCTCGAAGGCGATCGCATCCTCCGGGCCGATGCCGAGTTCGGCCAGCGTGTAGTCGAAGATGTCCGGCGCCGGCTTCTTGTTCTTGATGACGTCGCCTGCGCCGATCGCGTCGAACAGACTCATGCCCTCGGCTCCCAAGGTCGCGACGATAAGCGACTTCGACATTCGGCATGCTCGTCGTCGTCGCAATCGCCACCGGCATCCCAGCGGCCTTCGCCGCATAGATCAGTCGCTTGATCCCCGGTCGCGGCTGGGCCGCACCCTCGTCGACCATCGCCGTGTAGCGTTCGGTCTTGGCGGCATGCATCTCCGGGATGAGCGGCAGCGCGCGCTCCCCGCCCTCCGGATCGAACGTGTCGATGAAATGGCGCATGCGCTCCTTGCCGCCCGTCACCTCGAGCAGCTTCTTGTACATCGGGCGGTCCCAGACCCAGGGCAGATCGTACGCCGCGAAGGTTTGGTTAAAGGCCTCGCGATGGGTCTCCTCGGTCTCCGAAAAGGTTCCGTCGATGTCGAAAATCAGCGTCAGGGGACGGGTCAATGGCTCGGCCTCAGCACGAATGATGGATCAGGAGATGGCTCGTTTACCCATCGGCGCGCCGTCTGCAAAGCCAAGGGCTGCCTTAAAATGGCCCCGTTCAGCAGTGAGCTAGCCGCTTGTCTAGCTTCGCCATGGGTAAGGTTATCACAAGCTTACGGTTGAACTGTGTGCTTGAGTAAAACTAGTTGCACAGGCGCTAAGAGGGGAGCGTCCAGTGCGCTTGAAGAACGTCCGAACAACCGGCCTGGCAGGCCTCCTGTTAACCTTTGCCAGTTTGCTGACAGGGGTCAGCAACGCGTCAGCGGACTTCTGGAGTCCCGACGGAAGACGCTCAGCAGACGCCCGGACTTGCTGATCGGATCGCAGCTTTCTTCAATCGACTGGGCAACAACGATCCCTCGTTTATCTGGCCGATTGCCAGCGGTCAGATCACTTCCCGCTACGGTATGCGGCTCGATCCGTTCCTTGGGACCTGGCATCTCCACTCCGGTGTCGACTTTGCCGCACCGTCCGGAACGCCCATCATGGCGGCCGCCGACGGCATCGTTGTTTCCGCCGAATGGGAGACGGGCTACGGCTACACGACGCGCATCCAGCACGCCAACGGCGTCGAGACCACCTACGCGCATCAAAGCCACATCGAGGCCGGCATTGCGCCGGGCGCACAGGTCACTGAGGGCGAGGTGATCGGCGAAGTCGGCGCCACCGGCTACGCCACCGGTCCGCACCTCCATTTCGAGGTCGCCATCGACGGGGTCACCGTCGATCCGCTTGGCGATCAGGCGCAGCGTGTCGGCATCGTCGCCAACTTCAACACCGGCGGCTGACGCGGCTTTCTCGATGAACGTCCGCTGAAGGTACCGTTCAGGCCTGCCTCAGCGCCCCGCGCCTAGCTTGCCTCCCGATCAAACACGGGAGGCTTCCATGCCGAAGAACCTGATCATCTGGAATTCCGAGCGTCAGAACTGGCGCGAGGTTCGTCCGATCGATACCGCCCATTTCCGCTTTCTGCCGCTCGACGCCGCTATGATCGACGATCTCAATCGCCGCGCAGCAGCGAGCGCCCGCCAGGCGCTGCAGGCGGAAATGGCTGCTCAGCAGCAGCCGGCATGGCCGGTCCAAGATTGGGAAGAGGCGGTCGACTACTAGTCGCCGCCACCTCCTCCATCGCCGTCATTGAATAGGCCGAACTGTCCGGCCGCCTGTTGCGGCGGATCGAGGCCGAGATGGCGAAACGCCTTGGCCGTTAAGAGCCGGCCGCGCGGCGTCCGCTGCACGAACCCCTGCTGGATCAGGAACGGCTCGACGATCTCCTCGATCGCATCGCGCGGTTCGGCAAGCGCCGCGGCGATCGTCTCGACGCCGACCGGCCCGCCGCCGAAGCCCTCGGCGATCGTCGTCAGGTAGCGGCGGTCGAGCTGATCGAAGCCGAGCGAATCCACCTCGATGCGCCGGAGCGCCTTGTCGGCCACCGCCTCGTCGATCTCGCCATCATCCTCCACCAGCGCAAAATCGGCGACGCGTCGCAGGAGCCGCGAGGCGATGCGCGGCGTCCCACGCGAGCGGCGCGCGATCTCGGCGGCGCCGGCCGCCGTCATCTTCACGCCGAGAATGCGCGCGCCGCGCCGGACGATCTCCTCCAACTCGTCGACACTGTAGAAATTGAGCCGGATCGGAATGCCGAAGCGGTCGCGCAGCGGATTGGTGAGGAGGCCAAGCCGCGTCGTCGCTCCGACCAGGGTGAAGCGCGACAGATCGATCTTCACCGAGCGCGCCGCCGGCCCTTCGCCGATGATGAGATCGAGCTGGAAATCCTCCATCGCCGGATAAAGGATCTCCTCGACCGCCGGATTGAGCCGGTGGATCTCGTCGATGAAGAGGACGTCGCGGTCTTCGAGATTGGTGAGGAGCGCCGCAAGATCGCCGGACTTGGCGATCACCGGTCCCGACGTCGCGCGGAAATTGACGCCGAGCTCGCGGGCGACGATCTGCGCCAGCGTCGTCTTGCCGAGACCCGGCGGACCGACCAGCAGCACGTGATCGAGCGGTTGCCCACGCGTCTTCGCCGCCTCGACGAACACCCGGAGATTCGCGCGCGCCTGTTCCTGGCCGATGAATTCGTCGAGATGCTGCGGCCGGAGCGTTGCTTCCGCCGCATCATCGTCGCGCAGTTCGGCCGAAACCAGTCGGGTCATATGGCGAATTACGCCGCAGACCCTGCCGAGGAAGGTCGCGACAATCGCAACGATCAGGACATCACCGCGCCCACAGGCGCGAGGTCGCCGTAGACCGCGGCCCAGAACCCGGCAATAAAGGCCATCGGATGCCATGCGGGCATCTGCCAGTAAGGAGGAAGTTCGTTCAACGCAAGACCAACCAGGACCGCCACGCCGCAAGCGATCGGCCCGCACCAGAGCGGCAGGCCGTATCAGCGAGCAGTGCCGATGGAGCGGAAGCCGATGAGGAACAGCGGCCGATCCGATGCCCAGCAGGAGCATGGGCAGCTCAAAGTATAGCCAAAAGTCTGCACAACGACACCAGCCGTTAGGTCGGCCGTTCGGCGACTCGACAACAACGCCACCGCCGAAGGCGTCGCTGCAAGATAGCGGCAAGTAGTCGCAGTCCCTTTGCGCTGAACAATAGGCGCCGCCCTCCAAATCGCCGCTGTACGGCCATTCGAGTCAGTCACGCTCATCTACGGTCGACGATACGCCGCTACCGCGGCGAAGCAACGAGAACAGCGCCGACGATCAACGCCGAGCCGAAGCCGGCGATCGCGCCGCCGACCGCGATCGCAACGATCGAGATCCCAGCCCGGCGCAGTCGCCCCGGAAACAAGGAAGGCCCAGAGCAGCCCCGACACCGCCGCCAAAAGCGCGCCGTAGACGGCCGCCAACGAGCGTCATCGTCGACAGCCTTGCGCCGCGCTGTGCCGAACCCGCGACCAGCAAACCCGCCAGTGCCATCGGCGGAGCGCCGACGAGATAGACGAAGGCGAGGAGGTTCCAGAACGCCGTAGACGTCGAAGGGTCCGAGATTGTCTGCGGCCGGAGAAAACAGCGACGAGGATCATGGCAAGGCCGATCGCAGGCCCGATCAGCGCGAAAGCAATCGTCACATCAGAGCCGCCGCCACCGCATCAGCTGGGGCCCCCCGCGCTCACCGCGCCAGTTCCTTGAGGCCGAGGCGGATCAGCGTCTCCGCCGTCGCGCCCTCGCCTGCCGTGCGCGCGGCAGCGGCCACCGCAGCACTCGCCTGCGGCTGGCCGTAGCCGAGATTGGTCAGCGCCGAGACCGCATCGCTGATCGGCCGCGGCGCGCGGTTCGAAGCGACGTCGCTCTGCAGATGGATCACGGCCGGATCGACCGAGGCATAGGCCGGCGCCTTGTCGCGGAGCTCGGCGATGATGCGCTCGGCGACCTTCTTGCCGACGCCGGGGGCACGCGAAATCTGCGCCATGTCGGACAGCGCGATGGCGGTGGCGAGATCGCCCGGCGCCAGCACGCCAAGTACGGCCATAGCGACGCGCGCGCCGACGCCTTGCACCGTCATCAGCAGGCGGAACCATTCGCGCTCGAGATCGCTGGCGAAGCCATAGAGGCGGATCATGTCCTCGCGGACATAGGTCTCAATCGACAACGAGGCGGCCTCGCCCGTGGCCGGCAACGACTGCAGCGTCCGCGTCGAGCATTGCACCTGATAGCCGACGCCACCGACATCGAGGATGACGTAGTCCTCGCCGTAAGAGTTGACGATGCCCTTGAGCTTGCCGATCATTCCGCTGCCTCGGCCGCGAGCCGCGCCACCGCCGATCCGCGATGATGTGCGTGGGTGATGGCGATCGCCAGCGCATCGGCGGCATCGTCGCTGTCGAACGATGCGCGCGGCAGGAGCACGCGCACCATCATGCGGATCTGCGTCTTCTCGGCGTGCCCGGCTCCGACCACCGCCTTCTTCACCGCGTTCGGCGCGTATTCGGCGACCGCTAGGCCGGCCCTGGCCGGCACGAGCATGGCGATGCCGCGCGCCTGACCGAGCTTCAGCGTCGCCGCCGCATCGCGGTTGACGAAGGTCTGCTCCACCGCCGCCTCAGCCGGCGCGAAGGATCGCACCACTTCGACAAGGCCCTCATGCAGGCTGACGAGCCGCTCGGCGAGCGTATCGCCAGCGTCAGACGTCACCGTGCCCGCGCCGACGAAGGACAGCGACGAGCCGGCAATATCGATCACGCCCCAGCCGGTACGGCGGAGGCCGGGATCGATACCGATGATTCGAATCGTGCCGGACATCTCGTCCGATGCCATAACCCCAGGGCGAGGCCCGGCAAAGCTGTTCTAGCCGGCTGCGACGGCGGTTCGCCTGCGCCTCAGCACGCCATCAAGCCATACATAGATGAAACCCAGAACCACAAAACCGATCGTGATCACTACGATGTTCACGATCAGCTGTGACGTCGTCAGGCTCGACGCATCGATGAAGGGATAGGGATACCAATTGACGACGGGGCCGCGGATCAAAGTGTAGACCGCATAGGCGATCGGAAAGGCGACGAACCACGCCACGCTGGTGCGGTTGAGCGCGCCGTGGCGGACGAACATCAGCCAATAGCCGACGATGGCGACTGGCATGGCGCCATGCAGCAGGAAGTTCGCGACATACTCCCAGCCCTGCGGGTTCCACAAATTGTTCAGGATCGCCCAATAGATAGCGAAGGTAACGGTCATGTAGATCGCGATGCCGGTGCGGACGCCTGGCCGCGAGAAGAAGCGCGAACACCAGTCGCTCCAACCGAGCGCGGCGACGGTCAGCGTCGTCGCCGTCAGAATGTTGCTGAGGATCGTGAAGTAGCTGAAGAAGTTGTTGATCCGGAGGGCAACCGACAAATCGCTGTCCTTCGTCAGCATCAACACCAATTGAAGGATCAGAGCGAACCAGCCGACGACCGCGCCAACTCCGGCATACATGCGCATAACCGATACTCCCGCCTTTGAGAGCATCAGATAACAGCAGAAATGCTAACAGCTATTTGCCAAGACTATTGGCGCAGGCGACGGCTAGGCGGCGGTCAGCTTCGCCAGAACGTCGTCGGCGATCTCGAAATTCGCCGTGACGGTCTGCACGTCGTCATCGTCGTCGAGATTGTCGATCATCTTGAGGAGGCTCGTCGCGGTGTCCTCGTCGACCGGCGTCGTCGTCTGCGGCCGCCAGGCCGGGCGAACAGACTCGGCCTCGCCGAGCTTCGCTTCCAGCGCCTTGGCGACGTCGCCGATATCCTCGAAGGCGGTGATGATGATGTGGCTTTCGTCGTCGCTCTGCACATCATCGGCGCCGGCTTCGATCGCCGCGTCCAGGATGTCATCGGAACTGCCGGCCGAGGCCGGATAGGTGATCTGGCCGACGCGGTCGAACATGAAACCGACCGAGCCCGTCTCGCCGAGCGCGCCGCCGGCCTTGGAGAAGATCGAGCGAACATTGCTGGCCGTGCGGTTGCGATTGTCCGTGAGCGCCTCGACGATCACCGCGATGCCGCCCGGGCCGTAACCCTCGTAGCGGACTTCCTCATAGTTCTCCGAATCGCCGCCCGACGCCTTTTTGATGGCGCGCTCGATATTGTCCTTCGGCATGTTCTCGGCCCGCGCATTCTGGATGGCGAGGCGAAGCCGGGGATTCATCGACGGGTCGGGACTGCCAAGCTTGGCGGCAACGGTGACTTCGCGGGCGAGCTTGGAGAACACCTTGGCGCGCCGCGCATCGGCCGCGCCCTTCTTGTGCATGATGTTCTTGAACTGTGAATGTCCGGCCATGATCCGTCCAATAAGCGGTCGCGCCCGCTGCAGGTAACTGGCTGCGCTCTGCGGCTGCGATGGGTTGCGAATTTGCCGGGCTTATAGCTTAGCCGCCCTCGCAATGGCCAGACCAGCTTTCAAAGGGTCCCTGTCGGATGGTAGGTCGGACAAGATGAAATCCCGGGCGACCATCGTCGCGTCAATCGCTATCGGCTTCTCCGCCGACGCCGCCATCGGTGCCGTCCTCAGCAACTTCATAGTCGGCTTCGCCATCGGGCGCGGCCATCGCGCTGGCACACATTTCTGCCTGGCGGGGCCGCCGGACTACAGCTAGCCACACCCCTAATCCAGCCAACGCTCCCCGTTGTCTGCCCGACAAGGCGGGCCAAAGAGCTTTTTGTCCCCGTCCCCGGTTGACCCATCTGCATCCGCGCCCCACCCTGACGTCATGAATCCCGGAGCCGCAATCGCGCTCGGTATCGGTGTTGGAGCGGCCATCGGTGTCGCGATCGATAACCTGTCAATGGGCGTTGGAGTCGGCGCCGCGATCGGCGCGGCCGTTGCGATCGCATCGAAGCGAAGCAAGCCGCCCGGATCGGACGACGGCGCGGCCTAATCCAGCCAGAACTCCGGCGTCGTCTCCTGAAGGCCGGGGCCAAGCCGAAGCGGCGCGACGGCCGTCGCGAGACCGGTATCGTCGGAGATTTCGACCGCCACGCCCGAGAGCGTCCCCGGTCCGTTCGACGGCGAAAGCCGCCCCGTGGAGTATTTGTGCAGGAAGCGGTGGAGCGGCTCGTCGCGGTCCATGCCCAGCACTGAATCGTAGTCGCCGCACATGCCGGCGTCGGACATATAGGCGGTCCCGCCGGGCAGGATCTTGTGGTCCGCGGTCGGCACATGGGTGTGCGTGCCGACGAGGAGGCTGGCGCGCCCGTCGACGAAGAGGCCCGCGGCTTCCTTCTCGCTCGTCGCCTCGGCATGGAAATCGATGACCAGCGCGTCAGCGCTGTCGCCGAGCGGCGCCGAGCCAAGTTCGCGCTCGATCGACGCGAAAGGATCGTCGAGCGGGTCCATGAAGAGGCGGCCCATGGCGTTGATGACGACCACCTGCCCGCCATTGCGCGCCGAATAGACGCCGGAACCGCGGCCCGGCGTGCCGGAGGGAAAGTTGATCGGCCGCAGGAAGCGGTCCTGCCGATCAGCGAAGACCAGCGCCTCCTTCTGGTCGAAGACGTGATTGCCGGTCGTGACGACATCGGCGCCGGCATCGAGCAGCGCCTGGAGGATCTCCTCGGTGATCCCGAAACCGCCGGCCGCGTTCTCTCCGTTGACGATGACGAAATCGAGCCGATAGCGGTCGATCAGGCCAGGCAAATTGTCGGTGACAGCGTTCCGTCCGCTCCGCCCGACAACATCTCCAAGAAACAAAAGACGCAAAGAACGCTCCGTAAGATTCTTAGCCGGCAGCGAAAACGATGGTCTCGTCTTCGGTGACGATCATATCGAGCACGGCGTCATGCGGCTCGACCGGGATCGCCTCCACTTCCTGCACCGCGAATGCCACACCGACAAGCCGGGGCGCGTCACCGTCCTCGGCGAGCGCCGCGATGGCGCGGTCATAGTGCCCCTTGCCGTAGCCGAGGCGATGACCGCTCCGGTCGAAGCCGACCATCGGCACGATGAGCACCTTCGGGATCAGCACCGGGGCATGGGCGGCCGGTTCGCGAACGCCGAAGCGGCCCGCCACCAGCGGATCGCCCGGGTGCCAATGGAGAAACATCAGACCTTCGCCTGACTGCACCGGCAGCGATGTCTCGCGCCCTTCGCCTCCCAATGCCTCCAGAACCGGCAGGACGTCGACCTCGCTTCCAATGGCGGCGTAGCCAGCTACCGATGCCGATGGCCATTCGTGCAAAGCCGAGAGGAGTCGGGGCATGAGACGTTCCGCCAACACGGGACGTTCGACCGCCGTCACGGCATCGCGCCGCGCCAGCGCTTCGCGGCGCAAACGCGTCTTTCGTCTCAGCGGCGGTGTCGGTCATCGCCTCATCCGATGCGTCAAAGACCTGAAGGAGGTTGGCGAGCCCGCAAAGGCCGATGGAAGCTCGATCCCGGGAACCTACAACGTAGGTGGGCGCCGTGTGTCCGAACCCAGGGGTTCGGTCAGGGACAGCTCCCTTCAGGATCGATAAGGCCCCGGGAATATTTGTTCCTGTCGGGCCGCGCAGATCTCGCCGAGGAGTTGATATAGGCCGCGCCGCGCCCCTCCGCCAGAGGACGATTTTGTCACTGACTGGGTTTCAGGAGCCAGACTTGCTCCAGGACGTCGCCAGCCGATCGAAGGCCGCCGGCCATATGGCCTTCTTCCAAGAGAGCTAACCTGATAGCTCGGCTCGTACAGGCGCCTGATGTCCGCCTCAGCGGTTGCGAAAGGCGGGCCGTTCATCTGCGTCTGGTCGTAGAGATAGGTGATCGAGCAATTGGGGCGCCGCTGCGCTGATGTCCAGGAGGTGCGGCGCATATCGGTCCCGCATTGCGGGCGGCAGCGCGGTCAGCGCCGCACGGTCGAAAATGGCGTCGACCGGACCAAGCATGGCGCGATCAACGTCTAAAGATGTCGCCGCAGAAGATGTCGACGCCCGGCCCGCGGAAAACCTTGACCTTGCCGGCCTTCTCGATCTCCGGCGTCCATGCCCAGCTCCTCGAAGAGCTGGCCTATCGCGATTTCGCTGAGCTCGATTCCGGCGACATGCCGACCCCTTGCGACAACAGCCAGCCGATGTCCCGCGTCTTGCCGCAGAGTGGCACGCAGACGCGCCCATGCGGCGGCACCGATAGTTCCGCGAAATGCCGGACGAGGAGCGAGTTCGCTCTCGCTCAGATGGAAGCCGATATTGTTGGTGCGCCAGCGTTCGAGCCAGAACTCGGCGCTCGCCGGTCCGTTCTGCCCGTCCCTCGGAGGCGTCATCTAGCGCTCGGCGTTGAGGCGGCGCGCGACGTCGCCGATCCGCTCGGCCGCGCCGGCAATCGCCTTGGTCAGTTCCTCGTCGGAACCGCTCTGCCTGAGGCTGTCGATGGTCTGCTCGAGGCGCGCCACACGGCGCTTCTCCTCCGACAACTCGTCGGCCATGGTGATCGCCGCCATGACGATGAGGCGCTGATCGCCGATCTCGCCGAAGGCGCCGCGGAGACTCGTCGATCGTGGCGTTCAGCCGTTCGCCGAGGTCGAGAAGGTGCTGCTCCTGCCCTTCGTCGCAGGCCATGCGATAGGCCTTGCCGTTGATCATGACACTGACGGAAGGCATGGCGCTTCAGGACCCCGATGGCTTGTTGCGCGCGACGATGCCGCGGATCGATTCCATGGCCGCCACGAGCCGGCGCGACACTTCGCGGTTGGCATCTTCGAGCCGGGCCGATTTCGCCTCGGCGGCATCGAGCGCCTGCGCCAAACGCGACCGATCGGCACCGACGCGATGCAGCTCGGCCTCAAGATCGACCTTGCGCTGCGCTTCGTCTTCGCGCCGTTCGATGGCGTCATCGAGCGCTGTCAGAGCCTGCTCAAGCTTCTGCAACGCCGCCATTACAGATGAATCGCCGGACATCCTTTTATTCCCTTGCCGGTCCCGAGACCTCCATTATGGAGAGGCGCCATAAATAAGGCCGGGCAAAGGCTTGCGATTGATAGATGTGACAGCGGGCGAACTTCAGGTCAATGCTGCACGTTCACGACATCCACCGCCGATCGACCCCGCCGCGAAGCGCATCATGCGCCGACACGCGGCCAATTGTTTGATTTGTGCGGCCGACCTGCTAATTGGAGCGCGAGGCGGGGATGGACACTGACCTCACCGCGCAGCGTAACAATGGATCGGGCACCCGGGCAGCAATCCTGGTGCGTGGGCCTGCCGCATTGACCAAAGGATTGTGACCGTTTCTAAGGTCCGCCTTTCGTCGGGGAGGACCCGCCGACAGACGTGATTGGGAGGGACGGATGACAGTTCGCGTTGGCATCAACGGATTTGGCAGGATTGGGCGTAACGTCCTCCGCGCCATCATTGAAAGCGGCCGCACCGACATTCAGGTGGTCGGCCTCAACGATTTGGGCCCGGTCGAGACCAACGCCCACCTCCTTCGCTATGACACGGTTCACGGCCGTTTCCCCGGCAAGGTGACCGTCGGCGAGCGATTGATCGACGCCGGCACCGGCCCGATCCGCGTCACCGCGATCCGCAACCCGGCCGAGCTCCCCTGGAAGGAGCTCAATGTCGACATCGCGCTGGAATGCACCGGCATCTTCACCGCCAAGGACGAAGGCGGCCGCTGCATCTCGAAGCCGGCGCCAAGCGCGTGCTGGTCTCCGCGCCGGCATCCGGTGCCGATCTCACGGTCGTCTACGGCGTCAATCACGACAAGCTGACCGCCGACCACATGGTCGTCTCCAACGCGTCCTGCACCACCAACTGCCTGGCGCCGGTGGCCAAGGTTCTCAACGACACCGTCGGCATCGAGAACGGCTTCATGACGACCATCCACTCCTACACCAACGACCAGCCGTCGCTCGACCAGATGCACAAGGACCTCTACCGCGCCCGCGCAGCGGCGCTGTCGATGATCCCGACCTCGACGGGCGCGGCCAAGGCCGTCGGCCTCGTGCTGCCGGAACTCAACGGCAAGCTCGACGGCGTCTCCGTCCGCGTGCCGACGCCGAACGTTTCGACCATCGACTTCAAGTTCAACGCCAAGAGGGCGACGACGGTCGACGAGATCAACGAGGCGATGAAGCGCGCCGCCTCGCAGGAGATGGCCAACGTCATCTCGATCGTCGACGAGAAGCTGGTGTCGAGCGACTTCAACCACACGCCCTACTCGGCCAACTTCGCCCTCGATCAGACCAAGGTCATCGAGGGCAGCCTGGTCCGCGTCATGGCCTGGTACGACAATGAGTGGGGCTTCTCGAACCGCATGCTCGATACTGCGGTGGCGATGGGCAAGCTTCTGTAAGCTGATCCATGGCTGATTTCCGGACCCTCGATCACGCCGACTTCGCGGACAAGCGCGTGCTTGTCCGCGTCGACCTCAACGTTCCGATGAAGGATGGCGCAGGTCTCCGACCTCACGCGCATCTATGCGGCCGCGCCGACGATCACCGACATCGCCGAGGCCGGCGGCAAGGTGATCCTGCTTGCCCATTTCGGCCGCCCGAAAGGCAAGCGGAATCCGGAAATGTCGCTGGAGCCGGTGCGCTCGGCGATCGCCAAGGTGATCGATCGGCCGGTCGGTTTCGCCGACGATTGCATCGGCCCGGTCGCGGAAGCGGCGGTCGCGGCGATGGCGCCCGGCGACGTGCTGCTTCTTGAGAACACACGCTTCCATGCCGGCGAAGAAGCCAATGACGACGGCCTTCATCGACGCGCTTGCGGCGCTCGGCGACGCCTATGTCAACGACGCCTTCTCCGCCGCGCACCGCGCCCATGCCTCGACCGAGGGGCTGGCGCGGCGTCTGCCCGCCTATGCCGGCCGGTCGATGGAGAAGGAGCTGAAGGCGCTGCAGGCGGCGCTCGGCCAGCCGAAGCGGCCGGTGGTCGCGGTCGTCGGCGGCGCCAAGGTGTCGTCGAAGATCGATCTCCTCGAGAACCTCATCGACAGGGTCGATGCGCTCGTCATCGGCGGCGGCATGGCCAACACCTTCCTGCTCGCCAAGGGCGTTGCCGTCGGCAAGTCGCTCGCCGAGCCCGACCTCGCCGACACGGCGCGGCGCATCATGGCCGCGGCCGACAAGGCCAATTGCGAGATCGTCCTGCCGGTCGACGCCGTCGTTGCCCGCGAATTCAAGGCCGATCCGCCGACCGAAACGGTCGCCATCAACGCCGTCCCGGACGATGCGATGATCCTCGATGTCGGCCCGGCCTCGATCGAGGCCGTCAACGCCACCTTCGACAAGGCCGCGACGCTGGTCTGGAACGGCCCGCTCGGCGCCTTCGAACTGACGCCTTTCGACAAGGCGACGGTCGCCGCCGCCCGGCATGCCGCCGATCTCACCGACAACAGCGGCCTTCTTTCCGTCGCAGGCGGTGGTGATACTGTTGCCGCGTTGAACCATGCCGGCGTTGCCGATCGCTTCAGCTATGTCTCCACCGCAGGTGGCGCGTTCCTGGAGTGGCTGGAGGGCAAGGCGCTTCCGGGCGTCGAGGCACTGCGTCAGGCTTGATCGCGCCGGTCCGCATGTGGCGACCGGCGCCAGGGCGGAGAGGAGCCAATGAGCGACAGCTTGGAAGAGATCGCCGCCAAGATGGTGGCGCCGCGTCAGGGCATTCTTGCCGCTGACGAAAGCGGCGGCACGATCAAGAAGCGCTTCGACCAGATCGGTGTGGCGTCGACGGAAGACACGCGGCGCGACTATCGCGAGCTTCTGTTTCGCTCGGGCATCGCCCTCCGCGACTACATCTCCGGCGTCATCCTCTATGACGAAACGATCCGCCAGAAGGCGGCCGACGGAACGCCAATTCCGCAGCTGATTGAAGCAGTTGGCGCCATTCCCGGAATCAAGGTCGACAAGGGCGCCAAGGCCCTGGCGCTGTCGCCCGACGAGAAGATCACCGAGGGCCTCGACGGCCTTCGCGACCGCCTCGCCGAATATCGCGATCTCGGCGCCAAGTTCGCCAAATGGCGCGCCGTCATCGACATCGGACCCGGCCGGCCGACGCGCAACTGCATCACCTCCAACGCGCACGCTCTCGCCCGCTATGCCGCCCTCTGCCAGGAGGCGGGCATCGTGCCGATCGTCGAGCCGGAAGTGCTGATGGACGGGCCGACCGCGACGCATGACATCGACACCTGCGCCGAGGTCACCGAATGGGCGCTGAAGTCGGTGTTCCAGGCGCTCTATGAGGCGCATGTGAAGCTCGAGCAGATGGTGCTGAAGCCGAACATGGTCATCGCCGGCAAGAACGCGCCGAAGCAGGCCAGCCCTCGCGAGGTGGCGGAAAAGACGCTGCGGGTCATGAAGGCGTGCGTCCCGGCCGCGGTGCCCGGCCTCGCCTTCCTCTCCGGCGGGCAGTCCGACGAGGCGGCGACCGAGCATCTGTCGCTGATCAACCAGCTCGGCCGGCGCCGTGGCGCCTCTCCTTCTCCTACGGCCGCGCGCTGCAGCACGCAGCGCTGATGGCCTGGCAGGGCAAGGCACGAGAACGTCGCAGCGGCGCAGCACGCCTTCTCGCATCGGGCGAAGATGAACAGCCTCGCTACCGCCGGCGAATGGAGCGCGGCCGACGAGAAAGAGGCCGCTTGATGGCCGAAAATGAGACGGCCGGCCCGCTCCTGCCGGAGCCGACCGGCCGATTCATCAGTCCGCCACTTCCTAAGTCCGCGGCGACTATGGCAAATCGAGGTTAACGCTTCACCTGTCCGATAGGACAGGTCGACGCCGAAAGAATTGCCGATCGCCATGGTCCGTACCCGTTTGTGTCTCATTGCCCCGCCCGCCCCGGTCGGCCAATTTCGCCGACGCGTTGAAGGCGGCCCTGGCGGCCGGCGATGTCGCCTCGCTCCTGTTCACGCCGTCAGACCCTGCGCGACGCGAAGGCAATCGCGAGCGATCGCAGCAAGCCATGGCGTCGCCGCCGATCGCCATCGGCAGCGATGCGTTCCTGGACTGGACGGCCTTCATGTCGAAAGCGGAGCAAAGGACGTGGCGGCCGCGAGACGCGCTATCGGACCGGACGGGATCGTTGGCGCGGGCGGCGCCAACTCGCGCCACGACGCCATGGTCCTCGGCGAGTTGCTGCCCGACTATGTCTTCTTCGGCCGTCGTCGACGGCGACGACGAGCCGTCGATTCACGCTCCGGCCTTTGACCTTGCCGCCTGGTGGGCAGCGCTTTTCGAGATCCCGGCGATGGTGATGGGCGGATCGGAGATCGCCAGCATCGCCCAGGCGCAGGAAGCCGGCATCGAATTCGTTGCCCTCAGGAACGCCGTCTGGAACCATTCCGCCGGTCCGGCCGCCGCCGTGGCCGAAGCCAATGCACTCCTCGACGCGAAAGTGACGGCATGAACCGCAGAACTGCGATCATCCTCGTGGCCGCGCTCGTCGCGCTGGCGATCATCGCCACAGTCGTCTATCTGCTGTCGTCGACCTCAGGCGATGATGACGCGAATGTTGCAGACATTGCCGCGCCCGATGTCTCGGCCCCCGTCGCCGAGACCGACACCGCAAACGAACCCGCGACGCCTGTCGAAACCCCTGCTGCGTCGGCGGACGCGCCGGCAATTGCTTCGGACGCCGGCACGCCCGCCTCCGGCGCAGCGGAGCCCGCGGCAGCGCCGGAAGCGACGCCGGCCGACCGCGCCTACGAGGCCTACCAGCTCTATCACTTCCGCGACGCGCTGGACCTTGCTTTGCCGCTCGCGGAAGACGGCAATGTCGCCGCGCAGACCCTCGCCGGCATCATCTATTCCGAGGGCTATGGAGTTCCCCAGGATCTAGCCGCGGCCGCGGGCTGGTTCGAGCGCGCCGCCGAAGCGGGCGATCCCAACGCGCAGCTGCAGGCCGGCCTCGCCTATATCGCCGGCGCCGGCGTACCGGAGGATCGCGCCAAGGCCGCCGACTATTTCGAAGCCGCCGCCCAACAGGGCATCGCCGACGCGCAATACAATATCGGCCTCCTCTATCTCGAAGAGGACGGCGTTCGCGAACAGGACTTCGCCAAGGCGGCAGACTATCTTGGCCAAGCCGCCGAACAGGGCATTCCCGAAGCCGAATATCAGCTCGCCCTCCTCTACGAGCAGGGTCAGGGCGTCATCCTCAGCAATGAGATCGCCAATCGCTGGCTTGCGCGCGCAGCAGGGGCCGGCCTTGTCGCCGCCCAGATCGAATATGGCATCCGGCTCTTCAACGGCATCGGCGCGGAGGCCAACGAGACGGAGGCGGCTCTGTGGTTCCGTCGCGCGGCCCTGGCCGGCAACCCGGTTGGCCAGGTGCGCTACGGGCAGGTGCTCGCCGTCGGCGCCGGCGTCGAGCAGAACAGCGTCGAAGCCGGCAAGAACTACCTGCTCGCCCGTGCCGCCGGCCTCGACGATCCCTGGCTGTCGGACTTCTTCACTCAGCTGACGGCGGACGAGCAGCAGGCCGCGCTTGGAAGCCGCCCGCGAAATGTAGCCTTGCCAAGCGGCCGGCCTTTGTGCTCGACAGGCCGTGCTTTCCTTCTTGCCGTCCTTCCTTTCGGCCACCGGCCTCCTCGACCGGCCTTCCAACCGCACCGTCAATCATGCCGCGCAGCGCACTTCTCAATGTCATGGTTCAGGCCGCCACCAAGGCCGGCCGCACGCTTTCCCGCGATTTCGGCGAAGTCGAGAATCTGCAGGTCTCGGTGAAAGGTCCGGGCGAATTCGTGACCGCCGCTGACCGCAAGGCCGAAATCCACATTGATCGCCGAGCTTGAGAAGGCCCGGCCCGGCTATCCGTTCCTGACGGAGGAAACCGGCGTCGTCGCAGGCAAGGACAAGTCGCACCGCTGGATCATCGATCCGCTCGACGGCACCACCAATTTCCTCCACGGCATTCCGATCTTCGCCATTTCGATCGCGCTGGAGCGCGACGGCGAGATCGTCGCCGGCGTCGTCTTCAATCCGGTGTCGAACGAACTCTTCGTAGCCGAAAAGGGCCAGGGCGCGTTCCTCAACGACCGCCGCCTCCGCGTCGCGCAACGCTCCGAGCTCGCCGACTCGGTGATCGCCACCGGCATCCCCCATCGCGGCCGCTCCGGCCACCAGGAATTCAAAGCCGAGTTGCCGCACATGATGACGCGCGTCGCCGGCATCCGCCGCTGCGGCGCGGCGGCGATCGACCTCGCCTGGACCGCCGCCGGACGGTTTGACGGTTTCTGGGAACGCGGCCTCGAAGCCTGGGACATGGCAGCGGGTCTCCTTCTCGTGCAAGAGGCCGGCGGCATGGTCAGCAATATCGATGGCGGACGCGATATGCTCGGCACGGGCAGCGTCGTCGCCGGCAATCCGACGATGCAGCATTTGCTGCTGAAGAACCTCGCCGAAGCCCGCGCCGGGGGATGACCGAGAGGAAAGCGCCACACGCGGTTTCGATTCGGCCACATTTCACGCTACACCTTAGCGAGGCGAATCGAGGATAAGCGCGCGTGGTTTTCCAGCGGCCGGGTAGACGGGATTACGATCCCTACAAGCTGGCAAGTCCCCTGGTCTATCTGTGGCGGATGATCATCTTCCTGATGATCGTCGTCTTTATCGTCGTCATCCTCTTCGAGCAGGTCCTCAACGCCTTCAACTCCAACCCGGGGCTGAACGGCCTCATCATCGCCGTTCTCCTCATCGGCATCCTGCTCGCCTTCCGGCACGTCGTCCGGCTTTTTCCTGAGATTCGCTGGGTCAACACCTTCCGTGTCGCCGAGCCGGGCATCGAGGTCAGCCGGCCGCCGGTGCTGCTGGCGCCGATGGCCTCGCTTCTCGGCGCGCGTCTCGGGCGCATGGCGATCTCGACGCAGACGATGCGTTCGATCCTCGATTCGATTCAGATGCGTCTCGACGAGAACCGGGACATCTCGCGCTATCTCACCGGCCTTCTCGTCTTCCTCGGTCTGCTCGGCACGTTCTGGGGCCTGCTGCAGACCGTGACCGCGGTCGGCGACACAATCCGCGGGCTCGACGTCAGCACCGGCGACACCGCGCTCATCTTCGACAGCCTGAAGGACGGCCTCTCCGCACCGCTCGGCGGCATGGGCACGGCGTTCTCGTCCTCGCTGTTCGGCCTTGCCGGCTCGCTCGTCCTCGGCTTCCTCGACCTCCAGGCCGGCCAGGCGCAGAGCGTTTTCTACAACGACCTCGAAGACTGGCTGTCGACGGTCGCCGACCTCGACCCGACGGCGATGGACACTGTCGGCGTTACCACGGCCGAGGACCTCCGTGTCGTCGTCGAGCGCCTGTCCCGCGTCGTGCAGGAAGCGGGCGGCGTCGCCGCCAACGCCACGACGCAACGGGCGACGACAGCGATGGCCAATCTCGCCGAAGGCATCCAGGGTCTCGTGCAACATATGCGCAGCGAGCAGCAGGTCGTTCGCAGCTGGGTCGAGACCCAGGCCGAGCAGCAGCGTGAGATTCACGATCTGCTCGAAGTCATTGCCGAAGCTCTGAAATCGCCGGCCGCGGAATAGCCGATGGCCTATGCCCGCGCCCGCCGCAGCCATGGCCGCATCGACTACTGGCCGAGCTTCGTCGACGTTCTGTCGACGCTGCTCATGGTGTTCGTCTTCCTGCTGTCGATCTTCGCGCTGGTGCAGTTCTTCCTGTCGCGCGAGATCAGCGGCCGCGACACGCTGCTCAACCAGTTGCGCGCGCAGATCGATGAGCTCGGGCAGCAGCTCGCGATGGAGCGCACCGACAATTTCGACCTCAACAACACCATCGCTACGCTGCAGGCGAACCTTGCCGCTGCCGAAGGCCAGCGCGACACGCTGGCAAATCAGCTGGCGACGCAAACCACCGCCGCTGCGGATGCCGGCAATCAGGTCGCGACGCTCCAGGGCCAACTCACCGACCAGGAGCAGCTGACGGACCGCGCCCTCTCGCAGATCGAGATTCTCAACGCGCAGATCCAGGCGCTCCGCAATCAGCTCGCCGCCATCCAGAACGCGCTCGACATCGCCGACCAGCAGAACGCCAACAACCAGCTGGTGATCGAAGATCTCGGCACGCGTCTCAATCTCGCGCTCGAACAGCGGGTTGAGGAGCTGTCGCGCTACCGCTCCGACTTCTTCGGCCGGCTGCGTGAGATCCTCGGCGACCGCAACGATATCCGCATTGTCGGCGATCGCTTCGTCTTCCAGTCCGAGGTGCTGTTCGCCGTCGGCGAGGCGACGATCAACGATGAAGGCCGCCAGCAGCTCGTGGCGCTGGCGTCGGCGATCCGTCAGTTGGAGACCGAGATTCCCGACGATATTGATTGGGTACTGCAGGTCAACGGGCACACGGACGCCCAACCGATCCGCCCGGGCGGCGAGTTCGCCAGCAACTGGGAGCTCTCGGCCGCCCGCGCCATATCCGTGGTCGAACTGCTGATCCAGGAGGGCGTCTCAGCCCAGCATCTCGTCGCCGCTGGCTACGGCGAATTCGATCCGCTGGTCGACGGCGAGACGCCGGACGCCTACGCCCAGAACCGACGCATCGAACTCAAGCTCACCGAGCGCTAGATCGGACCTGGGGCGACACGCCGCTTGCCCCCGGGCGGCCACGCGGCTATATCGCGCCCTCACGCACCTCAAGCCGCAGCCCCCACGGACGCCGCCATGAAAAAAGACATCCATCCTGAGTATCACGCGATCACGGTCGTGATGACCGACGGCACTGAGTACCAGACGCGCTCGACCTGGGGCAGCGAAGGCGACCGGCTGATGCTGGATATCGATTCCAAGACGCATCCGGCCTGGACCGGCGGCGGCCAGCATCTCGTCGATCGCGGCGGCCGCGTGTCGCGCTTCAACAGCCGCTTCAAAGGCTTGATGGGCGATAAGAAGTAGGCCTGGCGAGGCCGCCTAGCGGCCTTCGAAAGCCCGCTCCAGGCGGCCGATCTGCTCGATCACCGCATTCGCCGTCACCCGCGGCTCGGGCTCGTAGATCGCCTCGTCGATCAGCTTGATGCGCTCCTGCAAACGCATGGAACGCGCGATCAATTCCTGCAGCCGCTCCGGCAGGTCGTCCCAACCCGGCCCCGACATGCCGCTGTCGAAGCCACGCAGCCGTACCTTGGAGCGCTCCTGGCGCGCCTGTTCGGCCGGCATCTCGCCCTCATTCACCGCCCTCTGCAGCAATAGCCACGAGGCGAGCTGCATCAGCCGGCTGGTCAGGCGCATCGATTCGGTGGCGTAGGTCAGGCCGCCCAGACGCGAGAGCCGCTTCGAATCGCGCCTGCCGTCGCCGTCCAGATAGGCGGCCGTCTCCTCGACCAGCGCCATGCCCTCGCGAAAGAGCGAGCGGAATGTTTCGGATTCGGCGAAGCGCGGGCCGAAGGCGGCGGGTTTTCCCGATAGCGCGGTTCCGTCGGCGTGATCGGCCATGTCTTGCTCGTCGTCCCGGTCATCCCACCGGCGCACAGGTGACGCGGCGCCATAGGTCGGTTTCACAATAGCGGTCGGGCGACAAACAAAAAAGAGCCGCGGCAAAGCGCGGCTCTAAGAGTTAACAGGGAGGCGTCAAACAGAGTGGACAGGCCACTCGCGATCCAGGTGACTGGACGGTAACGAGTAAAGCGACGTAAAGCTTAACGACGCGTTAACGCGGTCAGAAAAAATTCACCTATTCGGAACTCAGCGCTTGAAGAACGCAGACGCCGCGTCGCGACCGGCGCGCTTTGAGTTCAGCATTGCTTCGATCCGCTCGATCTCACCGCGCAGGATCGCAATGCGCTCCGCCAGTTCATCTTCCGACAGCGTGGTTAGATCCTCGCCGACCGTGTGCGCCGTCGGCTTGGGACGCTCGTCCTCATCGAATATGGCCATCCTCGCCTCCCCTGCGCGAGTAGTTTAGCGTCTCGCCGATTTCATGTCAGGCGGCCTGCCAATGGCCGCCGAGCGCCAGGACGCCGGAAATGCCGATTCCAGAAACGATGACCGCCATCATCGCCCGCGAGCCAGGCGGTCCCGAGGTGCTGGAGGTGGTGGAGCGCCCGGCGCCGGTGCCAGGACCCGACGAGATCCTGATCAAGGTGGCAGCGTCCGGCGTCAATCGGCCGGACGTCGCGCAGCGCGGCGGCAGCTATCCGCCGCCTCCCGGCGTCACCGATATTCTCGGCCTGGAGATCGCCGGCGAAATCGTCGCCTGCGGTCAATCCGTCACCGCGTTTGCCGTCGGCGATCACGTGGCGGCGCTGGTACCCGGCGGCGGCTATGCCGAGTATTGCGCCGTCGACTATCGCACCGCCCTCCCGGTGCCAGCCGGCCTCTCGCTGACCGAAGCGGCTGCGATCCCCGAGACGTTCTTCACGGTCTGGACCAACGTCTTCGACCGCGGCCGACCTCAAGGCCGGCGAGACGCTGCTCGTCCATGGCGGCTCGTCCGGCATCGGCACCTCCGCCATCCAGCTTGGCAAGGCGTTCGGCGCGACCGTCATCGTCACCGCCGGCAGCGACGAGAAATGCGCGGCGTGCACCGCGCTCGGCGCCGACCTCGCCATCAACTACCGCAACGAGGATTTCGTCCCTGCGGTCAAAGCGTTCGCCGGTGGCGCCGATGTCATTCTCGACATGGTCGGCGGCGACTACACCGTCCGCAACTATCACGCCGCCGCAGAGGAAGGCCGCATCGTCCAGATCGCGACGCTCGCCGGTACGAAGGCCGAGATCGACCTCTGGCCACTGATACGCAAGCGCCTCATCCACACCGGCTCGACCCTTCGCCCGCGCTCGGCCGCATTCAAAGGCGAGATCGCCGCGGCCCTGAAAGACAAGGTCTGGCCGCTCCTTGAATCGGGGGCCATCAGGGCGGTGATCGACGCTACTTTCCCGCTGCGTCAGGCCGTCGAAGCGCATCGTCGCATCGAGCTGCCGGGCCACATCGGCAAGATCGTCCTTGAGGTTGCATCGCTCTAGCGTTTGCCAACCGACGAGCCGCTGACTATATACGCGGCATCCCCATGCAAGCTGACGATTTGGCTGGGGCTCCCCGGGACCGGCGGAGCGAGGAGGAAACTCATGTCCACGACCCTACTGATGCCGAAAGCGACCGCCGTCTGGCTGGTCGACAACACGGCGCTCTCTTTCCAGCAGATTGCCGATTTCTGTTCGCTGCACCCGCTGGAGGTGAAGGCGATCGCGGACGGCGATGCCGCAACCACGATCAAGGGGCTGGACCCCGTGTCGACCGGCCAGTTGAGTCGGGAGGAAATCACCAAAGGCGAGGCCGACCCCAGCTACAAGCTGAGAGATATCCGACCCGAAGGTCCATGTCCCGACCTCCAAGCGCAAGGGTCCGCGCTACACGCCGGTATCGCGCCGCCAGGATCGGCCGAACGCTGTGCTGTGGCTGCTGCGTTATCATCCCGAATTGAAGGACGCGCAGATCTCACGGCTGGTCGGCACCACCAAGCCGACGATCAATGCCATCCGCGACCGCACCCATTGGAACTCGAACAACCTTCAGCCGATGGACCCGGTGACGCTCGGCCTGTGTTCGCAGATAGATCTCGACATGGAAGTTGAGCGCGCGGCCAGATTCGCCGGCGCGGCGCCGACGCCCGAGCCCAGCTCGACGCTTCTGCCCGCCGACGAGACGACTACCGCCGAAGCGCTGGCGGCAGCCGCCCGCGGCCGTGACGATCTCGACGACCGGCAGCGCCGCCGGGAGGAAGACCTCGAGGCCGACGCGGTCTTTGCCAAGCTGCAGTCGCTCAAGGGCAACGAGGATAAGCCGGAAGACGAATAGGGCCGGCTGCCCGAGCGCCACAAACAAAAACGCCGCGGACGGACCCGCGGCGTTTCCTTGGACTGTCTGACGCCTTCCCTACTGTCAGTGCAACGTTTCGCCTTTCAGCTTGGCGATCTCATCTTTCAAACGCAGCTTGCGACGCTTGAGGTCGGTCAATTCGAGCGGATCTGAGCTCGGGTGATTCATGGCCTCGTTGATCTTCTTTTCGAGATCGGCGTGGCGACGTTCAAGCTCGCCAAGATGCGATTCAGTCGACATAGGGAGATGCCTCCTTAGTTAGCCACAACAAGGTAATAGTGGCATCGGGGTAGGCCGCATTCAAGCGCTTGCCCGCAAGATCTGTGACTAATCTCCCGGCAGACGGACAAACGTAAGCCACTGTCATTAAAGACATAAATCGACTCGCCTGCGCCGTCATCAGCGTGACGTGAGAGATTGTGCTATTTTCCGAAGTCAGCTCGAGCGGAAGCGCGCCGCTTCCGGGGACCGCGAGTCATGGACAGTGACGACGAAGCGCAGATCCGTAGCGAACTTGCTGCGCTGAGGCAGAAACACCAAACGCTCGGTGCCACCATCGACGCACTGGTCCACGCCGGGCGCACGGACCCGATTCAGCTGCAACGTCTGAAGAAGCAGAAGCTCGCGCTCAAGGACCGCATCGCCGTCCTCGAGGACCAACTCCTCCCCGACATCATCGCCTGAAGCTACCCGCGTGTGGCGACGATAAAGAGCCTTGGGAAGGGCAGCAGCACGCGGCCGTCTTCGCGAACCGGATAGGCTTCCTCCAAGCGCTCTTCAAACTGCCTGAGGAACTCCGCCTGCTCGGCTTCGTCGAGGCGCGGCAGGTAGGGCCTCAAACCCGTTCCTCGCAGCCAATCGACCAGAGCGCCGATACTGTCGAGCTGATGGTAGTAGGTCGTACGCCACACATCGATCGTCGCCGACGCGGGCCGCAGCCTGTCGAAATAGGCCTCGGCGGATGGCAGCCTTTCACGCTCCAACTCGGCCTCGGCGAGCTTCGTCCGCCATGCTCCATCCAGGGCCACCGCCCGCATCAGCCGATGGCTCGGCTCGCCAAGATTGTCCGGCATCTGCACCGCCAGCACGCTACGCGAGGAAAGGCCGTCAAGCAGCGCCTCCAGAACGTCGAGGTGATCGGGCACCCACTGGAAGACCGCATTGGCGAACAGGAGCGATTCGCTGCCCTCGGGCCGCCAGGTCGCAGCATTCGCTTCGAAGAAATGGACTCCCGGCAGGCGCTCGCGTGCCGCTGAGAGCATCGCAGGCGAATTGTCGAAACCTTCGACCCGCGCCTGCGGCCAACGCTGCGCCAAGAGGGCTGTCGAGTTGCCCGGGCCGCAGCCGATATCGACCACATGTTCGGCCGCCTCGATCGCCACATGCGCCAACAGATCCAACGCGGCGCGGGTCCGTTCGGCGTCGAAGCGAAGATAAAGATCGGCGGACCAGTCGGTCATATCAGGGCCTTCCCGTTACCAAGCCGAAGGGACATAGCACTGCCTCCGTTGCGATGGGATAACTCCTTCGACTTGCCCCGGGGCAACGACTGCTATAATCCCGCGCCTTTCCGCAAGGACCCCGGCCTATGAGCGTTGCACCGGTAGCCATCATCATGGGGAGCCAGTCCGACTGGTCGACCCTCGCCCATGCGGCCGAGACTCTCGAAGCGCTGCAGGTTGAGCATGAGGCGTTGATCGTTTCGGCCCACCGCACGCCGGACCGGCTTGTCTCCTTCGCCAAGAGCGCCAAGGAAGACGGCCGCCGGGTGATTATCGCCGGTGCCGGCGGCGCCGCCCATTTGCCCGGTATGGTCGCCGCAATGACCTCGCTCCCGGTCCTCGGCGTGCCGATGCATACCGAGGCCCTCTCCGGCATGGACAGCCTCCTCTCGATCGTGCAGATGCCGGCCGGCGTGCCGGTCGGCACGCTCGCGATTGGCCGCGCGGGCGCCGTCAACGCCGCCCTGTTGGCGGCCGCGATCCTTGCCCTCGACGATCCGGACATCGCTCAGCGCCTCGCTGACTGGCGCGCCGCGCAGACGGCCGCCGTCGCCGAGACTCCTTCGCGCGATGGCTGACGCGCCACTTTCTCCGGGATCGACCATCGGCATTCTCGGCGGCGGGCAACTCGGCCGCATGCTGGCCATGGCGGCCGCTGAGCTTGGTCTCCGCGTCCATATTTATGCGCCGAAGGGCGACAACCCCGCGACCGACGTCGCCCATGCGGCAACCATCGCGGATTGGAATGACAGGGCGGCGCTCGGCGCCTTCGCCAACTCGGTCGACGCTGTCACCTATGAATTCGAGAACATCCCCGTTGAGACGGTCTCCTGGCTCGCCGATCGCATCACGCTACGACCCGGCGTCGAAGCGATCGCTGTCGCGCAGGACCGCCTTGCGGAAAAGACAATGGCGACCGGGCTTGGCCTTGCCGTCGCGCCCTTCGCCCCAGTCGACACGTCCGCCGATCTCGAAGATGCGCTCCTCAAGGTTCCGTTGCCGGCTATTTTGAAGACCCGCCGCCTCGGCTACGACGGCAGGGGCCAGGCCGGCATCAGCCGGCCCGAAGAAGCAGCCACGGCGTGGCAGGCGATCGGCGCCGCCCCCGCGATCCTGGAACAGCGCGTCGATTTCCGCATAGAGATCTCCGTGCTCCTTGCCCGCGCGGCCGACGGCACGACGCAGACATTTGACATCCCGCGGAACCGTCACGTCGCCGGCATATTGGCAACGTCCACCGTGCCGGCCGACATTCCGGCCGAACTCGCCGGTCGCGCCATCGATATCGCCGAACAGATCGCCGCCGCCCTCGCCTATGTCGGCATCCTGGCCGTTGAGATGTTCGTCGTGCCGGACGGCGGCAAGGACCGCATCCTCATCAACGAGATCGCCCCACGGGTGCACAATTCCGGCCATTGGACCACCGACGCCTGTTTGGTGTCGCAGTTCGAGCAGCACATCCGCGCCGTCGCCGGCTGGCCCCTCGCCGATCCGCGCCGCCATTCCGACGTGGTGATGACCAATCTCATCGGCGCCGATGTCGATGCCTGGCCGCAACTCGTCGCCGAGCCGGGTGCCCGGCTCCACCTCTACGGCAAGGAGGCGGTCCGGTCGGGCCGCAAGATGGGCCATGTCAATCGCGTCACACCCCGCGAGGAATAGCTCCGGACGGGCGTCGCCGCCTTTGACGGCGAACCGCCGCTCTGTTAAGAGCCCGCCAATCTGGGCGACGCGCAAGCGGCGGCTATGGGGTCGTGCTGCGTCGCCCGCTCCGGATTGTAGAACGAGATAGGCAGCCGTGCAGGTATTGGTCCGAGACAATAATGTCGATCAGGCGCTGAAGGCGCTCAAGAAGAAGATGCAGCGCGAGGGCATCTTCCGCGAAATGAAGCTGCGCAACTACTACGAAAAGCCGTCCGAAAAGCGGGCGCGTGAAAAGGCCGAGGCCATCCGCCGCGCGCGCAAGCTGGCGCGCAAACGGGCACAGCGGGAAGGCCTGGTCGCGGGGCGCGGCAAGCACTAGGCCCATTTTTTGCCGGGTTCATCCGGCATAACAGAATTGTTGGGTGGGCCGAACCGGCGCCGCCTTGGAGGCATTTGGTGAAAGCGGCGATGAACGGCAGAAGCAACGGATCGTTCAGAGCGGCGGCTTTGGCGATTGCCTTGGCGGCAACCACGGCCCTTGCCGGGTGCCAAACGACGGGGTCGTCGCCCGTTACCAACACCAATCCGGCCGCAGGGTCTGATGCCAACCTTCAATCGCTGACGGATGTCATCAACCGCAATCCGCAGGACCCGAACGCCTACAACGTCCGCGGCATCGCCTATGCGCAGGCCGGCGAGACGCGCAAGGCTCTCTCCGACTTCACAAGCGCCATTCAGCTGAACCCGGCCTACTATCAGGCATACGCCAATCGCGGCTTGGTCGAACGCAATATCGGCCGGCTCGATGATGCCCTCGCCGACTACAATCAGGCGCTCCAGGTGAACCCGTCCTACGCCGCCGCCTATTCCGGGCGCGGCTCCGTCTATGTCGATCTCGGTCGCTCCGATCTTGCCATCGCCGATTTCAATCAGGCGATCAGCCTCGATCCCGCCGATTCCCGTTCCTACTATGCCCGCGGCCTGATCTATCAGGGCCAGGGCCAGCACGCATTGGCGATCGCCGACTTCACTTCGGCCATTTCGTTCGAGAACCGCGCCGCGGAAGCCTACTATGCGCGCGGCGTTTCGTACCTCGCTCGGCAGAACTATGACGGCGCGTTCGACGATTTCTACGAGGCCATCAGCCTCGGCGAAAACACCGTCCAGGCCTGGATCAATCTCGGCGTCGCCCTGGAAGGCAAGGGCGATGCGGCGACGGCGCACACCGCATATCAGAACGCGTTGAACCTCGATCCTGGCAATGCGGTTGCGCATGAGGGGCTGGCCCGCACCGAGGCTGCGGCCGCCGCTGCCCCGCCGCAGGTCACCTTCAACCACTAGCCGCTATCGCGGTCATCCTCGGGGCGCGACGCCGGCTGCCTCCCCGTCGCCTGCCTATGCGCCAGATCGAGCGCATCTCGCAGCGCCTCCAGATGTCGAGTGTCACCGTCAATGGACGGCGACCAGTATGACGTATGCGCGAAGCGTTTCCGTGCGATCGGCCCGGTGAGCGGCACATCCTTGACGCCGGGACCGAAGATCGGCGCCACCCGTCCCCCGACCGGATCACCTTTGAACAGCGGCCTGAAGGGCACATAGATGTTGGTCCATCGCGCCGGCGCAAAGGGCGCCGCGTGATGCGGGATCATGCCTTCCGCTTGCGCCGTTCTGTAGTGGTACGAGAATGCCTGATGGAACTCCGTCTGTGGCGGCGAGATAGGAAACTCCCGCTGGCTGGCGCGCGCGGCAAAAAGGCGGGCGACCCGATTCAGGTTGCTGACCTCGCGGAGCGGCCGACCAATTTCGAACCGCTTGCCGAACCATCCGCGAGCGGCCCGGTCAATTTCCGCCTTGAACGGCGCCTTGCTGTCATCGACGAGCAAGAAATGCGCATGCGTGAGCGGCGAGCCCAACGTCACGAAATCCGTTATCAGCCATTTCGGGTTTGCCATACCGGCCAGGGTCGCCGCGTAGCGACGCTGCTCGACGCGATGGGCCCTGACTTCGGCGCTATCGCTTTGATCGGTCGCGACATCCAAATCGTGTAGCGTGGCTGCGCTCCGCTGAATGCCGATGAGCGCTTTCCGCTCGTCAGGCGTGCTGTGAACCAGGCTCTTGCAGATGTCGGCCCAGTAGAAGCCGAGGATGTCATACCCGATCACCGAGCCGAGGCTGTGCCCTACGACGACGATACGCTCATACTCGCCGCCTTCGTGGAACGCCTTGATGACCTTGAGGCCGAGCTCGCGGATGTCGGACCGCGCGCTGATGTTCTCCGGCGACGGTGTCAAATAGCGCGCGGCGTCGCCAACGACTTCGATCAAGACGCGGTGGCGGATGAACCAGAGGCCGCCCGCAAGACCAAGTCCAGCCGCAAGCGGAACCACGAATGGCAGCTGTCCGGCGAACTGGCGCGGATTGACGAGCGCGAGCGCGGACCACAGCATCGCCGCCGCCGCAAGCACGAGCAGTGCGATCGCTATCAGCCCCAGCACCCAGCGCCAGCGGACGTTGCCGGGCACGCGGCTTGGACCGCGCAGAAGCAGGTGGCGCAGCCACCAGACCACGCTCGACAGCTGCGTATCGCGCACAAGATGCGCCCAATAGAGCTCGAAGAAATCGGTCCTGACGCCGTCCGCGTCGGCGCGCGTTGTGATGCGCCTCAATTCGCGCGTGCCGCCGACGATGTCAGGTTTCGACCAAATCTCCCGCCGCTGCTCGCCCCCAACCGACTCGTTGGTCGTCCAAACCGCGTCGACGAAACCGCGCAGGGTCTCCATGGGCGCCTGGTTGCCCATGCCGTGTATAAGCAGAACGGCCCGCTTTTTGGGCCGCTGCGCCGCGTAGGGCGCCGATCCCGGCGATTGACTTGCGTCCGCCATGACCCTCTCCAGCCAAAGCGTAGCTTAGCAGCTGAGACCCAAACTGGCGACGTCGGAGGATTGAGGGGCTAAAGCGCGCGGACGATGCCTTCGGCGATCTTCTTGGCGTCTCCCAGCAGCATCATCGTGTTGTCGCGATAGAACAGCGGGTTGTCGATGCCGGCATAGCCCGACGACAGCGACCGCTTCACGAACATCACCGTGCCCGCCTTCCACACTTCCAGCACCGGCATGCCGTAGATCGGCGAGGTCGGATCCTCCTTCGCCGACGGGTTGGTGACGTCATTGGCGCCGATGACGAAGGCAATGTCGGTCTGAGCGAATTCGGAGTTGATCTCCTCCAGCTCGAACACTTCGTCATAGGGAACGTTCGCCTCGGCCAGGAGGACGTTCATGTGACCCGGCATGCGGCCGGCGACGGGATGGATCGCGTACTTCACCTCGACGCCTTCGGCCTTCAGCTCGTCTGCCATCTCGCGGAGGGCATGCTGGGCCTGCGCCACCGCCATGCCGTAGCCGGGCACGATGATGACGCGGTTGGCGTTCTTCAGCATGAACGCTGCGTCCTCGGCCGAGCCGAGCTTGACCGGCCGGTTCTCCTGACCGCCGGCCGCAGCGACGGTCTCGCCGCCGAAGCCGCCGAGAATGACCGAGATGAATGACCGGTTCATGCCGCGGCACATGATGTAGGAGAGGATCGCGCCGGACGAGCCGACCAGCGCGCCGGTGATGATCAGCGCCGTGTTGCCGAGCGTGAAGCCGATGCCGGCAGCCGCCCAACCCGAATAGGAGTTGAGCATCGACACCACCACCGGCATGTCGGCGCCGCCGATCGGCACGATGAGCAGCAGGCCTATGGCCAGCGAGACGGCGACGATGAGCCAGAACAGGACGGCGCTCTGCGCCGCGACGAAACGCGACGATGAGCCCGACCAGCACGATCGCGAGGCCGCCATTGATCCAGTGCCGCGCCGGCAGGAGGATCGGCTTGCCGGACATGCGCCCGTCGAGCTTCAGGAAGGCGATGATCGAGCCGGTGAAGGTGACGGCGCCGATGGCGACGCCAAGCGACATCTCGATGAGGCTCTCGCCATGGATATCGCCGGGAAGCGCCGATGCCGAAGGCAGCCGGCGCGTAAAGCGCGGCCGCAGCGACCATCACCGCGGCAAGACCGACGAGGCTGTGGAACGCCGCCACCAGCTGCGGCATTGCCGTGATCGCGATCCGCCGTGCAACGATACCGCCGGCAACACCGCCGACGGCGAGCAGGCCGAGGATCAGCATCAACGTGCCGAAGCTCGGCGAGGCGTTGACCAACGTCGTGACGATGGCGATCGCCATGCCGGTCATGCCGAGGAAATTGCCGCGGCGCGCGCTTTCCGGATGCGACAGGCCGCGAAGGGCCAGGATGAACAGGGCCCCCGCGATCGAGATAGAGAAGTGCCGTCAGGTCAGCCGACATCAGCTCTGCTCAGCCTTCGGTTTCTTCTTGTAGAGCGCGAGCATGCGTTGCGTGACGAGGAAGCCGCCGAAGATATTCACAGCGACGATCACCAAGGCGATCGATCCGAACACGCGGGCAAGGCCCGATGTGTCGGACTCACCCGAGAGGACCGGCGCGACCTCGGTCCCGACCGCCAGCAAGGCGCCGACAACGATGACGCTGGAGATGGCGTTGGTGACGCTCATCAGCGGCGTGTGCAACGCCGGCGTCACCGACCACACGACGTAGTAGCCGACGAAGATCGCCAGCACGAAGATCGCCAGTTGGAAGACGAAAGGATCCGCCGTTGAAGTGGCGATCGCTTCCGCCTGATCGATGGCCGTGGCTGCTGCTTGTTCCATCCCAATCCGTCCCCGTCGAAGGCCTTATCAGCCGTCGGCGAACATCTTGTGCACTAGTTTTCCGTCGCGCGTCAGCAAAGTTGCCGTGACGAGCTCGTCCTCGAAATTGACGGCGATCGCCTTGTTGTCCTTGTCGATCAGCGTCTCGGCGAAGGCGTAGAGGTTGCGCGCATACAGTGCCGAGGCAGTCGCGGCAATGCGGCTCGACATATTGGTGTAGCCGACGATCGAGACATCGCCGACCGTGGCGACTTCATCCTTGACCGCACCTTCGACATTGCCGCCACGCTCCACAGCGAGATCGATGACGACGGAGCCGGGTCGCATCGACTGCACCATCTCCTTGCTCACCAGGCGCGGCGCCGGCCGGCCAGGGATCAGGGCGGTGGTGATGACAATGTCCTGCTTGGCGATATGCGCGGCGACGAGCTCGGCCTGCTTGGCCTGATATTCCTTGCTCATCTCCTTGGCGTAACCGCCAGCCGTCTCGGCCGCTTTGAATTCCTCATCTTCGACGGCGATGAATTTCGCTCCGAGGCTTTCCACCTGCTCCTTCGCCGCGGGACGGACGTCGGTCGACGACACCACGCCGCCGAGGCGTTTCGCCGTTGCGATCGCCTGCAGGCCAGCGACGCCGGCGCCCATGACAAAGACCCGCGCCGCCGGAACTGTTCCCGCTGCAGTCATCATCATCGGCAGCGCGCGATCGAACACTTCCGCCGCATCGATGACGGCCTGATAGCCGGCGAGGTTCGCCTGGCTCGACAAGACGTCCATGCTCTGGGCGCGCGTGATGCGCGGCATCAGTTCCATGGCAAAGGCGGAAACGCCGGTGCCGGCGAGCGCCGAAATCTCGTCCTTATGGCCATAGGGATCGAGAATGCCGATCACGCAGCGCGCCTTTGGCCGCGCCCGACAAGGCATCCGCCGACCGGCCGGCCGACGGTCAGGATGATGTCGGCATCCTTGACCGCCTCGGCGGCGGTCTTGACGACCTTGGCGCCTGCCTCGACGTATTCGCTGTCGGGATAGCGCGACGCGGCGCCGGCCCCGCCTCGACCGCAACCTCGGCACCGAGGGCCAGGAACCGTTTGACGGTCTCGGGTGTCGCCGCGACGCGCCGCTCCGACCCTGCCGTCTGTGTCGGCACGGCGATTTTCATGCAGCAATCCCTAAGTGTGTTTCGCCCGGGGCGGCCCCGAGGCTAACAACTTCTGGCCGCTCAGTTGAGCGCGAAGAACAAGATCGCCAGAACGATTGCGACGAAAACGATGACGTACTTACCGGCAGCGAAGAACCCGCGATAAGTAGCGCGGTGATTCTCCATGTCGGCAGCGATATCCGCCGCAGAAGCCGATGAAATTTCAGTGGGGCCGCTAGCCATTCCCGTTTCCCTCTCTGATGGGTTTCCCTGAGATAGTCCGCTCATAACCAAAGCGCGGCGCGATGAGCAATGCGGTTCGCTGTCAGGCCTCTTCCATCGCCTCCAGCTCGTCGATCATACCGGCGATCACCGACAGGCCTTTCTGCCAGAACGCGGGGTCGCTGGCATCGAGCCCGAAGGGCGCTAGCAGCTCCTTGTGGTGCTTGGTGCCGCCGGCGCGAAGCAGATCCATGTACTTGTCCTGGAAGCCTTTTTCCGCCGACTGGTAGACGGCGAAGAGCGAATTCACCAGGCAATCGCCGAAAGCGTAGGCATAGACGTAGAACGGCGCATGGATGAAATGCGGGATGTAGCTCCAGAACGTCTCGTAGCCCTCGCCGAGCCGCACCGCGTCGCCGAGGCTCTCCGTCTGGATCGCCATCCACATCTCGCCGAGTTGCTCCGCATGTCAGTTCGCCCTGACGCCGCTCGATGTGGACCTCGCGCTCGAAAGTGTAGAAGGCGATCTGGCGGACGACCGTGTTGATCATGTCCTCGACCTTCGAAGCGAGCAGCGCCCGGCTGAGCCGCCGGCTCGTCGTCGAAGCCTTCAGCGCCTGGAAGGTCAGCATCTCGCCGAAGACGCTCGCCGTCTCCGCCAATGTCAGCGGCGTCGGCGCCATCAGCGCGCCCTGCGGCGCCGGCGAGAACCTGATGCACGCCATGCCCGAGCTCATGCGCCAACGTCATCACGTCGCGTGGTTTGCCCTGATAGTTGAGCAGCACATAGGGATGCGCGCTTGGCACCGTCGGATGGGCGAAGGCGCCCGGTGATTTGCCCGCCCGCACCGGCGCATCGATCCAGCGCTTGGCGAAGAACTCGTCGGCAATCTCGGCCATCTTCGGCGAGAAATCGCCATAGGCCGAAAGCACCGTCTCCCGCGCCTCATCCCAGCCGATCGTGCGCTGCGGCGCCTTCGGCAGCGGCGCGTTGCGATCCCAATGGTCGAGCGCGTCCATGCCGAACCATTTCGCCTTCAGCCGATAGTAGCGATGCGACAGTCGCGGATAGGCGTCGCGGACCGCTTCGACCAGCGCCGCCACGACCTCCGCCTCGACACGGTTGGCGAGGTGGCGGGAATCGGCAACGTCCTTGAAGCCGCGCCAGCGGTCGGAGATTTCCTTATCCTTGGAGAGGGTGTTGGTGATCAGCGTGAAGAGGCGAAGGTTTTCCGAGAAGGTCTCAGCCATCGCCTCGGCCGCGGCCTTCCGCTTCTCGCCGTCGGCATCCTGCAGGAGCGACAGGGTCGCTTCGATCGGCAGTTCCTCGCCCATGACCGTGTAGCGAAGGCTCGCCTGCGTCTCGTCGAACAGGCGCGTCAGCGCGCCGCTTCCGGTCACCGACTTCTCGAAGAACAGCTGCTCGAGCTTGTCGTCGAGCTGGAACGGCTTCTCGCGGCGAATGTCCTCGATCCACGGCCGATAATGCTCAAGCGCCGAGGAGGTCTTCATCGCCTTCTCCAGCACCGCGTCTTCGATGTTGTTGAACTCCAGCGTGAAGAACAGGAGCTTGGTCGACGCCGTCGTCATCTTGTCCTGCGCGTCGCCGAAGAATTTGGCGCGCTTGGGATCGCTGGTGTCGCCCGCATGGATCAGCCCGGCATAGGACATGATCCGGCCGAGGAGATCCTCCAGCCCCTCATAGTCCTTGACCGCAACGGCAAGCTTGTCGCCGCCGTCCTCCAGCCCGGCGATCTCGGCCAGCTTGCCGCGATAGCGCGCCTCGAAGGCGGCGGCATCGGCCTCGGCCTGGGCCACGGCGGCCTTGTATTCCGCCGAGTCCATGCCCGGGTAGAGATCGTCGAGATTCCATTCCGGCAGACTCGCCGAGCTCGGTCTTCTTTGCGGCTGCGGTCTCGGCGGTGAAAGTCGGATTGTTCATGGGGCGGCGGTTCCAGCTGCGGTTTCGGTGTTCACCATATAGGTGCCGAAGCGCGATTCAACGTATCCGCCCTCCCCGCGCAAGCGCAGGAGCGCGCGGCCAAGGCACAACCCTGTAGTGCACATAGGCAACATGTTCAGCCAATTAGCGAGCCGCCTTCAACAAACGCTCCATCTTGGGACGGTTTGGTCGCCATCGGAAAGTGCACGTTAACCCTCGCCCCGTGATCATGGTCGACGAAAACGCGGCAGGAAACCCCTGTCGCAGCCTGGCAATCAACGGCAGACGGCATGGCCACAGCGATCCTGATCGTCGACGACGACCCGGTACAGCGCCGACTTCTTGAATCGGCGGTGACCCGCTTTGGCTATGCGCCGACGGTGGTCGAAGGCGGCGAGGAAGCCGTGCGCCTCCTTACCGAGGCCGATGGCGATCGCTTCGCCCTGATGATCCTCGATCTGGTCATGCCCGACCTTGACGGCATGGGCGTCCTGGACCGCGTGCGCGAGGCCGGCCGTAGCCTGCCGATCATCGTTCAAACCGCCCATGGCGGCATCGACACGGTCGTGGGCGCGATGCGTGCAGGCGCCACCGATTTCATCGTCAAGCCGCTTTCGCCCGAACGGCTCCAGGTCTCGATCGCCAATGCGCTGAAGCTCGGTGCGCTGGAAGGCGAGATCACGCGCATGAAGAAGCGTGCCGCAGGCACCCTCACCTTCCGCGACATCATCACGCGCAGTCCTGCGATGGCGCGCGTTCTCGAACTGGGCAAGCGCGCCGCGCAGTCGCAGATACCGATCCTCATCGAAGGCGAGTCCGGCGTCGGCAAGGAACTGATCGCCCGCGCCATCCAGGGCAGCAGCGATCGTCAGGCTAAGCCCTTCATCACCGTCAATTGCGGCGCCATCCCCGAGAAGCTGGTCGAGAGCATCCTCTTCGGCCACGAGAAAGGCGCCTTCACCGGCGCCAATGAGCGCCACGCCGGCAAGTTTCAGGAGGCCCATGGCGGCACGCTCTTCCTCGACGAGGTCGGCGAATTGCCGCCCGAGATTCAGGTCAAGCTGCTGCGCGCCTTGCAGGATGGCGAGATCGACCCGGTCGGGTCGCGGCGGCCGGTCAAGGTCGACTTCCGCCTCATCTCGGCGACCAACCAGAGCCTCGCCAAGCTCGTCGAATCGGGCGATTTCCGCGACGATCTCTACTATCGCCTGAACGTCTTCCCGATCCGCGTGCCGCCGCTCCGCGAGCGGCCGGAGGACATTCCCGAGCTGGTGCGCCATTTTACCGCGCGCTTCGCCGCCGAGGAGGGCAAGGCGAGCCTTCGCAGCGTCGATCCGGTCGCGATGGAGCTTCTCTCTGCTTATCAATGGCCTGGCAACATTCGCCAGCTTGAGAACGCCGTCTTCCGCGCCGTGGTGCTGGCCGACGGCGACAGCCTGACGGCCGCGGAATTTCCGCAGATTGCCGCCCATCTCGGCGACCGTGGCATCTCTGCTACAGCCCAGGCGGTGGAACACGCGTTAGACTTTCACCCGATCGAGGACGCGGAACCGAGGCTTGAGGCCTTCCGCGACGGTGAAGTCAGAGCGCTGAACGACATCGAGACCGATCTCATCAAGCTAGCGCTCGAACACTATGGCGGCCGCATGTCGCTGGTGGCTCGGCGCCTCGGGATCGGGCGGTCGACCCTTTATCGCAAGCTGCGCGAGCTCGACCTCGAAGGGTCGGACGTTGCAGCGGAATGACAAGGAATTGAACGCGAACCTGCGGAAACGTCAGTCAGTTTCTGTTCAGCTAGCGGAAGGTAAGTGTACGCCGCGAAAGGATGTTGCGTTATGATTGCTAGGGCATTGGGGGCAGTGCTCGGCGGCGGGTTGATCGCCGTGTTGAGTACGTCGGGGGCCGCCGCCTATTTCGCCGACGGGCCGGATTTTGCGCTTCGGGGCGGTGCCGCGTCGCTGACGCTGCAGGCGGAGCTCGGACCGGTCGAGTTCGCCATCCGCAATCAGCTGGCCGATCTCACCGGCGACAGCCAACTCACCCAGCGCGACGCCGATGGCGTGATTGCCTTCTACGAGGCGCGCGGATACCAGGCCGCCTGGACCGCCGACGGGACGCTCACGGACCGCGCCATCGCCCTCATCGACCGCATCGCGGCGGCTGACACCGACGGCCTTGACCCCCTCGCCTATGACACCCCGCGCGTTGACCTCGGCGAGCGTGTTCCGATGACCGCCGCCGAAACCGCTGCGGCCGAAATCCAGATGAGCATGGCCGTCGCTGCCTACACGCGCGAAGCCTATGCCGGCCGGCTCGATCCCCGCACGATCGGCCCTGCCGGAACCGAGGATATCGACATCCGTCCGCACTACCCGGACACAGTGGCAGCACTCAACTCGATCGCCACCGACGAAGACGCCGTTGCGACGCTTGAAGGCTACAATCCGCAGCAGGCCGGCTATGTCGCGCTTCGCGCCGAATTGGCGCGCCTCCGCGCCGAGAAGACGGTGGCCGAGGTGGTCGTCCCGCCCGGACCGACGCTGCGCGTCGGTGACGAGGACCCGCGCGTCGCGTTGCTGCGCGAACGCCTCGATCTGCCGGTGCCGAGCGACGAAAGCGCCAATTTGTTTGACGACGTCGTCCTGACTGCCGTGCGCGAATTCCAGGGGAATGCCGGCCTGGTCGCAGACGGCATCGTCGGGCCGAACACGCTCGGCGCCCTCAATGGCCCCAATGTCGATCCGGTCGGCGAGATCATCGCCAATATGGAGCGCTGGCGCTGGCTGCCGCGCGATCTCGGCGACTACTACGTGATGGTCAACATCCCGGAATTCATGGTCCGCATCGTTTCAAATGGCGACGTGATCCACGAGACGCGCGTGGTCGTCGGCCAGACGACGCACCGTACGCCGGTCTTCTCCGACGAGATGGAGACGATCGTCGTCAATCCTTATTGGTACGTGCCGGCGTCAATCGTCGCGGCTGAATACATGCCCGTCCTTCGCGCGGACCCGGGCTATTTCAACCGCAATGGCTACGACGTGTTCCTGTACTACAACGGCGCCGCCCATCTCGTGGACCCGACCCAGATCGCCTGGGGCCAGGTGAGCGCATCACAGGTCTCGATGCGGCAGCGCCCGGGTCCGGGCAATGCCCTCGGCCAGATCAAGTTCCTCTTCCCCAACAGCCATGCCGTCTACCTGCACGACACGCCGTCGAAGAGCCTGTTCCAATACGACGTGCGCGCCTATTCGCATGGCTGCGTGCGCGTCATGAATCCGATGGATTTCGCTGAGGCGCTGCTCTCCAGAGACCCCAATCTCGGCGTTGCGCAGCTTCAGGCGCTGTTCGGCGACCAGGAGCGCTCAGTCAATCTCGACCAGCACATCCCGATCAACATCGTCTACTTCACCGCCGTGGTCGACGAGAACGGGACGGTCCAGTTCAAGAACGACATCTACGGCTACAGCGCCATCGTCCGTGACCGGCTTGGGCTAAACAGCACCATCGTCGCCGCCAATAACTAGCCGCCGACCGCGAAAAACGCCGCCGGTGCGCGCCCGAGGGCGCCCCGGCGGTGGTTGGCCGTTATCCGTGACAATCGATCTTAGTCCTTGAAATCGGCTCGATTTTCGGGTGTCTTGGCACGTGCGTAGGCGGAAGCTGGGGTCGCCGGGGGGCGGGCCCTTCAAAACGTTTGATTAACTATAGGGATCCACACTGGGGCCGTGGAGGATGCCGGAGTTCGGCAGGAACGGCGGATCACATTGTCAGCGTGGCGTTATGATAGTGATGGAAACGCCGTGCCGCGAGCGCCGCTCAAGCGGTTCCGTCTCCTTTTTGCAGTCATATCCCTGCTGGTTTCGACCAGCCTGATCCAGATCGCCGCCGCCGCATCATCGGAGCGGACGCTCAGTTTCCACAACATGCATACCGGCGAGGACGCCACCATCACCTACAAGCGTGATGGCCGCTACATCCCCTCGGCGATGCAGCAGATCAACTACATGCTGCGCGACTGGCGCCGGGACGAAATCACGACGATGGACCCGCGGCTCATCGATCTCGTGTGGGAAATCTACCAGCTGTCGGGTTCCAATCAGCCGATCAACATCATCTCGGGTTATCGCTCGCCGACGACCAACGAGATGCTGCGTGAGACCACCAACGGCGTCGCCCAGAACAGCCAGCATATCCTCGGCAAGGCGATGGATATCCAGCTCCCCGGCGTCGACCTGACGACGCTGCGCAACATTGCCTTGCGCATGCAGATCGGCGGCGTCGGCTTCTACCCAACGTCCGGCTGGCCGTTCGTGCATGTCGACGTCGGCTCCGTGCGCAACTGGCCGCGCCTCACGCACAGCGAATTGGCCTCGCTCTTCCCCGACGGCCGCAGCCTTTACATTCCGACAGATGGCGTTCCGCTCGCCGGCTACAATCAGGCGCTCACCGCCTATCAACAGCGCGGCGATCAGGTGGTGGCGCTCTTCGATGAGCCTGCGGATGGCAACGTGCCGACGCGCATCGCCGGCCTCTTCGGCGGCAACAACAATGGCGGCGCTGAAGCAGCGGCAACGCCATTCACCGTCGCCGCGACGATCGAGCCGACCGTGATCGCCGATCCCCCACCGGCACGACCGGCAACGGCCGGCATCACCGTCACCGACCCGGCGGCCGAGGCCCTCGCCTTCGCTCCGGCGGAAGCCGATCGCGATCCGCTTGCGATGCTCACCGAAACGGGGCCGACTATTGCTACGCTCCCGGCGCCGGCGCCCCGCCCCGCCACGCTCACGGCTGCCTCAGTCGGGCAGCGCAGCTGGTATGACCCGCTGGTCGAGATCACGGCCCCGTCCGTCCGCAACAGCAACCTGCCGTTCCTCGGTACCGAAACGGTGCGGCAGGGTGCGTTTGCCCAGCTGACGGCTCCCCATATCGCCGGCTCGCCGCAATTCCTCGCCGCACCCGATCGCGTGATAGCGTACAGCTTGGTGGGCGACGAGCCCGTCGGCTACGCCTTTGCCGGCCCGGCAACCGCGGAAAGGTCGATGATCGACCTCACCCAGTTCGGCCAAGTTGCCGCTAGGTAGTTTCCGGAGCCATTCCGAGCGCATGAAGATAGAGGTCGAGCAGCGCCTCCTGCTCTTCCCGTTCGGCACGATCCTGTTTGCGCAGCCTCACCACCGTTCGCAGCGTCTTCGTGTCGAAGCCGTTGGCTTTGGCTTCGGCATAGACGTCGCGGATGTCATCGCCGAGCGCCTTCTTCTCTTCTTCCAGCCGCTCGATTCGCTCCACGATCGATTTCAACTGAGCCGCTGCAATGCCGCCTGACTCGGCCATGATTCCCGTCCTCAAATGGTTGAAGCCGCGTCAGTGCCGAAGCTGCGGCGGTCGGTCAAGCGCGCTACGGCGCAACCGCGAACATCGGGGAAGAACACGCCGGTAAAGCGCGTTGACATCGCCGAAACGCGGACTGCATAACCCGGTGGGGCTTTCTTCCCGACGAGGCCTATGCCCAATCAATTGATTTCTCAGCGCCTCTTGATCGCCCTTGCGAGGCGGCCGAGGTCGTTTCGGAACATCGGCAACGTCGCGTCGATCGCGCTTCTCGGGCTTGGTCTCGCGGCCTGCTCGTCTGGCGACCAGGAGCCGACCGCTTCGCCTGCGGCATCTGCGCCCGCTGAAGAACAGGCCGCGACACAGACGACGTCGGCCTTTCAGGTCTGCAATCTCACCAACAGCACCGTCGGCGTCGCCATCGGCTATCGCGACGGCGATGAGATGGTAACGGAAGGCTGGTGGACATTGCCGCCCGGCGGCGACGAGCAAAGCTGCGTGACGCCGGACGCATTGGCCGGCCCCTTGCAAGACCGCTACTATTACGTCTACGCCGTCGACTACACGCTCGGCGGCGAGTGGGCCGGGAACACCTTTATGTGCACCAGCGATCAGGCCTTCACCATCCGTGGTGTTGAAGACTGCGTCGCCCGCGGCTATGACCGCACAGGATTTGTCGAGGTCGACACCGGCGGCCGTTCAGTCCACATCGTTCAACTCACCGACCAACAAGGTGTCAGCGCCCGATGAAGCGCCTGCGCAAGGTAAAGATTCTGGCGACGTTGGGCCCTGCCTCGTCGTCCAAGAAAGTCATCTCCGCCCTGGTTGGGGCCGGGGCCGACCTGTTCCGCATCAATATGAGCCACACGCCGCATGATGAGCTTCGACGCCTTGTCGATCTCATCCGCGAGGTGGAGAGGGATAGCGGCCATCCGATCGGCATTCTCGCCGACCTGCAGGGACCGAAATTCCGCATCGGAACGTTCGTTGGCGTCAACGTCACGCTCGAACCGGGGCAGGAATTTACGCTGGACAGCGACCCGACCCCCGGTGACCAGACCCGGGTCTTCCTGCCGCATTCGGAGATATTCGCCGCGCTGAAGGTCGGCGATCGCCTCCTTCTCAATGACGGGCAGGTGCAATTGCTCGTCACCGAGGCCGGCACCGACCATGCCAAGACGAAGGTCCAGTCGGGAACGAAGCTCTCCGACAAGAAGGGTGTCAGCATCCCCGACACCACACTTGAATTCGCCGCCATGACGCCGAAGGACCAGGCCGATCTCGACGCCGTGCTGGAGACCAGCGCCGACTGGGTCGCCCTCTCCTTCGTCCAGCACTCCGCCGATCTCGACCACATTCGTGAACGATGCGGCGGCAGGGTCGGCATTCTCGCCAAGATCGAGAAGCCGCAGGCCGTCCAGCATCTGGCCGAGATTATCGAGGTGGCCGACGCGCTGATGGTCGCGCGTGGCGATCTGGGTGTTGAGGTCCCGCTGGAGCGCGTTCCGGGTATTCAGAAGCAGATCACCCGCGCTGCCCGCCGTGCCGGCAAGCCCGTCGTCGTTGCGACCCAGATGCTCGAATCCATGATCGCCGCGCCTGTGCCGACCCGCGCCGAAGTCTCCGACGTTGCGACCGCCGTGTTCGAAGGCGCCGACGCCATCATGCTGTCGGCGGAATCGGCTGTGGGCGCATACCCCGTCGAGGCCGTCGCCACGATGGACCGCATTGCAATGGAGGTGGAGCGCGACATCAACTTCGCCGGCATCATCAACGCGCAGCGTGCCGAGCCCTTGCCCTCAGCCGCCGACGCGATTGCCGCCGCCGTCCGCCAGATCGCCGAAACGCTGAAACTCGCCGCGATCTGCTGCTACACCGGCTCCGGCACGACCGGCCTTCGCGTCTCGCGCGAACGGCCGCAGACGCCGATCATTGCCTTCTCGACGGTCGTCGGCACCGCTCGCCGCCTGGCGCTCGGCTGGGGCCTTCACTGTGTCTTTGGTGACGAGGCGCCCGATCTCGACGGCATGGTCGACCGGGCCTGTGAGGTGGCTGTGCGTGAGGGCTTCGCCCGCCCGGGCGACCGCATCATCGTCACGGCCGGCATCCCGATGGGACGGCCGGGCACGACCAATATGCTGCGCATCGCCGTGGTGAACGAAAGCGGGACCGGCGCAGCCTAGCGCCAGCCCTCAACCCATTATAGCTGTTAACGAAATCAGCCCTGCCGCGCCTTGAAGCGGCGGTTGGTCTTGTTGATGATGTAGACGCGTCCCTTCCGCCGGACGAGGCGGTTGGCGCGGTGCCGCGAGCGCAGCGATTTCAGCGAGTTCTTGATCTTCATGACATACGTCGCGGGTTGAAAGGCGTCTGATCTGATTTGAAGGTCGTGACCTCTACGATGACCGGCATGCTGCCGTCAACGGCAAGAGGGCAGAATTCGGCGCCGAACGGACCCATCGCCCTACCCCTCCGGATGGATCGCCAGGGTGCGGTATCCGAAGCGGATAACCCGCTTGCTGACACGGGTGTCCGGATAGCACTGCCGAATGAAGCTGAGCGTCCCGTCCAGATACTGCTCATGATGCCGGCGATGGCATAGCAGCAGCTTGTTCGCGGTGTAGGCGAAGGGCACGAACACCGGAGCGCTCATGAGATACAATTTGGCGATCGCCTCGCCGACGCCCGGCCAGTCCGGGTTGAGGTAGTCGTCGACAAAGATGACGCCGCCGGGGCTGGTCAGTCTCATCGCCACCTGCGTGTCGCCATAGGCGTAATCGGCGAGATGACCGCCGTCCACGCTGAACAGGCTGAAACCGCCGCTTGCCGCCCGGATTGCGGAAATCTCGGCATCCGTCAGCGTGCTGCTGTCGGTCTGCCTGATATCGACGCTGCCGGCCGAGATCCCGCAGGCTTCGAGGTTCCGCAAGAATGCGCTCCGGTTGCCCCGACCCGAATTGTCGATGTTGAACAGCTGATCGTCGAAAACGTCGATCGCCAGGTTATTGCTCGGATGATTCTTGGCGAGCGCCAGGCCAATGAAGAACCTGCCGTGGTGGACGCCAATCTCGGCGACCGGGCCCGCGACTTTCAACCTCGCTTGAACGTCAAGGACGGCCTCGACCGTCTGCCACAGGCCAGCCTCGCACCAGCCGCGGATGGCGGCGAAGGGGCCACGCAGATATCCTTCCAAGTCCATCCGGATCGCCTCTTATCCGATGGAAATGGCGCGCCGAGGCGCGCCTGCCGCATTGCAAGATAATGGTGGGCGATACTGGGATCGAACCAGTGACCCCTACGATGTCAACGTAGTGCTCTCCCGCTGAGCTAATCGCCCGGGAACGCCAGCTGCGCCGACGCCGGCGCGATATAACAGGGCGGAAGCGGCAGGTTCAAGCACGCAAACCGTCAACGTGCAGTCAGCGTCCTCTGGACGGCGATCTGCCACCCAGCCAGGCGCTGCGCCCGCACCGTTTCATCGATCACCGGCTCAAACCGCCGATCGAGCGCCCAGGAGGCGGCGAAGCCCTCCATCCCCGGCCAAAGCCCCGCCCGTGAGGCCGCGAGCCAAGCAGCGCCCAGCGCCGTCGTTTCAAGGAAGGTCGGCCGGTCGACCGATGCGCCGAGGATGTCGGCAAGGTTCTGCATCGTCCAATCCGACGCGACCATGCCGCCATCAACACGGAGCACCGTCGCCTCCCCGCCAGGCCAGTCGCGGCGCATGGCATCAAGGAGATCGTGCGTCTGGAAGGCCACCAATTCCAGCGTCGCGCGGGCGATCTCGGCCGGCCCCGTATTGCGGGTGAGACCGTACAGCGCCCCGCGCGCCTCGGCATCCCACCAGGGTGCGCCCAGGCCGACGAAAGCCGGCACGAGATAGACGCTCTGCGCCGGATCGGCCTTCTCGGCGAGCGCTCCGCTTTCGCTCGCATGGCCGATGATCTTCAGCCCATCGCGCAGCCACTGTACGGCAGCGCCTGCTATGAAGATCGCCCCTTCGAGCGCGTAAGTTGTCTTGCCGTCAAACCGATAGGCGATCGTACTGAGAAGCCGGTTCTGCGAATGCACGCGGTCCGCGCCGGTGTTGAGAAGCGCAAAGCATCCAGTGCCATAGGTCGATTTCGTCATGCCCGGCGCGAAGCAGGCCTGGCCCATCGTCGCCGCCTGCTGATCGCCGGCAACGCCCAGAATGGGGACGGGAACGCCTAGGACATCAGCGTCCGTCATGCCGAAATCGGCGGCGCAATCATAGACCTGCGGCAGCATCGCTTCGGGCACCTGCAGCAGCGCCAGCAGGTCCGCATCCCATTCATTCCGGTCGATATTGAAGAGGAGCGTGCGGGCAGCATTGGTGGCGTCGGTGGCGTGCACCTTGCCGCCGGTCAGCCGCCAGATGAGGAACGTATCGATCGTTCCGAACAGGATCTCGCCGGTCTCCGCCGCCGCTCGGACGCCGTCATCCTGTCCGAGCATCCAGGCGACCTTCGTCGCCGAAAAATACGGGTCGAGCAGAAGACCGGTGCGCTCGGCGAACTCCGGCTCCAGCCCGGCCTCGCGCAACTCCGCGCAGCGCCCGGCGGTCCTCCGATCCTGCCAGACAATGGCATTGCCGACGGGCCGGCCTGTGGCGCGCTCCCAAAGCACGACCGTTTCGCGCTGATTGGTGATGCCGATGCCGGCGATTTCCGAGGCGTCGATCCGGGCCCTCGCCACGGCGTCGCGCATGGTTGCCAGCGTAGCGGCCCAAATCTCCTCGGGGTCATGCTCGACCCAGCCCGGCCGTGGATAGTGCTGCGTCAATTCGCGCTGCGCGACGGCGACAGACCGCTGCGCCGCATCGAAGACGATGGAACGCGTCGAGGTCGTACCCTGATCGATGGCGAGAACGAAACCGGCCATGGGCCGGCGACACTAGCGGAATTTGGCGGAAGGACCAGCCGACGTCAGGCCACCAGCAGCTTCTCGACCTCATTGACGAGGTCGCGCAGATGGAAGGGCTTCGACAGCACCTTCGCATCCTTCGGCGCCTGCGAATCCGGGTTGAGCGCGACCGCGGCGAAGCCGGTGATGAACATGACCTTCAGATCCGGGTCGAGTTCGGTTGCCTTCCGAGCGAGTTCGATGCCGTCCATTTCCGGCATGACAATGTCGGTGAGGAGCAGCGTGAAGGGCTCTTCGCGCAGCCGCTGGTAGGCCGACAGACCATTGTCGAACGAAACGACGTCATAGCCCGCCGCCTCCAGCGCCTTGGTCAGGAAGCGGCGCATGTCGTCATCATCTTCAGCCAACAGGATCCGAGACATCAGCAACACCCCGATCTTCCCCCTCATTTGCGCAATGCCGGTTATTCCGACTAAGGCCGCGGGCGTAAAGAACGCGTGAACCGATTTGGGGCGCGGCGTCGACGAAAGTGGACAGCCTCGTCCCTTGTTGGCAAGCTTTCTTTCACATGGCGACCGGGCTGGGACCCGTTCCGTCGCCCAGCAGGGTACCGATTTCATGGCTGAGGCCGAAGAGTTCGATCCGGGCAATGCGTTCGAGATTGTTGCTCCGGCCGAGCCCGTCGCGCCGCTGGTGTTCAATTCGCCGCATAGCGGATCGCGCTACCCGGCCTCGCTTCTCGCCCGCACCCATCTCAACGCGCGCGCCGTGAGGCAGTCGGAAGACACCGATGTCGACCGCCTGTTCGAGGCGGCGATCGCGGGAACGGCGCCGCTGCTCCATGCGCATTTTCCGCGGGCTTGGCTCGACGTCAATCGAGAGCCCTTCGAACTCGACCCGAAGATGTTTGACGGTACCCTGCCGTCATTTGCCAACACACGCTCGGCCCGGGTCGCCGCCGGTCTCGGCACGATTCCGCGCGTCGTCGCCGACGGCAAGGCGATCTACACCGACCCCCTGCCCGTGACCGAAGCGCTCGACCGTATCGAGACGGTCTATGTGCCCTACCATCGCGCCCTGCGCCGGCTTCTCGACCGGACGCATGAGGCGTTTGGCATGGCCATCCTCATCGACTGCCATTCCATGCCGTCCACCGTGCGCACGGGTGGTCTGCGCAAGGCCGATTTTGTCCTCGGCGATCGACACGGCTCAAGTTGCGCCGACGCTCTCACCGATCTGATCGAAGCCGCCCTCGTTCGGCGTGGCTACGATGTCAGCCGCAACCGCCCCTATGCCGGCGGTTTCATCACCGAGCACTACGGCCGGCCCAAGCATGGCACGCACGCCATCCAGATCGAGATCAATCGATCGCTCTATTTGAACGAGCGCACGTTGGAGCGATCGAAGGGTTATGACCCGTTGCAGGCCGACCTGGCGGGCTTGGTGATGGAACTCGTGCGCGACGCCCAAGACGCTATCGAACCGCCGCGTGTGGCAGCCGAATAAAAAAAGGGGCCGGTCGCAGGTGCGACCGGGCCCGAGTCTAGGGAGGAAACGCCCAAGGAGGGCTGCGGCAATGAGGGTATCAACTGCCGCAGGATCAATATTTGAAGCAGGCAACCCTTTCTTCAAGGACAAAACTTGACGCGTTTGGTCACAAAGTTGGCAATCTCGGCAGCAATTTCCAGGAAAGCCTTGTTTTCTGCCGCCAATTGCGTTGGAGACATGCGACAAACTGGTCCGTAACCGAAGGGAGAAGATGTGCCGTCGCCTGATTATGAGGCGTTTTTGATGAGGCTCGGCGACATCGCTGCAGCCGCCACGCTCCCGCACTTCCGCCACGCGACGAAAGTCGACAACAAGGACGACGCCGGCTTCGATCCCGTAACCGTGGCCGACCGCGACGCGGAGCGAGCGATGCGCTCTGCAATCGCCGCCGCCTATCCCGATCATGGCATCGTCGGCGAAGAATTCGGCAGCGAGAACCCCGACGCGGATTTGGTCTGGATCATCGATCCGATCGACGGCACGCGCTCCTTCATCTCAGGCGTCCCGCTATGGGGCGTACTGATCGGCCTCCTGGAACGCGGCAAGCCGAAGCTCGGCCTGATGGTGCAGCCCTTCACCGGCGAGCGCTATATCGGCGACGGCGCGACGGCGCGCTATGAAGGTCCCGACGGCAATCGCCCGCTCAAGACGAGACCCTGCGCTTCGATCGATGAGGCGGTCCTCTTCACCACCGCGCCGAACCTCTTCTCGGACGACGAGCGGAGCGCCTATGAGAGGGTCGAGCACGAGGTTCGCCTCGCCCGCTACGGGACCGACTGCTACGCCTACTGCATGCTGGCGGCAGGCTTCATCGACGCCGTCATCGAAGCGCAGCTGAACCCCTTTGACATCATGCCGCTCATCCCGATCATCGAAGGCGCGGGCGGCAAGGTCACCGATTGGCAGGGCGGCCCGCCACCCGACAGCGGTCAGGTCGTGGCGACCGGCGACGCTCGATTGCACGACCGGATTCTAAGGCGACTGGCCGGCGGCTGAGGCGAGCGCGAACGGGTCGCCGCCTGGGACGAAAGCATCGAACGCCGCCCAGAACTGTTCCCGCACGGGATCGGGTTCCATCAGCACTTCATGACCGGAACCGGGCACGACGATCTGTGCCGACGACCGCGCGTCGCCGGCAAAGCGGTAGATTGCCTCGTTCGAAACGACCCTGTCGCGGCCCATCGCCATCAGCAGCATCGGCTGCTTGATGGCTGCGGCGAATGCCGGTGCTTCCGCTTCACGCATGGCCATCAGCGCCGCATAGACCCAGCGCGTTGTCGGGAAGCCGGTGCGCAGATCCGGCGCCACGTCCTGCACGGCATCCATGATGTCTTCGCGAGCCCCCTCGTCGATCTCGTAGCGCTTGCGAAGAGCGCGATTGGCGACCGGACGATTGTCGCCGCCGAAGAAAAGGCTGAGAGCGGCAGCGAACCGAACGAGCCCCATCGGCGGCGCCGACCGCCGCGACAGGGCGAGCATCGGCGCCATCAAGACCATACGGTCGAAGCGCACGCGGCCGTCGCGCGCCGCTCTGAGGCAGGCGAGCGATCCCATCGAGTGGGCCAGCGCGAAATGCGGCTGCGGACAATCGGGCAGTACGATCTGGCGCATCACCGCATCGAGGTCGCGATCGTAGTCGGCGAAGCTCTCGATATGGCAGGCACCACTGACGAGACGCTGCGACCGTCCTTGGCTGCGCCAGTCGAATGTGGCGACCGCGAAGCCGCGCTTCAGGAGATCGCCGATCGTCTCGAAATATTTCTCGATGAATTCGGTCCTGCCGTGAAGCAGGACGACAGTGCCCTTCGGCGCGGCCGTCCTGGCCGGCCACGTGGCGCAGCGCAGGCGAATGCCGTCCGCTGTCGCGATCTCCTCAACGCGACCGCCTGGCGGGGCCGCATTGGCTTCGGTTTCGGTGAGTTCTGTCACGGCCGGATACGCTTGCTCATCGCTTTTCGGCTTGTAACGCGTACGCCCAAAAAGCAAGCCGGCGGCATCCTGTAGAGGGATACCGCCGGCCTACCGGGAACCGACATCGGAGGGGGGCGGAAGAAATGTCGGCCCCGAAGCCCCCGGCAATTCGTCCGGGGAATGACGACCGCGGATGGAGCGCGCCTCGCCATTGACACGGATCATCGTCGATGCCGGCTGAACGCAGCCGGAAGCCGGCATTCACCCGGCATTCATCGCCATGCCGCACGCAAAGCAAAACCGGCGGCGTCTCTTTCGAGAACGCCGCCGGCGATGCGGGAACCGGGTGTCGCGGGGGGCGGAAACGAGCTCCCCGGTTCCGCGATGATTGGAAGCTAGCGGATCGAACCTGAACGAGGCTTGAGACGGCCGTTCAGAAACCGTTCAGCTTCGGAACGCCGGCATCCTCTTGAAAGCCGCCCTGAGTGCACCCAAATCGATCTTGCGGACGCCATGACGGGTCCGCGGGACGGTACCGCCCGCTTCGGGGGCCCAGCCGATCTCATCGATGACTAGTCGCTCAATGGAGGACTTTCACATGGCCACTTTTGATCTCAGCCCGCTCTATCGCTCGACCGTCGGCTTCGACCGGCTGTTTTCGATCCTCGATTCGCTCGGTGGCGTCGAAAACGGCACGAGCTATCCGCCCTACAACATCGAGCGGACGGGCGAGAATACCTACCGAATTACCATGGCCGTCGCCGGTTTCGGCGAGGGCGACCTTGCCATCGAGGCCAAGGAGAGCGTGTTGACCGTGAAGGGCGACCGCCGTGACGAAGCCGAGAAGAACCGCGAGGTTCTTTACCGCGGCATCGCCGGCCGCTCCTTCGAACGCCGCTTCCAGCTCGCCGAGCACGTCGAGGTACGTGGTGCCCGGCTCGAGAACGGCCTCCTGCATATCGATCTCGTCCGCGAACTCCCCGAGGCTCTGAAGCCGCGCAAGATCGCCATCAGCACTGGCGAACCGGCCAAGGGCAAGGTCAAGCAGATCGACGCTGCCGCGGCCTAGCGCTTCCGCCTATCCCCACCTGGGATCAGGGGCGCCCCCACGGGGGCGCCCCCTTTTCTTGTCAGCCTAGCGCGGCGAGAAACGAATCGACCTCCGACGCCTCTGTAGCGAAGCTGGTTACGAGGCGAACGATGTCCTCGTCGGCCCTGGGTCGCTGTTCTGGCGGCAGGTCGCGGGCGGACCACTCATAGAACCGCGCACCTGCCTCCCGGGCGCGTGCCAGGCTTGCTCGCGGCAGGATGGCGAACACTTCATTGCCGCCCCTCTCCCAGGCCAACCGGCCGCCAGCCGCAATGATGCCGTCGGTCAAGTCGCTTCGCCATCTGGTTGGCGCTTGTCGGCCAGATCCAACCAAAGATTGTCCTTCAGGAAGGCTCGCGAACTGCGTTGCAATGAATCGGCTTTTTGAAATGAGGTGGCCGGCGCGCTTGCGGATGTAGGGGAACTGCTCGGCCTTCGTCTTGTCGAAGAAGATCACCGCCTCGGCCATCCAACAGCCACCCTTGGTGCCGCCGAAGGACATGACATCGACGCCGGCCTTCCAGGTGACATCGGCCGGCGACACGCCCAACCCGGCAACGGCGTTGCCGAAGCGAGCGCCGTCCATATGCACGGCGAGACCGCTCTCTTTCGCCATCGGCGCAAGCGCTGCGATTTCGTCCGTCGAATAGGCCGCGCCAAACTCTGTAAGCTGCGACAGCGAGAACGCGACGGGCTGTCCGTGCCGGCCCGGATCGGCGGCGTAGCGCCGGATCGCATCGGACAATGTCGCAGTCGAAACCTTGCCGCCGACACCGTCGAGCCCGATGAGCTTGAGATCCGCGAGGAACTCAGCCGCGCCGCCCTCGTCTGTGTTGATATGCGCGTCCGAATGACAGAGCACGAGCCCGCCTGGCTTCGCCAAGGCAGACAACGCCAGAGAATTCGCTGCGGTTCCGGTTGCGACGAAGAACACGGCAACGTCGCGCTCGAACACGCGCGCGAACGCCTCTTCGGCCGCCCGTGTTGCAGCGTCCCCGCCATAGGCCGGCGAAGTTCCGCCAACCTCGGCCAATGCGGCTGCGATAGGCCCGGCGGCGCCGGCCCAATTGTCACTGGCGAAGTTCATCAGCCCAGTTCCTGAATTGAGAAAATGAGGGGGCGGATCGTTTTCAACGAACCCTGCACAAGGTAGCATGAAGCTATATTGGCAGGCTGCTTGCTGGCCACTCCGAAATCTGGCAAGGTCCGCCGCCCAAATAGGACAGGACTACTGTCCCATTATCGAGGGGCTCCCGGCAGACCGTTGCTGGGCTTACTGGAAGAACCGAAATGACGACGCCTTTGACACCACCTCAGAGGAAGGTTGCGCGCCCGCACACGGGGGCGCGGCGTTCGTCGATTCCCCTCGAGGCGCGCGGACTCTATGACCCGCTGAACGGGCCAGGATTCCTGTGGCGTCGGCTTCATCGCCAATCTTACCGATGAGAAGTCGCATCAGATTATTGCCGATGGTCTGAAGATTCTCGAGAACCTGACCCATCGTGGCGCTGCCGGCGCGGACCCGCTGGTCGGCGACGGCGCCGGCATGCTCACCCAGTTGCCGCACAAGTTTCTGTCTGAAGAAGCAGAGCGCCCTCGGCTTCACCCTGCCGCAGCCGGGCCACTACGCCGTCGGCATGATCTTCCTGCCGCAGGACGATCAAGTTCGCGCCGAGATGTGCGCCGACGTTGGAGAAGACCGTCGCCGACGAGGGCATGCATGTCCTCGGCTGGCGCGACGTGCCGGTCGACAATTCGGCGCTGTCTCCCGTCGTCACCGACACTGAACCGTTCCACCGCCAGGTCTTCATCAGCCGTCCGGCCGACTGCGCCGACGAGGACAGCTACGAGCGCCGGCTCTATGTCATGCGCAAGCGCACTTCGGGCCGCATCGTCGAGCATTTCGGCAACTTCGAGGCCGAGTTCTATTTCGTCTCGTTGTCCTGCCGGACCATCACCTACAAGGGGATGTTCCTCGCCTACCAGCTCGGCGCCTACTACAAGGACCTGAAGGATCCGCGCTTCGCGTCAGCGCTTGCCCTGGTGCATCAGCGCTTCTCGACCAACACCTTCCCGTCCTGGCGGCTGGCGCACCCCTACCGGATGGTCGCGCATAATGGCGAGATCAACACCGTCCGCGGCAACGTCAACTGGATGGCGGCGCGGCAGGCGAGCGTCGAATCGGAGCTCTATGGCGACGACATCGAGAAGCTCTGGCCGATCTCCTATGAGGGCCAGTCCGACACCGCCTGCTTCGACAACGCGCTCGAATTCCTGACCCGCGGCGGCTACTCGCTGCCGCATGCGGCGATGATGATGGTCCCGGAGGCCTGGGCCGGCAATCCGCTGATGAGCGAAGACCGGCGCGCCTTCTACGAATACCACGCTGCGCTGATGGAGCCGTGGGACGGACCGGCCGCGATTGCGTTTACAGACGGCCGCAAGATCGGCGCCACGCTCGACCGCAACGGACTTCGCCCGGCGCGCTATTGCGTCACCCATGACGGCGTCGTCGTCATGGCGTCAGAGGCCGGCGTGCTCGCGATCGACGACAGCCGCATCGCCAAGAAGTGGCGCCTCCAGCCTGGTCTGATGCTGCTGATCGACCTCGACCAGAAGCGCATCATCCTGGATGAGGAGCTGAAGGCCGAACTGGCGCAAGCTGCACCCGTATCAGAAGTGGCTCGGGCGCACGCAGACTCGTGCTCGAAGAGCTGCCGGAAGTGCCGGCGCCGGACTTCGGCACCGAGGCGTCGCTGCTCGATCGCCAGCAGGCGTTTGGCTACACCGAGGAAGACCTCAAGCTGTCTGATGGCGCCGATGGCCGTCACCGGCGCCGAGGCGATCGGCTCGATGGGAACCGACACGCCGATCTCGGCGTTGTCGAACCGGTCGAAGCTCCTCTACACCTATTTCAAGCAGAACTTCGCGCAGGTCACCAACCCGCCGATCGACCCGATCCGCGAAGAGCTGGTGATGAGCCTCGTCTCCTTCATCGGGCCGCGGCCGAACCTTTTCGACCTCGAAGGCGAGAGCAAGCGGAAGCGCCTCGAAGTGCGCCAGCCGATCCTCACCAACCACGACCTCGAGAAGATCCGCCGCATCGGCGAGTTCGAAGACAACCCCTATCGCTCCAAGACGCTCGGCATCACCTTCGCGGCCGCGAGCGGCGACGAGGGCATGGCGGCGGCAGTCAACCAGCTGTGCAGCGAGGCGGAAGCCGCGGTGCATGCCGGCTTCAACATCATCATCCTGTCGGACCGCGGCGTCAGCGCCGAGCGCGCGCCGATCCCGGCGCTGCTCGCGACGGCCGCGGTGCATCATCACCTCATCCGCAAGGGCTTGCGCACTTCCGTCGGCCTTGTCGTCGAAACCGGCGAAGCGCGTGAGGTGCATCATTTCTGCTGCCTCGCCGGCTACGGCGCGGAAGCGATCAACCCCTATCTCGCCTTCGAGACGCTGACCCAGCTCGGCGACGATATCGACGAGCCCCTGTCCGAGACCGACGCCGTCGCGCATTACATCAAGGCGATCGGCAAGGGCATCCTCAAGGTCATGTCCAAGATGGGCATCTCGACCTATCAGTCCTATTGCGGCGCGCAGATCTTCGACGCGGTTGGCCTCTCCTCCGAGTTCGTGAAGCGCTTCTTCACCGGCACCGCGACCACGATCGAGGGCGTCGGCATCACCGAGATCGCAGAGGAAACGCTCCGCCGCCACGCCGAGGCTTTCGACGGCGGGCTGGTGCTGCGCAACGCGCTCGCGATCGGCGGCGAATATCGCTTCCGCCATCGCGGCGAGGACCACGCCTGGAACTTCGACACCGTCCGCCACCTGCAGCACGCAGTGCGCGGATCGGGCGACAAGGCGCTCGCCGACTACCGCGCCTACGCCAAGTCGATCAACGATCAGAGCGAGGCGCTGCTCACCATCCGCGGCCTGTTTGATATCCGCTCTGCGGAGGATGACGGGCGCAAGCCGATAGCGATCGACGACGTCGAGCCCGCGTCCGAAATCGTCAAGCGCTTCGCCACCGGCGCGATGAGCTTCGGCTCGATCAGCCGCGAGGCGCACACCACGCTCGCCATCGCCATGAACCGTATCGGCGGCAAGTCGAACACAGGCGAAGGCGGCGAGGAAGCGGATCGCTTCGTGCCGCTACCGAACGGAGATTCGATGCGCTCGGCGATCAAGCAGGTCGCGTCCGGCCGCTTCGGCGTGACGACGGAATATCTCGTCAACTCCGACATGATGCAGATCAAGATGGCGCAGGGCGCGAAGCCCGGCGAAGGCGGTCAGCTGCCCGGCCACAAGGTCGACGCGACCATCGCCAAGGTCCGCTACGCTACGCCTGGCGTCGGCCTCATCTCGCCGCCGCCGCATCACGACATCTATTCGATCGAGGACCTGAAGCAGCTCATCTACGACCTCAAGAACGTCAATCCTGACGGCTGGGTGTCGGTGAAGCTCGTCTCCGAGGTTGGCGTCGGCACCGTCGCCACCGGCGTCGCCAAGGCGAAGGCTGATCACGTCACCATCTCCGGCTTCGAGGGCGGCACCGGCGCGTCGCCGCTGACCTCGATCAAGCATGCCGGCAGCCCGTGGGAGATCGGTCTTTCCGAGACGCATCAAACGCTCGTCGCCAACCAGCTGCGCGGTCGTATCGCCGTGCAGGTCGATGGCGGTGTCCGCACCGGCCGCGACGTCGTCATCGGCGCGCTTCTCGGTGCAGACGAGTTTGGCTTTTCGACCGCACCGCTGATCGCGGCCGGCTGCATCATGATGCGCAAGTGTCATCTCAACACCTGTCCTGTCGGCATCGCCACGCAGGACCCGGTTCTGCGCAAGCGCTTCACCGGTATGCCCGAGCACGTCATCAACTTCTTCTTCTTCGTCGCCGAGGAAGTGCGCGAGCTGATGGCCGAGATGGGCTTCCGCAAGTTCGACGAGATGATCGGCCAGATGCAGATGCTCGACGCGCGCAAGAACGTCCGGCACTGGAAGGCGCATGGGCTGGACTTCAAGCGTCTGTTCTACAAGCCGGAGGCTGTCGAAGGTGTCGCCATCCATCGTTGCGAAGAGCAGGACCACGAGCTGGACGACATCCTCGATCGCAAGTTGATCAAGGAGGCCTTGCCTGCGCTCGACGGCAAGCACCCGGTTCAGATCCGTCACGCCATCAACAACACCGACCGGTCGGCCGGCGCCATGCTTTCGGGCCAGGTTGCCAAGCGCCACGGTCACGCCGGCCTGCCGGACGACACGATCCATATTTCCCTGACCGGCACCGCCGGCCAGAGCTTCGGCGCGTGGACGGCGCATGGCGTCACGCTCGATCTTGTCGGCGAAGCCAATGACTATGTCGGCAAGGGCCTTTCAGGCGGTCGCATCGTCGTCCGTCCGCCCGACGACGCCGGCTATGTGCCCGAGGAATCGATCATCGTCGGCAACACCGTGCTTTACGGCGCGATCGGCGGCGAGTGCTATTTCCGCGGTATCGCCGGCGAACGCTTTGCCGTGCGCAATTCCGGCGCCGTTGCCGTCGTCGAGGGCGCAGGCGACCATTGCTGCGAATATATGACCGGCGGCGTTGTCGTCGTTCTGGGCGGCACGGGCCGCAACTTCGCTGCCGGCATGTCGGGCGGCATCGCCTATGTCCTTGATGAGGACGGCACCTTCGAACAGCGCTGCAACATGGCGATGATCGAGCTAGAGCCGGTGCCCGACGGGTCCCTCGGCACGGAAGATCGCGACGTCGTTTCGACCTCCGAGCTCATCGCCGACCTCACCGCCAACGATGCGCGGCGGCTGCGGACGCTCGTTCAGAACCACGCGCGTTACACCGGTTCGCCGCGCGCCGAGATGATTCTCGACAACTGGGTCGAGATGCTGCCGAAGTTCAAGAAGGTGATGCCGGTCGAGTTCCGTCGCGCGCTCGCCGAACTGGCGCAGCGCGAGAAGGAAGCCGGCGAATTGCTGGCGGCGGGCGAATAGGTGGCGCCATGACCAACGCGATCGCGCGCACGCCGGCGCCGCCCTACTACGCCGTCATCTTCACCAGCATCGCCGCCGCCGACAGCGACGGCTACGCCGAGATGTCGGCGGCGATGGACGAGTTGGCCGTGCGTCAGGACGGCTATCTCGGCCACGAAAGTGCGCGCGGCAGCGACGGCCTTGGTATCACCGTTTCCTATTGGCGAGACGAGGCAGCGATCGCGCATTGGCGCACCAACGCTGAGCATCGCGTTGCGCAGCGTCTCGGCCGCGAGCGCTGGTATCGCAATTATGCAATCCGCGTTGCGAGGGTCGAGCGGGCCTATGGCCACGACACTTCCGACGGCACGACCCAGAGGGCAATCTAAGTATGGGAAAGGTCACCGGGTTCCTGGAAATCGATCGGCGCGACCGCACCTATGAGCCGGTCGAAAAGCGTCTGAAGGACTATAAGGAATTCTACGTTCCGCTCGGCGATTCCGGCACGCGCAACCAGGCTGCGCGCTGCATGGATTGCGGCATCCCGTTCTGTCACACCGGCTGCCCGGTCAACAATCAGATCCCGGATTGGAACGACCTCGTCTATCACGACGACTGGCGCGCGGCGCTGCGCAACCTGCAATCGACCAACAACTTCCCGGAGATCACCGGCCGCGTCTGCCCCGCGCCGTGCGAGGAAAGCTGCACGCTCAACATCATCGACGAGCCGGTGACGATCAAGACGATCGAGGCGGCCATCGCCGACAAGGGCTTCGAGAACGGCTGGGTCAAGCCGCTGCCGCCAACGACGAAGACCGGCAAGAAGGTCGCCGTCGTCGGCTCCGGTCCCGCTGGCCTCGCCTGCGCACAGCAGCTCGCCCGCGCCGGCCATGACGTTCATGTCTTCGAGAAGAACGCCAAGCCCGGCGGCCTGATGCGCTACGGCATCCCGGACTTCAAGATGGAGAAGATCCATATCGAGCGCCGCGTCGAGCAGATGGAAGCCGAGGGCGTCGTCTTCCATTGCAACGAGCACATCGGCGTCACCCGTCCCGCCGCCGAACTGGTGAAGGACTATGACGCCGTCGTCCTCGCCGGCGGCGCCGAGAAGGGCCGCGATCTGCCGATCCCCGGCCGCGAACTCGACGGCATCCATTTCGCCATGGATTTCCTGCCGCAGCAGAACCGCCGCGTCTCCGACGAGCCGATCGGCACCAACGCGCCGATCACCGCCGAGGGCAAGCATGTCGTCGTCATCGGCGGCGGCGACACCGGCTCGGACTGCATCGGCACGTCGTTCCGCCAGGGCGCGCTGTCGGTGACGCAGCTCGAGATCATGCCCGAGCCGCCGCTGCATCCGAATAAGGGCCTCACCTGGCCGGATTGGCCGATGCGCCTGCGCACCTCATCGAGCCATCAGGAAGGCGCCGAGCGCGATTTCGCCGTCGGCACGCAGTCTTTCGCCGGCGAGGATGGTCACGTCACCGCGCTGAACTGTGCGCGCGTCGGCAAGGACTTCAAGGCGATCCCCGGCACCGAATTCGAGCTGAAGGCCGACCTCGTTCTGCTGGCGATGGGCTTCGTCTCGCCGATCCATGATGGCATGCTCGAAGAGCTGGCGCTCGAGTTCGACCAGCGCGGCAACGTCAAGGCGAACACCGAGGACTACAAGTCCTCGGCCGAGAAGATATTCTCCTGCGGCGACATGCGTCGCGGCCAGTCGCTCGTCGTCTGGGCGATCCGCGAAGGCCGTCAGGCCGCGCGCTCGGTCGACGAATTCCTCATGGGCACGACAACACTGCCGCGCTAGCGCTCCGAGACCGACCGCTTGTCATAGGCGGACCGCGCCCAGAGGTAGCCGCCGCCGCCGATCACCACGCACCAGCCGATCGAGACGAGGATGCTGCTCCCGGCGGGCGTTCCGACGAGCAGACTTCGGATTGCCTCTGTGAACGGCGTGAAGGGCTGATACTCGGCGAACCAGCGGATGGCGCCCGGCATCGAGTCTGTCGGGCACGAAGCCGCTGCCGAGGAAAGGCAACAGGAAGAGGAACATCGGCGTGTTGCTGGCTGTCTCGACGCTCTTCGCCGTGATGCCGAGCGCGACCGACAGCCACGTGATCGCAAGCGCGATCAATGCGACCATCCCAGCAGCGCCGAGCCAGTTCAACAGGCCGGCATCCGATCGGAAGCCGATCAGGACGGCAACGCCCAGCACCGCGGCAAAGCAGAGCATCGACTGGATCATGCTGCCAATGACGTGGCCGGTGAGCACCGCACCGCGCGAGATCGCCATGGTGCGGAACCGCGCGACGATACCCGCCGTCATGTCCATCGCCATCGAGATCGCGGTGCCCTGTGCGGCGCTGGCGATGGCCATCAGAAGGATGCCCGGCACGATGTACTGGAGATACTCGGATCGGCCGCCGCCGACGCCGATGCCCGCGCCAAGCGTGTTGCCGAGGACGAATACGAACAGCAGCAGGAAGACGACCGGCAGTCCGATCAGCATGATCGTGAGCGACGGGTAGCGCTGCAAATGGCGGATGTTCCGCCGCAACATCACCTGCACGCCGCGCGAATGACCCGCTGGGCTGCCTGCTGAGCTAAGGGCACCCATCATTGTTGACCGTGCCGTCGGGCATCGTCGTCCGGCACAGGATCGCAGTGGCGAGGTTCGTCGCGGCGACTGTCGCCCCGGCGAGATTGGCGTCCGTGAGGTTGGCGCGGGTGACGCCGGTGTGGTCGAACCGAGCTCCCGTCAGATCAGCGCCCGTAAGGTCGGCATCGCCGAACGTCGCCCCGGTCAGGTTCGCATCCGCCAGGATGGCTCCCGGCAGAACCGCCTCGCGCAGATTGGCGCGGTTGAGATTTGCGCCGGTGAGATCGGCGTTCGCCAGCGTCGCAGCGCGCAAGGTCGCGTTCGTCAACCACGCGCCGGGCAGCGAGGCGTCCGTCAAATTCGCACCTTCGAGATTGGCGCTCTCGAAATTGACATTATCGAGATTGGCGCCGGTGAGGTCCGCGCCGGGCATGATGCCGAAGCGGATATAGGCGCCGGCCATATTGGCGCCGGCGAAAATCGCGCCCGTCGCGTCAGCGTAGGTGAGATAGACACCGGGCAGATCGGCCCCGGTGAAATCGGCGCCAGTGAGATCGCAGGCGCCTAGCCCGCGATCATCGCCCGGGAAACAGGCCTTCGTATTCAGCACCGTCTGAAAGTCGGTCTCGTCGAAGGCCAGGCCCGAGCCCGATGCGAGTACGGTCGCCGCGATCGCGAGGATGACGCGTCTCATCTGCTTCTCCTTTTGCCGACCGTCACACGCCTAGAGGCACCCGGTGTTGTTGACGGTGCCGTCGGGCATCGTGGTGCGGCAGAACAGCGTGTAGGTGAGCGCCGCGCGTTCAAGCGTAGCGCCGGTGAGATTGGCGTCGGTGAGGTCGGCCCCCGACAGAATCGCGCCCGTGAGATCGGCCCCCGTCAGATCGGCGCCTCTCATATTTGCACCCCGGAAATTGGCGCGGGAAAGATTGGCGTTGGCGAGAATGGCGCCGGGGAGCTTTGCTTCGCGAAGCGAGGTATTGGCGAGCGCGGCATCGGTGAGTTGCGCACCTGTGAGGTCCGCCCCGGTCAGGTCCGCCGTGGAGATATCGGCGTTGCGCAGATTTGCCTCCGACAGATTTGCGCCCGGCATGATGCCGAACGCCAGGAAGGCCCCCTCCATGTTGGCGCCGGCAAAAATGGCGCCGGTCGCGTCGGCATAAGTCAGGTAGACGCCCGGAAGATCCGCGCCGGTGAAGTCCGCGCCGGCGAGGTCGCACTGGAAGCACGACTTCGTCTCCAGCGTCGTCTGAACGTCCGCCTGATTGAATGCCAGCAGCGGCGTCGCCGCGATGCATCCTGCAAGCGTGATGATGATGCGTTTCATGGTCCCTCGTCTTTCGGCTTTGGCGCTTAGGGGCAGCCGGTGTTGTTGACGGCACCGTCCGGCATCGTCGTCCGGCACAGCACGGCAGATGTCAGGCTGGTGCGCGTGACGGTCGCCCCCGTCAGATTGGCGTCGGTGAGATTCGTGCCGCTCAGCGCGGTCCGATCCAGAACTGCTCCGTTCAAATTCGCGCCGGTGAGGTCCGCCCCGCTGAGCACGGCTCCGGTAAGATCGGCGCGCGAGAGGTCGGCGCGGGCAAATATCGCCGCGCGCAGATTGCTGTCCTTGAAGGTGGCTTCGACTAGCACCGCGTCGGTGAAGTCGGCTTCAGGCAAGGACGACTCCGACAAGCCCGCGCGGGTCATGTCCGCGCGAATGAAGAGCGTCCCTCTGGCGTTCGACTGCAGGAACAACGCATCGACCAACGTCGCGTCGGTGAGGTCAGCGCCGTCCAGCGTCGTGAAACGAATGAATGCCCCGTCGAGATTGGCGCCGGCAAGGCGCGCCTCGGCAAGTTCGTCATAGCCGAGCAAAGCGCCGCTGAGGTCGCAGCCTTCGCAGACATTGGTGTCGGTCAGCCGATCAAGGTCGGCCTGGTCGAAAGCGACCGCAGGCGCCACCGTCAGCATCGCCGCCGCCATTCCGATAGCGAATCGCTTCATCGCCGATATCCCAATCCGATAGACGTCGTTGCGCGCGAAAACGTCCGGGCCGCGCTGCGGCCCGAACGTCCTATGGCTGGCGACTATTCGACGACGAACCGGCCCCAGGCCTCCTGAGGAGGATCGGAATGGTCGCGAACGTAGAGGTCATAGACCCCGCGCTTGATCGGATAGAAGCTGAAGCGCGCGGCTCCCGCCTCGTCGCACTCGATGGCGCGGAAGGTGAGCCCCTGCATGTAGAGCTCCATATCGCCGACGCTCACCACACGCAGGTGCGAATTGGCGAGGAGATCGGTGGCCTCGAAATGGAAGCCCGTAGTGTCATCCTGGGCATCGGGGCAGACGAAATTGAAGCGGTAGTAGCCGCCGGTGACGAGGTCGAACTCGTCTGTCGACAGGACCGGCTCGCCATTGGGGCCGGTGGTGACTTCGAGGAAGATGTCCAACGGAGCACCGGCGGCGATAACGCCGGCTTCCTGAGCCTTGCCCGATGCAGACATCGCCAACACGCCCGCCACCATGGCGGTCGAGATCATGAGTTTCTTGAGCACGCGATTCCTCCCTGAACGATCGATATTGTCGTCCCGTTGCAGCACGGAAAGCCGGCCCGGATTCCCGTCCCGGACCTGCTCGCATACCACCGCTATCTGGCTGAATCGCACCGTCAGATGCGCGCCCGGCCAGACCGGGACACGCTCCATGTGCAAGACGATGATAGTTGCGATCGCCGCGTTTGGAAAGCGCCACGCGAACGGTCAGTTCGCACTCCGCCATATCGATGGCGCCGCATAGCGCATCGACGCCTGCGGATTTTTGCCAATGGTTGCAGACCCTTTGCAGCGATCCTTGAGATCACCTGAAACCGCACCGCCGCAAACCTAACAAACAGTTAACTCTTTGATTGAGCGTGCCATTTTTGTCGCGCCGTGAGCAAACTTTGCGCGCCGCATCCATTGTTGGCTGACACCCTTTCTGGTGCGGCGTAGAATAGGTACCAAGATCGGCGGCGGACGAGTCGCTGGCGTGAATCGGGTGACTGATTTTCCAGCGCGCTGATCATGATCGAGAAATCTACGAGGAGATGAACATGTTCTTCAAACGCACGCTCGCAGCCGGTGCCCTGGTTATCGCCAGCGCCGTTGCGGCAAATGCAGCCGACCTGACACCCATCATGCCGGCTCCGGCCGCACCGGCACCGATGGCCCCTGCGCCTGCGCCCAGCTGGACCGGAGCCTATTTCGGTGGTTTCGGCGCACTGACCGTACCGTTCGGCGGCGGGCCGCCGGTCTTCGGGACGCTCGGCGTCATCGGCGGTTACGATATCCAGGCCGGCAACTTCGTGTTCGGCTTCAGCACCCGGCCGTCGATCACGTTCTTGGGCGGTCCGTTCCTGCTCAACACCGACGGCAACATCCGGGCCGGCTACCTCATCAACAATCGCCTGCTCGCCTATGCCGTCACTGGACTTGGCGTCAGCTTCCCGGGCCCCGCGTACTGGAACCTCGGCGGCGGCGTTGAATTCGCTGTCAACGACACGATCCACGTGTTCGGCGAAGTCAAGCGCGCCTGGGCGACCGGCGGTGGCGGTCCGATCGGTACGGCGGTTGTGACCGGCATCACGTTCCGCTAGGCCAGTAGGGGTTCGCGTGGAGGACGTTTGGTCCCACGCCACGCGGATGCAAACGAAAGGCCCCGCTGATAGCGGGGCCTTTTTTTGCGCCCGGCAACAGTCACGTCGCCGGGATCGCGCTTTTTTTGTCGCGACAGGTGATTTTTCACACCAAGAAGTCACACGCGGGGCGACAGCGCGCGACCGTCGCGATATTATTGTTAGATGCGCAGCCGGTGACCTGGCCGGCGGAACTAGGAGGTTCATTCAATGAAGCACGCAAGCAAGCTGCTGCTTGGTGTTGCAGGGTCCGTCCTGATCTCGTCCGCCGCCATGGCCGCGGATCTGGCCCCGGTAATGCCGACGCCGGTCGCGCCGACACCACCGCCGGCGCCGAGCTTCGCCTGGACCGGCCCCTATGCCGGTGTCTTCGCTGGCTATGATTTCACGCTCAGTCTCGCCGAGGCCGGCGTTCAGTACGGCTACAATTTCGGCGCCGGCAACTTCCTCGCAGGTGTTGAGATCGAGACCGGCTATAGCTTCACCGGCGCAAGCCTCGTCAACGCGGCGCTCAACGTCCATGCCGGCGTCGTCCTTGCCGATCGCGCCTTCATCTATGCCGAGGGCGGTATTGGCTCGAAGATCGCGCTGCCGCTGTGGAACATCGGTGGCGGTATCGAGGTCGCGGTGACCGACACGATGTCGGTGTTTGCCGAGGCAAAGGCGAACTTCGTCATCGGCGGCGGCTACCTGGGTTGGCAGCTGACCGGCGGCATGAACTACCATCCGGGCGGCAGCATGATGATGGCTGGCGGTGGCGGTGGCTTCGAGGGCCTCTATTTCGGTACCTTCGGCGGCTGGACCACGGCGCCGTTCGGCGTCGGCCAGTTCGGCGTACAGGCCGGCTACAACTTCGGCTTCGGCAACTTCCTTGCCGGCCTTGAGATCGAGACGGCCCACGCTATTCCGGCGGGCACGATCGTCGATGCCACCCTCAACGCGCGGGTCGGCGCAGTGTTGGCCAATTCTATCCTCGTCTATGCCGAGGGTGGTATCGGCACCAACATCGTTTCTCCGGTGTGGAACATCGGCGGCGGCGTCGAATATTTGGTGGGCCAGAGCGGCATCGGCGTGTTCGCCGAGGCAAACGCTCAGTTCGTCGTTGGCGGCGGTGGCTACTTCGGCACCAACATCCAGGGTGGTCTCAACTACCACTTCGGCCCGTAGAACCGAGCTTCAACGAAATGCAAAAGGCCCCGCCAGCGGCGGGGCCTTTTTTGTTGTACCGTCGAGCGCTGGCTAGGCGGTGTCGCTGCGATAGCGCCATGAGTTCAGGTCGTCGCCGCGCCTGCGAGCAATCGCCCGCATATCGTCCTGGCCAACGCCCATATCGGCGAGCAACCTCGCGTCATAGCGCGTCAGATAGGCCAGCTGCTGCCTTTCGCGGCGGCGTTCCTGGAACGCCACCCACAAGGCAATCATGCCTTGAGTGAAACGCGAGAAGATCGGCGGCGTTGGCGCCAGCCGTGCTGTGTCGAGTGTGGTCATCCTTGTGCCCTTTCCGCCTGAACTGAATTCAAGCGATTGTCGGATCACTCCCTCTTGAACCGATTCAAATAGCGCGTATCCGCGCAAGGTCAAGGCCAAAATTGAATCGGTTCAACATACCTGCTATGCAATCAGGCAAGGGCGGCGGAACGGCCCAAGGGACGGTCGAGGGAAATGCCAAGGAAACCGGTCAAGCTGGCTGACGTCGCCAAGGCGGCCGGCGTGTCGCAAGGCACTGCATCCAACGTCTTCAACCGGCCTCAGATCGTCCGTGAGGAAGTGCGCGAGCGTGTCCACGCCGCGGCAAAGGCAATCGGCTATGGCGGCCCGGACGTCCGCGGTCGCGTCCTGCGCGCCGGCAAGATCAACGCGATCGGCGTCGCTTCGGCGCAGCCCCTCTCCTACTTCTTCGACGACCCCTACGCACAATTGCTGATGTCGGGCATTGCCGATGCCTGCGACCGCAAGGGCGCCGGGCTGTCGCTGGTCTCCTCGATGAATCAGAAGCGGCTTGCCTGGAACGTGCAGAGCGCGCTTGTCGACGGCTTCATCCTCATTTGCGTGGAACAGGGACAGCAGCTCATCAGCCTGACCCGCGCACGTCGTCTGCCTTTCGTCGCGCTGGAACTCGGTCTCGACGATCCGACCATCTCCGCGATCGGCGTCGATGACGTCGCCGGCGCACGAATTGCCGCCACGCATCTTGCAGAGCTCGGCCACCGTCGCTTTGCCGTCGTCGCCATCCGCCACACCGAGCATCACGGCCGCATCACCAGCGACGAGCTGCCTATGGCGCTCTACAACGTTTCGCGCGACCGGCTCCGCGGCTATTTCGCTGTGCTCAAAGAGAACGGCATCGATCCAGGCGACGTCCCCATCATCGGCGGCAAGGAAGATCCGACCGCTGTGCGCGCCGGCCTTGAGGACGTTTTCGCCGCGCCATATCCGCCGACAGCGATTCTGGTCATGTCCGACCGCCTGGCCTTCATCGTCCTCGATTGGCTCGCCGAACGCGGCCTATCCGTACCGGATGACGTGTCGGTCATCGGCTATGACGGCGTACCTGAGGGCGCGCGGTCGCGCCCGCCCCTGACCACGATCGCGCAGCCGATCAAGCGCATCGGCCAGCTGGCGGTGGAGATGATTACCGAGGGGGCCGGGGAAGTTCACCGCGAAGTGCTCGAGGCGCATCTTCTTGTCCGCGGCTCAACGGCGCCGCCACCGCACCGCTAAGGCACGGCCGCTTCGCTTGCCGCTGAAAGGGGCGTCTGATCACCCCCGGGCGGCCAGGTGAAATCATCCGCCCTCCCCGGCACTGTCGGCGGCGCCTCCCCGCGCACCAGCAGTTGATAGGCGAGCGTTCCCTCGCCGAGCGTCGTCGTCCCGGTCATGAGCTGCGCCGGTGCGCCCGGCGGCGGATCGCCGATCACCATGACCGGGCCGACGATGCGCGGCACGCCGTCGGGCTGCAGTTCGACGCCGCCGGCATTTGGCAGTGCAACAAATTGATTCCCGCCGTCGCCCGCAAGTTCGATCGCGTTGCGCACGAAGAACGCCACCTTGGCGCTGCCGGCGCGCGTCAGGCTGAACCCGTCGTCACCGCGCAAGATACGGATCTGCCCATCGACGCCCGGCCCGTTGACCGTGAAGCGACCATCCTGATCGGCAAAGGCGTCCCAAATGTCGATGAAGTTGATGCCGACGCGATCTGCTGCGTCCTCATAAACCGAATTGAAGAAGGCAATGTCCGTGGTGACGGAGCCCGCTCGCATCGGCGGCTCGCCGACCCAATAGGCTTGCGCGCCAAACGGCGCGAGCAGATCCGCCAGGGCATTCACCCGTTCGGCGTAGACGCGGTCCCAATTCTCCGAGCGCAACGTGAAGTAGCCGCCCGCGCGAATATCCTGCCGGTCATTGGTGCCGATCATCATGACGACATAGGTCGGCTGCACCTCCGCCAGAATACCCGGGAGCACGGCCTCCCAGTCGTAGAAATCTTCGCGCACAATGCCCGAGGAGCCGTTCGTCCGGTCGATCACCTCAAGGCCGGGCTCATCCGCGAAGGCTTCCTTCAGCGCATCGGCGACACCGCGCGCCATGAAATCGCCGACGACCAGCAGCCTCGCGGCATCGTCATTCTTGCCCGTCGGCGCATCCGGCAGCGTGATGACCCGCGCCTGGTTGTTCTGAGCGGGTTGGGTGGTCTGCGTGTCGCCGAACTGATCGAGGAAGCGCTGGAAGAGGCCCTGCCCCAAGGCAGGCCCGCTCGCCGAGGCGAAGCCGATCGCGACAAGCGCGATCAGCGGCACCAGCAGTCGTTTGGCCGGCAGATGGCGCAAGACATCAATGCAGGCTCGTTGCCTGGCCTCCGCTGCGGTGACTTCCTCGGAACGTGCGTAGGTGAGACTACATAGCGCCGCGAAGATGCTGCAAGAGCCTGTCGGACGGGTAGCCATCGGCGATCATGCCGGTCGCCTGCTGATACTGTCGGATCGCGGCGCGCGTCCCATTGCCGACGATGGCGTCGATTGCGCCGTCATAGAGCCCGATATTCGCCAGCAACCGCTGCAGTTCCATGCGCTCGTCTTCGTTGAGCGGACGCTCGTTGCGCGGCCAGGCCTGCTGGAAGTCGCTGAAGCCCTGCAGTCGGTCGGCAAGGTGGCCTACAGCCAGCGCATAGAAGTCGGAATTGTTGTAGCGCTTGATGACGCTGAAATTGTGCAACAGCAGGAAGGCCGGGCCGTTGGCGCCGGCGGGAACCCATAGCCGCGCCACATCGCTCGGCCGCGGGAAATCCGTCCCGTGCGCGCGACTAACTCCGAGCCGCTGCCATTCGGCGATGGTACGATCGCCACCGGCATCGACCAGGCGGTAGTCGAAATTGTCCGACAGCACGACCTCGTAGCCCCAGGTCTTCCCCTCGTCCCAACCCATCGCCTGCAGATACGCAGCGGTGGAGGCGAGCGCATCGACGGGCGAGGTCCAGATATCGCGCCGGCCGTCGCCATCCCAATCGACCGCATATTGCTCATAGGTCGTGGGGATGAACTGCGTATGCCCCATCGCGCCCGCCCATGATCCGATCATGCGGTCGATGGTGATGTCCCCACGCTGCAGGATCTTCAGTGCCGCGATCAGCTGCGTGCGCCCGTAATTCTGGCGCGAGCCGCCCTCATAGGCGAGCGTCGCCAGCGAACGGATCGTCGGCTTGACGATATTCGGATTGTTGAGGACGGCGCCATACGACGTTTCGACGCCCCAAATGGCGAGGATGACATAGCGGTTGACGCCGTAATGCGCTTCGAGATCGCGCAGCAGCGAACCGTACCGCGGCAACTGCTCGATTCCCGCCGTGATACGGGCGTCCGAAACGGCGCTATCGATGTAGTCCCAGATCGTACGGACGAATTCCGGCTGATTGGTCGAGCGCGGCAGGATCGAATCGTCGGGCTCGAAATTACCCAGCGCCGCCCAATAGGTCGCCGATGTGATGCCGGCCGCCTGCGCTGTCGGCCAGAACGACTGCACCCAGCGATCCGAGGCCGCGTCGGCGTGCGCCTGCCGGGGAGCGAGCGCAAGAACAGCGGCTGCGAGCAGGACAACCAGCAGGCCCGGCAGTCGCCGCCAGGCGCTGCGGTCAGGCGATTTGATTGCGGCGGTCAAGAGATTCCTCCCAGGAAAGGGCAGTCTTCACGATGAAATCGAGGTCGTCATGTTCCGGCGCCCAGTCGAAGCTGCGCCGGATGAGGCTCGGATCGGACACCACCGATGCGGGGTCGCCGGGCCGTCGCGGGCCGTAGCTGACGTTGAGCTTGGCGCCGGAAACGCGCTCGACGGCGGCAAGGACCTGCAGCACCGAATAACCGTGGCCATAGCCGCAATTTGCGATCAGGCTGTCGCCACCGGCGCCGAGATAGGCAAGCGCGGCCAGATGCGCGCGCGACAGGTCCGAGACGTGGATGAAGTCACGGACGCCCGTGCCGTCCGGCGTCGGATAGTCGGTGCCGAACACCTCGATGCCGGGCCGTTTGCCGAGCGCTGCCTCGGCCGCGACCTTGATGAGATGCGTCGCGCCCTTGGTCGACTGGCCGGTGCGCCCTTTCGGATCGGAGCCGGCGACGTTGAAATAGCGGAGCGCAACGAAGCGAATGTCATGCGCGGTCGCAGCGTCGGCGAGCATCATCTCCGTCATCAGTTTGGAGCGGCCATAGGGCGAGATCGGCTGCTTCGGCGCGTCCTCGCCAACGGGATCGTCGCCGGTCATGCCGTAGACGGCAGCGGTCGAGGAAAAGACGAAGTGCGGTACGCCGCCTTTGACGGCGCATTCGAGCAGCGCGCGCGAGCGCACCGTGTTGTTGAGGTAGTAGCCCAGCGGATCGGCGACCGATTCGGGTACGACCACGGAGCCGGCGAAGTGAATGATCGCGTCGACGCGATGTTCGGCGATCAAGCGGCTGACAAGCGCTTCGTCACCGATATCGCCTTCGACCAGTTCGGCCTCGGGCGACACCGCCCAGCCAAAGCCCGTCCGCAGATTATCGAGGACGACGACTTTCTCGCCGGCATCGACAAGATCCCAAACGGTGTGGCTCCCGATATATCCGGCTCCGCCGGTAACGAGGACGGTCATGACGATCCAAATTTGCCCGCGGGCGCAACGCTACGTATGAAGCGAGATCGTTGACGCTTTGTTATCCTTAGCAATGTGTCCGTCAGATCGAAGAGTTGACCGCGTTTCGTAAGAGGGCCTTGTTGTTTAGCTATGCCTGAAGCCATCCGAACTGCCGTCTTCCCTGTCGCCGGACTCGGCACCCGGTTCCTCCCCGCCACCAAGGCCATCCCAAAAGAGATGCTGCCTGTGGTCGATCGACCGCTCATCCAATATGCGGTCGATGAGGCCAGAGAGGCCGGGATCGAGCATTTCGTGTTCGTCACCGGACGCAACAAGGAGGTCATCGAGGACCATTTCGATCGTCAGTTCGAACTCGAAGTTACGCTGCAAGAACGGGGAAAAAAGGGCGACCTGAAGCAGCTCGAAATCGGACAAGCTGCCGCCCGGAGCCGCCAGCTTCACCCGACAGCAGATTCCCGCCGGCCTTGGCCACGCCGTTTGGTGCGCGCGCGAAATTGTCGGTCGCCAGCCCTTCGCCGTGATCCTGCCCGACATGCTGATGCATTCCTCGCCGAGCTGCCTGGCGCAGATGACGGCGGCCTACAATGAGATAGGTGGCAACCTTATTTCCTTGTCGGAATGCGAGCCCGACAAGACGAGCCAATATGGCATCGTCGCGCTCGGCGAGGCCGTTGGCCCCGCCCATCGCATCACCGGCATGGTGGAGAAGCCGAAGCCCTCCGAGGCGCCTTCAAACCTCTACATCAACGGCCGCTATATCTTTCAGCCGGAGCTGTTCAGCCATCTCGAGATGCATGAGACCGGCGCGGGCGGGGAGATCCAGCTCACCGACGCGCTCCGTCGCCTGTCGGCAGAACAGCCCTTCTACGGCCTGAAATACCAAGGCCGCACCTTCGACTGCGGTTCGAAATCCGGCTTCCTCGCCGCGAATCTCGTCTTTGCCCTCGAGCGTGACGACATCGCCGCCGAGCTGCGCGAAGAACTGGCTCGGGAAGGCATCACGCTCTCCTAACGCTGCGCCCGCACCGTCAGCGCCAGCAATCCGTTCACCCCAGTGCGCGTCGGGTCGGGGCTCCAGCGCCAGCTTTCGGTGTAGCCGATGCTGACCTGCAGCCATCGCTGCGGAATCCACGTGACACCAGCGCCGGCTGAAGCCGATCGCTCCACCGTTCCGTCCGCATAGGTCTGCGTGCCATAGGCGCCCTGCGCCGTCAGTTGCACCGCGTCGCGAAGCTGCCAGGCGGCTGTCATGCCGAGATCGCGGCTCACCGATCCGCCCATTGTCGGCGAGGCATCCGGATTGAAGGTCGTCGCCACGTTGAGCGTGAAAACAAGCGGCTCGCGCGGCGACCACATTGCGTTGGCGTCGACAGTGACGGCGCCGCTATTGGCGAGCGCCGGATCGTCGGGCAATTCCCAGTGATAGCCGACGCCGATCTCGGCGGTCAGGACCGGCGACGAGTCGTATGCAATGCCGCCGCGAATGCCGGCGAAGTTCCCTGCCTGGAGATAGGTGTCCGTACCGACCGGCACATCATAGAAACGGCGGCCGCCGGTTCCTTCCACGAAGGGCGTTAATACCGCCCCGCCCGCCGTCTGCAATCTCAGGGTCGCCGTCACGACCGTATTGTTGCGTTCGGTTTGATCGACGGCGATGCCGCCGACGAGCGCTGCGTCATAGGCGTTGCGCAGCACCGAAACGCCGGCCTGGACGGCCAGTGGACCAACCGGACCGCCGAGCGTCACGGCGCCCGAGATCGTCCGCACATTGGGCGGCGTGTCGGTGCCAACCGGAAGCGCCGCGTCATAGGCGCTCTCGCGCGCCGTGTTGAAAGCCGCGTCGGCGGTCAGTTGCCACAGCGAGCGGAGGTCATATTGCAGATTGAGTTCGGCCATCGTCGCGATGGCAAGACCGCCCAAGGGCGAGATATCGGCGCCGAAGGTGACCTCGCTGGCAAGCGCGCCCCAATCGGCCGCGAACTTGATCTCCGGCGAAATCGTCAGTGAAAGCGCAGGGGCAGTGAGCGGATCGCTGACCGCGACCGTGGTTTCGACCGAGGGATAGATGGTGAAGCGGCCGGCCTCGATACCGATCGGCGCTGCCGGGTCGAGCACGGTCTGAGCCAGCGCCGGACCTGCCAACACCAAGCCGCACAGGAGCAGCGCAATCCTGGCCATCGGCCCCTTCACGATCGGTCGGCGGCAAACCACCCTCAAGCGTTACCGATTCGTAAAGGCCTATGGTTAACGCATCGTTGCACCTGCTCAGGACGCGGACTCATGCAGCGTATCGATGACGCGCTGCACGAGCGTGAGGAACGTCTTCCGCTCGCTTGGCGACAGTTTGGCAAGTGCGCGTTCGTTGACGGCCGTCGCGCCCGATGTGGCTTGGTCCATCAGTCCGGCCGCTTTGCTCGTGAGGTGCACGATCTGCGATCGGGCATCGGACGGGTGGCGTGAACGCTCAATTAGCCCGCTTCGCTCCATCCGGCCAAGCGTGTTGGCCATCGTCGCCTGCTCGACATTCGTTCGCTCCACCAACTGCTTCTGGGTCAGGCCGTCTTCATCCCAAAGTGCCAACAGCGGCGGGAACTGGCCCGGCTCGATACCGAGCGGCAGGATCTCTTGGCGAAGTGACTGCGCAAACAGACGCGCCATCTGGTTGGCAAGATAGCCTGCCGATTTCTCACGCCTGAACGACATAGAGACCCCATTGCATAGCTTGCTATATTCCTGTTATATAGCAAGCTATCATTATGGCAGCTCACAAGAGTCATGGCAATGAAATCGATAGTCCACGCCTCCGCCGGCCTCGTCGCCTTCGCGGCAATTCTCTGTTTCTGGCTGGCAACCGCCATCGTCGAATTGACTGGAACGGACGCAGCAGTCGCAGAGGTCAAGATGCTGATCCCGTGGGGATTCCTGGTCGTGATACCGGCGCTCGCGATCACCGGCGGCTCAGGCCTCTCACTCGGCCGGGGATATCGCGGCAAACGGATCGGCGCCAAGAAGAAGCGAACGCTGGTCGCTGCGGCAAACGGCGTGCTCATTCTCATGCCCTCAGCGCTGTTTCTGTCGGCTAAGGCGGAGGCCGGGTCATTCGACGGAAGCTTCTATGTGGTGCAAGCGCTGGAACTCATCGCAGGCGCGACAAACCTGGTGCTTCTCGGCCTCAACATCCGCGCTGGCTTCGCAATGACCGGACGCTTCTCGCGGCGCCGACGCCCGATCAAAGCCGGTGCGAACTAGGCCCTACTCGGTCTCGACGCGCAGCGTCGTGCCGTCATAGCCGACGACCTTGACCCGTGTTCCCGACGGCGTGTCGGGGCCGGCGGCCCGCCAAGTGGAATCACCCACCTTGACCCTGCCGCCACTGCCATCGACGATGGCATCGACGAGGATGAAGCTTGAGCCGACCAGCCCCGCCGCGCGCTCATTGAGATTGATATCCTTCGCCGCGCCGTCGCGTTTGGCAAAGTAACGGCGGCCAACGACCACAAGGATGACCGACAGGACGCCGAAGGTGACGAGTTGGAACTCCCAGCCCCAGTCGAACAGCAGCGCTATTGCGCCGACGACAAGGGCGGCGATCCCCGTGAACAGGAACACCGAACCCGGCATCGACAGGAATATCTCGAGAACGAGCAGGACGAGGCCGACCAGGACCCATGTCCACGGCCCCATCTGATTGAAGAAGTCCTCGATCATCGCCTCTAGCTCACTAACCGGTGCGCGGCACCGAACCGCCAGCCCCGCGCCGTGCGGAGGCATCGTCACCAAAGGTCGATTTGGCGATCTCGGCGATGCCGGTCAAGGAACCGATCAGAGACGCCGCTTCTACCGGAAGCATCAGGACTTTTTGGTTTGGCGATGAAGCAATCTTCTCCAGCGCCTGTGTGTAGCGTTGCGCTACGAAATAATTGATCGCCTGGACGTCGCCTTCGGCGATCGCCTTCGATACCACCTCGGTTGCTTTCGCCTCTGCCTCTGCCGAGCGTTCGCGCGCCTCGGCGTCGCGGAAGGCGGCTTCGCGCCGCCCCTCGGCCTCGAGGATCTGCCCCTGCTTCTGGCCTTCGGCCTTGAGAATTTCCGACTGTCGTTCGCCCTCGGCTTCGAGAATGACGGCGCGCTTCTCGCGCTCGGCCTTCATCTGCCGGCCCATCGCATCGACAAGGTCGCGCGGCGGGACGATGTCCTTGATTTCGATGCGCGTCATCTTCACGCCCCAGGCGGAAGCGGCTGCATCGACGACATGGAGGATGCGGTCGTTGATGTCGTCGCGATGCGACAGCAGCGCGTCGAGATCCATCGACCCCATCACGGTGCGGATATTGGTCGTTGTGAGGTTGAGGATGGCGTTCTGCAGCCCGCTCACCTCATAGGCGGCGCGCGCGGCTTCCAGCACCTGATAGAAGGCGACGCCGTCGACGCTGACCGTTGCGTTGTCCTTGGTGATGACTTCCTGAGTCGGAACGTCGAGCACCTGCTCCATCATGTTCATCCGGGCGCCGATGCGATCGATGAAAGGCACGATGAGGTTCAGGCCCGGCTTCAAGGTCGCCGTATAGCGACCGAACCGCTCGACCGTGTAGTTGTAGCCCTGCCGCACCTGCTTCACACCGGCCATCAGCGTCAATACGATCAGGACGACGAGTACGATTACGAAGATGGCGAAGCCGTTCACCGGCGTAACTCCCCTTGGAACTCGGCACTATTGGCCGAGAGCCATCGCATCAAATAGTTTCAATTCGATGAGCTTAACGCCCCAGGGGCGAGTGCTTGTGCCCTGCCGAGCGTCTCCGGCAGGCTAGGCCCAGCCTTTCAGCTCGTTGCGCACGAGCTGCTCCAGCATCGCCATTCCAGGCTCGGAATCGTTGAGGCAAGGGACGAGCGCAAACCGTTCGCCGCCATTCTCGGTGAAGGCCTCGGCGTTTTCGACCGCGATCTCCTCCAGCGTCTCCAGGCAATCGGCCGCAAAGCCGGGTGTGATCACGGCGAGCCGCTTCACGCCCGACTTGGCGAGTTCGACGACAGTGTCGATCGTGTAGGGCTTCAGCCATTCAGCCTTGCCGAAGCGGGACTGGAAGGTCGTCTTGAGGCGCGCCTCGTCCCAACCCAGGCGCTCCGTCAGGAGACGCGTCGTCTTCATGCAATGGCAGTAATAGGGGTCGCCCTTGTCGAGATAGGCGCGCGGCGTGCCGTGATAGGAGGCAAGCACCAGTTCCGGCTCGAAATCGAGCGCCTTGAGCCCCTCCTCCATCGACCGCGCCAGCGCCTCGGTATAGGCCGGATCGTCATAATAAGGCGGCAGCGTGCGCACCGCTGGCTGCCAGCGCATGCGCTGCAACTGTTCGGCGGCCTTGTCGATCACCGTCGCCGTCGTCGCGGCGCTGTATTGCGGATAGAGCGGCACCAGGAGGACGCGGTCGCAGCCGGCGTCGAGCAGCGCCTGCAGGCGATCGCCGATCGCCGGCTGGCCGTAGCGCATCGCCCAATCGACCGTGATGCGCGGGTCGCCGGCGAAGGCCTCCGCGAGCCTGTCCGACTGACTGCGCGTGATCGTGCGGAACGGCGACTCGTCGCGCTCGTGGTTCCAGATCTTGGCATAGGCCGCGCCCGATCGGTTCGGACGGACCGACAGGATGATGAGGTTGAGAATCGGCCACCAGATCGCTCGCGGCACTTCGATAACGCGCCGATCTGAGAGGAATTCCTTCAGATAGCGCCGCATCGATTTGTAGTCGGTGGCGTCCGGCGTGCCGAGATTGATGAGGAGAACGCCGATGCGTCCGGAGGCCACCTGCGGATGGTCGGCCGGCTTGGCAGAACCGGCAGTGGCGGCTTTCATCGGTCGCTGTTGGTTCATTTCCGCCGAGATTAGAACGATCCGAAACTGGTGACCACCCCGGCCGCGCCCGGCCAAAAACGCGTCGCCATCCCTTCACCCGAACCGACGGCGCGAAAACACTGCGATCGGTCGGTCTGAAATCTCTTGAATCCCGCGGCGAAGACGCGTATATGCGCGCTTGCCCAAATTCGCACGTGCCTGTGGCCGAACGAACGTCCGAGGGCGAACGACCGGGGTCAACCCGGATGCTTCGAAGGACGCGGCTTAAAGCAACGACGTAGCGGGCTTTTTTAGTCTCTGCCGGCTCTCCAAAGGCCGGGGTTACTGAAGAGGCACTACATCTTTGCCGGGCGTGCGGTTCGAGCCTTCTCGATCCAAGCGACGGCGGCGGAAGACGGAACGGACAGCCCTGTCCGCCTGTCAAACCGCCAGCTGAACAAGCCGGTGATGAGCCGGCAAATCGGTGCGCGAATCGCCCTGAACGCCGTCTCCATAGCGGCGGGGGTGACGACCGCAACCGATGATGTCCATGTCGCTTGGAGGGTCGCCCAAATGACCGACCGCATTCGTGAGTATCTTCGCACCGTCCGCCCGGACGGCCCCTGCCTCGTCGTCGATCTTGATGTCGTTCGCGAAAACTACCGGACCTTCGCCCAGGCGATGCCGGACACGCGTGTCTTTTATGCCGTCAAGGCGAACCCCTCGACCGAGATCCTGAACGCGCTCGAAGAACTCGGCTCGAGCTTCGACTGCGCCTCGCCGACCGAGATCGAGGCCGTGTTGGCGACCGGCGCCACGGCCGACCGCATCTCCTATGGCAACACGATCAAGAAGGAGCGGGATGTCGCCCGCGCCTATGAGCTTGGCGTGCGCCTCTTCGCCGTCGACTGCGACGAGGAGGTCGACAAGATCGCTCGCGCCGCCCCCGGCTCCAAGGTCTTCTGCCGCATCCTCTACGATTCCGGAACGGCCGAATGGCCGCTGTCGCGGAAGTTCGGCTGTGCGCCCGAGATGGCGATCGACGTGCTCGAGCATGCGCATCGCTCGGGTCTCGATGCCTATGGCGTCTCCTTCCACGTCGGCTCGCAGCAGCCTGACGTCGATTCCTGGGACGGCGCCCTTGAAGCCGCCGCGATGGTGTTCCGCGCCCTCGCCGAGCGCGGCATCAACCTCCGCCTCGTCAATCTCGGCGGCGGATTCCCGACGCGTTATCTGAAGGACATCCCCGGCGTGCCGAATTACGCCATGGCCATCGGGGGCTCTCTTCGACGACATTTCGGCAACCGCCTTCCCGAGACGATCATCGAGCCGGGCCGCGGCATGGTCGGCAATGCCGGCATCATCAAGACCGAGATCGTCCTCATCTCCAAGAAGGAGAAGGACGAGGACACGCGCTGGGTCTATCTCGACGTCGGCAAGTTCCACGGCCTCGCCGAGACGATCGACGAAGCGATCCGCTACCCGATCTCGACGCCGCGCGACGGCTCGCCGGTTTCGCCCTGCGTGCTCGCCGGCCCGACCTGCGATTCGGCAGACGTGCTCTACGAGAAGAACAAGTACGAGCTGCCGCTGTCGCTGACGATCGGGGACGAACTGCTGATCGAAGGCACCGGCGCTTACACCTCGATGTATTCGTCCGTCGGCTTCAACGGCTTCCCGCCGCTCCGATCGATCGTCATCTAGGCGCGACTTCCGGACGCCAATTCCCGAACCGTTCGTCCCCGCGCAAGCGGGGACCATTTTCAACGTCATCCCAACGACCCGCTTCCGCGGGCGGCGGGAGCATCGGCCGGTGTCCCCGGTTGGAGTGATGCCAATGATTACGATCGACATCGAACGGCCCGGCGATTGGCACGCGCGCGAAGCGCTGCTCGACCGCACCATGGGATACGAGCGTTTCCTCAAGCCGTCGCAGCTTCTGCGCGACGGCCGGCTGGCCGCGGCCGGCCTCTCCTTCGTTGCCCGTGAGCGCGGCGCCATCCTCGGCACCGTGCGGCTGTGGGACGTCGTCGCCGGCGATCGCCCTGCCCTGCTCCTCGGCCCGCTCGCCGTGGCGCCGGAAACGCAGGGCCGCGGCATCGGCTCGCGCCTGATGCGCCGCGCCGTCACCCGCGCCGCATCGCTCGGCCATGGCGCCATCATCCTCGTCGGCGATGCGCCCTACTACGCACGCTTCGGCTTCGACGCCGCGCTGACGCAGAACCTCGTCATGCCGGCGCCGGTCGATCCGGCGCGCTTCGTCGCGCTGGAACTCCGCGCCGGCGCCCTCGCGGGAGCAGCGGGCGCGATGCTGCCGGCCGGCGTGCCCATGGTCCCGGCGCTAGCGGCGATGGAGGAATCTGCCCTCGCGGCGTAGGCCGAACGGAGGCAACCAGGTACGGGCGGGGCAGGTTGGCTCGCTTCCGGAGACCTCGGCCGCGCTTTGCACGGCCGCGACGGCTGGCCGCCTGAGAATGAGGCTTGATCGCGTGGCGCAGGTTCGCCAGAACGGCTAGGTCTTTTCCGCCACGCTTGGCCTGCAGTTTCCGGAGATAGACGACCTCATGACCGATTGGCCCGTTTACGGCCGGATCGCCGGCCCGATCGTGATGATCGGCTTTGGCTCGATCGGGCGCGGCACGCTGCCCCTGGTCGAACGCCATTTCGACTTCGACAAGTCGCGCATGGTCATCCTCGATCCGGACGACAGCCACGCGCATCTGGCCGCCAGACATGGCGTCCGGTTCGTCAAGGCGGAGCTCACGCTGGAGAACTACCGCAGCGTTCTGACGCCACTCCTGACCGAAGGCAATGGCGAGGGCTTCTGCATCAACCTGTCGGTCGACACGTCTTCGCTCGCCATCATGAAGCTCTGCCGCGAGCTCGGCGTTCCCTATATCGACACCGTCGTCGAACCCTGGCCCGGCTTTTATTTTGCCAGAGGAGGCGACCCGGAGGCACGCACCAACCACGCCCTCCGCCAGACCATCCGCGACGAGAAAGCCGCCAATCCCGGCGGCACGACGACGGTCTCATGCTGCGGTGCGAATCCGGGAATGGTTTCCTGGTTCGTGAAGCAAGCACTTGTGAATCTGGCTAAGGATCTCGGCTCGGACATCGCCGAGCCCGGCCCCGACGACCGCGAAGGCTGGGCCCGCCTAATGCGGAGCCTCGGCGTCAAAGGCGTCCACATCGCCGAGCGCGACACGCAAAGTTCGACGCGGCCGAAGCCGTTCGGCACCTTCGTCAACACCTGGTCGATCGACGGCTTCCTCTCGGAGGGCATGCAGCCGGCCGAGCTCGGATTCGGGACGCATGAGGAATGGCTGCCCGAAAACGCCTACCGCCATTCATATGGCGCCAAGGCCGGCATCTACCTGCTGCAGCCGGGCGCCAATACCCGGGTCCGCTCCTGGTGCCCGACGCCCGGGGCGCAGTTCGGCCTCCTCGTCACGCACAATGAATCGATCTCGATCGCTGACTATTTCACCGTCCGCGAGGGTGACGAGGTCGTCTTCCGCCCGACTTGCCATTACGCTTATCACCCTGCCGACGAAGCCATCCTGTCGCTCGACGAATTGTTCGGCCGCGCCGGTATCCCCCAGGAGAACCTCCACATTCTCAGCGAGGACGAGATCGTCGACGGCAAGGATGAACTCGGCGTCCTTCTCTACGGCCACGCGAAGAACGCCTACTGGTTCGGCTCGCAGCTCACGATCGAGGAGACCCGCGAAATCGCCCCCTATCAGAACGCCACCGGCCTGCAGGTCACTTCGGCCGTCATCGCCGGCATGGTCTGGGCGCTGGAGAACCCGAACCGCGGCATCGTCGAAGCCGACGAGATGGACTATCGCCGCTGCCTCGAGGTCCAGCTTCCCTATCTCGGCCCGGTCAAGGGCTACTACACCGACTGGACGCCGCTGACCGACCGCCCCGGCCTTTTCCCCGAGGACATCGACGAGAGCGATCCCTGGCAGTTCAAGAACGTGCTGGTGCGCTAGCGCAGCCCGACCCCGCCGATCGGCTCCGTCTCGATGCGCTCGCCGAACCCGGCGATCAACGGCCGCGCTTCTCCGATCGCCGCTTGCACCTCCGGCAGGCTCAGCGAGGCCTGGTGCGCTGCCTGGTCGGTCCAGACTTCCGTAATCCAGAGCGCGTCGGGGTCCGCTGGATCGAGGGCGAGGACGTAGCTGAGGCAGCCGGGCATATCGGCCGTCGAGCCTCGCATCGCGGCGACAAGAGCGTCGCGCAGGCCCGGTTTCGCCATCATCTTGCTGATCAGCCCATACATTTCCCCGCTCCTGATCACGTTTGTCCGCCCGGTCGTGATAGCCGCTTGCCACCTTGCCGGCCATGCAACTTCGCCGGATACTGGCGACGGGGAGTGTAAGGGAGGATCGGCGGTGCCTAATATCCGGGCCGTCACGATTGCTGCAGCTGTGCTCGGCCTGGCCGCCGCGCCTGTATCAGCCAATGACGCCACCGCCGAACTCGGCGTTGGCGGGCTGCAGATGGTCTATAATTCGGCCATCGCGGTCCTCTCTGAAGACCTCTACATCTCGCCGGACGAAGTCCGCGTCGCCTACCATTTCCGCAACGAGACCAAGCTGCCAGTCACGGCGACCGTGGCCTTCCCGCTGCCCGCGCTCGACGGCACCAACTACGACGATCTCTGGCTCGATCTCGCCGATCCGAACGCCGAGAACTATGTCGGTTTCACCGTCAGCGTGAATGGCGGGCCGATCACCCCGCAGGTTTACAGCCGCGTCAGCGCCCTCGGCGTCGACCGCACGGATGCCATCCGCGCCGCCGGGCTGCCGCTCAACCCGGCCGCCTTCATGGGCTCTCTGCTCAATGCCCTGCCGCAGGAAGCGATCGGCGAACTGCACCGCCTTGGACTTATCGTCGTTGAGGATTGGGGTATCCAGCCTGTCTGGCGGCTTGAGACCTCCTTCTACTGGGAGATGACCTTCCCGCCCGGCGAGGAGGTTGTCGTCGAGCACAGCTACCGCCCCGTCGTCGGCTACGGCTTCTTCGGCGACTACCAGCTCGACGACGCTGGCTATCTCGAGCGCTATTGCATGGACGCTGATTTCATTGCCGGCGCGCGACGCATGTTGGGCAACGACGACGATTTCTCGATCCTGGACGAACAACGCATCGAATATCTGCTGACCCCCGCCGCCAATTGGGCAACGCCCATCGGCACCTTCCACCTCACCATCGACAAGGGCGACCCGAACGCCATTGTCAGCTTCTGTGGAACAGGCGTCACGCGTAGCTCACCGACGACATTCGAACTGACGGAAACTGATTTCTATCCGACGCGAGAGCTTGATATCCTCATCGTCGACCCGATCGATAACTGACGAGGGCGACCGTGACAGGCCCGCCGCAACCCGCCAAAGTTAGTAACAGGAGCGTCCCTTGGCTCATTTTCGCAAGTTCCTCGCCACCGCCTTCGCAGCGACCTTCGCCGCGTCGTCGGCCTTCGCGCAGGTCGCCGACGACCAGATCACCGCGCTCGTCGACGATTGGATCAACACCTATGCGGGCGATTTCACGCCGGTGGTGAAGGACTATGGCTCCCAATGCATCGCGCCGGAGATCATCGCCTTGCCGGACACCGCGAAGCAGACCATCGCCGACGCGGGCGGCATCGAAAACGGCCTCACCGCACTGCAGGCCGCCGACCCCGATACGCTCAATGCCTTCCTGCCGACGCTTCAGGAATGCGTCGATACGATGTATCTCGGCGAGCAGATATGGGCCTGGGTCGATGACTACTATGTGCTCGACGACGAGGCTGGCAAAGCGGAGAAGACGACATGTCTGATGGACGTCGTCCGGCCCCTGCCATCCGACGCGAAGCAGACGATCTTCACCGCCGAAGATTTCGCCACGGGCATCCAGCAGGTGATGCTGAACGCGACGCATTATGCGGCAAATATCGACCTCGAGCTGAAGGGGTGTATCTGATCTTCAGTCGTCGAGATTGAAGACGCCGGCCGCGCCCGCTTCGGTTCCGAAGGCGAGGCGCGCACCGGTCCTGTCCCAGGCGAGGGCCGACACCGGTCCTTCGCCGGGCTGCCGGATCAGCGAGCCCTCGCCCGCATCGAAGGCGCCGATGGCGATGGCGCCGTCGCGGTAGCCGATCGCCACCACCTCATCCTTCGGATGGCATGCGACGCGCGAGACCAGCGCGTCGCGGGCGCCAAGCTGCAGCGGCTGTTTGCCCTGCGGCCCGTCCTTAAAATGGAACGGCCACACGATCGCAGCGTCTGCGCCGGAGGTGGCGAGATATCGGCCGCGCGCCGACCACGAGAAGGAGCGCGGCTTCGCGGGATAGCCAGTCATGCGCAGGTGCCCGCCTTCCGGAATCCGCCAGCCATGCAGCGCGTTTTCCTGCATCGTCGTCACCACGAAGCGCCCGTCTGGGGAGAAGGTGACGCCGATATGCGCCCCGTTCCATTCGAGTTCCGTCGCGGGCGCGTCGCTGTTGACCCACCACAGCGAAACACCGTTGTAGCGCGATACGGCGATGCGCATGCCCTTCGGCGCGAAGGCGATGCCGGTGGCGGTCCGCTCATGGCCGAAGATCTTCTCCTCGCCGCTCGCCAGGCGAACGACGGCATCGCGGCCGACGGTGAAGGCGACCGCGCCGCTCGGGCCGGCCGCCACCTGCTCGATCCATTTCCGGGGCCTCTCGGCGAGCGTTTCGACAGCGCCGTCGACGCCGATCGACGCCGACCTTGCCGTCATCGCCGCCGGTGATCAGCGCCTTGCCGTCGAGGCTCGCGACCGCCGTCAGCACCGCGCCATCATGGACGCGATGGCTGTCAGCCGCATTGCCGTTGAGGAGGTGCACGGTGCCGTCGCCGAGGGCAAAGGCGGCCGTATCGCCGACGAACTCGGCGGCAACGACAAAGGCATCAAGGGGAAGACGCTGAACGGTCGGCATGGTGGGCTTCTAGGAACCTGGCCACATGACTGCAAGGGAGACGGCTTCAGAGGCGGCCAATCCAGTGCCAGGGGCGCGCTTGCGGCGCCCTAGGCGGCATCCGACGCGAGACGACGAGGAGGGGTTGGGCTGGCGGCGGCCCTGCTCAGCCTCACGCGCGCCTCATGCGGCGCTACCGCCAGGACCTCCAGCCTCGGCTCCATTTGGTTAACGGAAGGTTAACCGCGGGATCGAGCTTGTCTCAAGCCGCCTGCTTCGCGCGGCAGGAATCGAACCCGGCGCGCAGCAGATCCTCGTCGAGATTGCGGCCGATGAAGACGAGCTTGCTCATCCGCTCCTCGCCCGGCTTCCACGGACGCTGGTGATCGCCCTCGATGATCATGTGCACGCCCTGCAGGACATAGCGCTCGTCGTCGCCGGTGAAGGCGATGATGCCCTTGAGACGCAGAATGTCGGGGCCTTGCACCTGCGTGATGTCGCGGACCCAGGGGAAGAACCGTTCCGGGTCCATCTCGCCGCCGACCAGCGACACGCTCTTCACCTCGTGATCATGGTGATGATGGTGGTGATGATGGTGGTCGTGATCATGGTCGTGGTCATGGTCGTGGTCGTGGTCGTGACCATGATCATGATCATGATCGTCCTCGTATTCCTCGAGGAAATCCGGATCGAGCGTCAGGATGCGATCGAGGTCGAAGGCGCCGCGATCGAGAACCTTGTCGAGCGGCAGCGAGCAGCGCTCGGTCTTGTGGACCACGGCGGTCGGGTTGATCTCGCGGATCGTGCGCTCGACATCGGCGAGCTCCGCCGGCGAGACGAGATCCGTCTTGTTGAGGATGATGACGTCGGCGAAGGCGATCTGATCCTCTGCCTCCGGCGCATCGCCGAGCCGCTGCAGGAGATGTTTGGCATCGGCAACGGTCACGACCGCATCGAGCTTGGCGCGCTCGGCGATCTCCTCATCCATGAAGAAGGTCTGCGCCACCGGCGCCGGATCGGCGAGGCCGGTCGTCTCGACCAGGATGCCGTCGAACCCGCCGGGCCGCTTCACCAGCCCTTCGACCGCGCGCACGAGATCGCCGCGCACGGTGCAACAGACGCAGCCATTGTTCATCTCGTAGATCTCCTCGTCGGACTCGACGATGAGATCATTGTCGATATTCACCTCGCCGAACTCGTTGACGATCACGGCGTAGCGCTTGCCGTGCTCCTCGCTGAGAATGCGGTTGAGAAGCGTCGTCTTGCCGGCGCCGAGATAGCCGGTCAGGACGGTCACAGGAATCTGGGGCTGAGCCATTGGGAATCGCCTCAATGGAATGGAGCTTCGAAGCCGTTCGAGCCGTCATATAAGACCGCCGGGGCCGCTTCGCCACTCAAGCTACGGCGAGGTGCGACCTAGAGGATCGACTTCAGCGCCGGGACCGAACCAACGACCTTGCTGACCAAATCCTCGCCGACGATCTTCTTGGCGTAGTCGACGAGCATCGTCGCCACCTCCTTCAGCTTGTCGGCGCCGAGGCCGCTAGACGCGAGGCCCGCAAGGCCGGATGCGGCCCCGCCGCCGAGATTGCCGAGCGCGCCCGTGATGCCGCCGAGGAGGCCACCGCCCTTGTTGCTCCCTTGCTCCGCCATTTCGTCCGCGCCCGGAAGCTTGTCGAACAACTCGCCGACCGGCCCGCTGTCGCCTTCTTTCTTGATCATCGACAGCAGCGATCCGACGGCCGACTTGGCGGAATCGGCGTCTATCCCGAGTTTGCTCGTGATCGAGTTGATTAGGTCCTGCATCACCATTCCTCCGATTGCTGCCACCCGAGACCGCGGAGGCACTTTGATCATCGCGCGGAGTTTAGCGGCGGGTGACCGCCACGGCATCCCCCTTGCTTGATTGGCGTTAGCTTGGCCTATACCGATGCACGGAGAGTAGATCCGGGCCGCCGCTCAACCCGAACTCCCAAGCCTCAGCTCGAAAGAACCATTCCATGAAGCTCCGTCTCTCCGCTGGCTTCAGCACCCTTGCCGTTCTCGCCGGCTCGCTTTTCGCCGCACTACCGGCCCAAGCCCTCGACCATGTCGTCTTCGCCACCAATTGGCTGGCCGAAGCGGAGCATGGCGGCTTCTATCAGGCGCTGGTCGACGGCACCTACGAAGCCTACGGACTCGACGTCGAGATCGTGCAGGGCGGGCCGATGGCACCGAACCGGGCGCTGCTCGTCTCCGGGCAGGTGCAGTTCTATATGGCCGGCAATTTCCTGCAACCTTTGAACGCTATGGAGCAGGATATTCCACCAATCGTTGAGGTCGCTGCCATCTTCCAGAAGGAGCCGCAGGTCTTCATCGCCCACCCTGGTGTTGGCATCCAGAGCCTTCCCGATCTTGCCAACCTGCCGACGATCTTCATGGGCAATGATGTCTTCGCCTCCGTCTTCCAGTGGATGAAGTCGCAATGGCCCGGCTTCAATGACGAGCAGCGCCGGCCCTATTCCTTCACCGCCGCGCCGTTCCTGGCCGACCCGATGTCTGCGCAACAGGGCTATGTCACCTCCGAGCCCTACATCATCGCTCGCGCCGGCGGCTTCGAACCGCTCGTCTTCCTCATCGCCGATTATGGCTTCGACACGCCCTCAACAATGATCGAGGCCCGCGCCGACTATGTCGACGCCAACCCCGACATCGTGCAGCGCTTCGTCGATGCCTCGATCATCGGCTGGTACAATTATCTCTACGGCGACAACAGTGCCGCCAACGACATGATCAAGCAGGAAAACCCGGACATGACCGACGACCTCATCAACTATGCGGTCGAACAGATGCGCGCACGCGGCATTGTCGATTCCGGAATTGCCCTCGAGAAGGGCATCGGCTGCTTCGATGACGCCAGGGTTCTTTCGTTCTACAATTCGATGGTGGACGCCGGCGTCGTTCCGGCCGGTCTCGACCCGACGACGCTCTACACCAATCGCTTCGTTTGCCATGGTGTCGGCATGGATTTGAGGCCTGAGGCCACTGACTGAGACCGCAAACGCGCCGCTCATTCGCCTGAACCAGGTCGGTAAGGTCTACCGCAACGGGACTGTCGCGCTCGACGACCTGTCCTTCGTCATCGGTGAGGGAGAATTCGTAGGCCTGCTCGGCCCCTCCGGCTGCGGCAAGTCCACCCTGCTGCGACTGCTCGCGCGCCTTGGCGAGGTGAGTTCCGGCAGCATCGACTGGCGCCAGGAAACGGTCCACGAGCGCGGGGATATCGGCTTCGTCTTCCAGGATCCGACGCTGATGCCTTGGGCGCGTCTGGCCGACAATATTCGCCTGCCGTTGCGCCTGCTCGGCCTGGACCGCGGCGAAGCCGATCAGCGCGTGCGCGAAGCGATCGAGCTCGTTGGTTTGAGCGGCTTCGAGCGCGCTTATCCGCGCGAGCTATCGGGCGGCATGCGCATGCGCGCTTCGATCGCCCGGGCACTGGTCACCCGGCCCCGCCTGCTCCTCCTCGACGAGCCGTTCGCCGCGCTCGACGAGATCACCCGTTTCCGCCTCAATGACGACTTGCTCGCCCTGTGGCACCGCTTCGGCTGGACGATCGTTTTCGTCAGCCATTCGGTTTTCGAATCCGCCTATCTTTCCCAGCGCATCATGTTGATGGCGCCGCGGCCGGGACGCATCGCGCAGGAGATTGCCGTCAACGGTCCCTACCCGCGCGACACCGCCTATCGCACGAGCCCACCCTTCAACGCGATCTGCCAAGACATTTCAGCGGCCCTCAATAAGGTCATCGCCGAAAATGGTGAGGCGCGAAACTGATGAAGGCTGACCGCTCCACGCTCTTGCGCATCCTCGTCCCGCTCGGCACCTTCGTGCTCGTTCTCGTCGGCTGGCAATTGGCCGCCAACGCCAATGAAACCTTCATCCTGCCGAGCCCCGGTCAGGTTCTGCAGAGCCTGGTGGAAGACTGGCCGATCCTCGGCCCGTCTCTTTGGGTGACGCTCAGTCTGACGCTGCTTGCCCTTGTCGTCGCCGTCGTCGGCGGCGTCCTCCTCGCCGTGCTGATGAGCCAGTCGCGCTGGATCGAGCTGGCGCTGCATCCCTATGCCGTCATCCTCCAGGTGACCCCGATCATCGCCATTACGCCGCTCGTGGTGATCTGGGTGCCGGCAACGCAGCCGGCGCTGCTCATCCTCGCCTTCCTCGTCGCGTTCTTTCCCGTCCTGTCCAACACGGCTCAGGGCCTCAAATCCGTCGACCACAATCTGCTGAACCTGTTCGAGCTCTATGGCGCCGGGCGGTGGCAAACGCTGCGGCTGCTGCTCACGCCGAGCGCCCTGCCCTATTTCCTGACCGGGCTCAGGATCGCCGGCGGGCTTGCCCTTATCGGCGCCGTCGTCGCCGAATTCGCCGTCGGCCGTGGCGGCAAAGGGTCGGGCCTTGCCTACCGTATCTTCAACGCACAGTTCGATCTCGATACGCCGCGAGCGTTCGCGGCGCTGTTGCTGCTCGCGGTCTCCGGCGTCGCCATTTACGCGGCGACGAGCGTAATCACCCGCCTGGCGCTCAGCCGCTGGCACGAAAGCGCCGCCCCACGCGATAATTGAGCCGGCAATCCTTTCGCCGGCTAGTCATTGACTGTGTCAACATAGGGCGCGAACATGCCCTAGCTGGGGAACTGGGGGCTCGTCATATGGGCCACGACCATCAGAAGACGGTAGCCGTCCGCTTGGCGGCGGCGACGCGCATCTACCGCGCGCGCATCGGCGGGCTATTGGCCACGATCGGTCTTCACGCCGGCCAGGAAGGCGTCCTCAAGGCGCTCGATACCCAGGACGGCCAGTCCATGACTGAGCTCGCCTCGATGCTGGAAGTCCAACCGCCCACCGTCACCAAAATGGTCGGTCGCCTTTCCGCCAAGGGCTATGTGGAGCGCCGCGGCTCGGAGGCCGACGGACGGCTCGCCCATGTGTTTCTCACCGATTCCGGCCGCAAGGCGGTCAGCGAAATCGACCGTATGCTCAAGCGCGTCCAGCGGCAGGCGTTCGCCGGGATCGACAACAAGGACCAGAAGAAGCTCAACCGCATGCTGCGCCGCATTGCCCGCAATCTCGGCGCCGATGCGCCCGGCGGCACGGCGTAACCAGCGCGCGCCTTCCCTCTTCTCTCTTCACTGCATAGCTGCTTGTCGACCGGACGCTTGTCGCCGGCTCCCATTGCTCCTAGGAAGGGGCCCCGCAAGATCAATTATAGGGGCAACGACCTATGCGCACTGATTACTCCGCCGGTTCCTCTCTCGCTCCGGCGCTCATGCCGACGAGCCTGAACCCGGCCTTGCGGGCAGTTGTCCTCATCGGCCTCGGCATCGGCATCCTCACCCTTTCCGCGAAGGTCCAGGTGCCTTTCTGGCCGGTACCGATGACCATGACGACGTTCGCCGTCCTGTTGATCGGTGCGGCCTATGGCTCGCGTCTCGGCGTTGCCACCGTCATTGCGTATATCGCCGCTGGCTTCGCGGGGCTCCCGGTCTTCGCCGGTCCTATCGCCGGTCCGGCCTATCTCATCGGCACCACCGCCGGCTTCATTTGGGGCTATATTCCGGCCGCCCTGATCGTCGGCCTCGCCGCTGATCGCGGCTGGGACCGCTCGATCCCGCGCCTCGCCCTTGCCATGCTGGTCGGTGACGCCGTGCTCTTCGTGCTCGGCTTCGTCTGGCTGCCATGGTTCGCCCATCTCTCCAGCGGTGCCAACGGCATCGGCACTGCCAGCGCCTGGGTGAACGGCGTGAAACCGTTCCTGCTCGGCGACCTGACGAAGATCGCACTTGCCGCCGCGCTGGTTCCGGCCGGCTGGGCATTCGTCAAGAGAGGCCGGCGGGTCTAGTCTCGCGCCGCCTCGGGCGGCAGATCCAAAAAGCGCCATCGCGGCCGGCTTGGGATCGGAGACCAGGAACACCGGGTCTTCGATCACCGACGCCGTTCCTGAGCGGCCGCACCGCCTCGATGCCGTAGCGCTCGACGGTGTTGAAATACTGCGACAGGAACGCAGTCTCATATTCGATCCCCCACTTGCCGACATAGAGGCCGACGCCATCCGCGAAGGCCGCCGGGGCAGTCCCGAGGCCGTGGAAATGGGACCAGCGATCGAAGTCGCCAAGCTGGTAGGCCGGCGGCGGATTGTCGACATAGAAGCGGATATAGGCGGGGTTGTAGTAGTCCGGGCCAAGAATGTAGTCCGCCCCGGTCCTGGCACGCAGCCGCTCCTGATCGTTGACATATTCGTCCCAACCGCGGAACCGGCTCGTCGGATCATCGAGATTGGTGAACGGCAGCACGTTCTCCGTCATCACCAGATAGATGCCGGCGGTTATGACGAGCCCGAGGGGCACAATGATGCGCCGGGTGAAGAGCAGTACTCGTCCCCACCGTCCGGACACAGTCTGCGTTATCGCCACGGCCGCCAGGATGACGACGATCCAAACCAGTGGCGCGAACCAATGTGGGCTGACCAGTTCGTAGAGCGCGTGAAAGAAGAGGTAGATCGATAGCGGGATCAGCGTGATCACCATCAGCGACCGCACCGGATCTTGAAGCCACCCGCGCCGCAGTACGATGCCCAGCCCAACGCCGCCAAGGATCAGGATGAGCGGCGTCACCATCGCCGGCCAGAGAACGAGATAGCCCAGCAGACTGCCGACACTCGGCTCCGACAGAGGTCGTCCGCGATGGATCTGGATCGAGAAGGTCGACCAGTCGTTCTGCATGTTCCAGACGATCACCGGGGCAAACAGGATCAACGCGATCACCAGCCCCGCATAGATCCACGGGCTCCTGAGCCAATGGCGCAGCTTCGGCACCGCCAGAAGCCAGAGCGGCACCGCCGCCGCCATGATCAACGTGGTCAGCTTCGATAGCGTTGCGAACCCGCCGCCAAGGCCGACAACGAGCCACCACCAGCCCGCCCCGCCGCGCGCGATCCTCGCCATGGCGTAGAATGCGATCAGCCAGAAGAACATCATGGGCTGGTCGGGCACCATGAACACCGACATCGCCGCCAGCGCCGTTACGTTGGACAGCAGGAGCGTCCAGGCGGCGATCCGCCGGTTCTGTGTGAGCGTCTTGGCGATCGCGAAAACGAGCGCCTGATCGATCGACACCAGCACGACGCCCGCCACGCGGACGCCGAACTCATTGTCACCGAAAATCGCGGTCCCAAGCCAGATGACCAGGGCCACCATGGGCGGATGGTCGTAATAGGTGATGTCGAGCTGTTGCGACCACAGCCAGTAATAGACTTCGTCGGGGTAGAGCTCGATCTGGCCGATGACGAGCAGACGTGCGGCCGCCAGCACCAGCGTCAGCAGGATGCCGAAACGGATCAGCCGATCCGTCCTCCGCTCAGCCTCTTCGGCGAAATCTCCGGCCGGGAAGCTGATCGTAGCGGTCGACATCTGTTCCCGGTTCTCGCGATGGACGGACCGCCCAAAGGTACCACGAGGGTCAACGCCAAACCAAGCTGCCGGTGGCCAAAACGCCCTGTCCGAGCCGCCTTCCCTCCGCCCTGCGGATCGGCGGGACCTCACCAGCGCGCGCTTTCCGCTCGGCGGCGTTTCGTCTAGAACCCTCGCGCAGCCGGCGAACCGAATCGCGCCGCGCAGCACCATCGCTCGGTAGCGGCGGGAAGGCGATTGTGACGACCGATATCATGTCCGGTGAGAACCGACAGACGGCGCGAAAGGGCGAGAGCGTCGCCCCCGACATCACCATCGTCGTGCCGACCTTCAACGAGGTCGCCAACGTGCCCCTGCTCGTTGAACGCCTCGAGCAGGTGCTCGCAAACCGCAGTTGGGAGGTTGTCTTCGTCGACGACGACTCCCCCGACGGCACCGCCAACGCTGTGCGCGCTCTCGCCCGGGCAACACCCGCGTCCGCGTCATCCAGCGCATCGGCCGGCGCGGCCTCTCCAGCGCCTGCGTCGAGGGCGTTCTGTCCTCCTCGGCGCCGATCTTCGCCGTCATGGATGCCGATCTGCAGCACGACGACAGCAAGCTCGGCGAGATGATCGACCGGCTCGTCGGCGAAGACCTCGATATCGTCGTCGGCAGCCGCTACGTCGAAGGCGGCAACACGGAGGGCCTGGATGCGCGCCGGCTGCGCATCAGCCGCCTCGGCACCCAAGCCGCGCAGCGGCTCTTGAAGGCCGACCTCACCGACCCGATGAGCGGCTTCTTCGTCATGCGCCGCTCGGCGTTCGAGCGTTCCGTGCGGCATCTGTCCTTGCAGGGCTTCAAGATCCTGCTCGACATCTTCGCTTCCGCCGAGAATCCGCTGCGCTTCGCCGAGGTGGCCTGCGAGTTCCACGCCCGCCAGCATGGCGAGAGCAAGCTCGACACCATGGCGGCGTGGGAGTTCGGGCTCCTCCTGCTCGACAAGATGGTCGGCCGCTGGATCCCAGCGCGGTTCGTCCTCTTCATGGTCGTCGGCGGTTCCGGCCTCGTCGTCCAGCTGGTCGCGGCCGCTCTCTTCGGGGCGTCGAGCACCTCAAGCACGACGACCTTCACCATCGCTCAGACGGCCGCCGTCTTTGTGGCGATGACCTGGAACTTCTTCCTCAACAATCTCATCACCTACCGCGACCGTCGCCTGCGCGGCTGGGGCCTTATCCGCGGCCTCATCCTTTTCTATCTCGTGTGTTCACTCGGGGCCGTCGCCAATGTCGGCGTGGCGCGGGTCGTCTTCGCCGATCAGCCGATCTGGTGGCTGGCGGCCATCGCCGGCGCCCTTGTCGGCGTCGCCTGGAACTTCGCGGCCTCGAGTTTCCTCACCTGGCGCCGTCGCTAGCGGCACGGAATCCGGGCACGCCGCGGCGATATGAAGCTTCGGTGACAGAAATCGCCGCCGCCCCCTTCTCACCCCGCTTCGATCCGACTATATGTCCGCGCAACGGACGGGCCTCAAACGGCCCGTTCCTCGTTTTGGCGCGGGGTGGAGCAGCCCGGTAGCTCGTCAGGCTCATAACCTGAAGGTCGCAGGTTCAAATCCTGCCCCCGCAACCAAACGCCCTCCCGAACCATCAGCGCCATGCCTGCGGACAACCCGCCCCAACGGGCGTGCTATCCTCCACGCTCGGCAATTGGGCGGATAGAACCCCGTTGTCGCCTGTACGGTGGGAGCCACAATGTCGGCGATGGCGGAGAAGCAGCCGAAGCTCATCCAGGCGGACGCGCTTTTTGATCCGAGAGGGCCCGCGCCGCCGATCTCAGCGTTCTCGGTCGTGCTGACGCGATACAGCGCCCGCACAGCATTTGCGCCGGCAACTGACCTCGCCGCCTATCTCAGAGCCCGTTTTCCGCTCTTCCTGGAGATCTGCTACCCGACCATGCGAAAGCAGAGGCAAAGGCCGGATCTGTGGCTTATCGCCTTCAGCGAAGAAACGCGGCACCTCGTCAAGCCGGTGCTGCGCCTCATCGAGAGCCGGCCTTGGATCGTGCCCATTTGGGAGGATGCCGGTGGCCCATCGCCTTCCGAAAGCCAAGAGACTTCGGCCGGCCTGCTTGAGCAGTTCGGCGCTGCAATTCGCGAGCGGTTCCCCGCCGATGCCGACTGGCTGATAACGACGAGGCTGGACAATGACGACGGCCTGTCGCGCGACTACAACGCCGCGCTGCTGCAATACGCCGCCGCCGTCGTGGCCAATGATCCAGCGCTGAAGGATTTCTGGATCTCATTCCCCCTCGGCCTGATCCTGGCCGGCGAGAATTGCTACGTCACGACACGATCCGACAGCCAGTTCCTGTCACGCTGCGTGGCAGCGGATCAGTTCGACAAGCTTCCGGCGAACGCGATCACGGCGCAACATGGCAACCATACCCGAGTTTTCGAGCGCGGCCGCGTGTTCCTGCCGATCCCGGTGCGGCCGATGTGGCTGCAAACCGTGCACGACCTCAACGTTCACAATCGTGTCCGTGACACTTCCATGGCTCTGAACGATTTCGAGCCATTGCTGCAGAAGAAGTTCGGTATCGTCAGAGCGCCTTAGCTTGCGCCGCGACCGGCGAGACGGTCGCCTATTTGGCTGAGCCGGGGCCCGAAGGCTTCCTGAGCAGGCGGTACTGATCCGGATCGAGACGCGTGCCGGCGGCGCGCGGCGTCCCTTCGGCGCCGTCGTCGGTTATGCGCAGGCGATTGTTCAGCGTCGCGCCGCGCCATCGATCGATGACGACATCGATGAAGTCGCGGTCGACGGTCCGGCCGAAGTCGGTGGAGGAATCACTGACGGCCTCGCTGCGGGGCAGAGCATCGGCCGGCAGTTCCTTGAATTTGAGCCGCGTCGGCAGCGCAACGCCCTCGCCGAATGCAAAAACCTCCCTCGTGCCCAACGACGGCACGAAGCTGAGAAGGCTGCCGGCGGCGTCGGAGACCGCGGCTCTCACGATATCCTTGTCCCTGTCATTGGCGAGGCGCATCACGAAGAAAGTCGAGCATTGTGACAGGATGGTCGCGTCCAACTCGGCCGGACGCTGACTGATCAGGCCGAGGAAGACCCCGTATTTCCGGCCTTCCTTGGCAATGCGCGAGATCGCCCGGCGTGTCGGGCCAAAGCCGACATCGCGGTTCGCCGACGCATAGCGATGCGCTTCCTCGCAGACAAACAGGATCGGCAAGGCGCCGTCGCTCCACAGGCCGAAGTCGAACGCCATGCGGCCCAGCACCGAGACGACTGAATCAACGACCTCCGCCGGGAAACCGGCAAGCTGCATCACCGTCATCGGCCGGTTATCAATGGGAAGGCGGAAGAGTTGGCTGAGAACGACAGCCATGGTGTCGCCGCCGACATTGGCTGACTTCGAACATGAAGGCATATCGCGGGTCGTTGATGACGCTCGAAACGCGTTGCGACAGCTTGTTGTAGGTCGACCGGGACGAACGGTTTTCAAGCTTGCCCATGCGTTCGTCGATAAGGGCGAAAATGTCGTTCAGCCGGTAGGGCACGGGGGTATCGACGGTGTACCCCGCATCGCCGCGCAAAGCTTGGTAGCGGCCCGGCGTCTGCTCATACATGCGCTTCGCCGCCGGGATGAGGTCCGACAAGATCTCCACCTCGTCGTCCGGCCCAGGTCGCCCGCGAAAGATGACGTCGACGATCTCTTCGAAATTGAACAGCCAGAAGGGGAGACGAAGATTGGCGGGCGTCAGCGATTGCGCCCGGTCGCCGAAGCACGAGCCATATTCGTTGTGCGCATCAATGAGAAATATCCGTAGGTCGGGCCGTCGCTCCATGACGGCACGAAGGATCACCGCGACGCCGCTTGATTTGCCGACGCCGGTCGTTCCTACGACGGCAAAATGCTTGTGCAGCATGTCGTCGATATGGATGTTGGCCGAGAGGCCAAGGTCGCCGTGCAGCGCGCCGATGTCGATAACGTCGTGATTGCCGCTGCCATAGACCAGATTGAGCTCGCTCTCGGTCAGCATCGAGGCCCAATCGCCGATCGCCGGATAGGACGTGACGCCGCGCGCGAAGCGAACCTCGCCGCCAGGGTCAGCCTTGATCTCGCCGACCATGTCGAGTGTGGCCGTCGCGTGCAGTCCCTGCTCGCGCGCCACCGGAAGCACCTCGAGTGAGACATCGGTTACGACGGCAACGATCATCGCACCGCCGCCGCGGATGCCGATAAAATCGCCGACGGTCGCTCGCCCGGACGCGTGATCCTTGCGCTCCGGCGCGCGCAGCCCGACACAGGCGGTTGCTCCATGCACGGTCACGACGCGACCGATGGCGTCGTCGACCCCGAAGGACTCCTCAATCAGCCGCTGTGCTGCGCTCACCTGCATCGGTTGCGTCACTCAACGCGCGACGGTCGTGTCGCGGGCTCCCCTGGAAACAACATCATTGGTCCGCCAAGCGTTACGGGATCGACCTGAAGTTTCCATTAATCCGATCAGCCAGTGAATTGGTGCATGCGCCCGGTTGCATCCCGGCGCCTATCAATGGCACGCGACTGAGGCCCCATCGTCCCGCGCTTCGCCAGGGCAGGCACCTCACTTGGTCTCACGGCCGAACAGAAGGAGAGCCCACCGGCAACTGCAAATAGCCTTGCCCCCGCGCCCTGAACAACAGGTGTAGCGACCGACCTCGCCACCGGGCGCGCGACGATGCTATTGATCCGCTTGGGAGAACGACATGGACCGGACCGTTGATGATTACCTCGCCGCGGCCGAAGGCCTGCCGGGCGACGTGGCTCGCAAGCTCTATGACCTCCTGCACGAAGTTGGTCCGGAGCTGACCGAGGCTATCAAATGGGGGCAGCCCGTCTTCAGCTCCAACGGCCCGGTCTGCTACTTTCGCGCCGGCAGGACGCACGTCACCTTTGGCTTCTGGCGCGGGAGCCAGTTGAAGAAGGTGAGCAGCCGCCTCGAAAGCGGCGGCGACATGATGGCCCACCTCAAGCTGCGGACCTTGGACGACGTTGACGATACGGACATCAAGACGCTCGTCACAAAGGCCATTGCGCTCAACCGCGACAGAGGCGATCCGACCAAAGAGCGGCGTCAGGGCCTGACGGCGACCGACTGAGTTCGGCTCCCCAGTCCGTCTCGGAAACGCAGCGGAACCGCCTTTCCGTACGATAGGCGCAGTTTGCCACGAAACGATTCATTCTTCCTTAAACGCCAAGGTCGTGAATCAGAAGGAGGAATAACTCAGCGTTGAAAGCGCCATATGGCCGTCAGAAAACCGCCGCAAGAGCCGGATCGCCTGCAATTGCTGGAGAATGCGGTCGACAAACTGCCGATCGGCGTGTCGATCATGCACTTCGACGGTAAACCCGTCTTGTGGAACAAGAAGTTCCGCGAAATCTATCACATCGAAGGGGTGCAGCCGGTCGATACGACATTTGCCGAAATGAAGGAGCAGGGCGTTTTCGACAACTGGAAGGAGGACGCCGGAGAGTACTTTGCGCGGCTGATAGCGGATCTCCAGCACGGAAGATCCCACACCGCTGAAGTTGAGATGGGCGACCAGATCATCGCAGTGCATGACGTGCCGCTTGGCGGCGATCTATTCCTCTCCACGCAGGAAGACATCACGAGCCGGGTCAAAGCCGAACGCGACGTTGCCTATCTCGCACAGCACGATCTGCTGACCGACCTGCCCAACCGCACTTCGTTTCAGGCCAAGCTCGACGAGACCCTTGCCCAGGCGCGCTCCAGAAACGAGCCCTTCGCCCTGCTCTCCGTCGATCTCGACCGCTTCAAGGATGTGAACGATATCTTCGGCCACTCCGTCGGCGATGCCTTGCTCAAGGAAGTGGCGCGTCGTTTCCGGGAAATTACCGGAAGTTCCCATCCTGCACGGCTTGGCGGCGACGAATTTTCCTTTCTAGTCACCGGTGGACGGCAGCCGACGCAAGCCGCAACGATCGCGCAGCGCCTGCTGAACGAAGTCGCCGGCGAAATGAATGTCGCCGGCCGTCAGTTGCTCGTCAGCATGTCCGTGGGCATCGCTCTGTTCCCCACCGACGCAACGGATGCGGTAACGCTCATCAACAACGCCGACGCAGCGCTCTATCGGGCCAAGGCCGAGGGCCGCGGCACCATCCGTTTCTATGAAAAGGCGATGGACGAGCGCATCCACAAGCATCGTCGGTTGCAGCAGGATCTTCGCTTGGCGCTGCCGCGAGGAGAGCTCAAGCTCTGCTACCAGCCCCAGGCCCAGATGGACGGCACGATCATCGGCTTCGAAGCGCTCGCGCGCTGGAACCATCCGAAGCTCGGTCCGATCCAACCGACCGAGTTCATTCCGCTCGCCGAGGAGTCCGGGCAGATCATCGACATCGGCGAATGGATCCTGCGCCAGGCCTGCCACGAAGCGGCCTCATGGGCGCGGCCGCTGGAGATTTCCGTCAACGTGTCGCCGATCCAGTTCCGCCACGGCGACCTTGCCGCGCTCATCCACGAGATCCTGCTGGAGACGGGTCTGAAGGCCAGCCGTCTCGAAATCGAGATCACCGAAGGCGTTCTCATCGAGAACCACGCCAGGGCGCTCAACGTCCTCAGGCGCATCAAGGCGCTCGGCGTCCGCGTCGCAATGGACGATTTCGGCACCGGCTATTCTTCGCTGTCCTATTTGCAGTCCTTCCCCTTCGACAAGCTGAAGATCGATCAGTCCTTCGTCTACCGGCTGGGTCAGGATGAGCATGCCAGGGAGATCGTGCGCGCCGTGATCGGGCTCGGCCGCAGCCTGAAGCTGCCGACGGTTGCCGAAGGCGTCGAGACGCTCGACCAGTTCAACTTCCTGAGCGAGGCGAATTGCTCGGGCGTCCAGGGCTACTATATCGGCCATCCCGAGCCGATCTCCTCCTACGCCGAACTGATCAAAACGGGCGTCGCGCCGAAGCACGAGCGGCCCGACGAGGCGCCGCAGTTGAAGCAGCCTCTCGCCGGCTGACGGATCCCCTCGCCGAGCGTCTTCGCTTCGTTGCATCCTTGCGGCATGATTCCGCCCGAGGAGCGATGGACAGCGTGGACGAACAGCAGACCGACACCGCCGATCAGCGGCCATCAGATCGCGCTTCGGGATTGGCGGGCGTCTTTCTCGTCTTCCTGCGCCTCGGCCTGACGAGCTTCGGCGGCCCGATCGCCCATCTCGGCTATTTCCGCGACGAGTTCGTCACACGCCGGCGCTGGCTCACCGAACGCGCCTATGCCGATCTTGTCGCCCTTTGCCAGTTCCTGCCCGGCCCGGCGTCGAGTCAGGTCGGCATGGGGATCGGCCTGACGCGCGGCGGCATCGGCGGCGCTCTCGCCGCCTGGCTCGGCTTCACCCTGCCCTCGGCGCTCATCATGATCGCTGCCGGATACGGCATCCTCGCGCTCGGCGCGGATGCGACGCCTGGCTGGCTGCAGGGCTTCAAGGTCGTCGCCGTCGTCGTCGTCGCGCAGGCGGTTTGGGGCATGATGATCGCCCACGCCTCGGACATCTTCCGCTTCGCCATCGCCGTCGCCGCCGTCATCGCGACCCTCGTCTGGCCCGGCACGCAAACGCAAGTCTTCGTCATCCTCGCCGCCGCGCTGATCGGGCTGGCGCTACCCGTCCGTCAGCGCTCCGCCGACGACACGCGCTTCGACGCCGGCGTCCCACGCCGCGTCGCCATCCTGGCGCTCGTTACCTTCGTCGCCCTCCTCGCCGGCCTGCCGCTGCTCGCTTCGGCGATTTCGTCGCCGACGCTCGACATCGTCAACGCCACCTACCGCTCCGGCGCCCTCGTCTTCGGCGGCGGCCACGTCGTTTTGCCACTGCTCGATCAGGCGATGGTCGCCCCCGGCTGGCTGTCGGAGAATTCCTTCATCGCCGGCTACGGCCTCGCCCAGGCGGTGCCCGGCCCGCTGTTCACCTTCTCGGCCTATCTCGGTACGGCGATGGATTACGGCCCCGGCGGCGCGCTTGGCGGCGTCATCACGCTGGTCGCGATCTTCCTGCCGTCCTTACTGCTGGTGGTCGGCATTCTGCCCTTCTGGGATCATCTCCGGCAGGTCCGGCTCGTCCGCCGCGCCCTCTCCGGCGTCAACGCCGCCGTCGTCGGCCTTCTCCTCGCCGCCTTCTACGATCCGGTAATCACCAGCGCGATCCATGGCTGGAGCGACGTCGTCCTCGCCCTCTTCGGCCTCATCGCCCTGATGGGCCTTCGCCTGCCGCCCTGGATTGTCGTTGCCGGCGCGGCCGCGATCGGCGCGCTGCTCGGCCTAACGCCGTAGCTAGTCCGCCGCCATCGTTGCGGGAATCGCGACGGGCGGCGCCGACGCAGCCGCATCGGCCGGCTGCTTGGTCAGCACGGCGACCGAGATCGCCGCAACCGTCACGATGATCAGCTTTGGCCGAAAGACGCGCACACCGCTTTCTCCACAGGACCAACTGCCAGCGTGACCGCTGAGTTCGGCCGGAATAGGGCGGCTCCCTTGAACTTTCCAGCCCGAACCGTTGCCGAGAAGTTGCGGTCGCCAAAAACTTGGAACAACTTCAGATGGAATGGACGCCTTCTGATCGGGCTGTGTTATCAATTTGACTCTTGGTCAGGTTGGCATGGGGTGGATCATGCGCATCAAACTACTCTTGGGCTGCGCCACGATTGCATTTGCATCGCTGGGAACTACGGCGGCTTCCGCCGAAGGGGCGGGCTACATCCAAGGGTTCGCCGGCGTCGAATGGGGCTGGAGCACCAACTACAACCCCGGCCCGATCGTTACTTACACCTGGCAGGACCTCCAGAGCGGCGGCGCCGCTCGTGCCGCCGCAAGACTTGGCCAGAATTGGTCGATTCAGGGCGATGCCTGGACAACCCTCGCTTTCGTCGCGAGCACCGTTGACGGCCTCGATTGGGGAACCGCCAGCCATGTCACCTGGCATTCGGCCAATGACACATTCATGCTTGGCGTGTTCGGTTCGCTCGGCGGCGGCGGCTTCAATTCGGGTGTGCTGGGCAATGTCGGCGTCGAGGCCGTGATCAATGCCGAGCAATGGCGCATCTACGCGCAGGTCGGACTGGTGAACGCCCTCACCGGCGACGTCGCGACCAACGAGGAACGCGACCTCTACGCCACGGTGTCGGTGAACTATTTCATCTCGCCGAATGTCTTCGTCTCCGCCAACATCGGCGCCGACAACTGGACCACCGTGAACGGCGACGCCAGCCGTGAACTGTCCTGGGGCGGAAAGTTGGAACTGAGGCCCGACAATTCGCCGGTCAGCTTCTTCATCGCCTATGAGGGCTTCGGCTTCTATTCGACATACGGACTGACGACGGATTTCGATCGCGGTCTCGATCATATCCTGTTCGCGGGCTTCAGGGTGCCGATCGGCGCGCAGAGCCTGCAAGACCTGCAAACCACCGTCGGGCTGGCGGACCTCAACCCGATGTACGGTGATCTGATCAACCGATAGTCGGACAGTTGCGGCGGCCGTCCAGGCCGCCGCAAACCTGCGGCGTGTGCATGGCTGAGACGCGTTGCGGCAGATCAATGAGCGGCGGCGCGGACGTGCCATGAAGCCTCATGCACACGACTCATGACGCGCGAACGCTCCTCTGGATCAAGCTGGTCCACACCTTCTTCTGGGCGCTCTTCGCCTCTTCGATCGTCGCCATCCCGATCGTCACCGCGCTCGGCCGATATGACATCGGCTGGTGGCTGACCGGCCTCGTCGCCGTCGAGGTCATCACGCTCTTGATCAACGGCATGCGCTGCCCGCTGACGGGCGTCGCCGCGCGCTACACCGACGACCAGCCGGTCGGCTTCGATATCTTCCTGCCGGCCTGGCTCGCCCGCTACAACAAGCTCATCTTCGGCACGCTGCTGGTCCTGGCGGAGGTCTATCTGATCTGGGCGGCGCTGGCGGCGGGCTAGTTGCGACGAGCGCCCCTCAACTCTTGCCCTTCGCTTCCGTTTTGCGCGCCCGGTCGAGCCCATCGAGGATGAGTTCGAGGCCGAAGGGGAACTCCCTTGCGAAGGCGTAGCCCGGCTGCATCGCCACCTCCTGCGCCATCTCCATCAGGTTCGGGAACATGTTGGCCGGCATCGCCGCCGCCATCTCGGCCGCCATCTCCTCGGTCGGTTCGCCGTCATTGATGGGCAGCGCGATCTCCTGGATGACAAAGCCGTAGACGTAGCTGTCGAGCAGCGCGATGCCATGCGCCGCCATGTCGACCGAAAAGCCGCCATCTCTGAGGCTGCCCAGCACCCAGTCGAGATGGCTAAGCGTCGCCGGGCCGGGACTGCGCCGCGAATCCAAGAGCGACGCCGCCCATGGATGGCGGAGCAGCGTCTCGCGCAAGAGGTTGCAGCGCGCGCGCATCGCCGGCTTCCAGCCTGACTCTTGCGGCAGTTCCATCTCGCCGAACACCGCTTCGACCATGCCGTCGAGGATCGCCTCCTTGTCGGCGACGTGGTGATAGAGCGACATCGCCTCGACGCCGAGTTTCTGCGCCAGCTTGCGCATCGTCAGCGCCTCGACGCCCTCCTCATCGGCCAGACGCACCGCCGTTTCGAACACCCGTTCCTTGCTGAGCGGCGCTCTCTTTTTCCCTGATTTCGCAGCCACTTCGTCTGATCTCCGCGGGTCGACGCCCGTGCTGAATCTAGCCGTGAGTCAATTTCCTTACAAGGTAAGGCTTGACAGACTTACATCGTAAGGTTACATCGCCTTACATCGTAAGGCTGGTCGCCCAGGGAAAGGCGCTCCGCCCTCGGTCTGAGAAACAAATTCGAACGAGAAGGAACCGAAAATCATGAGAAACATCCGCAAGCTGGGCTTCGCCCTGTCGGCCGTATTCATCGCCTTCGGCGCAACGCAAGCGGCCGCCGCCGACGGCGTCTTCTACTCCGCCGGCGTTCCCATCCATTATGTCGACAATGGCGGCGACGGCGCCCCGGTCGTGCTCATCCACTCTTTCGCCAGCACGTCCGAGCTGTGGACGAATGCCGGCGTGTTCGGCGACGGCGACTATCGCACTATCGCCATCGACGCCCGCGGCCATGGCGAGAGCGGCAAGCCGCACGGCCCGGAAGCCTACGGCGTCGCCATGGCTGACGACGTCCTCGCCCTCATGGACGAACTCGACGTCACGGCCGCCCATATCATCGGCTATTCGATGGGCGCCGAGATCGCGCTGAAATTCACCGTCGAGCATCCCGAGCGCGTCCTGTCGCTCACCGTCGGCGGCTCCGGCTGGTCCGGCGATCTGGAATACGAGACCTACCAGTATATCGGCATGAGCCTCGGCGACATGATGAGCTTCGCCGACTGGATCCGCGCCATGGACCCGCAGATGAGCGACGAGCAGTTCGGCTATCTCGTTGGCATGCTCGAAGCCCACGGCATTCGTGGAGAGGGTCAGGATACCCGCGCCCTCGCCGATGCCGCCCTCGGCATGAACGGCCTGATCGACCTCACCGAGGAAGAGATCGCCGCCATCGCCGTGCCCGTCCTCGGCATTGCCGGCGAGCTCGACGTCGAGCGCCCGAACATCGAGGCGATGGAAGGCGTCGTCCCGAACTTCACCATGGTGGTGATCGAAGGCGCCGACCATCTCGACGCCCCGCTCAACCCGGCCTTCCGCGAGGCGATCGCGACCTTCCTCGCCGCCCAGTAAGCGCTGGCATCAACAAGCCGGCGGCCGGTCATCACAACCGGCCGCCGACGCGCGTTCGCACCAACGAGCCGATCGTCGGCACGCTGCTGGTACTGGCGGAGGTCTACCTGATCTGGGCGGCGGGCGCGTAGGCGGTCGCCTAGTCGCGACGGCCGCTCATTCCGTATCGTTTCAGGATAGCACACTGCCGTCACTGGCGAAGTCCGGCCTCCAGCTCGCGCAACTCGCGAATTCACAGCTTTGTCGCGAATGACATCGTCGAACTCACATCGGCGCAACGGTGAATGACCACGTCTTCTAAGCCTGTCGCGTTCACCTTGAGCGACTTCGCACCGGCACTTGAACGCGGCGGGTCACTCGACGCAATCCTGCACGTAGTAGTACCTAGGACGGCGTTGCAGAAGATGTCATCGTGCACAGCTGGCCGCGAACGTGCGCCTGAAACCAGACAGTCGACATGCGCTAAACGCGCCGACGTGATCTTCGAGCGCATCCAGATAGCGATCTGTGGACTCGAACGGCAGACACCGGACTTAGCGAAAGGCGTCATAGAGCCGCCAAAGCCTTCTGCTCGCCACGTGATCGGCGTGCCAACAGCTGACTGAAGGTCCAGATGCAGGATGCGAAAGCTTGAAGCCACGCAGAGGATCTCCGTCTCGCGTTGGAGCGATCCTCATAAGTCAGGCTCCGGATAACCTGCGGCACCGGCGACCACAGCGAAAGTAGTCGAGGTAAAACCGGTCGCACGATCACTATCTCGGTTGACTAGGCGAGGGCCCGCCTGAAGGGCCTCCAGTGTGCTGTGCGCGCGGCAGGTAGAGACCTCGTCTTGGCAGCATTGACCATCGAATTCGCCGAAGTCCGATGTAGCGCCTAGACGCACGCGTCGACTCGTCATCGACCGATAGCGTCGATGTACCCGTCCAGTAGATCGGGTGCTGCCAAGCTCGAAGAGGCCGTCTGATCGTCGGCATGCTCCAAAGGAGCGGAGCGGCATCTGATCGTATCCTGGCGCAGCTAGAAAGCCTACGGCAACACGTCGGCCGCCGACAACGGACTGTCCGCAGTACTGCGTCGTCATCCTGACGGAAGCCAGCTTGATCCTGCCGGTGACTTAAGCCGGTCGAAACCAGCTCGGTCCGCGGGCAATATCATCGGCCATCGCTGCCGATTCCACGTGGACAGACTAGTCAGCGCCGCCTGCGACCTTGCGACCAGCGACCTCATCGACGTCCTCGCCAGCACTGGCATCGCGGCTTGAAAAACGCTATCGCTCCGCCACCTTAAGCGTCCGCTGCCGCGCCGGCAGCGTCAGTGCCGGAAGCCGATGTCAGACCTGAAGAAAACGCCCGTCTATCCGCCCGTCGAGCCGTCCCCTTCCTTCCCCAAGATGGAGGAGGAGATCGGCGCCTGGTGGCAGGCGGACAAGACCTTCGAGAAGTCGATCGAGCGGCGCCGCGGCGCGCCCGAATTCGTCTTCTATGACGGCCCGCCCTTCGCCAACGGCCTCCCGCATTACGGCCATATCGTCACCGGCTACGTGAAGGACATCGTCCCGCGCTACCAGACCATGCGCGGCAAGATGGTCGAGCGCCGCTTCGGCTGGGACACGCATGGCGTTCCGGCCGAGCTGACCGTCGAGAAGGAGCTCGACGTCCACGGCAAGACCGAGATCGAGGCGATGGGCATCGACAAGTTCAACGATGCCTGCCGCTCCTCGGTGATGCAGTTCGCCGCCGACTGGGAGCGCTATGTCACGCGGCAGGCGCGCTGGGTCGATTTCAAGAACGACTACAAGACGATGGACGTCTCCTACATGGAGAGCGTCATGTGGGCCTTCAAACAGCTCTTCGACAAAGGGCTGATCTATGAGGGCTACCGCGTCGTTCCCTATTCCTGGGCGATGCAGACCTCGCTGTCGAATTTCGAGACGCGCATCGACGATTCCACGCGGCCGCGTCAGGACCCGGCGCTGACGGTCGCCTTCCAGCTTCGCGCCAAGGCCGGCGAGACGATCGCGCCGAAGCTCCTCGCCTGGACGACGACGCCCTGGACGCTGCCGTCCAACCTCGCGCTCGCGGTGCATCCGGAGGCGGACTATGCGCTGCTGGAGAAGGACGGCGAGCACGTCATCATCGCCGAGGCCTCGCGCGCGCATTACGCCAAGGAGCTTGGCGACTACGCCGAGGTCGGCAGCATGAAGGGCGCCGATCTCATCGGCCGAACCTACGAGCCGCTCTTCCCCTATTTCGCCGACACCGAGAACGCCTTCCAGGTGCTCGGCGGCGAGTTCATCGAGCTCGGCGAAGGCACCGGCGTCGTCCACATCGCGCCGGCCTTCGGCGAGGACGACCTGAATGTCGGCCAGGCGGCCGGCATCCCGCGTGCGCGATCCGGTCGACCTCGAGGGCAACTTCACCGCGCTCGCGCCGGACTATGCCGGCAAGAACGTCTTCGAGGCGAACAAGGACATCATCCGCGACCTCAAGGCGCGCGGCGTCGTCCTTCGCCACGAGACCTACGAGCACAACTATCCGCATTGCTGGCGGACGCGCGAGCCGCTGATCTACAAGGCGATGCCGTCCTGGTATGTGCGCGTCACCGCGTTCAAGGACCGCATGGTCGAGCTGAACAAAGAGATCACCTGGATGCCGGAGCACATCCGCGACGGCCTCTTCGGCAACTGGCTCGCCAACGCCCGCGACTGGAACATCGGGCGCCTCCGCTATTGGGGCGCGCCGATCCCGGTGTGGAAGTCCGACGATCCGGCCTATCCGCGCATCGACGCCTATGGCTCGATCGAGGAGCTGGAGCGCGATTTCGGCGTGAAGGTCCCCGACCTCCATCGCCCCTATATCGACGATCTCGTGCGCCCGAACCCCGACGATCCGACCGGCAAGTCGATGATGCGCCGCGTGCCGGACGTGCTCGACTGCTGGTTCGAGTCGGGCTCGATGCCCTTCGCGCAGGTGCACTATCCGTTCGAGAACAAGGAGTGGTTCGAGAGCCATTTCCCGGGCGACTTCATCGTCGAATATGTCGCCCAGACCAGAGGCTGGTTCTACACGCTGATGGTGATGGCGACGGCGCTCTTCGACAAGGCGCCGTTCCGCAGCGTCGTCTGCCACGGCGTCGTCCTCGACGAGGACGGGCAGAAGCTGTCGAAGAGCCGGCGGAACTATCCCGACCCGTTCGAGATGTTCGACACCTATGGCTCGGACGCGCTGCGCTGGTTCATGGTGTCCTCGCCGCTGATGTCGGGCGGCGACCTCCGCATCGACAAGGACGGCAAGGTCATCGCCCCGGCGGTGCGCCAGATCCTGCTGCCGATCTGGAACGCCTATTCCTTCTTCACCCTCTACGCCAACATCGACGGCGTGAAGGCGGAGATGATCACGACCGCCGATGCGGAGCTTGACCGCTACATCCTCGGCAAGACGGGCGAACTCGTCTCTGCCGTCGAAGCGGCGATGGAGAAGCTCGACCTCGCCGCCGCCTGCAATGCGGCGCTCCCCTTCATCGACGCGCTCAACAACTGGTACATCCGCCGCAGCCGCGACCGCTTCTGGAAGCCGGAGCAGGACGCCGACAAGAAGGCCGCCTACGACACGCTCTACACCGTGCTCGTAACGCTGACGCGTACGCTGGCGCCGTTCCTGCCCTTCCTCACCGAGACGATCCACCGCGCGCTGGTGAACGGCGAGTCGGTGCATCTGCAGGACTGGCCGGACGCCACCAAGCTCGCCACCGATCCGGCGCTCGTCGAGCGCATGGATCTCGCCCGCCAGGCGGTGTCCGCGGCGCTGTCGATCCGCACCGCGAAGAACCTCCGCACGCGTCTGCCGCTGCGGACGCTCACCATCGCCCATCCGCGCCATGACAAGCTGGAGCCTCTGCGCGACGTCATCGCCGATGAGGTCAACGTCAAGGAAGTCGTCTTCGCCGCCGACCCGTCCGCCTACGGCACGACCGAGGCGGCGGTCGACGCGCGCCAGGTCGGCAAGCGTCTCGGCAAGGCGATGAAGGACGTGCTGGCAGCGACGAAGTCCGGCAACTGGAAGGAAGTCGGCGGCGGCGCCATCGAGGCCGCCGGCGAAGTCTTGCAGGCCGGCGAATACGAACTCCGCTTCAAGGCGCAGGAAGGCATCGACGCCGTCTCCTTCGCCGGCTCGGCGGGCGTCGTCGTCCTCGACACCACCGTCGACGCCGAACTCGAAGCCGAAGGCATCGCTCGCGATTTCATCCGCCTCGTGCAGGTCGCGCGCAAGGACGCCGGCTTCGACGTCTCCGATCGCATCCGCATCGGCGTGACGGCCGGTCCCTCGGCAACAAGCGCGCTGTCGACGCATGAAGCGCTGATCGCCAACGAGACCCTCGCCACCGCGATCGATCTCAATGGCGGCGCGCCCGCCGGCACGGTTTCGGAATCGAAGCTACAGGACGAGCCGATCACCATCGGCCTCGAACGCGCCTAGTCGGCCATGTCCTGAACGACCAACTTAGAATCGATGGCGCGTTTACTTGTGACTCGGAAAGGGCTTAGTTTGCTGGATAGACTAGCGGCGCTTGCGCGGCACGAAGTACATCTCGACCACCTGGGCTGAGGAGAAATACGATGGGCGCGGCCGGCTGGATCATTGTTGGTATTATCGCAGTCGTCATTCTACTGCTGATCTTCCTCTACAACCGGCTTGTCAGCCTTCGTCAAACCGTCAACCAGGCTTGGTCGGACATCTCCGTTCAGCTCAAGCAGCGTCACGATCTCGTTCCGAACCTGGTCGAAACGGTGAAGGGCTACGCCGCCCATGAGCGTGGAACGCTCGAGGAGGTGGTCAAGGCAAGGAACGCCGCCATCGCCGCCGCCGGTCCCGATACGCAGGTTCGCGCCGAGAACATGCTGACCGGCGCCCTGCGGCAGCTGTTCGCTCTCGCCGAATCCTACCCCGATCTCAAGGCCAATCAGAACTTCCTGCAGCTGCAATCGGATCTCTCCGATCTCGAGAACAAGATCGCCGCCTCGCGGCGCTTCTTCAACAACGCTGTCCAGGAATACAACGCATCGATCCAGCAGTTCCCGGCTGTGCTCATCGCCGGCACCTTCGGCTTCACCGAGCGGACCTTCTTCGAGCTCGACCAAGGCGAGCAGGTCGCCGTTGCGACGCCTCCGCAAGTCAAGTTCTAGCGTCGCCCGGACTGCAGCCCGGATTGTAGCAAAGGTCGACCGGCTTGTTCGCTTACGGCCTTAGGACCTACATCTGGAACAACCGGCTGAAGTCGATCGCTTTGCTGGCCGGATTTCCAGTTCTGCTCCTGCTGATTGCCTACGCTTTCGCCTTGCTCATTGCCACCTACGACAAGCCCGAAGTGACCAACGGGTTTCGAGGTCGCGCTTGACCTGCTGCCACAGGTGATTCCCTGGGCGGTCGGAGTTGCCGTGATCTGGTTCGTCATTGCCTGGTTCGCCAATCAGCACATCATTGCCTGGGCGGTTGAGGCCTATAGCGTTGACCGCCAATCGGAACCGCGGCTGTGGAACCTGTTGGAGAACCTCTGCATCAGCCGCGGCATCACCATGCCGAAGCTGCGAATCATCGACACCGAGGCGCGTAATGCGATGGCAAGCGGCGTGCGGCAGTCGCAATACACGATCACCGTGACGCGTGGCTTGATCGATGCACTCGACGACGCAGAGCTCGAAGCGGTCCTCGCCCACGAACTCACACACATTGAGAACCGCGATGTTCAGTTGTTGGTCATTGCCGCGGTCTTCGTCGGCATTCTTTCGCTGGCCGGAGAACTCATCTTCCGCAGTCCGCGCTACGTTGCCTTCGGCTCGCGGCGCTCCTCCGGTTCATCGGGGAACAAGGGCGGCGGCGGCGCGGCGCTGGTCCTTCTGGCGGCGATTGCCATCTTCATCCTCGTTCGATTCCTTGCCATAGCCCTCCGCCTCGCGTTGTCCCGCAGGCGCGAATACCTCGCCGATGCTGGCTCGGCCGAACTCACCAAAAACCCGGACGCCATGATCAGCGCGCTGAGGAAGGTTGCTGGCCATTCCGAGATCAAGGCACCCACCGAGATTCAGGCGATGATGCTCGATCATCGACGGGAAGGCTGGTTCGCACGCCTTTTCGCCAGCCATCCTCCCATCGACGCTCGCATCGCCGCACTCGTCCGATTTGGTGGAGGCAAAGAAGCGGTCGACTGACGCAAGGTGTCGGCGTGAGGCACGCGTGCTCGCCCCTTGGCGCACGCGGATCAATGGGCTTACTCCTTGCATCGCCTCTCCTCGATTAACGGAGGACTCTGAGACATGACCGCACCGGGCGACTCGATCCCCATCCTCGCCGCACTTGTCGGCCGCGTCGCGACCTACGGGCCGAAGGGCGAGCCGAGCGGCTTCATCAAGCATCCGGTGGCCGGCGCGGTGATGGTGACGGAGGACGGTATCGAGGGCGACGAGCAGGCCGACCTCGCCGTCCATGGCGATGCCGACAAGGCGATCCTGCACTACGCGCATGACCACTACGCGAAATGGATCGCCGAGCGGCCGGATCTCGCATCGATCTTCACCGGCTATGGCGCCTTCGGCGAGAACGTCTCGACGGAGGGCTGGACCGAATGGGACGTCTGCATCGGCGACCGTTTCCTCCTCGGCACCGCCGAGGTCGAGATCACCCAGGCGCGCAGCCCATGCTGGAAGCTCGGCCACCGCTTCCGCGACCAGACGATGGTCGAGACCGTAGTGAAGAACCGGCGCGGCGGCTGGTACTATCGCATCATCCGCCCCGGCAGCTTCGCCGCCGGCGACGCCTTCCAGCTCATCGAGCGCCCGCACCCGGACTGGCCGGTCGCCCGCGCCTACGGCCTTCTCGTCGCTGGCGAACGCGACCCCGAAGCGATCGCCGAACTGGCGACGATGGATCGCCTTGCCGACGCTTGGCGCGAAAAGGCAGCAAGCCGCCATGCCTCCGGACGCGGATGACGGCAACCTGATTGACGGATTTGCGCACTATGACAAGTTAATTGTCATCATGCCTGAAGCGAAACCCAAGCCAATTCCGGCCATCGTCGCGGAAATCCAGCGTCTGTCTCCGCTTCTGGCGGAGATCGGCGCGGTGCTGCACGCCACGACGGGCGTGACCAAGCCAATGCGACAAGTGCTCGAACTGCTGGTGGATGGCGTTCCTGCGACCGTTCCTGTCCTGGCGAACGCCCTTGGCGTTACCCGACAGCACGTCCAGACGATCGTCAACGAGCTACTCGACAAGCACCTTGTCAAATTGCTCGACAACCCCGAACACAAGCGCTCGAAGCTGATCGCAGCGACGGAACGGGGCGAAGCGGCCCTCAAGGAGATCCGGGCCCGCGAAGCGCCGATCGGCAACAAGCTTGCCGCGGCACTGTCGGCCGAAGACGCCGCGATCGCTGCAGCCGCGCTGACGAAGCTCCGCGAACGGCTGGAGGCATTGGCCGCCGACGGCACGTTGCCGTCGCGAGGCTAGCACTAGCCGCCGCGGCGCTCGCGCTTGGGATAGGGCGTGCCGTCGCGATGGAGATAGTCGCCGTTCTTGCTGTTTCCTGCCGGTAGGATCAGGTCGATGTCAGGATAGTCGACGGCATCCTCGGCGATCCGCGTCCCGATCTCAAGGACGGTCGCCGGGTTGTCGGAGCGGTTCTGCAGGCAGTGTCCGTCCCCCGTGCCGGCGGGAAAACCCGCGGCATCGCCGGCGCGCAGGATCTCCTCGCCATCGTTCGAGACCATCACGACCTCGCCGGACAGCACATAGACGAATTCGTCTTCATGGGTGTGCCAGTGGCGCTGGCTCGACCATGTGCCGGGCTGCAGCGTCAGAACGTTCACGCCATACTGCGTAAGCCCTGCCGCATCGCCGAGGCGCTTCCGCTCGCGCTTCAGGCAAGGCTCGTCGAAAGGAGCCGGATAGAGCGTTCCGACAATGGATGGCAGCGCCGAGACATCAATGCGTTTGGCCATGAGTTGATCCCCTGAGCGAACCTAGACTGCGGCCAACATTCTGATCGCAGTCGCGCCCTGAATCGAGTCGTCGATCCCGGCCGTCGCGAAGCCCCAATCGGACAGCAAAGACACCGCCTCCTGTTTCGCGACAGCGTGAACTGCCTTCGCCCTGGCCCGCGCCGCGAAGGCCCGGCACTGCGCGCAAAGCAGCGCGCCGGTCGACCGAGGTGCGTCGCCGGATCGATCAGCAGGCCGTCGAGTTCGATATCGCCGTCATGCCGGAACACGATCGAGGCAAGGCCGACGATCGACCAGGCGCGCGTCGCGACGAATAACTGGCCGGCCTCGATCTGCGCCACCGGCAGCGCGAACTCATTCAAGAAGCCGAGCACGTCGAAAGCGTCGATATTCTCGTCCTGGGCCGCCTTCGTCAGGAAGGCGCGCAGCGCATCGCGATCGCCGAGCGTCGCCGGGCGGACGTTGATGGCATCGCTCCGCTGTCATTGTGCGATCATCGCAGCTGATGAAGAAACCTGCATTCGCCCTCACACGTTTGCGCCGCGACGACGAACTCTTGCAGCTCGTCGAGCAGACGGACCACAGGACTCTCGCTCGCTGGGCGATCGACTGCGCCGAGCGCGTGATGCCCTATTTCGAGAAAGATACCCTGGCGACCCGCGGCCGCGAAATGCTTTACGCGCGCTGCAGGACGTGGATCGACACCGGTGTGTTCACCATGAAGGTGATCCGGGGCGCTTCGCTCGGCGCACACGCGGCCGCCCGCGACGTCGGTGAGGACAGCCCCGCCCGCTCCGCGGCGCACGCCGCCGGCCAGGCCGTAGCGACCGCGCATGTCAGAACGCACGCGCCAGGCGCGGCGATCTATGCGCAACAGGCCGTCCACCGCGACGCCGAAGCGGCTGACGCCGAGGCGGCCGTCGCCGCCGAACGCGACGTGGCAGCTAGGTCGCTTGAAAGAGTTGAAGCGGCTGTCGGCGCGCTAGAGGGGATGGACGAGGAGCTCGCCTGGCCCGAACTGCGTTTCCGTTGGCCCGGCCTTTTTGAACCCGCAGGCGAGATAGAAGCCTAAGGCATGCGGATTGCCGACGACCGTCATTTGCTTGGCACCATTCTCCTTTGCGAAGCCGAGCGCCGCTATGACGAGCGAACGCCCGACGCCGTTCTTCCAGCGAGAGGGGTCGACAAACAAATCATCGAGGTCCGCCGATCCCGTCTCGCCGACGGAGACGGAAGCGAAGCCGACAATTTTCTCATCG
>CAWGKA010000012.1:0-350000 GCA_963823045.1 uncultured Alphaproteobacteria bacterium | reverse complement strand
ATTGTCCAATATTCCTCACTGCTGCCTCCCGTAGGAGTTTGGGCCGTGTCTCAGTCCCAGTGTGGCTGATCATCCTCTCAGACCAGCTATGGATCGTCGCCTTGGTGGGCCATTACCCCGCCAACAAGCTAATCCAACGCGGGCCGATCCTTCGGCGATAAATCTTTCTCCTTACGGACGCATCCGGTATTAGCCCTTGTTTCCAAGGGTTGTTCCGAACCGAAGGGTACGTTCCCACGCGTTACTCACCCGTCTGCCACTCCCTCCGAAGAGGGCGTTCGACTTGCATGTGTTAGGCCTGCCGCCAGCGTTCGTTCTGAGCCAGGATCAAACTCTCAGATTGAATGAGAGAGTGATCGGCTTGGTCACTACGCATGTATTGACGAGTCCCAAGCACACCGTCATCGGAACGACATTTGCACGTCATTCCCACGACTTATGAGCTTGTTTCTTGAAACGTAGTGCCGCCGAAGTCTCGATTCGGTTCGCCAATCCGAGGACTGACAAACCCGCAAGGACTCCGCCGCCTACGTTTCTCTTTCTTCCGATTCACTTGTCAAAGAGCAGACGGCGGACGAACCGCCGTCGGGCAGCTTGAGTTTGGCTCGCGCTGCCCCGAAAGGAAAGACCCGAAATCGCCTAAGCGACCGGGCCCAACTTCGTAGAACGAAGAAACAAGGGCCAACCACACCGCGTTAACGGCAGCACCGCCCTCATTGCCCCGTCATATATGCGTCGCGCCGGCCCCCTGTCAACTCCCGATGATGACAGAAACGCCGCGGGGCGACGGCACCCTGGCAAAGCACCTCCGTCGCCGTCGCTTGCGCGCGCAATTCATGGCAGAAATAGGGCGGAAAAACGCGCCTTTCTGCGATTGACTTGGCGCGTCTTCGAGGGGCAATTTTCGGCATATCACGAAGGGCGCCCGGCACCTTCGCAGGCGGGAAGGCAAGCTTACGAATGACCGCAATGCCCGTTGCCTTGGGCGATCGTTTTGCCTTTGCCGGAGACTCGCCGGCCTCCTTCATTGACCTCGGTACCGAGCCGCCGCTGACGGTCGGATCCTCGTCTGTCGGTATTCCGGCGGCGCGCGCCGTGTCCGTCCGCTGGCTGAGCGGCACCATCCTTACCGGCCTCACGGCTTTCATGCTTATGGGCGGCGCCCTCGCCGTGGCGCTCAGCGGCCAGCAGCTTGCCGCCGTGCCGCCCGAATCGGCCCCTCTCGGCCTCATCGGCAACCATGCTTGTCGGTGAAAAGGGCGATCGCATCGTGCCGGTCGCCGCCGAGCCGGCAACGCGCGAAATCATCCCCGTCGCCGTAACCGTGCGCGAGGGCGATCGCGACCTCATCCAGCAGCGCAACTACGCCTTCGTTAATGCCGCCCTGGCAACCGCCAGCACTGAAGGCCTCGACATCCCGGCCTATGATCCGGTCACCGTCGTCGGCGAGGCCGCCAACAATGAGACGACCGTGGCGCCGCCTGAGGCCACCGGCGAATTCGCCGACGGCGACGTCGCAGGCGGCAACGCCGCGGTCCGGACGGTGCCCTTCCCAGTCGATGAATTGTTCGACGCCGCGCCGGTTATCGCCACGGACCAGATCGTCGACATCGTCCACGCCAACGCCGCGTTGTTCGCCGCTGGCGGACAGGCCTGGCCATCGGTGCTGGCCTACGCCAATGCCGACTTCGGCTGTCAGGCAACGCACCCGCGATCGGCGTGCCACTCAGCGCCGGTCGGCTTCCGCGCCATTCCGGAGAACGTCAGCTACCTCACCAAGAGCAACCAGGGCGGCCTTCGCGCGACGAGCGCGTCATCCCGATGGAGGATGGCATCGCCCTCGCAGGAACTTCTCGCCGACGCAGGCGCCGCCCAGGCCGACATCGACGCGACGCTGGCTGTGATGGACGATCTCATCGATCTCAGCGCGCTCAGCAATGAGGATCGTGTCCGCATCGCTTTCCTGCCGGGTGCCAACGGCGAAACCAGCCATCAGCTGCTACGCGTCAGCATCTACGAAAACGACGTCCACCAGGCGACCGTCGCTCGCGACGACAGCGGCAACTTCGTCCGCGCCGACGAGCCAGGCCCCCTGCCGGAGGTCACCAGCGGATGACACCGCCCCGCGCGCCGTCACTGGCGGTCTTCGCCTCTATGACGCGCTCTATGCCACCGGCGTCGATCAAGGCCTGTCTGCCGACCAGATCAACGAGCTCGTCCGCATTTTCGCTTTCGATGTCGACATGCTGGCGCGGATCGGTCCGGCCGACACGGTGCAACTGTTCTACGGCCTGCCGGATGCCGACGCCGGCGCCACGGCGGACTCCGATCCGATCCTGTTCGCGTCGGTCACGCTCGAGCGGCGTGACGACGCACCTACTATCGTTTCCAGACGCGAGGACGGCACCATCCGCTACTATGACGCCAACGGTCGCAGCGCCGACAACTTCCTGCTCCGCAAGCCGATCAGCGGCGGCAACATCGCCTCCGGCTTCGGCATGCGTCTGCATCCGATTCTCGGCGTCTATCGCATGCACACCGGCGTCGACTACGCCTCGCCGCGGGGAACGCCGATCGTCGCCGCCGGCGATGGCGTTGTCGAATCGATCGAGACGTCTTCGCAGTCGGGCGGCTACGGCAACTTCACCATCATCCGCCACGCCAACGGCTACGAGACCGCCTATGGCCATCAGAGCGCGCTTCGCGCAGGGCCTCCACGTCGGCGACCACGTCGTCCAGGGCCAGGTCATCGGCTATGTCGGCTCGACCGGCCAGTCGACCGGCAACCACCTGCATTTCGAAATCCGTATCAACGGTCAGCCGGTGAACCCGCTGACGATCCGACTGCCGGAGGGCGGTGTCCTGGAAGGCACCGAACTGGCGAATTTCGAAACGCAGCGCGATCAGATCAATTCGCTGCTCGGCATCACCCTCGACGACACGCAGCTCGCCGCGGCGAACTAGGCGGCGCTAGGCCGCCTCTTCCGCCTCGCTCGGCACGAACAGCAAATGTTCGTTGCCGCCGACGATGCGCACCGTCGCGCCGTCGCCGATCTCGCCGGCAAGGATCTTGTCGGCAAGCGGATCCTGCACCTCGCGCTGGATCACGCGCTTCAACGGTCGCGCGCCATAGGCCGGATCGTAGCCCTTCTGCGCCAGCCATGCCCGGGCGGTGTCATCGAGTTCGAGCGAGATCTTCCGCTCCGCCAGAAGCCGCTGCAGACTGCCCAGCTGGATCTCGACGATCTTGCCCATCTCCGTCCGCTTCAGGCGGTGGAACAGAATGATGTCGTCGAGCCGGTTGAGGAACTCCGGCCGGAAATGCGCCCGGACGACGTCCATCACCAGCGAACGCGCGGCTTCGGAATCCTCATCGTCGCCAAGGCTCGAAAGATGTTCGGCACCGAGATTCGAGGTCATCACGATCAGCGTGTTGCGGAAGTCGACCGTCCGCCCCTGTCCATCCGTCAGGCGGCCGTCGTCGAGCACCTGAAGCAGGACGTTGAAGACGTCGTGATGCGCCTTCTCGATCTCGTCGAATAGGATCACCTGATACGGCCGGCGGCGCACCGCCTCCGTCAGCGCCCCGCCCTCCTCGTAGCCGACATAGCCGGGCGGCGCGCCGATCAGTCGGGCGACCGAGTGCTTCTCCATGTATTCCGACATGTCGATGCGGAGCATCGCCGTCTCGTCGTCGAACAGGAACTCGGCAACGGCCTTGGTCAGTTCCGTCTTGCCGACGCCCGTCGGCCCGAGAAACATGAACGAGCCGATCGGCCGGCTGGGATCCTGCAGCCCTGCGCGAGAGCGGCGAACCGCGGTCGCCACCGCATGTACGGCCTCCGCCTGACCGACGACACGCGCGGCCAGGCGCGTCTTCCATGCGCAGCAGCTTGTCGCGCTCGCCTTCGAGCATCTTGTCGACCGGAATACCGGTCCAGCGCGAAACGACATGGGCGATGTGATCGGGCGTCACCGCCTCTTCCAGCATGTCGCCCGCCCGCGACCCTTCCCGGGCCTCGACGGTCGCGACCTGTCGCTCCAGTTCCGGGATGCGCGCCATAGGCAAGCTCGCCGGCGCGGGCGAGATCGCCGGTGCGTTGCGCCTTTTCCAGTTCCGCGCGCGCCTGGTCCAGCTGCTCCTTGAGCTTCTGGGCAGAGGACAATTTCTCCTTCTCGGCGGTCCAGCGCTGGGTCATCGCCGTCGACTGCTCTTCAAGATCGGTCAGTTCGCGCTCGAGCTTCTCGAGGCGATCCTTCGATGCCTGATCCTGTTCCTTCTTCAGCGCCTCGCGCTCGATCTTCAGCTGAATGATGCGGCGGTCGAGTTCGTCGAGCGCCTCCGGCTTGGAATCGACCTGCATGCGCAGCCGCGACGCCGCCTCGTCAACAAGGTCGATCGCTTTGTCGGGCAGGAACCGGTCAGTGATGTAGCGGTCCGACATCGTCGCCGCGGCGACGAGCGCCGAATTGGTAATACGGACGCCGTGATGGAGTTCGTATTTCTCCTTGATGCCGCGCAGGATCGAGACCGTGTCCTCGACCGTCGGCTGGTCGACAAAGACCGGCTGGAAGCGCCGCGCCAGAGCGGCGTCCTTTTCGACATACTTGCGATATTCGTCGAGCGTCGTCGCGCCGACGCAATGCAGCTCGCCGCGGGCCAGCGCGGGCTTCAGGAGGTTCGAGGCGTCCATCGCCCCTTCCGCCTTGCCGGCGCCGACCAGCGTGTGCATCTCGTCGACGAAGAGGATGATCTTGCCGGCCGCGGCCTCGATTTCGGACAGCACCGCCTTCAGCCGCTCCTCGAATTCGCCGCGATATTTCGCGCCGGCAATCAACGCGCCCATGTCGAGCGCGAGCAAGCGCTTGTCGCGCAGCGATTCGGGCACGTCGCCATTGACGATGCGGAGCGCCAGGCCCTCGGCGATCGCCGTCTTGCCCACGCCGGGCTCGCCGATCAGCACCGGATTGTTCTTTGTGCGCCGCGACAGAACCTGGATGGTGCGACGGATTTCCTCGTCGCGGCCAATGACCGGATCGAGCTTGCCGTCTCGCGCATCCTGGGTGAGATCGCGGGAGTATTTCTTCAGCGCCTCATACTGGCTTTCCGCCGAGGCGCTGTCGGCCGTGCGGCCCTGGCGCAGCGATTTGATCGCCTGGTTTAGCGCCGTCGGCGTCACACCGGCATCGGCGAGGATCTTCGAGCGACTTGGCGTCCTTCTCCATCGCCAGCGCCGTCAGCAGGCGCTCGACCGTGACGAAGCTGTCGCCGGCCTTCTTGGCGAGTTTCTCTGCCGTGTCGAACACCTTGGCCGTCGGACCGGCGAGATAGAGCTGGCCGGCGCCGCCGCCCTCCACCTTGGGCAGATCATCGAGCGCCTTCTCGGTCGCCGCCAGCGCCAGGCGCGAATTGCCGCCGGCGCGGTCGATAAGCCCGGCAGCCAGGCCCTCCTCGTCATCGAGAAGGACCTTGAGCAGATGTTCTGGGGTGAATTGCTGGTGACCGCGCGTCAGCGCTGCGGTCTGAGCGGCCTGGAGAAACCCACGGACTCGCTCCGAATAGCTGTCAATATTCATTCAAGCCTCCTGACGGCCGGCCCGCAGCCCTCTCGGAGGCGCAACGGTTGCCATTCTCGGTACGCGTCTCCTCGCGAGACCGCGCAGGCTTGATATTGAGTTGAGAAGGCCGTCCTGCAAGGGCGGCTGTTGCTCTTCAGAGCGTCGAAGCCGGACTAGTCGTCCGATCCCGTAGCGAGCGCCTCTTCCTCGCTTGGCTCCTCGGCACGCGGCGGGCGAGGCCGCGACTGACGACGATTGCGTGGGCGGTTGTTCTGACCCTCGTTCATGGCGCGAACATTGCCCATATCGGCATTGTTGTTGTCGTCGTCGGAATCATCGTCGCCGTCATCGGCCGTTCCCATCGCCATTGTAATGGGGCTGCGACTCCTGGCCGTTGGCCTGATGGCCGTCGCCGTTGAAGCCGCCCTGGCGATCGCCGAAGCGCGCGGGCTGGCCGTCTTCGCCCTCCTCGCCATCGTCGGCGCGTTGGAAGGGCTGAGGCTGCGGCATCTGCGCCTGCGCCAGCGGCAACAATCCGATAATAGTGCTCGGCGTGCTGCAGGTAGTTCTGCTCCGCGACGCGATCGCCGCGAGGACGCCGCATCGCGCGCCAGCGTGACGTATTTCTCGGCGATATGAAGCGCCGTCCCACGGATCTTCACGTCCGGCCCGTTGCTTTCATATGAGCGCGAGAGAGGGTTAGGCCCCTTACGATTACGCCCGCGCATGCGCTTGCTATGTCCTTGCCTCATATACAGATCTCTATTGCACTCGTTCTTAGCGGGGTGGCGCCTTTTCAAAGTGTCGCGACCCAAACTCTGGATCGTGACCGGCTCTGCTTCGGCTCCGGCCCAGTGACATCACTTCGTCGGTATCAGCACCTGCCCAGAGGTGCACCCCACGCCTTGCCGGTATCGAGTTGGCTAGGCACAAGAATTCGAGGCCAATCAACGGCTCTGAAACGTCTTGAGGATCTTGATTGTCCTGAACGTCAGGCGGAAAGGCCTTTTGCTTCGGCAACTAAACCCTAGACGGTCCGGAATGGTTTTCCAAGACGTTTTTTGACGAGTCGCCCTAACTCTCCGCCGATATCGTCAACAAAACCGCGCGCTCGCGTCCAGCAAGATCGTGCCTGATCGCAGCGGTCATCCCAGCGGCCGACGCCATCTCCATGATTGCTGGCGCCTGGCGGGGTCCGAATTCGACGATGGCGATACCTGAGGGCGCCAGAAGCCGTCGGAAATTCCGGGATGATTGCGCGATAGCCGTCGAGACCGTCGGCGCCTCCGGACAGGGCAAGGCGCGGCTCATAGCCGATCACCTCAATCGCCAGATCCGGCAATGCTTCGTCCTCTACATAGGGAGGGTTGGCGAGGATTACATCGAACGGCCCCTCAATTCCTTCCGTCCAATTGCCGACGCTGAAACGAGCGCGCTCGGCGAGACCAAGGCGGCGCGCATTGTCCGCGGCGACAGCAATCGCCTCGGCATCGCGATCGGTTCCAAGGCCGATGGCGTTGGGAAACTCCGACAAAGCGGCAAGGAGAATGCAGCCGGAGCCTGTGCCGAAATCGACCATCGCGCAGTGGCTCATCCCTCCGGCTCGCAAGGGCCTCGATAACAGCGCTGATCAGCGTTTCGGTATCCGGCCGCGGGATCAGCGTCCGCGGCGACACGCGGAACGGAAGGCTCCAGAACTCCTTCTCGCCGATAATGCGGGCGACCGGCTCGCCGCGCAGGCGGCGATCGACCATCGCGGCCGCGGCTTCTTTTGCCGTCTCCGAAACGCGCTCGTCCTCGTGCAGGATCAGTTCGCCGGCATCGACGCCGAGCGCGTGCGCCAGAAGGAGCTTCGCATCGAGGGCCGCGGTCCTCTCAACGTCAGCCGAGCCCCATCGCGCTTGCAGTCGACTGGCGAGTTCGCGCCGGACCGCCCCGACCGTCGAAGCTGCGACGTCCCCGACGCCGACCGCCTTGCTCAAGCGACCTCCGCCTCTATCGCCGCCAACTGGTCGGCCTGGTGATTGGTGATCAAGGGCGTCGACGATCTCGTCCAGCGCCGTGCCGAGGAGAACCTGATCCAGCTTGTAGAGCGTGAGATTGATGCGGTGGTCGGTGACGCGCCCCTGCGGGAAATTGTAGGTCCTGATTTTCGCCGAGCGGTCGCCCGAGCCGACCAGGCCACGCCGCGTCGCCGCACGGTCATCGGCCAGCTTCTGCCATTCGAGATCATAACAGGCGGGCGCGCAGGATCTGCATCGCGCGGGACCGGTTCTGATGCTGCGATCGGTCATGCGACGTGACGACGATGCCGGTCGGGATATGCGTGATGCGGATACCGGAATCGGTGGTGTTGGCATGCTGGCCGCCGGCGCTGGAGGCCCGCGTCGTGTCGATGCGCAGATCCTCCGGCTTGATGTCGACGTCCACGTCCTCGGCCTGCGGGAGAACCGCGACCGTCGCCGCCGACGTATGGATGCGTCCGCTCGCCTCGGTCTCAGGAACGCGCTGCACGCGGTGCACGCCGGATTCGAATTTGAGCCGGGCAAAGACACCCTTGCCGTTCACCTCGGCGATGATTTCCTTGAAGCCGCCCACATCGCCGGGGCTCTCGTCCAGGACGTTGACCTTCCAGCCCTGGAGATCGGCATAGCGCTGATACATGCGGAATAGATCGCCGGCGAACAAAGCCGCCTCGTTGCCGCCGGTGCCGGCTCGAATTTCCAGGATGGCGCTCTTCTCGTCGGCGGCATCCTTCGGCAGCAGCAGGCGGCTCAGCGCATCGTCAAGCTGCTCGACCCGCTCTTCCAGATTCGGCGGCCTCGGCCTCGGCCATCTCGCCCATTTCCGGGTCTTCAAGGAGCGACCGGGCTCCGGCAAGATCCGCTTCCGCCTTCTTCAGCTCGCGGATGGTTTCGACGATCGGATCGAGCTCGGAGCGCTCGCGGCTGAGCTTGATCATCGTTTCGGTATCGAGCGGCGTCGCAAGCTGCGCGTCGATCGCGTCGACGCGTTTCAAAAGCCCATCGATCTTTTCGCGGGAAAGCACGCTCGTTTCACCAAATTCTGCCGAGAGGCCGGCATGAAATACACGCTCGGTCTCTTAGATCGGCATCGACCGGCTCTCGGCAAAGGCTCTCAGTTCCTTGTGCACGACATTTCCGATCGAGGGCTGATCCAACAATTCGGTGAGGAGTGATGCCAGCGCAGGCACCTCGAGCGCAAGCAGCATCGCCTTGACCGGCCCGATCGCCGCCGGCGCCATCGACAGCGAACGATAGCCGAGCCCGATCAGGGCCATCGCCGCCAGCGGCTGACCCGCCAATTCGCCGCAAAGCGTCACCGGCACATCGGCCTTCGCCGCCGCCTCGACCACCTGGCGCAGAACGCGCAGGAACGGCGCCGACAGCGGATCGAACCGGCCCGAAACACGTAGATTTCCGCGATCGCTCGCCATGATGAACTGGACGAGATCATTGGTGCCGACCGAGACGAAATCGGACACCGCCATCAGCTCCTCCAGCTGCCAGAACAAGGGCCGGCACCTCGACCATTGCGCCGACCTTGATCTCCTGCGGCACATCATGGCCGTGGCGCCGGAAATGCGCGATCTCGCGATCGATGATCTCCCGGGCGCGAACCATCTCCGCGACCTCGGTGATCATCGGCAGCATGACGCGCAAGCTCGCGGCCGGCCGCCGCGCGCAGCAGCGCGCGAATCTGAATGCGCAGCAGCCCGGGCCGATCGAGACCCAGCCGGATCGCGCGCCAGCCGAGCGCGGGGTTTTCCTCGTCGTCGACGCGGAGATAGGGCAGCACCTTGTCGCCGCCGATATCGAGCGTGCGGAAGGTCACCGGACGCTCGCCAACCGCCATCGAGCACCGCCTTGTAGAGCGCCGCCTGTTGCTCCATCCGCGGCAAGGTTTCCGCCACCATGAACTCGAGCTCGGTGCGGAACAGGCCGATCCCCTCCGCTCCCGACTCCTCGACATGCGGCAGGTCGACCAGCAGGCCGGCGTTGATCATCAGCGAGACCGGCTGGCCGTCGCGCGTCACCGAGGGCACGTCGCGAAGCAAGCGGTATTGCTTCTGCCGCTCGGCGCGGAACTGAACCTTCTCGGCATAGGCGAGTTCGACGTCGGCCGTCGGGCGGATGTGAATGTCGCCGGTCTCGCCATCGACGATGATGGCGTCGCCATTCTCGACCAGCGACACCGACCGCGGAAGCGCGCGCCCGACCGTGGCGATGCCGAGCGCGCGGGCGACGATCGTCACATGGCTGGTTGGCGCCCCCTCCTCCAGCACGAGGCCGCGGATCCGGCTGCGGTCATAGTCGAGCAGCTCGGCCGCCCCCATCGCCGCGCGCGACGATGATCGCGTTCTTCGGCAGCTCCGGCCGGCTCGAATTCATCCCGGCCCATCAGGACGCGCAAGCAGCCGGTTGGCGAGATCGTCGAAATCGTGCAGCCGCTCCCACAGATAGGGATCGGTCTGGCGCTGCAGCCGGGCGCGCGTGTCGCTCTGCACCTTCTCGACCGCCGCCTCGGCCGTGAGGCCGTTGGCGATCGCCTCCTGCATCCGCCTCACCCAGCCGCGGTCATGCGCGACCATGCGATAGGCTTCCAGCACGTCGCGATGTTCGCCATGCACCTCGAGGTCGCCGCGCTCGATGAGGTCGTCGACGGTGATGCGCAGGCTGTTGATGGCGGTGTCGAGCCGGGCCGCCTCCTCGGCGATATCCTCGGCGATCAGACGGGTGACGACGACGCGCGGCTCGTGCAGCACGACATGGCCGAGCCCGACGCCCTCGCAGAAGCCGACGCCGTTGACGGTGATCGGGCGGGTGAGATCGAGCGTACCGCTCTTCGGCGACAGGCCTTCCAGATCGCCGGCGGCGATCATCTCGGAAAGGACCATGGCGATCGTCTGGAGCGCCTCGACCTCCTCCTCGCTATAGGTGCGGTGAACCCGGTTCTGCACCACCAGCACGCCGAGCACGCGGCCGGCGCGCAGCAGCGGCACGCCGAGGAAGGAGTGATAGATCTCCTCGCCCGTCTCCGGCATGAAGGCGAAGGCCGGATGCGCCTTGGGCGTCGGGAAGGTTGAGCGTCGACGCCTCGGCGGCGATCAGGCCGACGAGGCCCTGGCCGACGCGAAGGCTCGTATTGTGGACCGCCTCTAGCTTCAGGCCCTGGGTCGCGAACAGCTCGAGCTGGTGCTCGGCCGTCAGCACATAGGCCGAGCAGACCTCGGCCACCATGTTGGCCGCGATCTGCTGCACGATCTTGTCGAGGCGGACCTGCGCGCTGGATGGCTCCGCCATGATCTCGCGCAGGCGGCGGAGCAAGACGCGCGGCCCGGCGAGTGGCCCCCGCATTGGTGGCTATCCTTGTGGATGGACGAACCGTGCCGCCAAGCCGGGCCCTTGGTCAGCGGCGTTGGCCCGGTCAGTTGTCGAGCCCGTATAGCGAATGCAAAGTCCGTACCGCAAGCTCGGTGAACGAGGTATCGATCAGCACCGATATCTTGATCTCGGACGTGGTGATGGCGCGGATGTTGATGCCGCGCTCCGCCAAGCGCATGGAACGCCTCGGCGGCGACGCCCGCATGCGAGCGCATGCCGATGCCGATCACCGAGATCTTGGCGACATCCGTCGAACCCTGCATCAGCCGATAGCCGATCTTGTCTCTGCAGACCTTCGAGAACGCGAATCGCACGTTCATTTTCGGCGATCGGCACGGTGAAAGTGAGATCGGTGGTCGTGCCGTCCTCCGAGACGTTCTGGACGATCATGTCGACATTGATGCCGGCGTCGGCGAGCGGGCCGAACACGCCGGCGGCAACGCCCGGCTTGTCCTCGACCCGGCGCAGCGTGATCTGCGCCTCGTCCTTGGAATAGGCGATGCCGGTTACGGTCTTCTGCTCCACGATCTCTTCCTCGTCGCAAATGAGGGTGCCGACAATGCCGTCCTGCGGCGCGTCGGGCGCGGTCGAAAGCCGAGCGGACGAGCACGCGGACGCCCTGCGTCATCGCCAGCTCGACCGAGCGCACCTGTAGCACCTTGGCCCCGACCGAGGCCATTTCGAGCATCTCTTCGAAGGATACCTTCTCCAGCCGCTTCGCCTTCGGCACGACCCGCGGGTCGGTGGTGCAGACGCCATCGACGTCCGTGTAGATGTCGCAGCGCTCCGCGCCGATGGCGGCGGCAATGCGCGACCGCCGAAGTATCCGAACCGCCGCGCCCGAGCGTCGCGATGCGATTGTCGGGCGCAATGCCCTGGAAGCCGGCGATGACCGCCACCTGCCCCTGGCCGAGCCGCTCGACCACGGTCGCGGCGTCGATGCCGGTGATCCGCGCGGCACCATGCGCGCCGTCGGTGTGGATCGGTATCTGCCAGCCCTTGCCAGGAACGCGCGTTGATGCCGATCTGCTGCAGCGCCAGTGCCGAGAAGCCCGGAGGTTACCTGCTCACCCGAGGCGACGACGACATCATATTCCCGCGCGTCATGGAACGGCGCGATCTCGCGCGTCCAGGCGACGAGCTGATTGGTCGCGCCGGCCATCGCCGAAACGACGACGGCCACCTCATTGCCGGCGTCGACCTCGCGCTTCACATGGCGCGCGACGTTGCTGAATGTGCTCGACGTCGGCGACGGAAGTCCCGCCGAATTTCATCACCAGCCGGGCCATGACAAATCCTAAACGCAGCGGCGCCCGAGCGACGCCCTGATTTGCGCGGCTTCTTAGCGACTTAGCCGAATATCGGCAATGCGCCCGAGATCGAGCGAACCGCCTTGGACTGGAACACCGGCGCCCGAAGGCGCCGGTGTCGGGCGATCAGACTTGAGGAACGGCCGCCTGTTCAGCCGGGCGCCTCTTCCGTGTTCGCCGGCCGATCGTTGGGATGCGAACGGAGCGGCGTTTCCTTGAGGAACAGCGCCAACGCGAAGGCGAACACGACGGCGATGGCGGCGCCCAGTGAACACGATATGCAGCGCCGACATGAAGACGTCGAGGAAGGGTCCCTGCACGTCAGGCGGCAATGCCGCGACCGCGGCCGGCGTGATCGCGCCGGCGCTGCTCATCCCCGCCGGCAGCGAGCCCGCCAGGCCGGCGGTGATGTGGCTGGCGAACAGCGCGCCGAACACGGCAAGGCCGATCGAGCCGCCGATCTGGCGGAACATCGTCGACCCCGCCGTGGCGACGCCGACATTGGCCGGTTCGACCGCATTCTGCGCCGCCAGGATAAGCACCTGCATGATCAGGCCCATGCCGAGGCCGAGCAGAATCATCTCCAGAGTGACCACGGTCCGGCTGGTCTCGATGTCGAGCTGCGACAGGAGCCACATCGCCATGACGACGAATGCCGAGCCGATGATCGGGAAGATCCGGTAGCGGCCGATCCGCGAGATGATCGCGCCGCTGGCGATCGACGCGACGAGGAGGCCGCCCATCATCGGCACGAGTTGCAGGCCGGAAGACGTCGGGCTGACGCCCTTCACCACCTGCAGGTAGATCGGCAGGAAGGTGATCGCACCGAACAGCGCCAGACCGATGATGAAGCCGATCGCGCTGGTCATCGAGAAGACGCTGTTTTGGAACAGATGAGAGCGGCAGGATCGGCTCGGACGCACGGGATTCGGCCCAGATGAAGGCGAAGAATCCGACGATGGCCACCGCGATCATGGCGATGATCTCAGGCGATCCCCAGTCGTAGGTGTTGCCGCCCAGGCTGGTGAAGAGAACCGTCGCCGTCAGCGTCAATGCCAGCAGGAAAGCGCCGAGATAGTCGATCTTCCTGTTGTGCTTTTCAGTCGGCGCCGTGAAGGCGATGGCGATGATGAAGAGCGCCAGAAGCGCCAGCGGCACGTTGATGTAGAAGATCCAGTGCCAGGTCAGATTGTCGACGAAGAAGCCGCCGAGCAGCGGCCCGATGATCGTCGCGACGCCGAACACGGCGCCGAACATGCCCTGGAACTTGCCGCGCTGGCGCGGCGGCACGACGTCGGCGATCACCGCCAAGCGTGACGACCATCAGGCCACCTGCCCCCAGGCCCTGCATTGCACGGAAAAGGATGAGCTCCGTCATGTTCTGCGACAGACCGCACAGCGCCGACCCGATGACGAAAATCGTGATCGCGGCCTGCAGGACGATCTTGCGTCCATACATGTCGCCCAGCTTGCCGTAGATCGGCGCCGCGGCCGTCGAGGTGAGAAGATAGGCGGTCACCACCCATGACAGATGCTCGAGCCCGCCGAGATCGCCGACGATGGTCGGCAGTGCGGTCGACACGATCGTCTGGTCGAGCATGGCGAGACCCATCGCCAGCATCAGGGCGGTGAAGATCAGGGCGACCGGCTGCTTTGGCCGTTCAGAGGCTGCCGCCCCCGCTGAGACGTTGATTTCGCTCACTTGGCAACTCCTGAAAAAGGCAAGCCGTCCGCTGACTGCGGACGGCTGAGATGGACTTCTGAAGAGAAAGAACCTTCGCAACGGCCGCATTGCGGCCTGTTGTCTACGGTTGTTGACTTAAAGCCCCCGAATGCTAATGTCAACATCCGTTGACTTGTTCAGGAGGTTTTTTTGACGGAAGCGGCCCCAACGACCCGAAGACGCGATGCCGAGGCGACCAAGCAGGCGATCCTTGAGGCCGCCGGGCACCTGCTTCGGCAAGGCGGCCTATGATCAGGTTGGCGTCCGCGACATCGCCGCGCTGGCCGGTGTCGATGCTGCCCTGGTCAGCCGCTATTTCGGTTCGAAGGAAGAGCTGTTCGGCGAATGGGTCAGGCAGGCGCCGAAACCGCCGCCTGACTATCCGGAGGACCGGCGCGAGTTCGGCGCGTGGATGGCGCGGCGCTTCCTCAGCCAGGACCGCATGATGCTGCGGCTTGCTGGTGCTGCATCACACCGTGACCAATCCGAGCGCCGCGGAAGTCATCCGAAAAGTCATCACCGAGCGATCGACCGGGCCGATGGGCAAATGGATCGGCGGTGAAGATGGCGAACTCCGAGCCGCCCTGATCCTCGCCTATCTGACCGGCGTCGGCGTCATGCGCGACATCATCCGCCTCGACGCACTGGCGCGGGCCGACCGCGAGAAGCTCATCAAGCTGATCGCTCCGGCGCTGCAGGCAATTATCGACGCTTGAGGCTTATACTGTCGTTTTGACGCAGAGCCGCCATGCGCGCGGCATGTGGCTTTGGCGGCGCCGATGATGCTATGGGCGGCGCTCCCCAAGACCTGAAGGACCCCCATGCGCCTTAACGCCATCCCGATCGGCAACAAGCCGCCCGAAGAAGTCAACGTTGTCATCGAGGTTCCGATCGGCGGCGAGCCGATCAAATACGAGCTTGAGAAGGCGTCAGGCGCCCTCTTCGTCGACCGCTTCCTCTATACGCCGATGCGCTATCCTGGAAACTACGGCTTCATCCCGCACACGCTTTCCGGCGACGGCGATCCGATCGATGTCCTGGTCGCCAACACCCGTGCGATTGTCCCGGGCGCGGTCATGAGCGTTCGACCGGTCGGCGTGCTGGTCATGGAAGACAATGCCGGCGAAGACGAAAAGATCGTCGCCGTGCCGACGGCGGCGCTGACCCCGCGCTACACAGGGATCAAGAACCACACCGATCTGCCCGATATTCTGCTCAAGCAGATTGAACATTTCTTTGCCCACTACAAAGACCTCGAGCCGGGCAAGTGGGTGAAGATCGTCCGCTGGGGCAATGCCGCCGAGGCGAGGAAGCTGATCGAGGAAGCGATCGAGCGCGCGGCCTAGAAGCCCATCGCCGGCTCAGCCCAGGGCCGGCGTCCCTTGCTCCACCCACTGCGCACGCCAGGCCGGCGCCTCGAAGGGCTGGCAGAAATAGACGCGCTCACGAATGATCTTGTCGCCTTCGAACTCGTAGATCGCGGCGGCAAGCCAGCGTGAGCCGTCCGCATAGTCGATGGCGGCCTCTGACCACCAGACATCGCCAGCCCCGCCCGCGCGCAGGGGCGTCACGCGCGGCGGCGCCCCCTCCGGCCGATTGGTCCGCGTCGCCACGTAGTTCTCGTGGCTGGTGACCATTTCTCCCGACTGCGGCCAAACCATGCTCCAGTCCGGGTGGCGGAAAGCGGCCATCGCTTCTAAATCATCGGCCGCACTCGCCGCGGCGTAGCGCTTGAGAACCTCCTTGCGATCCGTCATCGGCTTTCCTTTTCCGGGCGCGTGACTACATTCCAAGCTTAGCGAAATGCGGCGGGCTCCCGTCATGAGGTCCGCGATATCATCAGGAGCGTCCTATGGCCGACAAGTCTAGCGACCGATCCATCCTCAGCCATATTCAGGAACTCACCGACGAGGAGCACCATCTCTACGAGAAGCAAGGTGGCCTCTCCGATCATGAAAGCGAACGGCTGAAGAAGCTCAATGTGGAGCTCGATCAGTGCTGGGACCTGCTGCGCCAACGCCGCGCTCTGCGCGAATTCGGCCGCGACGCCGATGAGGCAGAGGTTCGCCCGGCCTCGACGGTCGAACGCTACGAGGGCTGATCCCGGCCGATGTCGCAACCCCATGTCAGCACCGTCGATCCGGCGGAGATCGCCCGCTTTTCGGCGATGGCGAGCCAATGGTGGGACCCGAAGGGCAAGTTCCGCCCGCTCCACCAGATCAATCCCCTCCGCCTTTCCTTCATCCGCGATGAGGTATGCCGGCGCTTCGCCCGCAGCGCCAAGACCACCCAAGCGCTCGCGGGCTTGCGCGTCCTCGATATCGGTTGCGGCGGCGGCCTGTTGAGTGAGCCCCTTGCCCGGCTCGGCGGCGAAATCATCGGCGCCGACGCCTCGGCGACGAACATCGAGGTCGCCAAGCTGCACGCGGGGGAAATGGGCCTCGCCATCGATTATCGCGCGACGACTGCCGAAGCCCTCGCCGAAGCGGGCGAGACGTTCGACGTCGTGCTCGCCTTGGAGATAGTCGAGCACGTTCCCGACATGGCGGCGTTCGTCGCCATCTGTGCCGGCATGCTGCGGCCGGGCGGGCTGATGGTGGTCTCAACCATCAACCGCACCGCCAAGGCCTTCGCGCTCGCCATTGTCGGCGCCGAATATGTCCTGCGCTGGCTGCCGCGCGGCACGCATCAATGGGGAAAATTCGTCACCCCCGACGAGCTTCGTGGGGCGATGACGGCGGGCGGCCTCGCGCCGGGCAACGCATCCGGCATGATCTACGACCCGCTTCGTGCCCAATGGAAGCTGGCGCCGGGCGATCTCGCCGTGAACTATCTCCTCGCCGCCGACCGCCCGCTCCGGATCGCTTGATCGCGCCCCGCTACGACAAGGATGACAACCTGACTGGAATACGACGCGCTTTGGTTCTGGTGGGCGGCGGATACGTCGCCAGTTCGTGGGAAATTGGCCTGGTCGCCGGCATGGTCGACGCGGGTCTCGATGTTCGGGATGCCGACTTGTTCGTCGGCACCTCGGCCGGCGCCAGGGTCGCCCTGGACCTGACGAGCGGCAAGCCGCTGGATGACTTCTATCAGGAGCGCGTCACCTCTAACGGACCGCCCCAGTTGCCGGCTCCTGGGATCGACTGGGCCCGGATCAGGACTGGGGTCGACGAGGCGAAGCAGGCGGCCGGCAGTTCCACGGACATTCTCCGGCGGATTGGAGCGCTGGCGCTCGCGTCCGCAGACGGGGAGGCATCTGACCGCCGCGAGTTGGTCGCCAGCCAATTGCCCGTGACGGCGTGGCCGGAGCAAAGGGTGCTCATTGCAGCATTGGACGCGGAAACCGGGGAGAGGCGCGCTTTCGACCGCGATAGCGGTATCGACGTGGTCGACGCCATTGTCGCGACGACGGCTTTCTTTGGCTCACCCCCCGTTTTCTTCGAAGGGCATCCCTTTATCGACGGCGGATACTATTCGTCGGACAATGCCGATCTGGCGATCGGCTACGACCGTGTGCTGATACTGGCGCTCAGGGCGCCTCCCAACGCCATGCGCCTGATCCCTCTCGAAGACGGCGTCGCCGCGCTGCGCAACGCCGGAGCGGAGGTGGAAATTATCCATCCGGACGAGGAAACGCTGGCGGCAATCGCCCCGACCGGGGGCCAAATGAACCCGGCATCGGGCAAGCCGGCAGCTATTGCGGGCCGCCTGCAGGGTCAACGCTCGGTGAGCGAACGGATTGCATCCTTCTGGCGCCAGCCGTGAACTGCCTCCTCGCCGCCGACCGCCCGCTCCGGATCGCCTGACGGCGGCGAATTGCAAAAGGCCCCGCCGAAGCGAGGCCTTTCGATTTCGTCCGGAACTGCGTGGCTCAGTTGCCGAAGTACCAGGCGATGCCGACCGACGCGGCGTAACCGATGGCGCCGAACGGATCCCAATAGAGCACTTCGCCGCGAAGGGTCGCATTGGTGCCGAGCGCAATCTCAACGCCGGTCGCAAGCGTCAGGGTCGGCGGCGCACCAAAATTGGCGTTTGCTCCGGCCCCGCCGTAAACGAGAACGCGATCGCCTATGACCACCCCGAGGCGCGCCAGAGCAGTCCACTCGGGTATCATCGGCGCGGTGCCCCAGAAGCCAGCGGCAATGTCGGCGCCGATGACGAAGCGATCGCCAAGCAGGACATTGCGCCCGGTGAAGACGCCGAAGCGCGGATCGGGGCCCTGCCACAGGCCGCCATAAGCGCCGAAATAGAACCGATTCCAGTTGAAGGCCGGCGCTGGGGGCGCCACTGGCGTCGTCGTCACGACCGGCACTGTCGTTGTGAGGTCGGCAGCATTCGCCTGGACAGCCAACAACGATGTCCCCAAGCCGAGCAACAGCGCAGCAATCTTCTTCATTGGTTCGCCCTATCCCATCCGAAACAGCTGGCACCTTTGATAGTCCCATGCCGCACGCGCGAGAAGCGCCAGATTTCGCGCCCCGCCTGAAAAACCGAAACGCCGCGACAAATGCACCACAGCGGGCGGCGCAATTATTCTCAAAGCCGTGACTTGCTGGCGTTTTGATTGATTTCAGCCCGGAGGACACGCTAGGGTCGTCGTCGATTCAGATCGATGCGAGCTGGGCGCTGATGATCAAGCTGAAGCTACTGATCGCCGCCGGATTGTTGGCGGCAACTGCTGGTACCGCTTCCGCCGACGAAGCGGGCGATTGGGCCGGCGCCTATGCCGGCATCTCGCCTGTCTTTGGCTGGGGCACGGCCACATACGTCTTCAACACCGACGGCTATTACAACAACGCGCCAGGCGACACGTTCAGCCACGGCCTGCGCGGCTATCCGTTCGACGTCCGGCTTGGCTACAACTGGCAGAACGGCCAGTTCGTCTATGGCGTCCAGACCGCGATCATCACGGGTCTCGGGGGCATCAGCAATTACGACGCGCCGAGCCCCTACTTTGCCTCCGACAGCTTCCTGGTGAAGCAGCATTGGGCCGTGGCCACGACCGCCGTGTTCGGCTTCGCCACCGACCGCGCCCTGTTCTACGTCGAAGCGGGCCCGCTCTTCGCGCACCTCATCAACCAGGCCCGTGACGATGTCGCGGACTATTACATCCGCCAGGGCCGCTGGCTCATGGGCGCAACCGCCGGCGCTGGCGTCGAATATGCCGTCGGCCATGGCGTTTCCGTCACCGCCGGCTATCGCGTGATGGCCTTCCCGTCCTTCAACATCGCCGGCGAATCGATCGACGCCGGGACCGGCGACCCGGCCGGGCCCGCGACTGCGACAGACCACGACGTCCGCTACTTCGCGCAGATGGTCTCGCTCGGTATCAACTACCATTTCGGGGCCATCAACAACGAGATGACGCCGCACGCCTTCGACTGGGCCGGCCCCTATGTCGGCGTCGGCGCAGGCGCACCGCGCCAACTCACCGTGATCGCCGGCTACAATTTCGCGCTCGGCAACAACATCGTGGCCGGCGTCGAAGGGACGGTGAACAAGATCATCTGTTGCGGTCTCGGCTTGACTGCCGATGTCAGCGCCCGAACCGGCTACACGCCGAACGGCAACGTCCTCTTCTATGGCGAGGGGGGCGTTCGCTACCGCGACGGCCAAGGGATGTTCTATACGCTCGGTGGCGGCATGGAGGTCGTCGTCGGGGAGCGCACCACGGGCTTCATGGAGTTGGCCAAGATCGCACCGTTCGGCGGCACCGGCTTCACCGAGACGACGTTCCGCGGCGGCGTCAACTTCCACCCATTCTAGGGCTGGCGAAGGCTAGTTCTGGTCTTCCGGCAGGATCGGGAGGGTGTGGAATTCAATCCCCTCCTCCTGCAACGCCTTGGCCTCGGCCGGCGTCGCCTCCCCGACAATGTCGCGCGGTTCGACTTCCCGATAGTGGATCTTGCGCGCCTCTTCCGCGAAGCGGCGGCCGACATCGTCGGAACGTTCGCGCACTTGCTTGCTGATCTTGCGCAGGAGTTCCATCGCCTGACCGATCGACGGGTCCGGCCCGGCGGCGAGGCGGACGGTATCCCCTTGGTCGCCTGACTCTGGCGTTGCTGTCCTTGCTTTCGAGCTGCGCACGGCCGGCGCCATCAGGGCTTTGCCGACCTCCGACGAGCCGCATTGCGGGCACACGATCAGGCCGTCATTGGCCTGAAGGTCAAAGTCCTCGGAGCCGCGGAACCATGCTTCGAAGCGGTCGCCCTGGTCGCAAATCAGCTCGTAGCGGATCACGAGGCTTCCGCCACTTCGATCGCCACCGGCGAGGCAAAATCACGATCGTGCTGCAACGCGGGAATCTGCGTCCGCACGGCAAGGCTCGCCGACGGATCGATTTCGGCGAGGATCACGCCCGGCTCCTCGCCAGTCTCTGCAAGGATGCGGCCCCACGGGTCGACGATGAGGCTATGGCCGAAAGTCTCGCGGCCGTCCTCATGCTCTGCCACCCTGCGCCGCGGCGAGGATGTAGCTCCCCGTCTCGATCGCGCGCGCCCTGAGCAGTACATGCCAGTGGGCCTGGCCGGTCTGCCGCGTGAAGGCGGCGGGGACGGCGATGACAGTCGCGCCGGCATGCGCCAAGGCGCGGAACAGCTGCGGGAAGCGGAGATCGTAGCAGATGGTCATGCCGAGCCGGGCCCAGGGCAGGTCGACGACGACCGCCTCCCCGCCCGGATGATAAAGGCGCGACTTCGCGCCAGCTTTCGCCACCGGGCAGATCGACGTCGAACATGTGGATCTTGTCGTAGCGCGCGGCGATCTTGCCTTCGGGATCGATCAAATAGCCGCGGTTGACGACGCCATGTTCGGCGCGAATGGCGAGCGAGCCGACATGCAGCCAGATGCGCAGTTCCTCGGCAAGGTCGCTGAACCGGCGAAGGGCAGGATCCTCGGCCTCGATCTCGGCCGCAGCGATCGTGTTCTGCGTGTTGCGATCGAGAATGTTCGTCATCTCGGGCGTCAACACATAGTCCGCGCCTTCAGCAGCGGCCTCGCGGATCAGGGATTCGGCGACGGCGATATTCGCTGCCGGCGAGCGGCCGCTACGCATCTGTACCAACCCTGCCGTGAACCGCTCGGTCATCATCCCAATCCTACGCCGTCAGCAACTCGTCGAGAGCTCCGCGGCGGTCGAGGCCCGCAAGGTCGGTGTAGCCGCCAACATGGCGCTCGCCGATGAAGATCTGCGGGAAGGTCATGCGACCACCGGAGCGGCTAACCATTTCCGACAGGCGCGACCGGTCCGCTTCCACATTGATCTCCGCGTAGGGCACGCCCTTCCGATGGAGAAGGTCCTTTGCCAGTTCGCAATAGCCGCAAAACGGGCGGGAATAAATGACGACTTCAGGCATGTCAGGTCACCACGATGGCACAATTGGTCCTAATAGATCGTTCAGTCGGTGCCGCGCGCAACCCTTGCGAAGACGAGTGCGTCAACGTCTCCAGCCCCGCCGCGCTTCAGTGCCCGCGTAACGGCCTTCATCGTCGCCCCGGTCGTATAGACGTCATCGACGATGAGAACACGCCTGCCGGCGATATCCGGCTGGCCTTCCGCCGTGACGCGAAACGCGCCGCGCACGTTGTCGCTGCGCGCCTTGGCGCCAAGGCCGACCTGTTTCGGCGTCGGACGGACGCGCTTAAGGGCCGCCAGCGCGACCGGTTTGCCACTCTGCTTGGCCAAAGCCGTCGCCAGGACGGCCGACTGGTTGAAGCGCCGCCACCATAGGCGTCGCCAATGCAAGGGCACCGGAACGATGATGTCGGCGGCTTCGAGAACGTCCGCACCGGCCCGCGCCATCCAGGCCGCCATCCAGCGCACCAGCTCGAGATGGTCGCGATATTTGACGGCGTGAACGAGTTGCCGCGCCGTGCCGTCAAACAGGGCCACGGCGCGCAGGCGCTCGAAGGGCGGCGGATCGGCGATCGCTTCCGCGGACAGCGTCCCCTCACCGAGATCATAGGTGAATGGGATCGCCAAACGCTCGCAGAAGGGCCGTTCGATCAGGCGAAGGCCGTTCCAACAGTCGGTGCAAAGCGCCCCTTCGCTTGAGACCGGGATGCCGCAGGCGAGGCAATTGGGCGGCAGAATGGTGCGCACCAGCCGGCCCGCCGCACCGCTGAGGCGTCCGAAACGCCGCGGCCGCCAACTGCCTGCATCCTCGCGATCGAGCCCATATGTCATCGGGAAAGCCTATCGCCTCCGCGTCGCCGCAGCGAGCAGCTTTTGACCGCCCGATCGCCCTCGACATAAACAGTTCGAGACCATGACAGACCTCTTTGACCACCGCCGAGCCGACCAGCACCGCCAACGCGCGCGCGGCGATCGCCAAGCCCGGCGCCGACTTCCTCCTGTCGGAAGCGGTGGCGGAACTGGGTGAACGACTGGCCGTCGTGCAGAAATCCTTCGACCTCGGCGTCGACCTGATGACGCCCCTGCCGAGCCTCGACCGCAAGCCTTGCCGCCGGCGGACAAGTCGCCCGGATGGTCCGCTTCGATCGCGTCGCATCAACCGGGAGTGACGTGCCTTTCGCCGTCGCCGACGCCGAGGCCATACCCGCTCGGCTCATCAGAGCGTCGATCTCGTTGTCTCCGCGCTCGGCCTTACATCTCGCCAACGACCTGCCGGGGGCGCTGGCGCAGATCAAATACGCGTTGCGGCCGGATGGCTTGTTTCTCGCCGCTCTACTCGGCGGCGACACGCTGACCGAACTCCGCCAGTCGCTCACCGCGGCAGAGGCCGAAATTCGCGGTGGTGCGACGCCTCGTGTTGCGCCATTCGCCGGCGTCCGCGACCTGGGCGCGCTTGCTGCAACGGGCCGGCTTTGCTCTTCCGGTCGCCGATCAGGACCGTGTCACAGTCCGCTATGCCGATGCGCTGGCCCTGATGCGCGACCTCCGCGCCATGGGCGCCACCAATGTCCTGACGGCGAGCGACCGGCGGCCCCTGACGCGCGGCATCGTCACGCGCACCGCCGAGCTCTATGCCGAGCGCTTCGCCGACGCCGATGGCCGCATTCCCGCGACGTTCGATTTCGTGTGGCTGTCCGGTTGGGCGCCGCATGAGAGCCAGCAGAAGCCGCTGCGGCCGGGCTCGGCCAAGATGCGCCTCGCCGATGCGCTCGGCACGGCCGAGCGATCGGCTGGCGAAAAGGCTGGCCCGGAAAAGCGCTAGCGGGCGAAGGTGATGACGCCGCCGTCAGTCTCGGCGGCAGGGATCGCACCGGTGATGCGCTCGTCGATGCCGTAGCCCGAGCTGGCATGCGCCGATGGTTGGCGGCCTGGCCGAGGAAGATCGCCCCCGCTCCCAGAATGGCAATCAGCAACGGAACGAAAGATCAACACGCCGCCGGGCCTCCGGCCGCCAATTTCGGCCTCGCTCAGCCCCTCGCTCACCGACATCCCCCAACTCCGTACCAACATGGTTCCAGCACTGGCCCAGAAGGGCCGTCGGTTAAAATCGGTCAGGCTTCACAAAGAATTGGTTAACGCTGCAACGAGCGGCACATCGGCGGCGGCATCGGATATTGCCCGAGCTGGATCGGCCGCACCCATTTCAGCTGCCTGCCCCTCCATCGCCTGCGGAATTCCGGTCCAGCGGCGGACGACATAGAGCGGCATGAACAGATGGAAGTCGCCATAGTCGTGGCTGACGAAGCTGAGCGGCGACAGGCAGCGGGCGCCGACCTCGATGCCGAGTTCCTCGCCGAGCTCGCGGATCAGCGCCGCCTCGGGCGTCTCCCCTGCCTCGACCTTGCCGCCCGGGAAACTCCCACAGGCCCGACATCTCCTTGCCCTCGGGCCGCTGGCAGATGAGCACGCGCTTGTCGGCGTCGACCAGCGCGCCGGCGGCAACGAACAAGATGTCGGTCACGTCCGGTAGTCGGCGTTGATGTCGATATAGCCGTGCGTCAGATCGCAGGTCCAAACCCGGTCGCGCCCGTCGCCAAGCCCGATCTCGACTTTGATCGTCAGCTCCTGGCCCTTCATGTATTCCGAGACGTCGGCCTCGGAATAATCCGGGTCGCGCTCGCCATCCTTGGCGACGCGGTGCGGTCCGAACCAGATCGTCAAGGAGATCGCGGTCGGCCGGCTCGCCGGCCTTGCCGACGGCCATGACGACGCGGCCCCAATTGGCGTCCTCGCCGGCGATCGCCGTCTTCACCAGCGGCGAATTGGCGATCGACATCGCGATCCGCCGGGCCGACTCGTCCGATACCGCGCCCGTGACCTCGACCTCGACGAATTTGGTCGCCCCTTCGCCGTCGCGCACGACCTGCAATGCGAGGTCGAGCAGCACGCCCTCCACCGCGCTCGCGGAACGCGTCGAGACGAGGGTCGGCGGCCGACTCTATCGGCGCGACGTCGGCGGCGCCGGTCGCGAGGAAGAGCAGCGTGTCGGAGGTCGATGTGTCGCCGTCGACTGTGATCGCGTTGAAGCTGCCGCGAACGCCGGTCGACAGGATCTCCTGCAGCACCGGCGTCGCGATCGGCGCGTCCGTCGCCATGAAGGCAAGCATCGTCGCCATATCCGGCGCGATCATGCCGGACCCCTTGGCGATGCCGTTGATGCGGACTTCGACGTCGTCGATCTTCGCCGTCGCGGTTGCGCCCTTGGCGAAGGTGTCGGTCGTCATGATCGCGCGCGCCGCCGATTCCCAGCGTTCCGGCCGCGCATCGCGCACCATGTCGCCGACGACGGCGGCGAACCGTTCGGCCGCCAGCGGCTCACCGATGACACCGGTGGATGCGAGCAGAACATCTTCCGGCTCGCAACCCAGCGCCTGCGCCATCGCCTCGGCGGAGAGGCTGCGTCGCCTCGCGCCCGCGGCGGCCGGTGAAGGCGTTGGCGTTGCCGGAATTCACCAGGATCGCGCGCGCGTGGTCCCGCGTGGCAGCACGCTTCGGCACCATTCGACCGGCGCCGACGGACATTTCGAGCTGCGTCAGGACGCCCGCCACCGTCGTCCCTTCGTCGACCACCATCACCAGGACGTCGTCGCGGCCCTGGTAGCGAATGCCGGCGGCCGCCGTCATCAGGCGAACGCCGGCAATCGGTGGCAGCAGCGGGAACGACGCCGGCGCAAGAGGCGACAGTTTCGCCATGGTGCGGTCGGCGCTGTCCCTGACTACGGACCGGCGGCCGGCGCCGGCCCAGCGCGCGGCAGCCCGAAGCGGGCGCGGCGGGCGGACGCGGTCGGCCGGGGCGGCGGCACCCGAAGCTGGCGCGGCGTCCTTGCGGCCGTAGGCCGCGTCCATCATCTGGATGTCGGCAGCAGCGCGGAGCGTGTCCAGCTCGTTCGTGTAGGCCTGCGTCACCAGCTGCTGCTGCAGCTGGTCGCGCAGATCGTCATAAGCCGGCGGCGGCTGCGTCCGGTGATCGGTGACCTTGATGACATGCCACTGATCGGCGATCTGGATCGGATATTGCAGCACGTCTCCCGACTGGAGCGTGAACACGACATCGTCGAGTTCCTGGATCAGCTGGCCTGGCTGCCAATACTGGTCGATCACGCCGCCATTTTCGGCCGTTCTGCCGATTGAGCGACAGCTCGAAGGCAAGGGCCGCGAAATCCTCGCCATTGTTGATGCGGCGAATCACGTCGTTGGCCTCGGCTTCGGTCGCCACGGTGATGGCAGCGATCTGAACCTCCTCGGGGAGATCCATGCCGGCGACGGCCGTGTTGTAGGCGGCCGGCAGCGCATCTTCCGTTACGGTCGGCATGATCATGCGTCCGCGATATATTCATTGCGCAGACGCCTCTTCCGCATGAATGGCCATCTCGGCCTGGAATCTGCGCGTCCTGGTCCAGTCCACCTGCTCGCGCGCGGCGGCCGCCATCAGCTTGAACTGGATCGCCACTTCGATTTCGATCTCACGCCAATTCTCCTGCGGGAATTGCGTCAGCTGATCGCCCATGATGGCGGCGACAATTTGCAGATCGCGTTCGGTGATCGGCTCACCATTGACGGTGGCGACGACCGCGTCGGGATCGACCGGCGCAGGAGTCGCCGCAGCGTCACCAGCAGCAGGGCTGGCAGCGGCCTCTGCTCCGGGGCCGGGCTCCGACCACTAGGCACCGCGCTCGTCGAGCGGCCGGCGCCGGCGCGCACCCGCATCCTGCGCGACCGCAGGCAGCGACATCAATCCGACCACCGCGATCGCGGCAGCGATGGTCTTGAAATCGCCTCGAAGCGGTCCCGAGACCGAGGGATAGAACTGTCATGGAACACTCTCACCTTAGGTGCTTGGCAGGTCTCCTCGGAACCGGCCAAGAGGGCGCTCAATTCGGCCGAAAACGCACCGGGGCGCCACATTGACAACCAACGGCCCCCCTCTTATCTCTCTCACGGCTTGGCGTCCACAGCGCTCTGATCCTGATGCAGGCGAGAGCTGCATTCCCGGGGTCTAGGCGAGCCTGATACCGACTGCTGTTGGCGTTACCCGCTGGGTCGGATCACCGCCGGCAACAAAGGATCATCATGGCAGGTCTCGGCGCGATTTCCCGCAAAATATTCGGCAACGCGAATGAACGACGCATTCGCGGCTATCGTCCTACCGTCGAGGCGATCAATGCGCTCGAACCGGAGATCGGTTAAACTCTCCGACGACGAATTGCGCGCCCGCACCGACCAGTTCAGGCAGGAGCTTGCCGCCGGCAAGAAGCTTAAGGATCTGCTGGTGCCGGCCTTTGCGACGGTCCGCGAGGCAGCCAAGCGCACGCTCGGCCAACGCCATTTCGACGTCCAGCTGCTGGGCGGCATGGTGCTGAATGATGGCGCCATCGCCGAGATGAAGACCGGCGAAGGCAAGACGCTCGTCGCCACGCTCGCCGTCTATCTCAACGCGCTGGAAGGCAAGGGCGTCCACGTCATCACCGTCAACGACTATCTCGCCAAGCCGCGACGCCGAGTGGATGGGGCGGATCTATCGCTTCCTCGGCCTCACCGTCGGCACCATCGTTCACGGCCTTTCCGAGGTGGAGCGCAAGGAAGCCTACGCCTCAGACATCACCTACGGCACCAACAACGAGTTCGGCTTCGACTATCTTCGCGACAACATGAAGTACGAGCTGAACGCCATGGTGCAGCGCGGTCACCATTTCGCGATCGTCGACGAGGTTGAACTCGATCCTCATCGACGAAGCGCGCACGCCGCTCATCATTTCCGGTCCCCTCGACGACCGCTCCGAACTCTACAACACGATCGACGCCTTCATCCCTCGGCTCGACGAGGCGGATTTTGACGTCGACGAGAAGCTGAAGTCGGTGACCTTCACCGAGGAAGGCAATGAGAAGCTCGAAGGGCTCCTCATGAAGGCCGGCCTTCTCAAGGGCGAGTCGCTCTACGACATCGAGAACGTGACCGTCGTCCACCACGTCAATCAGGCCCTGCGCGCGCACAAGATGTTCCAGCGCGACAAGGACTACATCGTCCGCGATGACGAGGTTGTCATCATCGACGAGTTCACCGGCCGCATGATGCCCGGGCGCCGCTATTCGGAAGGCCTGCACCAGGCGCTCGAGGCCAAAGAACACGTCAAGATCCAGCCCGAGAACCAGACGCTCGCCTCGATCACCTACCAGAACTATTTCCGCATGTACTCGAAGCTCGCCGGCATGACCGGCACGGCGTCGACCGAGGCGGAGGAGTTCGGCAACATCTACAATCTCGACGTCGTCGAAATTCCGACCAATGTGCCGGTCTCGCGCATCGACGACAATGACGAGGTCTATCGCACCGCGGCGGAGAAATTCGCGGCGATCATCGAGGTGATCAAGGACTGCCAGAAGCGCGGCCAGCCGGTTCTCGTCGGCACGACGTCGATCGAGAAATCGGAACTCCTCTCCGAAATGCTGAAGAAGGAGAAGATCAAGCACCAGGTGCTGAACGCGCGCTATCACGAGCAGGAAGCCTTCATCATCTCCCAGGCCGGTGTCCCCGGTACCGTTACGATCGCCACCAACATGGCCGGTCGCGGCACCGACATTCAGCTCGGTGGCAACGCCGACATGCGCATCGAGCACGAACTCGGACGACATGCCGGAAGGTCCGGAACGCACCGCCAAGGAACAAGCGATCCGCGCCGAAGTCGCCGAGCGCAAGGAGCAGGCGCTGGCGGCCGGCGGCCTCTACGTCATCGCCACAGAGCGTCACGAAAGCCGCCGCATCGACAACCAGCTGCGCGGCCGGTCGGGACGTCAGGGCGACCCGGGCCATTCGCATTTCTTCCTGTCGCTGCAGGACGATCTGATGCGCATCTTCGTCCTCGAGCGCATGGACGGCGTGCTGCAGAAGCTCGGCCTCAAGGAAGGCGAAGCAATCATCCACCCCTGGATCAACCGGGCCTTGGAGAAGGCGCAGCAGAAGGTCGAGGCGCGCCACTTCGACATCCGCAAGAACCTGCTGAAATACGACGACGTCATGAACGACCAGCGCAAGGTCGTGTTCGAGCAGCGCATCGAGCTGATGTCGGACGAGAATGTCAGCGAGACCATCGTCGACATGCGCCATGGCGTCATCGGCGACATGGTGGCGACGCACATTCCCGAGCGCGCCTATCCTGAACAATGGGATACGGCCGGGCTCGCCGAAGAGGTGAAGAAGGTTCTCAACCTCGACCTGCCGGTCGAGGAATGGGCCAAAGAAGACGGCATAGCCGACGAGGAAGTTGAGGAGCGCCTCATCAAGGCCGCTGACGAGAAGGCCGCCGCGCGGGTCGCCCAGGTGACGCCCGACATCATGCGCCGGCTCGAAAAGGCGATCCTCCTGCAGACGCTCGATCAGGTCTGGCGCGAGCACCTCGTGACGCTCGATCATCTGCGCCAGGTCGTCGGCTTCCGTGGCTATGCCCAGCGCGATCCGCTGAACGAATACAAGACCGAGGCCTTCGAGCTGTTCCAGGCAATGCTGGCCAGCCTTCGTCGCGCCGTTACCGCTCAGCTGTCGCGGGTCGAGATCGTCTTGAAGCCGCCGGAACTGCCGCCGGAAGGCAACGTCAGGCAGATCGAAGAGACGCATATCGACCCGTTCACCGGCGAGAACGAGGTTGCCGACGCGCCGAGCTTGGCGCCGCAACGCGCCGGCAACGGCACGATGACGATGCCGAAACGCGCCGCCGCGCCGGCGCCCAAGGCGGCCTTCGACGCCAACGATCCTTCGACCTGGGGCAAGGTCCCGCGCAACGCGCCCTGCCCTTGCGGATCAGGCAAGAAGTTCAAGCACTGCCACGGTCAACTGGTTCAGGAATCGAACCCAATTCGATCTTCCTGACGACCCGATCGAGATAGCGAAGAACGTAGCGCTGTGGCCGCGGCCTGAGCTTCTCGGCCGCGGCGCGAACCATCTGCGCCCTTTCGCGCCGAAGCCCGGTAAGCGGCAGTCTGCCAAGCCCCCATGCTCGCCGCAGCATCGCCACCTCGCAGGCGAGCACCACCGCCTCCCGCCCAACGCTCTTCGGGAGGCTTGGGGGTATGCCGGCCAACATCCGCTCGCGATGAAGTTCAGAAGCGGCTTCCTTTTCCTCGCGTGAGAAATCGTTGACCCATCCCCGTGACACGGAGGGATAGTCGCGTTCGTAGTCTCGCTTGCGATAGAGCTCTCGCGGCACGCGCAAGGCGATGCCTCGAGCAAGCAGATACTGCGCCCATTCCGATTCCGCGCCATAGCCGCGAAACGGATTGTCGGGAAAGTTGACGGCGTTCGTCGCCAGCACACTTCGCCGCGTCAATCCACGCCATGGCGTGGCACTCGCGGTGCCGAGATAGAAGGAAAACAGCTGCCCACCGATCGAACTGTTGTCGAGGTCAAGTTGCCGCGAGCCGCCGACGCCGCCGATGCGCTCAATATCGCTAAAGGCAACAGAGGCGTCCGGCTCCCGTTCCAACGCATCGAGCGTCTCGCTCAGAAACGCCGGGTACCACATGTCGTCATGCGGCAGGATGGCGAAGAACTCCGTCTCCACCCCCGACATGAGGCGATCGATATTGCCGGCCCAGCCAAGCAGCGAACGGTTGCGGTAGAAACGGAACCGCGGGTCCGACGCGAAATCGCGCTCGACATCGGCGTCGATGTCACCTTCACCGGTCGGTTCCACGGCGATCTTGACGATGAAATCGGTGAACGTCTGGTCCCGCACGGACTGCAGCGTCTCCGCAATCTTCGCGCCCGATCGATAGGCCGGGATGCAGACCGTAATGCGAGGCACCCTTCACCCTCCAGACGCTGCGGCAAGAACGCGATCGGCGGCGATCGCCGCGAACATCGGCGCCGTGGTGTATTTGCCGGTGCTGACGCTGTGATAGCCGCCGACCGAGAACACGCCCGTCTCGGTGCGCCGATGCAGCGCGCTGTCATTGTGGCCGATGTCGAGCTCGCCATCGCCGACGATGATCCCGCCACCGAGGTCAATAATCTTCGCCTCGGCAAGCGCCGGTATCCAGTCCCGCGCCGCGACGGCAATCATTTCCCGCGCCAGAGCCAGCTCCTCATCGCGACTGAATTGACGCCGCACGAACTTGTCCCAGGCCACTGGCGGCAACAGATCGGTGCTCCATCCTTTGAGGCTGACGGGATACCAGGTCACATAGGTGGTTCCGTCCCCATAATGCACGATGTCGCCATACGGGCCGAGGACCATGGTGAAGGATCGATCGGCGCGGGGGAAGTGATCGAACTCGCACAGGATGCGGAGTTTCAGCCGGTAGTTCCATCTGGCAGGGAGCGGAATACCAACACTCGCGTCGATGGCCAGGCGGCTTTCCCAAAGCGCGTTCACGACCTGCGGAAAGCGTTCCGCCCAGGTCCGATCTCCGGTGGCGCCTTTGACGACAAACCCTGCCTCCGCCCTTTCGACCGCCTGGATCAGGTGCCCTCCCCGGAAGCGGATGGAAGGATGTGCGGCTGCGGCGGCGGAAAGGGCAGCAGCAAGTACGTTCACTTCAATCGCCAATTCCTCGGTACGATAGGCGGCGACGCCCAAACCGGGATGCATCAGACCGTCGATGCTGGACAGGGGTAAGGGAGACGACAGGACATCCGGCCGGCGACCAAGATAGTCGACCTCGGGATCGGCAGCGCGGAGCTCGCGATAGATCTCCTCCACGGCAGTGAAGTGATCCGCCACCTCATCGACCGTGAGCATGCTGTCGCTCATCACGACATAATCGAATGGCGCCGCCGTGGCGAAGGCTTCGGCCGGAACATGTCGCGCCAGCAGGCGCCGGAACTGTAGGGCGCCATTCATCATCAGCCGCGCCGTGCCCCGGCTGGCATCCTTGGCGAAGACGAAGCCTAGGTGGATCTTGCCTTCATTCTGGACGCTCGCTTGCTGGAGCGGCATGGCCTCCCGGTCGAAAAGGTCGACGTCAAAGCCGCGCCCCGCCAGCTCCAAAGCGGCGCAGCACCCCTGAATTCCGGCACCCAGCACAGCGATTCTCATCGCCCGCTACTACCATACCTTGGCGAGTTGGTATGACCTGCGCGCCTATGGTGTAACAGCACCGACGAGCGTGTTGTCGATTGCCGTCGCTCGTTCAGCCTGGATCGCCTCCAGCGCGACACGATAGGCCTCGGCATCCGCCTCCTGCTTGGCCACCAACGGCGTCAGGATATCGTCCGGGATCGTATAGTCCGGACAAGGCTCGGTCGGCTCGAACGCGCCTTCGCCGTCAGGCGCGGCGTCGAAGACATAGTGGTAGTCGCAGACGGAAACGTCGGGCACACGGTGCGTGACTTCGAAATGGTCGTAGCCGTCCTTCAGCATCATCCAGAAGTCCATGTTCGGATTGTCGGCGTGCCGGGCAAGATTCTCCGGTGTCATGCGGAACGGGAACGCATCGACCTGGAAGGAGCGCTGCCCCCCGCGAAACGCCTCACGCGCCAAGGCGTAGACGATCTGCACCACGTCGTCGGTCAACGCGTAGCAGCCGGCGGACGAGCAGCCGCCATGCACCATGAGATTGGAGCCAGTGCGGTCCATCGCTGCGTCATAGGCATTGGGATAGCCGAGATTAAACGACAGATAGGCAATCGAGTTCGGGTTCATCTGCGCCGGCGCCACGGCGTAGAACCCCTCCGGCGCCTGCCTATCGCCTTCCTCGATTTTCGGTCCGAGGACACCCGACCATGTGCAGACTGGATAGGTCTCCAGGAGCGCATATGTCCCATCCGGAACGCGCTTCCATACCTCGAACTCGGACTCTTCCTTGAAGATGCGAACGTAGATCGGCGACGCTGGCGTCGAGCCGATGTCGGAGATCTTGTTGATGACGTCGCGCGGGATCGGCGCCATGTCCGGCGTCGTCGGTCCAAACTGGCAGGCGGCCAGCAGCAGCGCGCTCAGCAGCACGGCCACACGAGCGATCAGATCAAGCGACGACGAACGCAACGAAATCCTGCCAAACAATCCCGCGGAACCGCGCCAGTTCGGCGCTTTGGGGACTATTGCAGCAGCTGCGTTAACGCATCGTTAGCTTTGGCGGGCGGTCAGAGAACGGTGCCGATGGCGAGGTATTTTGCCCGGCGATGCTCACGGATGTCTTCCGGCGACATGCCGTCGAAGCTCGCCAGCGCCGCAGCGATCGCCGCGCCTGTCGATTCGATCGTCTCTTCGGGCGAGCGATGCGCACCGCCGACCGGCTCGCCGATGATCTCGTCGATGACGCCGAGCCTGAGGAGGTCCTGCGCCGTGATTTTCATGTTCGTCGCCGCGTCCTGCGCGCGGCTTGAATCATGCCACAGGATCGACGCCGCACCCTCGGGCGAGATGACGGAGTAGATCGCGTGCTCCAGCATCATCACGCGGTTGGCAACGGCAATGGCGATGGCGCCGCCCGAGCCACCCTCGCCGATCACCACGGCGACATTCGGCACCGTCAATGCGAGGCACTCGTCAATTGATCGGGCGATGGCCTCGGCCTGCCCGCGCTCCTCGGCGCCGATCCCCGGATAGGCGCCTGACGTGTCGACAAGCGAGATCAGCGGCAGGCCGAAGCGGTTGGCGAGTTCCATGATGCGCACGGCCTTGCGATAGCCTTCAGGCCGCGGCATGCCGAAATTGTGCCGTATGCGGCTCTCGGTGTCGCTGCCCTTCTCCTGGCCGAGAATGGCGACGGAGCGGCCGCGGAACCGGCCGATGCCGGCTACCATCGCCTGGTCCTCACCGAATTTGCGGTCACCGGCGAGCGGCGTGAACTCATCGATCAGGTCTTTGACATAGTCGACGACATGGGGCCGATCGGGATGGCGCGCGACCTGCGTCTTCTGCCATGGCGTCAGCTTGGCGTAGATTTCGGTGAGGGCCTGGTTGGCGCGCGCTTCCATGCGGCCAATCTCGTCCTCGACCGTGATCGCATCATTGTCGGTGCCGAGCGACCGCAGCTCCTGCACCTTGCCCTGCAGGTCGGCGACCGGTTTCTCGAAGTCGAGATATGTCCTCATAAAAATCCTCGCCGAGGTGTCGACGCCATGGTGCTGGAAAGGGCTCGCAGACTGGCTTTCGCCCCACTAAGTGTCAAGGTCGCCTGGGCTTTCCGCGGCCCGCCGGAAGGCCTTTCTCAGCGCCTTTCGACAATGGATGATGGTCAACGACCAACCGCCTCAACCGCTCTTCCAGGATGTGGGTGTAAATCTGCGTCGTCGAGATATCGGCGTGGCCGAGCAGTTGCTGAACGGACCGGAGATCGGCGCCGTTCTGCAACAGATGGCTGGCAAAGGCATGGCGCAGGACATGCGGCGAAACCTTTGCCGAAGCGATGCCGGCGCGAGCGGCCAGGCCTTTGAGGTCGCGGCCGAAAACCTGCCGGTTCAGGTGTCTCTCCTCGCCTGAAGCCGGGAAGAGAAACGGACCATCGACGCCGCCTGCCTTCTTCCGTTCGGCGACATAGGCCGTCACGGCGCTCCGGGCCGCTTGCGTCAGGGGCACGATGCGCTCCCGCCGGCCCTTGCCGACGACTGTGATGATGCGGCGATCGCCGGCCAGAGCGCGCATCGGCAGGCCGACGAGTTCCGAGACGCGGAGCCCGCTCGCATAGAGGAGTTCCACCAGCGCCTGCATCCGCAGCGCTGCCAGCTTCGCGGCTGGGCCTTCCGCCTCGCTGACCTCCAGGGTTGCCCTCTGCAGCATCCGGTCGACTTCGGCCTCGCTCAGGACTTTGGGGATCGCTCGCCCCTGTCGCGGTCCGTCGATCGTGCCGGTCGGGTCGTCGCTGCGAATGCCGTCGGTGAAAAGGAACTTGTAGAACTGCCGGATCGCCGACAGGCGCCGCGCCACCGATCGCGCCGCGTAGCCGCGCCGGTTGAGATCGACGAGATAACCTCGAATTGCCTCCGGCTGTGCCGTCGTGAGGCGCTCGCCACCGCCGGAAAGGAAGTCGGCGAAATCGACAAGGTCGCGTTCATAGCCGGCGAGCGTGTTGGCCGACGCCCCCCGCTCGGCACTCATCATCTCCAGGAAGGCCTCGACCTGAGCTCAAGTCCCGGCGTGTCATCAGGCTCCCGGCCGTTCGATCGGCACAGGGATCACGATTTCCCGTTGCGTCGGTTGCACGAAGGTCGCCAGCGCCCAAATGCCGGCGCCACCAACAATGACGATCGCGATCAAGGCAACTGTTAGCCGGATGAGGGTCGGCATCTATCCGCACCGCAAGCGGCCCCGGAAGGCCGCCGCCGCGGTCCATTGTTGCTGGTCGGGCGAATGTAGCAGCGCAGCCGACGATCGGTACAGCCGCCTTGACGCGCCCGCCTCTGGCGTCCAATACCGCCTCACTGTGAGTTCAGAGAACATTGCCCGACCGGTCGGCTCGACGCCGCCTCCCCGGCCTAGTGCCTTGCTTGCAAGGCTAGGCGAGCCGCCCGATTGTGCTGGTCGGCATGATGGGCGCTGGCAAGAGCTCGATCGGCAAGCGCCTCGCAGTCCGCCTCGGCGTGCCCTTCAAGGATGCCGATTCGGAAATCGAAACGGCCGCAAACGCCACGATCGAAGAGATCTTCGAGCAATATGGCGAAGACTATTTCCGCTCTGGCGAGCGCCGCGTCATCCAGCGATTGATGGGCGATGGCCCGGCCGTGGTTGCGACCGGCGGTGGCGCCTTCGTCGACCCCGACACGCGGAAGACGATCTGTGACTCGGGTATCGCCGTGTGGCTGAAGGCCGATCTCGACGTGCTCCTCGCCCGGGTCAAGCGCCGCTCGAACCGGCCGCTGCTGAAGGGCCCGGACCCGGAAGGGACCATGCGACGGCTGGTCGACGAGCGCTATCCGCTCTACGCCGAGGCCCCGATCCACATTCACTCGCGGGAGGTGTCGCACGACATCGTCATCGAGGAACTGCTGCACGCTCTCGATCGCTATCTCGACGAGCACCCGGCGCAGGAGCGCCGTTCAGCAATGACGACGATGGCGGCCGAGACGGCCGCTTCGACCGACAGCCGCGAGACCGTTCGCGTCGAGCTCGGGCCCCGCTCCTATGACATCCTGATCGGCGCGCGGCCTCATTGCACGACGCCGGGAGAGAGATCGCTCGCCTGTTGCCGGGCGCGCGGGCGATGATCGTTTCCGACGAGAATGTTGCCGCTCATCATCTCGATTCCCTGGTTCACAGCCTCGCCGAGGCGGGTCTCCCCGCCGTCAGCGCCATTATCGAGCCGGGAGAACAGTCGAAGAGTTTCCCGGTTCTGGAGCGCGTCGTCGATTCCATCCTCGGTGCACGGCTCGAGCGCGGCGACGTTGTCGTCGCCCTGGGTGGCGGCGTCGTCGGCGATCTTGCCGGCTTTGCTGCCGGCATCGTCCGCCGTGGCATGCATATGGTGCAGGTGCCGACGAGCCTGCTGGCGCAGGTCGATTCCTCCGTCGGCGGCAAGACCGGCATCAATACCGAGCGCGGCAAGAACCTCGTCGGCCTGTTCCTTCAGCCGCAACTCGTGATCGCCGACACGACGGTCCTCGACACACTATCCGAACGCCACTTCCGCGCTGGCTACGCCGAAGTCGCCAAATACGGCCTCATCAACAATGCCGAGTTCTTCGCCTGGCTTGAGAACAGCTGGCCGGAGGTGTTCGCCGGCGGCCCCGCACGCCAAAGGGCGATCGCCGTCAGCTGCGCCGCCAAGGCCGCCGTCGTCGCCGCCGATGAACGCGAGGCGGGCGAGCGGGCGCTGCTCAATCTCGGCCACACTTTCGGGCACGCGCTCGAGGCCGCCACCGGCTATTCGGACCGGCTGATCCATGGCGAGGCGATCGCCATCGGCATGGTGATGGCCGCGAAATATTCCCATGAGCGGAACCTCTGCGCGGCCGACGTCCCCGAGCGCGTGCGCAGCCATTTCGAAGCCGTCGGCCTGCCCACCAGGCTCAGCCAAATACCGGGAGGCCGACTCCCGACGGCGCAGCTGATGCAGCTGATTGCCCAGGACAAGAAGGTTTCGCGCGGCAGCCTCAACTTCATCCTGATGCGCGGCATCGGCGAGGCATTCATCGCCCGCGACATCGCCGCCGCGAGCATCGAGGACTTCCTCGAATCGCGAGCAGAGCGCCTAGGAAGGCTCAGCGGCCTTCATTGTAGGACGCCAGGATCCGCTGGATCTCGTCGCCGATCTCGTCAGTCCTCGTCTTCGTCCGCGCCAAGATCATCCGGCGGCGGCTCAACGTCGGGCGCAATTGAAGCTCTCCCCCGAGAGGGCCGCGCCCTTTCGACGGGCTCAGGCGGGACATCGTCCGCCAGCACGTCAACCGCGTCGGCGATCGCCGACAGGATCGAGTCCTCCAGTTCCGCCTCGCGCTTGGCATCGAGATCGGGAGGAGGCTGCGACCGCGTCCGCGGCGGCATGCTCCCGCCATTGCGGGCAACCCGGCGCGCTAGATCCGATTCTCCACCGCCAAGCGGCCGCTGCTGCGGTTCGTCGACCACCCGACTCGGTCGTGGCGCCGCCCGCATCGGCTCGGGCCTGCTGCTTGCGGCACGATTGGGTTGCGGCTCGGCCTCGACCGCTGGGCGACGCGCGGCCGCAGCGGGTCTGGATTCAGGCCGCATACGGAACCGCGATTCTGGCGCCGGCTCTTCGCGCCCTTCCGGGCGAGCCTCCGTCGCCTGCGCGCGGGGCCGCAACACGCGCGGCTCCTCGCGGCGTGACGACGGCGCGCCTGCTTCCGGCCGCAAGCCTACGATCCAGGCCTGCACCAAACCACGCTCGACGTCTGACATCTCCAGCTTTGCGTTCTCGACCAGGTACAGCACCTGTTCGTAGAAGGCCTCGGCCAGCCGCTCGGGCGTGTCGTCCGTACCGAATACGTGACCGCGGAGGGCAAGGCCTTTGATGACGAAGCCAATCTGGCGCTTGGTGACGTTGCGGCCCAGCTTGACCATCTTCGCCGTCACATTGTCCGTCGTGGACGGGAATTTGTAGCCGTTCTCGGCAACGTCCTGCGACAGAATGCGGAAGAGTTCGGCGAATGCCCGCGGCGAGAACAGCGGCACATTCGTCGCCTGATGGATGCGGCGGACGAGAATGGCCAGCGTTTCGCGATCAAGCGAGGCCCGCGCCGGGCCTGCCTCAGCCCTTCTCCTCGCGAAGTTCGGTGCGCCTTGGGCCGGCGGGAGCCGGCGCTGCCCTTGAGGGCGCCGGACGGGGCGCTGCCTTGGCGGCCGACATGCGCGGCGGCCGCGGGATCGACCCTTCGTCGGCGCTCGCCGAGCGCTCCGCCGGCTGACCGAGCAGATCGATCAGATTGGCCTCGTCGATGACGCCGTCGGCGAAGGTCTTGTAGGAAACGGCCGTCGCCTCGGAAACAAGAATGACCACGCGCTGATTGAGCGCCTTGAGGCGGAACAGGAGTGGCGTCAGATCGGTATCGGCCGACAGGATGATGATTTCATCGGGCTCAGACTCGGCAGCGTCGAGCGCATCGAGCGTCATGTGGATGTTGGCGGCGCCGCGATCGAGCCCAACCGACGGCGTGCAATCGACGACCTGAACGCCGTTGGCGGTCAGCCAGCCGCGGTTCTTACCCAGCAGCTTGGGGTCGGCGTAGCATCGTTTGACCTGGAAGCGGCGGCGGGTGCCGGCCTCGACATGGGTGGCCTGGATGATGCCGCCGCTCTCGATCGCCTCCAGCCAAATGCCGGCTCGAGCACCGAGCAAATCCTCAACGCCCGGCGCACGCTCGCTCAAGCTCCGGTGAAGACTGTCATAGTCGAAAAGCAGAACGCTTTTGATGGTCTGAACCATTACTCTACCCGACCGCGACGGGCGTCCTCGCCCGTTGCCTCACGGCTCGCTCGTCTCTCTTGGACCCTGAGATCCACTCCCCTCAACACGGAAGATATCGCATTTGGGCCAGTTTGCCGATTCCACCACCTCAAAATGAGCCGCTTTTGCAACGAAACTGCGAAACTGCCCGGATACCAACAAGAATCAACACTTTCGCGGGTACAGCCTTTACAATGCACCAATGACGAGATCGTCGCTCACCTTTGGTGGCCAGACGGCTGCCAGCCCGCGGGCGCCATTTCGAAGCTCTCGAAAGTGAACCCTGGGGCCACCGTGCAGCCCACGAGGCTCCAGGCTCCGCGGCTTCTGGCCGATTGCCAGTGCCGCTTTGGCACAATCGCCTGTGGCCGTTCACCGGCGATGAGATCGGCTCCTAGGACAAGATCGATCTTCGGTCCGTCCGGCTCGGCGATGGAGAGGGCAAGAGGCGCTCCGGCGTGGAAATGCCAGAGTTCGGCCGCGTCGATAACGCGATGCCAGTGCGAGAACTCACTCTCAGCGAGGAGGTAGAGGATCGCTGTCGAATAGGCGCGGCTCCCAGAACCGTCGGCGTCGCGAAAGGTTTCGCGAAAATGGCCCCCCTCCGGATGCGGCTCGAGCGAGAGTGCGGCAATGACTTCGTCGGCTGACAGGCGGTCAATAGCGGCCATCAGAACGCATCCTTGCGGCGGCGAAGCTCGGCGAACACCTCCTCAGCGGGCGCATCCTTCATACCGATTGCGGTCCTGAGGCGACGCCGATCGGCACGCAGGAACGGGTTGGTGGCGAGTTCCTGCCCGATCGTCGTCGGCAGCGTCATCTGGCCGGCCGCGCGCAGACGCGAGACCTCCTCGGCGCGCGCCTCGAGATCGAGGTTGTTCGGCTCGATGGTGAGAGCGAAGCGTGCATTGGCCTCCGTATATTCATGGCCGCAATAGATGCTCGTCTCGCGCGGCAGCTGCGCCAGCTTCGTCAAGGATTGCCACATCGTTTCCGCCGTGCCTTCGAACAGCCGGCCGCAGCCCAGCGAGAATAGCGTGTCGCCGACAAAGGCCAGCGCCTCCTCCTTGCACCAATAGGCGATGTGGCCGGCCGTATGCCCAGGCGTTTCAATCACTTCGAAGCGGGCATGGCCGAGTTCGACAACGTCGCCCCCAGCGACCGTTCGGTCGATCCCGGGGATATCGCCGGCTTCCTTCGCCGGACCGATGATGGTGCAGCCGAATGCCTCCTTGAGCGCCAGATTGCCGGCAACGTGGTCGCCATGATGATGCGTGACGAAGATGAAATCGAGTGACCAGCCCCGTTCGGCGAGGCGCTGGTGGATGGCGCGGGCGTCGGGCGCATCGATCGCCGCCGTCTCGCCGGATGATTCGTCGTGGACGAGAACGCCGTAATTGTCGCTACGACAGATGAAAGGGGCGACGATGAGGGGCATTAAGTCCTCGGCAATCTAGCGGGCGCGGGGCGGCCAAGGACGCCTGGGCTGTGCTATAATGGCAGCATGCATCTCGACGTCGTCGATTTGAAGTCCTTCTACACCAAGCGGCTGGGGCAGATCGTCAGCCGGCACATCGGCCAGCGCATCCACCGCCTATGGCCGAGCGCCGCCAATGACCGCGTGCTCGGCCTCGGCTACGCCACCCCCTATCTCCCGCTGATTTCCGACGCCGAACGCCGGCTCGCCTTCATGCCGGCGGCGCAGGGCGTCGTCGCCTGGCCTCATGACGCCCCAAACGCGGCCGCGTTGGTACGCGAGGATATGTTCCCGCTCGAAGGCGGTTCGATCGATCGCGTCCTGGCCGTCCATTGCCTCGAACATGCCGACAATGCCGCGGAGCTTCTGCGAGAGGCCTGGCGCGTTCTCGTTCCCAACGGCCGCCTCCTGATTGTCGTCCCCAATCGCACCGGAATGTGGGCACGCCTGGAGCGCACCCCCTTCGGCCATGGCCGGCCCTTCAGCCGCTCTCAGCTCGCCGAGTTGCTGCGCGAGACGATGTTCACGCCGAACAGCTGGGCGACGGCCCTTGCGATGCCACCGATCCGCAATAGCTTGATCCTGCGCAGCGGCAATTCCTGGGAGCGCATCGGCACGCGCCTTTGGTCGGGCTTCTCCGGCGTGCTCATCGTGGAATCGACGAAGCTCGTGCAGCAGCGCGTCGAACGCGTTGCCCGCGAACGCGAGCGAGTGACGCGGCCCGTGCTCAGCCCAGCGCTCGCGCCAACGGCGGGCCTGGGTCGGCACAGCGAAGACTAATGGTGCAGCAGGAACACCGCCTGCGCGCCGAACAAATTCCACACCCACCACGGCCCGCGGAACGGAATCTTGCGTCCGTGCCGGTTGAGCGCCAGCGACTGCTCGATGGTGACGTGCATCTCGCCGCAAAGGTCGACGAAATCGCGAAGCGTGAAGAAGTGGATGTTCGGCGTGTCGTACCAGGAATGGGGCAACTGCCGCGTCACCGGCATCCGTCCGCCGAAGCCGAGCGCGACGCGCACCCGCCAATGCGCGAAATTCGGGAATGACACGACCGCGCGGGTGCCGATCCGCATCATCTGCTCCAGCACCTGTCGCGGATGATAGGTCGCCTGCAATGTCTGGCTGAGGATGACGAAATCGAAGGCGTCGTCGGGGTAGTGGACGAGGTCGGTGTCGGCGTTCCCCTGGATCACCGACAGGCCACGGGCGACGCACTCATTGACGCCCTTCTGGCTGATCTCGATGCCGCGCGCGTCGACGCCCTTGGTCGTCTCGAGGAACTTCAAGAGCGAGCCGTCGCCGCAGCCGATGTCGAGCACCTTGGCGCCAGGCGAGATGAGCTCGCTGATGAGGGCCAGATCGGGCCGAACCGAGATCGGCAAATTGCTGCCGTCGGCTTCCATCACGCCACACCCCGCGCTTCGGCGGCGGATTTCAGAAAACCATCGACGGTAGCGAAGAGCTCCGGCTCGTCGAGAAGGAAGGCGTCATGGCCGCCATCGGTCTCGATCTCGACGAAGCTCACCGAGGCACCCGACGTTATGAGCGCGCGCACGATCGCCCGGTTCTCCTCCGTCGGGAAGAGCCAGTCCGATGTGAATGACACCACGCAGAAGCGCGATTTCGAGTTCTTGAACGCGTCTGCCAGCCGCCCGCCATGCGCCTCGGCGAGGTCGAAATAATCCATCGCCCGCGTCACATACAGATACGAATTGGCGTCGAAGCGCTCGACGAAGGTGACGCCCTGATGCCGAAGATAGGACTCGATCTGGAAATCGGCGTCGAACCCGAAAGTCGGCTTCTCGCGGTCCTGCAATTGCCGCCCGAAACGGGCGTGCAGCGACTTGTCCGACATATAGGTGATGTGCGCCGCCATGCGCGCCACGGCGAGCCCCTTCCGCGGACGCGCGTCCTCGCTCGAGATATTTGCCGCCACGCCAGTCCGGATCGGCCATGATCGCCTGGCGCCCGACCTCGTGAAACGCGATGTTCTGCGAGGTATGGCGCGCACCGCAGGCGATCGGAATGGCGCTGAAGACGCGCTCCGGATAGGCCGCCGCCCATTGCAGCACCTGCATGCCGCCCATCGAGCCGCCGACCACGGCCAGCGCCTGGTCGATGCCGAGATGATCGAGCAGCCTCACCTGCGCCCGCACCATGTCGCCGATCGTCACAACAGGCAGGTCGAGGCCGTAGGGTTCGCCCGTCGCCGGGTTGGTCGAGGCCGGCCCCGTCGTCCCCATGCAGCCGCCAAGGACATTGGGGCAGATGACGAAATAGCGGTCCGTGTCGATCGGCTTGCCAGGCCCGACCATGCGGTACCACCAGCCGGGCTTGCCCGTCAGCGGATGCTCATTGGCGACATACTGGTCGCCGGTGAGGGCATGGCAGATGACGACGACGTTGCTGCGGTCTTCGTTAAGCGTGCCATAGGTCTGGTAGGCGACCTGGAGATTCGTCGATTCGAGCGCCTGAATCGAGCTCCAACGGGTCATCGGGACCGAAGCGGACAACAGGGCTCGATGGCTGATCGGCCTCCTGCCGAGCCCGAGCAACCTCCACGTGAAGGTTCTTTCCGGCCCCTGCCGGAGACGATTGGCTGGCCATAGGTCGATGCGCGGCTTTTCCTGAAGTGGCCGGATAGGTAGGGGCCGACCTCCGGGCAGTCAATGTTTTCTTTGATTTAGCAAGGTCCCTTGCCTATGACTGCCCCCTCTCGGCGGCCCCTTGAGCCGCCCGTTACCGCACCGCGCGACTTGACCATCATGGCTGACGCTAACGCCGCCCAGACCCTCAGCGCCTTGCGCGCCCGCATCGATTCCATCGACGAGGCGATGCACGAGCTGTTGATTGAGCGCAGTTCGGTGATCGACGCTCTCATCGCCGCCAAGGGCACGAGCGAGAGCGGCGTCGCCTTCCGGCCGCAGCGCGAGGCCGAGATGATGCGCCGCCTCGTCGAGCGTCACACCGGCAATCTGCCGCTCGCGACAGTCGAGCATTTGTGGCGCGAGATCATCTCGACCTTCACCTTCATGCAGGCTCCCTTCCGCGTCGTCGTCGACTTCGGCGCGGACGCCGCAGCGATGCGCGATCTTGCTCGCTTCGCCTTCGGCTTCTCGGTCGACTTGGTGCCGGCGGACGGCCCGGAGCAGGTGATCGAAACCGTGGCCGCGACTGGCAACGACCTCGGTCTGATCCCGCTCGGCGACGGCATTGCCGCCTCGCCCTGGTGGCGACGCTTGTCCGCCTCCAACGGGCCGCGCCTGATGGCGCTCTGGCCATTCATCGCCGGCGAGAGACCGGCGGCCGACACACCGGCGGCGATCATCTCTCCCCTCCTCACGGAACCAACCCCTTCCGATCTCGTCGCCCTCGCCGCCTCGGACACCCGCGCTCTCGGCACGCCGATAGCCGGCGCCGCCATCATCGCCGAATGCCCCACCGAAGGCGGCCGCGACATCCTCGTTGCCATGAACCGCGCCGACGCCGAAATGGTGCGCGACGCAGCTTGGCGGCGTCGCAGAAGTCGGTGGGATCGCCGTCGGCCAGTCGCTGTCCAATTCCGGCGATCTGCTACCGGGCGCCGTACACAAGGGGGCGGACAATGACGACCCCAGCGAAAACACCGCAGCCGCGTCCGGGCATCCTCGATATCGACCCCTATGTTCCCGGACGCTCGAAGGCCGGCACCGGTCCGACGCAGCACAAGCTGTCGTCGAATGAGACGCCACTCGGCCCGAGCCCGGCCGCGGTCGAAGCCTATCTCAAGGCCGTCCGAAGCGCTCGACCTCTACCCCGACGGCAGCTCGACCGCTACTGCGCGAGGCCATCGGTGCGCGCTACGGCGTCGATCCCGGCCCGCATCGTCTGCGGCGCCGGTTCCGACGAAATCCTCAATCTCCTCGCCCAGGCCTATCTTGGGCCGGGCGACGAGGCGATCCACTCCGCGCACGGCTTCCTCGTCTACAAGATCGCGACGCTCGCGGCCGGCGGCCTGCCGATCGTAGCGCCCGAGACGGATTTGACGACCGGATGTCGACGCCATCCTCGACGCGGTCAGCCCGCGCACGAAGCTTGTCTTCATCGCCAATCCGAACAACCCGACCGGCACCTATCTGCCGGAGAGCGAGATCGCGCGCCTGCACGCCCATCTGCCGGAGAACGTGCTGCTCGTGCTCGACGCCGCCTACGCCGAATATGTCCGCCGCAACGACTATGACAGCGGCCTCGACCTCGCGGCGCGCGCGCGGCAACGTCGTCATGACGCGGACGATGTCGAAGATCTATGGCCTGGCCGGCCTCCGTATCGGCTGGTGCACCGGCCCGGCTTCGGTGATCGACGCGCTCAACCGCGTCCGCGGCCCGTTCAACGTGTCGGGCCCCGCAATCGCGGCCGGCGTCGCTGCGCTCGGCGATCTCAGCCATCTCGAACGCGCCATCGACCACAATGAGACCTGGCTGCCGCGGGTCAGCGCCGCCATCGACGAACTCGGCCTCACCGTGACGCCGAGCATCGCCAATTTCGTGCTCATCCATTTCCCGGACGAGCCCGGCCGACGCGCCGCCGACGCGGACGCCTTCCTCTCGCGCAAGGGCATCGTGCTCCGCCGCATGGAGGCCTATGGCCTGCCCAACGCACTGCGCATGACGATCGGCAGCGAAGAGGCGAACCACGACACGGTAGCGGCGCTCGCCGAGTTCCTCGCGGAGGAGCCAAGCTGATGGCCGATCCGATCTTCCCGCGACTGGCGCTGATCGGCATCGGCCTGATCGGCTCGTCGATCGCGCTCGCCGCGCGCAAGACCGGCGCCGCCGGTCACATCGCCATTCATAGCCGCAGCGCCGCGACGCTCGCGCGCGCCAAGGAGCTCGGCCTCGGCGACGGCTACTATGCCGACCCGGCCGAGGCGGTCGAAGGCGCCGATTGCGTCATCCTCTGCGTTCCGGTCGGTGCATCCGGCGCCGTCGCCGAGACGATCGCGCCCTCGCTGAAGCCAGGGGCGATCGTTTCCGATGTCGGCTCGGTGAAGAACTCCGTCATCGAGCAGATGGCGCCGTTCCTGCCCGATGGCGTTCATTTCGTGCCCGCGCATCCGGTGGCCGGCACCGAGCATTCCGGCCCGGACGCCGGCTTCGCCGAGCTGTTTCAGGATCGCTGGTGCATCCTGACTCCGCCGCCCGGAACCGATCCGGAAGCGATCGAACGCATGACGGCCTTCTGGCAGGCGCTCGGCGCCAATGTCGAGATCATGACGCCGCAGCACCATGATCTCGTTCTGGCGATCACCAGCCATGTGCCGCACCTCATCGCCTACAACATCGTCGGCACCGCCGCCGATTTGGAGACGGTCACGCAGTCCGAAGTGATGAAATTCGCCGCCGGCGGTTTTCGCGACTTCACCCGCATCGCCGCATCCGATCCGGTGATGTGGCGCGACGTCTTCCTCAACAATCGCGAAGCCGTCCTGGAGATGCTCGGCCGCTTCAACGAGGACCTCGCCTCGCTGCAGAAGGCCATCCGCTGGGGCGACGGCGAGGCGCTGGAAGCGCTATTCACGCGCACCCGTGCCATCCGACGCGGCATCATCGAGGCAGGTCAGGAAACCGCCTCGCCCGATTTCGGCCGGCAGCCCGCCAAGCGCTAGCCCGGTGGCAGCAAGTAATCCAGCGGGCCGATCGACGGGATATCGAGCGGAATCGGAATGAGCCCGATCTTCACCCCGCCATGGTCGAGTATGAGGTGCTGCACCTCATACGCGTCCTGACCGCGCATCTGGATCGGTCGTGACAGGCGCTGCAGCGCCTCCGCGATCAGATCCGCATTGTCCGCCGCCCATGGGAAGATCGCCCGGATCAGGACCGGCAGGTCGTTGCCATAGTAGCGCAGCGTGACGTCGCCCGAGAGCGTTCCGTCGACTTCGAGATTCATCGGGCCGGTGAATTCGGCGACCACGTCGCCTGAGGTCAGGACCATATCGTCGATATGAAAGGCGCCGCCCGCCGCCAGCCAGTCGCCGGCGATCGAGGCTGGGGCGCGGTCGATGGAACTGCCGCTGTTGAGGACGGTCAGCGTCGCCGTCCCGGAGACCGCCGGATAGGTATCACTGCCCAACTGGACCACGAGATTGCTGGTGGAGAGCGCGACATGGAAAGCGTTGGCATCGCCATCTGCAGCCCGGATCGCGGTCTCCCAGGCGTCCGCCGTTGCAGCCCATACGGCGTTGTCGACGGCGTCGGTAACGTGAATGCCGAGGTCGGAAAGGGCGATCTCCGCCTGGTTCACACCGCCGAGGCTCGCCTTCGCCCGGGCGTTCGCACTGGCCCAATCGGCCGCGATGGTATGATTGACGCCGCTGTAGCCGAGCGGGCCGTCGAGATTGGCCTCCATGCGGCCCGGATCATAAAGCGGCGCGTTCGCCTCCAAGCCTCCGATGGTCACGCGCGCATTGTCCGAGCGGACCGACGCGTCCCTGCAGTTGAGCGCGATCTGCACCGGGAAGCCGCCGAGTTGCACTTCGCCGCAGGCCAGCATCCCGATCTCGTCTCGCCGACGCAGTGCTGATGTAGCGGGAGGCGAAGTTGTAGGCGACGTACCAATATCCGACCCAGGCGATCGCCAAGATGATGACGATGGACATCAGAAAACGCAGGCCGGAACGCCGCCGCCGCTGCCTGCCCGTCGACGCAGCGGTGGATGTTTGCGCCCGCACTACCATTGGTCGTCAACTCCGCGGCTCAAAGAACGCATAATCATCCTATGAGCGATCTCTGGGTATTTGGTTACGGCTCGCTGATGTGGCGGCCCGGCTTCGCTTTCGAGGAGTCGGTGCAGGCAAGGCTGTTCGGCGCCCATCGCTCTTTGTGCGTCTTGTCCCATACCCATCGCGGAACGCCCACAAAACCCGGCCTGGTGCTCGGTCTCGACCGCGGCGGATCCTGCCTTGGCGTCGCCTTCCGTGTGGCCGAGGAAAAAGGCGAATTGGTGATCCGCTATCTACGGAAGCGCGAATTGGACAGTGACGTCTACCAAGAAACCCATCGGCCTGTGGTCATCGCCGGCCGCCTGGGCGGGACGATCAAGGCGCTCCTATACACCGTCGACCGCAGTCATCCGCAATATGCCGGCAGTCTCGCCCGCACCGAGGCGCTCGACCTCGTCCGCCAGGGCCGCGGCCATTCCGGCCCCAATCGCGACTATGTCGTGAACACGGCCGATCATCTGCTCAAGCTCGGCATACGCGATCCGGAATTGGAATGGCTGGCCGAACGCCTGCGCTGAGACGCTAAGCGGCGAGACGTTGCCGGGCGCCGGTCAAATCCCTGACGAGGCGTTGCCGCGCCGAGGGATTGCCTGTCAGCAGATGGACGAACACGGCAAGCAGCGGGTCGGCGATCGATCGCGAGGCAACCTCCGCCGAGGCCGGTTCACCCGGATCGCCGGGGCAGACGACGTCGACGCCGACATAGCGGCCCGTCACGTCGCGTCGGGCCAGGACGACGACGGCCTGGCTGAAATCCGGCAGTTCGCTCGCGTCGACCGCGGTGAAGAGATGTCGCCGCCCGGAGGCTCCGAGCCAGTAGCGATAACGATCGCCAAGGCCGCAGCGATCGGCGAATTCCGGCGTCCCGCCATCGGTGAGTGTGTCACGATTCTCCATGGAACAAAGATAGAACAACGGGCAGCCATCGGCGAATTCGCAAGCCCTAAGTGCCGGCTAGCCGTTGCCGCCTCGCAGTGCCGCCAATCGTTCGTTGGCCTCAGGCCCGAACGGCGGACGTGGATCGGCTCGGTCGGCCTCCAGGAGCAGGCGATCGCACTCGCCTTCGACTGTCCTGCGTCAGCTTGGTGAGGAATTCGCGCGGGGCAAGGCCCGGCTCGATCGGAGGCAGGAAGGTCACGACGATCGTGCCGGGGAAGCGCAGGAACTTCCGCCGCGGCCAATAGAAGCCGGAATTGAGCGCGGCCGGCAGCACCGGCACGTCCAGATCCTTGTACATCTGGACGACGCCAAATTTGTACTCGGGCGGCGCGCCCGGCGGCCGGCGGGTCCCCTCCGGGAAGATGAAGACCGGCCGGCCCTCGGCCAGAACCTTTCGGCTGCCGGCGACGATCTCCCTCAGCGCGGCGGTGCCGGCGGTGCGGGTGACGTAGATCATCTCCGCCTTCCAGGCCCACCAGCCCCAGATCGGCACGCGCAGCAATTCGCGCTTGATGATGACGCCCGGATTGGGCTCGACGGCCAGCAGCGCGAATGTTTCCCAGATCGACTGATGCTTTCCGGCGAGGATGTAGCGCCCGTCGGCCGGGATGTTTTCGCGGCCGCGAAACTCGACCTTGGTGCCGCAGATCACCCGCAGCAGCCACAGCGTCCGCCGCGCCCAGCTGCTCACCACGGCCATATTGAGCCGCTGCGGCAGGAAGAAATAGACCGGCGTCACGACGACGAAGACGGCGATCATGTGCAGATAGAAGACGACGTTGAAGATCGCCGATCGGAGGCCGACCCAGAACATGTTCGGTTCGCGCGCCGCGGCTTCCGCCGCCGTCGTTTGCCCTGCGCTCATTCCACCGCCCCAAGGTAGCGGAACACCGTCAGCCGCGACGTGATCGCCGTGAGGATCGCGATGGCGAAGGCAACGCCGATCGCCCCGAAATAGGCCGTCGGCCCAACCGACAGGCTGCCGAACAAGGCCGTCACTTGCGTCCCCTCCGGAACCGAGCGCGTTGCCGCCGTCACAAGGCTGACGATGGCGAAGAGGATCGACGCCGCCGCCGCGCCGGTCAGGCCGCCCCTGAGGCCGAGCAACAGGAAATGCCGCTGGAACTCGCCGGCGACGAAGCCGTCTTCGGCGCCGATGAAATGCAGCACCGAGACGATCTGCTGATTGCCGGTCATCGCGCCGCGCGTTGCGAAGACGACCGACAGCACGGTCGCCGTGAACACCAGCGCCAGCACGGCGAAGCCGACGACGACCGAGACATTCGCCATCGCGCGCAGCCTGTCCGTCCACACCCGATGGTCGTCGAGCGTCGCGCCATCGACATCCTCCAGGGCCGTCGCCAGCCCGGTCAGGTCGACCGTGCTGCGATCGTCGATCCGCACCACGATCAAGCGCGGGATCGGCAGGTCGGCGATATCGAGGCCGGTGCCGAGCCAGGGCTCGAGCAGCGCGGTGTTCTCCGCCTGCGTCAGCGTCTGAACGCTGGTCACGCCGGGCGTCTGGCGCGCGATCGCGGCCGCCTCCTGAACGGCGGCGTCGGTGTCGACCCCATCGCGCGGCACGACCTGGATCGTCACCTCGCGCATGATATCGGATTGCCAGTTCTGCGACGCGTCCTGCACCAGCGTCACCGCGCCCGACGGTGATGCAGGCGAGGAAGCTCATGATCGCCACCACCGTCATCAGCGCGTTGCCGGCGATGGAGTTCGCCGGCACGATCGGCCCCGGCCCGGCAAACCTGCGGCGACGGCTTCGCCCCGGTAGCAGCCTTAGCCCTGGGGTTCTGATCGGCGTGTCAGTCATGGATCTCGAGACGTCCGTCTTCGAGCGCCATCGTCCGCGCCGGATGCCTTTGCATCAGATCGGTATCATGCGTTGCGATCACCACCGAGGTGCCGAGTCGGTTGAGCTCGACGAAGAGACGCAGGATGCGCCGCGCCATGGGCGGGTCGACATTGCCGGTCGGCTCGTCTGCCAGGAGAATCTCCGGGATGACCGATGACGGCGCGGGCGATCGCCGCGCGCTGCTTCTCGCCGCCCGACAGCACCGGCGGATAGGCGTTGATGCGATCGCCGAGGCCGACCCAATTGAGGAGTTCGACTACATCGGCGCGATAGCGCGACTCGGCCCTCCCGACGACGCGCAGAGCCAAGGCGACATTCTCATAGGTGGTGAGATGGTCGAGCAGCCGGAAATCCTGAAAGACGACACCGATGCGCCGACGGATACGCGGCAAATCATTGGCCCGGATTGTCGATGAATCGCGACCGAACACGGAGATCAGGCCGCGCGACGGTCTGATCGTCAGGAAGAAGAGGCGCAAGAGGCTGGTCTTCCCCGCGCCGGACGGGCCCGTCAGATATTGGAACGAACGCGGTTCGACGCGGAAATTGAGATCCCGAAGAATCTCAGGGCCGGTGCCGTAGCGCAGTCCGACATTGTCGAAACGGAACAATTGCCGAGGCCTCATTTATTGGTGGCACGCCGTGGCGGCGCCACCCACTTGCCGGCGGGTCGTCGGCTTCGTTTACGATTGCGTGTCGCCGACAAGCAAGCCGGCCACGAAAAGGTCAGCGCGAAACCGCCGAAATCTTGGTTTCCCAATCGTTAACAAATGCGGATTAGCGTGCGCCGAAGTCGATCGGACGCCCGTAATGACACATCGCGACTCAAGCGCCAGGACCATTCGTGGCGAAATCATCCTGCCATCGCGCCGTTCCGTTCCGGGCGGCGGGGCCGACGGCGAGATAATAGACCTCTATCCCGGCTTCGATCGCCCGATTACCTACACCCGCGATCGCCCGCGCTGGCGCACGCCGAAAGGCCTGTTGATCGCCCTGTGGGCCGCATTGGCCATCCTCACCCTCGCGGCTGGCCTCATGGCCCTGCGCGGGCCGATCGTCGACACTTTCCCTTCGCTCTCCAAGCTCTACACGACCATCGGCTTGCCGACGGGCGCAGCGGGCCTCGTCGCTGAGAATGTACGCGTCGTCCGCGTTTATTCGCGCGGCTGGATTGGTCTCAGCGTCGAGGGGACGATCGCCAACCCGACCGGACGCCAAGTCGCCGTGCCACAGGTAACGCTCGCCCTTCGCGCTGCCGACGGCAGTACGCTGCAGACGCTGACGGTCTTTCCATCGCGCACGACGCTCAATCCCGGTGTCTCGGCGCAGTTCACCACCGAGATCGCCGACCCGCCGGCGGGCATGGTCGACATCGTCGTTCACGTCGGCGACGCGGAACCGCAGGTCGTCCCCATCAACTGACGCTACCTCTCGGCGTTGACAGGCGGGCACCGGAGCCACACCTTCGCATGGAACCCGAGCGCCCCCGAGCGCGCTCGAAATTGTCTTTCGAAGGAGGACGTTGATGGCCATTAGCCCGCCGCCCGCCGAACTCGGCATTCCCGCCCCGCCTTTCAGCCTGCCCGCCACGGACGGCAAGACCTACAGCCTCGCCGACGTCGCCGGGCCGAAGGGCACGGTCGTCGTCTTCATCTGCAATCACTGCCCCTATGTGAAGGGCGTGATCGATCGTATGGCCGCGGATGCACGCGCATTGGCCGAAGTCGGGATCGGCTTCGTCGCCATCAACGCCAATGACGTGTCGACCTATCCGGAGGACTCCTTCGACAACATGAAGCTGTTCGCCGAGGCCCACCACCTGCCCTTCCCCTATCTGTATGATGCGACACAGGATGTCGCCCGCGCCTACAAGGCGGAATGCACGCCCGATTTCTTCGGTCTCGATGCCGACGGCAAGATCCGCTACCGCGGCCGCCTCGACGAGGGCCGCAAGGACCCGCCGCCGCCGGGCGCGAAACGCGAACTCCTTGAGGCGATGCGCCTGGTGGCTGAGACCGGCGCCGCACCGGCGGAGCAGATTCCCTCGATCGGTTGTTCGATCAAATGGAAGGACGCGGCCTAGAGCCGCCGCTCTCGGAGTTCGTCCAGCACCCGGAGCACCGCCTCAGGCGCAACTCGGAAGTGATAGCTCTCGCTTCGCTTGATGGGCGCGCTCGCCGCCTCATCGGCGCGGCCTACGACGACGCCGAGGCTGACATCGAAGCATCTGGCGAGCGCTGCGTAAGATACGATCCGGCTGTCCCGCATGCCGTCATGGCCGAGTTCGACAACGATGGTGCCGGGCTTGCAGAACGCGATATTCGCCAACCCGGCGCCATGGGGTGCGATCACCATATCGGCGTCGGCGAATAAGGCGACCTGTTGCGCGAACGGCAGCCGCTCCAAGGCGACACGCTCGAAGCCAAGTGGCTCCAATGTCGACAGCAGTTCATCTTCATTGAGGAGTTGCCGTCCGCCTGCGTTGGCGCGCGTCACGTAAATGCGCCTGCGCGCGCCTGTCGTCCGCGCGCGGTCGCCCAACGATCGCATGAACGGCACGATCGAGGGAGATATTCGCGCCGGATGCGAAGAAACGCGGTCGGCGAAGATCATCTCCCCTTCGATTGCCGCGTTCTGTGCGATCTGAACGCAGCGCTCGGGTGGCACGTCGGCAAAGGCCAACGTTTCGCTGTGCCAGCGCTTCGTCAGCACCGGGCACAACAACGGCCGGTCGTATCCCATCTGACGCCATAGGCCGACTTTCGGCAGGCATTCGATCAGCCAGTGGAAATAGTTGGCGTAGATCGAAGACGTCAGGAGGAAATAATCGCCGGCGAGCGGCTCGGCCGGCGCGATCGCCGCCCGAACGCGTTTCCCTTCACGCCGAAGAGCCAAGAGCTGCTTGCGCTTCGCCTCGGCGAAACCTGGAACGCGTTCCAACCCTTTCTTCGACGCCCAGGTTTCGCGGACGATGGTGTTGCCTCGCGCCACCACGGCCATGGCCGGGTAGAGGCAGGTCGCCCCACGGAGCGCGTAGGCCGAGAGCGGTAACGCTTCTTCTCTGTCTGCGAAAATGGTCTGAGCATCCGACCAGACCTGACCGACGGTCGCCTCCACAAACCCGTCCTGGAAATGCACCGGGATCGGCGCGGTTGGCCTGACCTCCGCGGCCGGCATCGTGCCAATGGCGCGAATCCCCGCGACATCGGCGGCCCACTCGCAGCCATAGGCGACTGTCGCATTGGCCTCAGGAGAAGGCGGATTGGCTACCGGCATGAGCTTTGGGCACCTCCTTTGTTCACAGGGTGTACACCACCCGGCAAGCAACACGCCCAAGGCCGGGCTGTGTAGGATAGACTGCAAACAACTGCATCGGGAGCGCGCGTAAATGAAGAAGCTGCTCGCATCTCTCCTTGGGGTCGCCGCGCTGCTGGCGTCGCCAAGCGCCTTCGCCCAAGACGCATGCACTGCGCTCACGGCCACCGGTCACCCGGAATATGCCCCCATCGGATACCGTGACGGCGATGCCATCGCCGGTGCCGGCGCCATGCTCGTGGAGGCAATCGCAGCCGACCTCGGCGTGCCCGCGCAGTCTCGCGACATGGGCACCTGGGAGGACGCGCAAGCGGCCGCCCGAGACGGCGCCGCCGACATCATCTTCGGCATCTATTACAATGACGAGCGGGCAACCTATCTCGACTATGTCGAGCCGCCCTTCATGATCGATCCCGTCGTCGTCTTCGTCGCCGCCAACGCCGACTTCGCGTTCACCGGGCGCGACGATCTCATCGGCAAGCATGGCGTGACGAATGCCGGCGAAAGCTTCGGCACGGAGTTCGACACCTTCATGGCCGCCAATCTCGACGTCACGCGGACTGAGGGCGTCGACGCAGCTTTCACGGAGCTGCTCGCCGGGCGCGCCGACTACATGGTCTTCGGTCTTTATCCCGGGCTCGCCGTCGCCACCGAACTTGGCATCCGCGATCAGATCGCCGTGCTGACGCCCAACCTCGTCGAAGCCAACATGTATGTCGCCTTCTCCAAGCAGTCGCCTTGTCTGTCGCTGATCGATGCGTTCGGAGCCGAAATTGCCGCCATGCGCGACGATGGCCGGATCGTTCAATTCATCGAAGCGGCGACGCAGGCCTGGAACGCCATGCACTAAGTCATCTGGCATCGTATTGGCGTGCCAAGCCGGCATCGGCCGACGGCAGCAGCGTGCTGCCGCCACATCCGAATTCAAGGATTCGGCTGGACTTCGCATAGAAGATCGAAAGTAGCTCGACCTCCTCGTCGGTCATGTGGGGCGCCAGCATGGCCCCGCGACAACCCTAGCCCTCTTCGGCCTCGAGTTCGTCGGGCTCGGGAATCCGCCGAATGGCCTCCAGCGGGTGGACCCACTTCTTCTTCCAGCCTGCGCCACCCACCTTCGGTTCGGCCCAGTAGCTCGTCTCGCGGGCAATTTTGCCCGCCCGGAATTCAAAGATCGAAACGCCGTAATTCTCCTCGCCATCATAGACGAGCAGCGCTTCGACAACCCAGACATCGGCAGCACCGAAGATGCGCCTGACATGAAGGTCCGGCTTGGTCGGCAAGCTTTCATAGAGCTGACGACGATCGACGGCGCCGTGGATCCGCTCGCCAAATTGCGGCCAATCGATCACCGCGTCATCGTGATAGACCTGCTCGAAAACGCTGGCATTGCCCGCGTTCATCCCCGCAAGCAAGCGTTCCACTTGCTTCCTGTTTTGCCTGCTCATCGTCGAACTACCTCAACGTTCGTATTGGCCGGCCCCTCCCCGACAGATCACGAACCCGTGATCTGTTCGTGATCACGCCAGCGTGCCGAACAAAAGTCAATCGTCATGTTGTCTCGCCCGTGCAGAACGAGATCGGCTAGATGACTTCGGCAGCGCGGCAAGACTAAGGCCTGCGCCAACACAACCGTTCACTTCTGCGACAGCCTGAACGGCAGAAGAACTGGCCACCACAAAAGGGGCGCACGCCTTATGTTGTGGCGCCTCGCCCCGATTTCTTGCTAGGCGCGGCCGCCGCCAACACCCCTCCCCCGAGCGTTCGCGCGGGATCGACCACCCGCCTCCGCGCCTCGAATCCCTCACGCCGTTGCAGGCGTGCCACCGTTTGAGCCTTTGGCTTGGTGTAGTTCATCGGCCAATCGTCGGACCTGCCACCACCAATCCAACCAGACCAAGCCCCACCCATGCCGATGCCTCGTGCCCGATTGCTGCTCGCCAGCCTGATATTGGCCACCGCGACCGCTACCTGTGCAGGGGCGGCACGTGCGCAGGACCCGGCCGCATTCACGCTGGACGGTGAGCCCATCCGGATCCTGTTGTCGGGCGGGGCCGGCGGAATGTCCGACCTTCAAGCCCGGCTGTTGATCCCATATCTCGACCGATACCTGCCCGGCAGTCCGAACTTCGTCGTGCAGAACATCAACGGCGCCGGCGGCCTTCGCCTGCTCGAATATCTCAATTCGCTCGATCCCGCCGACAACTACATCGTCTTCACCAGTCCGAGCGCCATGCCGTTCCGCGCCAGGGCCGGCCTCATCGATCCTGCCCTGTTCGATCCGCGCGACGTCAATTGGGTCGGCAGTTTCCGCGGGTCGACACTCTTCTGCTTGGTGAGGACTGATGCGGGGGTCCAGTCCCTCGACGACCTGCGCCAGCCGATCAAATTCGGCGCGGTGTCCGTGACCGCAAACGACTATGCGATCGTGTCGCTGCTCAATGATCAGCTCGACCTGCAGCTGGAACCGGTTGTCGGCTATCAGTCGACCGGCGAAATCGCGATCGCGCTGGATCGCGGCGAGGTTCAGGGCATCTGCAACAACTACGCGATCTACAAGCAATACCTCCAGCCTTTGGTGGCCGACGGAAGTGCCCGCCTGCTCTTCTATATGGGTCCGGAACGGCGCGCCGACATCGACGCCCCCTACCTCTTCGACCTTGCGATGCCCGACCAGGCGCGCGACTTCATTCGTGCGGCCGTTGCGGCGATTTCTTTTGCCGGGCCGTATGCCATTCCGGCCGGCTCGGATCCCGCCTTCATCCAGGCATTGCGTCAGGCATTTGCCGCGGCGATGGCCGACCCTGACTTCATCGCGGCCGCTGAAGCAGCCGGCATCGACCTTGCTTATGTTGACGGGCAAACCATCGCGGAAAACGTGGCGGCCCTCTATGCAACCCCGGACGAAGAGATTGCCCGAATAGGCACGCTTTTCTTCGGCGACTGACGGGAATTCCCGCATACTTGCGAAACCGGCCGGCTTCCACCTATGGATGTTCGGCGCCACGAATGACCTGCCTGATTTCGGCGTCTCCGCCGACCGCAACCGACCGAGTCATTCCATGTCGATCACACGTACCCGAACGCTTCTAGCCAGCATGATGATGGCAACGCTGGTCACCAGCGCCACCCACGCCCAGGAGGCGGCGCCCTATTCGCTCGACGGCGCAACGATCCGCGTCCTGGTGCCCACGGCGGCGGGTGGCAACGCCGATGCGCAAACGCGGCTCCTCGCGGACTACATGGCAAGATATCTGCCGGGCAGCCCGAATTTGGTGGTCCAGAACATGAATGGCGCCGGCGGTGTGCTGATGCTGCAATTTGTCGCCCAGCTTGATCCTGCCGTCGATCCGGTGATGTACAACATCACCAACGTCATGCCGTTTCGCTCCCTGGCGGGCACGATCGACGCAAACCTGTTCGATCCCCGAACGGCCAACTGGATCGGCGCGTTCGCGGGTAACACCCAGTTCTGCATCGTTTCGTCCAAAAGCGGCATCGACACAATCGACGACATGAAGGGCGACCGCCGCTTGCTGTTCGCCGCGACGTCCATCAGCGGCGCAGCAGCGGCCATGTACGCGCTAATGGCTCAGGATTTGGGGCTGAATATCGAGACGGTCGCCGGCTACGACTCGTTCGGTGCTCAGCTATTGGCGGTCCAGCGGGGAGAGGTTGACGGCATGTGCAACAACTACTCCGCCTACCAGTCGCTCGTTCGCCCGGCTGTCGAGGCCGGCGACGTGAAGTTCATCTTTTATCTTGGCGGCGACGCGCGCGCAGACATCACCGAGGCGCCCTATATCGGCGACCTCGTCCCACCTGAGTCGATGGTGTCGTTCAACAGGCTGCTAAACGCTATCCTTTTTGGTAGTTCATACGCCCTCCCACCCGGCAGCGACGCCCGACTGGTTGCCGCCATGCGCGACGCATTTGCCGCAACGATGGCCGACCCGGACTTCCGGGCGGCCGCCGAGGCCTATGGCGTGGACCTTCAATACGAAACGCCGGACCAACTTGCCGCACGCGTCAACGCCCTGGCAGCGCTGACTCCCGAAGAAATAGATCAGATTGGGCATTTGCTGGGCGAATAGTCAGGCCGCACCGGGCCCGCTAACAGGTAACCATTTTGGATCAGCTTACATCCGAAACCTTCCGCTATCCCCTGCCGACGCAAGAGGACCTGCCCTTCCTCTCGCGGCTCGCCTATCGGATTTCTGCGACCGAATGCGCCGGCTGCCGAAACTACCATGTGGCGTGGCCCTACCTGCGCTCCCTCGGCGCCAATGGAGGCGGACCGGAATTCGGCTGGCGCGAGCAGCTTGCTGCCCTTGCCGAGGCGGCCGCCGGGCGCCGGCATGTGCGCTGGTTCCTTGCCGGATCGGCCGACGCCGGACAGCTGGCAATGGTGGCTGAAGCGATGAGGGCGCATCCGGAGGCGACCTATGACGTCACCATCGTCGACCGCTGCGCGACACCGCTGGCGCTGTGCCGCGAGCACGCGTCGGCGGCGTCCATCGCGCTTGACACTGTCAAAGGCGAGCTCGAGAACTATGTCGCCGACGACCCGTTCGACATCGTGATAATGCACCACACAATCGTGTTCGTTCCCGAGGCTAGGTGCGCCTCCTTCCTGAAACATGCCTCAGGCTGGCTGGCCCCCGACGGCCACTTGGTCATGACGTTGTCCATCGATCCCCCGGGAAGTCCGCCACCCACGCCCCCGAATCCGGCGGTCAACGCATGGCGCGAACGCATCATCCGAGAGGCAGCAAGAGACGGCGAGCTAGACCTGCCCGAGGACATCGATATCTTCATCGAACGCACCACCAGCATGCGCGACCCGTCGCGCGGCGGTGCTCGGACGCACCGCGCTGAGACCTACCATGCGGCGCTGGCCGGCGCCGGCCTTGCGGTGAGAAGCGAAATGCAGTTGCTGCCCGACCCCGCCTACGAACGCGCAGCAGGGCCGCTGCAACGCGACCGTTTCATGCTCGTCGCCACGCTGTCTCGCCCATAGCCGAGGTCCGGTCAGGTACGATACTCTGGTCAAGTCCCAGCCTCCGGGGCAGCGAGGATAAATGGGCTTGGCATCGGTTGCCACGGCACGGTCGTTCGTGCTTCACCATCGCACCCGGCGTCATGTCGAACAGGAGCTTCTCTTGACGAAGATGTCTCTCCTCGCAGGCAAGCGCCTCCGCGCCTTGGCGGCCGTGTTCCTCATCGCCATGGCTCCTGCGGCAGCCACCAACGCCCAGGAAACGGCGCCTTATACGCTTCAGGGCAAGACCATCCGCGTGGTCCTGCCGCAGTCCGCCGGCGGCGCCTTCGACGCCCAGACGCGCCTGCTGATGGACTACATGGTGAAATATCTGCCGGGAAATCCGTCGGTCGTGGTGCAGAACCTCGCCGGCGCTAACGGCGCAAGGATGATGCAATACGTCGCCGAACTCGACCCGGCGACCGAGCCGGTGTTCTACACGATAAACGGTTCTATGCCCTTCCGCGCGCTCATCGGCGACTTCGACCCGGCACTGTTCGATCCCCGCAATGTGAACTGGATCGGCAGCTTCCGCGGCAACACCTGGTACTGCATCGTATCCGCCGCGGGCGACATCGAGACTATCGACGACCTGACGGAAGGCGAGCATCTCTTCGGCGCCGCCTCGGTGACCAGCACCTCGGCGACGATCTACTCCCTGCTCTCCGAGCAGCTCGGCTTCGGCGTCACCACCGTGGCCGGCTATGATTCCCTTGGCGCGATGCTCCTCGCGATCCAGCGCGGGGAACTCGACGGCCTGTGCAACAACTATTCGGGCTTCGAATCCCTCGTCGGACCGGCGGTCGATAGCGGGTCGGTCCGGTTCCTGTTCTATTTCGGTGATGGCAAGCGCGACGATATTTCCGGAGCGCCGTATCTGGGTGACCTGATTTCGGCCGACCGGATGTCGTTCTTCAGCGCGGCCGCCACGGCCATCCTGTTCGGCGGGCCCTACGCAGTACCCCCTGGATCGGATCCGCATTTCGTCGCCGCGATGCGTGACGCCTTCGCAGCCGTCATGGCCGATCCGGACTTCCTCGCCGCGGCAGAAGCCTATGGCGTCGACGTGAAGTACGAGACACCCGACGAAATTGTCGCGAAGGTCGATTCGCTCTTCGCCTTGCCGCCGGATGTGATCGGACGGATCGGTCGGTACTTTGGCGCCGAGTGATCGGACCTCTGTCTCACTGATAGCCCAGCGATTGAACGAGGTGACAACGCCGCACCGCTTCCGCTTCCCGAGCCCCACGGACGAGGACCTGCGGGCGTTGGCGCGGTTGGCCTTCGACGTCTCGGCGACTGAGTGCAAAGCCTGCCGCAACTATCACCTCCTCTGGCCGTATCTGAGGGCGGTCGGCGCTTGCGGCGGCGGACCGGAAGCCGCCTGGCGGCAGCAGATCGAGATCCTTACCGCGGCCATCGGAGGCCGTTCCCATGTTCGCTGGCTGATCGCGGGCGCCGCTGATGCGGGGCTGCTCGCGATGGTCGTCGCGGTCATGCGTTCGCGGCCGGTCGCGACGTTCGAGGTCACCATCGTCGATCGCTGTCCGACGCCACTCGCGCTTTGTCGGGCTTATGCCGAGCCAAAAGGCATCGCCCTCACCACCGTTGTAAGCGAACTCGAGGACTTCGAAAGCGAGGGCGCCTTCGACATGGTGATCATGCACCGCACCATCTCGTTCGTTGCGGAAGCCGACCGCGCGAGGTTTCTCGCCCACGCCGCAGCATGGCTGGCTCCCGGCGGCCAGCTGGTTGTGACGACGGCATTCGACCTGCCCGAACAACCGCCGCGCCAGCGACCGAACCGGGCTTTCATCGAGTGGCGAGCGAGCCTGCATTGGCGAAGCGATCGCCAACGGCGAACTGGAACCGCCCGAAGACGCCGAGACCTTTGTCGGGCGTGTAGCCCGGGCACGGCCTTCAACCCACCCGCCGAAGGCCCATCGGCGTGAGGATTACGACGCGGCCTTCGAGGCGGCGAATCTCGCCATCGAAATGACGGTGCATCTCCGTCCCGATGAGGACGAGGCCATGGCCGAGAGATGGCAAAGGTCGGACCGCTTTATTGTGGTTGCGTCGCGGGCGCCGGCTTAGCGTCTGCAGTCGCCGACGCATCGTCGGCCGCTTCTTCTGCAAGACGGGCTTTCTTCTCCTTCAGCGGTCGGAGCGGCTGGAACACCTGCAGCCGCGGTTCCGGCAGCTTGAACCGGATCGTCTCGGGGACATTCGCCAGCGGGGTGTCGATCGCCGCCAGCGCAGCAATGACGCGTTCGCGCAGCAGAGCTCGGGTCTTCTTCCTCGGATCGTCGGGGTCGGCCGACCACAGAGGCGGGAAGGTCGGATTGGTGTTGATCTCGTATGTCTGCAGGCGCCCGCCGACGATCGCGTAGTCGATCCGGCCGAATCCTATGTTGGCGATCTTGAACCGCTCCATAACCGCGTCGCGATGCGGAAACTCCATGGAGGAACGCCATGCGCTCGCCATTGTGCGGATCATCATCGCCCGGGGGCAATCGCGAAGTGTTGCCACGCTTCACGTACCAGTCGTCACGAAGCATGACATGTTGCGGCACGAGCTGGTCGCCGATCCGGAACACGCCGTATTTCCGGTAAAGCCCGTCCGAGCCGGGCTCGGCACAGAACTCGACCGCGATGCGCCGCTTGAGCGGCAGACCGGAACGCCTCAGCCCATCGATCGCCGCGCGCAGTTCCGCCTCGGAATGAAGGAGCGGCGTATCGGGGTATTTGCAGTCGTCCTCGATGCGGATGAACACCGGGTACCGGCTTGGCATGTCCCCAGCGTCGACACGGACGGCCGAGAAATCGTTGAGACCCATCCGCGCCAGCTTCCGCAGCAAAGGATAGCGCTCCAGCACCATGACCGGGCGGTTGAGGATATGCGCCTGCGGAGCGGCTTCCGCGAGATGCGCGGGCGATCGTTTCGGCCACCTGGAGCTCATAGGAGCTCAGCCGGTCAAAATCGGTGAAGACGTAGTGCCCCACCGGAACGATCCGTCTGACGAAGAGATCGCCATAGCTGAGCAGCCGAACGTCCGCCGGCACCGTGCTCGGCCGACTGCTCGGCAAGCTGGTCCACGGTGTGTGCGTGGTCGTGCCGGGTTACGATATAGATCATCGCCAATACGGGGTCTCGTGGCGCGAAGAACTGTCACGACTCACAATGGCGTAAAAATACCGGCGCCGGATAGGTTCTTTCCCGGCAAGAACAGAATACTGAAGCACCGGAAGACCTACAACTCCCGAGGGGACGATGGATGCACTAGCAGGGCTCGCGCTCCTGTTTAATGGGGCGACGTTCCTCTCGCTCGTTGGCGGCGTGTTTTACGGCCTGCTGGTCGGCATCATCCCCGGCATCGGCAGCGGCATGGCCCTGGCGCTGCTCCTGCCCTTGACCATGACAATGGACGCCTCCACCGCGCTTGCGGCAATCATCGGCTTGATGGCGGTCAACACCACGTCCGACACCATTCCGGCAGTCATCTTCGGTGTGCCGGGTACGGCCGGCGCGGCGGCGACAGTGATGGACGGCCATCCGATGTCACGGCAGGGCCGCACCAAGGAGGCGCTCGGCGCCGCCTATATGGCGTCGATGATCGGCGGCGTTTTTGGCGCCGTTCTTCTCGGCGTGTCGATCCCGATCGTCGGGCAGCTGATCCCGCTTATCGGTACGCCGGAGTTGCTCGCCGTGTGCATCCTCGGCATCAGCTTCGCCACGGCCGTCTCCGGACGAAGCATCCTCAAGGGTCTGTCCAGCGCCTGCATCGGCATCCTTCTCTCCTTTGTCGGGATCTCGGTGCAAACCGGCGAGTCCCGCTGGACGTTCGGCTCCTTCTATCTCTGGGACGGCGTCCCAATCATCCCGATCGCCCTGGGCGTGTTCGCCATTCCGGCGATGATCGATTTCATCAATCGTCCGGCGCTCAGTACACGCGACGGACCTCCGGCGACGTTGAAGCAGCCGAGGCTGGCGGCGTTGAGGGCGATAGCCTGATGCGCGGCATCAAGGCCGCTCTCCGCCACTGGTTCCTCGTGTTGCGGTCAAGCTGGATCGGCACGGCGCTCGGTGCCGTGCCGGGCGTCGGCGTCTCGGTGATCGACTGGATCGCTTACGGCATGGCGGTCCGCACCGCACGCAATCCCGAAAACTTCGGCCGGGGCGACATCCGCGGCGTAATCGCCCCGGAGGCCTCCAACAACGCCAAGGACGGCGGCTCGCTCCTGCCGACACTCACTCTCGGAATCCCTGGCAGCCTTGGCATGGCGCTGGTGCTCGGCGCCTTCATGATCCATGGCGTCGCGCCGGGTCCCGACATGATCCATGACGACGCCGACATCACCTATATGCTGGTGTGGGGACTGATGATCGCCAACATCATCGGCGCCGGCATCTGCCTGGCTTTCACGCCGCAGCTTTCCCGCGTCCTGGATATTCCGGCCAAGTTCCTCATCGCCACTTTGCTGATGATGGTCCTGATCGGAGCCTTTCAGGGCACGCAAAGCCTGTCTGACCTCTGGCTTCTCCTGATCGTTGGCGGCGTCGCCTACATCATGAAGACCATCGATTGGCCGCGCCCGCCCCTGATCCTCGGCTTCGTCCTCGGCGACATCATCGAGCGCTATCTGTTCATTTCAGTGCAGATCTATGATTGGGGATGGCTGCTCCGTCCGGGCGTCATGATCATCCTCGCGATGGCGGCGTTCGTGCTTCTCCGCCCGCTGGTTCGTCGCGGCGGACAAATGAAGGTCTCCTTCGAGGGAGCGAGCGGCGAACTGAGCCGCGGCATGGCCATCGCGAACGTCGCCTTTTCCGGCGTCGCCGCACTCCTCGTCGCCGGCGCCCTCATCATAGCGTCAGGTTGGAGTCAGCCCGGCCGCATGGGGCCGATGATCATCGGCACACTGGCGCTCGCCCTCCTCGTCGGCGTCGCAGCGACGTCGGCCCTCGCCGTGCGCCGTGCGCATGTTGACGCAACATGGCGTTCCGGCACAGGGCGCGGCTTTGTCGTGCTCGCCATCATGGCCGGCTATATTCTTGTCGCCGCAGTCATCGGCATGTTGCCCGCACTGCTGGTCTTCGTTCCTGCCGCGTTCCTGTTCCTCGGCGGACGCCTAGGCTGGAGCGCCCTTTTCCTTACAATCGGCCTCTTCGTGTTCTCGGTCGTGTTGTTCGACTGGCTGCTCGCCTTGCCATGGCCGAAACCGCTGCTTCCACAGTTCCAGGAGTTGATCTTCAATGCCGTCCACTAGGCAATGCGACGGGCCATCACCGTGACAGTTGATGCCGTTCTCGAGGAAGCGCGCGCGGCACGGCGTTACCTCTATCCGCTCGGCATGCCCGAACCGGCGATCGCAGCGCTGGAGCGTATGCTCGGCGAAGCGACCGATGAAGCGATACGCACGGAGGTTGCAGGCCTTCTGCTCGACTGGTACGCGCGGCGCCAGCAGGCGGCGAGCACGCGCCCGCTCGACCCCCTGTTTGCGCTCGCCGCGAGCCCGGAAGGCGATCGCGACCATGAGCGGAGGCTCGCGATCCTGCGCTCGCGGCACCTCCCGGGCGACCAGGCCGTCGCCTTGCTTGAGGCGCAACTGGCCGAAGCTCCGCACGCCGATCTGATGCTGGCACGGGCCAATCTCGCGCCGCCAGAAGCAAGGGTAGACTGGCTCAACAGGGCCCTGGCGCTACACCAGCTCGACCCCGTCGAACTCGCCGTCGGCGACTTGACGCCCTTCGATCGCCTGCGCCCGGCGCACCCAGCGCAGGCACGAGCCGACGGACCGCTCGTCAGTGTCATTGTCCCGCTGTTCAACTCTGCGGACACCATCGCGACGGCGCTGGCCAGCCTGACTTGGCAAAGCTGGACGAACATCGAGATTCTTGTCGCCGACGACGCCAGCACCGACGACAGCGTCGCTGTGGTCCGCGAAGCGGCGCGTTCCGATCCGCGCATCCGACTGCTGCTCACGCAGGAGAACCGCGGCGCCTATGTGTCGCGCAACCGCGCGCTCCTTGAGGCCAAGGGCACCTTCGTCACCGTCCATGACGCCGACGACTGGTCGCATCCGGCAAAGATAGAACGACAGGTCGACCACCTGCTCGCAAATGCCGGCGCCATCGCCAATATGTCGACGAAAGCGCGAACGCACCCGGCACTGGAATTCGTCGCTCTTCGGCCGGCAGGCGTGCATCTTGCTGAAAACGCGTCATCTCTGCTCTTTCGCCGAGAAGCGGTGGTGGCCGCACTCGGCAGCTGGGACAGCGTTCGCGTCGGCGCCGACACCGAGTTTATTCGGCGGTTGGAGTCCCGCTTCGGCGCCGCTGCGGTCGTCACGCTCCAGAGCGGCCCGATATCATTGCAGCGTCGCTCCCCCGGTTCCCTGACGGGCTCCGGGGCACTCGCCTATCCGGGTTTCAGCTTCGGTGCGCGCGAGGAGTACGGCGAAAGCAGCCACTGGTACCGGAAGCAGTTCCCCGATCGGCTGAACTTCCCCTTCCCGATGACCGAGCGGCCCTACCCCGCGCCCGCGCAGATGCTGCCGGAGCGGAGCGCCGGCACGCGGCGCTACGACATCGTCATCGCTTCAGATTTCCGCCTGGCCACGGACGCCAACATTGCCAACCTGGAAGAGATAGAGGCCAACGCCGCACTTGGTCTCAGGACGGGACTTGTGCAGCTGTCGGTGTTTGACCTCACCGCACCACGGCGACGGCATCCCTGGCTGATGCAGGCGGTTCAATCCGGCCTCGCCGATGTTCTTGTCTTTGGCGATCGCATCAGCTGCGACCTCCTGATCGTTCGTGACCCCCGCGTCCTCGTCGAGGATCAGCTCTACATCCCGGAAGTAGAGGCCAACGGCATTCGCGTTGTCGTCGACCGACCGCCCCTGGATGCCGGTCAGGAGGGCGGCCGCCGGACCTATGATGCGGCCCAATGCGACGCTCACGTCGAAGGCTGGTTCGGTCGAAAGGCGATCTGGCATCCGACCAACCCTCAGACGCGAGAAGCGCTGGTGGCGCAAGGCGTCTCTGCCGCAGTACGGTTGAGCGAGGAGGATTGGCCGGAAACAGTGACCTTGCCCGGCTTTGTCGAACGGTCGCCGCGCGTCGCGGGCAAGGCGATCCGGATCGGGCGGCACGGCTCCGACCATGCGAGCGATTGGCCGTCGACGGCGGAGGAAATCCAGGCGACCTACCCCGCGCGCAAAGGCGTGCGCGTCTCCATCCTCGGCTCCGCCGATCCGGCAATCCTCCTGCTTGGCGAACTGCCGTCGAACTGGAAGGTCTCCAAACTCAAGCGCCGCGAGCAGGAGGCAGCCTTCTTCGACCGCATCGATGCCTATGTGCGGTTTGGCCGCGAGAACACCCCGCAATATGATCGCCGCGGGATTCTCGCATCAATGCTCGCGAGCGTGCCCGTCTTGCTGGGAGAAGCGATGAGGGACGCGTTCGCGGGGCTGGCCTCCTTCGCCCGCCCGCAGGATGCAGGCGCGCATCTGGACAAACTGATGGGCGACGACGAAGCCACCGGCGAGTTGGTGGCCGGCGCCCGGCGCTTTGTCGAACGCGTCCACGGGCGCGAAGCCTATGCAGCCCGGCTCAAGCCTCTCGCCGGCGGGGCGCCAACCGCAAAGGTCGGCGGAGGCGAATAGCCCGACGCTGTGCAAATATGCCGCCACGCAAATGCCATCGGGAGACGACTAAGGTCGCCTACGCCGAACTTCCCCCCGGCGCACACAAGGAAATCAATGCGCTTTTCAATTCCCATTCGTGCGGCTTCTGCCCTGCGCGCAGCGGCTGCCATCTTTGCCACGCTGACCGCGCTGGCACTTGGCGCCGGTCACGCCGCAGCCGAGACGGAGGAGCATGTCCTTGTCGGTCGCGGTCTCGAGCGCACCTATCAGTTGACGGTGCCCCCACAGGCGGACACCGGGCGCGGGGCGCTGCCTCTCGTCATCATGCTGCACGGCGCAAACCAGAATGCGAGCGTCGCCGTCAATGCAACGAGATTTCGATCAGCTCGCCGCCGAGGAAGGGTTCTTTGCCGTATTCCCCGACGGCACGAACAACATGAACCGGCTGTTGACCTGGAACGCCATCCATTGCTGCGGCTATGCCGCGAGCAAGGGCATCGATGATCTCGGTTTCATATCGGATCTGTTGGATGAGTTGCTCCGCAACTATCCGATCGATCCCAACCGCATCTACGTCGTCGGCTTCTCCAACGGCGCCATGCTGGCGCAATGGATCGGCATAACCATGCCCGATCGGATCGCCGCAGTCGGTTCGGTGATGGGCGCCCTGTTTGGCGACGAACCGAGCCCGCGCCTGCCGGTCCCGGCGATCATCATCAATGGGGGTCGCGACCAGATCATTCCGACAACGGGCGGCCCCATCCATGGCAACGACAGATTGCCGATCATGTGGGATGGGGCGGCGTTGATGCCGTCCGCATATCAGGGCTATTTCTGGGCGCATGCGGCCGGATGCGGCGACACGCCCGACAAGCGCGCCGAGACGCCGGACTATCTCTTCGAACGCTACGACTGCCCTTCCGGGACGAGCGTGGAATCCTACATCGTCTTAGACAACGGCCACGCGTGGCCGGGCGACCAAACGCGCATAACCTTCGGCGAGGTGCCGAGCACGACCTTCGACGCAACCGCGGTGATCTGGGACTTCTTCTCCCAGCAGAGCCTGGCCGATCGATTGCCTGCACCGACAACGCCGCCGGTAATCACCGAGCCATTGCCGGCAATCGGCGCTCCGTCAGCGACGCCACAGGAGCCTCCCGCCCCCACCAGCCCTCCGTCCACAACGGCGGCCCCATAGACGCCCGAAGCCGCCGCGGAGAGCGACCCTAAGGGGTCGATCGGGCGAACGCGGGAACCCCCGAAACCGGCAGATCCGACGGCGCGCGCTCGCGTGCCTTGCGTTCCTTGGCAAGCGGCGGACAGCGCTGGTCGTCGTAGTACTCGACCTGGCAATCAAGACATTGGAAGCACTCGGAATTGACGATTGCGCCCGTCGGCTCGATCGCCTTCACCGGACACGAGCGCTCACACAAATGGCACGGACTGCCGCATTGCGGCCGCCGCTTCAGCAGCGTCACAAGGTGCAAGCGGTCGAGAACGGCCAGTGTGGCGCCGAGCGGACAGAGGAAGCGGCAGAACGCCCGCTCGGTGAAGAGCCCGACAACGAGCAAGAAGCTGACATAGGTCACGTACGGCCACGGGCGGGTAAAGGCCGAGGTAATCGCAGTCTTGAACGGCTCCACCTCCTCTGCGCCGATTGCCCATTCGGGGATGACGAAGGCCGTAGCGATAACGACCGCGGCAACACCGTATTTCGGCAGCCACAGCCAGCGCTGCACCCGGGCAGGCGGGTTCCATTGCGGCAGATGGAAGAAGCGACCGATGCGATGCGACAGCTCTTGCATCGCGCCGAACGGGCAAAGCCAGCCGCAGAAGACGCCGCGTCCAATGAGGATGAGCGAGAGAATGACGTAGATGGTGAGAACGAAGATCAGTGGTTCGGTGAGATAGAAGCTGAGATCGACGCCTTCGAAAGGGGCCTTCAGATAGTTGATGATATGGACGATCGAGAGCTGTCCGCCGGCGATGTAGCCGAGCCAGATCAGCGTGAAGAGCAGGAAGCCGTTTCGAACCCAGCGATGCGCCGTGCGATAGCGCGCCAGCTTCGATTGGAATGCGAAGATGAGGGTCAGCAGAACGAGGGCAGCGCCGAGGATGATGAGCTTGGTCTCGTTGTCGCGCCAGGTGGCGAGCCAGACCGGCTCCGGTTCGGGCTCCGGCAGGAGCACATAGGCGGCTGGCAGTTCATAGTTGAGCGGGAAGGAAAGCGTGACGATCGAGCCATCATCGGCCGTCGCGTGCACCTTCAGCATCGCCGTCCAGGGCTGCAACGGGTCGAAACCCGAGTCGGGCGCAAGGAAGAGGACGCCGCTATAAGCGGCAAGGTTGCTCGACACCCGTTCGTAGTCATCGCCGTGGAAGACATAGACTGCGTCTCCCTGGGTGATCTCGACGCGATCGAACAGATAGTTGGTCGAGGCGTTGTGGTAGCTAACGCCTTGATAGTTGTACCGTCCATCCGAGCCCAGGAAGATGAACTGCGTACCGTCAGGCCGGCCGGAGACAACGCGATCAAGCGATGCCTGCGACCGGACAAGATTGCGGCCGATCGTCGGTGGCGTGCCGAGTGCGGCATAGAACGCGATGTAGATTTCATCGGGTCCGCCCCTCATCGGCGTTTCCAGCGTCGCCGTGGAGGCCCCGGCAGCGGCCAAGGCAGCCTCGATATCGGCATTGGTCAACTGCAGCGATCGTATTGACTCATTCGCCAGCAAATCGGCGACCGACGTCGGGAGATAGCCCTCGGTATCGAGCGTCGGCTCCGTCACGACCGGCGCGCCGAACAGGCCTCGCATAACGATGCGCGCGGAATCGCCGACCGCGTAGCGCATAGCTCGAGCCGAAATCGTGGCCCCGGCGACGAAATTCGGCCGAGGTGTAGAGTCTTCCAGATGACTATATTGGGTGCCGACGAACTGCTCGAAAAAAGCCGCCAGCAGCGAGGTCCGCCGCTCGTCGCCGTTGATATGTGGTTCCGGATTGAAAACGATCGCCGCGCCGGTGATTTCACCATTCGCCTTGATTCCGGCGAGTACGTCGAACGGGGTCGACGTGTAGCCGCGCGCATGAACGATATCGAGCGTCGAAAAGATGTAACCGATGAGCGCGTCGCTATCATCGTAGACGGCCACCGCCTCGGGAGGCCCGTCGACCGGTTCCAGTCGGCCGGCATCGGGGAAAACCTTGGCGAGGATATCAGGGGTGAGCCGGTCGATAAGGGCCGGCGGATTGTCGACATAGTCGTCCGCGGCCCAAGCGGTCCAAACGGTTGCGACCAGCAACCCGATCGTGGTCAGGAGGAGGCGGGCCGCGACGTTCACAGGACCGAAGGCATTCAGATAGCAATCACTTGTCGTGGGAGACCGTCCAAGTCACCCGAAGGTTCGGCAACGCTCGAATTCTTCGGCGCTTTCACTTCATGCCCGACAAACGTCCCCTGTTCAACCGACAAGGGGGCCGGGCTCATGGCCGAAGAGCCGCCTTCAGCGCGTGACGTCCTGTGATCCAATGGGCGAGATCGCGCGTATCAACGGTGGGCGAGCACCCCTTGTCCTGCTTGCCTGGATAAGCCCCCGGAGACGGGACGAGCAACTTCGCGCCCGTCCTTCGGCCTCCGGGGGTCCCTCCCCGATCGACCCCAAGCGTCGCCGCCATATCCGAAGCGCGACCGAAGCCAATTCCGTCAGCTCGAGGCTGGCCGCCTTCTCCGACTCGAAGGCCACCAGATACGGTCGCCGATGTCGTGGAAAAGGCTCGGCACCAGAAGTGAGCGCACGACCGTGGTGTCGAGCAGGACACCAAGCGCGACGATGAAGGCAATCTGCACCAGGAAGAGAATCGGGATCACGGCGAGGGCGGCGAAGGTGGCGGCAAGCACCACTCCTGCGGACGTGATCACGCCGCCCGTCACCTTCAGGCCGCGGAGGATGCCTGGCCGTGTGCCGTGCAGGACGGCCTCTTCGCGAATGCGGGTGGCAAGGAAGATGTTGTAGTCGATGCCGAGCGCCACGAGGAAGACGAAGGCAAACAGCGGCACGGCCGGATCGGCTCCCGGGAACCCGAACAGATGGGTGAAGACGAGGCCTGAGAAACCCAGCGTCGCAAAATAGGAGATCACAGTCGTCGCAATAAGGAGGATCGGCGCGAGAACGGAGCGCAGCAGCAAAACGAGGATGATCGCGGTGACAAGGACAATGATCGGAACGATCGTCCACAGGTCGCGCGTCGCTGCATCCCGCGTGTCGAGCGTCGTTGCACTTTGACCGCCAACGAGGATGCCGCCGTCGATCGCGTGCAGATCGTCGCGCAACTGGCCGACCGCAGCGAGGGCTTCCTCGCTGTCGGCGGCATAAACGAGCGTCGCATCGACTTCCGTCAGGCCAATGCCTTCGAACGTGAAGGAATCGCCGCGCGTCACTTCGGCAACCGCATCGTCGCCCTGCAACGCGGTGACAGCCGCTGCGACCGAAGCGTCCGGGACGATGATTACGACTGGCGCGCCAGAACCGGCGGCGAAATAGCGACCGATGACTTCCTGGCCCGTCACCGCGTCGCTCTTGCCGAGAAGCAGGTCTGACTGGGACACGCCGGTCGCATGGATCTGCGGCGCGAAGGCGGCCAGAGCCAGCAGAACCACCGCAGTCGCCGTCCATATCGCGCGAGGCCGCGTCTCGACCCAATGCGCGATACGCGCCCACAGGGCGTGATGCTCGGCGGTGCCCTCATCCGGCCGAGGAATCGCGGGAAAGAAGACGGCCCTGCCGATGAGCGCGAGAAGCGCCGGCAACATCGTCAAGGCAGCCAGGAAGGCGCAGACGATTCCTACCGCGGCAACCGGCCCTAGCGCCTTGTTGGAATTGAGATCGGAGATGAGCAGGCACAGAAGCGCCGCGATGACGGTTCCAGCGGAAGCGGCGATCGGCTCGAGCACACCTTTCCAGGCCCGCATCAGAGCCGTCAGATGCGACGCCTCCTCGCGCAGGGCGTCGCGATAGCGCGAGACGAGCAACAGCGCATAGTCCGTGGTCGCGCCGACGACGAGAATGAAGAGGATTCCCTGCGCCTGACCGTTGAGTACGATCCAATCCGCCGCGGCCATCTCATAGACGGCAACCACCGACGCGGCGAGCGCCGAGACCGCGGTGAAGACGACAACGAAGGGGAGAATGGGGCTGCGGTAAACGACCACCAGGATGATGAGGACGGCACCGACCGCGACGAGGAGAAGCATCGAGTCGATGCCGCCGAAAGCCTCGGTGAGATCGGCGGCAAAGCCTGCCGGGCCGGCGACATGAACTTCGGTGCCTGCCGACACGTCGGCAAAGGCATCCCGCATCGCCGTGACGACGCGATCGGGATCGCCGGTGACGGTGGCGAATATTTCGACCGCCTCAGGGTTTCCGGCATCTGTTCGCATCTGCGAGGGTATCGGTGGCGACACGGCCGCGACGCCATCGATCGCCCTGATCGCGTCGAGCCGGCCGCTGAGCGCCGACAGGGCTGCTTCGTCGAGGCCGTCGGGATTGGCGACCACGATGATTGCGGGCAAGCCGTTTCCCGAAGACGTCGCGCGCTGAATGTCAGCGACCCGCGTCGATTCCGCCGTGGCCGGCAGAAAGTCGGTCGCCGATTGCGACTGCACCTCGCCGAGCAGGCCGAAATACGGTCCGCCCACGCCGCTGATTCCCAGCCAGGCGACGAGGACAAGTGCGGGGAGCAGCCATCTAAGCAGGCGACGCATGGGCAATTGCTTCTGTTCGGGCCACGGCTCTGCGGGCGACTACCGCCGCGCATCTTACACTACGATGTCGCCACACGATCGGATCACGAGAAAAGGCGAGCAAGCCGGCTCCGGACGAGTCCAGAGGCCACCGAGGCACGGGCTCGTGATCCACGACGCGCTTGCCGCCGTATATCTGCAAAAGCACTCGATCAAATGTGAGGTATGAGATCATGGTCGCCCGAACGCTCCGCACTGCGACGCTTCTGCTCGGACTGACGGCCCCGCTGGGACTTGCGGCCTGCGTCGCCGTTCCTGATGGCGTGACGCCAGTTACCGATTTCGACCTCGATCGCTATCTCGGCAATTGGTACGAGATTGCGCGCCTCGACCACAGCTTCGAGCGCGATCTTACCAACGTGACGGCGACCTACTCATTGCGCGAGGACGGCTCCGTCCGCGTCCTCAATAGCGGCTTCGATCCGCGAAGCTGCACCTTCGACACACGCGAAGGACGGGCGACATTCAACGGCGACCCAACCGTCGCCAGCCTCGGCGTCAGCTTCTTCGGTCCGTTCAAGGGCGGCTATCACGTCATCGACCTCGCGTCGGATTATTCCTATGCGCTCGTGTCGGGCCCGAACAAGGACTTCCTCTGGATCCTGTCGCGCAGTCCGTCACTGCCCGAGGCCACATTGCAGCGTCTAATCAATGAGGCGCGTTCCGCCGGCTTCCCGGTCGACGAGTTGATCATCGTCAGCCACGGCGAGACCAGCTGCTAAGGAAGAACCAGGCTAGCGTCGCGAGAGAACGAACTGGACGACGTCGGTCGCGCCGGATCTGAAGCTCGCCTCGCAGCCGCACAGATAGAAGCTCCACATGCGGAAGAAGCGGCTGTCGAACCCCTGGGCCGCGATCTCTGACCATTTCTGCACGAACGTGTCATACCAACGATGCAGCGTCTCGGCGTAGCTCAACGCAAAACCGAACCTGCCATCGAGTTGGAGACCCGCGCTTGCCGTCTCCTCGCTGAGATGCGCTTCCGTGGGCAGCATGCCACCCGGAAAGATATAGCGGCGGATGAAATCGATGTTGTCGCGGTAGGCCTCGAAGCGGTCTTCCGCGAGCGTGATGATCTGCAGACCGGCGCGCCCGCCCGCACGAAGGCGGTCGCGCAGAACACGGAAATAGACCGGCCAATGCTCCTGCCCGACGGCTTCGAACATCTCGATCGAGACGATCTTGTCGTATTGCTCGGGAACGTCGCGATAGTCCTGGATTCGTATCTCGACGCGATCGCCTAGCTCGGCCGCAGCAATCCGTTCGCGCGCAAACGCCGCCTGCTCCTTTGACAGCGTGATCCCGGTGACGTGACAGCCGGTCTCGCGTGCGGTGAACTCGGCGAAACCGCCCCAGCCGCAGCCGATCTCAAGGACACGATCATCCGCGCCGATATCGAGTTGCTCCACAAGGCGCCGGTACTTGGCCCGCTGTGCATCTTCCAGTGACATGCCCGGCTCCGCGAACAGCGCCGAGGAGTAGGTCATCGTGGAGTCGAGCCACAGGCGGTAGAAGGCGTTTCCGAGGTCGTAGTGATAGGCGATGTTGCGGCGCGATCCGCGTTTCGTGTTGGCCTGCAGCCGATGGCGCAGGCGCAGCAGCGCGGAGAAGACCGACGACGCCTGCAGCGATCCTGCCAGCGCCTTTTCATTCTCATAGCCGAAATCGAGAACCGCATGGAGATCGGGCGTCGTCCAGTCGCCGTCCATGAAGGCCTCGGCGAGGCCAATGTCGCCACGCAGCAGCATCTTCAGGACCGCTGCATTGCGATGCACATTCATGACGGCAGAAACGCCAGGGGCAGCACCGGTCGCTGCGATTCTACTGCCGTTCGGGAAGGTGATGTCGATGGCGCCGTGGTCCAGCCTGCGCAACCAACGCGCGGCGATACGCGGCCAGAAGCCGCGAATTCTGCTGTCCGCTGCGAGCGGTGACTGAGCGACCTCGGTCAACGGCCTGCCTTAGAGAGGGCGCGGCCGGATCGATTCCGGCCCGCGCGGGAGTTCCGCCTACATAGGCGACAGGAGGACCGTGTCAATGACATGAATGACACCATTGTCCACCATAATTGTCGGCGGCGATGACGTTGGCGCCATTGATCTTCGCGCCATCGGCACTCCGTCCGTTGATCCGCCACGCGCTCGCCACCGTAGAAACCAGAATTCACGGAGGCAGGTCGTGACAACGATCGTCGTCAACGATCTCACGCAGCGCGACTACCGCTACGCCCTGGCCGCATCGGAGGGCGAGGATTTCGCTCCCGACTTCAGGCCGGAGCTCACGCCCAAGGAGCTGCTCGAACTCGGCGTCTTCTGCGGCAAATACATGACGGATTGCCGAAACGAATTCCCCGAGGATTGGTTCGCCAACGCCAGGCTGTCGCCAGCGCGGCGCGACTGCCGCCTCAACTATTTCGGCATCGATGCGAGCCAGCCGCTCAGCGAATGGCAGCGCAAAGGCTGGATCCATCCGGACGATCCGCGAGGCTGGTTCCAATGGTATTGCCGCTACTATCGCGGCCGCCGCCTGACAGGAGAAGACGAGCGTCAGATCAAGCGGTGGCGCGCGATGCGGCGGCACATCCGGCAGATCGAGATCAACTGTCATCGTGGCGATTTCACCTGTCGCCGTCGCCAGCGCCAGGCGCTCCTCCACTGGGCCTATGACAGCCGGCTGATGTGATCCGAGTTAGCCCACGGAACGTAGAGATGACGGGGCGAAAGGAGACCTGACTTGGCCGTCATCGACAATCCCGGCATCGCCTGGGTAACCGGCGCGAGCAGCGGTATCGGCAAGGCGCTGAGCCTGGCATTGGCGAAGCGCGGCTGGACCGTCATCGCCTCGGCGCGCAGCAGACCGAAGCTGGACCTTCTCGCGGCATCTGCATCGGCCAACGGCCGCATCATCCCGCTGCCTGTCGACACCACAGACGCCGACGCGGTTGCTGCCGTCGTCAGGGACATCGCCCGCGACCACGGTCCCATCGACCTTGCCATCCTCAATGCGGGAACGCATAGACCAATCACCGTGGACAGCTTCGATCGCGAGGCGTTCGCCACACTGGTGAACACGAACCTCCTGGGCACGGTGAATTGTCTGGCGGCGCTGCTGCCGCAGTTCATCGAGCGGCGCGGCGGGGAGATCGCAATTGTCGCCTCGATGACCGGCTACCGCGGGCTGCCGACAGCCTCGGCCTATGGCGCAACCAAGGCAGCGCTGATCAACATGTGCGAAGCGCTGCGACCCGAGCTCGAGCTACACGAGGTTTCACTGCGGCTGATCAATCCCGGTTTCATCGACACGCCGCTCACGCGGCTCAACCCGTTCAAAATGCCCTTCCTCATTTCCGCTGATGCCGGCGCCGAAGCGATGATCCGCGGCCTCCACAGCCGCCGGTTCGAGATCACCACGCCCCGGCGCATGGCGTTCGTCATGAAGCTGCTGCGCATCATGCCGAGCTGGCTATACCTGGCCGTGGCGCGCCGGATTACCCCAGCACCCGCCGAGCAACTGGCCAAGGCCGACCGCACGCGGGAAACGGAAAGCGCTTAGGGCGTTCGCCGGCGCACCGGGGCAACCACCGTGCTTGCAACGGGCTGCGCCGCGGGCACATGGCGGTTGAACGTGAATCCCTTTCGCCAGAGCTTCAGGGCTTCCCAGTGGATGCCGCCGATGATTTTCAGCGTCATCAGCGGATAGCGGAGAAGGCACCGGACGAGCGCGCCGTCGGTCAGAGGTTTCCGCTCGCCGCGAAACACGGCGGTAAGGAGCGATCCATCCGCGTCTGCCAGATTGATGGCGATGCTGACGGCTTCATCGGGCGGCCGGATGTCGAAGCGGTAACGTCCCGACTGCGGCAGGAACGGCGAGACGTAGAACACCTTGTCCGCAGACTGGCGCACCGTCGCTTCCCTGTCACCGACGGGAATGACGTAGGTGTGCCGCTCGCCATAGGTGTTCGCCACCTCGTAGAGGATAGCCGCGAGCTCGCCTGACGCGCCGTAGCAGAAGAAGACGCTGAGCGGGTTGAAGACGTAGCCGAACATGCGGGGATAGGCGAGCACCGCAACGCGGCCGCCATCGATCGGGATGCCGGCTTCGGCGAGGCGATCATCGACCCACCGCCGCAAGGCGCCGGCCTTGCCGTCGCCGTGATCGCTTTCGCGGAAAGAAAGGACGCCTCCCCGATTGAAACGCAGCAGCTTCAACCGCTTCGTCAGTTCGGATATCTCGTCGAGGTCGATCAACAGCGAGAACACGCGATAACGCAGCTTGTGCGCCTTCGGGCGGACGCGCCGGTGATAGACTTGTCCGGTGTAGATCGCAGATCTCATGCGGCAATCTCTGCTTCCTGCCGCGGTGACGCGGGTGCAATCCGGTTCTGGTCCGGCGCCCAATGCCACGGACGCTGCACGCCGCCAAGCGCTTCGGCTACGGCAAGCCCCGCCTGGATGCCGTCCTCGTGGAACCCATAGCCGAAATAGGCGCCGCAAAACCAAGTGCGGCGTTGCGCCTGCAGACGCCACAACTCGTTTTGCGCTTCGAGCGCGCCACCGTCGTAATAGGGATGGCTGTAGCTGTAACGCCCGAGCACCATCTCCGGCGCCGGCTCGCGATGCGGGTTGAGCGTGACGAAAAATGGCGTTCGCCGATCGATATTCTGCAGCCGGTTCATCCAATAGGTGACGCTGAGCTGACGGCCACGGCCGGCCTCGGAACTGTCGACGAAGTTCCAGCTCGACCAGACACGTTTGCGTCGCGGCATCAGACGATGGTCCTGATGCAGAACCGCTTCATTCTGCGTGTAGCGGAACGCACCGAGGATCCGTTTCTCTTCCGTATCCGCATCGCTGAGAAGCGCCAGCGCTTCATCCGCATGCGTCGCGACGACGACGTCGGAGAAGCGTTCGACATTCCCCTTGGCATCTTCGACAAGAACGCCGGCGGGGGAGCGCTCGACGCGGCGGACGCCGGCAGCGGACCGCACGTCGCGGAGACTGGCAATAATACGCCGAACATATTCCTGGCTGCCGCCGCTCACGGTCCGCCATTGCGGTCTCGCGCGCAAGTCGAGCAGCCCGTGGCTGGCGTAGAAGCGGAGGAACGCGGCGAAGGGATAGGCCCTGATCTCGTCGGGCGTCGTCGACCAGATCGCCGCCGACATCGGCAGGATGTGATCCTCGGCGAATGAAGCCGAATAGCCTTCGCGATCGAGATATTCCCCGAGCGTGACATCCGGGGCTTTGCCGCTTTCGGCGAGCGCAGCCGCGCTGCGATAGAAGCGGAGAAGGTCTCGGGTCATCCGCCAGAAGCGGGGCCGGACGAGATTGCGCCTTTGGCCGAAAAACGCGTTGAGGGTCGCGCTCGAATATTCGAAACTGCCCCTCATCCACCGACGCGGAAAACGACATGTCGGACGGTTCGGTGGGCACGTCGAGGTGTCGGAACAACGCCGTGAGGTTGGGATAGTTCGCCTCATTGTAGACGATGAAACCGGTATCGACCGGCGTCTCCCCGCGATCCGTCGGCGCTGCCACCGTGTGGGCGTGGCCTCCGACCCACGCGTCCTTCTCATAGAGGGTCACGTGGTGTCGCTGGTTCAGGAGCCAAGCGGCGGAAAGGCCGGATATGCCACTGCCAATGACGGCAATGCGTTTCGATCGGCTTCCGGTGGCGGGAGGCGGCACAAGGTAGCGCAGGGCTGTTGCTCCGGTCGATTTGCTATGTACGCTCAGATGTACGGTGCCCCGCGGGGTTTGGATTTTCGTCCCATTCAATTTTTCCTGGAGGTGATCCAGTCGCGCCCACGGCCCGTATCGGCGGTATGTTGGAAGCCGTTTCCCCCTCCGCTGCTTTGTGCCACCCTGCCATCAGCAAGAGCACTCACCTGAGGCTCCGAGCTGCAACCGCCAGGATGATGAAGGTTCCGGTCAACGTAACCGAGCAAGCCCGCGCCGACGCGGAGGCCTTGTCGGCGCTCCTGGTCGCCGTCGGGGCACGCCAGGATCGCTCAGCTTTTGCCGATCTCTTCCGCCATTTTGCACCGCGCCTGAAGAGCTACCTCCTGCGTCTCGGTGCCGACGCGGCCGGCGCCGAGGAAACAATGCAGGAGGCGATGGTCCTGGTTTGGCGGAAAGCCGCACAGTTTGACCCTGGCAAGGCAAGCGCATCGACCTGGATTTTCACCATCGCTCGAAACGCTCGTATCGACGCCTTCCGCAAGGACCGGCGGCCCGAGATCGACCCCGACGATCCGGCGCTGGCGCCCGATCCGACCGAACCGCCGGATGCCCCGCTCGAGCGGGAACAATCGGCGACAAAAATCAACGAAGCGATCGGCCGCCTTTCCCATGCCGAGCAATCCGTCCTGCAACTCGCCTTTTTCGAAGACATGTCACACGCAATGATCGCAAAGAAACTCGGTGTCCCGCTCGGCACCGTAAAGTCGCGCCTAAGGCTTGCCTTCGGCAAACTGCGCAACGCACTCCCCGAACTTGGAGGCGCGTCGGAATGACCGTTCAACATCACATCAGCGATGAGCTGCTTCTCGCCTATGCCGCCGGCAATCTGTCGGAGGGCTGGAGCCTTGCCGTGGCCACCCATCTGGCGCTCTGTCCGCAATGCCGCCGCAAGCTGGCGAAGGCTGAGGCGGTCGGCGGCGCAATGCTGGAAACGCTGGAGGCAGCAACCGTCGAGCCATCGGCACTTGATGCGGTGATGACGCGGATCGACACCGAGCCGTTGCCCGAGGCGACGCGCTCCGCGCCGGCGAAGACCGAGGGCGACCTCACCTTCCCGGAGCCACTGCGCAGCTATCTCGGCGGCGGCAGAAGATCTCGCCTGGAAATGGCTGGGCGGCGCTAAACAGATCAGGATTCGCACCCGCGACAAGTCATCGACCGTGCGGCTTCTCAAGATTCCCAGCGGACAACCCATGCCCGTTCACGGCCATCGCGGCATGGAACTGACCCTGGTTCTTTCGGGCAGCTTCAGCGACGACCACGGCACGTTCGCCCGCGGCGATATCGAGGAGGCGGACGAGAGCATCGAGCATCAGCCGGTGGCCAATGAGGGCGAGGACTGCATCTGCCTGGCCGTCACCGATGCGCCGCTGCGCTTCCACGGCATCGCGGCTTTGCTCCAGCCGTTCCTGCGCATCTAGGCGGAGGAGCGGTACGGTGGTGCAATATGCTGCTGCCTATGCGGCGACCTTGGTCGTGTTTCTCGGTATCGATTTCGTCTGGTTGAACTACGCCTCGACCAACGTCTACCGGCCGCGGCTCGGAGCGTTGCTCCTCGATTCGCCCAACATCGCGATCGCGGCGCTGTTCTACGTCCTCTACGCCGTGGCGATCGTCGTCCTCGCCGTCGTGCCGGCGCATAGCCACACCAGCGGCTGGATGGCTCTCGGCCTTGGCATGCTGCTCGGCGCCGCCGCGTACGGCACCTATGACATCACCAATCTCGCGACGATCCGCGGCTGGTCTGTCACCGTCACCGTCATCGACATCGCCTGGGGCATGTTCCTCACCGGCGTCGCGGCGCTGGCCGGCTATGCGATCCTCCGCGCCGCCTCGCACGCAGCCGGCTGACGCCCACCCATCAATCGGCCGAAGGCCGCAAGCGCCTCTCTCCTGTCGGCCTTCGAATTGCGCGCAGGAGCCAGCGCCAATTCGTCCGGCCGACGCTCGCAGTTGCACTGCCTGGCCGGGCGGCAATCCTTCCGAAATAATGGTGCGTGCGTCGGCGCGCTGCATCGCCTGGCCGCCTGATGGGACGCTCGCGCCAGAGATGGGCTTTGCGCGAGCGATGGCGTGAGGGTCCGCAATTGCGGCACAAACGCAAGAAACCCGCCCTTCCAGGCACCGGTGTTCCCGGTTTCGGGCCCCCGTCCTTCCGGGGATGATCTCTCACAGATACTCATCGAACGGAGAGATCGATATGAGAACGAAAGTCGTCCAGACAGAGCGCGAGCGTTCTTGGACGGGAGTCTCCGACAATGTCGTTCAGACGACCGCGCTATCCAAATCATTCGGATCGGTGAAGGCGCTCCGGGGCATTGACCTCACGGTGCCCAAGCACTCGATCGTCGGGTTTCTCGGACCGAACGGCTCCGGGAAGACCACGGCGATCAAACTCCTGTTGGGCCTGAGCCGGCCGACGGCGGGCCAAGCGCTGGTCTTCGGTTTGGACAGTGTTGCCGACAGCCTCGCGATCCGGGCACGGGTCGGCTACCTGGCGCAGGATCCTCGCTTCTATCCGCATATGACCGCCCGGGAGACTTCTCGAGTTCACAGCGCGGTTCTTCTACGCCGGACCGGCGGAAGCGATCCGGAGCCGGATCAACGAAACCCTCGACTTGGTTGGGTTGACCGGCAAGGCCGATCGACCAACCAAGGGCTTCTCCGGCGGCGAGAGACAACGCCTCGGCATTGCCCAGGCCCAGATCAACAATCCCGATCTTCTCATCCTCGACGAGCCGGCGGCCGCTCTCGATCCTCTGGGACGCCGCGACGTGCTCGAAGTGATGGAACGCCTTCGGCCCTACACCACGATCTTCTACTCGACGCACATTTTGGACGACGTGGAGCGCGTCAGCGATTTCGTCGCGATCCTGGACCACGGTCGGATGGTGGCGAATGCGCCGACGCGTGAACTTCTCAACGGCGACTCCACGACCTACGAGCTCTCTTTCCGTGGGAAGGAGCAGGACGTTCGGGCCACGCTCGGAGGCTATTCCTGGATCAGCGACATCGTCACCACGGAGCGACATGGCTCGCAGGCCCTAACGGTCACTGTCACCGATCAGAAGGCGGCCGAAGAGCGGTTGCTGCGCTCGGTGCTCTCCCGCAGCGACGTCGCGGTGATCGACTTCCATCGCAAGCAACATAACCTGGAGGAAGTGTTCCTCCACCTCGTGAAGGGACAGTAATTATGAGCGCGACTTCAATCGTTGAAAACTCCGGCGCCCCGCTGGTTCGGATTGACGCCGGAGGATGGCGCATTGGCCTCGCCAATCTCGTCCGCAAGGAGTTCGGGCAGTGGTGGGGAACCCGGATGTGGTGGATCCAGACCTTGGTGTGGATTGTCATTCTCAATGGGATCACCACGATGATCATGCTCGACATTGGCGGTTCGACGGATGCCGAGCTGACGCAGGAGGCGATGCAAGCGTTCTTCCAGATCGCGGCAACTGCCGTGGGCATCGCGATCATCCTCACGGTGCAGGGTTCAATCGTTGGCGAGAAGGAGCTGGGAACGGCGGCCTGGGTGATGTCGAAGCCGGCGTCCAGAACGTCGTTCATCCTAAGCAAGATTGCGGCGTATTTCGTTGGCTTCCTGGTCACCGCGTTATTGATCCCGAGTGCCATTTTCCTGGTCGAGGCGAAATTCCTCCTACCCGATCCGATCTCTTTCGGGTCCTTTGGCGTCGGCCTTTGCGTGCTGGCTCTATCGGTACTCTTCTTTGTGGCGCTAACCCTGATGCTCGGTGCCTTCTTCAAAGGGCGCGGGCCGATTGCCGGGATCGGTGTCGGACTGATTCTGATGGGGCAGTTCTTCAAGAGCATGCTGCCGCTGCCCCTGGTGTTGGTTACTCCGTGGCTTCTTGGAGACACCGCTGGCTTGTTTGCTTCGGGCGCACCCACAGAGTGGAATTGGGTCGTTCCGTTGGTCGCAGTCACATTGGAGACGCTTGCCATCGCGTCGCTGGCAGTCTGGCGCTTCGGGCATGAAGAGCTATGATCGCCTGACCACAGCACACCGCTCCGTCCGGCAACACATGGAGTTCGCCGGGCGGAGTGCCAACGTCTAAAAGAGGGTGCGATCTCCAGCAGGGAGAGGGTCTTTTGACAGTCGACACCGTCCAGTCTCGTCGCCCGGGAATGAACCCGGTGGCTGTGGCGCCCAGCCGAACCGTTGTGATTGGCCTCATCGCTGGTGGTGTCCTCGGGGCAATTTGCTTAGCACTACTCTTGGCCACCAGCGGATCCTCGGAAAAGCCGATTCTGAGCGGCCTGTTCGCGAGTTGGTTGATCATTCCCTACGTCAGCGCGGGAGCAATCGCTTGGAGGCAGCGTCCCGAGAGCCGCCTTGGCGCATTGATGGTGGTGGCGGGCGCCGTCGTCTTTTTGTCCTTCCTCAACTGGTCGAACGTAAGCGTTCTTTACACCATCGGCGGCGCAGCCGATTTGTTGCCGCCTGCGCTATTCCTTCACGTTTTCCTCGGCTATCCGACCGGTCGGCTCGAATCAGTGGCTGATCGTGTGGTCGTAGTCTGCTCTTATTGCGTAGCCTTGCTGGCTCCGATCGGCTTGGTCTTCGGAAATGGCGACACGCGCAATCTTTTGGCGATAGCGGACCAGCCTGAAACGTACATGACGTTCGTCTCGATCGAGCTAGTCGCGATGAGCGCACTGCTCATTGTAGCCACGACGCTGCTGATCGGCCGCCGCTGGCGTAAGGGACGGCCGCTGCGCCCGACGATCGGCTATCTCGTCGACTCGTTCTCGCTGGCATTGCTGATGCTGGCGCTTCTCTACTTGGTTCAGCAATTCGGCTGGACAACCATCGCCGAACCGGTCCGGTTGATCGCATTCGCGTCGATCGGTTTGGCGCCCGTTGTGTTCTTGGTGGGGTTGCTTGCGGTTCGTTTGGGCCAAGCATCCGTTGGCGAACTGGTGGTCGCCTTGGGCGTGAACCCCGGCCCAGCCAAATTGCAGGAAGCTGTGGTTCACGCGCTGAGAGATCCGTCGGCCCGACTAGCCTATTGGCTCCCCGAATTCGATTCCTACGCAGACGTTGACGGCCGACAATTGGAAATGGTCGAAACCGCGGGGCGATCGTCCACCGCGATCATACGCGACGGGGTCATGGTGGCGAAGCTTCTGCACGATTCAGAGCTGGAGGACGAACCGCAACTTCTGTCCTCGGTTGCTTCGGCGCTTGGCATGACCATCGAGAATGCACAGCTGCAGGTCGAACTCAGAGCACGGCTGGAGGAATTGCGTGGTTCCCGCACCCGAATCCTGGAAGCCGAGCAACGCGCACGACGGCGGCTTGAGAGGGACTTGCATGACGGCGCCCAGCAGAGACTTGTCTCGCTCTCGCTGCGACTAGGCGAACTTACTTCCGGGCTTGGCGAAGACCCCGAGTTGAAGGACACGATCGAACTGGCCAGGCAGGAGGTAACCGCCAGTCTCTCAGAACTGCGCGATTTGGCGCGAGGCATCCATCCGGCTGCGGTTAGTGACTATGGCTTGGCAGTTGCGTTGGAGTCGGTAGCGACGCGGTCTCCGTTCCCGGTGGAACTGATCGACGAGGTGGGCGGCCGGTTGCCCGAACCGGTTGAACTCGCGGCCTTCTACATCGTTTGTGAGGCCCTTGCTAACATTGCCAAACACGCAAGAGCATCATCATCGACCGTCACGTTGACACGGGTCTACGGCAATTTGGTCATCGAGGTGACCGATGACGGCGTCGGAGGGGCCACCGCTGATGACGGAACCGGGCTACGCGGCCTCGCCGACCGGGTCGAAGCACTGGACGGCCGTCTTCAAGTTTGGAGCCCCGTGGGCGCCGGCACGCGTATTCGAGCGGAGCTACCATGCGCGTTATGATCGGCGAGGACAGCGTTCTGCTTCGAGAGGGCCTGGTCCGTCTGCTTACGGAGAATGGTGTTGAGGTCGTCGCCACAAGCGACAACGCCGACACGCTGTTGGTTCTCGTCGCCAACGATCCGCCCGACGTGGCCATCGTAGATATCCGCCTTCCGCCCACTCACACTGATGAAGGTATCAAAGCAGCCTTGAAGCTGCGCGCGGAGTACCCCGCTGTGGGCGTTCTGGTGCTGTCGCAGTATGTTGAAGTTGCACTCGCCATCCAGCTGCTGGGCGACACCGCCGCGGGTGCGGGGTACCTGCTAAAAGATCGAATTGGCAACGTAAAGGACTTCATCGGCGCCGTTCATCGTGTCGCCGACGGGGGATCGGCGATTGATCCGACGATCGTGTCCGCGTTGATTGCCAAGCAACGGAAACATGACCCACTCGAGTCCCTTACACCGCGGGAGCGCGAGGTGTTAGCGTTGATGGCCGAGGGTCGATCGAACCAGGGCATCGCCGATCAGTTTGCGATCACACTTAGGGCGGTCGAGAAATACGTGTCGAGCGTCTTCTCGAAGCTCGACCTTCCCGACACCGGCAGCGACTCGAAGCGCGTGCACGCGGTGCTGCTCTATCTGCGTGGCTGAGGGCCGGATCACGGCCGTCAAGCACCAGAAACCCGGCCACGTCCTCACCGGCTGACTGGTTCGATCATCTCCCCCAACAGATCGATGTTCCGTGGGAATCCATGCGACATCATGAGGAGAGATGCGGTGGGAAGCGCTAGACAGCAGTGGTACGGCGTCAGGGATTGTGCGGTCTCGCTCACTAGGCGATGGCCGATCAGCGCATTCTATCTCCTTACCCTGGCGGTATCGTGGCCCTTTGGGCTCCTTCCCATCGGCCCCTCGTTGGCTGCCATTCCATGCGTGGCTTTGCTGGACGGGCGGGCGGGCGTGGCCAGTTTGTTCCGTCGCGTTATCGAATGGCGGTTCGGCGTATCGTGGTACGTAATCGCGCTATGCGTTCCTGTTGCTCTGGTTCTCGCTGCGGTTGGCGTCAATGTCATGACCGGAGCCGAATTGCGCAGCCCGGCATCGCTCTTCAACCTCCCAGAGCTCGGTACGCTCTTTCTGCTCCAGGTCTTCGGCGTGTTCTCGGGCCCGTGGGAGGAACTCGGGTGGCGTGGATTTCTGCTTCCGCGCCTGCTGCTCAGGCACTCCCCCCTGGTGGCGAGCCTGATAGTCGGTTTCCTGTGGGCGCTGTGGCACGTACCGCTATTCGTTTCGGGCGCGGTGCCGTGGGCCGACATGGCAATCCTTGTCCCGATCGCACTCCTATTCACTGCCGTGTTCGTTCGTACCAAACAAAGCGTGCTGGCGGCATTTCTGATGCATGCGGCGCTCAATGCCGCGGCTGGTGTGGCTGTACCTCTGTTTGAGGGCGGCGATCAGCTGGGCCTCTACTGGTCGCTAGGCGGAGTTACCACCGCGGTGGCAGTGGTGATGGTAGCGTTGAACCCGGGTTGGTGGTCGCGCCGACCGCCACCCGTGGCTGAAGTGATTCACTCGGCGCAGCCTCGCGTGGTCCGCGTTGTCACTGGCGCCGCGGGCGACTGAGATGGGATGCCGTTGTCCCACAACCGCGACTTTCTACAGTTGCGGGAAGACAAGATCGCGGCCCACCATTTTGGGTCGATCTACCAAAAAACCCGCCCCCAGCACCGGTGTCTACGGTTTCGGGCCCGGCCGATTGCGTCGAGGGTGGAGCGACGTTCCTGGAGAGGAGATGGACAATGAGATTGCGCAAAAACGGCAAGTTGGTTGCTCGTCAGACTGACGTGACGGTACCATCGGCGGCAACATCAATCGCCTCACGCGTCGCGCCCGCTGTTTCTTCTGGCCGCCGCGCTCAGCGCGCCGATCGCTGCAAGTGCCGCCGAGCCGGAAAGCCCGCCGCTCGTTGCAGCCGGCGCGGCGATCGACGTCCACACGCATATCGCCAGTCAGGTCCTCACCGACTTCTTCACCGGCGGCGGCGTGCCGGCCGTCGGCGCGGAAGATCTCATCGCTCGCCTCGATGAAGCCAATGTCCAGCGCGCCGTCATTCTCTCCGGCGCCTATTTCGGCAAGGCCGTCGGGCTCACGGAAGACTTCAATGTTATTCCTGAGAATGACTACGTCGCGGCCGAGGTGGCGAAATATCCCTGATCGCCTGATCGGATTCTGCGGCATCAATCCCTTGTTCCCGGATGCACTGGCGGAGATCGACCGATGCCTCGCGCTTCCGGGGATGGTCGGCATCAAGCTTCACCTCGAAACGTCCGGCGTCGATATGACGATCGAAGCCGATGTGATGGCCCTCAGCGCTGTGTTCGATGCCGTTGCCGCGCATGATGCTCCGGTGTTGATGCATGTCGCCGATGCCGGTGGTCTACCGCTGACCGGCATGGCGTTCGCCAACCTCGCCGCGGTTCTGGAATCGCATCCGACCGTCCGGGTCGCGCATGCGCATTGCGCCGGCAACACCGACGACGACACGATCGAGATGTGGTTGAGGCTTGGCCACTCCGGCTACAATCCGGAGACCTCGTTCGTCGACATCAGCGCCTGCCTCGCCTTCTACCGCACCGCGCCCTTGGCACAGCGGGAACTGATCGTCTGGCGTCTTCGCCAGTGGGGCATCGACCACGTTCTCTTCGGCAGCGACTATTTCGCCTTTGGCGGCGATACGCCGCTGGAAACGCTCGATATCCTGACCGACTACCCGTTCACTCAGGAGGAAATCGACACGATCCTCCACAATGACGGGCATGAATGGCTCGGGATGTAGCCGCATTCGCTGCCGGAAGGCTCTGCCTTTCCGGCGGCAACCCCTACCCCACAGCAAACGCCCAACACCCAGCCAAGGTGTTGGATTGACCCTCGTGCCCGTCGCTCGCGGACCGGGCTGGTCTACAAATATCCCTTGTCCCTGGCGATGGCGAAGGCTTCGGTGCGGTTGCGGGCGTCCAATTTGAGGATTGCTGAGGACAGGTAGTTCCGGACGGTTCCCTCCGAGAGATGCAGCTTCTCGGAGATGGCGGAGTTGGGGTGGCCTTCTCCGACGAGGCGCAGGACATCCCGCTCCCGCCCGGTGAGGGGATCGGTTCCTTCCCACGCGGCGACCGCCAGTTCAGGAGCCACCACGCGCTCGCCCCGGTGAACGCGGCGGAGGGCCGCCACGAGATCGGTGATCGGCGCGTCCTTGAGGATGTATCCGGCTACCTTCGCATCGAGAGCCTGCCGCAGGTATCCCGGCCGGGCGAACGTCGTGAATATGACGACCCGAATTCCGGGGCTCTCGTCGGCCAGTCTCCGCGCGACGTCGAGACCGCTCAAACCCGGCATCTCGATGTCAGTGAGCACCACGTCCGGGCGATGCTCCCGCACCGCCTCAAGCGCCTCTTTTCCGTTGCCGGCGGTAGCGACCACCTCAATGTCCGACTCAAGTTCGAGAAGCGACGCGAACGCGCTCAGCACCATCTGCTGATCCTCGGCGAGGACGACCCGGATCACGACGCACCCACAGGGATGGCGACGAGAAGGCTGGTCCCCTCTCCCGTCGTGAACTCCAACCTTCCGCCGGCGGCCATGACCCGCTCTCGCATGCCGCGCAGCCCGGTCCCCTCCGGGCTCCGTGACCCGTGACCGTCATCGCTCACAAGCAGTGACACTTCCCCATGCCCTCCATTGAGACCGATCCTACACGACCGCGCATCCGCATGCCGCACGACGTTGGTGACGGCCTCCCGCAGAGCGAGGGCAAGAACTGTCTCAACTGATGGAGCGAGGTCCTGACGCCATTCCCCCTCGATGTTCGGCTCAACCCCCGCGGCTTTCAGCGCCGTTGCCGCCTTGTCCAGTTCATCGGACAGGACGACCTGCTGCCAGCCGGCGACGGTCTCTCGCACGCTCGCCAGCGTTTCTCGTGCGGTCGCCTCAATGGCCGCCGCTTCTTCGATGGCCCGTCCGGGGTCGGTCTCGGCTATGCGCTGCACGAGCTGGCTGCGCAGCGTGATGGCGGTGAGGGCCTGGCCAGCGAGGTCGTGGAGGTCTCGGGCGATCCGCTCGCGCTCGGTTACGGTTGCGAGGTACCGCACGCGTGCGTTCTCAGCCCGGAGCGAGATCGTTTCCCGGCTGAGGCCGACATCCGCCTCGACGGAAAACCCGATCAACCAGATCAGCGGAACGGCGGGACCAAAGGCGAGAAAGACAAATGGCGGAGGAATCGGGGAAAGTGCCATCGCGCCGACCGTGAGCACGGTAATCGCTCCAAGACGCCAGACCAGAACCCGGCGCGTCACGAAGCCGGCAAGAAGGGCGGCGGAGTAGATGGGAACCACCCCCATCGCCGCCGTCCCGAGCCAGGTGCTGATCAGACCGACGGCCAGCAGGAGTACCGCTGCGGGAGTGCGAAACGCGCGCTGTCCAATTGCAATCATGTAGATGACTGCAGCAACGATCGCCGTGACACCGGCAACAATCCAGTCACCCGCTGCCGAGTCGGGGTTGAAGGCCGGACCCAGGAACAAGAAGACCAGGAAGCCGAGATAAAGCCATTCGGGAAAGCCGGAGCGATGCCCCGACTTCTCCCGAACGGCTGACTCCTGGCTCACGGCCGGGCCGAGCGGTAAGCGAGCGCCGCCACCAGCGCGCCCACGATTCCCGTCACGACGATGACGGCGAAATGTCCGAGCCATGCGCCGCCATCCACTTGGACCCTGGCGAGTTCCGCCAGATGGTAAGTGGGCATGACCTTGCCGATCGAAACGAGCCAGTCAGGCATGATGTCGTGCGGGAACCACAGCCCTGAAACGATGACCATCGGCATGAGGATTGCGTTCAGAATGGCCGCGGAGGCCGTGGTCCCGGCGCGGGCGCCGACCGCCAGGCTGAACAAAGCGAACGGCAGGGCGCCGAGAATCAGGACGACGAATATCCGGAGCAGCATGCCGACATCGATCGACACATGTCCGATGAGTTTTGCAACGACAGTCATCGCGAGGAGGACTGCCAGCGCATAGGGAATGGCGGCGATCACCTTGGCCGCAAGGGTCATCCACAAGGGTGTCCCCGAGACCCTTTTCACGCGCAGCCAGCCTCTGTCCCGTGCGTCGGCCAACCCGATGCCGGGGCTCAGCATGACCACTGCCAGAACAGCGAAAGTGCCATAGGACGCGATGATTCCGGCGTCACCGCCCATCTCGGAGCCGAACAGGCCAACAAACATCGCAAAGAACAGAACCGGCATAAGCACCGAGAAGAACAGCGTTGCCGGTTCTCTCCGTATCGTCAGCAGTTCGTCGCGAATTTCGAGCGTCATCATCTGCGTGGTCATGCTGCCACCTTTTGGTTGTGAGTTGTGAGTTGGGCGAGCACTTCGTCAAGTGAAGGCGTCGTCACTTCGAGATCGTCGAGGTCTGCGTCGAGCTTGAGGAGGACCCGGACAACCGGCTCGGCATGAAGCGCCGTTATCACCGTCCTGTCGGCCATAGCCGTAGCGCTGACGACTTCGTCGACGGCCCTGATCGCCTCGACTGGAACGCTCGTACGCGCTGATATCCGGCGACCTGGTAGGAACCGGCGGAGTTCGTCCGGCGTGCCTTCGGCCACCACTCTGCCACCGTCGAGGACCACGACACGATCGGCAATCGCTGCCGCCTCTTCGACGATATGCGTGGTGAGGAGGATGCCGGTGCCGCGACGGCGCCGTTCGGAAAGCGTCTGCCAAAACGCCCGGCGCGACGACACGTCGAGACCTACGGTTGGCTCGTCGAGGACGAGGAGCGCGGGATCGCCCACCAGGCCCATCGCCAACTGAAGCCGCTGCTGCTGGCCGCCGGAGAGATCGGACGCGCGCCGTTTGCGCACCTTGCTCAGCCCCATCTCGTCCATGGCATGCTGTGCCGCCTCAGGATCGCTGCCCGCCCGGGCCGCGGCGCCTTCAACGATTTCGGCAACGGTCAGCGTCCGCGGGAATCCGACATCCTGTTGCACGACGCCAAGACGCCGCCGCACGATTGCCTTCGCCGGGTTGCCGCCCGCGACGGCCACCGTGCCGGATGTCGGTTTCAACAACCCAACGATTGATCGGACCAGGGTGGTTTTGCCTGCCCCGTTGGGGCCAAGCAGGGCAACGAACTCGCCCTCCCCAACCTTGAGGTCTACCCCGGATAGCGCCTCGACATCGCCGTAAGCGTGCCTGAGGCCATTGACTTCGAGTGCTTGTGACATGGCGTCTCCTTTCCGATCCGAAGATGCGGAAAGGCGGACGCACGCAGTAGTGTCTCAAGGCAGGAATTGGACGTGACAGATGTCATGGACACCCTGCTTCATACCCTCAAGTGCACCAGTCTTGGGGCACCATCGGGCTAAGCTAAGGTGTTGATCCGGCGAGGAAGCTAGGGATTTCCCCTGGTTTCGGCAGGTTTGGTGGAGCCGAGGGGGGTCGAACCCCTGACCTCCGCATTGCGAACGCGGCGCTCTCCCAACTGAGCTACGGCCCCGCCGATCCTCGGCTGTGCGGCATTTAGGGATCGGCCCCGCGGAGTGTCAAGCAGCGCGGCGGGCCGCGACCACTTGTTCCAACTCCTGCGGAGAGAAGCCGCGCCAGGGTTGCGAACCCATCCACGCACCGCTACATCAAGGCAGCTTTTTTCGCGCTTTTTCAGGCGGTTCCGTGCGCGCCATTCTCGACGTCATCCTTGTTGCTCTCAACATCTATTGGTGGATCGTCCTCGCCTCCGCGATCTTCTCCTGGCTGTACGCCTTCAACGTCGTCAATCCGCGCAACCAGTTCGTCGGCATGATCGGCCAAGCGCTGTACGCCTTGACGGAGCCCGTCCTGCGCCCGATCCGCCGCTTGCTGCCCAATTTCGGCGGCATCGATATCTCGCCGCTCGTCCTCTTCCTGGCGATCTTCCTGATCCAGCGGATCATCTATTATTACATCTATCCCAACGTCTTCTGAGGCGATGGCGCCCTGGCGGGCCGAGACGGACGGGATCCGCATCGCCGTCCGTTTGACGCCGAAAGCGTCGGTCGACCGCATCGACGGGGCGACCCGGCTCTCGGATGACAGTGTCGTTCTCGCCGCGCGCGTCCGTGCCGTGCCGGAAGACGGTCGCGCCAACAAGGCGCTCGAGAAGCTGCTGGCCGCGACCTTCGGCGTCCCGCGTTCCAACGTCCAGGTCGTCTCCGGTCAGCAGAGCCGGCTGAAACAGGTACGCGTCGCGGGCGACGCAACGGCGCTTGTGGACTTCGCCAAGGGCCTATGGCCTGATCTCTGAAAGGGGGAGCGCCAACCAGCCCCGGTGGGTCGGCGAGCGCAGCGCGATCTGAAGCGCCTTCGCCGGAGGCTCAGGTGCCCCGCGGCCAGGCGTAGGCGACCTTTGCCAGCACCGTTTTCCCGAATTGCTCGGTCGAACGGGCAACCCGGCGACCGCCGGCATTGTGGTAGAAGCGGCAAGCCGGCTCGTTATCCGCCAGCGCCCACACCACGGCCGTCTCATAGCCGTGCCGCGACAGCTCTCTCCGCGCCGCGAGGAACAGCTGCGTGCCCAGGCCAACCCCCTGATATTCCGGCAGAAGATAGAGTTCATAGACCTCGCCCTTCTGCGTCAGATCGCGGGCGCGATTCGGTCCAAAGGTTGCGTAGCCGGCAATCGTTCCACCGACTTCCAGGACGAGCACCGCGGTGCCGCGGCGAATCGCTCGGCCCCACCAGCGCGGGCCTCTGCGGGCGATCATCCGTGCCAGTTCCTGCGACGGAATCAGCCCCTCATAGGCGTAGCGCCAAGCCGCATCATGGACGGCCGTGATGCCATCGACATCGTCGATTTCGGCGTTCCTGAGGTCGATCGCCAGAGTGCTCATGTGAGGAAGGATATGCCGCCAATCCGGAAGGCGGAAGTCACTTCCTTATGCACTGTGATCGTTTTTCTGTGGGGTGTGGCATCCGTGAGCACACCACCACCGGACGGGCACCAGGCGCCTCTGGCGCGAAGGCCCCGCACCCGCCATATTGCGGGCGGCAATCGCATTTCCTTCGGAGATCACGCTGGTGACCGATGAGCCGGCGACCTTCCATAAGATGAATGGCGCGGGAAACGAGATTTTGGTTCTCGACCTGCGTCGTCACGCCGTCACGCTCGACCCGGAGGAAATCCAGGCGATTGCGCAAACGCCCGGCTTTGCCTTCGACCAGCTGATGACGTTGCTGCCGGCCGAGACCCCGGACACGAACGCCCGGCTGGAGATATTCAATCGCGACGGCTCCCGCGCCGGCGCCTGCGGCAATGGCACCCGCTGCGTGGCCGCGCTGCTCATGGCCGAGACCGGCGCCGCCAATGTGCGCTTTGAGACCGACGCCGGCATCCTTCCGGCCAGTAGGGATTCGGCCGACACGATCACCGTCGACATGGGCAAGCCGAGCTTCCGCTGGCAGGATATCCCTCTTGCCGAGCCGTTCCACGATTTGCGGGCCATTGAGTTGCAGATCGGCCCGATCGACGCGCCGATCCTGCATAGCCCGACCGTCGTTTCGATGGGTAATCCGCACGCCATCTTTTGGGTCGACAACGTCGACGCCTATGATCTGGAGCGCCTGGGTCCGCTGATCGAGAACCATCCGGTCTTCCCCGACCGGGCCAATGTCTCACTGGCGCAAGTCGTCAGCCGCGGCGAGATCAAGCTGCGCGTATGGGAGCGCGGAGCCGGGCTGACATTGGCCTGCGGTTCCGCCGCCTGCGCCGTCGGCGTTGCGGGCGCCTGGACTGGGCGCACCGACCGCCGCGTGACGGTTCACTTGCCCGGCGGAGATCTCGCGATCGTTTGGCGCGAGAGCGACGGTCACGTGCTGATGTCCGGCCCCTGGGAACTCGAGAGCAGCGGCCGTCTGGCGCTATCGGAGGGAGCCGCCTAGCTGGCTCAATACCAAAGGCGGAGGCCTACGCCATTGGCGTTGTGGCCCGCCGCGACATTGCCCCAAAGACCAATCGCGCCGGAGCGATGATGCAGCCGGTAGAAGACCTCGACATAGGGCATGCCTTCAAGTGACTGGGCCAATTCGGAGCCGAGATAGACGAGGCGGTTGACGTCGCCATTGGGCACGGCGTTCTCGCGCTCGATCTCGACGCCGATGGGATTGGAGATTGAGCTGAGGCCAAGCACGATGCGGGGCGTCATGATCGTGCCGTTGAGGAGGCGGACGCGGAAGCTGATCGTGATTCCGCGCCACATCTCGACGGAGAATTCGCGGCCGAAACGCAGGGCGATGCCGCTCTCATGGCCGATCCTGAGCCCCCATGAGGTGACCAGGAGGTCGCGCTCCGTAATCAGCGCGGCGATGAAATTGGGCTCGTAGCCGACATTGGCGACGCTGAAGGAGCGTCCCCAGAAGCTCGTATCGAAGACGCCGAGATAGAGCGCGATACTGTTGCGCGGGAGAGGAATAGGCGGATCGGCGGCGGCCGCGGGCTCACCCACGGGCGGCGTTTCCTCGGCCGCCAGCGGCAAGACGGCGATGGCGAGAAACAGCAGCGCCAACGCCGGAAAGAGCCAAAAATGTCGGATGCCCCGGCTCACGGTTGTCCCTCAGTCCCCTCCCCGCAAGCACGTCGCGGGTCATGCTTCTACCAACTCTCGCCTTGTCCGCGAAGGTCCGTCGCCATTGGCAAAGGCCGGAGCGAGGCCTTATGTAGCGGCGGCGCATGTCAAAGGACCGAAAATGGTCGAAATCGTCAGCTTCGGTTGCCGGCTCAACGCCTTGGAGGCGGAGGTTATCCGATCCCGTTCCGTCGAGGCAGGGCTGGATGACGCTGTCGTCATCAATTCCTGTGCAGTAACCGGCGAAGCGGTGCGTCAGGCGCGCCAGGCCGTGCGCAAGGCAAAGCGCGAGGCCCCCGGCCGCCGCGTGATCGTGACCGGCTGCGCCGCGCAGGTCGATCCTGCCGCATTTGCCGGCATGGCCGAAGTCGACCTCGTTCTCGGCAACGAAGAGAAGCTTCGCCGTGAAAGCTACGTCGGCGCCCCTGATTTCGGCATTTCAACCGAAGAGAAGGTGAAGGTCGACGACATCATGGCCGTGCGCGAGACGGCAGGCCATCTCGTCGAAGGCCTGGACGGCCGCAGCCGCGCTTTCGTCCAGATCCAGAATGGCTGCGACCATCGCTGCACCTTTTGCATTATTCCCTATGGCCGCGGGAACTCGCGCTCCGTGCCGATGGGCGCGGTCGTCGACCAGGTTCGTATTCTCGTCGCCTCTGGCCATGCCGAACTCGTGCTGACCGGCGTCGATCTGACGGCCTATGGCGCCGATCTTCCCGGCCGGCCGACACTCGGCCGTCTGGTTCGCACGATCCTTCACGAAGTGCCGGAATTGCCGCGTCTGCGCCTCTCCTCGATCGATTCCGTCGAAGTGGACGAAGACCTCCTTCTCGCCATTGCCGAAGAGGAGCGGTTGATGCCGCACTTCCATCTCTCGCTTCAGTCGGGCGACAATCTCATCCTGAAGCGCATGCGCCGGCGGCACAGCCGTGACGAGGCGATCGCCTTCACCGCGCGGGCGCGCGACCTTCGCCCCGAGATCGTGTTTGGCGCCGATATCATCGCCGGCTTCCCAACCGAAAGCGAAGAGGCCTTCGCCAATTCGGTCGATCTCGTCGATGCCTGCGGCCTCACCTACCTCCACGTCTTCCCCTATTCGCCGCGCCCCGGCACACCCGCCGCGAGGATGCCGCAGGTCGACCGACGCATCATCCGCGATCGCGCGGCACGGCTCCGTGCGCGCGGTGAAGCCGCGCTCGCCGCGCATCTTGCCGCTGAGCGCGGACAAACCAGGCGAGTCCTCGTCGAGCGGCCCGGCTTCGGCCGCAGCGAGCACTACACACCGGTCCGCATCGCCGACGGCGCCCCCGGCGAGATCATCGCCGCGCGCATTGTCGGCCACGACGACACCGCACTTCTTGCCGAGGTCGCCTGACCATGAATGAACAACGCCGCGGTTTTTTTGGCCGCTTCCGCAATCGCGAAAGCGAGGAAGAAGCCGAACCCGTCGAGCAGGCGACCGAGACAGTCGAGAAGGCCAGCGAGCCGGAGGCATCACCGCCGGCCGAACCCGAACGGGCGCCCGCGGAGGAGCAAACGAGCGAGCCGAAGCGCGGCTGGGTCCAGCGCCTGCGCCACGGTCTGTCCCGTTCGTCAAATGCACTCACCGGTTCCATCTCGTCGATCTTCACCAAGAAGCGACTCGACGAAGCGACGCTGGAAGAGTTCGAGGAGGCCCTCATCCGCGCCGATCTCGGCGTCGACACGGCGGTCGCATATCACCGATACGCTCCGCCGCGAGCGCGTCGGCCGTGAACTCGATGGCGACGAGGTGCGCGCCCTCCTCGCCACCGAAGTCGAGATGGTGCTGGCGCCTGTCGCCGAGCCCCTGACCCTCGACAGCGATGCCCACCCCACCGTGATCCTCATGGTCGGCGTCAACGGCACCGGGAAGACGACGACGATCGGCAAGCTTGCCGCGAAATTCGCCGCCGACGGCAAGAAGGTAATGATCGCCGCCGGTGACACCTTCCGCGCCGCAGCCATCGATCAGCTCAAGATCTGGGGCGAGCGCACCGGCGCGCCGGTGATTGCGCGCGAGGTCGGGGCCGACGCCGCAGGCCTCGCCTTCGACGCGCTGGCCGAGGCGAAACGCGCCGGCAGCGACGTCCTCCTCATCGATACCGCCGGTCGCCTGCAGAACCGCACCGAGCTGATGGCGGAACTCGAGAAGATCGTCCGCGTCATCAAGAAGCAGGACCCGGCGGCGCCGCATCACGTTCTTCTCACGCTCGACGCCACCACCGGCCAGAACGCGTTGTCGCAGGTCGAGATTTTCGCCAAGACGGCCGGCGTCACCGGCCTTGTCATGACCAAGCTCGACGGCACCGCCCGCGGCGGCATTCTCGTCGCCGTTGCTGCCAAATTCGGCATTCCGGTTCATTTCATCGGGGTCGGCGAAGTCGGTCGACGACCTCGAACCCTTCGCCGCCCACGAATTCGCGAGGGCCATTGCCGGCCTCGCCTGATTATGGAGAATGGCCGCCATGGTCCATCTCGAAGCACCGCCGAACGCTCCCAACCGGAAGCATCCCAATCCGCTTCTGAAGCTGGCCCTTGAGCTCGGACCGCTCGGCGTCTTCTTCTTCGCCAATGCGCGGGGCGACTGGCTCGGCCAGAAATTCCCGTTCCTCGGCAATCTCGGCGAACCGATCTTCATCGCCACCGCGCTCTTCATCGTGGCGACGGTGATCTCCTTCGCCATCTCGCTTGGCCGTGACCAAACGTCTGCCGATCATGCCGATGATCAGCGGCGTCGTGGTCGTGGTATTCGGCGGCCTGACGCTGTGGCTGCAGAACGACACCTTCATCAAGATCAAGCCGACGATCGTGAACACGCTCTTCGGCTCCATCCTTCTCATCGGCCTCGCCTTCGGCAAGTCCTTCGTCGGCTATGTCTTTGATTCCGTGTTCGATCTTACCAATGAGGGCTGGCGCAAGCTGACCTTCCGCTGGGGCATCTTCTTCTTCTTCCTCGCCGCCCTCAACGAGATCGCCTGGCGCACCCTTTCGACCGATGACTGGGTCACCTTCAAGGTATTCGGCGTCATGCCGATCACCTTCCTGTTCACCCTCACCCAACTGCCGCTCATCATGCGTGAACAGGCCAAGCCGACCGAAGAATCGGCCGGGCCGGCGGAATAGTCCGCGACCCGCCTTGTCACCCGCGACGAGCGCTGTGTAATGTCCGCCCGCCTTCGATCAGCCTGAAGCTGCCTAAGACCGGAGAGGTGCCGGAGTGGTCGAACGGGACGGTCTCGAAAACCGTTGTGCGGGTAACCGTACCGTGGGTTCGAATCCCACCCTCTCCGCCATTCCTGCCGCTCGTTCCTAGCGTCCAGTCAACGGCCGACACGGCACTTGTCGTCCACGATCCCTGAGCGACGACTGGCTCTGCGATTACGATAGCGGCGGCAATGACGATCCGCTGGCCCTCGTAGACACGCCGCAAGCCGGACCGATGACCGGCACTCTATCACCCATCTCGTGCGTCAAGACGGGGACCAGGCGACGGCCAAGGCCACAAAATTGCCGTCAGATCAGGCGCGGAATTCCGGCGTTGCAGCGCGCTCCCTAAGCCTTTGTTAACCATAATGCGGGATCGATAAACGGTTGAATGATAGAACCATTTTGGTCGCGTGTTTATCGATGTCGAGGACAGGCGGCTTGCCCGCAGTCAAAGGCCCCGCAAGGAGGGGCGCCGTCGATACGCGCCTAGCGCCGATGGCAGCGATGTGCCTCGGCCTGCTCCTGGGCGGGTGCGTTTCGACCGGACCGGCGCCGATAGAGACGGCAACTCAATCCCGCGTCGTCCCCGCGGATCAGGCGTTTGCCGTGCCTCAGATCGGCGGCCCGACCGTATTGACGGTCCTCGAAAGCGACTATGCCAACGCCGTCGAACAGAAGATCATTCTGATCAGCGCCTCCGGACGGCCGGGTCAGAACTTCCTGGATGTTCAGCTCTTCGGCTGGCCGACCACCGGGACCTTCGATCGCGGCACACTGGACAACGCCCTGCCCAACATGACCGACATCTGGGACGAGATGGACGACGTTCTCCAGGGCGTTGGGATGGTGGTGTCGCCCTACTATGTCGAGAACCGCTATGGACCGTTCGGCTATGCGGTGGGCCGCTATTCCAACGATCTGTGCCTCTACGCCTGGCAGCGGATCGGCGAGGCAGACCTCAATGCGGACAGGACGAGCCGGCAGGACGCGATAGCGATCCGCTTGCGCCTCTGCCGCACCGGGGCGACCGAACGGCAACTCCTGGAGACGATGTACGGCTTCACGATCACGGCCTATTACGCCGATGGCCGCTGGGACCCCTTCGGGGATGCCGCGACATTGACGGCCGGCCGCACGATCTATCCGCCGCAGAACGTTCTGTCGCCGCCGGCCGCGGCGACGACAACCACCATCGCGACAACGCCCACCACCCCCGCGATCGTGCCGACCGGCCCGACCGTCCCACTGCCGCCGGGTGCCGGCGGAGGTGGAACGACGAACGGGCCGATCGTCCCCCCGCCGCCTCAATAAGTTCGGCGCCCGGCATCGCGGGTTTACCCGCTGATAGTCAAAGGGCGCGTACCGTCTTGACGAGACAGAGGATCGGCCCAATGGGCCGGGTGGTTAGGCGTTGATGGTCAAAGTGTTCCTATTGGCGATTTGGGCGGCGGCGGCGGTGGCCGTGCTCACGCTCGTCACGCTGCCGATCAGCTTCCAGGCGCATCTCATCGCCGGAACGGTCGCCGTCGTCGCCATGATGCTCTTGAAGCTGACCCAGCGCCAAGGCGTCTGGCGCCTGATCGCTATCTCCCTGGGCACCGCCATCGTCCTGCGCTACGTCTTCTGGCGTACCACAAGCACGCTGCCGCCGCTCAATCAGCCGGAGAACTTCATTCCGGGTCTGCTGCTCTATGTGGCCGAGATGTACAGCGTCTTCATGCTGTTTCTCAGCCTGTTCGTCGTGCTGAAGCCGCTGCCTTCGCGCAAGTCTCCCGCCATCGATCACCAGCACCTGCCGACAGTCGACATCTTCATCCCGACCTACAACGAGGATGTCGAGCTGCTCGCCACAACGATGGCCGCCGCGAAGGCCCTGGACTATCCCGAGGACAAGATAACGGTTTGGCTGCTGGATGACGGCGGCACAGAGCAGAAGCGGAACTCAGAGCGAGCCCATGACGCAGTGGCGGCGCAAAGCCGCCATGCCGTTTTACAGAGCCTTTGCGAAGCGATGGGCGTCCGCTACCTCACGCGCGCCCGCAACGAGCACGCGAAGGCAGGCAACCTCAACAACGGCCTGAAGCATTCGACCGGCGAACTCGTCGCCGTCTTCGACGCCGACCATGCGCCGGCGCGAGACTTCCTCAAGGAGACGGTCGGCTATTTCGGCGAGGATGACCGGCTGTTTCTCGTCCAGACGCCGCACTTCTTCCTCAACCCCGACCCGCTCGAACGCAACCTGCAAACCTTCGAGAAGATGCCGTCGGAGAACGAGATGTTCTACGGCATCATTCAGCGCGGACTCGACAAGTGGAACGGCGCGTTCTTCTGCGGTTCGGCGGCCCTCCTGCGCCGCGCCGCCCTCGACGAGGCTGGCGGCTTTGCCGGACGCAGCATTACCGAAGATTGCGAGACGGCGCTGTCGCTACACAGCCGCGGCTGGAACAGCGTCTATGTCGACAAGCCCCTGATCGCCGGCCTCCAGCCGGCGACTTTCGCCAGCTTCATCGGTCAACGCAGCCGCTGGGCGCAGGGCATGCTGCAAATTCTCCGCTTCCAGTTTCCGCTGTTCAAGCGTGGCCTGAGCTTCGCGCAGCGCCTGTGCTACATGTCGAGCACACTGTTCTGGCTGTTCCCCTTCACCCGGCTGATCTTCCTGATCTCGCCGCTGTTCTACCTGTTCTTCGGCCTGAAGATCTTCGTCGCTTCGGGTCAGGAGTTCCTCGCCTACACGTCGTCATACATGATCGTGAACCTGATCATGCAGAACTACCTCTTCGGCCGATATCGATGGCCCTGGATCTCCGATCTGTATGAGTACATCCAATCGGTCCACCTGCTGCCCGCCCTGCTGTCGGTCATTCGCAATCCGAGTAAGCCGACGTTCAAGGTGACGTCCAAGGACGAATTGATCGATCGTTCCCGCATCTCGGAAATCGGCTGGCCGTTCTATGCCATCTTCGGCATTCTTGTTCTCGCCGTGGCGATGACCGCCTTCCGCATGGTGCACGACCCCTACACGTCCGACATCACGATGGTCGTCGGCGGGTGGAATTCTGCTCAATCTCCTCCTCGTCGGTTGCGCACTCGGCGTCGTTTCAGAACGACGCGAGCGGCAACGGACGCGGCGAATCCCGATCGAACAGCGCTGCGAATTCCGGCTCGACGGGGAGTGGCTGCCCGCGACCATTCAGGACGTCTCGGTGCATGGCGCCCGTATCCGCTTCGCGACGGACGTCGAGGCGATGGTGTCGCGGTCAGCGGAGGGCATCATCCGCTTCACGCCGCACACCGACTTGCCGTCGCATGAATTGCCGTTGGCCCTACAGAATACCGGGCGTGACGACGGACAGACCTTCGTCGGATGTCGCTTCGTCCTGCGCGAGCCGGTGCACTATCGCCTCGTTGCCGATCTCGTCTTTGCCAATTCGGAGCGTTGGACCACATTCCAAAAGGCGCGCCGCGCGAAGGTTGGACTGCTGCGCGGCACGATCTGGTTTTTCGGCGTCGCCATCTATCAGACCGCGCGTGGTCTCGGTTACCTCATCCAGGAAGTCCGTCGCAAAGAGGATCCCAATGTCGAACAGCTGATCCAGATCGCACAAGCGATGCGCGAACACGATCAGTCGGTCGTGACAGACGAGCGCGTCGTCATCGGCGGAGAGCGGAAGTGACAGCCGTCCGGACGGCCGCCATCGCACTCGCCTTTGCGGCGACGATCGTTGTCGGCACGTCCGGCCGCGCGCAGCAACCGGCCTTCGACATGGGCACGGAGCGGCAGGAACTCGGCATTCAGGCAGATACGCCCACGCTCGATGGTCTCGGCCTCCGCAATCAGATCCTCGGCAGCGACACCACCGCCATCGAGACGCCGCCATCGGCCCTCGCCGCCGCGCCGTCGAGCGCCACGCATGTGCGCCCAATCGTCCCTTTCGCTGACCTGACGCTGTCGGGCGAGGCCGATACGCGAAGCTGGGCTGTCTACCTTTCCGCCGCCGAGGTGAATTCGCCGGCGGTCCTCCATCTCAGCTTTATCAACGCCCTTCTCGTCGCCCCTGAGCTTTCGACCATTCGTGTGTTCGTCAACGATTATCCCGTCATCGCTCAGGCGATCGGGAGCGCGGACAGCCCCAGCCATTTCGTCGCCGACATCCCTGCGGGGCTGCTCCATGCCGGCGCCAACCGCATTCGCTTCGACGTCACACAGCGGCACCGGACGGACTGCACGGTCGCCTCGACATACGAACTTTGGACCACCGTCGAGCAGGACGGGACATTCCTGGAATTCACTGGTCCCGGCGCGGGCCAAATTGCGGACCTCAGCGCGTTGTCGGCGATCGGGGTGGACGCTACCGGGAAGACGACGATCGAGATCATCGCGCCCTCACTCGGACAGCCGGCGGCTTCGACAGTGATCCTCCGCCTCGCGCAATATCTCTCGCTGCAACTCCGCACGCCTGAAATGGTCGTGCATGTGTCGCAGGCGAACCCCGAAATGTCTGGTCCCGGGGTGCTCACGGTCGTCCTCGGCACGAGCGAGGATGTCGAATCCCTACTCGGCCATCCGGCCGCACGAACTGGGGTCAGCTTCCTCGCAGACAGCGCATCTCCCGTCCTCGTCATCTCCGGCGCCAGCTGGGCTGACGTGGCCGCTTCGGTGGAAGCCCTCGCCGCGCCGCTGCAACGGACGCTGGCCGAGCAGGGGCCGTCTAGCCTTCAGACGGCGGCATGGCACCTTCCTGAGGTGCCGGTGATCGACGGTAGCACGTCGATCAGCCTCAATGCGCTCGGCGTGCCGACGACCGAGTTCACCGGCCGGCTTTTCCGCGTCTCGTTTCAGGTGGCAATGCCGTCCGACCTCTACGCGCAGGCATACGGATATGCCAACCTCTACCTCGATGCGGCCTACGCGCCCAACCTTCTCCCCGGCAGCGAGGTTGACGTCTATGTCAATGGTGAGATCGCGGCGACCACGCCCCTGACCAATGGCGGCGGCGGTATCCTGCGCCACCTCAAGATCGAGGTGCCGCTCCGCAATTTTCGCTCCGGCGTCAACACGGTCTCCATCGAGGCAATCGTATCAAACCAGGCCGACCTCGTTTGCCTGCCGGGTTCCACCGGGTCGACGTCGCGCCGCTTCGTGCTTTTCGACACAAGCGAGTTCACGGTGCCGGACTTTGGGCATGCGGTGCAGCTCCCGGACCTTTCGGCGTTGGCCGGGACCGGTTTCCCGCTCGCGACGCCGGGAGTGGCGCTGACCGTCGCTCTGGGCGACGCGACGCCTGAGACTTTGTCGGCCGCCGCGACGTTCGTTGGCAAGATCACCGCACTCGCCGGTACGGCCTTCCCCATCAGCACGTCGACCAACAGCCGGACGCCGTTCGGCCTTTATGTCGGGGCGGCTTCCCAACTGCCGGCCGGCATCGCAACGCAGGTCGGCATCAGCAGCGCCTCCCTGACCGCCTGGCAGAACCAAGGGCTGCTGGTCGATCCCGTCGCCGATACGACGACCGGATCGGATACGCAGGACGTTTTCAACCGCTGGCGCGATGCTCTCTCGGGAGGTGGCGGCTGGCAGGGTCAGGTCAGCTCCTTCCAGGAATGGCTGAACCGCACGTTCGACTTCACTTTCTCCAGCTTCCGCTTCGGCGCCGCGCGGACCCTGAAATACACCCCGCCCGACGATGCTGGGCTGATCCTTGCGCAGTCGCCGCCTGCCGGCGACGAGACGAGTTGGACCGTGCTGATGGCACCCACCGCCGAGGCACTGCAGGCCAACACCGAGTTGCTGCTCACGCCCGATCGCTGGCATGGCGTCTCCGGACAACTCGTGGCCTACCGGCCGCAAACCGGCGTCGTGACCGTCGTCCCGCTCCCGGGCGCCGACGTCATCGTCACAGGTCCCAATTCCGTCATCAATGAACGGCTGGTCGCGACCAACTGGCTGTCGAAAAACGTAGTCGTCTATGGCGGCCTGCTGCTCGCCCTATGCACATTGCTTGCTGTTTCGACTCACTGGCTGCTTGGTTCGCTGGGGCGCCACGAATGATCCGGCCCATCGCAGCTCTATCGCTGGCTTTCCTGATCGCGTGGACGGCGACGCCGGCGATGGCCGTGCCGGCGGGATCGCCAAGTGACGGACCTGCACTTTGGGCCGTCTGGCGCAATCACTTCGTCGAGCCGTCCGGTCGGGTGGTCGACAATGCCAATGGCGGCATCTCCCACAGCGAAGGCCAGGGCTATGGGATGCTGCTCGCCGTTCTCTCCGACGACGAAGCGACGTTCCGGCTGATCTGGAATTTCACGCGGACCGAGCTTTTCATCGTTGGGAAGGATTTACCGGCCTGGCGCTGGGATGCTGCCACCAACCCGCACATCCAGGACACCAACAACGCCACCGACGGCGACATCCTCATCGCCTACGCTCTGACCCTCGCGGGACGGGCCTGGGACGATGACGGACTGATCGATTCGGCGAGAACGATGGCGGAGGCGATCGGCCGCAAGACCGTGGTCGCAGCGCCTGGTCGGCGGCTCATCCTCCCCGGCGCCGACGGCTTTTCTGCGGAGGAGCGCCCCGACGGCCCCGTCGTCAACCTTTCCTATTGGGTGTTCGAAGCGCTTCCGGTGCTGGCGGAACTCGACCCGACCACAGACTGGCAAGCGGTCGCCGCGACCGGACTTGAGCTCGCACAGAACGCGCGCTTCGGTCCGGCCGACCTTCCGCCCGAATGGTTGAGCATCGGTCACGGCCGGCTACGGCCCGCGCAGGGGTTCGACGCCGTCTTCGGCTACAACGCAATCCGCATTCCGCTCTATCTCATGCGCGCGGGGCTTGCGACGCCGAACCGACTCGCGCCGTTCCTCGCCAATCGGAATGGCGACGGCTCGAGCAATGTCGTGTTGCTCGCCAATGGCGCGAAGATCGAGCCGTTGGCTGATCAAGGCTATCGCATGGTTCTTGCCGCCGCCGAGTGCGCCACCAGCGGCGTGCCGCTGCCGTCCGACCTCGCGGACTACAACGCAACGCTCTACTACCCGGCGACGCTCTACCTTCTGGCCTGGTTCTATCTGGCCGAGGCGGTACCGGGATGTCTGTGAAGCCATCCGCGTTTCTCGCCCTCGCGCTCGCCTGCGCAGCCGTCGGCGTTTACCAGTTCCTGCCGCATCACGGTGGGTCGGATGTCCCGCCGTGGGAAGAAACGGCTGCGACCGGGTCGGCCTTCAACGTCGCCGAGTTGGGCGTGGATCCGTTGGTGACGGGCGCGGTCGGCGACGCCGCGGACGCGACGACGACGTCCCCCGCAACGAGCACACCGGAACCGGCGCCGGCGACGACCAATGCCGCTGCGCAGACCATCCCCCCCAACGTCGACGAAAGCGCCCTTCGCTACTTCGCACGAATGGGCGATACGGTGCGCTTGCGGGCGGAGATTGCACGGCTTCAGGCGCTCTATCCCGATTGGGTGCCGCCCGCCGATCCGCTCGCGATACCGGTGCAAACGGACACCCTCCTCGACAGCATGTGGCAGCTCTATTCCGAGGGGCGTTACGCCGAAGTCGAGGCGGCGATCGCCGATCGGCAGCGTAACGAGCCCGGCTGGCAGCCGCCGGATTTGCTGGTGCAATTGCTGGCATTGGGCGAGGCCCGGCAACGCATCATCGCGGCCTCCGATGCGAGGCAATGGGCGACGGTGGTGCAGATCGCCGCCGCCACACCGCAACTCCTCAACTGCTCGGAGATCGACGTCATGTGGCGCCTGGCGGAGGCCTTCGTGCGCACCGATCGGCCCAACCGGGCGCTCGACGACTATGCCTATCTCCTGCAATATTGCAGCAATACCGACGAGCGCTACGCGACAATGCAGAAGGCGCTCGCGCTGCTTGGACCCGATCTCATCTTCCCACTCTGGCAGTTCGAACGGAACGGCGCGGACGGTCAGCCGGAGTTCGAGGCGCTTCGCACCGACGCGGCCCGCCAGGCCGTCGCCAACGCCGCCGAAGACCCAACCTTCATCCTATCGACAGAGGACAGGCAACGCATCGAGACGGCCGCCGCGGACGAAGCTGACGTCGACGACGCGACGCTGCTCGGTTGGTATTATTACGGCCGCGATCTCTACACCGACGCCGAGCACTGGTTCCGTATCGCGTGGCAAAGGGAAGAGAACGCAGACAACGCGCAGGGTCTCGCGCTGGCGCTGATCGGCCTCAACCGCCCGGGCGACGCCGAGGCGATCGCCTATGACTGGCGCGACTCCTCGGACGACATGAAGGCCGTCTACCTTGCCGCGGTTGGCAATCTCCTCGCCGAGATCCCGCCGCCGAACCTCACCGCCGCGGTGTTGTCGCGCATGATCGGCGTGATCGGCCAGGCGCGTGACACCACGACGGCGAGGCTTATCGGCTGGTATGCCTATTCGCTGCAGCAAGTGACGACGGCACAGCAATGGTTCCAGACGGTCTTGTCATGGGATCCCAATGACGAGGAGGCCGCCTACGGCCTCGCCGTCTCACTGCAGCGCCTCGGCGACACCGCAGGACTCGCCGCGATCCTGCAGCAATGGGGCGGCCGCTCCGCCCGCATCCAAGCCCTCGGCCCCAACGGGGCCGTGAGGACGGAAACAAATGCGGTTGCCGAAACCGGCTGCACGCGCACCGTCGACCCGTCGACGCTTTCGGGCGCGACGGCCCTCACACGCGGCTGGTGCCTGATGGACCTCGACCGCCCGGTCGAAGCGGCGGCGGCATTCGAGGTGGCGCTCGCCAAGGTGTCGGCATCCAGCAAGAGCGACGCCGCTTACGGATTGACGCTCGCCTACCTCGCCGCGGGTCTCACCGACCGCGCCGCCATTGCCGCGACGCAAGCCGACCAGACGCCCGCGCGCAGCCTGGAACTCGTCTCCGCCATCTACGCCCAGCGAGCGACGTCGGCCTACAGCGACGGCCGCTACCGAGAGGCTGTCGACTGGCTCGATCAGCGCAGTGCGCTGGGTGTCGGCGAGCAGAACGACCTGATGATGGTTCGCGGCTACAGCTATCTCTATCTCGGCCTCTTCGCGGCCGCACGCCAGGTCTTCACCGCCGTGGCGGCGACCGGATTCCCCGATGCCGCGGATGGGCTCGCCGAAGTCGACCGTCGGACCCTCGCCGGCACCAACTAGCCGTAAGGGCGCTGGCCGGCACCCCGATCGATTGTCGGAAGTGGCGATCTGCGCCCTCACCCCTCATCGCCCGGCGGTTCGGCGTCTCATCGCGACGCCAACCACTCACCACAACGCACAATGCGCCCGAGAGGTTCCGCAGGCGCAGCGCTTGGGCGCCGCACAGACCGCGAAACTTGGCCGTCTCGGCTAGGCCGTTCCAACAGCCCCATCGCTGCGTGGATCGGCAGCACCGGTAAGGCCGCCATTGCTGTCGCGCACGATCGCGCCGGCATGCCCCATCTGGTGGTTGCGAGACGGAACGCGAATGATCTCGTGGCCGGCCTTTTCGAGTGAGGCAATGACCTCCTCGCCGAGATCGTCCTCGATACGGAGCTTGGTTGCCGCTTCGCCGTTGAACCGCGCCAACAGCCAGCGCGGCGCGGCAATCAACTCCTGCAGGTCACGGCCGAAAAAGGCATAGCGGCTGAACAGCGCCGCCTGGAATTGCGGCTGCCCGTCGCCGCCCATCGTGCCGTAGACCATGCGACGGCCGTCGGCGAAATCAGCCATCGCCGGGTTGAGCGTATGGAACGGCAAGCGACGCGGACCGACGAAGCGATGGCTCTTTGGATCGAGCGAGAACGCGGCGCCGCGGTTCTGCAACAGGATGCCCGTTTCCGGCAGAACGACGCCCGACCCGAATTTCAGGAACACACTCTGGATCATGGAGACCATGCGTCCGTCACCGTCGGTGACGCCGAGCCAGACCGTGTCGCCATCGCCGGGCTTCGCCAGCCAATCGGAAGCGTGCGCGGTGTCGATGGCGGCCGCTTCATCATCGAGCCACCGCGCATCGAGATAGCGAAGCGGGTCATCGTCCATCAGGCGCGGATCGGCGATGACGGCGTCCCTTACTGTGAAGGCCCGCTTCGTCGCTTCAACCAATGCGTGGACGTGGCTGAAGCTTTCGGCTTCCCCAAGATCAAGGCGACGCGCCAGCGCCAGGATGATCATTGACGCCAATCCCTGCGTCGGCGGCGGATGATTGTAGAGCCGGACGTCGCCGAGTTGGAGCGACAGCGGCGAGACATATTCGGCGCGATAGGCTTCCATATCGCGGCAACCGATCGGCACGCCGCAACGATGGAGATCGGCACAGATCGCCGCCGCGAGCGGACCGCGATAGAAGCTGTCCAGACCATCGTTGGCGAGCATGCGCAGCGTCCGCGCCAGCGCCGGCTGCTTAAGGATCGTTCCGGCCGGCGTCGGCGCGCCGCCCGGGCCGAGGAAATGATCGGCGAAACCCGGATAGGCGGACAGCAGGCCGCCATGGGTGCCACTCACCTCGGCCTGAAACGAACTGACGGGGTAGCCATTTTCCGCGTAGGCGACGGCTTCGGCGAGCAGATCATCCAGCTTCGCGCCGCCGCCCCAACTGCGCGACAGTTCCAGCGCCAGCCGCCAGCCGTCGATCGTACCCGGAACGGTGTTGGCCGACAGCGGACCGCGTCCCGGCAGCGCATGCGAGGCGGTGTCGGGGAAGACAGTCGCGGTGACGCGCTCGCCGCTGAAGCCGCAGGCACGGATCGCCTGAGGACGTTTGCCCGGTTCCGCGATCAGCCAAAAGCTGTCGCCACCGATACCGTTCATATGCGGGTAGACGACCGCCAATGTCGCAGCCGTCGCCACCGCCGCCTCGATCGCGTTGCCGCCTTCGCGAAGGACGCGCGCACCCGCCTCACTGGCGAGATGATGCGGCGACGTCACCATGCCCCGCCGAGGGGCCGCTCCGACGGCTGTCATATGGGCAGACTCATGCAGTAAATGATTACTTCTTCAGCAAACGACATGATTTCGGTCCCTCGCCTCACCTCTAGCTCGCCGCGCGGGCGAAATAGGAGGCGAGCATACGACGGGCGTCGGCGTGACGCGCGGCGCGCCAGGCCTTGTCGGAGAGATCGCTGTCGAAGATGACGGAGAGGGTGTGGACGTTGGACAGGTGGAATTGGCTGAGCGCCACCATCATCACATAGACGCGCAGCGGATCGAGACCGCCGATCAGCACGCCGTCCTCCGTCCCGCGTTCGATCAAGCGCGAGAGCCTTGAGAGAACCGGCCACGACATCTCGCGGATCGTCGCCGACTTCTGCATGAAGCGCGCCTTCTGCAGGTTCTCATTGGTGAGGAGTCGGACCAGCGACTGATTTGCCTCGAAGTGATCGGCCATGAAATCGAACAGCTGGACGAGGCCTTCGAGCGGATCGAGATGCTCGACATCGAGGCGAAGTTCCTGGGCGCGCAGATTGCCGAGGGCATCCTCAAGGACAGCGATGTAGAGCCCCTGCTTGCTGCCGAAATAATGATAGATCATGCGCGGGTTGGACGCCGCTTTGCGCACGATCCGGTCCACGCGTGCGCCAGCAAATCCATGCTGAGCGAACTCGTCACGCGCCGCGCGCAAGATGCGCTCCCGGCTCTGCGCGGCGTTGCGGCGGCGGACCCCGCCGGCCGACCCCGCACGGCGCGGTTGTACAGCGCTGTCGACCGATGTTTCGCTCAACTCATCCCCCCACGTGGACGCTTTGCACGCTTGACAGCAGAGAGGCAAGATCAAGAAGCGCTTCATCCTGTCCCCGTCCTCCGAGGATGGAGATCCCCACCGGCAACCCGTCTGCCTCGGCGAGCGGCAGGCTAACTTGCGGTAGGCCCGCAAGGCCGGCGATCGCGTTCACCATCAATGACTTGGCGTAGAAGGCGTCGAGCTCTTCCTTCGATATGGATTGCGGCGGCGCCACAATCGGCGAGGTCGGGAAAACGACGGCAACGCCCGGAGGGAGGAGCGCCGCCAGACGGTCGCGAAAGGCCGCGCGGAATGGTTGCCACCGCGCCACAGCGTCGGCAGTGATCGCCTTGGTGCTGGCAAACCGCTCAGCGACGGACGCGCCGAAGCGTGGGCGGACACGCGTGATCCACTCGCCCAGCGATTGCCAAATCTCAGCGCCCTGGATGACGCGAAACGCTTCGAGAATGTCGTCGTTTTCGCCGTCCAGGAGTTCGATTTCGCTGCCGACCTGCCACGAGCTGGTCGCAGCCCCCACCGCTTCGGCAACCTCGGGGGCAGCAAGGCCCAAGATGTCGGTGGCCATCACAAGCCGTTCGATCGGCAGGTTCCGGCGCGGCTCGAGCAGAACCGAGCCGACTTGGCGAAGCGTCGCGGCGTCCCGTGCAAACCATCCGACCGTGTCAAAGCTCCGGCCGAAGGAAATGACTCCTTCAGTCGAGACGCGGCCATGCGTTGGACGGATTCCGTAGATGCCGCAGAAGGAAGCTGGAATCCGCACCGAGCCGCCAGTGTCAGTGCCAAGCGCCGTGTCGCACAGGCCGGCGGCGACGGCGACGGCCGAACCGCTCGACGACCCGCCGGGAAGCCGATCCGGAGCCGCCGGATTGACTGGCGTGCCGTAATGCGCATTCGCACCCTCCAGGCTGAAGGCGAGTTCATCCGTGATCGACTTGCCGACCAGCGTCGCGCCGGCGGCGAGGAGCGCGGCCGGTGCCGGCGCCATCATCGTTGCCGGCGCATGCGTAGCCCGCCAGTCCGGATTGCCACCCCCCGTGGTGTAGCCGGCGATGTCGATGAGGTCCTTGACGGCGAAGGTCATGCCATCGAGCGGACCGGAATCGGTCGGCCCGACGCGTACGGCCTCGCCCGGAACGAATGCGCCGAACTGCTGGCTCACCGTGTCGCTCTCTGCTGCGAGACCCGCGGTCACGCGGCGTACTGCCCGTCAAGCGCGCTAACGATGCCGTCGCTGTCGGTGACGAAGCCGAAGCACTTCTTGACGTTCCATATCGTCGCCTCGGTGCAGAAATCCGGCGACGAGGTCGCGCAGCAATCGCTGACAAGGATGCAGCCATAGCCGAGGAAATTGGCGTCGGTCAGCGAATGCAGAACGCATTGATCGGTGTTGACGCCCGCAAACAGGATCGAGCGGATACCGAGATTGCGCAGGATGGAATCGAGCGGCGTATCCCAGAAGCCGCTGATGCGATGCTTGTCGACGAGGATGTCCTCCGGCTCGGGCACCAGCTCGTCGACGATCGCCGCAGCCCACGAATCCTTGGTCAGGACTGGCGCGCCATTGGGCAAGGGATCGGCGAGCCCGACGCCCTCTCCTTTCGGCTTGTAAAGATGGATCTGGTTGGGCGGCAGGTTGGCGAGGTCGGGCCGCACGCCCCAGTTCACCCAGATGACCGGAACGCTGGCCTTGCGCAGCGCCGGCAGCACGCGCTGCAACGGGCCGATCGGCGCTCTGTCTGATTCATAGTCACCGCCGATGAGATCGACCCAGCCGTCTTTCGAACAGAAATCATTCTGCATATCGATGATGACGATCGCCGTTCGATTGAGATCGATGGTGACGTGCTGCGGTTCGCTCATGATGCGCAGCGGACGGGGCGCGGGCGCCGGCAGCGACATATCGACTTCGGTCTCCGTCGCCCACCATTGCGTCGCCGCGCCTCGGCCCAGCGGACCGCCGGGCGCTTGAATCGTGGTCAGCTTGGGGCTCGCCATTTCGCTCTTCCTCCTGCGAATTCGGTTGTGCCCCCATGGCTGCAAATTGCCTGCCACGCGTTGATTTCTGCGGCTCCTCGGGGATGCGCCGCCAGGCTTGCCCAAACCCATGTCAGCGCACGCCTAGTAAATAACCACTTATTTCATCAACGCCAGGATGCAACTCGATAAGGCGTTGAAAATCAGCCGTTTCGCGATGTGGCACAGGCCTTGCGACGAGGCTTCTCGTCAGTTCCCGCGAGGGAACGCGCGCAATGCACAACCGCCTCAACCGAGATCAAGGATCAACAATCATGCTGAGACGCCGCACATTCCTCGCCGGTGTTCTGATCGCGGGGGCCGTAGCCTTCGGCGCCGCGATACCGGCCAGTGCCCAACAGACATTCCACATCGGCATCCTCATCCCAGGCTCCATCTCCGACAAGGGTTGGATGGAGTCGGGCTATGACGAACTCGTCGCCGCCCAGGAGAAATATGGCGACCAGATCGAAGTGCAGATGATCGAGAACATCGCCGACGCCGACATGGTGCAAGCCATCACGCAGCTCGCCATCGGCAACCAGCTCGTCATCGGCGTCGGTGGTCAGACGCAGGCCGCCGTCTATGAAGTCGCCGAGCGCTTCCCGAACGTGAACTTCTCCATCGTCGGCGGCAATGCCGGCCAGGAAGCACCGAACGTTGCCGGCTATGACGTCAAGCAGGCCGAGGTCGCGTTCCTCGCCGGCGCCGCAGCCGCGATGCTGTCGCAGAACGGCGTCGTCTCCTATGTCGGCGGCCTCGAGATTCCCTCGATCGTCAATGCCGGCACGGAGTTCGCCAACGGTGCGCACTACATCAATCCCGACATCAACGTGATCGTGAACTTCACCGGCGACTTCGACGACGTTGCCGGCGCCAAGGAAGCCACGCTCGCGGCGATCGCGCAGGGTGCGGACATCCACTACCACATCCTCAATCTCGGTCTTCGCGGCATGGAGCAGGCGGCCTCCGAGCAGGGCACGCACATCATCGGCGGCTATACCGAGCGCTGCGGCACGGATCCGCTCTACGTCGCCTACTCGGTGACCGGTGTCGGCTTCCAGGTCCAATATGCCATCGACCAGTTCATCGCCGGTACCTGGGAACCCGGCTATGTGGCCTTCGGCCTGCGCATGGGTCCGGACGCGTCGAATATGGTCGTGTGCAACTCGACGCCGGAAATCGATCAGACGCTTGAGGACATCAAGCAGCTGATCCTCAACGGCACCATCACCGTCCTCGACGGCTGATGTCAGCAGTGGCCGACACGGCTTCCAACAACGTGCCTCCGCCGTCACCGGCGGGGGCACAGCCCCTTTTTGCAATGACGGGCGTCACCAAGCGCTTCGGCAGCTTCACCGCTTTGGACAGTGTTGACCTTGCCTTCCGCCCCGGTGAGATCCAATGCCTGCTCGGTGAGAACGGCGCCGGCAAGTCGACGCTGTGCAACATCATCTTCGGCGTGCATCAGGCGGACGAGGGATCGATGACGCTCGATGGCGAGCCGCATCGCCCAGCCAGCCCGCGCGAGGCGTTGGGCGCCGGCGTCGCCATGGTGCATCAGCATTTCAGCCTGGTCGACACGATGACCGTCGTCGACAATCTCCTTCTCGGGCGCGAGCGCGGCATCCTCAAGCGGAAGGACTACGCCGAGAAGCTGCGCGCCATCGCCACGCAATATGAACTGCCGCTCGATCCTTTCGCCAAGGTCGAGGATCTTTCGATCGGCGAGCGCCAGCGCGTCGAGATCGTCAAATGCCTGATGGTCGAACCGCGCCTCCTCATTCTCGACGAACCCACCGCCGTCCTCCTTCCCGACGAAATCCAGGCGCTGTTCAAGGTCTGCCGCCGCGTCGCCTCCGAGGGCACTGCGATCGTCCTTGTCACGCACAAGCTCGCCGAGCTGAAGCAGGTCGCCGATCGCGTCTCTGTCCTTCGCCATGGCAAGGTCGTGGCGCATTCGGACAATCCGGCGACCGACATCGATGCACTGGTGTCCGCCATGATTCAGCGCGAACTCGGCAGCCTCGGCGCCGCCGCTGCAGTCCTTGGCGTCGCCCAAGAGGAGCCTGCGCCGGAACCCTCCAACGTCACGCCATTGCACCGACCGCCGAAGAACGAAGACGCATCCGACGCCGTGCTGATTGATGGCCTCACCGTTGTCGACAAGGCCAAGACGACACGGCTGGAGAATTTCACCGTGGTGATGAAGCCGGGCGAGATCGTCGGCATCGCTGGGGTCGAGGGCAACGGCCAGACGGAACTTGGGCTTGCTCTGGCTGGCATGATGCCGACCACCGACGGCCGCTACTTCGTCGGCAAGACCGAACTCACCAACAAGAGCCCGAAAGAGATCACCGCTGCGGGCGTCGGCATCGTGCCGGAAGATCGCCATCGCGTCGGCTGCATCCTCGGCATGTCGCTCTATGAGAACCTCTATCTCAGCCAGACCGGCCGCTTCACGCGCTTCGGCGTCCTCAATCGGCGCGCGATGCGGCGCAACGCCGGCGCGTTGATGAAGCGCTTCGACGTACGAGCCCCCGGTCCCGAGGTCTCATTTGCCAGCCTTTCCGGCGGCAATCAGCAGAAGGCCGTGCTGGCGCGCGAGATGGTGCCGGAGGATCTCTCCTTCCTCGTCGCGGCGCAGCCGACGCGCGGCCTCGACGTCGGCGCGGTGGAGGCAGTCTACGGCCTGATCCGCGAGGCGTGCCAACGCGGTGTCGCCGTCCTTCTCATCTCTTCTGAACTCGACGAGATCATCGCCGTCGCCGACCGCATACTTGTCATGTATCGCGGCAAGGTCATCGGCGAACGGCCAGGCGGCATCGAGCATCGCGATGCCATCGGCGCAATGATGGCGGGGAATGTCTGATGAGCGTTGAAGCTGCCGTATCCGCTCCAGCCCGCCCGCGTCTTTCGGTCGGCGCCATCCTCACCAACCCGGTCGTCCTGCCCCTCCTCGCCGTGCTGGCCGCCCTGCTCTTCGGCCTCTTGCTCATCGTCGCCCTCGGCGTATCGATGGGTGATGCCATCCACGCCTTCGTCAACGGCGCCTTCGGCAACTCCTACACCATCGCCACCTCGCTCAACCGCGCCGTCGTCTTCGCTCTCGTCGGCCTCGGCTTCATCATCGCCAACCGCGCCAACCTCACCAATGTCGGCGGTGAAGGGCAGATCGCCATGGGTGGTGTCGCCGCCGCCGCGATCGCCATCTATGGCGGCGTCGCCGATCTGCCGCTCGGCCTGGCGTTCATCCTGCCGATGCTCGGCGCCGCTGTTGCCGGCGCCGCCTGGGGCGGCGTTGCCGGCGTTCTCAAGGCCAAGGTCGGCACCAATGAGGTCATCTCGACGCTGCTCCTGTCGTTCATCGCGGTGTGGATCCTTTATTGGACGATCCAGTCGGAGAGCCTGTTGCGACGGCCGATGACGAGCTCCGCGACGCTGCCGGAATCGCTCCCCGTACCGCGTTCGACCGAGCTTGCCGCTCATCACCGGCTCGCCTGCCAACCCGATCACCATCGGCATCGTCATCACCGCCGTGCTGGCAGTCGGCGTCTGGTTCCTGCTCAACCGTTCCGTCTTCGGATTCCGGCTGCGCGCCGTGGGTCTCAACCCGATCGCCGCCGCGCGCGCCGGCATTCGTGACGGACGCATCTTCATCTCCTCGCTCGCCATTGCAGGCGCTTTCGGCGGCCTTGCCGGCGCGATGATGCTGCTTGGCGAACAGCATGTCCTGAAGGCGGGCTTCTCGTCGGGCTACGGCTTTGACGGCCTCGTCGTCGGTCTTCTCGCCCGCGGCTCGGTTGTCGGTGTTCTCGCCGGTGCGCTGCTCTTCGGATTCATGCGATCGGCCGGCATCACGATGGAGATGCTGGCCGGCATTCCTTCGGCGCTGGTCGATGTCGTGCAGGGAATCATCGTCGTCACCATCGCCGGCGCCGCATATTGGCTCATGCGCAAGAGGCCGACGCGATGACCTGGGAACTGTTCGCCGTCTTCATCGGCTCCTCGATCCGGCTGTCCATCCCGCTGCTGTTCGCTGCCACCGGCGAACTCATCAGCGAACGCGGAGGCGTTCTCAACATGAGCGTCGAAGGGATGATGCTCGTCGGCGCCTTTGCCGGCGCCGTCGCCTCGCACGCCACCGGCAGCCCGATGATCGGTCTGATATGGGCCGTCATCGCCGTCATCCCAGTGGCGCTGCTGCAGGCGTTCCTGTCGAACACGCTGCGCGCCAACCAGATCGTCACCGGCATCGGCATCAACATCCTCGCCATCGGCGCAACGACGCTCGCCTATCGCGAGATCTTCGGAGCGCGATCGGACGAGCAGATTCCCGGCTTCGACAAATGGAGCCCGCCCCTTCTCGGCGACATCCCAATCTTCGGCGATGCCGTGTTCACGCAGGTCTGGATCGCCTATCTCGCCATCGCCGTCATTCTCGGCGTCTGGTACGTCCTGCGCTACACATCGATCGGCATCATCCTGATGGCCGTCGGCCAGGATCCGCAGTCCGCCGAGAAATCCGGCATCTCGGTCATCAAGGTGCGCTACGGCGCGGTGCTCTTCACCGGCATGATGTCCGCGCTTGGCGGCGCCTTCCTGTCAATCGGCGACATCCACACCTTCACCGAGGACATGATTTCGGGCGCCGGCTACATCGCCATCGCCGCCGTGATCTTTGGCAATTGGAAACTCGGCCGCACCGTTGTTGCCTGTCTCGTCTTCGGCACGGCGTCGGCGCTGCAGTTCCAACTACCGGCGATGGGCGTCAACGTCCCCAACGCCCTCCTCATCATGTCGCCCTATCTCTTCGCGCTGCTCGCGGTCGCCGGCCTCGCCGGACGGCAGCAGTCTCCTGCAGCGCTCACCGTCCCCTATTGGAGCCGATAGTCACGGCCATCCCGGGAGCCAAGCAATGACCCTTCCTGAAGACGTCCTCCATCCCGACATCCTTGCCGTGCTCGACGGCCTCGATCAGTCAACCCGCGAACTGAAAGAGGGCGCGCGTGTGCTGCCTCCCCAGGCCTATGGCTCGCCTGAATTCTACGAGTTCGAAGTCGAGGCCGTGTGGAAGAAGTCCTGGCTTTGCGTCGGGCGGACGCAGCAATTGCCGGAGCCCGGCAACTATCTCGCCGTCACCCTCCTCGACGAACCTCTGCTTGTCGTTCGTGGCGACGACATGGAAATTCGCGTCATGTCGGCGCTCTGCCGTCATCGCGGTCACGCGCTCGCCGAAAATTGCGCGGGCAAGACGCGGCGCTTCGTCTGTCCCTACCACCATTGGAGCTACACGCTGACTGGCGATCTCGTCGGCGCGCCGCGCATGGAGGACGCCATTGAGATCAAGCGCCTGCGCGAGGAATCGCAGCTGCCGCTGATCCGCACCGAAATCTGGAATGGCTTCATCTTCGTCAACTTCGACAAGGACGCGAAGCCCCTGGCGCCGAGTTTGACGAAGCTCGAGCCCTATCTCGCCGGCTACGATCTCGACAACATGGTGACCGTCCCGCCGAAATTCGACGGAGAGGTGCCGTGGAACTGGAAGCTGCTCCTGGAGAACTACATCGAGCCCTACCACACCGAATATGTTCACCCCGGCATTCACGACTTCGCGCCCTCCACCGGCGTCGAGTTCGATACCTGGAACGGCGACGACGACAACGTCATCGTCCGCTACGTACCGTTCCTCGAACCCGATGGCGGCCTGACCGAGCGCGGCTGGGCCAAGCCAGCGTCTTTTCCGGTGATCGAGACGCTCTCACCGAAGCAGCGCCATCGCGTCGGCTTCGGCATGATCCCGCCGTCGATGAACATCATCTTCACGCCTGACATGCTGTGCTACGGCCTCATCTACCCGCTCGGGCCGAAGAGCCTCACCGTCGGTGGCGGTCTGTTCACGCGCGGCGGCTGGTGCATGCCGAAGTCGACCGTCGATCTCCCGGATTTCGAAGAGCGCGTCGACCGCATGATGGAGGGCTCGCGCCAATTGGGCGCGCAGGACACCACCGTCAACATCGCCATGCAGAAGGCGAAGTCGTCGGCTTTCGCGCCGCGGGGTCGGCTGGCGCCGCTCGAGGAAACGCTGGCGCAATTCAACCGCTGGCTGGCCGCCCGCTACCGTGCCGAAGCGGACCGGCGTACGGAGGCCGCGGCCCATCGCGTGGCGGCCGAGTAAACGCTTCTCCGCCTCGCCACCTCCCGATCGTCGGCCGCCGAGTCTCCCCGCTCCGCGGTCAATGACTCTCACCACAGAAGACCGCATGCGCTTCAAACTGGATCCGTTCACCGTCGCCCTGCTGACCGCTGTCCTCGTCGGCGCGCTGCTGCCCGCTGAGGGCAGCTTCGCCGATATCCTCGGCACGGTTGCCGATATCGCCATCGGCCTGGTGTTCTTCCTCCACGGCGCACGGCTCCACCCCGAAGTGGTTCTCGCCGGCATCAAGCATTGGCGCCTGCACGGCTTCATCCTCGGCGTGACCTTCATCGTCTATCCACTGCTTGGACTTGGCGTGACGAGCATCCTCCCGGCGTCCGTGGCGGCGCCATTGGTGACGGGCATTCTCTTTGTCACTCTGCTGCCCTCGACGGTCCAGTCATCGATCGCGTTGACGTCGGTGGGACAAGGCAATGTCGTCGCCGCGGTCTGCTCGGCGACGGCGTCCAATATCCTTGGCATGTTCATCACGCCGCTGGCGGTTGGCCTTCTGCTGCATCAGAGCGGCGTCGGGCTGTCGCTCAACAGCATCGGCCCGATCCTCTATCAGCTGCTCCTGCCGTTCATTGCAGGCCAGCTACTGCAGCCTTTCATCGGCAACTTCGTTCGGGCGCAACGAAGGCTGCTCTCCTTCGTCGACCGCGGCGCCATCCTGCTCGTCGTCTATCTCGCCTTCTCGGCCGCCGTCATCGCCGGCATCTGGACGCAGCTTTCGCTATCCTCATTGGCGATCGTCATCGTCGTCGACGGATTGCTTCTGGCGGCCGTCGTCGCCATCACCGCCTTCGGCTCGAAGGCGCTCGGCTTCTCGCGCCAGGACCAGGTCGCCATCGTCTTCTGCGGTTCGCTCAAGAGTCTCGTCTCCGGCATTCCCATCGCGAATGTCTTGTTCGCCGGACCCGACCTCGGCCTCATCGTGCTGCCGCTGATGCTGTTCCACCAGATCCAGCTGATCTCGGCGGCCTTCATCGCGCGGCGCTACGCGAGCAGGCCGGCCCTCGCCGCCGAGTAGCCACTCTTCGCTTCGGCTCTCTAGGCCGAAGCCGGCACCTTCAGCGATGCGTTCGGCTCGATATATCCAGCCTCCGCGAACCAGCGGTAGATGTCCGTGATTGTCTCCTCGAGCGGACGCGCATGGTAGCCGAGTTCGGCCTCTGCCTTGTCGCCGCGGACATCCCGGTTACCGCGGAGGGCCGACAGGCTCTCGCCGGTCATCCGAGGTTGCCGCCGCACCAGGCGCGCATAGCCGAGCGCCATCGGCGCCACCGCACGGGCAACCCCCATGGGCAGCACAAGGCGTGGCGGCCTGACCCCGGCGATGCGGGCCGCGAGCGCGGCAAGATCACGGACCGAGAGCCAGTGTCCCGGCAGCAGATAGCCCTCTCCCGTACGGCCGCGTTCGCCCGCTGCCAGTATGCCGGCCGCGACATCCCGCACATCCACCCAGCTGAAGCCGCCGGCGACCAGCGCAGGAACCTTGCCGCGATAGAGGTCGAGGAACACCCGGCCCATATCCGACGGTGCGTAGTCGTAGGGGCCGATCATGCCCGTCGGATTGACGATCACCGCGTCGAGCCCGCGGCCGGCGAGTTCGCGAATGACCGCTTCGCCAGCCGCCTTTGAAAGGTCGTAGGCGGGCCGGTCGGCGCCCGACACCTGGGCGCGCCCTTCATCGAGCGGCTGGTCGAGCGGTTCCTGTTCGAAGGCGTGCACGGAACTCACATGCACAAATCGGCGAACGCCGGCGGCAAGCGCTGCCTCGCCGACATTGCGCGCGCCGTCGACATTGATCGCTCGAACGAGCCCGCCATGCGGCCCGTCGATCGAAATCATCGCCGCCAGATGGAACACGGTGTCGACGCCGGTCATGGCGGCGCGCACCAAATCCGCGTCGCGGACATCACCGCCGACCGTCTCGACATCAAGGCCAGAGAGCGCCGGCGTTTCCCGGTGGATGAGGGCGCGCACCCGATCGCCGCGCGCTAGGAGCAGCCGGACAAAATTCGCGCCGAGAAAGCCGTTGGCGCCAGTGACAAGGACAGTCATCAAACTTCAGCCCGTGCGAGCGGCCGTCGCCTCGCCGGCAATAATCGCACGACAAGGCACCCGCCACCAGCGCGCCGTCAGGCGAAGGACGCGGTCCCCGCCAGATCGACAATGACCCCCTCGCCGGGCGGGAGCGAGATCGCGCCGCCTATCAGCCTGCCATCGAAGTCGCCGGAGCAGGACACAAGCACGCGCCCGCTCGGCAATTCGACCATTCGCGCCTGGCGTCCGAGATTGAGCGCCACGGCCAGGGTCTCGTCACCATGCTTGCGCTGATAGACGAGAACATCGGCGGGCGCTGGGAGTTCCTGATAGTTGCCGACGGAAAGCGCAAACCGCTCGCGCCGCAGGTCGAGCAGCCTGCGATAGAGCGACAGAATCGAGTGCGGGTCTCCGGCCTGAGATTCCACATTCTGACTTCGCCAATTGGCATCCAGCGGCAGCCATGGTTCGCCGATGCTGAAGCCGGCGCCGGGACTTGCGTCCCATTGCATCGGCGTCCGCACTTGGTCGCGGCCAAAACTAAGCCCGGGCTCCCTCTTCGCCCACGTGTCCTGAATCGCCTCCGCTGGGATGGGTACGTTCTCCATTCCCAATTCATCGCCATAATACATCGTCGGCGTACCGCGCAGCGTCAGCAGCAGCATCGCCGCAACGCGCGCCTGCTCGGCACTCGCCCGCGAGGCTATGCGCGCCCGGTCATGATTGCCGAGAACCCAGTTCGGCCAACCGCCCGGCGGCAGGGCCGCCTCATAGTCGCGAATGACGCGTCCTATCTCTTCGGCGTCCCATTCCGTTTCGATCAATTTGAAATTGAACGGCAGATGCGCACCGTCGAGATCGCGACCGTAATAGGCAACCAGTCGATCGATCGGCAGGTAGATCTCGCCGATCATCAGTCGGTCGTCATATTCGTCGAGCACCGAACGAAGTCCGGCGACGACGTCATGCACGTCGGGATGATCCATTGAATGGATCTGGTGAAGCCGCTCGATTTCCGGCCGCCCCTCGCGATAAGCCGGGTCCGCCGGATTATCCCGCATCTCAGGGTCCTTCATCAGATGATAGATGACGTCGACGCGAAAACCGTCGACGCCGCGATCGAGCCAGAAGCGCAGCACGTCATGCATCGCCGCGCGGACCTCCGGGTTGCGCCAATTGAGGTCCGGCTGTTCCTTGAGGAAGGCGTGGTAATAATACTGGCCGGTCGCCTCGTCGAAGGTCCAGGCCGGCCCGCCGAAATTCGAGACCCAGTTGTTGGGCGGTCCGCCGCCCGGCGCCGGGTCGCGCCAGATGTACCAATCGCGCTTCGGCGACTGTTTCGATTGTCGGCTTTCCTTGAACCAGGCGTGCTGATCCGACGTGTGGTTCGGCACGAAGTCGAGGATCAGCTTGAGTCCGGCTTCATGTGCTGCTGCGGCCAGCCGGTCGAAGTCGTCGAGCGCACCGAAGAGCGGATCGATATCGCGATAGTCGGCGACGTCATAGCCGAAGTCCGCCATCGGCGAGGTGAAAATCGGCGATATCCAGATCGCGTCTACGCCGAGCCAGGTGAGATAGGGAAGACGCCGGCGGATGCCTTCGAGGTCGCCGATGCCGTCACCATTGCTGTCCTGAAATGAGCGCGGATAGATCTGGTAGATGACGCCGCGCTTCCACCAGATGGCGGTGTCGTTGCCAGCCGCTGCGTCGCTATCCGATTCGCTCAAGCTCTTCCCCACTCATCGTTGTCATTCGCATATCATCACCCGTCAGCGAGCAGCGCCTGAAAGGCACGGTAGCTCGCACGCGGCGTCCGCTTCTGCGTCGCGAAGTCGACTTCGATCAGCCCGAACCGTTTCGCATAGCCCTCGGCCCATTCGAAATTGTCCATCAGTGACCAGGCGAAATAGCCTCGCACATCGACGCCCTGGCCTCGCGCCGCGCGCACGGCCTGGAGATGCGTTTCGTGGAACCGGACTCGGCGCGGATCATCGATGCCAGCGATCTCGGCCATGCCGTTTTCGGTGATGTAGAGCGGCAGTTCCGTGTAGTCGCTGCGAACACGCGTGAGCAGTTGGGTAAGACCTTCGCGGATAGATCTCCCAGCCGAAATCGGTCGTTTCGAGCGATCCGTCAACTTTTGCCACCGGAACGATACCGCCACGCGGATCATGCCGACACAGCGCGCGCGTGTAGTAGTTGATGCCGCACCAGTCGATCGGCGCCCGAACGGTGGCCATATCGTCCTGCCAGCCCTCGGGCAGGTAGTCGCCCAAGTCGCTCGGTGATGTCGTTCGGGATAGTCGCCTTTGAGCGCGCCGCCGAGATACCAGCGATTGAAGAGGCCGTCCCATAGTTCGTGGCCGCGGCGCGGTCTTCGGCGCTTGTCGCTCGCCGGTTCGCTCGCTTCGAGATTGAGAACGATGCCGAGATTGCTGCGCCTTCGGCACGCAGCGCCTCGATCGCGGTGCCATGCGCGAGGAGCACATGATGCATCGCCCGCGCGCGGTGTCGCGGATATCGCGAAGGCCGGGGGCGTGGATGCCGAGAAAGTGGCTCAGGAACGCGACGCACCAGGGCTCGTTGATCGTCGCGATTGAAGCGAGACGATCGCCGAAGCGGCGCGCGACCAGCGGCGGCGTAGTCGGCGAACCAGCCGGCAATGTCGCGGTTGGTCCAGCCGCCCTTGTCCTGCGAGCGCGCTCGGCAAGTCCCAGTGATAGAGCGTCGCGAAGGGCTTGATCCCGCGTTCCAGCATGCCGTCGATCAGACGGTCGTAGAAAGCGATGCCCTTGTCGTTCGGACGCCCCGCCCCTCGGGCAGAAGGCGCGGCCAGGCGAACGAGAAACGATAGGCGTCAAAGCCGCCGTCGCGGATGAGATCGAGATCCTCCGCCCAGCGATGATAGTGGTCGCAGGCGATCTCGCCGGTGTCGCCGTTGACGAGTATTGCCCGGCGTCGCGGCGAAACTGTCCCATATCGACGGGCCGCGGCCGTCGGTCCGGCCGCCTTCGATCTGATAGGCGGAGGTCGCGACGCCGAAAAGGAAATCCGGGCCGAAGTCGGCGCGTTTGAACGCAAACCTCTCCTGGCTCATTGCGGATTCTTCTTTCGGGTCAGTGCGGTGAGCGACCGTCAGTTGGCGATAGGCCGGCCCTGCTCGTCGAACCGGTAGACATGATCGGGCCGGGGCTCAACGTTGATCGTATCACCGGTATGGAACTTGGTCTTGCCGTCCTGCCGCACGACAAGCGGATGTTCGCCGCCGATGTCGAGATAGATGTAGCTGTCGGCGCCGAGATCTTCCGTCAGGAGCACCTTGCCCTGCCACTCGCCCTTGCCTTGCGCGATGTTGAGATGCTCGGCCCGCACGCCGACGGTGTGGGCGTTGAAGTGCTCGGCGTTCTTGCCGGTCAGGAAATTCATTTGCGGCGATCCGATGAAGCCGGCGACGAACAGCGACTGCGGCCTTTCATAGAGGTCGATCGGCGAGCCGACCTGCTCCACGATGCCATCACGGAGCACCACGATCCGATCCGCGAGCGTCATCGCCTCGACCTGATCGTGCGTCACGTAGATCATGGTCGTGCCCGGCAGGTCCTCGCTTAACTGCGCGATCTCAATCCGCATCTGCACGCGGAGCTTCGCGTCCAGATTCGACAGCGGCTCATCGAACAGAAACACCTTCGGGTCGCGGACGATCGCGCGGCCGATGGCGACACGCTGCCGCTGGCCACCCGACAGGGCCTTGGGCAGACGGTTGAGATATGCCGTCAGCTCCAGCTTGTCCGCGGCGGCGCGGACCTTCTTGTCGATCTCGTCCTTGTGCATGCCCATCAGCCGCAGCGAATAGGCCATGTTCTTATAGACGGACATATGCGGGTAGAGCGCGTAGGTCTGGAACACCATGGCGATGCCGCGCTTCGACGGCGCCATGTTGTTCACGACGCGGCCGCCGATCGAAATCGTTCCCGACGTGATCGTCTCCAGCCCCGAGATGCAGCGCAGCAATGTGGACTTGCCGCAACCGGACGGTCCGACGAAGACGATGAATTCGCCCGACTTGATGTCGAGATTGATGTCCTTGAGAACCTCGGTCTTGCCGAAGTTCTTGTAGACATTGGTGATCAGGACGTCAGACACGGTTCACTCCCAGCGGCTTCAACGCCGTCATTGATTCTTGACCGACTATCATTTGACCGACCCGGCCAGGAGGCCGCGCACGAAGTATCGCTGCAGCGAGAAGAACACGATCAGCGGCACGATGATCGAGACGAACGCGCCGGCCGTCAGCAATTGCCAACTGTCGCCATAGGATCCGATCAGCCTCACCAATTGGCTGGTGAGCACCACCTTGTCCTCCTGCGCCCCGAGGAACACCAACGCGACCAAGAGGTCGTTCCAGACCCAAAGGAACTGGAAGATCGCGATCGACGCCAGCGCCGGGAAGCTGAGCGGCAGCACCATCGTCGTGAAGGTCTTGAAATGCGACGCGCCGTCCATGCGCGCCAATTCCATGATCTCCTTCGGCAGGCCCGACCATGTAGTTGCGCAACAGGAAGATCGCGAGCGGCAAGCCGAATCCGGTATGGGCGAACCACGTTCCTAAATAGCCCTTTGCCTGCAAATCCGTCGCCGAATATCGTGTTGCACGGTCTCGGTCAGACCGGTGTACATGCGCAGCACCGGCACCAGCGACATCTGCAGCGGCACGACGATCAACGCGACGATGAGGATAACGAGCAAGGTCCGGCCGCGGGAAGCGCATCCAGGCCAGCGCGTAGGCGGCGAACGCGGCTATGACGATCGGAATGATCGTCGCCGGAATCGTCACCGTCAGCGAGTTGATGAACGACCGGCCGATGCCGGCCGAAGTCAGAACCTCGTCGTAATTGTCGAGCGTGAAGCGTGGCTGAAGCTCGGCCTCATACTAGAATTCTCGGGTGCGCGCGTGTAGTCGAATGGTGTCGGCGACACCCATTCGAAATCGCCGTTCGCCTGGACGGTGATCTCGCCGCCCAGCCGCATTTCGGATCGTCGCCCCGGCGGGGTTGTCGTTGTAGGTCGCGCTGGTGGCGCCGAACGCTCTTGATCGTCCGGCCGGAATCCGCCTCCAGCAGATTGCCGCGGATAACGTACAGCCCGTTTTCCTCAATCTGCCTGTCGGCGGCCGGCAGTCGCGCACGCCTCCTGGACCTCGCTCGGCGACAGCGCGGTCCACCATCCCGACGCCGAAATCTGATCGGCGTCACGGAACGAAGAGATCAAGAGGCCGAAGGTCGGCAGCGTCCACAACGCCACCAGAATGAACAGAGCGCAGATGGACGCCCGACGCGCCCCAGCGGGAAGCCCGCCGCTTGCGGCTTCACCTTGGCGGGGGCCGGAATGGCGATGTCGACGGTTGTGTCGGTCATCAGGCCGGCCCCTCCGTCGCCCGCATGCGACGGATGTTCCAGATCATCACCGGCAGAACGGCGATCATGATGACGATGGCGATCGCCGAACCGCGGCCATAGTCGCCGCTGATGAACGTCCAGCGATACATGAAATTGGCGAGAACCTGCGTTCCCCACTCGCCATTGGTCATCGCGTAGACGATGTCGAACACCTTCAGCACGATGATCGTGATCGTCGTCCAGACCACGATGATCGTGCCGGCGATCTGCGGGATCATGATGGTGAAGAAGATCTGCCGCTCGCTCGCGCCGTCGATCCGCGCCGCCTCGATCGTCTCGTGCGGAATGCCGCGCAGCGCCGCCGAAAGGATCACCATGGCGAAGCCGGTCTGGATCCAGATCAGGATCACCATCAGCAGGAACGAATTGAGATAGTCGATCTGCATCCACGCCTGCGGCTCGCCGCCAAAGCTGACGACAATCGCGTTGAGGATGCCGATCTGGTCGACCTCCTCTGGGCGAAGCGCGTAGATGAAGCGCCAGATCACCGAAGCGCCGACGAACGAAATCGCCATCGGCATGAAGATCAGCGACTTGGCGATCGTGCCCCACCAGACGCGATCGGCAAGAACCGCGATCACCAGGCCGAAGGAGACCGACAGCGCCGGAACGATGATCAGCCAGCCGAGATTGTTGAGCGCTGAGTGCCAGAAGGTCGGGATCGTTGAAGGCCCAGGTGTAGTTGGAGAAGCCAACCCAATCACTGCCGTAGCGGCCGAACAGGCTCAGTCGCGCCGTCTCGAAAACCGGATAGACAAGGTAGACGCTGACGAAGAACAGCGCCGGCGCGATGAACAGCCATGGACGGATACTGGAGCGCCGTCGATCACGGCGCATTGCCACTTCGGAAGGGGTGCCGGGCGCCGTCGCCAGCGACCGATCAAGCAGCCAGTTGCTGCCCCAGAAATAAGCGATGAAGACGCCGACGGCGAGGACAACGGTAGCCGCCGCAAAGAGTCCCTGCTGAAGCATCACTCCCCCAAGACGCTGTCGAACGCAGCATTCGCCGCGCCTGCCGTTGCGTCTCGCCCCAACGTCAAAATGCGGGGCCCGGCCGTTGGCCGGACCCCATGTTGTTGCGGCCCTTATTGTCTAAGGGCGTCCCACGCGTTCTGAACGAACGTGGTGATCTGCTTCGGCGGTGTCGCCACCGACGAAATCGACCATGGCGGTCCAGAACGCGCCCGTGCCGATCGGACCTGGCATCAGATCCGAACCGTCGAACCGGGCGGTCGTGGCGTTCAGCAGGATCTGGCCCTGCGCACGCTGTGCGTCGCTCGAATAGGCATCCTGGTTCGCGCTCTTGAGCACGGACAGGAAGGCCGAGTTCGGCGCAGCCATCCAGATCTCATGCGCGATCGGAGTCTGCAGGAACTCGATGAACGCACGGGCGGCCGGGCTGTCGCTGGCTATCGTGGCGATGTTGCCCGAAACCAGAGCCGGGTTGCCGAGATCCTTCGAGGCGTATGGCGGCAGGTAGAAGAAGTCATAGTCGACTGCCATACTGCGAGCCTTCCGGGAAGAACGACGGAATGAACGACGCCTGGTGATGCAGGTAGCACTGCGGCGGCACCGTAAAGAGGCCGAGCGGGCTTTCGCCGAACGGCGTGTCCGCCACCGTCGCGGCACCACCGGCCACCATATCGTCGTTCTTGGCGATCGAGCCGAACAGGTCGATGGCTTCGATCACCCGCGGATCGTTGAACGGGATCTCGTTCGTGACCCACTGGTCATAGACCTCCGGCGGCCACAGCCGCAGCATGAAGTCCTCGATCCAGTCGGTTGCCGGCCAGCCGGTCGCGCCGCCCGAACCCAGACCGATGCACCAAGGCGTTCCGCCATCGGCGATGATCTGATCCTGAAGCGCGAGCAGTTCCTCCATCGTCGTCGGGACCTGGTAGCCCATCTCGTCGAAGTTATCGGGCGAGTACCAGACGAGCGATTTGACTTCCTGCTTGTAGGGCAGGCCGTACTGGCGGACGACGCCATCCGGACCCGCATACTGGCCGTATTTGACCCAGGAATCGCCGGCCGCGTAGTTGTCGATGACCCACTGAGTCATGTCGTCGCCGAGCGGCGTCAGCGCCCCTTGTGCGGCGAAGTCGGCCAGAAGGCCCGGCTGCGGCAGGATCAGGATGTTCGACGGGCTGCCTGCGGCAATGTCGATACGCGCCTGCTCTTCGTAGTTGGGCGACGAGTTGGCCTGTACAGTAACGCCGGTGGCGTACTCGAAATAGCGCCACACCGTCTCCCACTGGGCGGCGTCACCCGGGGTGTTCCAGGGATCCCAGATCGTAAGCGTCTGGCCCTGCAAGTCCTGATGGGCGTCCGCAAACTGCTGCAGCGAATCCCAGCTGAATGGGCCTTCCCCGATGGGGAACGCCAAGTCTTGGTCTTGCGCTTGGCCAATCGAAACGCTGGCAAGCGCAACCATAATGGCGGAGGCCCCCGCCATCAGCATCTTCTTCATAAGAGCTTTCCTCCCACTATATTTGTCGGGCTTTCGCCCGCCGTCTTGGTTGGATGACCGGACACACGCGCCAGTCCCTACCCCCTCCAACCGTAGGCGGCATAAGCATTGAGTGGCATATTGCCGCAGTAATGCCAACCCTTGAAGTCTTCAACTTCGCTACACGCAGCGGAAGGCACGATCGTCAAAGCGCCAGCACTGCGAGTTGGACGGCAGTCGCTAGGGAGCGAGCAGACGTACCAGCGCCCCTTCTAGCCAGGCGCGGTAGCCCTCCCCGTCGGCGCCACCGACGGTCGTCATCATGAGGAACAATTCAGGGCTCCCGAGAGACCAGACATCGGCGGCGCCCTGCTCGACCGTGATGCCCTCCCGCAGCCCACCAATGGCCTTCAACCCTTCAATGAACCGCGCGAGGTTTCGGCGCCGAGCAGCATGCAACTCGGCATAGAGCTCCCGAATCTCCGGGTCGGCTTCGGAAGCCGCGTGCACCAGATTGAGGATCGGCGCGACCCGGATCAAAACCCCGGTGATGTCGTGCGAAAAAGCCTCGAATCATCGCCAGCGGATCGGTTTGCCGCTGCACCTGCTGGCGGTCGGTCTGCTCCATGAAGGGCTTGTCCGGCTCCGCGCCGCGCATCGCCGACACCACCAGCGCCTGGAGCAACGCGCGCTTGTTGCCGAAGCGCGCATAGATCGTCTCGGGCGCGACACCCGCCGCTTTCGCGACTGCCGCGATCGTGGTGGCCGACCAGCCTTTGGCGGCGAACAGGCTCCGCGCCGCGCGCAGGATCGCCTGCTTCGTTTCCTCCGCCTGCATTTGCCGCCGCTTAGACCGATAGGCGCGTTTCGGCTTGACAGTCTCGCTCAAATAGATACACCATTACTGTATTGAAATTATCAATAGTGTATCCGAATTGTCGCCCTGGTGAAACCGGTGGACCGGGAATTCCCCAGCAGCTTCAGTCGAGCCCAGAGGCCGCAATGCAGAACCAGGCATCCCTTCCCGCTCCACGTCCGTTTCCGCTGTTCATGCTGCCGCCGCCCCTCTTGTTCGGTATCGCCTTCGGGCTCGGCGCGCTGCTTCAGCATTTCGTACCGCTGCCGACAGGGCCGTTGCCGGACAGCGTTCGCATCGCGGGAGCAATCATCCTCGCGATCGGAGTTCTGATGGGGGTGAGCCTTGCGGCAACGTTCCTGATCCGGCGCACATCGCTGAACCCGTTCGGCAATCCAAGCGTGTTCGTTGCAGCCGGCATCTACAGGCTGACGCGCAACCCGATGTACCTGTCGCTGGTCATCGCGTCGGTCGGCGGCGCGCTGCTCCTCGGCTCGGCTTGGCCACTTGTCACCCTCCTCATTCCGGTGGCGATCATGGCCCGCGTCGTCATCCCATTCGAGGAAGCGAGCATGGCGGCAACCTTCGGCGACAGCTATCGCGCCTATCGCGACCGAGTGCGGCGATGGATCTGACTCGCAGCCGCAGAACGCTAGGCGGCAATGACGGCCATCGTTTCGCGGGCAATCTGTAGTTCTTCGTCGGCCCGGATGACGAGAACGTCGGGCGCCACTGCACGGCCGCGAATGCTTCGGACAATTGCCGTCGACATTTCCGCGTTCTGCTGCGGATCAACGGACAGGCCGAGCTGCGGAAGGCGCGCACAAATCGCGTCGCGCATCGCCGCATCCTTCTCACCGATGCCCCCGGTGAAAACGAGCGCATCGAGCGGCCACACCGGCCCGGCATAGGCGCCGACATATTTCGCCACGCGATAGGCGTACATGTCGCGCGCGAAGGCAGCCTCGCCATCGCCGCCTTGCGGCGCGATCCGCCACCGTCCGCATATCGGCCTCGCCGCTGATCGCCATCACGCCCGACTCGTGATTGAGAAGGTGATCGATCGCATCCGCCGTCATCCCGTCCCGCATCAATTGCACGACGATTGCCGGATCGATGTCCCCTGCCCGCGTCTCCATCATCACCCCCTCAAGCGGCGTCATGCCCATGGAGGTGTCGATGGACCGGCCTTGGCGGATCGCCGTCACGGACGCGCCGGCGCCAAGATGGGCGACGATGAGATTGAGCTCGTCCGCGGGGCGCCCGATATGACTTGCCGCGGCGGCGAGCGACCAGGCGCAGCTCGTGCCGTGGAAGCCGTAGCGGCGTATGCCGTGACGCTCGGCGATGTCGCGCGGCAGCGGATAGGTAGCCGCGACGGGCGGCATCGTTCGATGGAAGGCCGTGTCGAAGACTGCGATTTGAGGCACGTGGGGCCGGGCAAGACGGGCTGCGGCGATCCCCTTCAGATTCGCCGGATTGTGCAGTGGCGCCAGGCCGACATCGGCTGCGATCATGGTGCTGACAGCTTCGTCGATCAGCACCGGCCTTGAGAAATCCGGACCGCCATGCACGACGCGGTGGCCGATAGCATCGATCCTGCCGCCGCCGCTGGGCATCGCGTCGCAGGGCATCGAAGATCGTCGCGAGTCCGCGCTCATAGCCGGCCATCGCCATCGGCCGCATCTCTCGTCGATTCGGTGATCCGGCCTTCGCCGAACAACGTCCTCGCCTGGCATGTCGAACAGCTTGTACTTGATCGACGAACTGCCGCTATTCAGCACCAACACGCGCATCGCTGGCTTTCCCATGTCGAAACCTGCGCCTGACCGCTTGACGCCGGCCGGAGCGGCAGACGCTTGCTCAATGCATGCGATGACCGTCAGCGCAAAGTCGCCGAGTGCGGCAGCCCCCGCAGACTGTCGTCGCGCGCTATTTGGCCGCGGGTTTGCCGTCGTCCGAGGATGGCAGCGAGCTTCGCCTCCTCCTCGGCAAGAATTGGCGCAGCGTTCGGCTCTTGGCCTCGTCCGTTTCCTCGGCCAGCTTGCGCTGAAAAAGCTCGATGTTCAGTCGCGCTATCGTCTCGTCCATGACGCAATCTCGGGACGGTCGGAAGAAGCCTTGGCCATCAAACACGAATGCCTGCCGTCGACAAAGCCACGACGGGGACGACCCCTTCGTCAGCTAAGCGAGGGCTCCAGAACGAACATGCGCGTCACGACGTTCACGAAGGTTGCGGGGTTTGCGGCCCACTCGGCCAGTTCCCGCCGCACGGTGGCAAAGTCGAAAGCAAACATGTTGGAGCTTTCCGCGAGATCGACCCAGCGGCCAAAGACCATTTCGAGATCGCCCCCCGAGAACGGTCCAACCAGAGCCGTTCCGTCCTCGCTGGTCCCCGCCAAGCGCCAAGGTTCGCCGGTCTCCGCAATCAACGCCTCGACATCGCCGAGCAGGCGCTCCTTGAGACCGCCATCGGCGACGCTGACCTCACGATAAGTCGTCAGCATCTGGTAGAAGGCCATCGGCACCGGCCGCACGGTGCTGCGCGCCAGGTCCGCTTCGACGATGATGAGCGCCCCGCCCGGACGCAGCAGCTCGCGGCTTTGCCTCAAGATCGCGCGGAAATCGCCGAGATGCTGGACGAGAAAGCGCATCACCACGACGTCCGCCGGAGGCGCTGAGACGCGAAAGAAATCAGCGGTCTCGAACTCGATCTCCGGGTGACGAAGCGTCGCACTCGACGTCAGCTCCGGCGAAATGTCGACACCGAGATAGCTCTTCTGCGGAAAATGCGCGCGCAGCTTGGAAAGGTAGTAGCCATTGCCGCACCCGGCGTCGATGACACGGTCCGCCCTCTGCCACGCGTCCAGACCGAGGAGCATGCCGAGTTCACTGGCGATCGACAGGTCGACTTGGCTGACCAGCAACTCGTCCCAATACTGTGCGGAACTGGTGGCCGAGGTATCTAGAAACCGCTTGTTCGCTGCGACGTCCAAGTTCATGTTATCCACCATCATGCGGCTGTGGGTTGGGGGGAGCACACATGTTGCGCGCGCCGTTCGAGGGGCTCGTTGACACCGAAGCCGGCCAGACATTTGTGAAGGTGCGCGGTGACGGCCCCGCGCTTCTCGTCTTCCACGGCGGCCCTGGCTTCGACCACGTTCCGCTCGTTGATGGTCTGGCGGCGGTGATGAAGCACCGCACTCTCATTTTCTTCGATCAGCTCGGCTGTGGCCTGACGCCGGCGCCCGGCGGGCCGGTAACGGCCGCCATGACTTTCGCAAGTGCCGTCGCCCTGCTCGATACGCTCGGTCCCGGGCCGATTGGCATGGCGGCGCATTCCTGGGGCACGATCGTTGCGGCCGCAGCGCTCGATCGGCGACCTGGCTTCTCTTTGCACGGAATCCGTGCTCATCAATCCTGTCGCGGTCCACAGCGACGGCTACGCCAAGGCCCGCGCCGCCAGTGCCACGCTCGCGCCGGAATCCGCCGTCCAGCGAATGTTGGACAAGCTGAACGCGGGAGCCGAGGGTGCTGACGCGTTTGCTGAAATCATTCCCTACTATCTCGCATCGCCGAAAGGCCCAGTGCCGCGCGTTCCGGTCTCCGCGCAAACCTACGCCACCGTCGACGCGTCGCTCGAGCCGTTCGACTATTCCGGCGTCGTGGATCGCTTCGGCCCGATCGCGCTCATCCGTGGCGACCACGATTTCGTCGACACGTCGACCATCGGATCTTTCCTCGAACGAGCCGAGCACGACATCGTCCTGGCAAACGCCGGTCACTACCCGTTCTTCGAGGTGCCGACCGCCTTCGCTGACGCGATCGAGCGCGTCTTCGCCTGAACGGATATTGCTCGGCGGACCGGCGAAAACCATCAGGCTTTACCCTGATCTCCGGGCTCTAGACCCTCGGGAACACCGAACTCCTCCGTCAGAGCGACGTTGGCGATCGAAAGGCAGTAGGCGACGAAGGCCAGCTTGAGGTCAGATGCTTCGGTCTCGCAATACTTCACCAGCCTAGTTAACGCCGCGACGCCGTCAGCATTGTTGGCCGCATGCGGCCGGCCACTGCCGTTGCCGTTCGTAGGGCGCTTCAGCTCACCAAGCTGAACGTTTCTTTTGACAGCCATTCTATTAGCTCATTGGTAGACATTACATCGGAATATTGGCGAATGATCTCGCCGGAGATAGCGTTGGCCTCTGCGCCGCTCGCAACACCCAAGGGCTGGCTCCAACTCGCATCAGCGACGAAGCAGCTTTCATGGTTGCGGTGGAAGCAATCGAGAACCGTGGCTAGGCACGCACCGCTCGACGTAAGGCCGGCGATGACGAGCAGCGGGTTGTCGATGTTTTCCGCCATCGCCGGAAAACCGGCAGCCGAGTAGCAGGACGGCAATCCGCGCTCGAACACCATTTCGGAGGGACGCGGACGGAAGTCCTCGATCCACGCCGAGAAAGATGTTGCCGCGTTGAGATAGGTGTCGCGGCGCAGCTGCCGAAAATGGGCGATCGGCATCCTTTGCCTTCGGGCGAAATCCAGCAGCCGGCGGCAGTTCTCCATCCACGGATCCGTATCGTCGACAGCAAGCGCGCGGCCAGGCGACACATATTCGACCTGGAGGTCGACGAAGCAGATCAGCGGATGACTTCGCTGCCGCAGGCGCGGCAAATGGATGACATTCATGCGGCACTCTTTGTTTCTCGGTGACCGTGAAGTGGTGAGGTCGGCGCACGTGTCGCCGACGCATCCAGGACCCCCGGACGGTGCCACTCCCCCTCAGGGCGAATGATCACATAGGGGTCGGATTCCACGGTGATCGGATCTGGATGAGGCTCCAGATCGATCACCATCTCCGTGTAGGAGAAATCGGAAAACACGAGCTTGCGATCGGCGCCGAGCGGCTTCGCGCCGAAATGCGCCCAGAAGTCGACCAGGCGATCCTGTGCGTGGCCGTAAATACGCTTGAAGCCCTTCTTCCGAGCCAATTCGATCCCGGCCTGCACCATCATGAAGGACAGTCGGCTGCGGCGGAATTCCGACCGCACCGCCAAGCGTTCCAGCTTGACGAAGTCGGCAAAAAAGCGGGCCCTGATGCACGCCGCTGGCTCCGATCCCATCATGCCGATGAGATGCATGGCGCACAGATCGTTCCCGTCGAACTCTTCCTCGTAGGGACAGATCTGATCGGTGAGGAAGACCGCCGAACGGATGGCCGTCACCTGCATCAGATCTTCCAGCGTGCGGGCGACTTTGACATAGGGCCGCGACGTGTTCGCGCGCGGGTCCGGTCGGTTAACTCCATACCAGTTGCTAGAGTAGATGGGCTCGTTGCGCATGTTGAACTCCCCTCTTACGCGACGGCTGTCTCGGCTTCGGATCGGTTCCGCTGCCGTTGGAACCGGAAGAGGCCATTGTCTTCGAAAGGCTTGAAACCGATCTTGATGGCGAAGCGCGTCCCGGCCGAGGTGGAACCGCGCGTGAAGATGTCCGCTGAGGCATAGGGCGGCTTCTGCAGCCAGCGCGACACGACGCGAAACGCGTCGATGGCGAAGCCGGGCGTCGCGATGGCCCAGAAGTAGATCGCTGCCGCCGACTCGCCGGGCAGCGTCAGAAGATGTGTGTCCGGGCGCGATGCGTCGAACGAGCCGGCCAACAGCGAGGCGAGGCCGCGCTCGTTGAGGAGGAGCATGGCAAAGACGCCGACAAGACCGGTGCGCCCATGGACGGCCCAGATCGATTCGGGATTGTGTCGATAGACTTCGCGCACGGCCTCTTGAGCGGCGGCGAGTGGCGGAATCAGACGGCTGGCGAGCCGGAATAGCGCATCGATTTCAGCGGGCTTGGCCGGCGCAGCCTCGATCCGGCGGGCGGGTAGATGCGCCAAACCGTCAAAGTCCACCCGCCGCGCTTGCGCATCGCCTGTTTCAGCCAGTATGACTGGTGCACGTCGCATTCCGGTTGGAATCCCTGCGTTTTTTGTGTTTATTTGTAAGCATGTCTGATCCGGGGACGCTTGTATGCCAACAATGTTGCGAGGGGCCGCCGCAATAACGCAGCACCCTGCCGCCCCGGAGCTCTTTGACGGAGTGGCATGGGACAATATTCGCGTGTTCCTGCGCTGCGCCGAGGCAGGCAGCTTCAGGAAAGCGGCCGACCGTCTCAGTCTGAACGCGTCGACGGTTGCGCGCAGGATCGACAGCCTGGAGCGGCATCTCGGCTATCAGCTGTTCGTCCGCGTCAATGAAGGCCTGGTGATCACTCCGGAAGGGCGTTCGCTGATTGAAGCGGCTCGGGCCGTCGAGCGGTCCTTCTATGACCTCTATCGCCGCATGGAAGCGCCGCGATCAGACCACCGCGGCAGAGTTCGCGTTTCCATCACCGAGGGCCTCGGCACGTTCTGGGTTGTGCCGCTGCTCGTCGAGTTCACGCGGCAGCATCCGAGCCTGATCGTCGAGCTCAACTGCGCAGTCGAGAGCGCCGACGTCCTCAAGCTCGAAGCCGACCTGTCGATCCAGTTCGTGCGCCCCGATCATCCTGAACAGAAAGTCGTCCGCCTCGGTCGGCTGCACAACGTTCCATTCGCCTCGAAGGCCTATGCCGACCGCTACGGCCTGCCAAAGAACAAGCGAGAGATGCTGGATCACCGCATCGTCGACCAGATCGGCCGGCAGTTGGAGCAAGGCGCCTGGGCGCGACACCTTGAGATCGACAATGTCGAAGGCATCGTCGGCATTCGCTCCAACACCAGTTCGGCTGTCTTCTACGCCATCGAGAAAGGTGGCGGCATCGGTGCCCTGCCCAGTTACGCATGCGCGCTTGGCGCCGATCTCGTTTACGTCGACATCGGCGTGCATCAGCCGATCGACATCTGGCTGACCTACCATCCAGACGCGCGGAAGACGAAGCGCATTGGCCACGTCATCGACTGGTTCCGCTCAATCTTCGATCCCGGGCGCTACCCCTGGTTCCGCGACGAGTTCATCGACCCCTATACGCTGGTGAATATGGTCCCCGAAGATATCGAACAGCAGTCGGTGAAGGGCTACTTCGCAACCTCGCCTCTCATGCCGGAGGTGTTGTCGCGCGCACGCAAATAGCGACGCTGATCAGTACCGAACCGTGATGTCGTTGAGCCAGCCCGGGCCGTGTTGGACCCAATAGGCTTCAATCTCCCGATCAAGGCCGGTGACGATGAGAATGCCGACGACCAGGAGCGCCGCGCCGAGGACATAACGGCCGACGCGGCTGAACGACATCAGCTTCTCGCGCCAACGCAAGAGCAGGCTGCGCGACAATAGCCCAACGGCGATGAGCGGCACGGCTGTTCCGAAACCGAAGGCGGCAAGGATCAGCGCGACGGAGCCCAAACTCTCACCTTGTGCGAGGAGCCCCATCGCCGCCCCCAGCGTCGGGCCGGTACACGGACTCCAAACCAGGCCGAGCAAGAGGCCGACCAGGAATTGGCCCTGCCAGCCCGCGCCCTCGAACCCGCCGAAGCGGCGTTGCGTCCAGTTCGCCATCGGACCGGCGGCCGCCGACAACTGAGCCTGGATCGGGGGCACGACGAGGACGGTGCCGGCGAGGATGAGGATGATGGCGCCGACAAAACGGAACTTGTCGGCGTCGAGACCGGCATAGAAGCCGACCAGATTGACGAAGATGACAAGCGTAACAAAGGAAAGAACGAGACCGGCCGCCAGCGCGACGGGACCGAAGCGATGCTTCGTAACGGCCGTTGCGAAGATGACCGGCAGGATCGGCAGAACGCAGGGATTGAGGACGGTCAGACCACCGGCGACGAAAGCCAGCAGAAATTGCTCAAAGCCCATCGGACCCGGCCGACGATCTAATCGACGAGCGTGAGGAAGAACGCCTGCAGGTCGTCCACCGAGGTGAGGTTGTAGAGGCGGCCGATCTCTTCCGTGCCGTCATAGGCAATCAACGTGCTTCGCTCTGCGACGCGGACCATCCGCATATAGGGCTTCTGGGTATCGTAATCGATCATGAATATCTGGACCGCGTCAAAGCGTGGATCCGGCGCCAGGTTCTCCTGGATCACATCCAACTGCGCGTTACAGATCGGACACCAATCGGCATAGACGAAGACGATGGCCTGAACGCCGTCGGCCTGCGCGGCAGCGAATGTCTCCGGCGTGTAATCGTGGATTTCGAGCGCATTGGCGCGACCGGCTGCGAAGACTGCCGACAATCCGACCAACACGCCCAGAACGGCCGCCCTCAACGACAATTGCGATTTCCCTCTATTGGGCTGGCGCACCGCGACATCTATTCCCATGTGCTCATTGTAGCCCGGAGGTTCAATTGCCCCCAAGTGACGATTGCTTGAGGGGTTCGGCGTGAAGCTGGCCCTCATCCTCGTGCTTATTGCCGCCGCCATCGCGGCCATCGACAGGCTCGCCCTCTGGGCGGAGGCCCGCGGCTGGATCTACTGGCGGCGCAGCAAGCGCCGCGGCTCCGGCGGCGCCGATATTCTTCTCGACCTCAACGCCTTTGGCGATCCCGGCGCGAAGCACGTCATCGAGGCAAGACAGGCCGAGCCGACGGAGGAAAGGACCGATGATGACATCGTTCCGCCGCCCCCGCTGGCATCGCGGCGCCCGCCCGGCTAGACAGCCCTCACCCGCCCCTGGCGGCAGGAGGGCCCATGGGGCAGTTGCTGCGCACGATCCGAAACTGGCTGGCTTCGCCCAACCGCTGGGCGGCGCTGAAGCTGCGCGCACGCCGCGGTCTTGCCGTCACCAAGCCGCTCCAACTCGAAGGCAGCCGGCTCGTCTTCACTGCCGAATCCTTTCTCGAACTGTCGCGTTCGCAGGAGGTCGCCGAGGGCTGGACCGCGCATTGGGTCCGCAACCTGCCAAGGGGCTCGGTGCTGTGGGATGTCGGCGCCAATATCGGCGTCTTCTCGCTGCTCGCCGCCGAGAACCCGAATGTCGAGGCCGTCGTCGCCATCGAGCCAGCCTATTTCAACTACGCCGCCATCCTCCGCAACACGATCGTCAACAAGCTTTCTGACAAGGTCGTGGCGCTGCCCATCGGCCTCGGCGACGAGACAGCCGAACGCCCGTTCAAGCTGCAGAACCTGAAGCCCGGCGGATCGATGCATGCCTTTGGCGACATCTATGCGTTCCGCGACCGTTCGGTCGATCCCGCCGCGACCTATGGCTGCCTGTGCTACCGGCTCGATGACCTCGTGGCGATGCCGGGCCTTCGCTTCCCGACCCACATCAAGATCGACATTGATGGCAATGAAGACTCGGTGCTGCGCGGCGGCGAGAAGACCTTCGCCGACCCGAGACTTCATGGCCTGCAGATCGAAGTGATGGATACCGATCCCACACTGCCGCGACGGCAGGAAGTTGTTGCTTTCCTCGCTCAGCGCGGCTGGCAGTTGAGCGACACCATCCTCCACAAATCCGACGATCCCATCATCGCCGATCTGCAGTTCACGCGCGGCTAAAGGCCAGGCAAACCGGGCTGCGCCGCGCTTTCGCCTGCGTCGGCTTCGTCGAGGCTGATCGGGCGAATGCATTCCTCGCTGTCATTGTCATAGTGATTGACGAGCGTGCTGACCGGGTAGCTCTCCATCAGCGCCGCGGCAAGCGGCCTGAGCAGCGCCTTCGCCTCCGCCTGATCCGTGTCGGGGTTGAGCCAGGTCGCATAGTCTTCGGCCGGCAGGATCACCGGCATGCGGTCGTGAATGCGGCCGACCAGATCATTGGCGCTGGTGACGATGATCGTCGTCGATAACAAACCCTCGCCGTCGATCTTGGCGTACTCCCAAAGACCGGCGAAGGCGAAGGGATCGCCATCGCGCAGCCGGAACCGATAGGGCTGTTTGACGTTGCCGCGCCGTTCCCATTCGTAAAAGCCCGTCGCCGGCACCAGACAGCGCCTCGCCGCGAAAGCCTCACGAAACAGGCCCGTCCGCTCGATTGCCTCGGCGCGGGCGTTGATATGAGGCACCTTGGGCAACGCCTTCATCCAGAACGGCACCAGGCCCCAGCGCGCCATCGCCACCTCGCGCCGCTGGTCGTCCCCATGCACGAGTTTCACGATCGGCACATCCTGGGTCGGTGCAATGTTGTAGCGCGGCGGGAAGTTCGACGCGGGCAGGACGTCGGCGCCGAACAATTGTTCCATCGCGTCACGCGGGATGAGGCTGTCATAGCGGCCGCACATGCCCTTAATGTGGACCGCCAACGCCCTTCAATCCAGCCATAACGGAGCCGCCAATCATGACGTCTGCGAACGAGGATCTCGCCAGGCGCTATCTCGCCGCCATCGAAGCCGGCGCCACCGGCGACAGCCTGGCCACCTTCTTCGATCCGGAGTTGGTCCAGGAAGAGTTCCCCAACCGCCTCGTACCCCAAGGTGCAACCCGCGACCTTTCCGCCGTCCTGGCGGGCGCTGAACAGGGCCAGAAGGTCCTCGCCGGTCAGAGCTACGAGATCCACAATGTCGTTGCACAGGCCGACAACCTTGCCCTTGAAGTAACATGGCGCGGCCGCCTCGCCGTGCCTATTGCCTCGCTCAAGCCGGGCGACGAGATGAAAGCCCGTTTCGCCGTGTTTCTCGAATTCCGCGACGGCCGCATCCTGCGTCAGCGCAACTATGATTGCTTCGACCCATTCTAGCCAAGGTTGACTTTGACACCCCGGCACGGCACCGCTTCGCCGACAAAAAACAAGGAGGCGCAGGCGACCCGTGATCGAAGCGCAACAACTCAGCAAGCGCTATGGCGACAAGCTCGCGGTCGACAGCGTCAGCTTTCAGGTCGCGCCTGGAAAGGTGACAGGCTTCCTCGGCCCCAACGGCGCCGGGAAATCGACGACGATGCGCATGATCGTCGGCCTCGACCGCCCCAGCGGCGGCAGCGTCACCGTCGGCGGCAAACCATATGCGAAGCACGCCGCGCCCCTCCGCGAGGTCGGCGCCCTGCTCGAGGCAAAGGCGGCGCATTCGGGCCGCACCGCCTACAACCATTTGCGTGCGTTGGCGCAGACCCACGGCATCGGCAAAAGGCGCGTGCAGGAAGTGATCGATCTCGTCGGTCTGACCGAGGTGGCGCATAAGCGCGCCGGCGGCTTCTCCCTCGGCATGGGGCAGAGGCTCGGCATCGCCGCTGCGCTCCTCGGCGACCCTCAGGTGCTCATCCTTGACGAGCCGGTGAACGGGCTCGATCCGGACGGCGTCCTTTGGGTGCGAAAGCTGCTGCAGCGTCTCGCCGGCGAAGGCCGCACCGTATTCATCTCCAGCCATCTCATGAGCGAGATGGCGCTCGTCGCCAACCACCTCATCGTCATCGGCCGCGGCAAGATCCTCGCCGATTCCGCCATCGGCGACTTCATCGACCATGCCGCCGAGGCGCGCGTCTTGGTGCGATCGCCCGACGCCGAGCGCTTCGCGGCCATCCTTTCCAGCCATGGAGCAAGAGCCGAGACGATAGACGGCCACCTCGACATCACCGGCCTTGCCATCGAAGCGGTCGGTCAGGCCGCCGCCGACAACGCCATCGTCCTGCACGAGCTGACCAGCCGGAAGGCATCCCTCGAGGAGGCATTCATGAAGCTGACCGACGACTCTATTGAGTACCGTCTCGGGCGCGACAGCGGCCCGGCGGTGGGAGCGGGCGAATGACGATCTCGACACCCGCGCCCGTCAACCCGTCGCTTGTCCGCGCCCATGTCAGTTGGTTCGGCACCTTCCGTTCCGAATGGACCAAGTTCTGGTCGTTGCGCTCGACCTACATCATCATTGCCGTCGCTGCCGTGGTGATGATCGGCTTCTCCTTCCTTTTTGCAATCGCAATCAGAGAGGGGCTGCGCGAAGCCGGCGGCTTTGTTCAGGTTCCTGGCCTCGGCCGGGCGGTCGCCGAGGTCATCGCCTGGATAAGCCTCGAAGGCATCATGTTCGCCCAGCTCGCCATCGGTGTGCTCGGCGTATTGCTGGTCAGCGGCGAATACTCCACCGGCATGATCCGCGCGACGATGACCGCGGTCCCCAAGCGCGTGCCTGTTCTCGTTATGAAGGCAGCGGTGCTGGTCGTCGCGACTTTGCTGACGATGATCCCGATCTCGATCGTGGCCTTCCTCGCCGCGCAAGGTCAGTACTCGGAGTTCGGTCTCGACGCGAAGCTGACGGATCCCGGCGTCGGCCGGATCATCCTGGGAGTAGCGCTCTATCTTTGCGCCATCGGCATGATCGGTTCCGCCTTCGGCTGGCTTTTTCGCAGCGCTGCCGGCGCGATCTTCGCGCTCGTCACCCTGCTCCTCATCCTCCCGATCCTGCTGTCACTCGTTCAGCTGGACTGGGTACAGACCTTGGCAGACTACATGCCCGGAGCCGCGGGCGGGTCCGTCTACGCGCCAACCAGCGGCTTCGACATGCTGCCGACCGACATGAACATGGCCACGTCGAAGTTCGGGCCCTGGGAGGGCTACGGCATCATGCTCGCATGGACCGTCGGCGGTCTCATCCTCGCCGGCTGGCTGCTGCGGCGCCGCGACGCCTGATCCGCTAGCCACCCGGCCGGCAGGCCAGATGGACCTCGATCGTCATCTGGCCGGGCGCGACATCCGGCACGGCCAACGCCTCAAGAACGAACTGATGACCGTTCACGTCGTCCGGATAGACGTTGAGCTTCCGGAAGAGCGAGAGGTTGTCGAGATTGGCGGTCGGCACATACCAAGCGCCCGTTATGGCGCCGTCGAGGCCCGGATCGATGTAGTAGCGCGCGGGACTCTCCGCCGCGTTGTAGTCGCCCGCCCGGAATTGCGTCGTCGATAATCCGGCGTTCTGCGTGTAGAGCGAAAGTTCGACATGCCCGCAGTAGAAGCCCGCCGGCACGCGAGTCGCGGTAACCGTGCGCGCGTCCTGGCCATAGCCCGGCACCGCCGCCACGCAGACGGCAAGGCCGACAAGGACGACCCGGAGCGGCCGCGAGGCCGCCCCGGATATCCGTCCTGTCAGGGTGTGGGCCTTAGGCACCAGCACCAGCGGCAGCGGCCGTTACCGACGCCGCGAGATCGGCCATCGTCGTATTGATGACGATGGCGCCGTCATCATAGTAGAAAGCCGTGCGTCGCACCGCGATGCGAACGAAATCGCCGATGAGGCCGTCCTCAAGCTGAACGATGAGCACGATCGCTTCGTGGTCCGTGTTCGACACGGCGGTGACCAGACCAACGCGCACCCCGTCGCTGCTCACGATGGGCTGACCCTCGAGACGATCCCGGCGGACCACCTCATCGCGGCTTCGCGTGTGGACAGTGATCGCTTCAAGAGGACCGCCGTCGCACTCGCAACGGTCGACCGTCACGTCATTGTCGTCCGTCGTTGGCGCGCCGATGGTGGCCGTCGCATGGCTCGGGCCGCCCGGCTGCGCGTCGATGGCCCAAGCCGGATTGAAAGCCAACACCAGAAGCATGCCAGCACCAGCCAGAACTGCAGGAAGACGTTTCATTCGTTCAAACCTCCCAAAAAGGTCGTTGTTGGTCGCCCGCGGCGTTGAGGCGGTCTCTTTGCGCTAGCCTAATACTGATATTGTCTTCCGACAACAAAGGCCGGCATAAAGAAGATGCGAGCAAACCGGGCGGAGTTGCGCCTGGACGCCTGTTCGCAGGGGCGCCAGCCAAATTGACTTAGTCGTGCCAGTCGTTTGAACTGGGCCCGTCGCCGAGCAAGACCCCGTAGCTCAGCAGGATAGAGCATCAGATTCCTAATCTGAGGGCCACTGGTTCGAATCCAGTCGGGGTCACCAAAGTGATCAATGCCTCAGTGGCAGCGGCTAGCTGAGGATATCGTCCTCCTTCGCACACAGCGGCAATCCGAGGTCTCTATTCGCTCGGGTCGACCTCAAAGGAGATTCCACGCCAAGGGGCTTTCCCCGGGTGGCTTTGCGCGACGCTGGCCGCGGTGCTGCTGTTGGTCACATCGGGCAATCTCGGCCAACTCGCCATTCCACAGCAAGTCGAGCTTCGTCGATCGGGGCGGGACATGCCGCCAATGCATTGTGATTCATCCTGAATCGGGGATTGCCCCAGCGCGAGGCCGTGCTCTGCTCAATCGGCCAACAAGGGCGATTTGGCCAGCGCGGAGATAAGGTCGGTCTGGGTGACAACGCCGACAACGCGCTTGGCAGCGTCAACCACGATGGCGGCGTGATGGCGACCCGTCGTGAGCGGCTCCACGAGATCCAAGACGTCACCATCCGGAGCCGCGAAAAGGGGAGCAGACATTACGTCGTCAACGATCGTTCCGGGTTTCATCAATTCACGAAGACCGACCGTCCCCAGAACCCTGCTGTCCATGGTGACGACCGGCCGAAAGGGCCGCGCGGCCGGCGCCCCAAAGCTCATGAGGCGACAAGGCAAGATGCCTGGTCGAAATCATCCCACACGATCTCGTGCCGGCCTTGCTGCAGAATCTCAGGGCATCTATGCTGACGACTATTCGGCTCAACTGCCCGCCCGTCGCATCGCCATTTTGACAGGCGCCGACTGCGGACCAGCCCCACAAACCGGGCAGTCGGTGACAGTGGACTAGACGGCACGATCAGGAGATTCGTCGTGACCCCCGGGAAATACTTTAAGGAACCTGGCGACCAGCTGCCGATCGGGTCTCTCCTGTTCGGAATCGGGTTCCTCCTGCTTGGACTTTCAGTCTTCTCGCGACTGGTGCTGCATCCCGAAAACGTCGATTGGATCGACGTTGCTACGGGGTTGGGATACGGCCTCGCCATTGGTCTTTTGCTTTTCCGCATCTGGCGCAGCAGCCAGCATAGGAAGCGCAATCCATAGCGACGGCCAGTCGCTGACGATCGACGCTCTTCAACAACTCCGAAGAACAGCGCTGGCGGCGTCTTCACGGGCCTCCTCGTCGGCTCCCGTCTCGGTCATAACCGCCGCCGTCGCCCCTGTGCGATGGATCGTGCGCAGCACCACCGCCAAACTCTGAACCAATTCAATCGCTTAGCGACAGTTTCATGCCGCCGCGGTATAGGGCACACATAGGTCACAAAATGGGCGCCCGACCCACCCTAACGCCCCGTGAGAAGCAGTGGCGAACAAGTGAAGAAATAGCGACCTAGAGGCGGTTTCCGAAACCGAGTGGCGTACAGGCGTCCGGTCCGCGGTGGCGGACAGCATACCGAACCTTGACGAGAGAGTGTTCGATGAACTGATCGCCAAGATACAAAGGCACCTCGATCGCTACCACCATCACAAGCAGCAAAAGAAGGATCTCCCGCCGTCAAAACGGAGACGCAGAGACCTATCAGACATTGACGTCCTACGGGCCGCTGCAAGGGTCCTGAGACGGAATCCAATCGGGGCTTTTCCCGCGGCGGAAGCGATGATCGGTCTTCACCCGGAGGATATTGAACGAATCCCGTTCGCCTTACCCAAACGCGCTGACCAAGGAACGCATTGCTGAGGTTGCCTCGTTCCTAGAGGCGACGGCTGACAAAATGGAGACCGGGCCGAGTTTGACAGACGTGCTGATTGAGGAGGTCCTGGCACGGGGCGCAAGCCGATCGCTCGCGCTGGCGCTAGTCCAGGACTGGTGCATGTTTACTGCAATGCACCCCGCCGATGCGCCCATCGGGGCCACGATGAGCGCCGTGGACCAGCCGTCCCCCGTCACGATCGCAGTCAGCCAGCCGCAGAGGCCGATCGAGACCAGGGCCCCAAGTGACACAAACGCGCGGTCTCTCGCAGTGGCACCCGGGAGGATCATCTTCATGTTCATGGGGAGCATCGCGATGGCATGCCGGCGATCATTGCATTCTCAGGCTGAGAGAACGCTCAGTCGGCGAACTTGACCAGCCGGGTGACCTGGATGTCCGAGATGAACACGACGCCAGAATGCTTGCTGTAGAAGGGCGCAAAACCCTCAAGGATAGGATTGACCAGCGAGGAACCCTTCATCATTCGCGAGCCGGGTTCGGGAACGCGCGATGCGGTGCTGCAACTCTTTAAATCAAGAGGGCTCCCACCCCCGACCATTCGCATGGAACTCTCAAGCACAGAGGCGATGAAACAGGCGACAGCCGCGGGGCTCGGCGTCTCCATCATGTCGCTGCATGCCCTTGCGCTGGAAGGAACCGATGGGCCGGTCTCCGTCCTCGACGTCCAGGGCCTTCCGCTTAAGCGCGCCTGGTATCTTGCCTATTCGAGAAGTCGCAAACTCACCGCTCTCGCCGAAGCGTTTCTCGACTTCGTCGGGGAAGAGACCCACCAGATCGAACTGGAGCTCAAACGGGAGATTGAGCAGATCCGGAGCCTGAGGACGACCGACGCCGTTCCGCAAAGTCGCAGGAGCATACGAGCGTAAACGGAACGGTCAGCCGCTCTGAAGCGCGTCGAGCATGCGAACCACAGCCTCGGGAGAGACTTCGAAATCGGAGATCCGGTCACGTCTGTCCGGCTTGGTCCGCTTATACGACCGCCAGGGTGAGCTGACGGCCTTTCCGAGGACTAGCCCGTATTTGAGATCGAACATGTCGGACAGGCCGGCGTAGGATGTGACGCGCGGAAAGGTCCACCGGAAAGTGTCGTAGTTGAGCTCGACCACGATCGAACCCGGCGCACAAAAGACGATGTTGGTCAGGCCGGCTCCATGCGGGCCGACGACGATATCGGCACTGGCAAACAGAGCGACCTGATCTGCAAAGCTGAGCGCCTCCGCTTCGATCCGTTCGAAGCCAAGGGGTTCAAGTTTCTGCAGAACTGCCGCCTCATTGGTGAGGTTTCGTCGCCCCGCAGCGGCTCTGGAGATAAACACCTTGCGGCCTGCCGAACGCTTGCTCTTGCTTCCCATCTCACGGAAGAATGGTACGATCGTCGGCGCCATGTTGCACTCAAACGGCACGATCCGATCGGCAAAAGTCAGGTCGCCCGAGACGTGCGTGTGCCGGTGCATCTCAATGACATCTTCGGCACTCATGCCGGCATGGGCGAGCGCTTCTTTCTGCCAGCGATGCTCCATCACGGGGACCAGCAGCTTGGCCTTCCTGCCGCGCAAAAGCGCAGTGTTGGGCACATATTCGACCAGCCAGTGGAAGTAGCCTTGAGGAGCCGAACTCGCCAGGACGTACTCGCCACTGAGTTCCGCCACCTCGGAAAGCGCAGCGGCGTGGAACGGCGCGCCCGCCATCAGTTCGGGGAACCGCTCACGTTCGATCGACGAGAACTCGGCAATGCGCCGCAGTCCCTTGGGCGTGGCCCAGGTTTCCCTGATGAGTTCGTTCGCATCCGTGACGAGGATGGTCGAAGGCTGAAGGCACGTCGCAGAAGCGATCTTGTAAGTTCCCCAGGGGCTGCTCTTCTCGCCGGGCGGGCTGGCGCGCAGAACCTCGTCCTCCGCCAGCGCGATGTCGCCAATGCCGACAATGATCGGAAACGGCCGAAGGGGCTCCAGCGACACCGAGGCGAGTTGCCGCCTCTCGCCTACTGCGGCGATGTCGCCGGCCGGCCGGCAGACATATTCGATCTGTTCATCATCCACGGCGCACGTCTTCCCCCGAAACGGCGCGAGGCTCAAACCAAATCTCGATGGACCGACAATTCGAGCATTCCGCGCTGGGCGTCGGGCGCCTTCAGGTCCGTGAAAGCTGGAGCGGATAGCGAGCGCACCCAGACCGATCAAAGCCCCTGCTGCCATTGCAGGCGGGCACGGTACAAGGAGGAACGCGATGCTCGACACAGGGCAGCCTGCTGCCAAGTCCGCCACTGTTTACGTTTGGGACCTCTTGGTCCGGTCGTTTCATTGGATCCTGGTGGCGGCTTTCTTCATCGCCTATCTGGTCGCCGAAGAGGCCTTCAGCATTCACCTCTGGGCTGGCTACCTGATCGCAGCGCTCGTCGCGATCAGGATCATCTGGGGCTTCGTCGGCCCCGAACATGCCCGCTTTCGGGACTTCATCTATCGCCCCGTTGCGGTCCTCCGCTATGTCTACAACCTCGTTCTGCTACGCCCGGAGCGCGAGCGCTATGTCGGCCATAGCCCTGCCGGCGGCGCTATGGTCATCGCACTGCTGCTGTCTTTGCTGATCACGCTCGCGACAGGGCTGCTGAGCTACGGGGCTGACCATCACGCCGGACCGCTCGCCGGTCTCTTTCCTCAGACGGCGGTGACGACAAACGTGGAGTCCGTTCCGGCGGCGCCGGTTAATCGCGAGGGGCGCGAGCATGAGGGCAGCATCTGGCGCGAGGCCCATGACCTCTTCGCCAACCTGACCCTCGCGCTCGTTCTCCTGCATGTCGGCGCGGTGCTGTTTGCCAGCTTTGCCCATCGCGAAAACCTTATCCGGTCGATGCTCACCGGCTACAAACGAGACTGAGCAACGGTCTGTTTCCAACGGACCGGCGGGTGCCGGCTCAGACCACCGGATCAGCCGGGCCAGCGCCAATTGCGGATTTCCGGCATGTCCTGGCCCTCGGTCACGACATAGTGGCGGTGATCAGAGAGCTTGGCCTCCATCGCCTGCCGCACATGCGCCGCCTTCTGCGACAGTCCCGGGACCCGGTCGATGACATCGATGACGAGATGGAACCGATCGAGGTCGTTCAGTACGACCATGTCGAAGGGCGTGGTCGTCGTCCCCTCCTCCTTGTAGCCGCGCACATGGAGGTTGTGATGATTCGTGCGCCGATAGGTAAGCCGGTGAATGAGCCAGGGATAGCCGTGATAAGCGAAGACGATCTGCTTGTCGGTGGTGAACAGAGCATCGAAGGCGGCGTCCTGAAGTCCCCGCGGGTGCTCCGCATGCGGCTGCAGGCACATCAGGTCGATGACGTTGATCACGCGCACCTTGAGATCAGGCAGATGCTCGCGCAGCAACGCCACCGCGGCCAGCGTCTCCAACGTCGGCACGTCGCCTGCGGCGGCCATGACGACGTCGGGATCGCCGTCATCATCGCTGCTGGCCCAATCCCAGATGCTGATGCCGGCGTCGAAATGCCTGACCGCATCCTCCATCGATAGCCACTGCGGCTCGGGCTGTTTGCCGGCGACGACGACGTTGATGAGGTCGCGGCTGCGGAAGCACCAATCCATCGTCACCAGCAGCGTATTGGCGTCGCAGGGCAGGAACACGCGGACGACTTCCGGCTTCTTGTTGACGACGATGTCGATGAAGCCGGGGTCCTGGTGGCTGGCGCCATTATGATCCTGCCGCCAGACATGACTGGTGAGTAGATAGTTGAGTGACGGGATCGGCCGGCGCCAGCTGATCCGCCGCGATTGCTCAAGCCATTTGGCGTGTTGGTTGAACATCGAATTGACGATGTGGACGAAGGCCTCATAGGTCGAGAAGAGGCCATGCCGGCCGGTGGTGATGTAGCCTTCCAGCCAGCCCTGGCAAGTATGCTCCGACAGGATCTCCATGACCCGGCCATCGGGCGCGAGGTGATCGTCGGTGTCGAGGCGTTCGCCGAGCCAACTGCGATTGGTGACATCGAAGACCGCACCAAGCCGGTTCGACTGGGTCTCGTCGGGGCCGAAAACGCGGAAATTCCGCTCCTCGGCGCTAGCCTTCATGATGTCGCGCACGAAGTAGCCGAGGACCCGCGTCGACTCGCCTTCAAGCGCACCGGGCACTTCGACCGGCAATGCATATTGGTCGATGTCCGGCAGTTCGAGGTCATGGCGGTTACGGCCGCCATTGGCCTGCGGATTGGCGCCCATGCGCCGCTCGCCATGCGGCACCGTCAGCAGCACGTCGGAGCGTGCCGTTCCTTCCGCGTCGAACAGCTCCTCGGCCTTGTAGGAGCGCATCCAGCTCTCAAGGATTTGCAGGTGCTCGGCGTTGTCGCGGACATTTGCCAGCGGCACTTGGTGCGAACGCCAGGTGCCTTCCGTGAGCAGGCCGTCGACCACCTTCGGCCCGGTCCACCCCTTCGGCGAATTGAGGACGATCATTGGCCACAACGGCCGCTCGGCCAAGGCAGCCGCCGATGCCTTGGCGCGGATGGCGGCAATCTCGTCGAACACAGTGTCGAGCGTATCCGCCATCAGCCGGTGCATGATTGCCGGATCGTCGCCTTCGACGAAATGGGGCTTGTAGCCATAGCCGCGCATCAGCTCGGTCAGCTGCTGGTGGCCGATGCGCGCGAGGATCGTCGGATTGGCGATTTTGTAGCCATTGAGATGGAGGATCGGCAGCACCGAGCCGTCGCTCGCGGGGTTGAGGAATTTGTTGGAATGCCACGCCGTCGCCAGCGGTCCCGTTTCCGCTTCGCCGTCGCCGACAACACAGGCGACCACAAGCCCGGGATTGTCGAACGCCGCGCCAAAGGCATGCGACAGCGAATAGCCGAGCTCGCCGCCCTCATTGATCGAGCCGGGCGTCTGCGGCGCGGTGTGGCTCGGAATGCCGCCGGGGAAGGAGAACTGCTTGAACAGCTTCTGCATCCCCTCCTCGTCCCGCGTGATCGCCGGATAGAGCTCCGTGTAGGTGCCTTCGAGATAGGTCGAAGCGACCAGGCCCGGCCCGCCATGACCGGGGCCGGTGACGAAGATCATGTCGACGTCGCGATCGCGGATGATGCGGTTGAGGTGGGCATAGAGGAAATTGAGGCCGGGGGTCGTGCCCCAGTGGCCGAGCAGCCGAGGCTTGATGTCGCCTGGCTCCAAGGGACGACGCAGCATCGGGTTGGCCATCAAGTAGATTTGACCAACCGAGAGGTAGTTGGCGGCGCGCCAGAAAGCGTTGACGGCGTCGAGGTCCTGATCTTTAGCTTGCATCGGTCTCACCTTTGGCCTCGCAATTGCAGCCGGTTTCGGAAGCGTCGCTTACCCTGCCTTATCCATTTAGGGTTTCATCTCGGTAACATCACTATCCGACACTATCGTCGGAATCGCTTTTTGGCCGCCTCAACGGGGAACTGCTGCTTTGGACCCGCATATGAGCCCCTGGCTCCGCCGCGTCGACATCGCCTATTTCACCATGGAAATAGCGCTCGGCGTTGACCTCCACACCTATTCCGGAGGCCTCGGCGTTCTGGCAGGTGACGTGGCGCGGTCGGCGGCCGACCTCAACCTGCCGATGGTCTTCGTCTCGCTCGTCAGTCACAATGGCTACATTCGACAGGCGATTGAGCAGGCGCAACAGGTCGATGAGCCCGACCCATGGGAGGCGGCGCGCTTCTGTCAGCCGCTCGACGCCATGGTCGCCGTCCATCTCGAAGGCCGTCGCGTCTGGATCAGGCCCTGGCTCTATGTTTGCGCCAGTTCCTCGGGCCACACCGTCCCCGTCGTCCTCCTCGACACCGATCTCGATCAGAACGACCCGAGCGACCGCTTGCTCACCGATCGCCTCTATGGCGGCGATTCCCGCTATCGGCTCATGCAGGAGGCGATCCTGGGTATTGGCGGCACGCGCATGCTGCGCGCACTCGGCTTCGAGATCCGCAGATATCATCTCAACGAAGGGCACGCCGCTCTGCTCTCCGCCGAGTTGCTGCGTCGCTATCCGCATGAAGGCAGTCATCACCGCGATGGCGAGGGCGTCTATGACGAGGATCGTGTGCTGGAGGCCTGCATCTTCACGACGCACACGCCGGTCGAGGCCGGCCATGACCGCTTCCCCTATCCCCTCATCCAGTCGGTGCTCGACGGCTTCATCGACCTCGGCGAGCTGGAGCGCTACGCCGGCAAGGACGACTGCAATCTGACCCGGCTCGCCTTCAATTTGTCGAGCTATGTCAACGGTGTGGCCAAACGCCATGCGACCACGACGCGTCAGATGTTCCCCGGCTACAAGGTGGGCGCTATCACCAACGGCGTTCACGCCGGCACCTGGACGCACCCCTCTCTCGCGCGCTTGCACGAGCAGCACACGCCGGACTGGTCGACCGAGCCCGACGCCCTTGTCGCCGCCGACCAGATTTCCGATGACGAATTGGCCGATGCCAAGAAGACAGCGAAGAACGAACTCATCGCCCTGGTGCAATCGGCGACCGGGAGGTCACTCGACCCCGACTTGCCGATCATCGGCTTCGCCCGGCGCATGACGGGCTACAAGCGCCCGGCCTTGATCCTTTCCGACATGGACCGGCTCAGGGCCATCGCCGCCAAGCAGCCGTTCCAGATTGTCTGGGCGGGTAAGGCCCATCCGGCCGACCTTGAAGGCAAACAGATCATCCACAGCATCATCACCGCCGGCGAGACGCTGTCGAACGCGATCCCTTCCGCCTATCTCGCCAACTACAACACCAAGATCGCCGCCACCCTCGTCGCCGGCGCGGATATCTGGCTCAACACGCCGCGTCCGCCAATGGAGGCCTCCGGCACCAGCGGCATGAAGGCGGGCCTCAACGGCACGCTCAACTTCTCCGTCCTCGACGGCTGGTGGATCGAAGCCTGGATCGAAAACGTCACCGGCTGGGCGATCGGCGATGACGGGCCCGGCTCCGATGCCGAGCATGCCGAGAGCCTTTACGACAAGCTGGACAATCTGATCCTGCCGATGTTCAGGGAGGATCGCACGCGCTGGCTGTGGATGATGAAGCAGTCGATCTCCAAGGTCGGTTCGCGCTTCAACAGCCAACGCATGATGCGCCGCTACACAACGGACGCCTATTTGCGCTGAGCTAGCCGGCGGCAGCCATTTTTTCGGCAAGCGCCTTGTGCAGCTTGTCGAAGGCGACATTGAACTTGTCGATGCCCTCTTCTTCGAGGCGCGTGAGCACGTCGGTGAGATCGACGCCTTCGGACGCGAGCGAGGCGGCAAGGTCCGTGAGTTTCGGTCCGGAATCCGCCGCCAGCGTCAGCGCGGCATTGCCGTGATCGCGGAAGGCTTCCAGCGTCTTCAGCGGCAGCGTGGTCACCGTATCGGCGGCGATCAGCGGCTCGACATATTTGACGTCGGAAAAGGTCGGATCCTTGGTGCCGGAGCTCGCCCATAAGAGCCGCTGCGGCGTTGCCCGTTTGGCGCTTAACGCGCGCCAGCGCTCTGTCACCGTGAGCTCGGTGAAATGGCGGTAAGCGATCTGCGCCAAAGCGACGGCCGTACCGCCGCGTAGACTGCCGTCATCAGGCCCGCCCCCGGCATCGAGCATGCCATCGACCATGACGTCGATGCGGCTGAGGAAGAAACTGGCGACGCTGTGCGGTAGCGCCTGAGACGGGTCGTCGGCAAGCCGGTCCTCAAGCCCGGCCATGAACGCCTGTGCCACCGCGACATAGCGCTCCGGGTCGAACAGCAGCGTGACATTGATGTTGAGGCCGCGGCGGATGAGCGCGCGGATGGCCGGCAGGCCCTCGGCCGTGCCCGGCACCTTGATCATGATGTTGGGCTGGTCCAGCGCCTGGAACAGACGTAGCGCCTCGGCGATCGTTCCGTCCGTGTCGCGGGCGAGATGCGGCGAGACTTCGAGGCTGACATAGCCATCGCGTCCGTTCGTTGCGTCATAGACCGGCCGCAGCAGCCGGGCGGCATGACGGATGTCATCTTCGACAAGCCGCTCATAGACCGCCTCAAGGCCCGCCTTTTGCGCCGCCATGGCGCGGATATCGGCGTCATAGGCGTCCGATTGCCGTAAGGCATGCTCGAATATCACGGGGTTCGACGTGAGACCGGCAACACAGTCCTCGGCGACAAGGCGCGAAAATGTGCCGTCATCGAGCATCGGTCGGCTGATGTCATCGAGCCAGGCCGACTGGCCGAGATCGCGCAACCGGCAGGTCGGGTTGGACTGGGTCATGGCAAATCCTTTGTCGCTGCGCCCTGAATGCCCGCTGATCGTGCCAACGGCGTTACGCCGCACATAGGGAGCAAATGTTGCCTAACGCCGCGTTCAGCAAGTCCTGGTAACAGCACTGTCCGGACGATTGATTGTGACGGATCAATGCGCCTTCCTGCTCGCCGGCCTAGCAACCGGGGCAGGCAACCGAAAGGCCGCAACGCGCATGAGTGCGAACACTGCCTGGGATGAGACCGACGGTTCGCCCCTGCCGCTGGGCGTGTCGCGCTGCAGCGACGCCGCGCAGTACAATTTCGCCCTCTACTCCAAGCATGCAACAGGCGTAACCCTCCTCCTCTACGCCCAGGGCGAATGGACCGTTCCGCTTCACTCCGAAACGCTCGACTGGCACCATCACAAGTCGGGCCGGGTCTGGCACTGCCGCCTACCGGCCGACATCGTCGATAAGGCCTATTGCTACGCCTATCGCGTCGACGGGCCTGACGATCCCGTCAACGGTCATCGCTTCGACCCCGACAAGATCCTGCTCGATCCCTACGCTCGGGCCGTGTTCTTTCCCCCGGGGTTCAGCCGCGACGCCGCCCTGGTAACGGGCGCAAATCCCGGTCGAGCCCCTCTCGGCCTTCTGCCGGAAGAGCCGCCCCCCTTCGACTGGCAAGACGATCGGCCGCCGATCCGCCACACCCATGACGCCGTCATCTACGAGCTGCATGTCCGCGGCTTCACCAAGCGCGCCAATTCAGGCGTTGCCGCTGAACGCGCGGGCACCTTCGCCGGCCTGATCGACAAGATCCCCTATCTGCAGGAACTCGGCATCACCATCGTCGAGATCATGCCAGTCTTCCAGGTCGACCCGCAGGAGGGCAATTACTGGGGCTACATGCCCCTATCCTTCTTCGCCCTCAATGGCGCCTACTCCCTGTATGACGCTGGCGAGGAGATCACCGAATTCAAGACGCTGGTGAAGGAGCTGCACCGCGCCGGTATCGAGGTCGTGCTCGACGTCGTCTACAATCACACCGCCGAGGGCAGCGAGGTCGGCCCGACCTATTCTTTTCGTGGCATCGACAACTCGACCTACTATCTGCTCGAGCCTGATCGCCGCCACTATCGCAACGATTCCGGTACCGGGAACGTCCTCCATACCGCCAATCGCTACGTTCAGGGGCTCATTCTCGATAGCCTCCGCTACTGGGTCACGGACCTTCATGTCGACGGCTTCCGTTTCGATCTCGCCTCGCTGTTCACCCGCGACGAGGACGGCTCGATCAATCTCGAAGATCCGCCGATCATCGCGGCCATTCATTCCGATCCGGTTCTGTCGAACTGCCGTTTGATCGCCGAGGCCTGGGACATCGCGTCCTACCAGCTCGGCCGCACCTTCCCCGGCATCACCTGGCTGCAATGGAACGGCCGTTTCCGCGACGACCTGCGCTGCTTCCTGCGCGGCGATGCGGATATGGTCGACCGGCTGATGACCCGCCTCTATGGCAGCGACGACCTTTTTCCCGACACGCTCGCTGAGGCCTATCACCCGTTCCAGAGCGTCAATTTCATCACCTGCCATGACGGCTTCACGCTCAACGATCTTCTCTCCTATGACCGCAAGCACAACGAGGCGAACGGCCAAGGCAACCGCGACGGCACCGACGCCAACAACTCTTGGAACCACGGCTTCGAGGGTGAGGACGGCGCGCCACCGGAGGTCCTCGCCCTCAGACGCCGGCAGGCCAAGAACGCAATCGCCCTGCTGATGTTGTCCAACGGCACGCCGATGCTGCTTGCCGGTGACGAGTTCCTCAACACGCAGGGCGGCAACAACAACCCATACAATCAGGACAACGAAACCACGTGGCTCGACTGGAGCCGGTGGAAGAAGAACGCCGGCATGGTCCGCTTCGTTAGCGCCATGATCGCCTTTCGCAAGGCGCATCCGTCGATCGCGCGCGCAGCATATTGGCGTGACGCCGTCGCCTGGTTCGGCGCCAACGGCGGTGACGTCGATCCGCACAAATCTGAGCTCGTGTTCACGCTCAGCGGCGCGGACGTCGGCGATAGCGACCTCTGTGTCCTCATCAATGGTGGTGCGGAGCCCGCCCGTTTCGCTCTGCCAAGGCAGACAAGCGGCAGGTGGCGTCGCGCTGTAGACACGGCCCGTGACGAGCCCGATGACATTGCCGAGCCAGGGAGCGAGACGGCGCTCGACGGCCACGATCTGACACTGGCGGGGCGCTCGGTCGTCGTGCTTCTTGGCTAGCCGGCCTCTGGGCAGCGGGCGTTCGCTCCCATATCTGACTGAGGGCGGAATGGAGGAGAGGATGAACGATCGGGAAGAACGCGACGCGGCCGCGGAACGCCGCCGACAAGAGGTCCCGACACCGCCTCACCCCATTCGTCGCCAGGAACCGCTGCCTTGGGAACACCCTAAATCCGACAGCGAAGACCCCGATGCGTGGGGGCGGATCGAGACGATCCTGCGCAATCCGAGCTATCGCATGGCGATCGAGGATCCGCAGTTCCTCGGCCAGTCCGACGCGCGCGGCCCGCGGCTTGAACTCGACTACCTCAAGCCTGAGAGCATCCTCGAAGAGCACGATATCGATTCCACCATCGTCGTGTTCGGCAGTACCCGCATCCCCGAGCCGACGGCTGCGGCAAGCAAGGTGGAACTGCTTCGGGCGCGCGTTGCGCAGGAACCGGATGATGCCGACCTTCTGCGGCGCCTCCGAATTTCCGAGCGCATCCTGGAAAAGAGCCGCCACTACACGGTCGCCCGCGACCTTGGTCGGCTCGCCGGCGCCGCCGGCAAGTCCGATCCGGTCCGCCATCTCGTTGTTATGACCGGCGGTGGCCCTGGCATCATGGAAGCCGCCAATCGCGGCGCCTTCGACGCCGACGCCCGCACGATCGGCCTCAATATCAGCCTGCCTCGCGAGCAATACCCCAACCCATACGTCACACCCGATCTCTGCTTCCGCATGCACTATTTCGCCATCCGCAAGCTGCATCTCCTCCTGCGCGCCAAGGCGCTCATTGCCTTCCCGGGCGGCTTCGGCACGCTGGACGAATTGTTCGAGACGCTGACCCTGGTACAGACGCGCAAGATCACGCCGATCCCGATTATCCTCGTCGGCGAGGAATTCTGGCGCGGCGCCGTCGACATCGATTTTCTCGTCGCCGAGGGCATGATCGACGCCGAGGACCGCGATCTTCTCTGGTATGCCGAGACCGCCGAGGAGATATGGGACGGCATCCTTTCCTGGCACGCCGCTAACGGCGCCCCGCTGCTCGGTCCGGGCGCAACGCGATCCGAACCTTCCGATTAGCCTGACGTAGAAAGCCCGCCCTTGCCCTATCTCTCGACCATTGCCGGCATCATTCTGCTCATCATCGGCGGCGAAGGCCTCGTCCGCGGCAGCGTCGGCATCGCGCGAACGCTCGGCATATCGCCGCTCGTCATCGGCATTATCCTTGTCGGCTTCGGCACCTCGGTCCCCGAACTTGTCGTCAGCTTGGATTCCGCCCTTTCCGGCTCGTCCGGCATCGCCATCGGCAATGTCGTCGGCACCAACATCGCCAACGTGCTGCTCATTCTCGGCATCGCCGCCCTCCTGACCCCGATCGTCGTCCACCGGCTGGCGTTTCGCCGCGACGGTTCGGTCCTCCTCGGCGCGACGCTGCTGCTCATCCTCGCCGCCTTCCTCGGCATCATCGATCGCTGGATGGGTCTGGTCTGGGTCGCGGCGCTGGCGACCTACATCCTTGTGACGACGGTGTCGGAGCGACGGCGGAACCGAGCCAGCCTCGTCACCGAAGCCGGACAGGAAGCGATCCAGACGATCAAGCTGATGCGGATGCGCACCGCTATTCTTCTGACGCTGACGGGCATCGCCGCTGTCGTGTTCGGCGCTCAGCTGCTCGTCGACGGCGCCACCGTGATCGCCCGTGAGGCAGGTATGTCGGAGGAGGTGATCGGCCTCACGCTCGTTGCCTTCGGCACGTCGTTGCCCGAACTCGCCACCACCGTTGTCGCCACCTATCGCCGCGAGGGCGACGTCGCCTTCGGCAATATCATCGGCAGCTGCATCTTCAACATCTTCGGCATCCTCGGCGTGACCGCGATCGTCTCGCCGCTGCCGATCGCACCGCAAATTCTGCATTTCGACGTCTGGGTGCTGGCCGGAACCACCGCCGCCCTGATGCTGTTCGCGATCAGCGGGTGGCGCGTCAATCGCGCCGAAGGCGCGCTCCTGCTCGGCGGCTATGGCCTTTACCTCGCCTCGCAACTGTCGCCGCCGATCCGCACGGCGCTGGGCCTCGCCTGACGCCTCAACAGCACAAACCGCACGGCGATTGATATGCCTCAAGCCCCTGCCGGAACGGAGGTGACAATCCCATATCAACCAAGACGACATAGACCCGACCCCAATCAAGTCTCCCAAGACCGACGAGGAAGCCAATGCCTGAGCGTAAGGAAGTGATCTGGTTCGACACGATCGGCCGTCATGATGTGCCGCAGGTCGGCGGCAAAAACGCGTCCCTGGGTGAGATGATCGGTCACCTCGCGGGCCGCGGCATACGCGTCCCCACGGGCTTCGCGACGACTGCCGACGCTTATTGGGGCTTCGTCGACAATTCGGGTCTGCGCGGCGAGATCACCGCCGAGCTTGAGGATCTTGCCGCCGGGCGCGTCACGCTCGCCGAGGCCGGCGCCGCTATCCGCAAAGCGTTCCTCAAGACGGAATGGCCGATGGAGACACGAAGGGCGATCACCGAGGCCTATGCCGAGCTTGCCCGTCGCTCGGGCCGCGAGAGGCCCGCCGTCGCCGTCCGCTCCAGCGCCACCGCCGAGGACCTCCCCGACGCCAGCTTCGCCGGCCAGCAGGAAACCTTCCTCAACGTCCGCGGCGACGCCGAGCTTCTGTCCGCCTGCCGCCGTTGCCTCGCCTCGCTCTTCACCGACCGCGCCATCGCCTACCGCCAAGCCAAGGGCTTCGATCATCTTCGCGTCGCGCTGTCGGTCGGCGTGCAGCTGATGGTGCGCTCCGATCTTGCCGGCTCAGGGGTAATGTTCTCGCTCGACACCGAGACCGGCTTCGACAAGGTCGTTCTCATCGATGCCGCCTGGGGTCTTGGCGAAACGGTCGTGCAGGGCGAGGTCGACCCGGACGCCTATCAGGTCTTCAAGCCGCTGCTCGACCAATCGGCGCTGACGCCGATCATCGGCAAGGAGCGCGGCGAGAAGACGATCAAGATGATCTTCGCCACCAACGCCGACCGCCCGACGAAGATCGTGCCGACATCCCTCGCCGAACGAAACGCCTTCGTCCTTTCCGACGCCGAAATCCTCACACTCGCGCGCTGGGCCGTCGAGATCGAACGGCACTACGGCTGCCCGATGGACATGGAATGGGCCAAGGACGGCGAGACCGGCGAACTCTTCATCGTCCAGGCCCGCCCGGAAACCGTGCAGTCCCGTCGCGAAGCCGGCGCCCTCAAGAGCTACAGGATCGGCCAGCATGGCCCGGCGCTGACAAAGGGTATCGCCATCGGTGAAGCCGCCATCGCCGGGCGCGTCTGCCTCATCGATAGCCCGAAGGAAATCGACCGCTTCGTCGACGGCGGCATTCTGGTGACGAAGAACACCGACCCCGACTGGGTGCCGATCATGAAGCGGGCGGCGGCCATCGTCACCGACCATGGCGGCCGCACCTCGCATGCGGCCATTGTCTCGCGCGAGCTCGGCCTGCCGGCGGTGGTGGGAACAGGCAATGCCACCGAGATCCTGCACGACGAGCAGGATGTGACCGTCTCCTGCGCTGAGGGCGATGAAGGCTTCATCTATGCCGGCGACATCGGCGTGACCGTCGAGGAACTCAGCCTCGACGATCTGCCCGCGACACGGACCGAGCTGATGCTCAACCTCGCCAACCCCTCGGCGGCGTTCCGCTGGTGGCGACTGCCGGCCGACGGCGTCGGCCTGGCGCGCATGGAATTCGTCATCACCAACACCATTCGCGCCCATCCGATGGCGTTGGCACGGCCCGATCTGGTGAAGAGCGAGGCAACACGCGAGGAACTGGCCGCCCTGACCAAAGGCTATGCCAGCCCGGCGGATTATTTCGTCGAGCGTCTGTCGCGCGGCCTCGGCAAGATCGCGGCGCTGATGTATCCGCGCCCGGTGATCGTCCGCATGAGCGATTTCAAATCCAACGAATATGCTGGGCTCGTCGCCGGGACGGAGTTCGAGCCGAAGGAAGAGAACCCGATGATCGGGTTCCGCGGCGCCTCCCGCTACGTGTCGGATCGCTATCGCGAAGGTTTCGCCCTTGAATGCCGGGCCATCAAGCGCCTCCGCGAGGAAATGGGCTTCGACAACGTCGTCATGATGATCCCGTTCTGCCGCTCGACCAAAGAGGCGGACAGGGTGCTGGCGGAAATGAAGTCGAATGGCCTGGAGCGCGGCGCGGGCGGCCTCAAGGTCTTCGTCATGTGCGAGATTCCGTCGAACGTGATCCTTGCCAACGAGTTCGCCAAACGCTTCGACGGCTTCTCCATCGGTTCGAACGACCTGACCCAGCTGACGCTGGGCGTCGATCGCAATTCCGAAGAGCTTTCCGGCCTATTCGACGAGCGCGATCCGGCGGTCGAGTGGATGGTGGCGACCGTCATCGAACGCGCCCGCGCGGCCGGCGCCAAGGTCGGCCTTTGCGGCCAGGCGCCGAGCGATCACCCGAAATTCGCCGAGTTCCTGGTGGCGCAGGGCATCAACTCGATCTCGGTCAGTCCCGACAGTTTCATCGCGGTGAAAAAGCGGATCGCCGCCGCCGAAGCAACGAAGACGGCCTGAGCGGCGCTAGCCCGGGCGACTCGCCAGAGCCGCTCGCACTGCATCGCTAAGCACCTGTCCGAGAAGCGGTTTTTCGACGATCGTGACCCGGTCGGCAATCGCCCGTTCCTCGGCCCGGCCGTCCGGATGCGTCGCCATCAAGACAACCGGAACATCCAGGCCCTCGGCTCGAAGCGTCGACACGAGATCCGAGGCGGACATCTCGCCCTGCAGGCTTTCGTCGACGACGAAGCAGGCGACGGCCTTCAGGTCGTGCGCCAGCAGCGCCTCGCCTTTGGCGAAGGCAAGGACGAAACAGCCTTCCGTCTCGAGCAGGAAGGTCAGCGCATTGACCACCGCCCAATCGCCGGCCGCCAGAGCCACGACCGGGCGCCCTCGGCCCATCAGATTTTCTGTGGTTTTCACGGTCATGCAGGCGAACCTTCTTGGCTCGAAGTTGCCAAGAACGCGGGCCTTCCCCTTTGACGAAGATCAAGGTGCGGTCAGTTTTTGTCGGGAGCGGAAAGCCCGCCAATCAGGGCCATGCGTACGAGTTGCGACAGGCCGTTCGCCTGCATCTTGGTCATGAGATTGGCGCGATAGACCTCGACCGTGCGTGGACTGATGTCGAGGTCGGCTGCGATGACCTTGTTCTGCTTGCCGGCAACGAGCCCGACCAGAACATCGCGCTCGCGTGGCGACAGGCGCTGCAGCCGGTCGGCAATTTCGCTGCGCTCGGTATCGGATCGGTCGGCATCTTCGCGGAGATCGAGCGCCCGCGACACAGCCGAGCACAACGCCTCATCGCCGAACGGCTTCTCGAGGAAATCCATGGCGCCGATCTTCATCGCCTCGACCGCGACGGCAATGTCGCCATGCCCCGTGATGACGATGACCGGCACTTCGGGACAACGCTGTCGGAGCGCCTTGAGGAGGTCGATGCCGTTCATTTCCGGCATGCGCAAATCGGTAATGACGCAGCCGAGGTCGAGTTCATCCATCTTCTCCAGGAAGGCCACCGGGGACCCGTGATCATCGACGAGAAAGCCGGATGAAAGGAGGAGGAAGCGCAGGGAATCGCGCATCGCCTCGTCGTCATCGATCACATGAACGATCTTGCTAGCCATCGCTGGAGATCTCTCCACGGTGAAGCGTGAAATGAAACACGGTGCCGCCCCCTTCATTCGGCTCGGCCCAGATATGGCCGCCATGGGCCTCGACGATCGTCCGGCACACCGAAAGGCCGACGCCCATCCCCTCGGCCTTGGTCGTGAAGAACGATTGGAAGAGGTTCTTCACCATCGCCGGATCGATCCCGGAACCGGTGTCGCTGACCGAAATGTCGATCATTCCTTCGTCATTCTCAACGCTGCGGATGGTCAATTCGCGGCGTGCCGCTCCCTCCATCGCTTCGACGGCATTGCGAATGAGGTTCACCAGCACCTGCTGGATTTGCACGCGGTCGGCGAGGACGAGGTCCGCGTCCGGATCGATGCGGAATGAGACTTGCACGTTCTTCTCTTTCGCCCCGAGGAGACCCAGAGCGCTCGCCTCCTCGACCAGCTTGGCAACGCGTTCCACCGCGCGCTCGCTCTCTGCCGGGCTGACGAAGGCCCGCAGCCGGCGAATGATGTCGCCAGCACGGAGCGCTTGTTCCGACGCCTTGTCGAGCGCGCCGGAGATCACCTTGACGTCGATCTCGCCGCGGTCGATCAGCCGCTTGCTCCCGGTCAGATAGTTCGCGATCGCGGTCAGCGGCTGATTGAGTTCGTGCGCCAGCGCCGATGCCATTTCACCCATGGCCGTGAGCCGCGAGATATGGGTCAGCTCCGACTGCAGATCCTGCAGGCGCGCCTCTGTCTCCTGCCGCTCGGTCAGATCGCGAATGAAGCCGACGAAGCACCGCCCCTGATCGCTGCGGACTTCATCGACGGAAAGCTCCATCGGGAAGGTGCTGCCATCTCGTCGCTGGCCGGCAACCACGCGCCCTACGCCGATGATCCGCCGCTCGCCCGTCAACAGGTAGCGGGCGATATAGCCGTCATGCTCCTGGCGATAGGGAGACGGCATCAGCATTTTCACATTCTCGCCGATGACATCGGCGGCACGCCAGCCGAACTGACGCTCCGCCGATGGATTGAACGCCCGCACGATGCCGGCCCCGTCGATGACGATGATCGCATCGGGCGAGGTATCGTAGATCGCCTGGAGGTAGGAGCTCGGCTCGGCCGCAGATTCACCATCCGGGCCGCCCTTCTCTGGTACCGTCATTCGCCTCCGTGCTCCCTCCGTAGAATTACGTAAGGAGACTACCCGAATTTCCAGGGCGGCCTAGCCCGGGCACACATGGCCTCAACAACCGATGGAGAGGTCAATGACCGCTGTTTCCCCCGTTGCCCGGCCGATCACCAAGCTGCCCCCCAATATCGCCGGCGTCGGCCTCGCGACCCCGGATGTCGATGACGACTTCGAGATGACCGGCAGCCGGAGCCACTACGGACGAAATGAAGAGATTTTCGGCGAGGGTGATCCTGCCGACTTCGTCTATCGCGTTACCTCCGGCACAGTGCGCCTCTATCGCCTCCTGTCGGACGGCCGCCGCCAGATCGCCGGCTTCTGCTTCGCCGGCGACAGCTTCGGCTTCACTGCGGGCGAGGATCACTGGCAGTCTGCCGAGGCCGTTACGGATTGCGAGGTCATCGCCACGCCGCGCCAGGCTATTTTCCGCCAGGCGGAACAGAACCCCTCCTTCGCCTATCATCTGTGGAAGAAGACCGCAGAGCAGCTGGCCGGCGCTTCCGAGCATATGATGCTGCTTGGTCGGCAGACCGCAGTTGAGCGCGTCGCTTCCTTTCTGCTCGGCATGGCCGAGCGCCAGGGGGAAACCGAGCAGGTGACGCTGTCGATGTCGCGTCAGGACATAGCCGATTACCTCGGCCTCACCATCGAGACCGTGTCGCGCACGCTCACCCAACTCCAGGAACAGGGCGTTGTCGCGCTGACCGGGTCACGCCATATCGCCTTCCGTCAGCCGGGCGCGCTGCGGCGTCTGCACGCTTAGGAGCCGCCGAGATGTCCCCGGAGAGAACGCCGAATATCCTGATCGCCTACGCCACGCGGCATGGCGCGACGCATGAGATCGCCGAAGCGCTCAGGGAGGTCTTCGTCAATCGCGGCCTCAGCGCCGAAACGAAGCCGGTGCAGGATGTCCGCTATGTCGACGCCTATGACACCGTCATCGTCGGCAGCGCCGTCTATATGGGTCGCTGGATGAAGGCCGCCCGCCAATTCGTTGAAGAGCACAAGGGCGAGCTGACGGAACGTGACGTCTGGCTCTTTTCGAGCGGCCCGGTTGGTGAGCAACCCGACAGCGACGAACCCTGGGGGATTGAGGAAGTCGTCGCCGCCGTCCATGCCCACGCCCACCGCATCTTCTCCGGAAAGATCGACAGCGACGAACTCGGCCTCGCCGAGCGCGCCGTTCTTCGCATGGTCAAGGCCCCGGACGGAGACTATCGCGATTGGGATGCGATCAAGCAGTGGGCCCATGACATTGCCGACCACATGGCCAGTCGCGTTGCTGCCTAGCACGGCAACGCAAGTCGGCGTCAGCCGTCGGCAGCATCAAGACCAGGCCACAGCCGGCGGCTGACCCGTCTTTCGATTTCCGCCAATACCCCGACTGCAACTCCGGACGCGGCGACCAAGCCCCATTCGGCGAGGGTCAGCGGCGCCATGCCGAGCGCCGAGGACATCGTCGTCCATTGCGTTGCGACGAGCTCCATGGCGATCGTGATGGCGATCATGCCGAGAGCTACCCAGTTGACCTCCATTGGTTCGCCGGGAGACGGCCTGCGGAAGCGGAACGACGCAACGACCAGGAGATACCCGATCTCGGCGGCGACGACCGAATTGACGGCGATTGCACGCGCCGCCTCAAGCGACCGATCCTGCCCCAGCATATAGTCGAACAGACCCCAGGCGAGCGCGGCCATGATGATGCCGATATAGCCGAGGCGTAGCACGCTGTGCCGGTTGATCAGCGATGCGCCCCGCGGCCTCGGGCGCCGACCCATGACGTTCTGCGCCGGCGGCTCGAAGGCGAGCGACAGGCTGAGCGTTACTTCGGTGGCGAAGTTGATCCATAGGATCTGGATCGCCGTGATCGGCAGTGTCGCGCCGATGAGGATTGCGCCTACTAGGAGCAGCGCCTCGCCGGCATTTGTCTGCAGGATATAGCTGAGCGTCTTGCGCAGCGTATCTTCGACCGCGCGTCCCTGCTTCACGGCCGCGGTGATGGTGGCGAAATTGTCGTCGACGAGCACCATCTCCGCTGCCTGCCGTGCGGCGTCCGAGCCTCGCCGCCCCATGGCAACGCCGATGTCGGAACGACGGAGCGCGGGTGCATCATTGACGCCGTCGCCAGTCATCGCCACCGAATTGCCGTCGACCTGCAGCGCTTCAACCAGACGCAGCTTCTGAGCCGGATCGACGCGCGCGAAGACGTTGACCCGGTTGGCGGCCTCAATCAGCTCGATGCCCTCAAGGCGAGCGAGATCCACGCCCGTCAAGGCTCCGGCGGAAACGTCGAGGCCGACCTCGCGGGCAACGCCCAGCGCGGTCGCAGCGTGGTCGCCGGTGATCATCTTCACCTGGATACCGGCGGCTCGGCACTCTGCAACGGCGGCCGCCGCGTCGCTGCGCGGCGGATCGATAAATCCGACCAGGCCGAGCAAGACGAGATGATCGCCCATGCTGTCCTTGTCGAGGCCGGAAAGGTCGGCCCGGCTGCCGTGCGCGAAGGCAAGAACGCGCAGGCCTTCCGACGCCATTTCATCGACGCGCGCCTGCCAAGCGGCGCGATCGATCGGCCGTTCGCCATCCGCCGTGCGCTCGAAATGGCAGAGATCGAGAAGCGCCTCGGGTGCGCCCTTGATGCGCACGCCAATGTCGTCGCCCCGGCGATGCAGTGTCGCCATGTAGCGATGATCGGACTCGAAAGGCAGAACATCCTGACGCCGCGCCTCGCTCGTCAGGGCGGCGCTGTCGACCCCAAGCCGCGCGCCAAGCGCCAGCAGCGCGCCTTCGACCGGATCGCCTTCGACCACCCAATCGTCGCCCTGCGGGTGAAGCCGCGCGTCATTGCACAAGATGCCGGTCTCGACGATCTCGGTGAGTGCGGCATCCGTTGCCGGACCGACGGCCTCGCCGCTGGCGGAAAGCACATGGCCCTCAGGCACATAGCCTTCGCCTTCGACCGAATAGCGGCGATCGAGGGTGACGACGGCGCGGGCGACCAGTTCGTTGCGCGTCAGCGTCCCGGTCTTGTCGGTGCAGATGACGGTAACGCTCCCCAGCGTCTCGACCGCAGGCAGGCGCCTGATCAGCGCGCCATGCGCCGCCATGCGACGAACGCCGATGGCGAGGATGATGGTGACGACAGCCGGCAAGCCCTCAGGGATGGCCGAGACGGCAAAGCCGACCGCAGCGAGGAAGAGATCGTCGATCGGCAGGACGCCGATGAGCCAGCCGATCGTCATCGTCGCCGCAGCACAGGCGAGGATGACGTAGGTGAGGATGCGGCCCGTGCGCGAAAGCCGTTGCAACAGCGGCGTCTGCAACTGCTCGACCTCGCCGACCATGCTGCCGACCTTGCCGAGTTCCGATTGCGGACCCGTGGCGACGACGACGCCGAGGCCCTGACCGGCGGCAACGATCGTGCCGGAGAAGAGCATCGACGTACGATCGGCGAGCGCCAGATCCGACATCACCGGCAGCGTGCTCTTCTGCACCGGCAGCGACTCGCCGGTGAGAAGCGCCTCATCGGCGGAAAGGCTCCTTGCCTCGATCAGCCGGAGGTCCGCCGGAACGCGGTCTCCCGACTCGACGAACACCACGTCGCCCGGGACGAGATCGGCGGCCTCGGCCGTCCGTTTCGCGCCACCGCGGAACACCAGCGCCGTATCCGCCAGGAGCTTGCCGACGGCGGCAAGCGCCTGCTCGGCGCGATTCTCCTGAGCCCAGCCGATGATCGCGTTGGCGATGACCAGCGCCATGATCACGGCCGTATCGAGCCAATGCCCGATTGCGGCAGTGACGATTGCCGCAGCGATCAGAACGTAGATAAGAACGTTTCGGAATTGGTCCAGAAAGCGCAGCCAGCCGCTCCGCCGCCGCGCCTCGGGCAGCCTGTTCGGGCCGATGGCGGCAAGGCGTGCAGCGGCCTCGCCATCGTCCAAGCCATCCCGGCTGGTGCGCAAGGCCGCCAGCGCGGCATCAGGCGAAAGCGTCTCCCAGTCGCGGGTTTCCCGCCAGGCGTCGGGGGTGGTGCTGTCGTTCAGGGTCAGTCTCCAACCGCTTGTGGATGTCGAGTTCGGTCAAGTGCCGACTATGACGTGAAGAACATACCCGGCGAGATAGGCGATGGCCGCGGCCACGGAGCCGACGGCAAATGTCGTAAGCCCGGAACGCCACCATACCGTGTCCGTCCAGGCACTCTTCAGCGATCCGATGGCGAAGAACGCGATGCCCGTCATGACCGTGGAATACCAGAAGCCGAGCCCGACCAGATACGGCAGCATCGGGATGAGACCGAACACGGCGAAGGAGGCATAGGTATGCGCCGCTGCCCGCAATGGCAGCCGTTTCACCGGTGAAAAGCCGTAGGATTCCTCGACGATGACGCGCACCCAGTCGCTCAGATTGGCGCTCACCGTCTCGACCATGGCGTCCAAATGATCGCCCGACAGCCCCTTGGCCGCGTAGATGCGCGACAGGGCAGCTTTCTCAGCATCGGGATGGTCGGCGATGCGCTGGCGTGCCTCGCGCAGGAGCCGATCATACTGCTCGGTTTCGGTGCGCGTGCTGCTGTAGCAGCCCGACGCCATCGAGAACCCGTCGGCAACGAGATTGGTGAAACCGAGAATCAGGATGATATTCGTGCTGAGTTCGGCCCCGGCGACGCCGGCAACAACCGCGAAGGTCGTAACCGCACCATCGATGCCGCCATACACCCAGTCGCGCAAATAGATGGGCGGGCCGCCTGACGACATGATGCTCCCGTCTTCGGCGGCACTTGTGCTTGCCTGCGCGGCATCAGATATCACTACGGGCCTCCCCGCTGCCGCCGTCAGAATCTGGGCGACGTTGATGGCACTTCGACGGCCGCCAGCTAGTGTAGATGCCAGTTGAGGACAGGTGAATGCCACTGTTCAGAGTCACTTTCTTCAAGGAAGTCATGGGCGATCCGGGCCGCGACGTCGTTGCCGAGCAAGCGTCCTTCGTGGTCGATGCCACCGATGCGGAAGCCGCGGTCGGCTTGGCCAAATCTCGCTTCTGCGAGGAACAGGCAATCGGAGATTGGTCGATCCACGCCGACCGATACGAAGTCGAGTCACACCCCGACATCGAGGCCTGACAACTCCGGAACCGGCCGCTACGCTCAGTTTCGGCCAGTCACCGCCTCAGCGCCGGTAACGACGTCGAGCAGTTCGGAAGTGATCTCCTCCTGACGGAGCGAACGGGATTCCTGCGTCAGGTCGTCAATCTTGTCCCCGATATTGGTGTCGGCCGCCGTCAGAACGCGCAGGCGCACCTCATTGATGCCCGTCAGTGCTTCCAAAAGGGCCTCGGCGAGCTCCGCCAGGAGAAATTCTGCGGCGATTTGCCGTAGCAATTCCGAGGCTTCCAGATGATGCAACGGCGGGAAGGTCGGCGCCGCGCCGAATGCCTCCTGCGGAATCGGCAGGATCTGCCGCTCCTCGATTCTCAGCCCCTCACCGCTCTCATGCACGGCCAGCGTGACGCCGACCCGGTCGAAGCTGATGGCGCGATCGGCAATCCGGCGCGCCACCAGCGGGATCGACGCGACATGACTGGTCATCGGGATCGTGTCGATCGCTGCCATTTTCGTTTCCTCGGCGACCCCGGCGAGCTTGCGTCCCACCATCAGCATCTGCCAGTCGCAGCCGCGCGAATGCGCATGCTCGACAAGGCGCCGATTGAGATCGCCGACAAAGCCGTGCTCGCTGCCGATCAGGCACATCAGCCCCGGCCCTTCGGCGGCGTTCTTGGGCGCAGCACCCAGCCCGTAGATTGAGGCGGTGTCGGCGAGGCCCTGTTCGATCGTCTTGCCGTAGCGGCGGATCGCCTCCAGAGCCGCCTCGCCCTCGCGCGCCGCGCTCGCCGCCATCGAGCGGAGCGCGATGATGATCTGGCGCAGCTCCGACAACGTCGCCAGCCGCGCATTAAGCCGGGCGAGTCGTTCCATCGCTCTTCTCTTCAGGAGGTTTCTGCAGCATCGCCACCTGCGCCTTCAACGCGTCACGCAGCGTCGCCCGATCCTCGTCGCTGAGCGCGCCTGTTTCGTTGATGCGATGCGCTACCTCCGGACATTGCTTGTCGAGCATCGTCCGAAGGCCTTGGCGGAAGGCGGAAACGCTTTCGAGCGGCGCGTCATCCAGCAGCTTCTCCAGCAACGCCAGCATCAGTGCGATCTCTTCGGCGAGCGACAGCGGCGCATTCTGCGGCTGATCGAGCGCGGCGCGGATGCGACGGCCATGTTCGATCACCCCGCGCGTGCGCTCGTCGACGATCGAGCCGAAGCGCGTGAAGACTTCCAGCTCGAGGAACTGCGCATAGCCGAGGCGGAGATCGCCGGCGAGCTGCTGCAGCGCCGGCGGCTGCGCCCGAGCGCCGACGCGCGACACCGATAGCCCGACATTCACCGCAGGCTTGTGGCCCTCATTGAACAGCTTCGGCTCGAGATATATCTGCCCGTCGGTGATCGAGATGAGGTTGGTCGGCACGTAGGCGCTGAGATTGCCGGCCTGCGTTTCGGCGACCGGCAACGCTGTGATCGAGCCGCCGCCCTTCGCCTGAGACATCTTCGCCGCCCGTTCCAGGAGCCGCGCGTGGATGTGGAAAATGTCGCCGGGATAGGCCTCGCGCCCTGGCGGGTGGCGAAGCAGCAGCGACAGCTGGCGATACACCGCCGCGTGCTTAGTGAGGTCATCGAGCACCAGCAGCGCGTGCTTGCCCTGGTCGCGGAAATATTCGGCAATGGCGCAGCCGGCATAGGGCGCGAGCCATTGCAGGCCAGGAGGCGCGTCGGCGCGACCGATGACGAACACGGAGCGGTCGAATGCGCCATGCTCGCGGATCTGCTCCATCACCTGCGCCACGCCGGAATCCTTCTGGCCGATGGAGACGTAGATGGCGATGACGCCGGTGTCGCGCTGGTTGATGATCGTATCGACGGCGATCGTCGTCTTGCCGGTCTTGCGGTCACCTATGATCAGCTGGCGCTGGCCGCGGCCGAGCGGGATCATGGAATCGACGACGGTGATGCCGGTCGCCAGCGGCTCGGCGACGAAATCGCGTTCGACGATGCCCGGTGCCGGGCGCTCCACCGGATCGCGGCGCGTGATCTTCGGCGCCGGCTGACCGTCGAGCGGCCGGCCGAGCGGATCGATGACGCGGCCGAGCAACGCCTCGCCGACAGGCACATCCGCCACCGAGCCGGTGCGCGTTGCCTCTGCGCCGGCGCTGACATCACCGCTCGCCTGCAGCAAAACGCACTGCACCTCGCGTTCGGAGACACCCATCGTCAGCGCCACCGCATCGCCGCCGAGAACGATCAATTCGCCGAGGCGGGTATGGCTGAGGCCCGAGACGATGGCGATGCCGTCGCCGAAATGTTCGACGCGCCCAACCTCCTGATATTGCGTCTCGACTTTGAGGCCTTCGAGGCGCTGGCGCGAGCGTGCTAGCCAGTCATTCACGACTTCGCCTGCCCATCCAAATCCTGCTTCAAGAGCGCCGCTGCCTGCTGCACCTGATCGGCCCAGGCGAAGCGGATCGCGGCGTGTGGCAGTCGGAGCTCGGCGCCACCGACAATGCTGCTGTCGACGGCGAAGACCGGTCCCCCGGCAAGGGCAAGCTTGTCCTTCAGCGCGGCCGTCCACGCCGCCTTCTCATCGTCCGGGAGTTCTTCGGCAGTGATTACCTTCACTTCGGCGTCGGGCGACGCCGCATCGCTCTTCATCTCCGCGCGATCGGCCTCCGGGCGCGCGTCGAGTTCGGCCATGATGCGCTGCCGGAAGACCGCGTCGAGACCGCCAGGCCCGGTCTGCGTCAGGATCGACTTGGCGAGATCGACGGCGAGATCGGTGATGTCGTTCTGCATCGCCGCTTCGCCTTGCCGGCGTTCGCGCTGCGCAGCCTCCTTCGCCTCTGCGATCAGGGCATCGGCCTTCTTCTGCGCCGTCTCGGCGATGATCGCAGCCTGCTTGGTGGCGTCCTCGCGCGCCTTGGCGACGAGGTCCGCCTGCTGTTGATCGAAGGCGGCGATATCGGACGCGTATTTGGCCTTCTCGGCGCTCGCTTCCTTGCGGCCCGCTTCGGCTTCAGCCAGAGCCTGGCCGGCGCGCTCCTCGCGCTGCTTCATCACCGCGCGCACGGGTTTGTACAGGAACCGGTGCAGCAGCCAGACCAGAACCAGGAAATTGACGAGCTGGAGGCCGAACGTCCACCAGTCGAAACTCATGATCAGACGAACGGGTTGGCGAAGAGAAGCAGCAAGGCCACGACCAGGCAGTAGATCGCCATCGTCTCGATCATCGCCAGGCCGACGAACAGCGTTCGCGAGATCATGTTGCCCGATTCCGGCTGCCGGGCGATGGCGTCCATCGCCTGCGCGACGGCGCGGCCTTCGGCGAGTGCCGGTCCGAGCGCCCCGAACGAGACGGCGATAGTGGCTCCGATGATACTGAGTTCCTCGGGTGTCATGGGCACGGCCTCCTAACCGGTTTCGATGCTGCCGACAGCGGCAGCGATATAGACGGTGGCAAGCACCGAGAAGATGTAGGCCTGGATGACGCCGATGAGGGCGCCGAGCAGCAGGAACGGCACCGGCACGAAGAGGCCGGCAAGGAATACGACGAGCGCGATGACGAACTCATGGCTCATCATATTGCCGAACAGGCGGATCATCAGCGAGAAGGAGCGCGTGATCTCCGACAGCACATTCAGGGGCAGCAGCAACGGGTTCGGCTGCAGATAGCGCTTGGCAAAGTCTTTGACGCCACGTCGGTAGATGCCGAACACATAGGTCGACAGGAAGACGATGATGGCAAGCGCGGCCGGCGTTTCGATATGCGCCGTCGGCGCCTTGGCGCCCGGGAAGATGCCGGCGAGATTCGCCGTGACGATGTAGATGAAGAGCGTGCCGACCAGCGGCACGAACGGCCAGGGGTCGGTCTGCACTACCGCCTTGATCTGTCCGGATATCGTCTCGACGACGATCTCCAGGCCGGTCTGCAGCCAGCCCGGATTGCTCACCTTGGCGTGGCGCATGCCGAGCCAGCTCACGAGCGTCAGCGCGGCCATGATCAGCCAGGTCGTGACGACGCCCTCGCTGACCCCTATCGGTCCGACATGGAACAGGGCGACGCTCTCGAGCGGATTGGCCGAGATCATCGCCGGTGCTCCTGAGGGTTGGCGCGTTCGCTCATTTGTCTTCGTGCTTGATCCGGCGCCACACCATCGAGAAGCCGACGACGGCCCCGGCGAAAATCAAACTGCCACTCCAGAATACGCCGCTGCCGGCCTTGCGATCGAGCCACGTACCGAGAAGCGCACCGAGCAGTATCGGTACGACGATAAGCCAGCCGAACGAACCGAGCATGGCGAGATTGCGCCAGATCGGCCGTTCGCCCTCGCGTTTCCACCGGCCCTCCCGCTCCCGACGGACTTCGACCGATTGCGTGAGGTGGTCCCGCTTCTCGTCGTTTTCCGCCATCAGCCGGCCTCATCGAGAAAGCTCGCCTTTTCGCCGACGCGGTTCGGCACCGACCGATAGCCCGAACCCACGGCGAGATACCGTTCGATCTGCCGGATAAGACCGAATTGCAGGCGCGCTTGCGTCAGCCGTGCACCCGACTCGGTCTCTTCCTCCCGCCACAGCTCATGCTCTACCGCAGGGCCGAGCGCTTCGAGGCTGTCGCTGATCACCGCCTGCTGCGTCGCGACGAGGACGAGCCCGTCGGTGACGCGCAGGAGGCCGTTGCGCACCGCCACCCGCTTCGGAGCCCCACCGCCCTCGCGCCAACTGATGACGGTGACGGTGAGGATCGTGATGAAGGCGGCGTGATGTTCCAGGATCTCGAAGGAACCCGTGGAATCCTCGGCCAGCACTTCGCTGACTCCATCAGCGTCGACGACAATCTGCAGCGGGGTCACGATCTGGAACTTCATGGCTGCGCCTCGCTGCCAGCCTTGGCCGGCTCAGCGCTCTTCCCCTTCTTCTCGGCGTCTGCCAGCGTGCCGATCATATAGAGCTGCTGCTCATCCCAATCATCGGTCTTACCGTCGAGGATCGCCTCGCAGCCGGTCAGCGTATCCTCGATGCTGACGGACGCGCCGGTGTGGCCGGTGAACTGGCTGGTGACGGCGAAGGGCTGCGTGAGGAAACGGATCAGCCGCCGCGCCCGCTGCACCGCACGCCGGTCATCCGCCGACAGCTCGTCCATGCCGAGCAGCGAGATGATCTCCTGGAGTTCGCGATAGCGCTCGATCAATTCGCGCACGGCTTCAGCGACGCGGAAATGCCGCTCGCCGGCGACGGCCGGATCGAGCAGCACCGAGTTGGAGCCGAGCGGATCGACGGCCGGATAGAGCCCCTGGCTCGCCATGTCGCGCGACAATACGATCGCGGCGTCGAGATGCGAGAAAGTGTTGACCACGGCCGGGTCGGTGAAATCGTCGGCCGGCACATAGACGGCCTGCAGCGACGTCACCGCAGTGCCATGCACCGAGGTGATGCGCTCCTCCAGCTCGGCGATCTCCGAGGCGAGCGTCGGCTGATAGCCAACCTGCGACGGTAGCCTTCCGAGCAGGCCCGAAACTTCGCCACCCGCCTGCAGGAAGCGGAACACATTGTCGATGAGGAAGAGGACGTCGCGATGCATCTCGTCGCGGAAATATTCGGCAACGGTGAGCGCCGACAGCCCCACCCGCCAGCGCGCGCCGGGCGGCTCGTTCATCTGCCCGAAGATCAGCGCCGTCCGCGACAGAACGCCGGAACGCTTCAGCTCTGACCACAGTTCGTGGCCCTCGCGCGAGCGCTCGCCAACGCCTGCAAACACCGACAGACCGGAATGGCGTTCTGCAACGGCGTGGATCAGTTCCATGATCAGCACCGTCTTGCCGACGCCGGCGCCGCCGAACATCGCCGCCTTGCCGCCGCGTGCAAGAGGCGCCAACAGGTCGATGATCTTGATGCCGGTGAAGAGGATCTCACGCTTGCCGCTCTGCTCAGTCAGCGGCGGCGGCAGGCGGTGGATCGGCCAGCGCGGCACGTCGGCCGCCTGCGCGGGCCCGTCGTCGATCATGTTGCCGGTGACGTCGGCCAGCCGACCGAGCATCGTCTCGCCCACCGGCATCTTGATCGGCCCGCCGGTATCGCGCACCGGGACGTGGCAAGCGAGCCCCAAGGTCTCGCTCATGGCCACACAGCGGACCGTGCCGGGATTGAGGTGCTGCTGCACCTCCAACACGATCGGCTCCATCCCCGGAGGATCGACAACCAGGGCGTGATTGATCGGCGGCAGCGGGTGGACGCTGATGGCAACATCCACGACCGAGCCGGTGACGCTGGTCACTGATCCGATATCGGTCACGCGAGCAACAATCTCATGCGATTGCGTCTTGCACAGCTTCGCTGTTCACCAGTGAGCCGCCAGTGTCAACAATGGCCTCGGCGCTGGCGTTCCGGCCCTGGCTGATGCACGAAGGGAGTGAACACCACCTGCCTTACATCAAAATGAACCGAGCACCCAACGCCCGCCGATCGAAACTGCCTCGGGACATCTGGGCACTCGGCTTTGTCAGCATGCTCATGGACACCTCGTCCGAGCTCGTTCACAGCCTCCTGCCCGTCTTCCTCGTCACGACGCTCGGCGCCAGCGCCCTCGCGCTCGGCACGATCGAGGGCATCGCCGAAGCCACGGCGCTGATCGTCAAATTGTTCTCCGGCGCGATCAGCGATTATTTCCGCCGCCGCAAGCTTCTGGCGGTGATCGGCTATGGGCTCGCCGCGGTGACGAAACCATTGTTCGCGCTGGCCACGACGGTCGAATGGGTCTTCGGGGCCCGCCTGATTGACCGCATCGGCAAGGGCATCCGCGGCGCCCCGCGCGACGCTTTGATTGCCGACATCACGGCCCTGGATCAACGCGGCGCCGCCTTCGGCCTTAGGCAATCGCTCGACACCATCGGCGCGGTTGCCGGACCGCTCCTTGCCATCGGGCTGATGGCCCTCCTCGCCGACGACATCCGCACCGTGTTGTGGTTCGCCGTCATCCCGGCGGCGGCGGCTGTGCTCGCGCTCGTCTTTGGCGTCAAGGAGCCGGACTTCAACGGTTCTGAACCAGATCGCGCGCCTATCCGCTGGAAAACGCTGAGCGAGCTACCGCCAGCATTCTGGCGCGTCGTCGGCATCGGAGCGATCTTCACTCTGGCCCGATTCAGCGAGGCCTTTCTCATTCTGCGGGCGCAGGATACCGGCCTGTCCATCGGTCTGGTGCCGATGGTCATGGTGGTCATGAGCGTCGTTTATGCGATGTCTGCCTACCCGGCCGGGCTCCTTGCCGATCGGATGTCGGCGGGCGCCCTCCTTCTTGCCGGTCTCACGGTGCTGGTCGCGTCCGATCTCGTGCTTGCCTTCGCCGGATCACCGGGAGCCACCCTCTTCGGCGCCGCGCTCTGGGGCCTGCATATGGGGCTGACGCAGGGCATCCTGTCGAAGCTCGTCGCCGACGCGGCGCCCGCCAGGCTGCGCGGCACAGCCTTCGGCATCTTCAGCCTCATCGCCGGAATCGCCACGCTGCTCGCCAGCGTCATCGCCGGCGCGACATGGGATGCCGCCGGCCCACGCGTAACCTTCATCGTGAGCGGCACGCTGAGCGTGGCGGCCGCCCTCGCCTTCGTCCTATCCCGCCCACGGAACCGGGCCTAGCGAGCCGACCGCGTTCGAGAGACGACTATGAGGCGAATGATGGTGAAGCCGATAGCGACGCCGATGATCTCGGCGGCGTCGGCGCCTGTCGCAACTAGGGCATAACCGGCGGCCGCGATGATCGCGAGGCGCGCAAGCATGCCGCCGATCATCCAGCCCGGCTTGCCGCCGTCGATGCCCTGGCGCACCGAGAACCACAATATCGCCAGGAAAACAGCGCCCAGCGCCGCGCCGTAGAGGGCGCCAAGCGCCCCGCTGGCAAGCGTATCAGTCATGCCGCCATTGATCGGCGTTGCCGCCGTCCGACGCAAGTCCCTCCTCGGCCGCGGAAGTGATCTTCCGCTGCGCCATCAAATGTCGCCAGTACAGCCCTCCTAGTTGAGGGCCAGGAACAGAATCAGCAGAAGAACTCCGAGCGCGCCCGCACAGTAGAAGGCGTACCGGAAGAACCGGGACCAAGTTGCCCGGTGATATTCCATATCCGCGGCAAGATCGGCCGCGCTGGCTTTTGAGATTTCGATCTCGGTGGCCATTGCAAGGTCTCCCCACTTCGCATTGCCTAAGATCACGGCAATGATCGCTTAAGCAGGCAGACCAAGCAACAGGATTTGCAAGCCCTCTAATACTCTAGACGAGTAGAAGCCGCCGAACATTGGGCGGACCAAGACTTTCGGTCGCGCATTTATTCGGTGAATGGAAATCTGGTCTAGCTTTCCGGATCGGCGTTGGCGCCGACGAGCGCGCGGAAGAATGCGAACTGATCGGGAAGGAGCGCCTTCGGCCGTTCGGCCGACGAAGACCTTGAACATGATGCCGCCGAGACGCTCATTACATACCTTCCAGAACTGTGAAGCCTTCGAACTGAGGATGGCCGAGATAAAGCGGCTTGTTGTTGCCGGCGCTGCGATGCGCATCGCGGAACTGTTCCGACTTCGTCCAGTTCTCGAAGGCCGCCTGCGATTCCCACACCGTGTGCGAGGCGTAGAGCGTGTGGTCGTCGTGCTCGGGTCCGCGCAGCAGATGGAACTCCTTGAAGCCCCCCATCTCGTCGAGCCGCCGCTGGCGTCCGCGCCAGACGCCCTCGAAATCGGATTCCAGTCCGCGGATTACCTTGAACCGGTTCATGGCGATGAACATCACTTCGCTCCTTCCGTCATTTGCCTGAGATCGCCCGCGAGTTTGCATCAAAGGGTGCCGGCGTCCTCACCGTCCTCCACGACCTCAACCTCGCCGCCACCTATGCCGACCGTATCGGCGTTCTTCGCGACGGTAACATTTTCTCGATTGGCCGGTCCGCCGAGGTCATCGCCGACGGGGTTCTGCGCGACGCGTTCGATGTCGATCTCGAGGTTTCCGGCACGCCAAGTGCCGAAACACCCTTTTCATTTTGCCGCAAATAATCCGGCCGCGGCCCGCGGCCGAGAGCGCTGCGTGACGGGCCGCTCCGGCCCTCGGCTCAACCGGCGCGACCAAAGGTCCCTTACCTTCGCGGGCAAAAAGGCGGATGGTGCCGGCGCTTGATCCCCAATCCACCGGATCGCACTCGTGACGTCAGCCAAGATCGAAACCACCGCCGGCGGCCCACCTTCAGCAGGCTGGCCGGAGGGGATTGGCCGGCCGATCGACTGGGCCTTCTACCTTGCCATCGTCATTCTCGGCTCGTTCCTGTGGTGGGGTGCGCGTTACCACGCCGCGGCGATGCCGATCTGGGCGCCCTGGGAGTTCTCGTGGCCCTGGTTCATCACCGCCGCGCTCGCAGTGTGGTGGTACGCGCGCGGCATTCATCTCAGCGCCCCCGATGAACGGCCCGCGCTGTGGCGGCGCATCCTCTCTATTTCACCGGCGTCCTCGCGATTTACGCGGTGTTGCAGACGCATTTCGAGTATCTCGCCGAGCACATGTTCTTCCTCAATCGCATCCAACATGTCGGGATGCATCACCTCGGGCCGTTCCTGATCGCGCTCGCCTGGCCCGGCCCGACGTTGCGCAAGGCGATGCCCGCCTTCGGCCCGTCATCGCCGACGCCATCGGCAGGTCTCTGCCGTTCCGCATCGTGCAGCAGCCCTTCATCGCCTCGGTGCTGTTCGTCGGGCTCGTCATCTTCTGGCTTGTCCCTGACGTCCATTTCCGCGCCATGGTCGATCCGAAGCTCTATCAGGTGATGAATTGGAGCATGGTCGTCGACGGCATGCTGTTCTGGGCGCTGGTGCTCGACCCGCGTCCCAAACCGCCCGCCCGCGTCTCCTTCGGCGGACGAGCCGGCATGGCCTTCGGCGTGATCCTGCCGCAGCATCCTGCTCGGCGCCATCATCGCCTTCACCAATCACGACATCTATTCGTTCTACGCTTGGTGCGGCCGCATCTACGCATCGATCGACGCCATCGCCGATCAGCAGATGGGCGGCCTCATCATCTGGATCCCGACGGCGATGATGAGCGCGGGCGCGTTCATTCTCGTGATCAACAATCTCCGCCTTCAGGAAGAGAAGTCCGGCGTGCGCAGCACCGAAGGCGGCCTCGAAATTACAGCCGATTGGACAGGACGATAGAAATGCGCCGTTCGCTTGTGACCTTCATCTCCGCTGCCACAATCATGGTTGCCGCGCCGGCTCTTCGCGGCCGACGAAGCCAACGTCACGATTACCGGCGCCTATTTGCAGACGATCATCCCGACGCGGCCGGCCGCCGGCTATTTCACATTGGAAAACACGGGCGACACGGATGCCATCGCTCGTCTCCGCATCATCGCCTGGCTGCGGCATGCTCATGTTGCATCAGAGCGTCAACAATAGCGGCGTCGACCAGATGGTCACCGTCGAGACGATCACCGTAACGGCACACGGCACCGCCGAATTCGCACCGGCGGGATATCATCTTATGTGCATGTCGCCGACCGATGCCGTCGACGGCTGGCGGCACCGTATCCGTGACGCTGACATTCGCCGATGGCGGCACGCTCACCACCGACTTCCCGGTGCGGTCGCCGACCAGCGAATAGCGGCTAGAACTTCTGCCAGATGCGCTGGAAAAAGCCGGGTGGGTTCGCTTCGTCGACAAGCTGATCGAGGTCGGCGGCAGCGCCATCGATGCCCGGGTCGGTGGTCGACATTGATGTCATGAGCAGCCTGATATTACCGTCCTGATCGAACACGTAGACCGCGGACCCGTGCGACACCTCGTAGGGCTGGGTGTCCGTCTCCGGCGTCACCGAATAGGAAACGCGGTAGCGCTGCGCCAGTGAGGCGAGCTGATCGTCGGTGCCGCGCAGGCCGACGAATTGCGGACCGAAGGCGTTGGTATAGTCCTTCAGCACCGGCAGCGTGTCGCGGTTGGGATCGACGGTGACGAAAAGGACTTCGACGTCGTCGGCCTTGTCTCCCATCTGCCCCAGCACGCGCGACAGATTAGCGAGCGTCAGCGGGCAAACATCGGGGCAGAAGGTGTAGCCGAAATAGAGCAGCACGACCTTGCCTTCAAAGTCGGCGGCCGTAACCGCCTCGCCCGTGTCGGCGTCGGTCATGTTGAAATCGAGCGACGGCAGGCTGCCGGTGATGTCGGTCTCGTGCCACGTCGCCTCGGAGCTGCACGCCGATAGCGTGACGGCAGCAAGCGTCAACGCCGCAAGGGCGGCTTTGGCTGACGGGCGCTTGAATGGACGGGGAAGCGTTGAAACGGAGGGAAAGCGCAAGATCGCTCCTCCCAAAATGCATTGCGGGTAGGCCGGCGCACTATGCGACTCGCGAGCCGGCGAAGGGGGGCCGTCTTGCCGCAGAAGGCCCTCAATCGCGCATTTGTGAACGATCGTGCCGACTAGTGCGTGTGGCCGCCGCCATGAGCAAGCCGCGCTCTGCCCCGGCCCGCGCGCCAGAGCCGGGCGGCAAAATAGCCAAGGCCCGCTAGCGCCGTGATGCAGAAGCTCGTCGGCCAGTCCGTGTAGTAGGCGATCGTCAGTCCGGCCCAGGCGTCGGCGACGGCGATCACCGCCGACAACGCGATCGCTACCGGCACGCGCGCCGTCAGCTGTCCCGCAGTCGCCGCCGGTCCGACCATCAGCGCGAAGACGAGAAGCACGCCGACGATCTGCGCGCTTTCGGCGACGGCAATGGCAACGATCGCGAGAAACAACACGCCCAAAAGGCGCGGAGAGATGCCCCTCGCCTCGGCCATCTCCGGCTGCAGGCTGGCGAAGAGCAATGGCCGAGCGATGAGCGCCAGGGCACTGAGGCAGACGAAGGCCAAGCCGAACAGCGTCCATACCATCGACCGGCTGACGCCATAGACATTGCCGAACAGCAGCGCCGTCGCCTGCGCGGCGAACGACGTGTAATAGTGCAGGAACAGGAGACCGAGGCCGAGCGACAGCGCGAGCACCATGCCTATGGCGACGTCGCGCGTGCTGAGGCGGTTGCCCAGCAATCCGATGACGATGCCGGCAATGACGGTGAAGCCGAGCAGCCCGGCAAGCGGCGACAGCCCGATAAGCACCGCGCCGGTCGCGCCAGCAAAGCCGACATGGGAAAGCGCGTGGCCGGCGAATACTTCGCCGCGCAGCACGAGAAGATAGCCGACGATGCCTGCCGCCACGGCGACGATGCCCGAGGCGAGAAAGGCATTCACCATGAAGGCGTAGCTAAGCATGATCGTGATGCCCGTGCTCGTCATGTTCGACATCGTAGCCGCCCGACATGACGAAGATCCGATCCTTGACACGGATCACGTCGATCGGCGCACCGTAGAGGCGGGAGAGCACCGTGGCGGTGATGACCTCGTCGACCGTGCCGATGGCGGCGCTGCCGCCGCCGAGATAAAGGACGCGATCGAGCGCACCGACGAGCGGGCTCACCTCATGCGCACTGAACAGCACCGTGACGCCGAGATCGCGGTGCAAGCCTGACACGAGGTCGATCACTGAGGCCTGACGATGCGGATCGAGACTCATCAGCGGTTCGTCGAGCAGCAGCAATTTCGGCCGGCCGATCAACGCCTGTCCAAGCAGCAGCCTTTGCCGCTCGCCGCCGGATAGTTCGGCTAGCGGTCGCCGCGCCAAATCACGCGCCTCGACCGCATCGAGTGCCCAAGCGATTTCCTTCCGAGCCTCGGCGCCGTGAAAGGGCAGGCCCCACCGCCTCGCCTGATAACCGCTGGCGACGAAGTCCCAGCCGCTGATGCGAGCCGTCGCAGGCAGAGTGCGCGTTTGCGGCAGATAGCCGATCGCAGCATTGCCGATCCCCGGCGTCTCTCCGAGTACGCGGATCGCGCCGGAGCGCGGCGGTAGCAGTCCGAGCAGCGCGCGCAGCAGTGTCGTCTTGCCGGCGCCGTTCGGCCCGAGCAGGCCGATGAATTCGCCAGACGCGATCGTCAAGCTGACATTGGCGAGCACGACGTGACCGCCGATCGCCAAAGTAAGCCGGTCGAGAACAATCGCGTCGGCCAAGATCAGGTGCCGCCCAGAGCCACGCGGGTCGCGTCGAGCGTCGCCGCCATCCATTCCTGGAACGACAGTCCTTCGGGCAATGTCTCGGTAACACCGACCACAGGCACGCCCGCTTCATTGGCGATGTCGAGCAGACGGCTGGTGAGATCGTCGGTGACCTGATTGTTGTAGAACAGAACCGCGACGGCGTTGTTGCGCAGATCGCTCTCGAATGCCGCAATGTCTCGGGCGCTCGGCTCGGTTTCGTTCATAGCCGCCAACTGAAAGCCCTCCTCCCGCATGTCGAGACCAAGCGCTTCCGCCATATAGCCGAACACCGGCTCGGTGGCCGCAACCGGCGTGCCGCCGAAGCGCGCGCGGATATCGGCGATTTCGTCGTTGATCGTCGCAAACGAATCCTCGAAGGCATCGAGGCGCGCCGCGTAGTCGTCGACATGGGCGGGATCGGCGCTGACCAGCGCCGCTGCGATCGCCTCGGCGACTGCGGGCATGGTCGACGGATCGTACCAAAGATGCGGATTGTCACCCGCCGACCGATCGACGAGATCGGCGACGACAATGATCTGAGCGCTGTTGTTTTCCGCGGCAGCCAGAAGCGTCGGCATCCACGGATCGTAGTCCGCCCCGTTGTAGATGATGAGGTCGGCGTCCGAGAGCGCCCGCGCTGTGGCTGCGCCGACTTCGAAATCGTGCGGATCCTGGTTCGGATTGTTGAGGATGCTGGTCACTGTCACCTGATCGCCCCCAATCTGCGCGGCGACGTCGCCATAGAAATTCTCCGCCGCCACGATATTTAACTGCGCCAACGCCGTCGTCGCGCCGAAGCCCAGAAATATCGCGGTTGCGAGGCCGCCCAGCTTGGCTACGCGGTTCGCCATCAGCATTCACCTTCTGCATTTCGGAGGTCACAGCCATATGGCCGTTTCGGCAAGATATGTATGTTATATTATAACATCAATAACGGAATCCACGCATTCTGACGGCGCGGCGTTTTGGCCGGCTCGTCGAGGTGAGCGCTGCGGAGGCCAGCTAGTCGGGCAACACTAAGTCAGCAGTCACCGGGCGATGATCGGATCCGAGATCCGGCCCGACCTGATCCGCCCGCCAGCCGATGCCGTTCGACACCAGGATGTGATCGACAGGCGCGCCGAGGAGATCCTGCAGGCCGCCGCGGTCGATGATGCGCGTCGGCGAGGGGAAGAGCCGGCCCGCCGTATCGGCAAGACCTCCGCCATCGGCCAGCATTTGCAGAAAATGCGGGGACCAGGGCGGCGTGTTGAAGTCGCCGGCGATGATTACTGGCGAGCCGCTCGCCTCACCAGCAGCATTCGCGGCCAGCTCGTCGAGGAGCGCGTTGCGCGCCTGCCACGAACTGTCGCCCCAACGTGGCGTCGGTGCATGCACCGCGTAGACGACGACGCTCCGTTCATCGACATTGATCGTTGTTCGGATGACGCTCTGATCTTCATGGCCGAAGCGATCGAAATTACTTGCAATGACAGCCGAGTCGACAATGGGATAGCGGCTGAGCAGGAGGAGCGTCGGTACTGCCTCACTGCCGACATCGGACCGATACGGGAACATCGCCCGGAACCGTGCGGCGAGTTCGCTTTCCATCTGGCCCGAATATTCCTGCAGAACGAGAATGTCGGGAGACTCTTGACCGAGAAACAGCATCACGGCGTCGGGGTCCGCCGTACCGACCAATGTGTTGAACGTCGTCACGCGCAGCGGCGTACCCGCGGTCAGTTCCGGCGGATGCGACCAAGCCGAGATCATCGGCAACGCCACGACGACGCCCAGGCCGATCGTGGCCAGCGCGACGAGTCTCAGGCGAACGACCGCCGCGAAAACCAGCGTTAGCCCGACCGCGACGGCGATCCACGGCAGGAAGAAAGTAAGGATGTCGCCGACCCAGAACACGGGCGCAGCCAGCAGTGCGGCAGCGAGCCCGACGATCGGGATGATCATCAGGATCGAAACCACGACCGCGAGGCGGCTGAAGGTGGTTGGGCTTGACCTGGCCATGCTGCTCGCTATGCGCTGGGACCGACCTTGGCACCCAACGTCTTACGCGAAGGTTGTCACCCGCGCTGTCGTGCAGTCGCAACCGGGTTATGCAGCGTCACCACCACCAGGCAGGAATTCCGTCCGAAAGAGAGCTGCGACGCTGTGCCGGCTAAACCCAGCGCAAGCGCCGCAACAATCTGACGCCCTATCGGGCTAGGGCAGATCTCTGATCCAGCTGAGCTCAAGATAGAAGTAGTTGCCGGAAATCGTCGCCTGAACGAGCCTGCCTTCGCCGTCACCGGTCAACTCCCAGGTGCCGTAGGTATCGCCGTCAACGACCTGCGTCTCGCCGGTGTAGCCCATCTGCTGGGCGATCGCCGCCATGTCGAACGATGCGTCGACATAAACGTCATAGGTGCAATAGACCAGCTCCACCGTCGCGAAGGGCTGGACCGACACATAGCCGTAATCGTCTCCGCCATTCCGGGAGACGTTGACGGAGCTGAAATACGGTCCGTAAGTGCCCTGGTCGTCGATCGACCAGCCGGCGGCGGCGAGCGCCCCGCCCGTTATGTCGGAGGCCCCGGTCTCGCAGAACGCAAATCCGGCAGCCATGGGGTTTGCCGCTGTCGCGCCCTTTTGGGCCGAACTGGGCGTAGCCGCAACGACCGCTGCCGTCGCACACACCGCGACCGTAGCCATGAACCTGCCAACCGAATTTCGCATCGGATACCTCCTTGCCGTGTGGGTCGATTTATCAAACACTAGCCTAACTTCGCTTCGCTTACAGCCACAAGATGGCAACAAAACCGCCATCCACTGGATCGCGCAACGCGGCGCCGTCTCGTAAAAATGCCCTTATTGGGCTCTACACTGTGCCGGAGATGGAGGTGGGTCCACAAATTGGAAGGCAGACTATGTCGGCAACAAAGTTACGTTTCCTACGCTCTTTCCTCGTCATCGCGACCGCCTGCACCGCTCTCGCTTTCGTGGCGCCGGCCGAGGCCCAGCAGCTCACCGCGCATACGTCGGCGCAGCTTGAGGCCCATACCGGCCCCGGCCCGCAATATCCCGTCCAATTCGTCATTCCGCCGAATACGGAAGTGACCGTCTTGCAATGCAACCAGGATTATTCCTGGTGCGAAGTTGGACTCAACAATCAGTCCGGCTGGGCGCAGGGGCAGTATCTGCTGCTGTCGCAGAACAACCAGCCTATGATCCAGGCAGGCCCGCAGCTTGGCCCGTTCTTCCAGTTCCTGCTCGGCGTGCTCGGCCAGCAATTCGGCCTGCCGCAGTTGCCAACGCCGACGCCTACTCCACCCACGCCAACGCCAACGCCAACGCCGCCGACGCCCGGCGCCAACGAGGTCTGCTTCTATGCAGACGCCGGGTTCGCGGGCAACGCCTTCTGCGTCAACATGGGTGCATCCAACGCCAGCCTCACCGCCCCTTGGAACGACGTCATTTCGTCGATTCGCATCGGCGCGGGCGCTACGGTCGAGGTCTGCGGCGACGCCAATTTCGGCGGCTGGTGCCGGACCTATGTCGACGACGTCAACCTCACCGGCGTCCGCGATAATTCGACCTCGTCCTATCGCACCGTGAATATCGGCGGCACGCCGGTCTCCGGAGCGCCAACCCCGACGCCGCAGCCGAACAACGGCGTGCCCGCATCGCCGACGACGGCGCTCAACGCGCGCTCGGGTCCAAGCACAAACTACCCCGTCCAGTTCGTCATTCCGCAGAGTGGCGTGGTTTCGATCCAGCTGTGCCTCGCCGGCTACTCCTGGTGCCAGTTCACCTATCAGGGCCAGTCGGCCTGGGCCTCGGCGCAATATCTGCGGTCGACGCAGACCGGTCAGCTGATCTCGCAGACCGGTGCCCAGTTGGGCATCCCGACGCAACAGCAGCAGACGCCGCCACCGCCGCAGACTCCGACGCCGGCCGCCAACCAGGTTTGCTTCTATTCGGACAACAACTTCGCCGGCGACACCTTCTGCGCCGCCGTCGGGCAAACCAACGCCAGCATCACCGGCAGCCGCAACAACGCGATCACGTCGATCCGCGTCGGTGCCAATGCCAAGGTCACCGTGTGTGGCGACCCCAACCTCGCCGGCTGGTGCCAGACCTATGCGGGCGACGTTAACCTGACGAGCTTCCGCAATAACTCGATCTCGTCCTATCGCGTGCTGACCACGGCCGGCGTATCACCCGACGCCCGTGTCTGCTTCTACGAATACGCCAACTACACCGGCGCTTCGTTCTGCATCGACGCCAATCAGAGCTACTCGCTCATGCCGTCCGGTTGGGACAACCGCATCAGCTCGATCACCGTGCAGCCCGGCTATTCGGTCCAGGTCTGCCGCGATGCGGGTTTCGGCGGCTGGTGCGAGCTCTATTCCAGCAACGTTCCGCAACTCGTCGGCGATCGCGACAACGCCGTCTCGTCGGTGCGGATGCAGTGAACCCCCAAAAGCGAAGCGCCCGCTCATGGCGGGCGCTTCAATTTCCGTCGAAACCTAGTGTTCGTTGGTCAGAGCCTGAGTTCGCTCCTGTCGAGCCGCGTGAGGATCGCCGAGGCGCCCGGATAGTTTGCCAGGATCGCAGGTGCCCGCTCCTCGCCGGCAACGAACAGCGCCGTCGCCAGTGCATCCGCTTCCATCGCCCGCGGCGTCATCACGACGACGTCGTGAAGAAGGTTGGCGCTGCGGCCGGTAGCCGGATCGAACAAATGATGGTTGCGGCCGCTGGGATCGAAGGTCGTGCCATAGCCGCCCGACATTGCAAGCGACCCATTGGTGATGTCGACCGACCTGTCGGTCGAGCCGTTCTGGTCGCGAAGCGCAACGTGCCACGGCCCGCCACCCGGATAGTCACCGAGCACGCGCGTCTCACCGAGCTCGACGACAACATGCTCGAAGCCTTCATTGCGCAGCAGATCGCCAATGCGGTCGGTGATGTAGCCCTGGGCGATGCCGTTGAGCGTCGCCGCCATGCCGGGCGTGTCGAAGGCGACGGAGCGCGAGCCGATATCGATGCGCTGATAGCCGATGAGGCGCCGCGCATCGTCGAGCTCGGCCGGAGCAGGCCCGGCTGGATCGGCGAAAGGCGTGGAGAAGTGCCGGACATAGATGTCCCACAGCGGCTGCACGGTCGGGTCGAAGGACCCGCCGCTCGCCTGTCCCATGGCCCGGCCGGCTTCCATGACGGCAACCAGGTCGGACGAGGCATTGGCGACGGCGCTGTCACGGTTCAGCCGCGACAGCTCGCTCTCCATGCGGAACAAGCTGAATATCTGCTCAAGCCGGGCGACTTCGGTCAGCATGCGGTTCATCGTCCGCTGCGCGTAACCGGCATTCGGATGCCAGATCGTCAGGGACGAAATGGCGCCAAGCGCCTCCCCGTTCCAGGTGTGAAATTCGCCTTGTGGCGCGAGCAGGCGAATGCCGCCGACCACGGCCGGAACCGCCGCCGTAGCCGCCACGATCTTCAGAGCCTGACGACGCGACAGACCTTTCTGCTTCGGGCCGATGGAGAGGTCTATCGCGCTCATTTGTCAGCTCCGAACACCGGGGTGGACGAACGGGCATAGGCCGGAACCGGGCTGCCCATCGGCGGGATCGGCTGGCGCGCCTGCTGCTTGCGGGTCTTGGCCAGCGGCGGGCAGCGCTCGTCGTCATAATAGGTGACCATGCAGTCCAGGCACTGGAAGCACTCGGCCATGACGATTGCGCCATTGGCGTTGATGGCCTTCACCGGGCAACCACGCTCGCACAGCTGGCAGGGGCTGCCGCATTCGGCGCGCCTCTTCAGGAAGTTGAAGATGTGCAGCCGGTCGAACAGCGCCAGCACGCCGCCAAGCGGGCACAGGAACCGGCAGAAGAAGCGCTCGGTGAAGAGGCCCATGCCGAGCAGCACGACCGCGTAGGTGACGTAAGGCCACGGCCGCACGAAGGCGGAGGTGATCGCCGTCTTGAACGGTTCGATCTCTTCGGTGGCGGCGAGCGCCGCAGGGGCCGCGAAGGCCGCGCCGACGATGAGTGCAGCGGTGCCGTATTTCGGTATCCACATCCACTTCTGCACCCGCTCGGACGGATTCCATTTGGGCAGCCGCAGGAAGCGGCCGACCTTGGACGTCAGCTCCTGCAATGCGCCGAACGGACACAGCCAGCCGCAAAACACGCCTCTGCCGATGATGATCAGCGACAGCAGCACATAGATGCCGAGAACGACGATGAGCGGTTCGGCCAGATAGAAGCCGATGCCGTAATGCTCAAACGGCGCCGTCACGTAGCTCACGACATGCACGATCGACAGCTGGCCGCCGGCAATCCAGCCGAGCCAGATGAGCGTGAACAGCAGGAAGCTATTGCGGATCCAGCGATGCGCCCGCTCGGACTTCGTGAGCTTCCCCTGGAAGATGAAGATCAGCGTCAACACCACCAGCATGGCGCCAAGGATGGCGAGGTCGGTGGTCGAAGCCTGCCACGACTGCACCCAGGCCGGCGGCGGTTCGACGAACGGCTCGAGCACGAGCGTCCGCGGCACCTGATAGTCGACCGGCACCGGGACGCTGAACTGCGTCCCGTCCGCGTGCGTGCCGTTGATCAGCAGCACGACCCGGAAGGGCTGCAGGGGATCGAAGCCCGAATCGGCCGGGATGATGAATGAGCTGGCCTCGGGCAGATAGGGCCGGTTGCCGCCATATTGACCATGGTAGGTGTGGAACTGCTGCTGCTGCTCGCGTGTGAAGGTGAGCTTGAGGTCTCCCTGGACGAGCTGGATACGGTCAAACGCGTAGTCCGGACCGCGATAGTAGCTCAGACCGCGGAAATCGTACTCACCGCGCGACATCAGGATCAGGAAGTTGGCGTCTCTGGACAGCTCCGCGGTCACGTCGGCGTAGTAATCCGAGCCAAGCGCGTTGCGCCCAACCATCGCCGGAGTGCCCAGCGCCAGATAGAGGTCGATATAGGTTTGATCGTCCGGATGCGGCTCGACTGGCCGATCATCGCATCGTCCGGTCGCGGCGAAGCGGCATTCGAACACGGTCGGGCTGACGACGTTCTCCGGCACACCAAGCGGCACATCCGCCTCGTCGCCGTTTTCGCCGGCTGCAGCGAACAAGGAACGCGCGTCGCCGTAGGTGATCGGCTTGTTGACGACGGCGCCGCTCGCCAGGAGCTGCTGCCACGTCTGATAGGCATAGCTGTCACGGTCGAGCGTCGGCTCGGTGATCGGGGGGGCGTCGCTGGTGGCGCGGAAGATCACACGACCTGCGTCCGCGATGCCGCTCAGAAATGCGCGCGCGGAGATCGTTGCGCCGGCGACGATATACGGCGACTCCGCAGCCGGCGCATTCGGGTTCATCACCGGGTAGGCTTCGTCGACATAGGACTGCAGGAATTGAAGGAGCAGGCCGAAGCGCGTCGTTGAATCAATAAGGTGGGGATCGTGATATTCGATCACCTTGATCCCGACGAGCCGGCCGGTCTTGTCCATGCCGACGATGGCGTCGAACGGCCGGGGCGAGTAGCTCGGTGCCCGCACCACGTCATAGGTCGAGAACACGTAGCCGAGGATATTCTCATCGGCGTCATAGGCCGTGATGATCGGCGGCGTGCCTTCCGGTTCGCTGAAGTGATCGGCCTCAGGATAAACCGCGCTGAGGATGTCCGCCGTTGCGCGTTCGGCCAGCGGCGGATGATCGTCCGTCGCCGCATTGGCGCCACTCGCGGTCGCAAGAATGACGGCCCCGAAAAGGAGACCGACAAATACCTTCATAGCGCGCATGCGCATGCTCCCCCGCCCATCGGCCGACCTGTCAGGCCCCACCTCCGGCACCCGAGCGATATTCCCGCCCAGACCCGCTTTATCTCGATCATGCTCCGATACCCCTCCCTCAAGGGATCGAATAGCCTTTGGCCGTCGCTGAGAATGACGACTGCGTGACGACTTGGCAAGGACGAATATCCAGGTATTCCGCTAACTAAAGCGTGTGCTGGTGGTCGCCGCTCAAGCAGCGCGAAGACATCACACAACAGTGATCGTAGCAACCTCACCCTTCGCCGTGATATTGCGCGTCGGAAACCGGCTCGAGCCAGCTGATATGCTCGCCGTCCAAAGATTCGTGAATGGCCAGATGTGACATCGGGTGATGCGCCGAAGCGCCGTGCCAGTGCTTTTCGCCCGGCTCGATCCACACCACGTCGCCGGGCTTGATCTCACGCACGGGACCACCCCAGGACTGCACCCAGCCGATGCCGGCAAGAACATAGAGCGTCTGCCCGAGCGGATGGGTATGCCAATTGGTGCGGGCGCCTGGCTGGAAGCGAACCGTAAGGGCGCGAACGCGAGCGGGACCCGGCGCCTCGATCACCGGCTCCGCCCAAACCTCGCCGGTGAAATACTCGCCGGTCATGTCCGTGGCCGGCAAGGCCCCATAGGTCTCGACTTTCATATCTTGCTCGCTCCTCGCAGCTGGGTGCGACGACACTGCCATTCAGCCTTTCGCGCTCGCAACCCTTGGACGGAAGGAATTGCGCGCCGGCCACCATGCGCTTAACGCATGACCCATGAAGGACCAAGGCAGCGATCAGCTGGGAACGCATCTCCCTGTCGGCGACGGGCATGAGGTGTATGTCGAGGCTGTCGGGTCCGGGCGGCCGGTCATCTTCCTGCATGGCGGCCCGGGCGGCGGCTGTCGCCCCGAACAGCGCGGACTGTTACGACCCGACCCGCTTTCGCACCATCTTCTTTGACCAGCGTGGCGCCGGACGAAGCCGCCCCTATCGCGAACTCGCCGCCAACACCACCGACCATCTCATTGGCGACATCGAGAAGATCCGCGAAGCCTTTGGCATCGAGCGTTGGCTGGTCGTGGGCGGATCATGGGGCGCCACCCTCGCCGTCGCCTATGCCGAGCGGCATCCGGAGCGCGTTGCCGGCATGGTGTTGCGCGCCGTCTTCCTCGGCACCCGCGCCGAACTCGACTGGGCATTCCTCGATGGACCGAAGCGGTTCCGGCCCGGCCTCCTCGACGACTTCCTGTCAATCCTCACGGCGGACGAACGACGCGACCCCCTCGCCGCCTATTGGCGCCGCATCCTCGATCCCGACCCGGCCGTGCACGCCCAGGCACACTGGATCTGGCACGACACCGAGCGCATCCTGTCCGATATCGCCCCGCTGGCGACGCGCGTCACGCTCGACCGCAACTGGCCGACGCCACTGCCGGCGACGCCGTTGTTCGAAGCCCATTACCTCAGCAATGACTGCTTCCTGCGCCCGAACCAGCTCGTCGACGAAGCATCGCGTCTTGCGGGCATTCCCGGCGTCATGGTGCAAGGCCGCTACGACCTGCTCTGCCCGCCAAGCGGTTCAGCCGCGCTCGCTGCGGCGTGGAAGGATTCGCGCGTGGTGATCGTGGAAAGGGCAGGTCATGCGATAACCGAGCCGGGCGTCAAGGAAGCGACCGTCGCCGCGTTGGATGATGTCGCCGCGGCGGCGCGTTGGTAGGCTGAAAGCCCCGCCGTCATGCCCTGCCCACCTGCAAACGCGCAATACGACATCTGTGCGACACGAAAACATCAGCAAATACAGATTGCTGAACGCACCATAGACGATGCCGATGGCAGCTATAGATTTCTCTCCGAGTCATGTTTCCGTAATCAAGTTCTCGACGCCCGATATTTCTGGTGTCGATCGCGGCACTCACGCCGCCTTCTTATGGAGGATATCATGGCCTGGAAGACCCCGAAGATCGCCGAAGTCTGCGTCGGCATGGAAATCAACATGTACGCTTGCGCGACCCGCAAGTAGTCACACTGACCCCCGCCGCGCTCGATAGGACAAAATGCTCCATGTGCTCGTTCTAGGAGCTGCGGCGGGGGGCGGTCTCCCCCAGTGGAACTGCAATTGCGCCGTCTGTAATGAGGCGCGTCGAAACAATCCAAGCCTGAGATCGACACAGGCATCCGCGGCGGTCAGCGCCGACGGCGAGAACTGGTTTCTCATCAACGCCGCCCCCGATTTGCGGCAACAGATCACCGAAAATCCAAAGCTTCATCCCCGCCATGGTCTGCGCGACAGCCCGATTGCCGGCGTCATTCTCACCAATGGCGACGTCGATGCGGTGGCTGGGCTGCTGAATCTGCGCGAGGGACAGCGCTTCACGATCTACGGGCATGACCGCGTCATGTCGGTCTTGCGCGAGAATTCGATTTTCAACGTCCTCAATCCGGATCTCGTCGCCCGCCAGAGCGTCGAGCTTGAGAAGCCTTTCGCGCTCACGCTTCCCGACGGCACCGATTCCGGCATCGAGGTCGTTGCCTTCGCCGTGCCCGGCAAGGTGGCGCTCTATCTCGAAGACGAGGCAGAGGCCGCGCATGGCTTCGGCACCGAAGTCGGCGACACGATTGGGCTGCACATCCGCAATCGGCGAAATGGCGCGCATTTCTTCTATCTCGCCGCCTGCGCCGAGCTGACGCCCGAACTCGCCGACCGCGTCTCCGGTGCGCCGCTTGTCTTCTTCGACGGTACGCTGTGGCGCGACGACGAGATGATCGCCAACGGCCTCAGCCAGAAGACCGGACGGCGCATGGGCCACATGTCGATGTCGGGCGAGAGCGGCTCGATCGCCGCCTTTGACAGGCTCGGCGTCGGCCGCAAGCTATTCCTGCACATCAATAATTCGAACCCGGCACTACTGCCGAATTCACCAGAGCGCGCCGAATTGAAGCGTGCCGGTTGGGAGATCCCAAGCGACGGGATGGAGATAGTCCTATGAACGTGATGCCCAGAAAGGAACTGCACTCAGCCGAGGAAATGGAAGCGCGGCTGCGCGAGATCGGCGCGACCCGCTACCACAACCTCCATCCGTTCCACCGGCTGCTGCATGGCGGCAAGCTGAACAAGGGCCAGGTCCAGGCCTGGGCGCTCAACCGCTACTATTACCAGTCCTCGATCCCGATCAAAGACGCGATCGTCATCTCGCGCTTTCGCGACCGCGAACTGCGCCGCGAATGGATCCATCGCGTCACCGATCATGATGGCGAGCCGGGCGGCGAAGGCGGCATCGACCGCTGGCTGAAGCTGACCGACGGCCTCGGCATCGACCGCGACTATGTCGAATCGACCGACGGCATCCTTCCGGCGACGCGCTTCGCCGTCGACGCCTATGTCCATTTCGTTCGCGACCGCACGCCGCTTGAAGCCGTCGCCTCCTCGCTCACCGAGCTGTTCGCGCCCGGCATCCATGAGGAGCGCATCTCCGGCATGCTGGAGCACTATGATTTCATCGATCGACAGCGTCATGGGCTATTTCCGCAAGCGCCTCGACCAGGCGCCGCGCGACGCCGGCTTCGCCCTCGAATTCGTCAAGGAACACGCCCACACGCCCGAGGAGCGCGAGGCGGTGTGCAACGCCTTGATCTTCAAGACCCAGGTGCTGTGGGTGCAGTTGGACGCGCTCTACCACGCCTATGTCGACGGTCACGTCCCGCCGGGCGCTTTCGTCCCCGAGGCGGGCTGATGGCCGAGGTCGCGGCGGTGACGAACAAGGCGCTGGACGAGGACAGCCGGCCGGTCTTGCCGCGCTACGCCCGGCTCCATTTCGACAAGGCCCGCGACCGCTGGGTCCTGCTGGTGCCCGAGCGGGTGCTTGTCCCCGACGAGACCGCCGTCGAGATCCTGCAGCTGTGCGACAGCGAGCGGTCGATCGCGGACATCGTCGATCTTCTTGCCGAGAAATATGTCGCCGACCGCGACGCCATCTCCGGCGACGTTATCAGCATGCTGCAAGACCTTGCCGAGAAGGGTTTCCTCGTCGACGCGAGGGAGGAGGAATAACCATGGACGACGTCATTCAAGACGCGCCACCAGAGGATACCCTGTCGGTACTCGACGGAACCGAACAGGCCATCTATGGCGATTTCGGCATTCCCGCCGCCGTTCTGGCGGAGATGACGCACCGCTGCCCGCTGCAGTGCCCCTACTGCTCCAACCCGGTCAATCTCGAGCGCGCCAATGCCGAGCTGACGACGGAGGAATGGAAGCGGGTGATGACCGAGCTCGCCGAGCTCGGCGTGCTGCAGTTCCATTTCTCCGGCGGCGAGCCGCTGGCGCGGAAGGACATCATCGAGCTTGTCCGCCATGCGCGCGAGGTCGGCCTCTACACCAACCTCATCACCTCGGCCGTGCTTCTCGACGAGGCCAAGGTTGCCGCTCTCGCCGAGGCCGGCATCGACCATGTGCAGATTTCCTTCCAGGGCGCCGAGGCGGAAACGGCGAACCGCATCGCCGGCTTCAAGAACGCGCATCAGAAGAAGCTCGAAGCGGCCCGTCTCGTGCGCGCCGCCGGCCTGCCGCTGACGGTGAACGCCGTCATGCATCGGCAGAATCTCGATCAGCTGCCCGAGATCATCGACATGGCCGTCGAACTCGGCGCCGCCCGGCTCGAGGTCGCCAACGTCCAATATTATGGCTGGGCCCTGAAGAACCGCTCTGCGCTGATGCCCACTGTCGAACAGCTCGACGCCACCACCCGCCTCGTCGACGAGGCGCGCGAGCGGCTGAAGGGCACGCTCGTCATCGACTACGTCATTCCGGACTACTACGCCGAGCGGCCGAAGCGCTGCATGGGCGGCTGGGGCCGGCAGTTCTTCAACATCTCGCCGTCGGGCAAGGTTCTTCCCTGCCACGCCGCCGAGACGATCACCGGCCTCGATTTCGATTCCGTCCGCGGCAACAAGTCGATCGCCTGGATCTGGCAGAACTCCGACGCTTTCCAGAAATACCGCGGCACCGGCTGGATGCCCGAGCCGTGCAAGAGCTGCGATTTCCGTGAGGTCGATTGGGGCGGCTGCCGCTGCCAGGCCTTTGCGCTGACGGGCGACGCCGGCAACACCGACCCCGCCTGCTCCTTCTCGCCGCTGCACGACCGCATCTTCAAACTGGCTGAGACGGAAGCCGCGACCGACGACCGCGACTTCAGATATCGCAACTACGCCAACGCCAGGGACTTCACGGCGGCCGAGTAGCCGTCACCGCATACGGCGCAAGTTCCCCAGCGCCATTTTGCCCCGGGTCAAAAGCCCGGGGCTTTTTTTATGTGCTTAGAAGTCGAATGGGTTCATCAAATCGGCGAAGCTGCTGCGCTTGCGGATGAGGCGGCGCTCCTCGCCGTCGACCAGCACTTCCGGCGGGATCGGGCGGAGATTGTATTCGCTCGCCATCGCAAGGCCGTAGGCGCCGACATCCATCACAGCGAGATAGTCGCCCTCATCGGCGTGCGGCAGCAGGCGGTCCCGCGCCAGATAGTCGGTCTCCTCGCACAGATTGCCGCACACATCGACCGTCTCCGTGTCGGCATCGGGCGAGGTTAGATTGAGGATGCGGTGCTGGCTGCCATAGAGCGCCGGGCGGATGAGATGATTGAACCCTGTGTCGGTACCGACGAACACACGTCCGCTGCCGGACACCTTACGGTCGTTGACGCGCGTGATGATCGCCGAGCTCTCCGCCACCGGATAACGGCCCGGCTCGAATGCGTAGTGGAACGGGCTGCCATCGGCGCGCCGATAATTGCCGACGAGGTCGGCGATCGCCCGGCCAACGGCTGCGACATCCAGCGGATGCTGATCGGCGTGATAGGGCACGCCGAAACCGCCGCCGAAATCGAGCGTCTCAAGATCGGGGAAACCGGCGGCAAGTTCGCACAGGCTCCTGGCTGCGGCCAGGAACGGCTCGGCGTCGAGCCAGTTCGAGCCGATATGCTGCTGCAGCCGGGTGATGCGCATACCGGCCGCTGCTGCGATGGCCCGCGCCTCGTCGAACTGAGACGGGTGAATGCCGAACTTCGACCGCGGTCCGGAGGTGTAGGTGTAGTGATGCTCCGATGCGCCGATCTCGCCATTGACGCGGATGCCGACCGACGTGTCGGGCCGCGCCTCTGCGTGGCGCGCCAGCGCACCCAGCGAGCCGATGACCATGCCGACATCGGCTTCGATGGCGTAGTCGAGATCGCCCGGCGACATGTTGTTTTCGACATAGATGATGTCGCTCGGCGGCACGCCGACATTGAGCGCCAGCTCGATCTCCATCGGGCTAACGGCGTCGATGCCGAAGCCCTCCGCAACGATCAGGCTGACGATCCACGGATTGAAGTTCGCCTTGGGCGCATAGAAGAGCCGCGCCGCCGGAAAGGCCGCGCGAAGGGCCCGGCAACGCTCGCGTATGATCGCCGCGTCGACGATGACCACCGGCGAACCATGCTCCTCCACGACGTCGCGCCAAATGCCTGTGGCAAGAAGGTCTTCGAGATGGCGCATGCGACAGGCCCGTGCGATCTGGGGAAGTGGTCGCGTCTTCTAGCGGGCGGCAAAGGCCAATGGCAATGCGGCCCTGTGGGGCGCGAGGCCCCTGATCAGCTTTCGCTTGCCGCCGCCTCGCGCCGTCCCGGCTGGCTGTCATGCGCGGCCCGCGCCGTCGCCAGCATTCGGCGCGCGATGCGGGCGTGGAGCTTCTCGACTGTTCGGCCGTTCACCGTGACGACGTCGCGGCCAGCATTGCCCGGCTGCTCGAAGGCGGTCAGAACGGCGCGCGCCCAGGCAAGCTCCTCGGAGGACGGCGTGAAGGAGGCGTTGCACGGCGCCACCTGGTTCGGATGAATCAGCGACTTGCCGTCCATGCCCAGCATCCGGCCCTGCGCGCATTCCGCCGCGAAGCCCTCGGCGTCGTTGAAATCATTGTAGATGCCGTCAATCAAGGCGAGGTCGTTGGCGCGGGCGGCAAGAACGCAGGTCGAAAGCCAGGGGATCATCGGCGTGCGGTCGCGCATCGGCCGCACCTCGGTCTCGGCCGCCAGATCGTTGGTGCCGATGACCAGCGCTCCGAGCTGGGGCCCCTGGTCGTTGTTCGCCGCCGCGATGGCTCCAGCATTGAGGATCGCCTGCGGCGTCTCCATCATCGCCCAGATCATGGTTGCCGGGTCGGCGCCTGCGGCGCGTAATGCCGCGCGCACGCGGCGAATGTCCTCAGGCCGCGATACCTTGGGCACGAGAATGCCGTCGGGCGAAGCGGGCGTTGCCGCAGCGATGTCGCCCGCCGCCCATTTGGTGTCGAGCCCGTTGATGCGGATGATGAGTTCCTTGCCGTGATAGTCGCGGTCGGCCACGGCGTCGGCCGTCATCCGGCGCGCGGCCTCCTTCTGCTCGGGCGCCACGGCATCCTCGAGGTCAAAGACAAGCACGTCGGCCGGGATGTTCTCGGCCAGACTCAAGGCCTTGGGATTGGATCCCGGCAGAAACAACACGCTGCGACGCGGACGAAATACGGCTGCCATCGGTCCTGACAAATAGGGGGCGAAACGTTTCAAATCATAGCGACTGGGGGGTCGCGTCAAGGCGCAATCGCGTTGTCCCCTACCTCACCACAGCTTGACCAATGATAAAGGCTTGACGGAGGCGGGTCTGTCCGGCTTTCACGCCCAGGCCAAAGCGAAAGGTACCATGACAGTTTTTCCGGAACGACTAAGGGCCGGCTACGTCTCATTCCGCGACGGCCGCCTGACCGCAGATCGCGACCGCTACCGCCGTCTCGCTGAGCGCGGCCAGCGGCCGGAAACCATGATCATCGCCTGCTGCGACAGCCGGTCGGCCCCGGAGACGATCTTCGACGCGGCGCCAGGCGAACTCTTCGTCCACCGCAACATCGCCAACCTCATCCCGCCCTTCGACGCCGACGGCCACCAGCACGGCACCTCGGCCGCGCTCGAATTCGGCGTCATCAAGCTGAAGGTGAACAATATCGTCATCCTCGGCCATGGCCGCTGCGGCGGCATCGAAGCCTATCTTTCCGGCATGCCGATGGACGAGACCGACTTCATCGGACCCTGGATCAGGCTGCTGAAACCGGCCAGCGACTTCCTGGCGGACGACCCGAGCGAAGGCGCGGAACGCCAGCGCGCGCTCGAATTCGCCTCGGTGAAGCGCTCGATCGAGAACCTTCGAACCTTCCCCTGGATCGCCGCGGCGGAGAAGGACGGCAGCCTCGCTCTGCATGGCGCCTGGTTCGATATCTCGACGGGCGAATTGCTGGCGCTCGATCCGGACAGCGGTCGTTTCACGGCTCTCGCCTGAGCGGGCGATGCGCACAGACACCGCCAGCATCGACATCGACGCGCCGATCGAGAAGGTCTGGGCGCTCGTCGCCGACGCGCCCAGCCATCCGAGCTTCGATCCGACCTGCGCCTTCGTCAAAGGCAAGCCGCAGCTCGGAACCCGCATCCTCTATTCCAGCACGATGTTCCCCGAGCGCGGCATCGTCTTCCGCGTCACCGGCTTCTCTCCGCCGCGCCGCATGGTGTGGAGCGCCAGGTCGATGTTCGGTCTCGCCCTCAAACGGACGCGCACCTTCGCCCTCGAACCGCACGACCGCACCGGCACGCGCTTCACCGTCAAGGAGGAGCTGTCGGGTTTCGCGCTGTCGCTGTCGCGCCGCTCGCTACCCGACCTCACCGACGCCTTCGCCGGCTTCTGCCGCGGCCTGAAGGAGCTGGCGGAGGCCTAGGCTGCCTTCTGCTTCGGCTGGATCAGCTTGCGGTTGATCAAGAGCTCGGCGATCTGCACGGCGTTGAGCGCGGCGCCCTTGCGGAGATTGTCGGCGACAATCCACAGTGACAGGCCGTTCTCGACGGTCGGGTCTTCGCGGATGCGCGAAACATAGGTCGCGTCTTCGCCGGCCGTCTCGACCGGCGTGACGTAGCCGCCATCCTCGCGCTTGTCGACGACGAGGACGCCGGGCGCCTCGCGCAGCAGCGCCCGCGCCTGGGCCGCCGAGAGCGGCCCCTCAAGCTCCAGATTGACCGCCTCGGAATGGCCGATGAACACCGGCACGCGCACGCAGGTCGCCGTCAGCTTGATCTTGGGGTCGAGGATCTTCTTGGTCTCCGCCATCATCTTCCACTCCTCGCGGGTCGACCCGTCCTCCATGAAGGTGTCGATCTGCGGGATGACGTTGAAGGCGATGCGCTTGGTGAAGTGCTTCGACTCCATCGGGTCGGATACGAAGACGGCGCGCGTCTGGCTGAACAGTTCGTCCATCGCGTCCTTGCCGGCGCCCGAAACGGACTGATAGGTCGCGACCACGACGCGCTTGATGCCGGCGGCGTCATGGATCGGCTTCAGCGCAACGACGAGCTGGGCCGTGGAGCAGTTCGGATTGGCGATGATATTGCGCTTGGTGAAGCCGGTAATGGCGTCGGCGTTCACCTCAGGCACGATCAGCGGCACGTCGGATTCGGTACGGAAGGCGGACGAATTATCGATGACGACGACGCCCTTGGCGGCGATCTTCGGCGCCCATTCCTTGGCGACCGATCCGCCGGCCGACATCAGGCAGATGTCGGTGTCGGAAAAGTCGTAATTCTCCAGCGCCTTGATCTTGAGTGTTCGGTCGCCGAAGGACACCTCGCGGCCGAGGCTCCGGCGCGACGCCAGGGCGACAACCTCGTCGGCGGGAAAGCCCCGTTCGGACAGAATCTCAAGCATTTCGCGCCCGACATTGCCGGTCGCGCCAACGATGGCGACTTTATAGCCCATCAGGGCTCCTCCTTCGATCGGACCAATGGCGGCGCAACGGCCGCTTTGTCCGCTCCAGACATATACGGAATTGAGGCGGTTCTAAGCGAACCGCACCGCAAGTCAACGACCCTCCGGCGAAAGCGCAAATGTCGCGTTTTTCCGCCATTGACCGCCACCCGGCATCGCGCTACATGCAAATCATTCTTAGTAGCAATATAGGTTGAGTCTGGATTGGCGCGACGTCTTGATGATTTGACGGCTACTGGCGAGCCTCGCCCCGGCTGGCGCGGCAGCGGCAGCGTGCCGTCGATGGCGGACGTCTATCGCTCGATTCCCGTTGCAAAGAACGCGCCCGCGTGGCGGAAGGCCCTCTCCTTCCTGGGCCCGGGCTATCTCGTCGCCGTCGGCTATATGGACCCCGGCAACTGGGCGACCGCGCTCGCCGGCGGCTCGCAGTTCGGCTACGTCCTGCTCTTCGTCGCGCTTCTGTCCAACATCATGGCGATCATCCTGCAGGCGCTCGCGGCGCGCCTCGCCGTCGGCTCCGGCCGCGACCTCGCCCAGGCCTGCCGCGACGCCTTCCCCAAGCCCATCGGCATTGCGCTGTGGTTGATGGCCGAGTTCGCCATCATCGCAACGGACCTCGCCGAGGTCATCGGTACGGCGATCGGCCTCTACCTCCTCTTCGGCATTCCGCTGAAATACGGCGTCATCATTACGGCGCTGGACGTCTTCCTCGTCCTCTATCTGCAGACCAAGGGCTTCCGCTGGATCGAGGCCTTCGTCATCGCCCTGCTGGGCGTCATTGCCGTGGCTTTCCTCGGCCAGATCATCCTCGCCAAGCCGATCTGGAGCGACGTGTTCACCGGCTTCGTTCCGCGCCTCGAAATCATCACCAACCCGGACATGCTCTACCTCGCGCTCGGCATCCTCGGCGCGACGGTCATGCCGCACAATCTCTACCTCCATTCCGGCATTGTGCAGACGCGCGCCTATGGCGACACGATCCCCGAAAAACGCTCCGCGATACGCTGGGCGACGGCGGATTCGACCCTAGCATTGATGTTCGCGCTGTCGATCAACGCCTCGATCCTGATCCTGGCCGCTGCCGCCTTCCACACCACCGGGGTCGGCACAATCGAGGAGTTGGATCAGGCGCATTCGCTGCTGTCGCCGCTCCTCGGCTCGGCGCTGGCGCCCGCCCTATTCGGCATCGCCCTCCTCGCCTGCGGCCTCAACTCAACCGTGACCGCGACCATGGCCGGGCAGATCGTGATGGAGGGATTCCTGCATTGGCGAATCCAGCCCTGGATCCGCCGCCTGATCACCCGCGGCATCGCCATCATCCCGGCGGCTGCCGTCACCTTCGCCGTCGGCGAGGCCGGCACGGCGAAGCTCCTGATCCTGTCTCAGGTGATCCTGTCGCTTCAGCTGCCTTTCGCCGTGGTGCCGCTGGTGATGTTCACGGCCGACAAGCGAAAGCTTGGCGAACTCGTCGCCCCCCGCTGGCTCACCGCGATCGCCGTGTTGGTCGCGGTCATCATCATCGCGCTCAACATCAAGCTGATCTACGATTTCGCCTTCGGCTGACGAACGCCGGACCCTCAGTGCTCGGTCGGCTGCCACAGCTCCAGCGGATTGCCCGAGGGATCATCGAAGATCGCGAGGCTGCCGGCCGGCCCGGTGACGGGTTCGCCGCGGAAGGCAACGCCGAGGCCTTTCAACCGTTCGATCTCTGCGCCGATGTCTTTGACGGTCAGCATAACGCGGTTCCAACCGCCGGGCGCTTGTTCGGTCCCATCGGAAAGCGGCTTGCCCCCCGCACTCTTCGGGCCTGAGAGGAGGAGCTTCAGCCCGTCCTTCATCACGGCCGCAAAGGCCGGCGTCTGGACGTCGAGCTCGAAGCCGAGAATGCCGGTGTAGAACGCAGCGGCCTCGGCGACGTCGGAAACGACAATACGGACGGTAATCATGAGGCCCTCTCGAGTTCGGCGACGATCGCGTCGCCCATTTCGGCCGTCGACACCTTGGTCATGCCGTCGGTCCAGATATCGGCGGTTCTGAGGCCCGCATCGAGAGCGGCGGAGATCGCCTTGTCGAGCTTCTCGGCCTCGTCGAGCATGGCGAAGGAATAGCGCAGCGCCATGCCGAAGGACGCGATCATCGCGATCGGGTTGGCCTTGCCTTGGCCGGCGATATCCGGCGCGGAGCCGTGCACTGGCTCGTAGAGCGCCTTGCGCTTGCCGGTCGTTTCGTTCGGCGCGCCGAGCGAGGCCGAGGGCAGCATGCCGAGCGACCCGGTGAGCATCGCCGCGACGTCCGACAGCATGTCGCCGAAGAGATTGTCGGTGACGATGACATCGAACTGCTTCGGCCAGCGCACCAGCTGCATGCCGCCGGCATCGGCGAGCATGTGTTCCAGCTTCACGTCGGAATAGCTGCGCTGGTGAACCGCCGTCACCACCTCGTTCCACAGCACGCCTGAAACCATGACGTTCCGTTTCTCCATCGAGGTGACCTTGTTCTGCCGGGCGCGGGCAAGGTCGAAGGCGACGGCGGCGATGCGCTCGATCTCGTAGGTCTCGTAGACCTGGCTATCGACGGCGCGCTTCTGGCCGTTGCCGAGATCGGTGATCTCCTTGGGCTGGCCGAAATAGACGCCGCCGGTGAGCTCGCGCACGATCATGATATCGAGGCCTTCGACCACCTCGGGCTTCAGCGACGAGGCGGAGGCGAGCGCCGGATAGCAGATCGCCGGCCGCAGATTGGCGAAGAGTTCGAGGTCTTTGCGCAGGCGCAGCAGCCCGGCCTCGGGGCGCGCCTCATAGGGAACCTTGTCCCATTTCGGCCCGCCGACGGCGCCGAAGATCACCGCATCGGCCGCATGCGCCTTCTCCATCGCCGCATCGGTGACCGCCACCTTGTGCGCGTCATAAGCGGCGCCGCCGACCAGATCCTCGTCGAAGCTGAAGCCCCCGCCTCGCTCGTTGAACCAAGCGATGACCTTCTTCACCTCGGCCATGATTTCTGGCCCGATCCCATCACCGGGAAGGAGGAGGAGCTTGCGGTCGGCCATGGTCGGGGTCCTTGTGACGGGCGGTCGTCGGTCTCTAGCGGCGTCGCCGCAATCCTTCAATGCCGCGAAATCCACGACGCCAGCGCAGACGAGGCAGGATTGGCCCAGAATGGCCATTTTCGGCCGCGACAAGCGAGGCTGATTCGGTTAACTGTAGCCGAGCACAAGGAGCCCGCTGATAGCCTTCACAACGCTGGATGTGCTAGCGTTTCGAGCGACTTCGCGCTCGAAGCAAGAGCAAAGACGAACTCAGATTCGGCGAAAGTCGCCGGAACGCCCTAAGAGGAGCCCCTCAGATGTCTCGCAAGTTGATACTTATTGCGGCAGCCGCCACGCTGATCGGATTGGCGCCGGCGGCAGCGCAAGACTTCACGCTGAACCCGACCTTCGGCAATGTCACGCTCAACGCCGGCTTCTCGCCGGATCCCACCACGGTTGATCTGGTCGCCGGCGGCGGCATTGACGCCAGCACGCTCGGCAATGGCTGCTACGGCATGATCGCCAACGCCCCGGACTACCGCCTGAACTACAGCGCCGGCGGTTTCTCGCTCTTTATCGCGGCGGTCGCGAACGAAGACACCACGCTGGTGATCAACGCTCCGGACGGCACCTGGTACTGCGACGACGACAGCGGCGGCTTTCCGAACCCGATGGTCGTCTTCGATTCACCGATGAGCGGCCAGTACGATATCTGGGTCGGCACCTATGGCGGCGGCACCGCCGACGCTACCCTGCATATCTCCGAACTCGGCGGCCCCGACACGGCCAGCATGCCCTCGGGCGGCTCGGGCGTCATGGCCGGCGGCATGCCTGACTACACGCTCGATCCGACCTTCGGCGATGTCACGCTCAACGCCGGATTCGAACCCGATCCCTACACCGTCGCGATGGTTGCCGGCGGCGGCATCGATGCCGGTGCCGCAGGTCTTGGCGATGGTTGCTACGGCTATATCGCCGAGGCGCCAGACTTCCGTCTGTACTACACGCCGGGCAGCTACCCGCTGTTCATCTCTGCCCTCGCAAGCGAGGACACAACGCTCGTCATCAACGCCCCGGACGGCCAGTGGTATTGCGATGACGATTCCAACGGCTTCCCGAATCCGATGGTCACCTTCGACAATCCGATGGCCGGCCAGTACGACATTTGGGTTGGCACCTATGGCGGCGGCACCGCTGACGCCACGCTGCATATTTCCGAGCTTGGCGGCGGCGGCGACGTCAGTGGTCTCAGCGGCGTTAGCGGCATGGGCAGCGCCCCGGACTACACCCTGACACCGACCTTCGGTGAGGTGACGCTGGCGACCCGCTTCACACCCCAGCCCTATACGGTCGACGTTGTCGGTGGCAGCGGCATTGAAGCCGGTGATGCCGGCCTTGGTGGCGGCTGCTACGGCACCATCGCCCAGGCTCCCGACTATCGTTTGCAATACACCCCGGGCACGGCGGCGCTGATCTTCCGCGTCCTGTCGCAGGACGACACGACGCTGGTCATCAACGCCCCTGACGGTCAGTGGTATTGCGACGATGACGGCGCCGGCTATCCCAACCCGGAGGTCCGCTTCGACAGCCCGATGGAGGGCCAGTACGACATCTGGATCGGCGCCTATAGCGGCGGCAATCCCGACGCCACGCTTCAGATCCTGGAGCAGGGCGGCGGCAAGTAGCCACCGTCTTCCTTGAGCGCAACTGCCGGCCCGCCCTTCAAAAGGCGGGCCGGTTCGTTTCGAAGCCGGCAATTCCGCATCGCGCCTGGTTGCGCTACCCTGCGGGCGCCATGAGAAAATCAGGGAAATGGGCGGCGCTGATCGCCGCCTTCGCAACGCCGGTCGCATTCCTGTCCATGCCTGCCGGCGCACAAGATGCGCCGCCTCCGATATCCAGGCATCGCTGCAGCAAATCTTCGCCGAGTGCCGCATGCAGCTGGAACTGGGTGACGCCGAGTGCCAATGCGTTATCGACCGTATTCCCGACGAACTCCTGCCGATCGAAGTCGAATATGTCGCCGTCAGGATCACCGGAAATGACCCGGAGGTAGAACGGCTGCGCCAAGTCCTCCACCTCGGCCAGCGCCTGGGCATCCTGCTGACGGCCACCGACATCATTCAAGATTGCGCAGGCGACATGCCGATCAGGAACCCGCTGTGAAGGCCCCGGCACCATCGGCCGGCTATTCCGGCACGCCTCTTCCCAAAAAGCTCGGCCTGAAAGACGGACAGAAGTCGTGCTTCATCGCCCTGCCGCAATCGCTCGATTGGCTTCGCGACGCCGCTGGCTTCGCCTTCCTCGCCTCGTCCGACGAGCAAACGGACATGCCCAACGGTCCTTTCGACGTCATCCACGCGTTCTACACCGAGGCCGAGCGGCTCGGTTCGGACGCGCCGCGGCTGATGGCGGCAATCCAGCCCGACGGCATGATCTGGATATCTTGGCCGAAGAAGGCCTCGAAGCGGCCGACCGACATCACCGAGGATGTCATACGCAGCGTCGTTCTGCCGCTCGGCCTTGTCGACGTGAAGGTCTGTGCCGTGGACGAGGTCTGGTCCGGGCTGAAGCTCGTCATCCGCAAGGAACGGCGCGGCATCGGCGCGAACGTTGATGACGAGGCCCGGCCGTCGCATGATGGTCCACATTGTTTGGTAGGCAGCTTGTTCGCGGCGGCGAAGGACGGTATCAGCGGGCCTCGCGCCAAGGCGACCTAGATCAGAGTTCGTAACGGTTTCGGCCCGCCACAGCGGCCAATGCAGGAATTACCGATGAGATTGCTCCGGCTGGCGCCCTTGCTTACCATCGTCGCTCTTGCCGGTTGCGGCCCGGTTGGCGCGATCGGCATCCCCCTCGGCGGCGGCACGCCCGCAAACGCTCCGCCCACGGATTTCACCACCACGCAAACCGGCGATACGATTGAGACCGGCCAACTGCCGCCGCCCGGCGAGAGCCCAGGGACCACGAGCCCGGCAGCCAGCCCCGGGACGACGGCCGGCAATCTGCCGCCCATCAGCCCGCTGGCGCCGACCGACGAAATCGGGCAGCCCGATCAGACCGCGATGCTCGCCACCAACACGAACATCACCGTGACCTTCGACGATCTCATCGGTGGCTGGACGATCGTTCTCAACGGCATCGCCTGCAATCAGTTCTTCCTCAACGGCACGCCCTGGGAGCAGGGCTATCGCGGCTCGACGCGAAATTGCGCGAGCCCGGTTCTTACGTCGATCTCGTCCTGGCGTCTGGATGGACAGCAGGTCGTGTTGTATGCGGCCGGCGTTCCGATCGCACAGCTCCATGCGGTTAGCCTCGTGCAGGACGGCGCACTTGTCGTCAGCGGCCGTTTCGAAGGCCAGATGATTTCCGGCGGCGATCCGATCGTCTTCTTCGGCAACCGCTAGATTTTGACGTCGGGAAGGAACGAGGACTGAGCATGGCGCGAGCCAAAATCGCTTTGATTGGAGCGGGTCAGATCGGCGGCACGCTGGCTCACCTGATCGGGCTGAAGCTGCTTGGCGACGTTGTCCTCATCGACGTCACAGACGGCGTTCCTCAAGGCAAGGCGCTCGATATCTCGCAGGCAGCGCCGATCCACGGCATCGACGCCAGCTTCACCGGCGCATCGGGCTACGCCGCGATGAAGGATGCCGATGTCTGCATCGTCACCGCCGGCGTCCCGCGCAAGCCCGGCATGAGCCGTGACGATCTTCTCGACATCAATCTGAAGGTGATGGAACAGGTCGGCGCGGCGTTGGCGAAATACGCGCCGAAATCCTTTGTCATCTGCATCACCAATCCGCTCGACGCCATGGTCTGGGCGCTGCACCGCTATTCGGGGCTGCCCAAGGAAAAGATCGTCGGCATGTCCGGCGTCCTCGATTCGACCCGCTTCCGGTCCTTCCTCGCTGCCGAACTCGACGTGTCGGTGGAAGACGTGACGGCCTTCGTCATCGGCGGCCATGGCGACACGATGGTGCCGCTCACGCGCTACTCCTCCGTCGGCGGCATCCCGCTGCCGGACGTCGTGAAGATGGGGTGGATGTCGCAGCAGCGCCTCGACGCTATCGTCGAGCGCACACGCGAGGCCGGCGCCGAGTTGGTTGGCCTGCTAAAAACAGGCTCGGCATTCTACGCGCCCGCCGCCGCCGCGATCGAAATGACGGAAAGCTACCTTCGCGACAAGAAGCGCCTTCTGCCCGCGTCGGCCTTCCTCGAAGGTCAATATGGTGTTGAAGGCCGCTTCGTCGGCGTGCCGGTGATCATCGGCGATGGCGGCATCGAGCGCGTTATCGAGATCAGCCTCAATCGCGGCGAGCGCGACCTGTTCGAGAAGTCGGTCGCCGCGATCGATCATCTGATCGACGTGTGCAAGCGGATCGCTCCCAACCTCGCCTGATCTCAGCCGGGTCGTGCCTCCGCCGCGCGCGCTCGGCCGTCGCGGAACGTCATCCAGCCGACGCCGGTGAGAACGAGGCCGACGCCGACGAAGTCGGCGGGCCCGAGCGTTTCGCCCAGCACGATCCACGCCAGAACGATCGTCAGGATCGGGCTCAGCATGCCGATCGTCGCATTCGCCTGCGCCGAGATGCGATGCAGCGCCGCCGCCAGCAGGAATGACGGCGCCACCGTCGCGCCGAAGGCCAGCAGCATCGTGTACCAGAACGCCGTGTTGCTGACGGCCAAGTCAGAAAGCGGATGCGTGACGAAGAACTGCAACAGAGACACTGCGGCCGCCGCTGTCATCGCGATGCAGGTGAAGAGGCGCGGCCCGACCGCACTGATGAGCGGCTTCGCCAACAACTGATAGAAGGCGAACGCGGTCGCCGCGATCATGACGAAGCCGGCGCCGAGCACGACATTGCTGCCGAGCGCCTGGAAGCGGCCGACGAAGATGACCGCGAGGCCGGCATAGGCAAGGCCGATCGCAACCAGCACGGCGCGGCTCGCCGGCAGACCGAAGAACACGGCGCCGAACAGGACGACGAAGAGCGGATAGGTGAAAAGGATCATCCGCTCGAACTGCGCCGAGATGTATTGCAGGCCGAGAAAATCGGTGTAGCTGGCGACATAGTAGCCGAGCACGCCGACGAGCGCCGCGCTGATCACCAGCTTGCGGTTCGGCAAGGGCCGCCCCTGTCGCGCGCGATCGCGCAACGACATCGCTCCGATGAAGAGATAGATCGGCAGAGCGATGCCGAGCCGCATCGCCAGCAGCGTCTCCGCGTCGACGCCTTCACCATAGGCGAGCTTGATGATGACGCCCTTGGAAGCGAACAGCAGCGCGCCGGAGGCGGCAAAAAGGTAGCCGACGCGCAGCGACGACGCCGTCGCGGCCGAATGGCCCTGCGGTGTCGCCAGGGCCGGCGGCGATGGCTCGGTCGTTTCCATAGGCGGACAATCCGGTTGGGCCGGCAGACCGCGGAGAGGAGAGAAAATCACCGGCCCCGCGAGAACTGCGGGCCGGGAGAAAAAGCGCGCTAAGGCGCCGCCCGGCCAGGAGCGGTAATAAGCTTCCAATTCGTGCGGAGCATCGTGCGCATGGCAGTGCCTTTAGCACCGAGCGATGCCGCCAGCTACCCCGCGAGGGAAAAGGCAGCCGGCCAATTTTGCCGGGACCGTTCAGCCGGCCCGGGCGCGCGGATGCGCCTGATCGTAGACGGCAAGCAGCCTGTCGCCCTCGACCGCGGTGTAGACCTGCGTTGTCGACAGGCTGGCATGGCCGAGGAGCTCCTGCACGGTCCTGAGGTCGCCGCTCGCCGAAAGGAGATGCGTCGCGAAGGAATGGCGGAGCGCATGTGGCGTCGCCGTCGGCGGCAGGCCGAGTGCGGATCGTAGCCCCTCGACCGCTTTTTGAATGATGCGCGGACTGAGCTGTCCGCCGCGCGCACCGACGAACAAAGGCGCGTCCGGACCGAGGCCATATGGGCAAAGACGGACGTATTCGGCAATCGCACCGATCACCACCGGCAACACCGGCACCAAGCGCGCCTTGCCGCCCTTGCCGATGATGCGGAGTGTTTCGACGCCCGGGCCCGGCGCCTCGCCGCGCTTCAGCCCCAAGGCCTCGGAGATACGCAAGCCCGAGCCGTACAACAGCGACAACACCGCCGCATCGCGGGCCGCGATCCACGGCGTCTCGGCCAGTTGCTCGCCCGCATCGGTGAGCCGCAAGGCGCGTTCGGCATCGATGGGCTTTGGCAGGGTCTTGGGCTGCTTCGGCGTGCGCAGTGCCCGAAGTGCGGCGGCGCTGATACCGTCCTCGCGCTCGAGATAGCGCATCAGCGAACGAATACCGGAGAGGCCACGCGCCAGGCTGCGCGCTCCGATGCCCTCGCGTCGCCGGGCGGCGAGAAAGGCGCGAAGGTCGGCGGTGGTCATGCCAGCGATATCGGCGATGGTTGGTGGCCCACCAAGGTGACTGGTGGCGAAGCTAAGAAATTGCCTGACGTCGCGGCCATAGGCTTCGACCGTTTTCGCCGCCAAGCGCCGCTCCGATCCGATCTGCACCAGCCAATGCCGCACCGCCGCCTGCAGATCCGGCGCGGCTATGACGAGCGGCACTTCGGCGGCGGCACGAGGCATCGGGGCATCTCCATCGGCGAACCCCATCAAGCGGCCGGACGATTAAGGCCGCCTTTACAGCGCTGCTGCGGAGGCCTCACTCCAGCGAAACGATGATCCGCTCGTCCTTGCTGTGGCCTTCGATCTCCACCAGTTCGCCCATCGCCTCGGGGTTTTCTGCGAGCTTGATGATCTCGTCGAGATCGACGCCCTTGTCCTGCATCGCCTCCGCCGCCTTCCGCGGGATCAGCTTCCGCGCCACCTTGAGCGCGCTGTTCGGGATGGTGATCGTTGCTTCCGGCTCGCCTCCGCGAAAGACGCGAATCTTGAGATTGGCCATGTCATTTCCCTCATGCTGAGAGTGACTGAACAGGGTCAATATGGGTATCGCCGGCCCGTTCCGCTTTGAGATCGATCAGATTCTCACCGTTCGACCACCGTTGGCGCGGGCATCGAAGGTTGCCGCCCGCCTCGATCAAGGCCATCATTCGGCCAACCACGAATACACGGCACCCGATCAATATCTTGCGGTGCCAATAAGAATGACGATGCAGAACGACATTTCCGAGGGGCAATCAGCTCGGTTCATGCGGATTGAGGCACCGGCGCTTCGCAACGGCGGGACGCAGCGGCGTCGGCCGTTGCGCGTTCTGGCCCTGACCACTGCTTTTGCCGCGGCCTTGCTCCTCTCCGCCTGCGGCAGCGGCGACGATCAGTCGACCGCCACCGACGGAAGCACGGCGACCACCAGCGCCGCCGTCGAGCCCCCCGCCACGGCGGCATCCGGCGACACCGCCCTTCCAGCCTCTGCGGAAACGCCAGCAGCGACGGAGACGCCTCCGGCGGCCGAACCCGAGCCGGCCCCGGCGGCCGAATCGGCGCCGGCTGAAGCGCCGCCACCTTCAGCGGGATCCGCTCCCGCAACAGAAACGCCTGCCTCAACAGCATCAGCGCCCGCGCCCAGCGAGGCGGCGCCTGTCCCAACGGAGGCCGCGGCGACGAACGACACAGCACCGATACTCGGTCCCGAGCCTGTGCTGACGGCGGAAATGGCGGCCATGATAGAGGCCGGCGACGTCGATGCCGGCCGCTCCTACGCGCAGCGCTGCGTCGGCTGTCATTCCTTCCGTGAAGAGCAGACGCATGGCGGGCCTCAGCAGGGTCCGGTCCTGTTCAACATCTTCGGCGGCCCTGCCGGCGCGCAGGATGGGTTCGACTATTCTCCCGTCCTCGTCGCCATGCATGATGCCGGCCTTAATTGGTCCGCGGCCCGGCTCAACGCCTTCCTCACCGACCCCCAGGCCGCCGCGCCCGGCACGACGATGGATGTGGGCGGCATCGCCGACGATCAAAGCCGCGCCAATGTCATCGCCTACATTGCAACGCTGATGCCCGCGCCCGAGACAAACGGCATCGACCCGGAACTCATCGCCCGCATCACGCGAGCCGATGCCGCGGACGGCGAAGCGCTGGCGGCCGGCCGCTGCGGCGGTTGTCACACCTTCGAACAGGGAGGCGCGACGATCGTCGGGCCCAATCTCTATGACATCGTCGGCGCGCCGGTCGCGACGACCGAAGGCTTCAACTACTCGCTGGCGCTCTTCAATCTCCGAGCCGACGGCGCGATCTGGAGCGTCGATCGTCTCGACGCATTCCTGGCGAACCCCGCCGTCACCGTGCCCGGGACGCGAATGGGTTTCGCCGGCATTTCCGATCCCGATGAGCGCGCCGCGGTCATTGCCTATTTGCGGACTTTGTCGGAGGCGCCTGCGCCGCTTACGGGCCGGGCTCTGCTCGGCATTGGCACCGCCGTGGAAGGCCTGACGCCGCTGACCTTCTCCCGCTCGCAGGCCAACTCCGGCGCCCTCTGGTACGTGACGCTCGGATGCGACGCCTGCCATGGAGCGAACCTCCAAGGCCTTCCCACAAACTCGCTCGACCATCTCGGCCCTGCGCTGGTGGGAACGGCGTTCGCCGACAAATGGTTCGGCGGCAACGTCTATGACCTCTACGCCTTCATCACCACCCACTCGGCTGATGTCGTGGAGGATGACGGTCAGATCGCTCTGCTCCTGGCCTACATACTCCAGGGCAACGGCTTCGTCGCGGCCGATACCGAACTGCCAAGCGACAGCGCCCTGCTGAGGCAGATGGGTTTCTACCAATAGCGCAAGAGCCTTCGCGCGGGCGCTTCCCCTGCCGGCTTTGTTCCGGCATTGTTCCCAGATGGATCGGCGCCACGAATCGAACGAGGCGGGTTCGGCCGGTGGGATGCCATCGTCGCCGGCCACCAGCGCACGGCCGGACGTCGTGTCGGTGCTCGTCCCCTACGCAGTCGGCGCGCCCTACAGCTATCGCACGCCGGCCAAGGCCGACCTCGCGCCCGGCGACATCGTCGAGGTGCCGCTCGGAACGCGTGACGTGGTGGGCGTCGTCTGGGATGACGTCCCCGACCTCGATCGTTCGTCGAACCGCCTGCGCGAAGTTGTGGGCAAATTCGACACCACGCCTCTTCCTGACGCTACCCGCAGCTTCGTCGATTGGGTCGCCAACTACACCCTCGCAACGCGCGGCATGATCCTGCGCATGGTGCTGCGGGCACCGCGCGCGCTCGAGCCCGAAGCCCCGCGGCAGGGCCTTCGCCTTGCCGGACCACCGCCGGAACGTATGACCAAGGCGCGGCAGAAGGTGTTGGAAGTCGCCGCCGATGGTCTCGCCTGGTCGAAGAGCGGCCTGGCCGGCGCCGGCCGGCGTCAGCCCCGGCGTCGTCCAGGGACTCGTCGAGGCCGGCACGCTGGAGACGGTCGACATCCCGCCGCCGCCGGTCGCGCTCCCACCCGATCCGGACTTCGCCAGCCCGGCGCTGAATGACGGCCAGGCGACCGCTGCGGAGGCGATCCGCGAGACCGCCGATGACGGCTTCTCCGTCACGCTCATCGACGGCGTCACCGGCTCGGGCAAGACCGAGGTCTATTTCGAGGCCATCGCCGAAACGCTCCGTAATGGCGGCCAGGTGCTGATCCTCCTGCCGGAGATCGCCCTCACCGCCGATTTCCTCGATCGCTTCGCCGCACGCTTCGGCCAGCGCCCCGGCGAATGGCATTCCGACGTCGCCCCGCGCAATCGCGAGCGCCTCTGGCGCGGTGTCGCCAATGGCTCCGTGCGTGTCGTCGTCGGCGCCCGTTCCGCCCTGTTCCTTCCCTTCCCCGACCTCCGCCTCGTCATCGTCGATGAGGAGCACGACCCGGCCTACAAGCAGGAAGACGGCGTCGCCTATCACGCCCGCGACATGGCCGTGGTGCGCGGTCGCATCGGCGATTTCCCGGTCATCCTCTCCTCGGCGACGCCCTCGATCGAGAGCCGCGTCAACGCCGATATCGGCCGCTATCGCCGCATCGAACTGCCTGACCGCTATGCCGGCGCGCACGCTGCCCGACGTCACCGCTGTCGACCTCCGCGCCGAACCGCCCGAACGCGGGCGCTGGCTGTCGCCGCCGCCTTGCCGCCGCAGTCGCCGAAACGCTCGCCGGCAAGCAGCAATCGCTGCTCTTCCTCAACCGGCGCGGCTACGCTCCGCTCACGCTCTGCCGCACCTGCGGCCATCGCTTCCAGTGCCCAAACTGCGCCACCTGGCTGGTCGAGCACCGCTTCCGCGGCCAGCTCGTCTGCCATCATTGCGGCTATTCCGAACCACGGCCGACGGCCTGTCCCAGTTGCGGCGACGAGGACAGCCTCGTCGCCTGCGGCCCCGGCGTCGAACGCCTCGCAGAGGAAGTCGCGCAACGCTTCCCCGATGCACGCATGTCGGTCTTGTCGAGCGACATGATCGGCGGTGTGCAGCGCCTCCGGCGCGAACTTGCCGCCATCGCCGCCGGCGAGGCCGACATCGTCATCGGCACGCAGCTCGTCGCCAAGGGCCACAATTTCCCGCTGCTCAAGCTCGTCGGCGTCGTCGATGCCGATCTCGGCCTTGCCCATGGCGATCTAAGAGCCGCCGAGCGCACCTTCCAGCTCCTGTCGCAGGTGACCGGCCGCGCCGGCCGCGTCGGCGGGGCCAGCCGCGCGCTCATCCAGACCACCGCGCCGGATCATCCGGTGATGCAGGCGATTGTCGCCGGCGACCGCGAGGCCTTCTACAAGCGCGAGATCGAGGAGCGCCGCATCGCGCAGCTGCCGCCCTTCGCTCGCCTCGTCGCCCTCATCGTCACCGGGCCCGATCGCGATAGCGCGCGCTCCTATGCCAACGCGCTGCGCCGCGCCGCGCCCGGCGCCGAAACCTCCGGCATATCGGTGTTCGGGCCGGCGGAGGCGCCTCTGGCGGTCATCCGCGGCCGCCATCGCTACCGCCTCCTCGTCCACGCCCCGCGCGCCGCCGATGTGCAGGCCTATCTGCGCGGCTGGCTGGACGCGGCGCCGCCGCCGAAGGGCTCCGTTCGCGTCCAGGTCGACGTCGATCCGCAGAGCTTCATGTGACGTTGCGACGCATGATCATGGCATTTGCACAGGCCCGTCATATTGCCCCTCACTAGGGCCTATGCTAGGGAACGCGCGGCTTTCGGGGCGGGGCATTTTCCGGAAGCTGCAGCGAACGGCATTTCATAATCCGGTCAATGCATTAAGAAGCGCGGGGCCAACTCGCCGCCAAGCCTTGAGAGCGGGAGCAGGAATCTAAGAGTGGCTGAAGAGGCAGTAACCGTTTCCGGCGTCGCCGAACGCTACGCCGCGGCATTGTTCGACCTGGCGCGCGACGAGAAGGCTCTCGACGCTGTCGGCGACGATCTGGCGAATTTCCAGTCACTTCTCGATGAGTCAGAAGACCTGATGCGGCTCGTACGCAGCCCGGTCTTCTCCGCCGAGGAACAGACCCGCGCGGTCGCCGCCATTCTCGACAAGGCTGGCATCAAGGGCATGGCCGCCAATCTCATCAAGGTTTCGGCCGCCAATCGGCGCCTGTTCGCCGTCCCCGAAATGATCATCGCCTATCGGCAGATGCTGTCGAAGGAGCGCGGTGAGATCTTTGCCAGCGTCACCAGCGCCGAGCCGCTCAGCGATTCTCAAGTCGCCGCGCTCAAGGCCGCACTGAAGGACGCCATGGGCAAGGATGTTCTGCTTGACCAAAAGACGGACGCCGCACTGATTGGCGGCCTCGTCGTCCAGGTCGGCAGCCGCATGATCGACACCTCGCTACGCACCAAACTCAACGCAATGAAATACGCCATGAAAGAGGCTGGCTGATGGATATTCGCGCCGCTGAAATCTCCTCGATCCTCAAGGATCAGATCAAGAATTTCGGAACCGAGACCACCGTCTCCGAGGTGGGTCAGGTTCTCTCCGTCGGCGATGGCATCGCTCGCGTCTATGGCCTCGACAATGTTCAGGCCGGCGAGATGGTCGAATTCCCCGGCGGCATCCGCGGCATGGCGCTGAACCTCGAAACCGACAATGTCGGCGTCGTCATTTTCGGCTCCGACCGCGACATTAAGGAAGGCGACACCGTCAAGCGCACCCAGGCGATCGTGGAAGTGCCGGTCGGCAAGGCCCTTCTCGGCCGCGTCGTCGACGCCCTCGGCAATCCGATCGACGGCAAGGGCGAGATCAAGGCCACCGAGCGCCGCCGCGTCGACGTGAAGGCGCCGGGCATCATCCCGCGCAAATCGGTGCACGAGCCTATGCAGACCGGCCTCAAGGCCATCGACGCGCTGATCCCCGTCGGCCGCGGCCAGCGCGAGCTCATCATCGGCGACCGCCAGACCGGCAAGACCGCCGTCGCGCTCGACACCATCCTCAATCAGAAGAGCATCAACGCCACTGGCGACGAATCGAAGAAGCTTTATTGCATCTACGTCGCCATCGGTCAGAAGCGTTCGAGCGTCGCCCAGCTGGTGCGCACGCTCGAGGAGAACGGCGCCCTCGAATATTCGATCGTCGTCGCCGCCACCGCTTCCGATCCGGCGCCGATGCAGTATCTGGCGCCCTTCTCGGGCTGCACCATGGGCGAGTTCTTCCGCGACAACGGCATGCACGCCCTCATCATTTATGACGATCTGTCGAAGCAGGCCGTCGCCTATCGTCAGATGTCGCTGCTGCTGCGCCGTCCGCCGGGCCGTGAGGCGTTCCCGGGCGACGTCTTCTATCTCCATTCGCGCCTCCTTGAGCGCGCGGCGAAGATGAACGACGACAACGGCGCCGGCTCGCTGACCGCCCTTCCCGTCATCGAGACGCAGGCCAACGACGTTTCGGCCTACATCCCGACGAACGTCATCTCCATCACCGACGGCCAGATCTTCCTCGAGACCGACCTGTTCTTCCAGGGCATCCGCCCGGCGCTGAACGTCGGCATCTCGGTGTCGCGCGTCGGTTCGGCCGCTCAGGTCAAGGCGATGAAGCAGGTCGCCGGCCGCATCAAGGGCGAGCTCGCGCAATACCGCGAAATGGCCGCCTTCGCTCAGTTCGGCTCCGACCTCGATGCCGCGACGCAGCGCCTTCTGGCACGCGGCGCCCGCCTCACCGAACTCTTGAAGCAGCCGCAATTCTCGCCGCTCAAGGTCGAGGAGCAGGTCGCCGTCATCTTCGCCGGCGTCAACGGCTATCTCGATTCGATCGCCGTCAACCGCGTCACCGATTTCGAACGCGGCCTTCTTGCCGCGCTTCGTGCCGATCATGCCGATCTTCTGACCGCGATCCGCGACAAGGCGGAGCTGACGGACGAGCTGCGCGAGCGGCTGACGGCTGCGGTCGCCGCGTTCGCCAAGGGCTTCGGCTGATCGTCGGAGAGAATTGTTAGCCGATGGCCAGCCTCAAGGAACTTCGCAACCGCATCGCTTCGGTCAAAGCGACCCAGAAGATCACGCGCGCCATGCAGATGGTGGCCGCGTCGAAGCTCCGCCGCGCCCAGGCGCAGGCTGAAGCGGCGCGCCCCTATGCTGAGCGGATGGCCGTGGTCCTCGCCAACGTCTCCACGGCCGTGAAAGGCCAGCCGACGGCGCCGAAACTGCTTGTCGGCACCGGCAACGACCAGACCCATCTTCTCGTCGTTTGCACCGCCGATCGCGGTCTCGCTGGCGCCTTCTCGTCCTCGATCGCACGTCTTGCGCGCGATCACGCCAACGAGCTCATCCGCGCCGGCAAGGACGTGAAGTTCTTCTGCGTCGGCCGCAAGGGCTACGACATGCTGCGCCGCCTGTTCGCCCGCCGCATCATCGACCATGTCGAGATGCGCGGTGTGCGCCAGATCGGCTTTGCCGAAGCAGACGGTGTCGGCAAGAAGATCCTCTCCCTCTTCGACGAGGGCCAATTCGATGTCTGCACGCTCTATTTCGCCACCTTCAAGTCGGTCATCAGCCAGGTGCCGACGGCGCAGCAGATGATTCCCGCCGAGTTCAGCGGCGAGGAAGCCGAGAAGGCCGCCCCCGGCGCCTCCTATGAATATGAGCCGGACGAGCAGGCGATTCTCGCCGACCTCCTGCCGCGCAATATCTCGGTGCAGATTCTCCGCGCGCTTCTCGAAAACGCCGCCGGCTTCTATGGCGCGCAGATGAACGCGATGGACAACGCAACGCGCAATGCGGGCGATATGATCAACCGCTACACGCTCGAATATAACCGCAGCCGCCAGGCGCAGATCACCAAGGAACTGATCGAAATCATTTCCGGCGCCGAGGCCGTGTAACAGGAAGAACGAGGACATCATGGCAAAAGCAGCAAGTTCCAAGGCGAAGGCCGACACCGCGGCCGGCGGCCGCGTCGTGCAGGTCACCGGCGCCGTCGTCGACGTTCAGTTCGACGATCATCTGCCCGCCATTCTGAACGCCCTCGAGACCGACAATCACGGCACTCGGCTCGTCCTTGAAGTGGCTCAGCACCTCGGCGAGAGCACGGTGCGCACGGTCGCGATGGACGCCACCGAAGGCCTCGTCCGCGGTCAGGCCGTCACCGACACCGGCGAACCGATCGCGGTTCCGGTCGGCGAAGAGACCCTCGGCCGCATCATGAACGTCATCGGCGAGCCGGTCGATGAGGCCGGCCCGATCAAGACCAAGGAGCGCCGTCCGATCCACGCCCCGGCTCCGGCCTATGTCGACCAGTCGACCGAAGCGGAAATCCTCGTGACGGGCATCAAGGTCATCGACCTGCTGGCGCCTTACGCCCGCGGCGGCAAGATCGGCCTGTTCGGTGGCGCCGGCGTCGGCAAGACCGTTCTCATTCAGGAACTGATCAACAACATCGCCAAGGCCCATGGCGGCTATTCGGTGTTCGCCGGCGTCGGCGAGCGCACCCGCGAGGGCAACGACCTCTATCACGAGATGATCGAGTCGGGCGTGAACAAGGACCCGAAGGAAGGGTCGACCGAGGGCTCCAAATGCGCCCTGATCTACGGCCAGATGAACGAGCCGCCGGGCGCCCGCGCCCGCGTCGCCCTGTCCGGCCTCACCGTCGCCGAATATTTCCGCGACCAGGGTCAGGACGTTCTGTTCTTCGTCGACAACATCTTCCGCTTCACGCAGGCGGGCTCGGAGTTGTCGGCCCTTCTCGGCCGCATCCCGTCGGCGGTGGGTTATCAGCCGACCCTCGCCACCGACATGGGCGCGCTGCAGGAGCGCATCACCACCACCAACAAGGGTTCGATCACCTCGGTGCAGGCGATTTACGTCCCGGCCGACGATCTGACCGACCCGGCCCCGGCAACCTCCTTCGCCCATCTTGACGCAACGACCACGCTGTCGCGCGCCATCTCGGAAAAGGGCATCTACCCGGCCGTCGATCCGCTCGATTCCAACTCGCGCATGCTCGACCCGCGCATCGTCGGCGAGGAGCACTACGCCGTCGCCCGTCAGGTTCAGGAGATCTTGCAGAAGTACAAGTCGCTGCAGGACATCATCGCCATCCTCGGCATGGATGAGCTGTCGGAAGAAGACAAGCTCACCGTCGCCCGCGCCCGCAAGATCGAGCGCTTCCTGTCGCAGCCCTTCTTCGTCGCCGAAGTGTTCACCGGCCGTCCGGGCAAGCTCGTCGACCTCGCCGACACCATCAAGGGCTTCAAGGGCCTGGCCGAGGGCGAGTACGACCATCTGCCGGAATCGGCCTTCTACATGGTCGGCGGCATCGAAGAGGCGATCGAGCAGGCCAAGCAGCTAGCGGAAGCGGCGTGAGCCTAGTTGCCGCCCGTGAACGCCAAGGTTCTCCTGCTTGTGGTTGGACTGGTGGCCGGCGCCGTTATCGGCTGGGTCACCAAGCCGCCGGCAGCCTCGTTGCAGCTCGGGCCGGTGAACATCGAAATCGCCAGCAACCAGTCGATCGGCGGCGAGGGCAACGGGCCCACCAACGGGCAATGGTACTATATTGGGATGATCACAGCGGTTGGCGGACTGCTCGGGCTGGGGCTCGGCGTCTTGCTCGACAGCGGTCGCCGCACCTAGGGTAAAGTTATGGCCGATCCGTTTCAGTTCGATCTTGTCTCGCCGGAGCGCCTTCTCAAGTCGGAGAAGGTGGATCAGGTCGTCGTGCCGAGCTCGGAAGGGCAGTTCACCGTCCTGAGCGGCCACGCCCCGGTAATGGCGACACTGCGGCCAGGCGTTCTTCAGATCACCAGCGGCGGCAAGGACGAGCGCATCTTCGTCCGCGGCGGCTTCGCCGACGTCAATGCCGACGGCCTCACCGTGCTCGCCGAGGAGGCGATCCCGATGGCCGAGCTCAACGTCGAGCAGCTGTCGCAGAGCATCAAGGACGCCGAGGAAGACATCGCCGACGCAAAGGACTCGACCGAGAAGGCCGAGGCCGAGCTGAAGCTCCTCCACCTCAAAGAGGTCCAGGCCGAGATCGGCCGCTAGCCGCGCCGGCCAACCGCGTTTCCCAATTTCGATTTACCTAACCGGTCCGGTCGTTCGGCACGTCAGCGTCGTCGCTGTCGCGCGTAATGGCCTGCCTTTGTAGCGTACCGGCAAGATAGGCTTCGAGCTTGTCGACGCACGCTTCCCAGCCGGCGAGGTGTCCGTCACGGATTGCGGCGACCGCGAAACGTGCGTGGACAATCACGAGCTCGGTGCCATCTGCGTGCGGCATGAACGATACGGTGACCAGCGTCGGCTCGCCGGGCAGACCGCTGACAACCCAAGTGTAGACCATTTCCTCGGGCGGCCGAATGCGCTCGAAACGGCCGGAGATCCATGTTGTCGAACCGTCCGGTTGCAGGTTGGCAAGCTTGAATTCGCCGCCGACGCGAAAGTCGACTTCGGCTTCCGGGCACACGACGCCCTGCGGTCCCCACCAGACCTTCAGCGCATCGGGGGCCATCCAGGCATGAAAGACACGCTCGCGCGGCGCGCGAATGATCCGCTTCAGCGTCAGTTCGGTGTTTTGCATGGCTAGCTGCCCGGCTCTTCGATGAAGTTTGCAAAGCGGTCCAGCTTGTCCTCCCAGAAGCTCCGGTAGTCCGACAGCCAGGCGTCGGCCGTGGCCATCGCCCGCGGCTCGAGAACGCAGGCCTGGATATGCCCGCTACGGCTGCGCGAAATCAGCTTGGCGCGTTCGAGCACGAACAGATGCTTGGAGACCGCTGCAACCGACATGCTTTCCGGTCCCGCGAGTTCGGACACCCGCGCCGGACCAGCGGCGAGGCGCTTCAGAAGGCCGCGCCGCGTCCGGTTCGAGAGCGCATGAAACACAGCATCCAACCGATCGTCCTCAAGGAGGTCTTCCATCGTGACGTTCCCATGGCACATCTGTCAACCAACCGGTTGACAACTGGCCGCACGGGCCATTACTACCGACTACATGTCAACCAATCGGTTGACGGGATAGGCGAACGCTTCGCCGAAGTCAAACAACAGGAGGACGACATGAGCATCCATCAGGAGGCGGCGATTTCGGGCAGTCCCGCCGCGGTCTATGAGATCCTGACGTCGGGCAAGAAATTCGCGCAGATGACCGGTGGCCAATCTGCCGAAATTTCGAAGGAGGCCGGAGGCGCGTTCGCGATGTTTGGCGGCGATATCGAGGGCCGGCAGATCGAGTTGGTTCCGGGCAAGCGCGTGGTCCAGGCCTGGCGCGCAAAGCAGTGGCCCGAGGGGCTCTATTCCATTTGCCGGTTCGAATTGCGACCCGACGCCAGCGGGACGCTGGTCGTGCTCGACCAGGTCAACTTTCCCGAAGAAGCACGCGAGATGCTTGAGGGCGGATGGCAGCAGATGTACTGGGCGCCGATGAACGCGGCACTCAGGGTCAAGTAGGCCGGTCGGCGGAAATCGGCAACGGGCGTTGCCGCCGAGGGATCTGCCTCACAAATGGCCATGATTGCGTTGCGCCAGGGGCGCAGCGCTACTATGTCCAAGCCGTGACCCAGCCCGAAACCCAATCCGCGCCGCTCGTCATCGACGTCGTTTCCGACGTCGTCTGCCCGTGGTGCTACCTCGGCAAGAAGCGCCTCGAAGCGGCCCTTGCCGCCCTGCCCGACATCGAAGCCACCATTCGCTGGCACCCCTACCAGCTTGATCCTAGCGTCCCGCCGGGCGGGATCGATCGCGCCAAGCACATGGCGGAGAAATTCGGCGACCTCGCCCGGCTCGAAGCGGCTCATGACCGCCTCTCCGAGCTCGGCCTGCATGAAGGCATCGTCTATAATTTCGACCGCATCGAGCGCGCGCCCAACACCATCGACGCCCACCGCCTGGTGCGCTGGGCGGGCGCCATCGGCAAGGAAGCCGAAGCCGTCGACCGCTTGTTCCATCTCTATTTCACCGAAGGGGCCGATGTCGGCGACCATGAGGTTCTGGCTGATCTAGCCGCGGAGCTCGGGCTCGATCGCGCCGAGACGCTGCAGCGGCTGGCCGGCGACGAAGGTCGCGAGGAGGTCAATGTCGAGATCGCAGCGGCCCAGGAAATCGGCGTTACCGGCGTGCCGACCTTCATCCTGATCGGCCGCTACGGCGTTGTCGGCGCCCAGCCGACGGAGGTCTTCACCCGCGCTATCCGCCAGGCGGCGGCCGACCTTGAGCAGAAGGTCGCTACAGCCTAGGCCGCAAGGCCGGCAAAGGCCTTCGCCATGGCCTCATAGACCGCCCGCTTGAACGGCACGACGAGGTCCGGCAGGCGCTCCAGTCTTTCCCAACGCCAGGCTGAGAATTCGGGCTCGTGACCGGGGTCGTCGACATCGATTTCGGCTTCGTCGCCTTCGAAGCGGAACGCAACAAACTTCAGCCGCTGGCCGCGATAACGCCCCTTCCATGCCTTGCCGACGAGTTCCGCTGGCAAGTCATAGGTGAGCCAATCGGTCTCGCCGAGATAGGAGACGGAGCTGACATGCGTCTCTTCGGCGAGTTCTCGCCGCGCGGCGGCCACCGGATCTTCGCCGCCGTCGATGCCGCCCTGCGGCATCTGCCACCACTTCCCGGAACCCTCCGCTTCCTGCGGCCCGTCGATGCGGCGGCCGATCCACACGAGGCCGTCGCGATTGAAGAGGGCAATGCCGGCGCAGGGGCGATAAGGCAGGCTGTCGGGATCGACGTCGCTACTCAAGCTGGATCCTTGTCGCGTCGGTCTGCGGGTCGTTGGCGAGCGCCGTCACCGGCACCAGAACGATGCCCTGCGCCGCCAGCGTCTGCGCCCATGCCGCGATCTGACCGATCGTCACCGGGAAGGCGTTGGCCGTAGCGATCGCATAACCGCGCTCCTGCGCGATCGACACAAGCTGAGCCAGCTTCGCGTCGATCGCCTCGACGCTGATTTCGCCGTCGAGAACGACATCGGCCTGAGCAAAGGGAAGAACGCCGGTAGCTACGTCGGCGGACTGGCTCTGCCGGATCGAGCCATCGTCGAGGAACATGAGACCGCGGGCGGCCAGTTCGTCGATCACCGGCGTCAGCGCGTCCGCCGAGGCGAGGAAGCGCCCACCGCTATAGGAGACAATGCCGGCATAGCTGGTGACCTGCGCCATCAGCCATTTCAGCCGGTCGACATTGTCGGCCGCCGCATCTGCGGCGATCAGCGTCTGCGGACCCGGATCGGTGGTCGGATAGTCGAGCGGCTCGAAAGGCACCTGCAGCAGAAGCTCATGTCCGGCCTGGCGCGCCGTCGCCGCCCAGGTGGCGAGGTTGTCGCCATAGGGCGCGAGCGCCAGCGTCACTTCCGGGGGCAGCTGTTGCAACGCCAGCTCCGTGCCGGCCTGGTTGATGCCGATCCCGCCGACGACGATGGCTATGCGCGTCTGTCCGGCGCTGAGGGCCGACTCCGGCCGTGCATAGGCATCGAACGGCCGCAGGCCGCTATCGGCGATCGTCGGCAGCGGACCGTAGGGGCCCGGCTCCAGCAGAGCCGGATCGGGCGTCGCCGATAGGGCAACGGGGTCCGTTGCGGTGTTGGCTGGCGCATTGCCGTTGAGTTGAACGCCGTCAGGCGTGGTGATGATGACGCCGGACAGCTCCGCATCATCGGCAGCGCGGATCACCACCTCGCCATTCGTCGTATCGGCAGCGGCCGCTTGGTTTTCGAATTCGGTCTGGGCCGCCGAGAATTTCGGCGCGCTGTCGATCATCACCCAGATCGCGATGCCGGCCAGCACGGCGGCCAGCAGCGTCAGCGCAATGGCGACCGGGTTCGGTCCCTTGCGCTGACGGCCGGTTCCCAGAAGAGGTTTGCTGAGATCGTCTGTCATTTCCGATTCGAGTCCGATCTTATCGAAAATTGTGACGATCGTGGGCCGCCCCTCCCACTAGTTCGGCAGGTTGGCTTCCGGCGGAGGCGGATAGGCAGGATCGGTGATTTCGCCGCGCATGAGCTGCAGGGCGAATTGAAGCTGCGTATCCTCCGTCGGGTCGAGCGGAATGACGTCGAACGTGGTGATCGGATCGCCATTGTCATCGACCGGCGTATCGTTGCCCATGAGGTCGAGCATCGATTGCGGCAGCGGCTGATCGACGACGATGTCCGGCGTAATGCCAACGTCCTGGATCGACCGGCCGGACGGCGTGTAATAGCGCGCCGTCGTCAGGCGAATGGCGCCGAGATCTGAGCCGAGCGGGAAGATCGTCTGCACCGAGCCCTTGCCGTAGGACTGCGTCCCGATGATCGTCGCCCGGCGATGATCCTGCAGTGCGCCCGCCAGAATTTCCGAAGCCGACGCCGAACCGCCATTGACCAGCACAATCATCGGCCGACCGCCGGTCTCGTCGCCCGCATGCGCGTCATAGCGCTGCGTGTCCTGCGGATTGCGGCCGCGCGTTGAGACGATTTCGCCCTGCTCCAGGAAGTCGTCGGCGATCGAGATCGCCGTGTCCAGCGAGCCGCCGCCATTGTTGCGGAGGTCGAGGATGAAGCCGGTGATGTTATCGCCACCGATCTGCGCGATGAGGTCGTCGATCGCGGCGATGAATTCGCCCTGCGTCTGCGTACCGAACACCGTGAGTCGGATATAGGCGATGTTGTCGAACACCTGCGTGCGCACCTGCGGCGCGTGGATGATCGCGCGAGTGATGGTGACGGGGAACTGGTCGTCGAGGCCCTCGCGACGGATCGTAATGGTGATGTCCGTGCCGGGATCGCCGCGCATGAGGTCGACCGCCTCGTCGAGCGTCATGTCCTGCGTGTCTTGGCCATCGATGGCGGTAATTTCGTCGCCGGCGAGAACGCCCGCTGCAGCAGCAGGCGTGCCGTCGATCGGCGTCACCACATGCACAGCGCCGTTTTCCTTCGTCACTTCGAGGCCGAGACCGCCGAACTGACCGGTGAGATCGGCCTGGAACGCCTGAAACTGGTCCTGCGTGTAGTATTGCGAGTGCGGATCCAGGATACCGATCATGCCCTGGATGGCAGCCTGGATCAGTTCCTGGTCCGTCTTTTCGTCGACATAGTCGGCGAGGATGCGCTCGAAAATATCGCCGAAGAGATTGAGCTGTCGGTAGGTGGAGGATGTTTGGGCTTGAGCCGGGGTGCTCGTCACCAACGCTTGCTGCGTGACGCCAATGACCACTGCGGCGCCAAGCACAACGCCTGTCGCCAGAAACGAGAGTTTACGAAACATACGCCAACCTTGTTGCGTTAGTAGGGATCCGCCCACCAAGGGGTCGGATCGATCGAATCCCCGTCTTTGCGGAATTCTACATAGAGCACCGGCCGATCGGTGCCTAGGGCGACGACGTTGTCGGCAGCGGCCACCCGGGTCGAACGCATCGCCCCGACCGGCTCGCCGGCAAGCACAAACTGACCGCGCTGCACGTCGATAGTATCCATACCGGACATGACGATCCGGTAGCCATCCCCGGCGTTGAGAATCAAAAGATTGCCATAGGAACGGTAGGGGCCGGCGAATTCGATCCAGCCATCGGCAGGCGAGGAAACGCGCGCCCCAGGGCGCGTGGCGATGGAGATCCCCGCCGTCCGTCCGCCCAGACCATCATCCTCGCCAAACCCCGTGACGAGGTCGCCATTGGCCGGCCGCGGCAGCAGATGCTGCGCCGTCCCAAACGCCACTGCCGGGGCGATCCGATCCGCATCGCCCAGGAAGTCCGGCGTTCCGGGCTCGATCGGCGCCGGCGCGGCGGCAACCGCGGTGTCGGCGGGCGTACCCTCGTCGAAATTGGCTATCAAATCTTCGAGAGTGTTGGCCATCGCCGCCAGCGTGCCGAGCCGATCCTGCTCCGCCTGCAACGTGTCGTTGGTCTGGTCGAGCGTCTGCTGCCTTTCCGCGATAAGGAGCTGCAGCCGTTCCTGCTCGTCCGCCATTTGAGTGGCCGCGTCGACGATGCGCTGGCGCTCATCCTCCTGCTCCTGGCGCAGCGCGACCAGTTGCTCGATGTCGGTCAACAGGGCCTCGGCCTCACCCCTGATCTCCGGCACCACGGCGCCGAGGAGAATGGCCCCGCGCACGGCCGCGAGCGCATCCTCCGGCTCGATGATCATCGCCGGCGGCGGCGCCTGGCCCATGCGCTGCAAGGCGGCCAGGACCTCGGCGAGGACGTCGCGGCGGGCGCCCAGCTGCGCCCGGACGCCGTCTTCCTGCGCCGCCAGTTCGCTCAGCCGCTGCTCGATCGCGTCGAATTGGCCCTCCAGATCCTGAATGCGCTGGTTGGTTTCGATCAGATCCTGGTTCAGCGCGGCGCGGTCCTGGTCGAGATTGTCGACTTCCTGCTGGAGTTCGTCGCGCCGGTCCTGGGTCACCTCGATCTGCTGCAGGACCGCATCGAGGTCGGCCTGCCAATTGGCCTGCGCCCCGTCGGCGGGCGCATCCTGTGCGAGGGCGGAGCCGGCAACGACCATCAATGCCAGCGGCGCCACCAGGCGGAGGAGCGTGCGGATCGGGGCCGTGGGCCGGCAGGAGCGGCGGCTGATCATCTCGGCAGCGTTATAGGGCTGAATTGGGCGGGAGAGCGACTGGCTCAGACGCGATGATAGGGATGGCCGGTCAGGATCGTCAGCGCACGATAGATCTGTTCCAGCAACATGGCCCGCGCCAGCTGATGCGGCCAGCTCATCTTGCCGAAGGCGAGCATGAGGTCGGCCCTGGCGCCAATCGCCGGCGCCAGCCCGTCCGGGCCGCCGATGACGAAGGCAAGCTCGGCGACGCCATTGTCCCGCCAAGCCCCGATCTGCGTCGCGAAATCGGCGCTGGGTAATGCTTTGCCCCGCTCGTCGAGAGCAACGACAATGGCGCCCTCCGGCAGCGCAGCGCCGATCGACTGCCCTTCCTCGTCGCACCGGTCAGGCGCACGTGGTTTCCGGCTCTGTTGGATTTCACGGATGGTGAGCTTGAAACCGAGCGGGCCGGCAAGCTGCTGGGCCCGTTCCAGATAGCGCTCGCAAAGGTCGCGCTCGGGTCCCGCACGCAGCCGCGCGACTGCGAGGATCGAGACCCTCATTGGTGCCGTCCGCTCAGACGGGAACGATCTGCGGTGCCGCTACGGCATCCACCTGCCACATCTTCTCGAGATTGTAGAAGCTGCGGACCTCGGGCCGGAACACGTGGATGATGACGTCGCCTGCATCGATCAGAACCCAGTCGCAATTGGGCAGGCCTTCGACCCGCGGCGTTGCGCCGATTCCCTTTTTCAGATCGGCAATCAAACGATCCGCGATCGCGCCGACATGGCGGTGCGACCGGCCCGAAGCAACGACCATAGCGTCGCTCAGAGGCGATTTGCCGGTGATATCGATGGAGACGATGTCCTCAGCCTTGGCGTCTTCGAGGCTCTTGAGGACCTGAGTAAGGGTGTCCGGGACTGTCAGCGAACTCAATCGCGGAGCACTTTTGGTAGCCTTGACGGCGCTACCTGGCTGCATTGCCGGTGTCAGTGGTTGTTCCTCTTTCCTCACCCTGACGCCGCCCGCAAGGGCGGCAATGAGCGCGAACCCATTGGCTCGCCATCAGAAACATAAGGGCGAATTGGTGAAGGTTTCAAGACGAGGCTTTTCTTTGGCGGTACTGCCGCAGCTCCGTTGACGACAGAGCAATCCGCGGTCCGTGCAGAAAAACCCAGGCGGGCGGCCGCCGATCGGGCAATGTTGCGGCCAATCGCTCCGGGATGCGCCAACGCCCAAGTTGCCGCGCCGCGGGCGCCGAGAGAGCCGGCAGCGTGCTGCCGGGGCGATCGACAACGGCGATCGGCACCTCTGCGGCGAGACGCTGCCATCCATGCCAACGGTGGAAGCCAACGAGATTGTCGGCGCCCATGATCCACACCAGCGACACCGATTTGAGCCGGCGTTTCAGCCAGGCGACGGTATCGGCCGTGTAGCGGGTGCCGATCTCGGCTTCGATGCCGGTGACGCTGATATGCCGACCCTGGGTCATCGCCCGCGCCGTTTCGATGCGCTCGGCAAGGCTCTCGCTCGGCCCGTGCCCCTTCAGCGGATTGCCAGGCGTCGCCAGCCACCAGACCTGATCCAGGCCGAGGAGATGGCGCGCCGTCTCGCTCGCCGTCACGTGACCGCGATGCGTCGGGTCGAACGAGCCGCCGAACAGCCCGATCCGCATGCCTCGTGCATGAGGCGGAAGCGAAAACGGCAAATCGGGGCCTAGTTCGCCGGGCCTGCAGTATGGGCGTCGATCCAAGCCCTTGCGTCGGCGAGACCTTGCTGTTGCTGCTCCCGGGTCAGCGCCTGGGCGGCATCATTCAGCGCCGGGAAGATCGGGCCGTCCTGCCCTTGGCCGGACATGACGTAGGCGACCGCGAAGTGGAAGAAGGCCTGGATCGGATCGGCCTCCACGCCCTGCCCTGCCTCATAGGCGACGCCGAGATTGTAGTGCGCCGCAAGGAAGCCCTGATCGGCCGCCAGCTGCGTCCAGGCCACTGCCTGCGCGTAGTCCTGCTCGACGCCATTGCCGGTCGCATACATCAGGCCGAGCTGATACTGCGCCTCGGGCAGGCCTTGGTCGGCCGCGGTGTGGAACCATTGCAGGGCCACGTCGACATCCTTGTCGACGCCTTCGCCGTTGAGATAGCGAAGGCCGAGCGCGACCTCGGCGGGACCATAAGCCTGATCGGCCGCCTGCTGCAGCCAATAGACCGCCTGCGTCGCATCCTGCTCGACGCCCATGCCGCGCAGATACATCAGGGCCAGCGTGTCCTGGGCTTCGGGAACACCCGCTTCTGCAGCCTGGGTGTAGAGGTCGGCTGCATGGACGACATCCGGATCGACGGCGTAGCCGAGCCGGTACATGTCGCCGAGATAGTAGATTGCCATCGGATCGCCGGCGTCGGCGAGCGGCTGCAGAATGGCGAGCGCCGTTTCGAAGTCGCGGGCGTCCAGCGCTTCAACCGCAGCATCGACCGTCGACTGCGCCAAGGCGAGATTGACCGGCGCCACCGCGAGGATGGCAGCCACAAACAATGAGGCGACGGGAAAGACCGAATGAATACGCATGACTCTTGGACCCACTATGGCCGCGTCTGGCCGGAACCCCTGACGCGGTATTTGAACACCGTTAGCTGCTCGACACCGATCGGACCGCGCGCATGGAGCTTGCCCGTGGCGATGCCGATTTCCGCGCCCATGCCGAACTCGCCGCCATCGGCGAACTGCGTCGAGGCGTTGTGAAGGACGATGGCGCTGTCGACCCGTTCCAGGAACCGTTCCGCCGTCGCCTGATCGTCAGTGACGATGCAATCGGTGTGCTGCGTGCCGTAGCGGGCGATGTGCTCGACCGCCGCGTCGACACCGTCGACCAAGCGGGCCGAAATGATGGCGTCGAGATACTCCGTCGACCAGTCGGCCTCCGACGCCACATCGGCATAGCCGACCGCGGCGAGTACGGCGTCGTCGCCGCGGATGGCGCAGCCCGCCTGATGTAGGGCGTCGAGGATTGGCTTCAGATGCGTTTCGGCCGCCGCCCGATCGACCAGCAGCGTCTCGGCGGCGCCACAAATGCCGGTGCGGCGCATCTTGGCGTTGACGACGATCTCCTTCGCCATCTCCAGATTGGCCTTCGCATCGACATAGACGTGGCAGACGCCTTCGAGATGGGCAAAGACCGGCACCGAGGCCTCACTCTGCACACGGCCGACGAGGCTCTTGCCGCCGCGTGGCACAATAACGTCGATATTGCCGCCGAGCCCGCGCAGCATGTGACCGACCGCGGCGCGATCCTGCGTCGGCACCAATTGGATCGCCGCCTCCGGCAACCCGCCGGCCCGCAATCCCTCGCGCAGACATTCGCCGATGGCGGCCGACGAGCGCTGCGATTCCGAACCGCCACGCAGGATCACCGCATTGCCGGCCTTAAGGCACAGCGCCCCGGCATCGGCCGTGACATTGGGGCGGCTCTCATAGATGACGCCGATGACGCCGAGAGGCGTGCGCACGCGCTCGATCCGCAATCCGTTCGGGCGATCCCAGGCGGCCAGCACCGACCCGACCGGGTCGGGCAGCGCGGCAATCTCCTCGACGCCGGTCGCCATCGCCTCGACCCGCTGCTCGTTGAGCGTCAGGCGATCACGGAAGGCATCGGGCATGCCGCCCGCCTCGGCGGCTTCAAGATCGGCCGCATTGGCCGCAAGGATCGACGCCGCGTTTCGGCGGATCGCCTCAGCCATGGCGCGAAGCGCCGTGTTCTTCGTCTCCGTCGAGGCAGCCGCCAACTCGGCCGCGGCGCGGCGCGCAGCCTGGCCAAGCTCGCCCATAGCTTCGGCAAGCTCGTGCGCCGAAAGGCCCGGCGTCTCACGATCAACAATGAGGTTGGCAACGGCCATGGTCAAAATCCCTTCCCGAACGAAACGTTCCGGGAGGCAAGCTGTTTGGCACGCTCCCGACCGCCAATCAACAACGGCGCCGCCCCCGAAGGGGTGCCACCATCGCGCCGTCGAGACGGCGGGGGCAAGTTTTTCGTCGCGGCGTCAAGGCTCTGTTTACCCTGATCGGCCACTCTAGTCCGGGACTCTTCGTAGCGCGTTTTTGTCTGGAGTTCCCGTAATGGTTGAGTTGCGTATGGCCGGCGCTGCGGCGTTCTTGGCAATCGCCCTGGTCGGCACGCCCGCCCTGGCGCAGTCCAACGCCCCACAGCCCAGCCAATATCAGAACCTTCTCACGCCGCTTTTTTCCGGCAATCAGACCATCATCGGCCAGACCATCGCCTATCCTGCCGGCACCCCTGAGGTGACGGCGGCGATCGTTACCATCCCGCCCGGCGGGGACACCGGCTGGCACATCCACGACGTGCCGCTCTTCGTCTACATCCTCGAAGGCGAGGTGGACGTTGACTACGGGACTGAGGGCGTCCGGCACATGGTCGCCGGAGACTCCTTCATGGAGGCCTTCCAGTGGCCGCACAACGCCACCAATCATGGCGACGCGCCGGTCAAGATCCTCGCCGTCTATCTAGGCGCAGACGGCCTGGCCAATGCGACCCCCGTCGACGGACCGGCCCCTTCCGCCAAGCTAGAGACCACCGAGGACCATGTCGTCGCGGTGCACCATTTCCGGTCGCCCCGCATAGCCCAGTATCGTCTCGATTTCCGCACTGTTGCGGCCACGAATCCGATCGGCGTCGGCGGCGTCGAAGGCAATCAGCCCACGCCCGATCTCCTCACCCTCGGGGCCTACGATGCGGATAGCATCGCCGCGCTGGAACGTTCCCTCGATGCCGGTCACCCCGGCCGGCAACAGGCTCTTGCCGCTGCGCAGGGCGCGCGCGGCGCCAGCGTCGATAATCACGGCGCCGTAAGTTTTGAGATGCCCCGAAATCCATTTCTTGCGCGCAGCCCCAGGCTTCATCTCGGCCAGGAACCAGGTGCAGCGGCTCCCACCGGTAATAGCCGCGAGGGGATGCAGCCGATGACCGTCGGCAATCACCATCGTGGTGCCGGCGGTGGTCGCGATCCGCGCGGCCTCGACCTTGGTCTTCATACCGCCACGGGATAGTTCGGTCTCGGCAACGCCCGCCATCGCCTCGATTTCCGGCGTCACCCGCTCGACCAGCTCGATGAAGCGGGCGTCGGGGTTTGCAACCGGCGGGGCGGAATAGAGCCCGTCGACGTCCGACAGCAGCACCAGCAAATCGGCGCTCATCATGGTCGCCACGCGGGCGGCGAGGCGGTCATTGTCGCCGAAGCGGATCTCGCTCGTCGCCACCGTGTCGTTCTCGTTGATCACCGGAATGGCGCGAAGCTTCAGCAGCGTCGTCACCGTCGAGCGCGCGTTGAGGTAGTTGCGGCGCTGCTCGGTGTCGCCGATCGTCAGCAGAATCTGGCCGGCGACGATGCCGCGATCGCCAAGAACCTGCGACCACGCCCTGGCGAGTGCAATCTGCCCCACGGCAGCGGCCGCCTGCCCCTCCTCGAGCTTGAGCTTGCCGGAGCCGAGGCCGAGTACGCCGCGGCCAAGGGCGATGGCGCCCGACGAGACGACGAGGACGTCGCGGCCGTCGGCGGCGAGCGCCGCGATATCTTCGGCGAGCGCCGCCAGCCAGTCAGCCTTGAGCTGACCGGTCGCGCGATCGACGAGAAGCGACGATCCGATCTTGACGACGATGCGGCGGAAATCTTCCGGCTTGCGGCTCACGGTGGCACCGGTGGGTTGAGATGCGGGCAGCACTTACCCTGACCGCGGCAGGCTCACAAGCGAGGCGTCACGGCCGCCATGACGCAGCGGGCACCGCCTCGCGCTCGGCTTCGGCCTTCTTGTCGGAGGCAACGGCCTTGGCAATGGCCCGCAACACCTCCGGAACGCCGGCGCCGGCGACGGCCGAGAGGGCCATCGGCTTCCGCTTCGCCGCCTTCTTCAAGGCCGCGACCTTGCCCGGAAGCTCATCCGGATCGATCGCATCGGCTTTGGAGAGGGCAACGATCTCGTCCTTCTCGGCGAGCCCGTGACCATATTCCTCAAGCTCGCTGCGCACGGTGCGATAGGCGGCGGCAACATCCTCGCCGGTGCCGTCCACGAGATGCAGAATCACACGGCAGCGCTCGATATGGCCGAGAAAGCGGTCGCCGATGCCGGCGCCCTCATGCGCGCCCTCGATCAGGCCGGGAATGTCGGCAATGACGAACTCGCGCCCGTCGACCGAGGCAACGCCAAGGCCGGGATGCAACGTCGTGAAGGGATAGTCGGCAATCTTCGGCTTCGCCGCCGTCACGGCGGCAAGGAAGGTCGACTTGCCGGCATTAGGCAGGCCGACCAGGCCGACGTCGGCAATCAGCTTCAGGCGCAGCCAGATCCAGCGCTCCTGGCCTTCGAGGCCGGGATTGGCGCGGCGCGGCGCGCGGTTGGTCGAGGTCGTGAAATGAAGGTTGCCGAAGCCGCCATTGCCGCCGCGGGCAAGGACGACCTTCTGGCCGATTTCTGTGAGATCGGCGATCAGTGTCTCGTTGTCTTCCTCGAATATCTGCGTCCCGACCGGCACCTTGAGGACGACATCGGCGCCGCCCGCTCCGGTGCGATTGCGGCCCATGCCGTGGCCGCCGGTCTTCGCCTTGAAATGCTGCTGATAGCGGTAGTCGATGAGGGTGTTGAGGCCATCGACCGCCTCGACGACGACATCGCCGCCACGGCCGCCATTGCCGCCGTCGGGACCGCCGAATTCGAGGAATTTCTCGCGGCGAAACGAGACCGCACCCGCGCCGCCATCGCCGGAGCGGATATAGACCTTGGCCTGATCGAGAAACTTCATGGCGCCAGACTCTGCCGTCGGCCCATCATAACCGTTCGTTCCCGCGAAGGCGGGAATCCAAATTGCGAAGGGACCGCCTGGGTCCCCGCCTTCGCGGGGACGAACGGAGGTACGTTATTCCGCGGCTTCGGCCGGGATCACCGACACATAGGTGCGGCCGCCAGCTTTGGTCTTGAATTCAACGACGCCGTTGACGGTGGCGAAGATGGTGTGGTCATGACCGAGGCCGACACCGCTGCCCGGGTGCCATTTCGTCCCGCGCTGGCGGATGATGATGTTGCCGGCAATGGCCTGCTGGCCGCCGAACTTCTTGACGCCGAGGCGCTGGCCCGCGGAGTCGCGACCGTTCCGAGACGAACCGCCCGCTTTCTTATGTGCCATGGTTGGTTCTCCTAGGCCTTGTCGCCCTTGGCGAGCTCAGTCGCCTGGGCGATCCAATCTTCGCGCTCGATGCGGCCCTTGAAGTTCAAGAGCTCATCGACCTTGGCGATGTCCTCGGCAGTGAACGCAGCAATCTGGTCGAAGCGCGTGATGCCGAGCGAATTCAGCTTGCCTTCCAGCACCTTGCCGACGCCGCTGATCTTCTTCAGATCATCCGGCTCGCCTGCCGGCGGCGTGAAGATCGCCTCCAGCGGCGCAGCGGCCTTGGCGGCCGGCGCTTCCGCCTGAGCGGCCGGCGCGGGCTCTTCGGCCTTTGCCTTCGGCTTGGCTGCCGCCTTCTTCGGCGCTGCCTTGCCGTCGGTCAGGATGTCGGTGATCCGCACCAGCGTCAGATGCTGGCGATGGCCGTGGGTGCGCTGCGAGTTCTTACGGCGGCGCTTCTTGAAGACCAGGATCTTGCCACCGCGGCGATGCTCGACGACTTCCGCCGCAACCGAAGCACCGGCCACAACCGGATCGCCAAGCTTGGCCCCGTCGGGGCCGCCCAGCATCAGGACCTGATCGAAAGCGATGGAATCGCCGACATCGCCGGTGATCCGGTCGATCTCGATGACGTCATTGGCGGCGACGCGGTATTGCCGGCCGCCGGCTTTGATGACTGCGAACATCTTTTTTCACTCGTTGTGTTCAGCGTCGCCTCGAAGGGCGGGCTTCTCAGTCGTGGAAACGAAAAATCGGGCCGCCATCAAGCGTCGCCCGAATTGGCGCGCAATATCTTGATGCGACCCCTCGATGTCAAGCCGGACTAGTTGCCGCTGGTCCCTTCGGCCAGCAATTGCTCGATCACGGGCATGACTTCGTTCTGCAGCCTGTCCTCGTTGATCGGTCCAACCACCTTGTGGCGGATGATGCCGTTGCGGTCGACGATGAAGGTTTCGGGGACGCCATAGACGCCCCAGTCGATCGAAACGCGCTGGCGCGGATCGACGCCAACGGCGTCATAAGGATTGCCCTGTTCGGCAAGGAATTGCAGGGCTCCGTTGGTCGTGTCCGTGTGATCGATGCCATAGACCGGGAAACGCGGGTCAGCCGCCAGTTCCTCGACAAAGGGATGCTCCTGCCGGCACGGCACGCACCAGGACGCCCAGACATTCACCACCGTCACCTGGCCCATCAGCGTTTGACTGCTGAAGCCGGGAACCGGCGTGCCATCGGCAAACGCGAGCCCCTCGAGCGGCGGCAGGTCGAACTCCGGCGCCGGCTGATTGATAAGCGCCGAGGGCAGGTCCTCAGTGTTTCGGCCGGTGTAGATGAGAACGCCGAAGGCGACGACGAGAATGACGAAGATGCCGAGCGGCGCAAAGACCAGCCAGCGCCGTCCGGCACTGGGCCTCTCCCCCTTCCCGGCCTCAGGCTCGAGGCCGGATTTGGCTTCCGTCAAACCTTGCTCCCCTGGTCGGCGACGGTCGCGGCGGCCTTCTTGTCGGAGCGGCGGCGCACGCCACGGGCCTCAAGCTCTTCGATCCGAGCCTGCGTGCGGCGGCTAGCCGCCATCGAGAAGACGACGAGGCCGGCGATGACGGCGAAGGAAACGAGATATCCGGCGATGATGTAGCCGGCGTTCTGACCGAGCTCCATGGATCACGCCTCCGCGTTGGCAGCGCTGAGCTGCATTGTCCGCAGGCGACGGCCGAAGATCTCGGCGCGCATCCGCGTCAGCAGCAGGCTGATGAAAAGGAAGGAATAGCCGCCGAGCATGAGGAAGAGCGGCGGCAGGAAGGCCGAGTCCGTGTCGCCCTCGAGGAGACCGGCCGGCTGATGCAGCGTGTTCCACCACGACACTGAGTAGTGGATGACCGGCAGCAACACGAGGCCGACGAGAGTCAAGAACGGCGACGACGCGGCCGGCGCGGCCCTGATCGTCGCTCGTGCGCCACACGGCGATCAGGCCGAGATAGACAATGAAGAGGATGAGGAACGACGTCAGGCGCGCGTCCCAGACCCAATAGGTGCCCCAGGCCGGCTTGCCCCAAACCATGCCGGTGAAGAGGCCGAGGAAAGTGAAGGCGGCGCCGATCGGGGCGGCGGCCTTGGCGGTGACGTCTGCCAGCGGATGGCGCCAGACCAGCGTACCGAGTGCCGCGAGCGCCATCAGGCCGTAGGTCAGCATGGCGAGCCAGTCGGCCGGCACATGCACATACATGAGACGCACGGTCTCGCCGACATTGTCGGCGGCCGGCGACCCCGGAAAGGCATAATAAAGGCCGGCGACGACCAGGATGAGCGAGACGCCCCAGACCCAGGGCAGGACCTTGCCGCTGATGTTGAGAAAGCGCGTCGGATTAGCGAGTTGGATCAGGGCCATGTTGGGCCTTCTTTCGGGCGACAAAGGGCGAATGTGATAGTGTGCGCCCTGTTGAGAACGCGGTCAATTAGTCTGCTTTTACCGCGCTTTCAACTTCAAGTCAGTCCTGGGCGGCGCGAATTGCCGCCGCGCCCGCGACCGGACCGATGACGAGGGCGATCAGCGTCAACGCAATCAGGAACAGGAAGGGCTGGCTGAACGAATTCGGCCCGACGATCACGGCATTGTCGGCGGCAACGCCGAAGATCAGCGTCGGGATGGTGAAAGGCAGGATCAGCACAGCGATCATCATGCCGCCGCGGCGGAGCGCCACCATCATGGCCGACCCGATCGCACCGATCAGCGTCAGCGCCGGCGTGCCGACGAGGAGCGTCAGCGTCACCGTACCGATCGCATCGGCCTGCAGATTAACGAGCAGCGAGAAGACGGGCGTCGCCACGACAAGGGGCAGGCCGGTGGCGACCCAATGGCCGAGCGCCTTGGCGAGGACGGTCGCTTCAAGCGGCAGGCCGCACAAGATGAGCTGGTCGAGACTGCCGTCGTCGCGGTCTTCCTGGAAGAGGCGATCTAGGCCAAGCAGCGTCGCCAGCAGTGCGCCGATCCACAACAGCGCCGGCCCGATGCGGGCAAGGAGGTTGAGGTCCGGCCCGACGCCGAAGGGCACGACTACGAGCACCGACAGAAAGAACAGGACGCCGACCAGAGCGCCGCCGCCGACGCGATAGGAAAGGATGACGGTCTGCCAGGTGACGGCAAGGAAGGCCTTCAACCGCCTGCTCCCAGCACGATGTTCTGCGTCGCCGCGATGGGCAGCTTGAGGTGCGTTGCCGCGATCACCATGCCGCCGCCTTCGATGTGCTCGCCGATGATGCCGCCGAGTTCGCCTTCCGATTGGGCATCAAGCGCCGCGGTCGGCTCGTCGAGCAGCCAAATCGGCCGTTGCACGGCAAGAAGACGGGAGATCGCCACGCGGCGCTTCTGCCCAGCCGAAAGATAGCCGGCGGGCAGGTCGATAAGATGCGGCAGGCGGACCCGCTCCAGCGCCTCCATCGGCGACAAGCCGGTTTCCCCGGCCGTCTTCCGCCAGAAGACGATATTCTCGCGGACCGTCATCGCCGATTTCAGACCGTCGCGATGACCGAGATAATGCATCGCGATACCGCGCGGGCCGTCCGGATCGGGGTCGAGGACGATCTCGCCTTCGGTCTGCGGCAGGAAGCCGGCGATGATGCGCAGCAGCGTCGATTTGCCGGCGCCGTTGGGGCCGGTCACGGTGAGGAGATCACCGTCGCCGATGGCGAAGGACAGATTGTCGAATACCGGCCGCCCACCGCGTTCGGAGGCAAGCCCCGTCCCGCTCAACCGCATAGGCGAGGCCTTGGCCGGGACTTTGCTAGGGGAAGCGGGTGGGAGCGATGCGGCACTGGCATTCCTGTTCGTCTGGCTCTCGATAGCATAGTTTCCTATAAGCCCGACAACCTCTTGGGGCTCGAGATTTGCATCTCGATCGACAGCCTGTCCCGGGCCTCTCCAAGTCCAGACCTGCTCTGCCGACATCCGGGCAGGCCGCCGTCTTCTTTGCCAAGGATCGTCCGTGAGCGCAGCTTCCTCTCTCGACAGTTTCAAAGCCCGCAAGACGCTCAGCGTCGGTGGGCGCGAGTTCGACTATTTCAGCCTGCCCGATGCCGAGGCGAACGGCCTCGCCGGCTTGTCGCGTCTCCCCTATTCGCTGAAGGTGCTGGCCGAGAACCTCTTGCGCCACGAGGACGGCCGCACGGTCACCAAGGACGATATCAAGGCGATCGTCGCCTGGCTCGACAAGCGGACCAGCGAGCGCGAGATCGCCTTCCGCCCGGCGCGCGTTCTGATGCAGGATTTCACCGGCGTTCCCGCCGTGGTGGACCTTGCCGCGATGCGCAATGCCATGACCGCGCTCGGCGGCGATCCCGACAAGGTCAATCCGCTCGTGCCGGTCGACCTCGTCATCGACCACTCCGTGATGGTCGACCATTTCGGCAACCCGCAGGCCTTCCAGCGCAATGTCGAGCGCGAATATGAGCGCAACCGCGAGCGCTACGAGTTCCTGCGCTGGGGCCAGCAAGCCTTCGACAATTTCCGCGTCGTGCCGCCCGGCACCGGCATCTGCCATCAGGTCAATCTCGAATATCTGGCACAAACCGTTTGGACGCTGGAGGAAGGCGACCGCACCCTCGCCTATCCCGACACGCTGGTCGGCACCGATTCCCATACGACGATGATCAACGGCCTCTCGGTGCTCGGCTGGGGCGTCGGCGGCATCGAGGCCGAAGCGGCCATGCTCGGCCAACCGATCTCAATGCTCATCCCCGACGTCGTCGGCGTGCGCATCATCGGCCGGCTGCCCGAGGGCACGACCGCTACCGATCTCGTCCTCACCGTGACGCAGATGCTGAGGAAGCACGGCGTCGTCGGCAAGTTCGTCGAGTTCTTCGGCCCCGGCCTCGACCACCTCTCGCTCGAGGATCAGGCCACCATCGCCAACATGGCGCCGGAATATGGCGCGACCTGCGGCTTCTTTCCGGTCGACGCCGATACCATCGACTATCTCACCGCCACCGGCCGCGATCCGCTCCGCATTGCCCTCGTCGAAGCCTATGCCAAGGCGCAGGGCCTGTGGCGCGATCCGAGCGCGGAGCCAGCCTACACCGACACGCTGCAGCTCGATCTCGCCAGCGTCGAGCCCTCCCTCGCCGGCCCCAAGCGCCCGCAGGACCGCGTCGCCTTGTCCGATGCGGCGCCGTCCTTCGCCAAAGCGCTCAAGGACATTCGCGGCGGCCGGATCGATCCGGCTTCCCTGCCCAAGAGTACGGAGGAATCCGAATTCGTCGGCGAAGGCGCGACCGGCGCCGACACGAGCGCCGACGGCCATTTCCTCGACGACGGCATGAAGCGCGGGGGCAAGCCGGTCGACGGCGTCGACTACCATCTCGCCGACGGTGACGTCGTCATCGCCGCCATCACCTCCTGCACCAACACCTCGAACCCGTCGGTGCTGATTGCCGCAGGCCTCCTCGCCCGCAATGCGCGCCGCCGCGGCCTCGACGTCCAGCCTTGGGTGAAGACGTCGCTGGCGCCGGGCAGCCAGGTCGTGACCGACTATCTCGCCGCCGCCGGTCTCACCGACGATCTCGACGCGCTCGGCTTCGGTCTCGTCGGCTATGGCTGCACCACCTGCATCGGCAATTCCGGCCCGCTCGCCGAACCGATCTCCGAGACGATCAGCGAACACGACCTCGTCGTCTGCTCGGTGCTCTCCGGCAACCGCAATTTCGAAGGCCGCGTGAACCCCGACGTGCGCGCGAACTATCTCGCCTCCCCCCCGCTTGTCGTCGCTTATGCGTTGGCCGGCTCGATGCGCATCGACATCACCAAGGACCCGATCGGCCGAGGCTCCGACGGTCACCCGGTCTATCTCAAGGACCTCTGGCCGAACCCAACCGAAATTGCCGATCTCGTCCGCAGCGTCGTCACGCCGCAGATGTTCGCCTCGCGCTATGGCGACGTCTTCAAGGGCGACGATCTTTGGCGCGGTATCGCCGTTGGCGACGGCAAGACCTACGACTGGCGGATGGGCTCGACCTATGTGCAGAACCCGCCCTATTTTGACGGCATTACATCCGAGCCGGCGCCGATCGACGACATCGCCGACGCGCGCATCCTCGGCCTGTTTCAGGACTCCATCACCACCGACCACATCTCGCCGGCCGGCTCGATCAAGGCCGACGGTCCCGCCGGCACCTATCTCGTCGAGCATCAGGTCCGCCCGGTCGATTTCAATTCCTACGGCGCTCGCCGCGGCAACCACGAAGTGATGATGCGCGGCACCTTCGCCAACATCCGCATCAAGAATCAGATGCTGCCCGGCACCGAAGGCGGCGTCACCAAATACCAGCCCACCGGCGAGGAGATGCCAATCTTCGACGCGGCGATGCGCTACCGCAGCGATGGCATGCCGCTCGTCGTTTTCGCCGGGCGCGAATACGGCACCGGATCGTCACGCGACTGGGCGGCGAAGGGAACGCGCCTCCTCGGCGTCCGCGCCGTCATCGCGCAATCCTTCGAGCGCATCCACCGCTCCAACCTCGTCGGCATGGGCGTGTTGCCGCTCACCTTCGAGGAAGGCGTCTCCTGGCAGTCGCTTGGCCTCAAGGGCGACGAAAGCGTCAGCATTGCCGGCCTTTCCGACATCTCGCCGCGCTGCACGCTGGCGGCGCGCATCACCGCTTCCGACGGGACCGAGCAGACAGTCTCGCTGCTTTGCCGCATCGATACGGAAGACGAACTGGAGTACTACCGGAATGGCGGCATTCTGCCATTCATGCTACGTCGTCTGGCGGCCGCCTGAACGGGGGATCACAAGGGGTTGCTGTCAACCGAAAGTGACTGGCGCGCCTGGGGGGGCAGCCATAGCGTTGCCGACATGAGGGTGGGTTCAATGCCATATGCGGGCCCTCCGTGTGCAATCGGGCTGCCGTAATGACCTTGAAAAGAGCGCTTCGCGCTGGAGCGATCGCGGTCATCTCCAGCATGGGTATTTCGCTGTCGGCGAACTCTGCGTCCGCCGGCCCGGTTCTGCTTGAGCTCTTCACAAGCCAGGGCTGTTCAAGCTGCCCGCCCGCCGATTCGCTGATGGGTGAGCTGGTCGACCGCAATGGCATCATCGCCCTGTCGCTCGCGGTGGACTACTGGAACTACCTCGGCTGGGAGGACACCTTCGCCCGCCATCAGCACACCGAGCGGCAATACGCCTATGCCCAGGCGCGCGGCGACGGGCAGGTCTACACGCCGCAGATGATCATCGACGGCAAGTGGCATGTCATCGGCAGCGATCGCGCCGCCATCGAAAACGCCATCACTGAGGCGCGCAGCCTGCCTTCCGTCGACATGACGATCACTCCGGTCAGCGGCGGGCTTCGCGTCGATATCGGCGAGGCGGTCGATGGCGCTCCCGCTTGGGGCGCGCTGTGGCTGGTGATGTTCAAGGATGTCGCCACTGTCGACATTGCCCGCGGTGAGAATGCCGGCCGCACGGTAACCTACCATCACATCGTGCTCGACATGCACGGGCTCGCCATGTGGCGCGGGCATTCGATGGCGATTGAACTGCCGCTGATGGAGATGTCGGAGGCCGGCGCCGACGGCGTCGCCGTCATCCTGCAGCAGAATGCCGGCGGCCTGCCAGGGCAAGTCCTCGGCGTCGCTGCCTACGACCTCAACTAGACGAGGCTTGCTTCCAGGAGCCTGGCGACGCGGCGGGCGAAGTCCGGCGCGTCTGCGGGCGGCTGGCCTTCGAGAATGCACGCCTGGCCGAACAGCACGAAGGCGGCGTTGTCGATGACCTCGCCGCCGCCCGGCGCTTTCTGCGCCAGCGCCTTGATCAGCGGATGTCGTGGATTGAGCTCCAGCACCGGCGCCTGACGCGCCATGCCTTGCTGCTGCATCGCGAGTATTTTTTCCAGTTGCCGGTCGGGGCCCTGATCGGACGCGACGAGACAGACGGCGCTGCCTGTCAGCCGATCCGAGGCGCGTACATCGCTGACGCGCGCGCCAAGGACTTCCTTGAGGCGGGCGGCAAGCGTTGCAACGTCCGCCTTCGGCGCCGGTTCGACCTTCTCGCCCTCGTCGGCTTCGGTCTCCGCAATCGCTGACAAATCGGCCGTACCCTGCGTCACCGAGCGTAACGGCTTGCCCTCGAAGCCGAGCGCGGTCTGCACCCAAAACGCATCGACCGGATCAGCGAGATAGAGCACCTCGACATCACGTTTGGCGAAGCCTTCGAGATGCGGGCTGGCGGCAATCGCCGCCGGGCTGTCGCCGAGGGCATAGAAGATCGCCGTTTGGTTCTCCTTCATGTCGGCGACATAGTCGGCGAGGCTGCGCCAGCCGTCGCCGGAACGCGATGTCTTGAACCGAGCTATGGCGAAGAGGGCATCCCGGCGTTCGGGGTCCTCATAGAGGCCTTCCTTCATCACCGGCCCGAAGGCTTCCCACACGCTGAGGAAGGTCTCGTTGTCGTCCTTCGCCAACCGCTCGAGTTCGGTGAGGAGACGCGAGGTAGCGCCCTTGCCGATCTGCATCAGCATCGGATTGGTCTGCAGCATCTCGCGCGAGAGATTGAGCGGCAAATCCTCCGAATCGATAACGCCGCGGACGAAGCGGAGCCAGGCCGGCAGGATGTTGGCTTCGTCGGTAATGAAGACGCGCCGGACATAGAGCTTGATTCGCCCCTTGCGCGCGGGATCGAACAGATCGAACGGCTTCATCGACGGCACGAACAGGAGCGCGGAATATTCCTGCCGCCCCTCGGCGCGGAAATGCAGCGTCACCGCCGGGTCGTCATACTGACCGCTGACATGGTGGTAGAACTCGGTGTATGCGGCCGCGTCGATCTCGGCCTTCGGCTTCCGCCACAGCGCACTGCCGTCGGTCAACTCCTTCGTCGTGCCGTCGGCATCAGCGAGAACGATTGGCACCGGCACATGCGCCGAATGGGCCGCGACGACGCGCTCGATCGTTGCCGGCTCGGCGAACGCCTTGGCATCCTCGCTGAGATGGAGAATGACGCGGGTGCCCCGCTTCGGCGCGGCTGCGGCCTCGATCTCCTCGACCGAGAACGTACCCTTGCCGTCGGACCTCCAGCGCCAGGCCTTGTCGCTGCCGACCGGGCGGGACATCACCTCCACTTCGTCGGCGACCATGAAGGCCGAGTAGAAGCCGACGCCGAACTGGCCGATGAGCTGGCTTCCTTCGTTTGGCTTCGCTTCGAGAAAGGCTCGCGTGCCGGAGCGCGCGATGGTGCCGAGATTGAGCGTCAACGCTTCGGCGTCCATGCCGACGCCATTGTCCTCGATCGTGAGCAAGCGCGCGGTCTCGTCCGGCGTCAGCGTGATCCGGAAGGCCGGATCGTCGCCGAGGAGATCCGGCTTCTCCAGGGCCTCGACGCGCAGCCGTTCGCAGGCATCGGCGGCATTGGAGATCAGTTCGCGCAGGAAGACTTCTCGATCCGAATAGACCGAATGCACCATCAGGCGCAGGAGCTGCGCCACTTCGGCGGTGAAAGGCTGTGGAGTCGTCGCGGAAGTCGTGCCGGCCATGATCCGTTGCGCTTGAAGATGAGGGAACGGGCCGTGATATCGCCCGCCGGCCCCAGGCTTTCAAGGCTCGGCACAAACAAAGAAGGCCGGCTAGCGCCGGCCTAGGAATCCTTGGGGATCATTGGACTGAAGATCAGTGGTCCGGTCCGACAGGACCCCGGGGGGCTGGGGGGCTGAGAAAACCGAAGCTCCGCCGAACCGAACCGTCTGAGGCAACAGTCAGGATATTGGGAGTCCAACATGGCCTTGCAAGGGCTGAAAGTAGGCGAAACTAAGGAATTGTGAATGGCGGGGATGGGACTGGAACATCGGCGCTTGTCACCCCGCCGAAATGGCGCAATCATGGCATTACGCCAACGTCGGACAGAGGCGCCATGAGCGAGCGTGACGACGAAGAACGCCTAGGCGGCCCGCAACGGCAGCGCGGGGCCGCCGCGAATACAAACGCCTCGGAAGTCCGCTTCGACCGGCGCGAAATCAACACCATCCTGCGTGTCTACGGCCGCAAGGTCGCTGCCGGTGAATGGCGCGACTATGCGATCGATCACCGCCGCGAGGAGGCCGTGTTCTCGATTTTCCGCCGCTCCTCGGAAATGCCGCTCTACCGCATCGTCAAGAAGCCGCAGCTGGCGCGCCGCCAAGGCGCCTATTCGATCCTCGCCGCGGGCGGCCTGATCCTCAAGCGCGGCCACGATTTGCAACAGGTTCTGTTTGCCATCGACCGCGGCCTCCGGCTCGTGAAGGCCTAGCCCTCCGAAGGTGGCTCTTCGGCCCCCTCGCCGAGGATGAGCTGGGCGAACACGGTGTCGAGCCAGCGCCCGTGCTTCCAGCCGACATTGCGGAGCGTTCCGACCTCCTCGAAGCCCAGCGAACGGTGAAGGCCGATCGAGGCGTGGTTCTGCGAATTGCCGACGATGCCGATCATCTGGCGAAAGCCGCGGCGGCCCGCCTCCGCGATCAAAGCAGTCAGGAGCAGCCTGCCGATCCCCTGCCCGCGCGCTTCCGGCGCGAGATAGATCGCGTCCTGCACGGTGAAGCGATAGGCCGGGCGCTCGCGATAGGGGCCGGCATAGGCAAAGCCGATCACGGCGCCGTCGCGCTCGGCGACGAAGAAGGGGAAGTTGCCGGCCTTCAGCGAAGCAAACCGGGCCGCCATCTCCGTCTCCGACGGGCCTTCGAGTTCGAAACTGCCGGTGCCGTTGGCGACCGCTTCACCGTAGATCGCGGTGATCGCCGCGTTATCAGCCTCGGTCGCGAAGCGGATTTCAACGGGCTGCGTCATCCCAAGCCCCAAAGAAAAAGGCGCGGACGAAGCCGCGCCTTCTGTCTTTAGCCTGAAGCCGTGCCTACTGGCGATTGCCCATAAGGCGAAGCAGCATCAGGAACAGGTTGATGAAGTCGAGATAGAGGCGGAGCGCCCCCATGATCGCCTTCTTGCCCGCAACCGTTCCGTCGTCGCCGACATAGTACATTTCCTTGATCTTCTGCGTGTCATAGGCCGTGAGACCGGTGAAGATCAGGACGCCGATGATCGAGATGATCCAGGAGAGGCCGCTCGACTGCATGAAGATGTTCACCACCATCGCGATGATGAGGCCGATGAGGCCCATGAAGAGGAACGAGCCCATTCCCGTCAGATCGCGCTTGGTCGTGTAGCCCCACAGGCTCATCGCGCCGAACGTGGCGGCGGTGATGAAGAACACCTGAACGATGCTCTCGCTCGTGTAGGCGAGGAAAATCGACGACAGCGACAGCCCCATCAGCGCCGAGAAGACCCAGAAGGTCGTCTGCGCCGCACCGACGCTGAGCCGGTTGATGCGGAAGCTCATGAACATCACCAACACCAGCGGGGCGAAGATGATCACATACATCAGCGGGCTGCCGTAGAGCGAATAGCCGAAGCTATTGAGGTAGCGATCGCCGATCTGAAAATACTGGCCGTCAACCAGCTCCGGCGAGCCGGAGGTTGTCAGCATGAATGTCGCAAACGCGAGCACCCCGGTGATACCGAGGCCGATCATCATGTAGTTGTAGACGCGGATCATGTGAGCCCGCAGGCCCTCATCGATCACGCCCGCTTGTGCGGAAGCCGGTACAGCGTTGCCGAAACGCGGCGGCGGAGATTGATAGTCAGCCATCGAGGTCAGATCCCCAATCGGGTTGTGATAAGCAGAATCTCGCACTCTGCTTTGGTGAGAATATGGTGGCTTGCTGGGTTTCAAGCAAGCCCGCCTAGGCGGCAAATGGTCCCGATAGTTGCCGAAATCCTTGGCCGGGCGCGATCTGCGGTCCGTAGCCGATCTGGCCCCTCAGCCGAGGAACGGACCGCGCCCGCCCTTTACAGCCGGCCCCAAACGAACCGATCTTAGGAGAGGTCCGTGATTTGCCCCGGGGGATGCCATGCCACGTCTTTTCACCGGCATTGAGGTCCCTGCTTCGACCCGCGATCACCTCGCCCTCCTCAAGGGCGGACTGCCCGGCGCGCGCTGGATCGACCCGGAATATTACCACCTCACCCTGCGCTTCGTCGGCGACATCGACGGCCGAACCGCCCATGAGATCGCGGCGATCCTCGACAAGGTCCGCCGCCGTCCCTTCCAGCTTCAGATCGACGGTATCCGCTCGCTCGGCTCGCGCCGGCCGCATTCGATCGTGGCGACCATCGCACCGTCGCGTGAATTGATGGAACTTCAGGCCGAACAGGAGCGGCTGATGCAGAAGCTCGGCCTGCCGGCCGAACAGCGCAAATACACGCCGCACATCACGCTGGCCCGGATCAGAGGCGCCAGCGAACGGCAGATCGCGGACTATCTTTCGCTGCGCGGCGGGCCGTTCGTCCCCGCCTTTCACGGTCGAGCGTTTCGTGCTGTTCTCGGCGCGCGAGTCGGTCGGCGGTGGCCCGTATCTTAGTCGAAGAAGCCTATCCGCTCATCGCCGAGGCCGCCTGAGGCACTTGTCCCCACCCTCGACGCCACCATCTAATTTCCGACGGGAGTGAGAGCATGGGCGACAGCGAAACCATCCTTCATGGCGAGATCCTCGCGCCGGAAGCCAAGGCGCAGGAGAAGACCGTCCGCGGCCGTTTCTGGCGCACGGTGAAGCGCGCGGCCCGGCAGATCCCCTTCATCGACGACGTCGCCGCCGCCTATTACTGCGCCATCGATCGCTCGACACCGGCGCGCGTTCGCACGACGCTTCTCGGCGCCCTCGCCTATTTCGTCCTGCCAGTCGATCTCATCCCCGATTTCATCATCGGCACCGGCTTCGCCGACGACGTCACCGTCCTTTTCGGCGCCATCACCCTCGTGCGGACGCTATATCAAGCCGGAGCATCGCGAGGCCGCCCGCCAGGCGCTCGACGAACATCTGAGCTGAGCGGCAGCGGCGGATCAGCCCAACTCTCGCCCCATTTCCTGATTCAGGCGATGAGGGTGCTGTCTTGCACGCGTCCCATGTGCGCGCCGGCATGCCGGGATTCATGAAAAAGTAACCATGTTGGACGCACCGTGCTCAGCCTTAGTCACGCGTTGAATTCGCGGAAGAATCGGCCGACGCGATCCTATGAAAGCCCCGTTCTCTCGCCTCGCGATGGCAGCCCTTTTGCTGGCTGGCGCCGTTTCGCCCGTCATCGCCCAGGATACGGGCGAGCCTGTGGCGCGCTTCGAAAACTGGGACGTTCATGTCATCGACGGCCCGGACGGCAAGACATGCTTCATCGCGGCCCGGCCAACCGACAGCCAGCCGACCAACGTCACGAGGTCCGACATCATCTTCATGATCACCGACTGGCCGGCCTCGGGCGTACAGACCGAAGCGCATGTCGAGATGGGCTACCCGCTCGCCACCGACGTTACGGTGACGATCGACAATGAGACGACCTTCACGATGACGATCACCCAGGATGAAGGCGCCTGGCTGCCGACCGAGGTCGAGGACCGCCTCCTCGCCGAAGCGATGCAGCGCGGCCGCTCCATGGTCGTCACCGCCCGCTCGCAGCGCGGCACCAACACCACCGACACCTATTCGCTCATCGGCGTAACCGCTGCCCTGGCGCGATCGGCCCAGGAATGTTCATGACCGACCTTCAGGAAACACCATGCTGAAACGCTTTGCCTCCGCACTCATCATCCTGGTCGCCGGCGCCAGCATCGCAAACGCGCAATCCGCGGCCGGCACCGCCGAGCGCGTCGCCACCTACAATGACTGGTCGGTCTATGTCGCCAACAGCGCCAATGGCCGGGTCTGCTTTGCCGTCTCGCAGCCGCAGAATACCGAGCCGACCGGCGTCAATCGCGGCGGCATCTATTTCATGCTGTCGACCTGGCCGAGCCGCGGCGTCCACAATGAGGCGAGCGTCGTCATCGGCTACCCCTTCGCCGAACAGTCGACGGTTTCGGTCTCATCGACACCGGCGACACCTTCACCTTCTTCACCATCGATGACGGTGCCTGGCTCTCCAATCTCGACCAGGAGAACGACCTCGTCGTCGCCATGCAGCGCGGCCTGGAGATGACGATCCAGGGGCACGTCCCAGCGCGGCACCGAAACCACCGACACCTATTCGCTGCGCGGCGTCACCGCGGCGCTGAACCGCGTCGGCCAGGAGTGTCCCGGCTAGCGGCAAGGGCCGCCAGCCGTTGCATTTTGCCGGCGGAGGTGTAGACCGCCGCCATGGAACCCATGATCGCCGAAACGGGCGCGGCCCCGGCCGCGCCGTTGCCGTCTTTGATCGGCCTGTCGCGCGAGAAGATCGCTGAGGCGCTGGCGATCGTCGGCGTGCCGGAGAAGCAGCGCCGCATGCGCGCCTCGCAGCTCTGGCACTGGCTCTATGTCCGCGGCGCCAGCGATTTCGGCGCCATGACCAACATCGCCAAGGAGCTTCGCGCCGAGCTTGCCGAAGCCTTCTCGCTCGCTCGGCCGGAGATCGTCACCGAGCAGCGCTCGACCGACGGCACGGTGAAGTGGCTCCTGCGCTTCCCCTCGCGCGGCGCCGGCCGTCCGGTCGAGGTCGAGACCGTCTATATCCCCGAGGAAGACCGCGGCACGCTGTGCATTTCCAGCCAGGTCGGCTGCACCCTCAACTGCGCCTTCTGCCATACCGGCACGCAGACCATGGTGCGCAACCTCACCGCCGACGAGATCCTCGGTCAGCTGCTCCTTGCCCGCGATCGGCTCGGCGACTTCCCGGACGCCGCGACGCCGGCCGGCGCCATCGTCCCCGGAGAAGGCCGCCGCATCTCCAACATCGTCATGATGGGCATGGGCGAGCCGCTCTACAATTTCGACAATGTCCGCGACGCCCTGCTCGTCGCCTCCGACGGCGAAGGCCTCGGCCTTTCCAAGCGCCGCATCACGCTGTCGACCGCGGGCGTCGTGCCGATGATCGCCGCGCGCGGGCGACGAGATCGGCACCATGCTCGCCATCTCGCTGCACGCCGTCCGCGACGATCTTCGCGACGACATCGTGCCGATCAACAAGAAGTACCCGATCGCCGAATTGCTCGCGGCCTGCCGCGCCTATCCCGGCCTTTCCAACGCCCGCCGCATCACCTTCGAATATGTCATGCTCAAGGGCGTCAATGACTTCCCTCGCCGACGCCAGGGAACTTGTACGCCTGCTGCGCGGCATCCCGGCCAAGATCAATCTCATTCCGTTCAATCCCTGGCCGGGCACGTCCTATGAATGCTCGGACTGGGAAGAGATCGAGCGCTTCGCCGAGATCGTCAACAAGGCGGGCTACGCCTCGCCGATCCGCACGCCGCGCGGCCGCGACATCCTCGCCGCCTGCGGCCAGCTCAAGAGCGAGAGCCAGCGCCTCCACGCCCGCGAACGCATGGCGCTCGAGGCGATGATCCCGGCGGAATAGCGCGCTACACCGCCGGCAGCTGGCGGCGCCTGAAGAAGATCAGCACCAGCGCCGAAAACGCCGCGGCCGCCGTCGCCGCGGGAAACAGCACCGTCGTCAGCGAGTAGTTCTCCAGCGCTGCGATGGCGACCATGTTGCGCGTCACCATGATGGCCATGAACGGCATCGGTTCGCTGTAGGCGGTGCCAGTAGACCTTCCGCACCATCGGGCCGAAGCCGATGAATATCGACGGTCGTCAGGATCACCACCGCCCATAGCGGGTCCGACGTGAGATACCAGACCGGCAGCGCCGTGAAGGCCGCGACAAGGAAGAACCAGTCGGGCGGTGATCGTGACCTCGCCGCGCTTCCGTATAGGCGAGCGCCGCGACATACATCGTGACGAGCCCCGAGATGACGATCGGCCAGGCGCCGGCGCCCGCCTTGTCGGTCAGCGCCGCGATACCGACGACGAAGGTCACCGACCCCCAGATCACCCAGGAGAAGACATGCGGCTTGGTCGTGCCTTTGAAGATCGAGCGGATATAGGGGAGGAACGCGGCGAAGGTCAGGACGACTGCCACCGCGCTCAGAAGCTGCTTTTCCATCAGATGACTGGGGCATCAGCCAGCATGGGAGCCGCCGTCCTTCGCGTCTTTCGTTCACCTCCCCCTCCAACGGGGGAGGTCGACGGGCGAAGCCCGGCGGGTGGGGGTGTCAATCTCATCCTCATAGCGCCACCCCTCCCCGGCGCTACGCGCCGACCCTCCCCCTCTAGCGGAGGGTTTGCCCGCCGTTACCGCCCCTCACTCAGCGCCAGCTTGATCGCGAAACCGCTCATCACGCCGGCGAAGGTGAAGTCGACCATACGCATCGCCCAACGCGACCGTTTGAGGAAGCGCGCAATTGCCGATGCAGCCATGATTTGCGTGACGCAGATCGGCGCCGAGATGATGATGACGCTGACGCCGAGGACGAGCATGGTGAGCTTGGCGTTCGGGTCGTCCACAGTGACGAATTGCGGCAGCAGCGTCAGGAAGAAGACGACGATCTTCGGATTGAGAAGATTGACGAGGAGACCCTTCACATAGAGCGCGCGGGGCCTCTCCTGGACAGTCGACGCATCGAGCTTGAAGGCCGAGCCGTGGCGGATCGCGTCATAGGCGAGATAGACGAGATAGAGCGCGCCGACGATCTTCACGATCGTGAAGGCCGTCGCAGAGGCCGCGAGCAGCGCCGACAGGCCGAGCGCCGCGAGCATCGTGTGAACGAAGAGCCCGGTCGACGCCCCGGCGAAGGTGATCAGCCCGGCCCGCCGCGACTGCGACACCGACTTGCCGAGATAGAGGATCATGTCGGGGCCCGGCGTCAGCGCCAGCACGACAACCGTGGCGGCGAAGGCCGCAAGCGCCAGGGGTGTGATGGAAAGGCCGAGCACGGCGGGTCAGCTCCTCGAAATGGTCGGCCTCCGGTAGCGCCAATTTCGTGGCGCCGCAACGAAACGGTCGGCCGGGCGGTCGCCGCCCGGCGTGACAAACCGGCGCCGCCGCCCTATGCCCTCTGGCCCATGACTGCCGACACCGACATTCCCGAGGAGCCCCAAGCGCCGCAGCGCTGGCGTTGGCCGCTCGGCCCGGTGCGGACGATGGTCGCGATCAGCATCGTCCTGTCGCTGTTCTTCCTTGCGTTTCCGCAGCTCGACATCTGGTTCAGCGGCCTTTTCTACGACCCCGAGCATGGTTTCGCCGCCTCGCATGTGCCGTTCTTCAAATGGCTGCGCGACTTCGCCGCGTTCCTGCTCTGGCTGATTGCCGGCGCGTGCCTCCTGTCGCTCGCGGCAAAGCTCGCCTTCCCGCGTCGCCGGAGCCTGATCCCGACCCGCGCGTCGCTGTTCCTCCTGTCGACGCTGATCATCGCCACCGGCATCATCGTCAATGCCATCCTGAAATCATTCTGGGGCCGCCCGCGACCGGTCAATGTCATCGATTTCGGCGGGGCCGACCCCTTTGTCGGCGTCTGGCACATGGCCGGCGCCTGCACCCACAATTGCTCCTTCGTCTCGGGCGAGGCCTCTTCGGGGATCTGGCTGCTGGGCTTGGCGCTGGTCGTGCCGCTCGCCTGGCGCAGCCGCGTCGCCATCATCACGCTTGTGCTCGCCATTGTCTTTTCGCTCAACCGCATCGCCTTCGGCGGCCATTTCCTGTCGGACGTGCTGATCTCCTGGTCGCTCACGCTCCTCGTCATGGCCATCGCGCACCATTTCCTCTTCGTGAAACCGCCGCGCGGGTTTGCCGCCGACGAATTGGAGGGCGCGATGACGCGCGCAGGTGTCGCGTTGCGGCGAATTGGACGGCCACGCGCGGCCGGCAAGCCGCAGGAGCCTCCTGCTCCGCCCAGTTCCAACCCGCCGCGCGAGGGATCATGACGTCGCCTCTGTCGCGATTGTCATCGCTCTTTCGCCTTGATCGCTTTGCATGACGAGGCCGAACGCCGTAGGTCACTTGGCAAGCTGTAGCTCCACCGCATTTGGGAACCGATGAGGCTCAGACAGATCGGCCGTGCCGTCCTTGCGACGCTACTCCTCGTCATCATTTCGACGAGTGCGGCCCGTGCCGCGGATTCGCCCTACATTCTCGTCGATATGGATAGCGGCCAGGTTCTGGCCGCCAACCAGTCCGGCGAGTTCTGGTACGCCGCCTCCCTGACCAAGCTGATGACGGTCTATCTCGTCTTCGAGGCGCTCGCCGAAGGCCGGCTGCAGCTGGATTTGCCGGTCACCATCTCGGCGCATGCGACCGACGTTCCCCCTGCGCGCATGGGTTTTGCCGCTGGGACGGTCGTCACCGTCGAGAACGCGCTCAAGATGCTGATCGTGAAGTCGGCAAACGACGTGGCCGTCGCCGTTGCCGAAATGATGGGCGGCAGCGAAGCGGCCTTCGTCGCCGAGATGAACGCGACCGCGCTGCGTCTCGGCCTCACCGGCACCCGCTACGTCAATCCACACGGCCTGCCTGGCACCGGCCAGCACTCGACTGCCCGCGACCTCGCCCTTCTGGCGCGCACGATCTGGCTCACCTTCCCGCAATATCGCAGCCTGTTTTCGATCCCCGAGATCCAATACGGCAATGTCATCATGCCCGCGGGCAATAGCCTGCTCGAGTTCTATCCCGGCGCGACCGGCATGAAGACCGGCTATATCTGCGCCGCTGGCTTCAACCTCGTCGCCACCGCGACGCGGAGCGGCCGTTCGCTGATTGCGGTCGTGCTGGGTGCCGACAATGCCGTCGACCGCGCGGTGCTGGCGGCCCAGTTGCTCAATGCCGGCTTCGCCGCGCCGGCCAACGTCAACGGACCGGCGATCACCAGCTTCCTGCCGCCCTCTTCCGTCACGGCGCCGGTGAGCCTGCGCAGCGAGATCTGCCCCGGCGGCGCCGACGGCAATATGGATGAGCAGGTCCAGCGCGATCAGCTCGTCGCCAATTTCGGCGAGCCGGCGCCCTTGCCGGCGCCGATGGTCGTCTACACGGGCGGCGCCGACCTCACCGCCTATCTCCGCGTCGATATCCGGCTGCCACAGCCACGGCCGACCGACATTCTCGGCGTCGCCGTGATGGCGCCGACGGCCGCCATGCCGCTGCCGCTGCCGCGGCCAAACCGCTTCTGACCGCCCCCTCGGCGGCGACAGTCGGTTAACGCTCCTCGTCAAGGTTAATGCGAGGTAGCCGGCCACTATGGTTGCCGCCCTGTTACCATGCATCCTTACAAGTCTAACGACCGTCCAACCAATTCTTAAAATGCGGATCGCTATGACTTACGAGGTCTTGAGGCCGAGGAGTCATCTAGGTGCGGCTTTCAGTTACGGCGCTTGTCGAGCGCATGCGGCCCGGACCAATGCGCGACCGCTTGGCGCCGTTTGCGAACATTGTCGACGAGACCATCAGGCCCATCGACGACCGTTCCGCGGCGCGGCGGATCGCCCTCTTGGCCTTCACCACCCGCGTCTTCAGCGCGCTGATCGCGCTCGGTTCGCAGGCCTTGATGGCGCGTTGGCTCGGCGAGCACGAATACGGCATCTTCGTCGTCGTCTGGGTCGCGGTCGTCCTGCTTTCGAGCTTCGCCAGCTTCGGCTTCCAGGTCTCACCGCTCCGCTTCATTCCGGAATATCTCGCGACCAACCAGTTCGGGCTGCTGCGCGGCATCCTCGTTGGCGCCCGGCTCTACGGTCTCGCCTCTTCGACCATCATTGCCTTGATCGGCGCTGGTCTCCTGGCGCTCTTCGGCGACCACCTCGCCAGCTACTATGTGATGCCGTTCTTCCTCGCCGCGATCTGCCTGCCGATGATCGCCGTCGGCGAGATCCAGGACGGCGTGGGCCGCGCCTTCTCCTGGACGAGCATCGCCTTCGGCGTGACCTTCATCTACCGGCCGCTCCTGATCCTCGCGGTGATGTGGCTGGCATTGTCCCTCGGTGCCCCGGCCACCGCCATCACCGCGATGTGGGCCTCGATCGCCGGCTGCTACGCCATGACGATCTTCCAGGGATTCGCCCTGCATCGTCGCGTCAACAAGACTATTCCGCCCGGCCAGCGCGAATACCGTCCGGTCAACTGGATCGCCATCTCCATGCCGATGTTCCTGGTCGAGGGGTTCTACAACCTCATGACCAATGTCGACATCCTCGCCGTCGGCGTTCTGATGGAACCGTCAAAGGCGGCCGTCTATTTCGCCACGGTGAAGACGCTGGCGATCGTGCATTTCGTCTATTTCGCAGTGCGCGCCGCCGCGGCCAACCGGTTCTCGAAGTACCATTATTCCGGCAACCGGGCGCGCCTGGAGGCGTTCATCCGCGACACGCTGCACTGGACCTTCTGGCCGTCGCTGGCGATCGGCCTGCTGCTCATCTTCCTCGGCAAGCCGCTCCTGTCGCTCTTCGGCACCAGCTTCACCGAAGGCGCGCCGCTTCTCATCATCTTCGTCATCGGCCTCGTGGTGCGGGCATCCGTCGGCCCGGCCGAGAGCCTGCTCACCATGAGCGGCGAGCAGCGCATCTGCGCCGTGATCTATGTCTCGGTATTCGCCGTCAACGCCGCGCTGAACTTCCTGCTCATCCCGCATTTCGGCCTCTACGGTGCCGCGATGGCGACGAGCACGGCCTTCATCCTCGAGGCTGTGACGCTGGCGACCGTCGTCTACACGCGCCTCGGCTTCCGCGTCTGGATCGGCTTTGCCATCGGCTCGCACAACCGGCCGGCGGAGGTGGGCTGAGATGACCCTCGTCGGCATCGGCGCTAGGCCGCGGGCGGAAACGAGTCTGCCCAGGGTCCTCGCGCGCGGCGTCGCAGAAAGCCTCTCGCCCGACGCTGCCGCGCCGCTCTGGACCTCGCTCGCAGAACGCGCCCTCACGGACAACCCATTCTTCGACCCCGACTTCCTGGGACCCGCCGCTGAAGCGCTGCACACGGCCGTCGAACCGGTCGCCGTGCGCGGCGCCAATGGCAGCCTCCTCGGCTGGATGCCGCTGACGCCGTCACGCCTTGGCCGCGTCGCCCCCGCCTTGCGCGTCTGGGCACATGATTTCGGACCACTGGGAACGCCGGTCGTCGATGCGGCGCGCGCCGTTGACACCACCTCGGCGCTGGTCGAGGCAGCGCTGGAACGCGCCGGCGATCGCGCCGCGCTCGTCTTCCCCTATCTGCCCGACGATTCACCCGTCACACCGCTCATCGAGGCGGCGGCCCGCGGTGCCGAGCGCGCCCTTGTCCGTCTCGACAGCCACCAGCGCGCCGTTGTCAATCGTGGCAACGCCGACCTCCACGCGGCGCTGCATCGCAAGCGCCGGAAGGAATATGCCCGCCAGTTGCGCCGGCTCGCCGATGTCGGCCCCGTAACGTTCGAACATGCGGTGACGCCGGCCGAGATCGCCAAGCGCTTCGACGAGTTCCTCGCCCTCGAAGCATCCGGCTGGAAAGGCCGGCGCGGCACGGCGATGGCGAGCGACCCAAAGATCGCTGCGTTCTGCCGCACGGCCGTTGACGCACTCGCCCGCCGCGGCAACGCCTCGGCGCTGACCCTCCGCGCCGGCGATCGCCCGGCGGCGATGCTGCTCTGCCTGCATGAGGGCCATACCGCCGTCACCTGGAAGATCGCCTATGACGAGGCGCTCGCGCACTATTCGCCGGGCGCACAGCTGATGCTGGAAGCGCCGCGTTTCCTCTTCGCCGACGCTCGCATCCAGCGCATCGATTCTTTGGCAACACCCAACCACCCGATGGTCGACCCGATCTGGCCGGACCGCATGCCGGTGACGACGCTCGTCGTCTGCCCCGGACGGTCGCGCTGGCTCGCTCACACCGGGCTCATCAATCACCGCGCAGAGGCCCAGTTGCGCAAATTCGTCCACCAGATGCGGAGAACCATGCGACGATCCACGAGGTAAGTCATGAGTGCCATCTCAATCGAGACCGAAGCCGGCCGCACCTTCCCCGACGAGCCGTTCCCGATCCGCCACGCGCTTGCCGGCAATCCGCTCCTGTCGCTCGACGGCCTGGCGGCGCTAACCGGCCGGCTCGCCGGTGACCGCGTCGAGTTCAACTCCGGTCGCCTCAAGCCGGACCAGCGCCCCGAGGACACGCCCGCCATCGATCTGAAGCCTGCCGAGATCGTCCGTCAGATCGAGACGGCCGATGCCTGGATGGTGCTGAAGAACGTCGAGGCCGTTCCGGAATATCGCGCCCTCATCGCCGGCTTCCTCGACGAGGCCGCGCAGACGCTTGGCTTTGCCAATGCCAGCGACGCCGGAATGCGGGACTTCCAGGGCTTCATCTTCGTGGCTTCGGCGAACGCCGTGACCCCGTTCCACATGGACTATGAGGAAAACTTCTTCGTCCATCTCGCCGGCGACAAGGCGATGCATGTCTTCGACAATCGTGACCGCTCACTGGTGCCCGAGGCGGAGATGGAGGTCTTTCCCGGCAAGCACCGCAATCTGCGCTACAGCGACGGCTTCGAGCGGAATGCCACCGTCTTCAGCATGAAGCCGGGCGACGGGCTGTTCCTGCCCTACACCTGGCCGCATTGGGTGCGCACAGGCGACAGCTACGCCGTGTCGATGGCCATCACCTGGAAGTCGCGCCGCGACATCCGCATGAACAGCCTTTATTTCGTCAACGCCGTGATGCGGAAGATGCATCTGCCGCAGCCGGCGCCCGGCCGTTTCGCCTGGTATGACGGCCTCAAGGTCGGCGCCTATTCCTTCGCCCGCGCGCTGGTCGAGCCGCTCCGCCGCAGCGAGGGAATGCGCCGCGGCCTGCGCCGCGTCCTGTTCGGTCGCAAGGCGAACTACTACTACCGGGAAAAGACCGAGACCTAGCGCGGCGCCGCCAGAACCAGGACCCAGAAGGTCCGATACGGGCTGTCGATGTTGAAGGCGGTGGCGATGCCCATCTGCGTGAGCGGAGCCTCGAGCAGATTGGCGCGGTGGCCCGGCGAGGCCTCCCACCGCGCGACGGCTTCGTCGATCGAGCGATAGCCGGCGCCGAGATTTTCGCCCGCCGCCAAATAGGCATAGCCGCCCCGGCGCAGCCGCGAGGCGAGATTGCCGCCGAGCTCATGGGTGAGTTGACCATACGCCGCGAGGCGGTCGGCATAGTCCTGCGCGATGGCGTTGAGGGCAGCGTTGACGCGCACCGGCGGCACGCCATTGTCGGCGCGGAAAGCGTTGATGATCCGGGCCGCCTCCGCCGGATCGACCGGCACTGGCGCGGTCGCCGGGTTGCTGATGACCTCGACTTGCGGCGTCTCGGTGCAACCGGCAAGCGCCACGAGCATCACCAGCAGCGCAAGCCGCGGAAGCCCGAACGACAAGGGTTTCACTCCTGCGCCGGCAACTTCACGCCGCCGCCGTTGGCGGCGCCATCAGTGTCCTCGGACGGCTGCAATATCTCGCTCAGCGTCTCGGCCGAGAGGACGCCTTGCAGCGCGCCCTCCGCATCGACCACCGGCACCGGATATTCGCTCGCGAGCGCCGCCGGCAGCGCCTCGGCCAGAGTCGCGCCGGGAGCAATCGTCGGCGCCGCTTCGATCGCCGCCGCCAAGGCGGAATGGCTGTCGCGCTTCCCCAGCGAACGCAGGCCCTCCTCCGTCACCACGCCGCGATAGTCCGAGCCTTCGACGACATAGCCGAAGGCAGAGCCGCGACGCTGCATCTCGGCCAATGCGCGCTCCAGCGTCTCGTCGGAAAGGCGGAGCGGCGGCGGCTGCATCACCGTCTCGACCGTCAGCACGCGCGACCGGTTCACGTCCTTGACGAAGGCGCGCACATAGTCGTCCGCCGGATGCAGGAGGATCTCCGAGGGCGTTCCGATCTGCACCACCTCGCCGTCGCGGAGGATCGCGATGCGGTCGCCGAGGCGGAGCGCTTCGTCGAGGTCGTGCGTGATGAAGACGATCGTCTTTTTCAGCCGCGCCTGCAGCTGCATCAGCAGATCCTGCATCTGGCTTCGGATGAGCGGATCGAGCGCCGAGAAGGCTTCGTCCATCAGCACGATGTCGTGGTCGACGCAAAGCGCGCGGGCGAGCCCGACGCGTTGCTGCATGCCGCCGGAAAGCTGCGACGGATACTGCTTCTCGAAACCGCTGAGGCCAACCGCATCGATCCACTCGCGCGCCTTCGCCTCTCGCTCCTTGCGCGAAACGCCTTGCAGCTCCAGCCCATAGGCGACGTTTTCGACCACGGTGCGATGCGGCAGCAGGGCGAAATGCTGGAACACCATTGCCAGCCGCTCGCGGCGGAAGCGGATCAAGTCGGGGATCTGCATCGCGAGAATGTCGACGCCGTCGACCGACACGCTGCCCGATGTCGGATCGATCAGCCGGTTGATGTGGCGGATCAGCGTCGACTTGCCGGAGCCGGAAAGGCCCATGACGACGAATATCTCGCCCTTCTCGATGCTCAGACTGACATCGCGGAGCGCCACCGTCTGTCCCGTTGTCGCCAGAATCTGCTCGCGGCTCTGCCCTTCCTCAAGAGCGGCCCGCGCTTGCTGCGGCCTCCGCCCGAAAATCTTGGTGACATGACTGAGCTCGATCAGGGCCAAAGGTCAGCTCCGCAGCGAACGATAGGCTTGGCCGCGCCGTCCCGCGGCCTGGGTGATGCGATCGAAGATGATGGCGAGGATGACAATGCCGGTACCGCCGAGCAGGCCGGTGCCGAGCTGATTGCGCTGCAGGCCGAGAAGCACGGTTTCGCCAAGGCCGTGCGCGCCGATCAGGGAGGCGATCACGACCATCGCCAGCGCCGCCATCGTTGTCTGGTTGAGCCCCTGCAGGATCGACGGTAGAGCCAGCGGAAACTGCACGCCCCTAAGCATCTGCCACCGCGTCGCCCCGAAAGAGCGGCTCGCCTCGGTTACCCGCAGATCGACCTCGCGAATACCGAGATCGGTGAGGCGAATGAGGGGCGGCATGGCGTAAATCACCGTGGCGATGATCGCGGGCACCTTGCCAAGGCCGAACAGCATCGCGATCGGAATGAGATAGACGAAGCTCGGGATCGTCTGCATCACGTCGAGCACGGGCGTGAAGATCGTCTTGAACAGATTGCTGCGCGCGGAAACGATTCCAAGCGGCAGTCCGACGATCACGGCCAGCAGCACCGAGATGATCATGATCGACACGGTCTGCATCGCTTCGGTCCAAAGCTGCAGCGCGCCGAGCAGATAGGCCACGCCGACGATCGCGATGGTGAAGACGATGCGGCGCGAGGCGAGCGCCGCGATGATGCCGATGCCGAGGAGAACGACCCAGGGCGGCGCCCCGCGCAGGGTCTGCTCAACCCACAACAGCGGTTGCAGGATGATGTCGGTGACGGCGCTGAAGAAGCCGCCGGTATGCACCACCAGCCACGGCAGGAAGTCGTTCGCCTTCTCGACGAGCCCTGTGCCGATGTCCGGAAAATCGTCGGGACTGACGGGCAGGTACCACTGCATCGCGGACCTCATAAGCAAACGTCCGGCGGCTCGCGCCGCCGGACGTCGATTGTGGCGCGGCCGAAGCGGCCGGTCTACATGCCGAGCGCGGTCTCGACGCGGGCGGCGACGTCAGCCGGCACCCACTGAGTCCAGACGTCAGGGTCGGCCTTGAGGAAAGCCTCGGCGGCTTCGGCCGGCGTCGCGTCGTTTTCCTGCATATAGGCGAGCCAGGTGCTCACCAGCGCATTCGACACCTCATAGGCGTCGAGGAATCCGATCGTCGTCGGCGCTTCCTGGGCGAACTCGGCGTTGGCACCGATGATGACATTGCTCACCGGGTAGGCCGTCGCCGCAGTCGGATTGTCGGTCGCGTTCATCGCGTCCCAGGTCGCCTGATCGAAAGGCGGCTCTTCGAGCTGGTAGAAGTCATACTTACCCAGCAGCCAGGACGGTCCGTAATAGTAGAAGAGGATCGGCTCATGCTGAAGCACGGCTGACTCGACCACCGCCAGCAACGCCTGACCCGGCGTGCGGAAGTTGGTGAAATCGTCGGTAAGGCCGTAGGCGATCAGCTTCTTGGAGTTGATCCCCTCGCACACCTGTCCGGCTGGGCAGTTGTAGAAGCGGCCCATGCCTGGCTCTTCCGGATCGGCGAACAGATCCTTGTATTCCGGCAGATCGGTCACCGAACGAAGGCCCGGCGCCACGGCGCCATCGCCCTCGACGACATAGCGCGGCACGAACCAGCCCTCGGTCGCATCCGGGAAGTTGCTGCCGACGGGAACGACGGTTCCGGCGGCGGCGGCGTCGACCCAGGCCTGCGCCGGGTTGCCCATCCAGATTTCCATGATGACGTCGATGTCGCCGCGCGCGACGCCATTGATCAGCGGGATCGTTTCGCCCGGGATGGCATCGGTCGCACAGCCATAGCCATGCTCGAGAATGTAGCGGGCTACTTCATTGCCGAACTGCGCCGAATCGTAGCCGAGATCGGCGAACACGATCGGACGGTTCAGTTCGCAGGCCGGCGCCTCGTCCTGCGCGCTACTGGTGACGAATGCCGGCGTGGCGAGCAGAACGCCCGCGGCAATCGCGATGATCTTGCGATTTATAGTGGCTTCCTTCGTGTCTGTGTGGTGGCCCGTAAGGACAGCGGAAAAGATCGCGGGGCCATATCATTGTTTCGACAGGCGACACCGCTCACATTGCAGCGACCGTCGATGACGATCGCGTGTCGTGATGGGCGAACAACCATTATTCGCTGAGCCATTGATACATGGCTTCCTCGGAATCAAAAACCGCAGATTTGAACGCCTGCCCGCTGTGGCGTTCCGGTGGGCTGACCGGCAGGGCGGACCCGGGCATCGTCAATATCGCCATCTTTGAAGCATCCGCCTTGTTGTAGCGCGGCACGATCTGTTGATCCCGCCAGGCGCCAACGAGATCGCTGCTGACGCGCCCGGCGAAGGAACGGAAATCGACGATCAGGCCCCTCGGCCTATATTCGATCGCGAAGCCGGCGAAGTTACTCAAGGCTTCCTGGAAATCGTCATCGCCGACATCGGTCGTCGACGGTTTCCATGTCAGGGAGAGCGCATTGCGGCTCTCGTCGATCACCAGCGCATAAAATCGGCCGTCATAGATCGTCCGCAAAGACCGCCCCCCAATTGCGGACCAAAACGCAGAATCGCAGGCTAAACAGCCCTTTCCGCGCCGTCAAATACGACCGCCGGGAGAGCTGTTCAAACGCCTTCTACCAAAGGTTAAATCGATTTTTGCCAGTATTAAGGTTAAACCGCACAGCCGCTTTAATCTGCCCTTAAACGCGCCGATAGTCTCACTTTGACGGAACTCCGACCTTGCGACGCGGAAATCGTCCGGCGGAGGCAGAGGCAATCATGCGTGAGACGGATATCGCGATTGTCGGCGGCGGAATGGCTGGCGCCACGGCTGCGGCTATGCTTGCGCGAATGGGCCAGAGCGCCGTCCTCATCGACCCGCATGAAACCTATCCGGCCGACTTCCGCTGCGAGAAGATGGATGCCTCGCAGATCGAGCTCTTGAAGAAGACCGGTCTCGCCGATGTCATCCTCGGCGCCGTCGACAATACCGATACCATCTGGATCAGCCGCCACGGCCGCATCATCGAAAAGCGCCCAACACATCAATGCTCGGCGAGCTATGACCGGATGGTCAATCTCATGCGCTCCGCCATCACCGGCCCGGTGGAGACGCTTGTCGCCAAGGTGACGGAGATCGCGCCCAGCGCCGACCGGCAGCGCATCATGCTTTCCACGGGCGAGGAGATTTCGGCGCGTCTCGTCATTCTCGCCAATGGCCTGAACCATGTCCTGCGCAACAGCCTCGGTTTTGTCCGCGAGGAAATCAGCCCGGCGCATTCCATCAGCATCGGCTTCGACGTCGTGCCGCGCGGCGGTCTGTTCCCGTTCCGCGCCCTCACCTACTTCCCCGAGGACCTGTCGCAACGCATCGCCTACATGACCCTTTTCCCCTTCGGCGAGGGAACGCGCGCCAATCTGTTCGTCTATCGCGACAAGAACGATCTCTGGCTGCGCCGCATCCGCAACGAGCCCAAAGAGGTGATCTTCGAAGCGCTGCCGCATCTGCGCGGCATGATCGGCGACATCGACATTGAGGGCCCGGTGCAGGTCCGGCCGGCCGACCTCTATGTCACCACGCACCGCGAACGCGACGGCGTCGTCCTTGTCGGGGACGCTTGCGGCACCTCTTGCCCCTCGGCCGGAACGGGCTTCAACAAGGTCTTCACCGACGTCGAGCGTCTATGCCACGTCTACATTCCTGAATGGCTGGCGACGCCGGGCATGGCGGCCGACAAGATCGCCGCCTTTTATGCCGATCCGGAGAAGGTCGCCGCCGACGAGGCATCGCTCGCCAAGGCGTTCCTGGCGCGGAAGGTCGCCACCGAAAACGGCCTGCGCTGGCGCATCCGCCGCAACATTCGATATGTCGGGCAAGTTGCCATCGGCGCGCTGCGACAGCTTCGTGCGCCAAGCCCGGCGCCCGTGGCCAGCTTCGGCCGCGGAGGAGAGCCTAAGTGAGCCTCGTCCGGCACGGGCCCCCTCTCGAACGCAGTGCACAGGACAAGCCGAAACAACAAGCCTCAAATGAGGCGTCTCGGCCGACCGACGCTGGAACCGCGCTTCCGGGCGCGCTCGGCGCGCCGACGCTTTCGATTGCCGTTCGCAGCGATCTGCGCAGCGTCGAGGCGGAATGGCGGGCCTTCGAAAAGACCTCCGACCGCACCGCGTTCCAGGCTTTTGATTGGGTCAGCAAATGGCAGGCCCATATCGGCACGCTGTCCGGCGTCGTGCCCGCCATCGTCACCGGCCACGCATCCGACGGTGCGTTGATGTTCCTTCTGCCGCTTGCCGTCGAACCGGGGCGTCTCGTCCGGCGCCTCACCTGGCTGGCGTCGGATCTGTGCGACTACAACGCGCCGATGCTCGCGCCGAACTTTGCGGCCGAGGCGATGGATTGGCTGTCCGTCTGGCGGCAGGTTGTCGTCGCCATCCAGGCCGATCGCGTCCTCCGCTTCGATCTCGTCGATCTCGAGAAGATGCCTGAAAAGGTGGGCGGTCAGGCGAACCCGATGCTCGCGCTCGGCGTCACCCGGCATCCGGACGACGCCCATGTCGCCACCCTCGGCGAGGATTGGGAGGCCTTCTACCGGGCGAAGCGCTCCTCCTCGACGCGCAAGGTTCAGCGCAAGCATCTCAACCGGCTCGCCGACAATGGCGAGATCCGCTTCATCGATGACCGCGACCCGGCGACGATCACGCAAACGCTCGACACCTTGATGGATCAGAAGCGCCGCGCGCTGGCCCGGATGGGCGTCGCCGACATGTTCGCCAAGCCCGGCATGCGCGCCTTCTACACCGCCGTCGCTACCGACCCGAACATGGCCGGCTGGGTGCATGTCAGCCGCCTCGATGCGGGGGCAGAAGTCGCCGCCACGAGTGTCGGCCTCATGCATCACGGCCGCTACTGCCTGATCCTGTCGAGCTACAATGACGGACCGATGTCCGCCCATGGGCCGGGCCGGGCGCATCTTCACGAGTTGATGCGCTTCGCCATCCAGCATGGCTTCAAGGAGTTCGACTTCACCATCGGCAACGAGCCATACAAGCTCGACTGGTCCGACATTCGCGTGGCTCTCTATGATCACCTGTCAGGGGCCAATATCCGCGGCGCGGTGGTGAAGCCGGCGCTCGCGGCCTTCGTCGGCACCAAGCGCTTTATCAAGAACAACGCCGTCACCTGGCACGCATTCGAGGCGGTGCGATCGCGTTTCGGCGCGAAGGGAAAGCCGACCCAGCCGCCGGCGGACGAGGACGCCTAGCGCCCGATCACGCGGCCACCGGCGCCGGCAACAGAAGCTGACGGAAGCGATCCGCCAGCGTGCTCGGCGCCTTGCCATCGTCCTCGAATTCAACGCCGACGCCCTGCTCGGAATGGCGCACGACCCGCGCGCGCAGCTGTCCCAGTTCCAGGACCTCGCCGACAGCCGGGCGCGGATCAACCTTGAGATCGGCGCCGGACAGCGACATGTCGACGATCTCACATATGTGCCCGCCAGGCAGCGGTATGAGCGTGGTCAGCTCCGCGGCGTCGACACGGACCTCCCGCCGCTTCTCCGACGGCGAACCGAGATCGGCCACGCGAATGGAGCTAAGGCGGCTGGCGTAGCGCTGCAAAGCGGCCGTTGTTCCCGTCAGTGCGATGGCAAAGCCCTCGCCGATGGAACGAACGACATCGCCCTGCACCCGGCCAAGCTGATCGATATAGACGATGACCGGTTCGCCGACAGCCGCGGACTGGGGACCGGACAAGGCGACGCCGCCCTCGGCGACGTCGATGACGACGCAGGGATACTCTCGCCGATCGGCGAGCATGTAGCGTCCCTGGAGACGAACGAGAAAGCGGGGATGCCGCCGCCGTTCCGATCCTCGCTGCATCGGCTTCTTCCGCTGCATCGTTTGCTGATCGTTAGGCGCATACCGGCCAGCGATTGCATGGCCGTAAAGTCTCGCGCTCAAGTTTTATGTATTGGCGGCGCCAAGCCGGCCCCGGGAGGACACCTGCCCGAAAATCCGGCTATCCGCGGGACGCAGACGCCTTTCGTCGGAAGAACGGAATGGTGCCGCACGCCGGATTCGAACCAGCGACCTCCGCATTACGAATGCGATGCTCTACCAACTGAGCTAGTGCGGCGCGACCTTGGCGGTCGAGGCGGCATTGATAGCGGCCGACTTGGCGGGTCGCAAGCAGTCAACTGCCGCCCACCCGCTGGAAGAAAGCGTTGCGCGCCAAGGAAGCGCGCAACGCCGGAATGGATGCCTGGGCTCTAGAGGCCGAAGCGGACATTGAGGTCATAGTCGATGCCGACCCCGGTGATCATCTCGAACGCCGGGACCGTCAGCGTGACGGTGTTGCCGTCGCGCGTCACGTAGTCCGAAGTCATTCACATCGAGAATGCGGGGCGCCGTCACGGACCACACCATGTTCCGGCCTTCGAACATCGGACCCATCATCGCCATCATCGCGGCGTCGTCGGGGTTGGCATCGTCGGTGCCCTGGCTCGAGAGATGGACCGTGAAGGTGAAGACGCCATTGCCCTCATCGACAAGCGTCGTCTGCGGCGCGCCTTCGTCGGCGCCGCCCGGCGTGAGGTAACCCTCTTCCAGAGCGGTGACGAGATCGTCGAGCGGGCCAACCGCGGTGATCCTGCAGACAGTGTCCGCATCACGCACGAACTCCTCGGCAGTCATGGTGACTGTGGGCGGGATATCCGCCGCCGTATCTTCGTCCGTCGGGCAGAAGTCGCTCTCATCCTCGCCGTCGAATGCCATAGCCATCATGTCGGTCTCGATGGCGACCTCGGTGACGAATGTGACGGTGCCGTTCGGTTCGACTGACAGGGTCTGCGAGAAGTCGAAGCAGCCTGACAACAGGGGCAGTAGGGCAAGCGCACCTATCTTGGCGATCGTTTTCATTTTTGTGGTTCTTTCCTTGCGGTTTGCGGTTGCGGTCAGATCGAGAATCGCACGGTGAATTCGAATGCGTCCGCGGCCGGACCGATGAGCGCACCGGCCGGCATCGCGCTTGTCGCTGTGTTGCCGTTGATTTCGCCGCTGGTTTCGATGATCCGCGGAGCCGTCACCGACCAGGTGATGAAGTGGCCCTCAAGGGCCGCGGTCAGCATGGCGGTCGTCGCGTCGTCGAGCCCGGTGTCTTCGCCGGCGGGGATCAGCACGTGGAAGAGATAAACGCTGTTGCCCTCGTCGGTCAGCGCGATCTGCGGTCCGTCGGTTCCGGCGTCGAGGGCGCCCTGTGAGGCAGCCTCGGCGATGGCCTCGATCGGGCCGGTCATGATCTGACGACAGACGAGGTACCCGTCGTCACGCGTTTCAGTCTGGAAATCGACCGTCACACCCTCGGGAACATCGGTGTCGTCGGGCGAACAATAGTCCGCCTGCATTTGATCCGAGATCTGCGCGACCATGGCATCCTTCTGCTCCTGCGGCAGAGCGGCCAGGGTTTCCGCCGGCATCATCATCGCCAGCAATTGCTCGGCCGGAGCGAGCGCAATCTCCGAGACAAGCGTCGTCGTACCGTCCGCCTGGGCTGTGAGAGAAATGTCGGCGTCGAAGCATCCGGCGAGCAGCGGCAGGGTGGCAAGGGCAGCGAGGCGTGCGAGGAAGCGCATGAAATCTCCGTGGTTTGAAAGGGGATTTCGTGGACATTAACCGACTCCGGCACCAAATAAAGCCGTGAATGCGCCAAAAACCCGTCTTGGCTAACAGGTCCTGATGGGCCGATGCGCTGGAGGGCAGCCGCGCACTGATATAGGCTGACGCCAATCCCGGACCGATTCTGACCATGCCGATCACCAACCGCATTGCCGAGTTCCATCAGGATATAGCCGCCTGGCGGCAGGATATTCATCGCCATCCGGAACTCCTTTATGACGTTCGACCGCACCGCTGCTTTCGTCGCCGACAAGCTGCGCGAATTCGAGGTAGACGAGGTTGCCACCGGCATTGGCCGCACTGGCGTTGTCGGCGTCATCCGCGGCAGGGCCGACGGGCCGGTCATCGGCCTTCGCGCCGATATGGACGCGCTGCCAATCACCGAGGCGACCGGCCTCGACTACGCATCGCAGAACCCGGGCCTCATGCATGCATGCGGCCATGACGGCCATACCGCCATGCTCCTCGGAGCCGCCCGCTATCTCGCCGAGACGCGCCGCTTCAACGGTACGGCGGTCGTCATCTTCCAGCCCGCCGAGGAAGGCGGCGCCGGCGCCAAGGCGATGATCGACGACGGTATGATGGAGCGCTTCGGCATCGGCGAGGTCTACGGCATGCACAACATGCCCGGCGTGCCGATCGGCCATTTCGCCATCCGGCCCGGCCCCCTCCTTGCCTCCACCGACGATTTCGACGATCGAGATCACCGGCCGCGGCGGCCATGCCGCGCAGCCGCATCAGACCATCGACCCGATCATCGTCGCCAGCGCCATCGTCCAGGCGCCTGCAGACCGATCGTCTCGCGCTTCGTCGATCCGCTCGATTCCGCCGTCGTCTCGGTGACGCAGATCCATGCCGGCACGGCGTCGAATGTCATCGCCGACAAGGCGCGGAGTCACCGGCACCGCGCGCGCCCTTCGGCCCGAAACCCGCGACCTCGTCGCAGGAGCGGATCGAAACGATCGCCGCCAACATCGCTGCCGCCTATGGCGCGTCAGCGCGGAAATCGCCTTCAAGCGGAAATATCCGGTGACGGTCAACCATGCCGATCAGACCGCCTTCGCCGCCGAAGTTGCCGCCGAGCTCGCCGGCGCCGGCAAGGTCGACGCCGACACGCCGCCGGTGATGGGCGCGGAGGATTTCTCCTTCATGCTCGAGGCCCGGCCGGGCGCTTTCATCTTTGTCGGCAATGGCGACAGCGCCGGCCTGCACAGCCCCTATTTCGACTTCAACGACGAGATCATTCCGCTTGGCGCATCCTATTGGGTGCAGCTGGTGGAGCGTCGCCTCGCCGCTTGAGGCAGGGCGGACATCCCGGCCGAATTGCCCTATAAGCCGCCCGACGCCTTGAATTCGGAGCCGGTAACAACAAGCATGGCTTTGCGCCTGCCGTTCCTGTCCCGGCTGGAAAGCGGCGACCTCGCGCTGATCCGCCGGCTGCTCGCCGAGAACGCGCGCGACTTCGTCGGCCGTTATTTCCTCGCCTTTTTCGCCATGGCGATCTTCGCCGCCACGACGGGCGCCTCCGCCTGGCTGATGCGCGACGTCGTCGACGGCATCTTCCTGCAGGGCGACGGCGAGATGCTCGTCCTCATCCCGATTGCGATGGGGACGCTCTTCATCCTGCGCGGCGTCTCGAACTACTACTCGCTCGTCATCCTGGCGCGGATCGGCAACGCCGTCGTCGCCCGGCTGCAGCGGCGCCTGTTACGACAAGATCCTCTCGCTCGACATCGGCGCCCTTGCCCGCACCCATTCCGCCGAACTCGTCGCCCGCATCTCGCACCACACGCTCGCCGCCCGCGAAGCGCTGGAGCGCATCGCCAATGTCATGGTGCGCGATCTCCTCACCCTCATCGTCCTCGTCGGCGTCATGATCTGGCAGAGCCCGCTGATGTCGCTCGTCGTCTTCGTCGTCGCGCCGATCGCCATCCTCTCCGTCACGCGGCTCATCAAACGGACGCGCCAAGCGGCGGACAGCGAGTTCCGCCTCATCGGCCGTCTCAGCGCTCTCCTCCAGGAGACCGCGCTCGGCATCCGCATCGTCAGGGCCTTCAACCTCGAAGGCGCCATGCGCGACCGCATGGATGAGGCGATCGCCGAGACCGAGCAGCGCGCCAACCGCGTCGCCACCATGAGCGCTTCGACAACGCCGATCATGGAGGCCCTCGCCGGCATCGCCGTTGCCGGCATTCTCCTTTGGACCGGCCATGCCGTCGTTCACCAGGGCGCCAGCCCCGGCTCCTTCATCGCGTTCGTCACCGCCATGCTGCTTGCCTATGAACCGGCGGCGCGGCTCGCCCGCTTCAACGTGCAGCTCGCCGGCAAGGTCGTCGGCATCCGCCTCATCTACGAGACTGCTCGATACGCCGGCCGTCTCGATCCGCCAGGGCGACCGCGACTTCAAGGTCACCCGCGGCGACATCGCCTTCGAGAAGGTCGTCTTCCGCTACCGGCCCGAGGAGCCGCTGTTCGACGGCCTCTCCTTCCTCGCCGAGGCGGGGCAAACGACCGCGCTGGTCGGCCCGTCCGGCGTCGGCAAGAGCACCGTCATCTCGCTGATCGAGCGCTTCTACGAGCCGTCGGGCGGCCGCATCACCATCGACGGCAAGGACATCGCCACCATCGATCCGCACGCTCTGCGCAGTCAGATCGCCATGGTCGGCCAGGATGTCCGCCTCTTCGCCGGCTCGATCCGCGAGAACATCCGCTATGGCCGGCTCGACGCCGGCGACGCCGAAATCGAGCAGGCGGCGCGCGACGCCATGGCCGACGAATTCATCCGCGTCATGCCGGCGCGGCTACGACACCGAGCTTGGCGAGGGCGGCACCGAACTTTCCGGCGGCCAGCGCCAGCGCATTGCCATCGCCCGCGCCCTCCTCCGCGACGCGCCGATCGTCCTCCTCGACGAGGCGACCTCGGCGCTCGATTCCGAATCCGAGACCAAGGTCCAGGCCGCCTTCGACCGGCTGAAGCGTGGCCGCACGACGATCATCATCGCCCATCGCCTTTCGACCGTGCGCAGCGCCGACAAGATCCTCGTCTTCCTCGACGGCGACATCGCCGAGGAGGGAACGCACCAGGCAGCTGCTCGCCGCCGACGGCGCCTATGCCCGCCTCCATCGCCTGCAATTCGATGCGGCGCCGATCAGTCCGGATATCGAAGAAACCGAGGGCGCGGCCGAATAGGCCGGACCAGCCGGCAACTGTGGCACTCGCTGCACCACTCCGCCGGAATAAGCCCCTCACCCTGTGAATGGTCACGAAAGCGGCAGGTTTTTCGTCGCAAGCTTGGCTAGGAACGGGTGCTTCCAGGGGTTTGGGTTCTTCGATGCGCCAGCTTGCCTTCCGCTTCTTTCTTTTCATCTCGGCCACGCTGGCCATGGCCGCGATTTTCGCCATCCCCTATCTCAGCCTCTAGCGTGCAGCCGTCGCAGCGCCGCGCCAGCGACGGCGCCGCCAAGTCCTTTCAGACATTGCAGAAAATTAATGTCGCTGTCAGGTCCGCGTAAGCTGACCTTGGCATCTATTGCGCATGCGACGTTTACTTCTATCGACAGCCGTCATCATCGCCTCCGCAGGCTACGTCTTCAGCCACGACCTTGTCGCCGACAGACCCAGCCAACGCCAAACGGCATCGGCGACCGCACCGCAGCAGGTCGCAGCTGCGGCGCCGAGCGTCGGAGACAGCCCCCCCGCACTCCCCTCCGACGATGATGACGGCGGTCGCCTCGCTTTCAACGGCAGCCTCGTCGTTCCGACCCGTCACGAGGATGACAGCGAGTTCGAAGACGCACCGCGCCTTCACCGCGCCGGCAACCGCCAGCCGCGCCGACCCGCAGCGCCGGCGACTACAGCCGCCGCACAAGCCGCCGCGGCAGCGGCTGCGGCAGCTCCGGTGACGCCGACGCCAAGGCCCACAACGCACGACGGCGCACGACCACGACGGCCCCCGCGCCCGACAACGACAACAACGTCACGGTCGCCGCGCCACCGGCCAATATGCGACGGCACCTATACCGGCCCTTCGGTCTATGCCGTCTATGGTCAGGTGCAGGTGCGGATCACCGTCAGCGGCGGCCGCGTGACCAACGTCGATGTCCTCGACTATCCCAACCATACCAACCGTTCGCACCAGATCAGCAGCATCGTCCTGCCGCGCCTGACGAGCCAGGTGATCCAGAATCAGAACGCCAGCGTCAGCTTCATCTCCGGCGCGACCCTGACCGTCCGCGCCTTCCGCACTTCCATCTCTTCGGCCCTCAACGCCGCACACACCTGATGCGCGAAACCCGTTTCATGATGGGCATGCCGATGACCATCGAGATCGTCGATCGCGACGCCAGCGCCGATGACATCGACGCAGCCTTCGCCACCTTCACCGCCATCGACGAGCGCTTCAGCACCTATCGCGACGACAGCGAGATTTCGCGCATCAATCGCGGCGAAATCGCTCCGGCAGACTTCAGCGACGACATGCGGAAGTGTTCGCGCTGTCGGACGAAATGCACACGCTGTCGCGCGGCTATTTCGACATCCATCGCCCTGACGGCAGCATCGATCCGTCCGGCCTGGTGAAAGGCTGGGCCATCCGCCGCGTCGCCGATCAGCTACGCGGCATCGGCTACCGCAACTTCTTCGTCGATGCAGGCGGCGACATCCAGACCAGCGGCAGGGACGCATCGGGCGCGGAATGGAGCGCCGGAATCCAGAACCCGTTCGATATCGGCGGCATGGTCAAAGTCGTCTATCCGCGCGGCGGCGCCGTCGCCACGTCGGGCAGCTATGTCCGCGGCGACCATATCTACGATCCGCATCATCCCGGGCAGCCGATCACCGACATCGTCAGCCTGACCGTCGTCGGGCCGGACATCTACGCCGCCGATCTCCTCGCCACGATCGCCTTCGCCATGGGCCAGGACGGCATCTTCTTCATCGAGCAGACGCCTGGCGTCGAAGGCTTCGTCATCAGCAGCGACGGCATCGGCACCGAGACCAGCCAGTTCGAACGGTACACCACGCCATGATCGCACTCATCGACCGCGTCCTCGACCGGGTCACCATGTACCGCCTGGTGCTCTACTATCTCGATCGCCCTTCTCGTGCGCCGCGCTTGTCTTCTGCTTCCTCGGCCAACTCCCTTACGATCCGCTGGCGCTGACCTTCACCGGCGTCGTCATCCTCGGCGTCACCTGGTTCACCAATCTCGTCTTCGCCTGGGGCTACCGCACGACCAGCAACAAGGAATTGGTGTTCATCACCGCCCTCATCCTGATGCTGATCCTCAATCCGGTGACGCCCGACGATCCGGCCGCACTCGGCGGCATCATCTTCATGTCGGTGTGGGCGATCGCATCGAAATACATCCTCGCGATCAATCGCCGGCATATCTTCAATCCTGCCGCGCTCGGCGTCGCTCTGGCCTTCTCATCAACCAGCCGGCCAGCTGGTGGGTCGGCGGCAACCTCCAGCTTCTGCCTTTCGTCCTCATCGGCGGCCTGCTCGTCGTTCACAAGCTCGGCCGCTGGGATCTCGTCCTCTCCTTCGCCGCCGTCGTCCTCGGCACGACGCTGATCATGTCCTCGCCGGACCAGTATTGGAGCGCGCTGTCGGGCACGATCCAGTACACGCCGTTCCTCTTCTTCGCCTTCGTCATGATCACCGAGCCGCTGACGATGCCGGCCGGGCGTCTGAAGCGGATCATCTACGCTGCCTTCGTTGGCCTTCTCGTTCTCGCCGGCCATCCACTTCGGCAGCAGTCATCATCACGCCGGAACTCGCGCTGATTGCGGGCAACGCGCTCGCCTTCCTCCTCAATCCGAAGGGTCGCGCGCTTGCTGCGGCTGGAGACCATCCGCAAGGTCGCCAACGGCGTTTATGACTTCGTCTTCACCAGCCGATCGCCGGCTCGCCTTCCAGGCTGGCCAATATGTCGAGACGACGCTGCCGACGCGCCATACCGACAGCCGCGGCAACCGCCGCTATTTCACCATCGCCTCGGCGCCGAACGAGCGCCAGGTCGTGCTCGGCGTCAAATTCTATCCGGAGCCGAGCACCTTCAAGGAGGCGCTTGTCGAAGCTGCAGCCGGGCGACGAGATGCTCGCCTCGCCCGCCGATGGCAGCTTCACGCTGCCGCGCAACAAGAAGACCAAGCTCTGCTTCATCGCTGGCGGTATCGGCGTCACGCCCTTCCGCTCAATGATCCAGCATCTGATGAGCGAGGGCGAGGAGCGGCCGATCGTGCTCTTCTATGCCAACGAAAAGGCTGAAGACATCGCCTATGCCGATATCTTCGCCGAGGCGGAGAGGACCATCGGCCTTCGCACGGTATACGCGCTTGCCAATGACCCGAACCCGCCGGCCGGCATGCATCGCGGGTTCATCGACTGGCGGCTGATCCACGCCAAGATGCCCGACTATCACGACCGCATCTTCTACATCTCCGGCCCGCGGCGCATGGTCACGCGCTACGAAGAACTGCTGATGCATGAGATGGGCATTCCGCGCCGCCACATCCGCACCGACTTCTTCCCCGGCTTCGCGTGAGCCGGCCTTCAAGCCGGTTGTTTGGTGCCCCTGGCCCGAATCGAACGGGCACTCCCTTGCGAGAAACAGATTTTGAGTCTGTCGCGTCTACCAATTCCGCCACAGGGGCCACCGGCGCGGACTATAGGAAGGCGCCGAATGCGGTCAACAACATCCACGCCTTAATGGACCGGCAAGGCCGAGGTCGATAGAAGCCCCTGATGCTGCGACGGCTCTACAACGGTACGATGGCGCTCGCGAGCGGGCCCTATGCCGTGCCCGCTCTGGCAGGCGTTGCCTTTGCCGAAAGCTCCTTCTTCCCGATCCCGCCAGATGTCGTCCTCATCCCGATGGTCCTGGCCGAGCGGGCGAAGGCGTGGTGGTACGCCTTCATCGCCACGCTGTCCTCGGTCATCGGGGCGCTGGCCGGCTACGCCATCGGCATCTTCCTGTTCGAGGCCATCGCTCAGCCGCTGATCGATTTCTATGGCTATGGCGAGCAATACGCGACGTTTCAGACCTGGTTCGCCGATCAGGGCGCGTGGATCGTCCTTTTTGCCGGTGTCACGCCGTTTCCCTTCAAGTTGATCACAATCGCCTGCGGGCGCGGTCGCACCTGTCATTGCCGGTGTTCATCATTGCCAGTATCGTCGCACGAGGCTTCAGGTTCGGGATCGTCGCCGGGCTTCTCTATTTCTTCGGTCCGCCGATCCGGGATTTCATCGAGCGGCGGCTTGGCCTGGTTTTCACCATCTTCCTCCTGCTCCTGATCGGCGGTTTCGTGCTCATCCGCTATGTCTAGTTCCACCACCATGGCTACGCCCTTCAACAGAATGGATACCCGAACGGTCCTCGCTTGGGGCGTGTTCCTCCTTTCGCTGGCAACCATCCTCGGCGCCTGGGGCTTCGAGCTGATCGGCGGCTACACGCCCTGCCATCTCTGCCTCGGCGAGCGCATTCCCTATTATGTCGGCGTGCCGATCGCGGCCTTTGCCGTGTTCATGGCGATGACCGGCCGCGTCACGCCGACGCGCATCCTCCTGCTCATCGTCGCCGGCAATCTTCATCTGGAGCGCCTACAAGGGCATCTATCACGTCGGCGTCGAATATCGCTGGTGGCCCGGTCCGCCGACCTGCTCGGCCAACGTGGCGCCGGTGACCCTTGGTGCCGGCGGCAACCTCCTGGGCCAGCTCGAAGAAGGCCACCGCGTGGTATCCTGCACCGACGCAACGTGGCGCTTCCCCGCCGATTGGGGCCTGTCATTCGCCGGATGGAATGCGGTGATTTCGCTTCGTGGTGGCGGCAACGGCACTGCTCGCGGCGTTGCGGCCCATCCGATCTCACGGATCGAGCTCGGTATCCCAGTAGAGATAGTCGAGCCAGCTCGCATGCAGATAGTTCGGCGGGAACAGCCGGCCGTTTCGATGCAGATCGGAGATCGTCGGCTGGTAAGGCAATTGCGCCGGCCACATGCCGGCGCGCTTGGCTGACATTCCGCCTTTGCGCAAATTGCAGGTCGAGCAGGCGGTGACGACATTGTCCCATGTCGTCAGCCCTCCACGCGAGCGCGGCACGAGGTGATCGAATGTGAGGTCGTCATCGGCGCCGCAATATTGGCACTCGAAGCGGTCGCGCAGGAACACGTTGAACCGGGTGAAGGCCGGGTTTCGGCCTGGTTTGACGAAGGTCTTGAGCGACACGACGCTCGGCAGCCGCATCGAGAAGGACGGGCTGCGGATCGACAAATCATATTCGGAAACGATGTTCACACGATCAAGGAACACCGCCTTGATCGTGTCCTGCCATGACCACAGCGACAGCGGATAATAGCTCAGCGGCCGGTAGTCGGCGTTAAGCACCAGCGCCGGATTGGCGCCCTGGGATACGGCGATATTCAAGCCTCGCTCCGTTGGGAACCTTGGCTAGAAGCACATCCAATCACGCACATAGTCTATATGGTCTATGTCGTCCTTGTGAAGCATGTCCTTGATTTCACAGCCGGACAAGTTGACGCCGAGGCGTTCACGACGCAAAGGCGGCCGCCAGAAACTGGGCGGCAAGGCCGATTTCGACCTCGTCGATGCCGTGACCGAGCCCAGGGCGCGTATGCGCCTCGAAGCCGACGCCCGCGGCCGCCAGCCCTCGCTCCGCCGCCGGCAGGGCCGCTGCGGGAACCACCTGATCGTCGCTGCCATGCGCAAGCAGAACGGGCGGATAGGGTGTTTCGCGCGGCGTCGGAGCATTGGCGAGATGGCCTGAAAAGGAAACGATGGCGGCGATCGGCCCCGGGCGTCTCAGGCCGACATCGAGCGCCATCATCGCGCCCTGGCTGAATCCGGCCAGCGCCAGCGCGCTTGTTGCCCAGACCGCGCGCTGCCAGTTCGGTGTCGAGAAAGGCATCGAGCACCGGTGCCGCCGCGGCCAGACCGGCAACGATCTCCGCCGGTTCGCAGCCGCGTCAGCGGGAACCACTGACGACCAAACGGATTGGCGTCGCAGGGCCAAGGCGCGTCCGGCGCCACAAACGCCGCGTCCGGAAGGATATCCCGCCACGCCGCACCAAGCGGCAGCAGATCGTTGCCGTCGGCGCCATAGCCATGCAGCAGCACGACGAGCTGCTTCGCCGCGCCGCCCGAAGCGGGCGCCAGTGATGGTCCGCGAAGATCGCCGAACAAGGTCATGCGGTTGCGGCCGGCTTGGCCGTCTTCCGTCTGCTGCTCGGCCGCGCGCGCGGTAATAGGCCCAGAAGAGGCACGCCGCGACGCCGCGCCAAGGCGTCCACGGCGCGACGATATCGGCGAGTTCGGCGACGGTCGGCGCCGGATCACGATCGAAGGCCGCACCGACCGCGAGGCGGAGCGCCAGATCGCCGACCGGGAAGACATCCGAATGGCCGAGGCAGAACAGGAGGTAGATGTCGGCGCTCCACGGCCCGATCCCCTTGATCGCCGTCAGCGCGGCATGCGCTTCCTCCGCCGGCCGCTCGGCGAGCGCGTCGATGTCGAGGCCGCCGAGAACCGCCTCGGTGACGGCGCGGATGGTGCGGATCTTCGGCGCCGAGAGGCCGGTGGCGCGGAGCGCCGGATCGTCGGACGGCGGCGATCGCCGACGGCGTCAGCTCGGGCAGGCCGGCATTGACGCGCCGCCAGATCGCTTCGGCGCTTGCCGCCGACAGCTGCTGGCTGACGACGATATGGAGCAGCCCCTCGAAGCCGGCCGCGCGCCGCCGCACCGGCACCTTGCCGGCCATGGCGATCACCGGCACGAGCCGCGGCTCGACGGCGGCGAGATGCGCCAGCCCTTCTTCGATGTCGGCTTCCGTTTCGATGACACGCATGATCGGCGGCTTGACGGCTTCCACGGATAGCTGTGAGTGCACCCCGATGCGCCGAGGAGCAACCCGAATTTGACCCAGCCGGTCTTCCGCTTTGCCCCGAGCCCGAATGGCCTGCTCCATCTCGGCCACGCCTTTTCCGCGCTGCTCAATGCCGATCTCGCGCGCCGGGCCGAGGGGCGCCTGCTGCTGCGCATCGACGACATCGACCGCGAGCGCTGCCGACCCGAATTCGAGGCGGCGATCATCGAAGACTGTCGCTGGCTCGGCCTCCACTTCGAGGAACCGGTGCGCCGGCAATCGGACCACATCGCCGAATACGCCGCGGCCATCGACCGGCTGCGCGAGATGGGGCTCGCCTATCCCGCCTTCATGAGCCGAGGCGAGGTCGCCCGTGTCGTTGCCGGCCATGAGCGGCTCGGCGACGCTTGGCCGCGCGACCCCGACGGTTCGCCGCATTATCCCGGCGACGACAAGGCCTTTCCCGCGGCCGAGGCCGAAGATCGCATCGCCGCGGGCGAGCCCTACGCCATCCGCCTCGACACCGAACGCGCGCATGCGCCTGACCGGGCCGCTCGGCTGGGAGGAATTCTCGGCCGATGATCCGGACTCGGTCGACACCGAGACCAGCCGATCCGCTCGTCTGGGGCGATGTCCTTCTCGCCGGCCGCGAAATCGCCGGCGAGCTATCATCTCGCCGGCGTCGTCGACGATGCGGCGCAAGGCGTGACCCACGTCGTTCGCGGCCGCGACCTCTTCACCGCCACCGCCATCCATCGCCTGCTGCAGACGCTCCTCGGCCTGCCCGAGCCGCATCTATTGCCATCACCGGCTGATCCGCGACGAAGACGGCCGCAAGCTCGCCAAGTCGGATCGCGATACCGGCATTGCGGCGCTGCGCGCAGGCAGGCGTCAGCGTCGCCGACATCCGCGAGATGATCGGGCTGGCGGCCTAGACGCCGGGCCCAGTCGTCATTGGCGGGCGGCTCGAGCGGCAGCTTCTTCGCCCGGCGCTGTTCTTTCTTCTCTTCCCGTCGCTCACCGCGTTCGACTTTCTTCTCCTCGCGCACCGCCATCTTCTCCTTGATCCGCCGCGTGGCGCGCGGGCTGGTGCGCGCGATGGCGGCGTTGAGCTCGGCGCCGAAGATCAGGATCAGCGACATGATGTAGAGGTAGAACAGCGCCGTGACGATGCTGGTGAGGCCGGCATAGGTCGAGACGTAATTGGCGAATCCCTTGAGGTATGCCGCGAAGACGGACGTCGCGACCCACCACAGAAGCAGCGTCGCGACGATGCCGGGCCAAATCCGCAGCTCGCGCCATTTGCCCCGGCCGGGCAGCCACAGATGCGACGCCGTCAACGCCGCCGCCAGCAGCGACCCGACGATGACGTAGCGGTAGAGCTGCACCTGATCGTTGAGATTGGCGAGGTCGGGGAACCATCGCTGCAGAACCTCCCAGATCAGCGGGCCGAGAACGCCGAGAAACGCGAGGGCCATGAAGGCGAGCGCACCGATAATGACGAAGCCGCCGCTCTGCAGCCGCAACAGCCAGAACGGCCGCGTCGACGTCGATCCATAGGCCCGCGTCAGCGCCGCACGAACCGCCTCTACCCCGTTCATGGCGAGGTAGAAGGTGACGATGATGGAGATCGTCAGAACGCCGGGGTTCCTGTCGGCGAGAACCTTGTAGACCTCGTTCGAGATGCCCTGCGCGATGTTTTCCGGGACGGTGTCGAAGAGATAGTGCGCCGCCTGATCGGCGAGATCCGCGGCGCCGAAGAAGCCGGCAAGGGCGGCGACGAAGATCAGGAACGGGAACAGCGCCATCAGCGCCGACAGCGTCAAATGGCTCGCCATCGCCCAGCCGTCATCCTGATAGAGTCGGCCGGCAGTGATTGCGATGACGCGCACAGTGCGCCGGATGCCTGGGATGAGATAGACCCGCCGGGCAAAGCGTTTCACCGCGGTCCAATAGGAACCACGTTTGAAATCAGCCGCTTCCGGGTCCTTTGTCGTCATCTGCTCATTGCATCAAAGGGAGCTTAAGAAACACCCTTTCGAGGAAGCCGGCACGGCGCCGTGTCAGGCCGCACCGACGTCCGTCCTCCCGAATTGGGGCTTTGCGGCGACTTCCATCACCGCCCCCATGCGGCTCATTCGGCCACAGATCCGGTCAGGACGGCGATCCTGATCAATGATCGTCGCAGAGTCCACTGCACCAACTGTCCTCAAGGGGCGATGGCCACAACGCTTTCGCCAGCCTATATGAAAGCCGTGTAGGAGACCCAAGTGTCGTTTCTGACCATCCTCAGCTATGTGGCCGTTGGCCTCGTCGTGCTCGTGCTGATTGCGGGCCTTTACAATTTGTTGCGCGGCGGCTCGCCGAACCTGTCGCAGAAGCTGATGCGAGCCCGCATCGTCCTGCAGCTCATCGCCATCATCATCGTTCTGGCGATCCTCTACTTCTCGACGCGCAATGGCGGCCCGCCACTGCCGCCTGGCTAGCGATGATCGCTCTCAACAAGATCTACACGCGCACCGGGGATGATGGCTCGACCGGCCTGGTCGGCAACGAGCGGCGCTCCAAGGCCGATCTCCGCATAGAGGCGATCGGCACGGTCGATGAGGTCAACGCCGCCATCGGCGTGGCGCGCCTTCACTCAGCGACGTGCCCGCGATCGATGCAATGCTCGGGCGGGCCCAGAACGATCTCTTCGATCTCGGCGCCGACCTCGCCACTGTCCCGGACGCAAGCGGCACCGGCAAGGCCGCCCTTCGCATCGCCGACAGCCAGGTCGCTCGGCTCGAAGCGGAGATCGACGAGCTCAACCAGGCCCTGCCGCCGCTTACCTCCTTTGTTCTTCCCGGCGGCGCGCCGGGCGCCGCCTATCTTCACTTCGCGCGCACGCTGACACGCCGCGCCGAACGCGTGATCGTCCGCCTCGCCGAAACCGGCGAGACGGTCAACGCCGTCGCCGGGCGCTACCTCAACCGCCTCTCCGACCTTCTTTTCGTCATGGCCCGCGTCGGCCAATCAGCGACGGCGCCGACGATGTCCTGTGGCAGCCGGGCAAGCATCGGTGATGAGAAACCGGCGCGGCCTTCGGTCGTCAAACGCTTGACAATGCTGGCCGCGCTCGCGATGACGCCTAGGCGTGATTTAGTTGGATCATTCCCGCAAAATGGCCGTTTCGATCGCCAAGATAGGCGTCGTAGGTGCCGGTCAGATGGGCGCAGGCATCGCCCATGTCTGCGCTCTGGCGGGTTTCGACGTCGTCCTCATCGGACCTGGCCGACGCGCCCCTTGAAATCGGCCTTGCCGCGATCGGCGCCAATATGGCGCGGCAGGCGACCTCCGGGCGCATTTCCGACGACGAACGCGCCGCCGCCCTCGCGCACATCATGACGAGCACCGACCCGCGCACGCTCGGCGACGCGGACCTCGTCATCGAGACGGTGACGGAGGACGAGCCGCTCAAGCGCGAGGTCTATGCCGGTATCTGTCCGCTGCTGAAGCCCGACCGCGATTATCGCCACCAACTGCTCGACCCTGTCGATCACGCGGCTCGCCGCCGCGACCGACCGGCCCGACCGCTTCCTCGGCATCCATTTCATGAACCCGGTGCCGGTCATGGAGCTGGTCGAGATCATCCGCGGCATCGCCACCAGCGCCGACACTTTCGAGGCCGCCAAGGCCTTCGTCACCGAGCTCGGCAAGAGCTACGCCGTCACCGAGGATTTTCCGGCCTTCATCGTCAACCGCATCCTCATGCCGATGATCAATGAGGGCATCTACGCCCTGCATGAGGGCGTCGGCTCGGTCGAGGCGATCGACATGGCCATGCGCCTAGGCGCGCATCATCCGATGGGCCCGCTGCAGCTTGCCGATTTCGTCGGCCTCGATACCTGCCTCGCGGTGATGCAGGCGCTCTATGACGGCCTCGCCGACAGCAAATACCGGCCCTGTCCGCTGCTGGTGAAATATGTCGAAGCCGGCTGGCTTGGCCGCAAGAGCGGCCGCGGCTTCTACGACTATCACGGCGACAAGCCGGTCCCGACCCGCTAGCTCAGTCGTTCCCGATCGCCGCCGTCACCAGGCGCCGCGCGTCCGGCCCCGACCAGTCGGCCGGCCCCTGGATGATGCCCATGGTGCAGCCTTCACCGTCGATAAGGACGGTCGTTGGCAGGCCGCCGACGACGCCGAGCCCGCGAAGATCGTCGATGAGCCTTGCGGACGGGTCGATGTAGAGATTGAGTCGGTCGAGGGCATAATCGCTGAAAAACTGTTCCGGGCCTGCCGGCGTGTTGCTGGTGTCGAGCGACACCGGGACGATGGCGAACTCATCGCCGCCAAGTTCCGCCGCCAGTTGATTGAGCGCCGGCATCTCCTCGCGGCAGGGCCCGCACCACGTTGCCCAAGCGTTGAGGAGAACGGTCTTCCCGGCAAAATCGGCGATCGTTACTGGCGTTCCGTCGGCCGTCTGGAAGGCGACGTCGCGCATCGAAGCGGAGTCCGTGGTGACGCGGAAGGCCGCCAGCTGGCCCGTGGCGAGGGGATCGAGCGCCGCCGCTCTCTCGCCCGTGCCAGCACAAGCGGCGTTGGCAATGTTGCTTTGCGCGTCGAGGGTCACGTATATGGCCACCGCAACAAGTGCGACCGCGACGACCGCACCGAAAGCCCATCGATTTCGCCGCAAGCGGTTCGGTTCAGCCAATTCGAACGGTCCCTCCGGAGACCCAATCCATGACCAACACCATGTGGGGAGGTCGTTTCACCGGCGCCACCGCGGCGCTGATGGAGGAGATCAACGCTTCGATCGACTTCGATCGCAAGCTCTTCCGCCAGGACATCCGCGCGAGCCAGGCCCATGCCGAGATGCTTGCCCGGCAAGGCATTATCGCGGCGGACGATGCCGAAAAGATCGCTGCCGGTCTAGCGCAGATCCTGAGTGAAATCGAAGCAGGCACCTTCAACTTCTCGCGCGCGCTCGAGGACATCCATCTCAATATCGAGCACCGGCTGAGCGAGATCATCGGTCCTGCCGCCGGGCGGCTGCACACGGCCCGGTCGCGCAACGATCAGGTCGCGACCGACCTCAAGCTCTGGGTGCGTGATGCGCTCGACCAGATCGACGGCGAGATCGCCGCGCTGCAGCAGGCGCTGGCGAAGCGCGCGCTCGAATGCGCCCATATGGTCATGCCCGGCTTCACCCATCTGCAGACGGCGCAGCCGGTGACCTTCGGTCATCACCTCCTCGCCTATGTCGAGATGCTGGCGCGCGACCGCGGCCGCTTCGCCGATGCCCGGAGGCGGATGAACGAATCGCCGCTCGGCGCGGCGGCGCTCGCCGGCACGTCCTTTCCGATCGATCGGAGGGCGACGGCCGAAGCGCTCGGCTTCGACCGGCCGGCTGCCAATTCGCTCGACGCCGTCTCAGACCGCGATTTCGTCATCGAGGCGCTGGCGGCGGCGAGCCTTTGCGCCGTCCATCTGTCGCGGCTGGGCGAGGAGTTCGTGATCTGGTCGTCGGCCCAGTTCGGATTCGTCCGGCTGTCGGACGCCTTCACCACCGGCTCCTCGATCATGCCGCAGAAGCGGAACCCCGACGCGGCCGAGTTGATCCGGGCCAAGAGCGGCCGCGTCATCGGCGCGCTCAACGCCATGCTGATCGTCCTGAAGGGGCTGCCGCTCGCCTATCAGAAGGACATGCAGGAAGATAAGGAGCAGACCTTCGGCGCGCTCGAGACGCTGTCGCTCTGCCTCCACGCCATGACCGGCATGATCGCGGACATGACACTGAACGCCGAGGCGATGAAGGCCGCCGCCGCGTCCGGCTTTTCGACCGCGACCGACCTCGCCGACTGGCTCGTGCGCGTCCTCGATATCCCGTTCCGCGAGGCGCACCACATCACCGGCCGCATTGTCGCCGAAGCCGAACAGCGCGGCGTCGGCCTGGAGGCGTTGCCGCTGGAGGCCATGCAGGCGATCGAGCCGCGGATCACCGCTGCCATATTCGACGTCCTCGGCGTCGATAATTCCGTCGCCAGCCGGACCTCCTATGGCGGCACCGCGCCGGAGAATGTGCGTAGGGCCGCCGAGGCCTGGCTGGCCAAGCTTGGCGGGTGATTTGCCCACATTCTGCGCTACACTGGCGAACAGACAGACGACCAACGGAGTCCGAATATGACCCGCAACAATCCCGGCCTTATCCGTATCGGCTTTGTTGCCGTGCTGGCCGCCTGCCTCGTCTTGTCGGCCTGTGGCCGCCGCGGACCGCCTCTGCCACCGCCGACGACAGCGGCAACGGCGCTCGACACCTACACCGCCACGCCTTAGCGTCCGGCGCACGCTGGTTTGATCGCGATCATTCGGCGCGCCCCACCGAAAGGCTCGTCCTGATCCATCAGGGCTGCTAGGCTCGTATCGGCCTGGGGAGGCGACCCGCGACAAGGGTTCGATGGCCGAGAAGACGCAGCGCGAGATGTCCGCCGGACAGGGTTCCGGCGGCCGCGAAAGCCAGATTCAACGAAAGATCGTCCGCGCGATCATGCGGACGCGGCTGATCCTCTTCTGGGAGGATCTGTGGCCGCGCCTCGTGCCGCTGCTCGCCGTTGCCGGACTGTTCGCACTCGCGTCATGGTTCGGCCTGTGGCTCGTCCTGTCGGACTGGGCTCACATCGCCATCCTCGCCGTTTTCGCCCTGGCGGCGCTCGCCTCGCTGTGGCCGCTTGTCGGCTTGCGACTGCCCAGCCGCGCCGAGGCCTTCGCACGCCTCGAACGCATGAGCGCTCAGCCCAACAGGCCGGCGACCGGCTTCTTCGATCATCTCGCCGTCGGCGCCGGCGACCCGCAAACGCGCGCCATCTGGGAAGCCCATCGCGCCAAGCTCATCGCCGATTTCGGCGCGCTGCGTACCGGCCTCCCCTCGCCCGGCCTGCCGCGCCGCGATCCCTATGGGCTCCGCTTCCTCCTGCTTCTGACGCTGGTGGTCGCCTTCGTCGCCGCCGGCGGCGGCTGGCTCGACCGCATCGCCGATGCGTTCCGCGGCGGTTCGGCATTCGCCGCAGAGGAAGTTGCCTCACGCATCGACGCCTGGGCCGAGCCGCCGGCCTATACCGGCGTACCCTCGATCTTCCTCACCGGGACGGCGGTGCGCGCCGGTGACGGGCCGGTCACCGTCCCGACCGGTACGCAGGTCGTCGTTCGTCTATCCGGAGACGGCGCCGACGCGCTGGGCGTCACGCTTGCCGCCGATGGCGGCGATCGGGAAAGCATCGAGCAGTCGCCGGGCGTCGCCGGCGGACCGCGGGAATTCAGTGTCACGCTCGATGCCGCTGGCCGGATTGCCGTCTCCAATCGCGGCCGTGAACTCGCCGGCTGGACCTTCGCGGTGACGCCGGACAATCCGCCCACCATCGCCGTCACCTCCGGGCCCGGCCGCTCCAATGCCGGCGGCCTGCAGGTCGCCTACAACGTCGCCGACGATTATGGCGTCACCAATGCCTGGGCCGATTTCAACATGACGACCCTGCTCGCTGGATCGGACCCGCTCTATGGCCCGCCTGAGTACCGGCTCGTGATTCCCCGCCTCGACTCCGCCGAGGGCAATGCCGTGACCGTGCGCGACCTCTCCGAGCATCCCTGGGCCGGCCTCGACGTCACCATGACCCTTAACGCTGAGGACGCGCTTGGCCAGCGTGCAACAAGCGCTCCCTATCCCGTCACCCTCCCGGCGCGCGTCTTCACCAACCCGGTCGCCCGCGACGTTGTCGCCGCCCGCCAGACGCTCGCGCTCGACGCCCATCGCGCCGACGAGGTTGCGGCCACAATCGATCGTCTCGCCACGGCCAATGCCGCAGACTTGCCCAATCTCGGCGCCTATCTCGCCCTCGTCTCGGCTGCCAGCCGGCTGCGCTACGCCTATAATGACGATCAGTTGCGTGGCGTTGTCGACTATCTCTGGGACATCGCCATCGCCATCGAGGGCGACCCCGTCGCCGACGCCGTCGCCGCGATGCAGGCGGCCGCCGACGCGTTGCAGGCCGCGCTGGAACGAGGCGCCTCCGACGAGGAGATCGCGGCGCTCACCGAGCAGCTTCGTCAGGCAATTCAGGACTATCTGCAGGCCGCCGCTGCCGCCAGGGATCCGACGCAGCAAAACGCCGGGCAGAACACGCAGACCATCCAGCCTGAGCAGCTCGACAACATGCTGAACCAGCTGCAGCAATACGCCCAGACGGGTGACACCCAAGGAGCCCAGCAACTCCTCAATCAGCTGCAACAGCTCATGCAGAACCTCAACGTCGCCAATGCGCAGCAGCAGCAAATCGATCAGCAACCCGACCAGCAGGCGATCGACGACCTCACCTTCTTGCTGCAGGAGCAGCAACGGCTGATGGACGAGACCTTCGCGCTGCAGCAGGAACAGAACGCGCCTCTGCCGAAACCGGAGACGGCGGACGAGGCTCAGCAGGCGCTCGAGGATCTACGCAATCAAAGGGCGCAGCAGGACGCGACGGCGGACGATTTGGCGCACCAGCAGCGCACGCTTCGAGCCGACCTCGAACAGCTCATCGAGAACTTCCTCGCCAACGGCCAGGACACGGGACAGCTGGAAGGCGCCCGCGAGGCGATGGGCGCTGCCGGCGATCTCCTCGACCAGACGCAGCCCGGCCCGGCGACCGGTCAGCAAGCCAATGCCATTGAGCAACTGAGGGCCTTCGCCGATCAGCTCGCGCAGCAGCAGCAACAGACCAATGATCCGCAGGGGACGGTCGGTGATCAGCCACCCCAAGACCCGCTTGGGCGTACGCCGCCGGCTGAAGGGCGTCGCTATGGCGACCAGTTTGTCGGCGTGCCCGATGAGGTCGACACCCAGCGCGCGCGGGAGATTCTCGACATCATTCGGCAAAGGCTCGGCGAACCCGATCGGCCGCTCACAGAGCTGCAATATCTCGAGCGCCTGCTAGGCCGCTACTAGCCGGCGACCTTCGTGATCCACGCGGCGGTTGTGTCCAGCATCGCCGCCATGACCTCCGCATCGGTCCGGCCGCTCGATTTCGGCACGTGAAAGGAATGATCGGCGGCCTCGAAGAGCTCAAGCCGGGCGCGCCTGCCGAGCGAACGGCACACCTCCTCGATCAGGCCCTGCTCTGCGAAAGTGTCCCGCGTTCCCTGAAGGAACAACATCGGCACTTTGACCTTGGCGAGGTGCGCCGCCCGATCCGTCGATGCCTTGCCCGGCGGATGCAGGGGAAAGCCCAGAAAGATGAGCCCGGCCACGCCCGGCAGATGCGCCTCGGCCTCGGCCGTCGATGTCATGCGCCCGCCGAACGACTTGCCGCCGGCAAAGAGGGGGACATCCGGCGCCAGCCGCCGCGCTTCGCCAACCGCCGCGCGCACCGCGGCCGTCGCCTTTGCGGGCGCATCCGGCCGGCCCCGACCGGCCTCCATGTAGGGAAAATTGTAGCGGAGCGTCGCGATCCGCCGTTCGCCAAGGCCGCGCGCCACTGCGCCGAGAAAGCGGTGGCGCATGCCGGCTCCAGCGCCATGCGCCACGACGAGGACCGCAGACGCGCCTTCGGGTCGGCGCCAGAGCCCCGACACCGTCTCCTCGCCAACACTGAATTGGAGTTCGGATTCCTCCATCACCTCCGCCTTTCGCGAACGTGATGGTTAGCCCGGAGCGGGAAAGGGCGAAACCAGGGGTCGGCGGTTTCACCTCTCCCGCCCGGACTGAGCTGAACACGCACAACCGAAAGATCAGCCTGTCCCATCATTCGCAAGTGCCTTGCCAAGCCCGCGCACCACAACCCATAGCGATACATCGAAGGCACGGTCCCAGATGTAGGCGCCGCCGCATATTGCCTCTTGCAGAATGCAAGGCGTCTTGCAGTGCATCCATTGCATTCTGCAAGGGTCGGCGGATCAGGCCTGATCTTCGCTTTCTCGCCGGACCTTCTGTTTCAGGCGAACGCGCTCGCGCGTCGAAACGCCCAAAAGCTCGGCCACGCGCCAAACGAGATTATCCTCGAATTCGTGCACCTGGCCGTCGGCATAGACCATCTCCCACATCATCTCGATGATGCGGGACCGGCCGGGCGCGTCGAGTTTGGCCTTGAGGACGCTGGTGAATTTGAAGAGATCGACGGCTTCGAGATCGGCCTCGCGCGCCTCCTCGATCAGCTTGTCCGCATCCTCGTCTTCGATCGAGAAGCGCGCCTTGAGGATGTCATGGAGCTTTTCCGACTCTTCGGGCGCGATCACGCCGTCGATGTTGCTCATGTGAACGAGCAACGCGGTGGCCGCCAGCCGCTCGTCGTCGAGCGCGCTATGGTCATCGCCACCCGGATTGGCCAGGTCGGACAGGAATTTGCGAACCGCCTTCAGCATCGCCGTAGAACCTTATGCGCGATCAAGGCGGCTCAGAAATAAAATAAGCCGGCGAAAGTCGCCGGCTTATAGAAGATCAAAGCTGTTGGCCTGGCAACCTGGCGACGCTTCTTAAAAAGCTCGGAAACGCCGTTGTTGCAAAAAGGCCTGGGACGCCTTCACCCGTTATTGATTCATGCTAACCCCTTGATTCTAAAAAGTGGCGACCCGCGGCGCGTATCGCTGGCCTGCGAGAATCACCGTTGGGTACGCTACCAGAATGTTGAGTTAGATCAAGACCCTAGCCTGCAAAGTGGATAACAGATGACATAGGCCGCTAGCGCGGCCCTTTGCATCGCCCCCGTCGGCGGCCACATAAACGAAGATGTTAGATTGATAGGGTAGTCCCCCAGCGGGGCGAAAAACGGAGTTGGACAATGGCCAATGCCAAGCCTGAAGCTGATGCAACGCAAGAACTGAAGGCCGAGTTGAAGTCGCTGCGCGACGACCTCGCCGAACTGGTCGACACCGTGAAGTCGATGGGCAAGGAGCAGGCCGACGCGGCGCTCCATTCCGCCAAGGAGGCCGTCGATCATGCCGCCGAACGTGTGCGCATGACAGCCGGCGAGGCCCGCAAGCGGGGTGAAGAGGCGGCCGACGAGATCGAGGCGATGATCACGCGTCACCCGCTGACGTCGATCATGATCGCCTTGGGCTTTGGCTATCTCTTCGGCAGGATCCGGCACTGATGGAGCCGGTGCGCTCAGCCATTGTCCGCCTTATCGGCGACCTTGCCCGAGATCAGATGCGCCGCGCCGTGGCGGCGGTGACCATGTGGACGCTGGCCTTTATCCTGCTGCTCGTCGCCCTCGGCTTCACCGTCGGCGGCATCTACGCCGCTATCAATTCTGCGCTCGGCCCGATCGCAACCGCCTTCATCATGGCCGCCGGCGCTTTGGTCGTCGCCCTTCTCTTCGTGCTCATTGCGCGGCAGAATCTTAACAGCGGCCGCCGCACGCGCAGGGCCGAGATCGACGACTTCACTGACGACCACCCCGGCGCCACCGGTCTCGGCGACATCGTCGCCGCCTTCGGCTTCGGCCTCGTTCAGGGCCTAACTCGTCGTCGCAAGCGCCGCAAATAAACCGGAAGGCCTTCCTCAACTTTTTTTCGACGCGGTGATGACGCACGCTTTTCGATGACCTATCATATGGCTCGAACAGTTGCGGAGCACTCGCGTCATGCGGCTCACCCAGCAGACCAGCTACTCAATTCAGACCTTGATGTATTGCGCGATCAACAAGACCGGGCCGAGCCGGATTCGCGACATCGCCAAGGCCTATCGCATTTCCGAACTTCATCTGTTCAAGATCATGCATGTCCTGGTCGAGAACAATCTGATCGAGACGCTCCGCGGCCGTAATGGCGGCATTCGCCTCGCACGCGGCGCCGACAAGATCACGCTCGGCGAAGTGATCCGCGCCGCCGAAGGCAGCCTCGAGCTCAATGACTGCATGAGCGAGCGCGGTCATGTCTGCGCCATCGGCCCGAATTGCGGCCTTGGCGGCGCACTCGGCAAGGCGCGCGCGGCGTTCTTCAACGTGCTCGACGGCTACACCATTGCCGACATGGTGGCCGGCGCCGTGCCGATCGGCGAGCTTGCGCCGTCCGGCGGCAAGGAGCGCTCGGTCCCGGCAATCGCAGGCCGTTCGCCAAGCCACGCCTGACGGCCCGTTTTCGCCACAGCGGATTTTATTGCCGTCCGCGGCAGCGAAAGGCATGCTAAAGGACTCCAGGAGGCCGGGCAAAACGCCAGCAAGGAGACCATTCGATGACTGACGCAGTGCGACGTAAAGCGCGCCGGCTCGCCGCCGCAACATTGATCGCCATCATGCCCCTCGGCACGCTTACGATCGCTGGGGCAAACGCACAGGTGCCGGCAATGCCGGGTGTGCCGACATTGGGCGCCGCCTATCCGCTGACGCCCGAGCTCGTCGCCAATTGGGTCCAGAGCTTCCCCGACGTCTATGCCGCCAGCCAGCAGCTCGCCGATCAGTATGACGTGCCCAATGCCGACACGCCCGCGGCCGCCCTCGCTGGCTACGCCACGGTGGCAGGCGCGCTCGGCCAGCTGAACGATCTCGTCGCTCAGTATGGCTTCACCGACTACAGCCAGTGGGTCAGCGTCATGCTCTCCGTCGTCACCGCCTACGCCCTCGTCGGCGAGGACATCCCGGCGAACATGGTAGGGATGATGATGAACTCAGTTCGGCCAAACCCAGGAGAACCTGGACGCGGTGACCGCCAATCTCGACGCGGTGGCGGCAGTCGTCGAAAACCTCAACTAACGAACCATCCAAGGCGGGGCCGGAGCGCCGCTCCGGCCCTGACAAGAAGGCTACTTGCCGCCCATCGTCGGGAACACTTCGAGCGGCGCCGGATAACGACCGATCCAGTCTGCCCAGGCGACGTCGGTGGCACCGAACTCATATTCATAGACAAGCCAGCCGGCAGGGGTTTCGCGCAGCAGCGCAACGGCCTCCTCATCCATGGCGCCCGCATCATGTGCGGATTGATAGCGGGTATAGGTGTAGTAGATATCCCCGCCTCCCGGGCGTTGCGGATGGACCCTGACGAAGGCCCATTCGCCGAGCACGCGCATGTCGTTGACGACAAATTCAACCGGCTCGCCGAGCTCGGCCGTGGCGATGCCGCGAATGGCGTCTAGGATCGCCGCTCGAACCGGACTGCCCGGCGGCGGTGTTTGGATCTGCGCCATGGCCGGCGTCGCCGCCAGCAAAAACCCTAGAACCAGCGCCGCTATCCGGCGGCCGCGCGCCGGAACGTTCTTGGAAACAGACTTCATTTCTTCGCCTCTTTGGCAACGCCCCGCCCAGGGCATACTCCGCCAAATCAGGGATCGGCGCGAGAGGGCCGCAGCGTCCGCTGGCCGCCATCCGTTGACTTTTTGCGTCCGGCAGCGTTACTGGCTCTCGGTTTCTCGACAGATCTGTCGCTGAGCCGCCGACCGGGGCAGGACCCCGGAGGTCAACGTCCGCCAGCGCGTTGCGCCCGCGGGCGCTCGAACCTATTTGCGGCTGAAGCGAACGGTCGAAGGAGCAGCGGGCAAGGCATGTTTGATTCACTCTCCAACCGCCTCGGTGCGGTCTTCGATCGCCTGCGTGGCCGCGGTGCGCTCTCCGAGGCCGACGTCAATGAGGCGATCCGCGAAGTCCGCCGAGCGCTGCTCGAAGCCGACGTTTCGCTGGATGTCGTTCGTTCCTTCGCCGACAAGGTTCGCGCCCGCGCCGTCGGCCAGGAAGTCATCCGCTCCATCACGCCCGGCCAGATGGTCGTCAAGATCGTCCATGACGAGCTCGTCGAAACGCTCGGCAAGGATCCCGCCCCGCTCGATCTCAACGCGCCCTCGCCGCTGCCGATCATGATGGTCGGCCTGCAGGGCTCCGGTAAGACGACCACCACCGCCAAGATCGCCCGCCGCCTTCGCGATCGCGACAAGCGCAAGGTGCTGATGGCCTCGCTCGACACGCGGCGTCCGGCCGCCCAGGAGCAGCTCCGCGTCCTCGGCGAGCAGAACGGCATCGACACGCTTCCGATCGTCCCCGGCCAGACGCCGACGCAGATCGCCGAACGTGCCGTCAGCGCTGCCCGTCTCGGCGGCTACGACGTCGTCATGCTCGACACCGCCGGCCGCACCCATATCGACGAGCCGCTGATGGTCGAGATGGCCGAGATCAAACGGGCGACGAAACCGCATGAGATCCTTCTCGTCGCCGACTCGCTGACCGGCCAGGACGCCGTGCAGCTCGCCACCTCGTTCGACGAGCGCGTCGGCATTTCCGGCATTGTCCTCACCCGCGTCGACGGCGACGGCCGCGGCGGTGCGGCACTGTCGATGCGTGCGGTCACCGGCAAGCCGATCAAATTCATCGGCACCGGCGAGAAATCCGATGCGCTGGAGGAGTTCCAGCCCGACCGCATCGCCAACCGCATCCTCGGCATGGGCGACATTGTGAGCCTCGTCGAAAGGGCGGCCGAGAATATCGACGCCGAGCGCGCCCAGCAGCTCGCCAAGCGCATGCAGAAGGGCGCCTTCGATCTCAACGACCTCGCCGATCAGCTCAAGCAGATGCAGAAGATCGGCGGCATGTCGGGGATCATGGGCCTGATGCCCGGCATCGGTAAGGTGAAGAAGCAGATCGACGCCGCAGGCCTCGACGATTCCATCTTCACCCGCCAGACCGCGATCATCTCATCGATGACGCCGGACGAGCGGAAGAAGCCCGATATCCTCAAGGCAAGCCGCAAGCGCCGCATCGCTGCCGGCTCCGGCACCCGCGTCGAGGAGATCAACAAGCTCCTGAAGATGCACCGCCAGATGGCGGACATGATGAAATCCGCCGGCAAAGGCGGCCGCGGCGGCGGCATGCTCGGGCGCATGATGGGCGGTCTCGGCGGCGGCATGGGCGGCATGCCCGCAGCTGGCGCCGAACCCCAGATCGATGAGGAGGCGCTTGCGCGCCTCACCCGCCCCGGCGGGCCGATGGGAGGCTTTGGCGGCCTTCCTGGCCTCGGCGGTGGCGCACCACGCCTGCCGGGCCTTCCCGGCAAGAAGAAATGACCAACACCAGCAACCTGTCGAAGGAATAACCAATGCCCCTGAAGATCCGCCTGGCGCGTGCCGGCGCCAAGAAGCGCCCCTACTACCGTATCGTCGTTGCCGACAGCCGCTCGCCGCGCGACGGCCGCTTCATTGAAAAGCTCGGCACCTTCAATCCGCTGCTGCCGAAGGATTCGGCCGAGCGCGTCACCTTCGACGCCGACCGCGTCAATCATTGGCTCGGCGTCGGCGCCCAGCCGACCGACCGCGTCCTCCGCTTCCTCGATGCCGCCGGCATCCGCGAGCGTCCGGCGCGCAACAACCCGAAGAAGGCGCTGCCCGGCCAGAAGGCCCAGGAGCGCGCCAAGGAACGGGCTGACGCGGAAGCTGCCGCGGCCGAGGCTGCTGCGGCTCCGGCGCCTGAGCCGGTAGAGGCTCCGGCCGCCGAAGCTCCGGCCGAGACTGCCGCCGGTGAGGAAGCCGCGGCCAGCTAGCGTCGATAGCACCGTGGCGCGAGAAGACATCGTTCTCGCCCGCTTCGGGGCGGCCCATGGCGTTCGCGGCGAGGTGCGGCTGAAGAGCTACACCGAGACGCCGCTCGCCATTGCCGACTATGCGCCGCTCAAGGGGTCGGACGGTCGCGACTACCGCCTCGTCGGTGCCCGGCCCGCCGCCGGCGCGTCACCCGACATGCTGGTGGTCCGGGTCGACGGCATTCGCGACCGCAACGGCGCCGAGGCGCTCAACGGCGTCGAGCTGTCGGTGCCGCGTGAGCGCCTGCCGGCGCCGGGCGCGGACGACGAGTTCTACCACGCCGACCTCATCGGGCTTGCCGCCGAAACGACGGACGGCGCGACGCTGGGCACCGTGACGGCGATCGAAAACCACGGTGCCGGCGACCTCCTGGAGATCGCGCCTGCCGGGGCGTCGGCCTATCTCGTGCCTTTCACGCGCGCGATCGTCCCGGTTGTCGACATTGCTGCCGGCAAGATCGTCGTCGATCCGCCGCCCGGCCTCCTCGATGATCGCGGGGGCGAAGATGAGCGCTGACGCGGCTCCGGTCTGGACGGCAACCGTCCTCACGCTGTTCCCGGAGATGTTTCCCGGGCCGCTCGGCCTGAGCCTCGCCGGACGCGCGCTGTCGGAGGGACGCTGGGCGTTCGACGTCCGTGACATCCGCGACCACGCCGCACGACCGTCACCGCTCGGTCGATGACACGCCGGCCGGCGGCGGACCGGGCATGGTGCTGCGCGCCGATGTCATGGCCGCCGCGATCGACGCCGCCTCGTCCGACGGCGACACGCGCCCGCGCTGGCTGATGAGCCCGCGCGGCAAGCCGTTCGATCAGCAGATGGCGGTGGAGCTCGCCCAAGCGCCCGGACGTCATCCTCATTGCCGGCCGTTTCGAGGGCGTCGATGAGCGCGTGATCGAAGCGCGCGGTCTGACTGAAGTCTCCGTCGGCGACTATGTCCTGTCCGGCGGGGAGATCGCGGCCCTCGCCATCCTCGACGCCGCGGTGCGTCTCTTGCCCGGCGTCATGGGCAATGCGGCCTCGGGCGAGAGCGAGAGCTTCCGCGATAACCTGTTGGAATATCCGCAATATACGCGCCCGCAGACATTTGAGGGCAAGCCTATCCCAGACGTTCTTCTGTCCGGCAATCATGAGGAAATCGCCAAGTGGCGGCGTGAACAGGCGCTGCGCATCACCCGCGCCCGCCGGGCCGACCTCCTGAACAAGCGCTGACCCCGCATTTCCTCGCCATTGCGACCGACTGAAGCGCCGGAAAGGCATCGACAAGCCGCGCGCTCTCCTGTAATCACCCCGCCAAGTTCAATCGCATCAGGAACATGGGATCGGCCGGCTCGGCGCCGCTGACCTGTTTCTGTCACCGGGAATTCCGCCATGAACGTCATTCTCGAGATCGAGAAAGAGCAGGCCGACGCCATCGCCGCCCAGCGCGCGGTGCCGGTATTTGCTCCGGGTGACACCGTCCGGGTCAACGTCAAGGTAACCGAGGGCACGCGCACGCGCATCCAGGCCTATGAAGGCGTCTGCATCGCCCGCGCCGGCGGCGGCCTCAACGAAAACTTCACCGTACGGAAGATTTCCTACGGCGAGGGCGTCGAGCGCGTCTTTCCGATCTATTCGCCGCTGATCGACTCCATCCAGGTGGTTCGCCGCGGCAAGGTCCGGCGCGCCAAGCTTTACTATCTTCGCGGCCTGCGCGGCAAAGCCGCCCGCATCACCGAGAAGACAGAGCAGAGGGCCCAGGCATCAGCCAATGCGCCCGCCGATGCGAGCTGACGGCTCACCGCACGTCACAATAATCCGCGGCTCGAACGCGCCGCGTCACTGGTTCGCCACTCTAGCCGTCTAGTGGGGCCGCATGATCACGCGGCGGCGATTCCTTTACGGCATGGGAGCAGCGGTGCCGTTGTCGGTGTCCGGCTATTCGGTCGGCATCGAACCGCACACGGGTCCGCTCCTCGCTTCCTATCAGCGTCAGCCCACCCGACTGGCGCTATCCCGACAAGATCCTGCGCATTGGCGTCATCGCTGACATCCATGCCTGCGACCCGTGGATGCCGGCGACCCAGGTCGAGCGCATCGTCGCCGCCGCCAACGCGCTTCAGCCTGACATTTTCGTCCTGCTCGGCGATTTCGTCGAAGGTCTGCACGGCACCTGGGCGACGCCGATCCCGATGGACAACTGGGCCGCGCCTCTTCAGGAACTGACGGCCCCGCTCGGCACCTGGGCCATTCTCGGCAATCATGATTGGTGGGTCGACGCCGCCGCGACCCGAGCCGCGCTGGAGAACCGCAACATCCCCGTCATGCAAAACGACGTCACCCTGATCGAGGGGGCGAACGGCGTTAGCTTCTGGCTCGGCGGCCTCGGCGATCAGCTCGCCTACAAGGCCACCAAGACCGGCGTCGACGACATGGACGGCATCACCGCCAGGACGCCCGATGACGGTCGACCGGCCATCCTCCTCGTGCATGAGCCGGATATCTTCCCCCGCGTGCCGCGCCGCTTCGGCCTCACGCTCGCCGGCCACACCCATGGCGGCCAGATCCGCCTGCCCGTGCTCGGCCGCTTCCCCGTCGCCTCAGACTATGGCCAACGTTACGCCTATGGCCATGTCGTCGAGCACGACCGCCATCTCGTCATTTCCGGCGGTCTTGGCCTGTCCGGCCTGCCGATGCGGCTGGGCGTGCCGCCGGAGATCAACCTCATCGAGGTCGGCAGCCGCGAGGCGCTAGCGTTCCACCACGCCCAGCATGGGGCCGAACCAGCCTAGGCCGTGCCGGTTGAGTTCCGGCACATACATGTCCGACACGGAGCCATCGAGAAACAGCGCGTCACGAACGCCGAGCACGTCGCGATAGAACAGCGCGAACTCCCAGAACGTCACCGGCGTCTGCGTGAGCACGAAGGCGACGGTGTGCTCGTCGATGATGCCGACGCCGTTCCTGATCTTGTGCGAATCCGAATCCGGCAGGAAGCGCGGGTGCACCTCGCCATCGATCAGGAGCATCGGGCCGGACTGCGTGGCGAACTGAGCGGCCGGCGCTTCCTGAAGGAAGCGGTGCGTTTCCATGATCCCGGCCGTATCGCCGGACCAGTAGAAGATGCCGTTCGGCATCAGATGGAAATTGCCCGGTCCCTCATTGGTATTGGCCGCGACCATCTCCCTGCCGTCTTCGACATAGAGCCCGATCGGCGCGTATTCGCTGCTGAACATCCCGGCATTCATGGCGAAGGAGAGATGCGCGCCCTCCGCCGCGAGGGCGTCATCGACGGCCGCGAAAGTGACATAGGGCTCACCGTCCGCGTCCTGCCAGAACAGGCGGAGTTCAGACTGGCGGAGGTCGACGATGCACACCAGGAACCGGTTGCCGCCGTCCTCGCGGATATCGCATTGCGGCGGGGCAGCCGCCGCCGGCACGGCGCCGCCGAGGCCAAGCGCGACAAAGGCGATCACCGCCAGGGCGCGCCGGAAGGCCCGCCCGCCTTGACCGGCCGCCTTGCGGTACCCCATATCAGCCACCTGTTTCATCCGTTAGCGACATTGTGCCTGCCATGACCGGTAAGACTCTCTATGACAAGATTTGGGCCGAGCATCTTGTGGACGAGGCCGAAGACGGCACCGCCCTCCTCTACATTGACCGGCATCTTGTCCATGAAGTGACGTCGCCGCAGGCCTTTGAGGGTCTGCGCCTCGCCGGCCGCCCGGTGCATTCGCCGGAGCGGACGCTGGCCGTGGTCGATCACAATGTGCCGACCACCGACCGTTCGCAGGGCATCGCCGACCCGGAATCGGCGATCCAGGTGCAGACGCTCGCCGACAACGCCGCGCATTTCGGCGTCGAATATTACAATGAGCTCGATCACCGGCAGGGCATCGTCCACATCGTCGGCCCCGAGCAGGGCTTCACCCTGCCCGGCATGACCATCGTCTGCGGCGACAGCCACACCTCGACGCATGGCGCCTTCGGCGCGCTGGCGCATGGCATCGGCACGTCCGAGGTCGAGCACGTTCTGGCGACGCAGACGCTGATCCAGCGGAAAGCCAAGAACATGCGCGTCACCGTCGACGGCAAGCTCCATGACGGCGTCACCGCGAAAGACATCATCCTCGCCATCATCGGCGAGATCGGCACGGCCGGCGGCACCGGCCATGTCCTCGAATATGCCGGCGAGGCGATCCGCTCGCTGTCGATGGCCGGCCGCATGACGATCTGCAACATGTCGATCGAAGGCGGTGCCACGAGCCGGCCTGATCGCGCCGGACGAGACGACCTACGAATACATCATGGGCCGGCCGAAGGCGCCGAAGGGCGCAGCCTGGGAAGCCGCGCGCGCCTATTGGGAAACGCTCTATTCCGACGACGACGCCGAGTTCGACACCGAGGTGAAGCTCGACGCCGCCGCGCTGCCGCCGCTCGTCACCTGGGGCACCAGCCCGGAGAACGTCGTCACCATCGACGGCAAGGTGCCGAACCCCTACGACATCGCCGACGCCAACAAGCGCCGCGCCATCGAGCGCGCGCTCGACTATATGGGCCTCACCGCCGGCACGCCGATCAAGGACATCACGATCGACCGCGTCTTCCTCGGCTCCTGCACCAATGGCCGCATCGAGGATCTGCGCGCCGCCGCCAAGGTCATCGCCGGCCACAAGGTCAAGGAAGGCGTCAACGCCATGGTCGTCCCGGGCTCCGGCCTGGTGAAGGAGCAGGCGGAAGCCGAAGGCCTCGACAAGGTCTTCCTCGCCGCCGGCTTCGAATGGCGCGAGCCGGGCTGCTCGATGTGCCTTGCCATGAACGCCGACCGCCTGGCGCCGGGCGAGCGCTGCGCCTCGACCTCGAACCGCAATTTCGAGGGCCGCCAGGGCTTCAAGGGCCGCACCCATCTGGTGTCGCCGGCCATGGCCGCCGCCGCCGCGATCGCCGGCCGCTTCGTCGACATCCGCGAATGGCCGCAGGGAACGGCGGCACTAGCACTGGGCGGAGCGGCGCACATCGCCCGTCGCTCGAAGACTTCGAGGCGATGGGCGCACGCCGCGCTGAAGTCGCTGCCCGAGGAATTCCTGAAGCGCCTCGGCGAGATCGCAGATCAGCGTCGCCGATTTCCCGGACGACGACGTCCTCGACGAGATGGCAAGCCGAGACGCCGTTCGACCTTCTCGGCCTCTTCGAGGCATCGGCCTCGCCCATGACGAGGCCGTGCCGCGCACCGGCCAGCTGCCCAACCGCATCTGGCTCTACCGCCGGCCGATCCTCGATTATTGGGCCGAGCATGAGGAGACGCTGGGCGCCATCATCACCCATGTCCTCATCCACGAGATCGGCCACCATTTCGGCTTCTCCGATGACGACATGGAAGCGATCGAGGATGCCGCGGGCTAGGGACTGGCCGAACGGTCGGAATTCCCTATCTACCTTGTCGTCCCGGCCACCGAGCCGTGTGACCCATTGGCATCGCAGCATTCTGGACCTACGCGCATTGGGCCCCGGGTCAAGCGCCGGGGCATCTCGATTGTCACGAGCCGGACGAAGTAAAATGGAAGCCTTCACCAAACTGACCGGCGTCGCCGCGCCGTTGGACATGCTCAATGTCGACACCGACATGATCATCCCCAAGGACTATCTGAAGACGGTGAAGCGCACCGGCCTCGCCAAGGGCCTTTTCGCCGAGCTCCGCTACAATGACGACGGCTCGGACAACCCCGATTTCGTCCTCAACAAGCCGGCCTACAAGAACGCCGTGATCCTCGTCGCCGGTGACAATTTCGGCTGCGGTTCGAGCCGCGAGCACGCGCCCTGGGCGCTGCTCGATCACGGCATCCGCTGCGTGATCTCCACGAGCTTCGCCGACATTTTCTACAACAACTGCTTCAAGAACGGCATTCTGCCGATCGTCGTCACGCCCGATGAACTCGAGAAGCTGATGGACGATGCTTCGCGCGGCGCCAATGCCACGCTCTCCGTCGACCTCGAGGCGCAGGAAATCCGCGGCCCCGACGGCGGCGTCATCCATTTCGACATCGACGCGTTCAAGAAGCACTGCCTTCTGAACGGCCTCGACGATATCGGCCTGACGCTGGAGAAGGCCGACAAGATCGCGAGCTACGAGACGAAGGTGACGGCGACCCGCCCCTGGGTCTGACGCCGCGCAACCTGTCGCGCTTGTAATGGCGCTGCCACCGCATCGCCATTTTCCGCGCCCCACATTCGCATCATGGGGGCGGCGCCTAGGGAACTAGGAGCTCGCCATGAGCGACATTGCCCACAACCAACTGGTCGTCGCCGGTTATTCCGCCGACTTAGTGCCCGTCTATCGTACCAACCGCCTGATCACCGCCGATCTCAACCCGGCCGTGCTCGCCCTCGTCGCCGGCTCATACCTCGCGATGATCGCCGTGTTCTGGCTCGGCTTCGTCGGCCCGTCGGAGACCTTCCAGGCGCTGGCCGTCGTCACGCTGGTCCTCGCGTTCTTCCTCGGTCTGCCCTCGCTGCTGGCGCATGCCGGACGGCGCTTCATGGAGCGCAACGGCCAGATCGAGGAACGGCGCCATCCGCTGCATGACTTCATGACCGGCCGCTTCGAGACCTTCACCGAACGCATCCCCGGCTTCGAAGCCGCCGTCCAGGTCGCGACGGTTCCGATCTGCCTGCTCCTCGCGGCGATCGGCATCACCATCGCCTATGTCGCGATCAGCTAGAGAGAACCGTGCCGGCGATCGCGGCTAGGCCGCCTTCGCCGGCGCCGCGGCGCGGCGGCGGAGCAGCATCGGCATCCGCGTCCTCGGACGAAGCGTGATCTGCGCCACCGGCAGCGGCGGCTCGCCGACGGCGGTGAAGGAATAGCGCGGCAGGATCTTGGCGAGGATCGCCACCGCTTCGAGCAACGAGAACCCCATGCCGATGCACACGCGCGGCCCGCCGCCGAAGGGCAGATAGGCGAAGCGATGCCGCGCCTTCGCGGCCTCCGGCGCAAAGCGATCCGGATCGAAACGATCGGGGTCGTGCCACAGCGTATGATGACGGTGGATGGCGTAGATCGGAATGAAGATCGACGTCCGCTCGTCGACGGCGACGCCGCCGATCTCGCCCTTGCCGACCGGCTGGCGCAGGATCGACGGCGCCGGCGGATAGAGCCGCATGGCCTCCTCGACCACCTGCTTCGTGTAAGTCAGCCGCTCGCACGTCTTCCGGCTGGAGTGCCGGCCGGTCCGCTGACTCGCCGAGATTTCGGCCAGCACCTTTGCCTCGATCGCGCTTGTCGGCTGACGGAGGTATAAGCGTCCAGGTGAGCGCCAACGCCGTCGTCTCATGACCCGGCGGCGATGAAGGTGAGGAGGTTGTCGACGATCTCGGTGTCGTTGATCCCCTCGCCGGTCTCCTCGTCGCGCGCGTCGATCAGCGCCTGCATGAGGTCGTCGCGGCTGCCCTCGCGCCGCCGCTCGGCGACCATCTCCGCCGTGATGCGGCGGAGATAGTCGCGCGCCTGGCGTCACCCGCCGCTCGCCCGGATAGGGAAACCGTTCCGGCAGCCCGAGCTAGCGCCAGCGCGACCACCCAGCCGGTGCCGCCGAGATAGTCTCCGATCGCCGCCTGGACGCGCCGGCATGTCGAGCCGGTCGGCGCCGTTGAGGATCGTCTCGGCGACGACCTCGAAGGTCGTCCGCATCATTTCGTGCGAGCATGTTGCACGCTGGCGCCATCGGGGAGCGCCGCAAGGCGTTCCGCCTCGCGTTCGCCCGCCGTCAGCATCGTCGCGACGAAGTCCTTGATCCGGCCGGGCCGGAACATCGGCGCCACGATTTTCCGCTGCCGCCGCCAGCTGTCGCCATGCGCGTTCAGCAAGCCGTCGCCGAGCGCCGGCTCGAGCAGGCGCAGCATCATGTCGGACTTGCGATAGCGCTCCGGCTCCTCGATCAGCATCTGGCTTGACGAGATCCGGGTCCATGATCGAACAGCGTCTCACTGGCCCATGAAGCGATCGCGATAGATCGGCTCGCGATAGATCGGCCTCGGGCCAGACTTCGAGCGGATTGCGGATCACCGTGCGCAGATAGCGCAGCGTCGATAGCGGCTCTGTCGGGCGGCGCGACGCGCGCAGGAAGGCCGTCATCTGCCGGCTGCATGGCCACTCTCCTCGTCACGCCGAGTTTAGCCAGTCCTCGGCGCGAAATCATCCGGCAATCGCCCCTGCCTTCCACAGGCCGCATTTGCTGCTAAGCTCACCGCGGCCTCTGAGAAATTCGACTTTCCTGGAGGAATGCGCATGGCCACGGCCGAGAACAAGACGAAGCCGACCGAGCAGTCGGTCACCTATTATCTCGCTTGTCTCGAGCCCGATCGGAAGCGCGAGGACGCGATGGCGATCAACGCCATGATGCGGCGCATCACCGGCGAAGTGCCGAAGATGTGGGGCAATTCCATCATCGGTTTTGGCAAGACGCATTACGCCTATGACAGCGGCCGCGAAGGCGATTGGTTCCTCGTTGGCTTCGCGCCGCGCAAGGCCAATCTCGTCCTCTACATCATGCCCGGCTTCAAGCAATATTCGGCCGCTGCTGAAGAAGCTCGGCAAGCACCAAGACGGGCAAATCATGCCTCTACATCAACAAGTTGGCTGATGTGGACATGGGCGTTCTGGAGAAGATGGTGGCGCAGTCCGTGGCGCATATGCGCGAGATCGCCACCGCAGCCTGACCTAGAGATAGCCGCGCTGCATCAGATCCTTGGTATCGAGGATCTCGACCGCCCGGCCTTCCTCGAGGACGACGATATTGGCGATGCGCCGCGCCGTCATCAGCTCCACCGCATCGCGGATGAGGTCGCTCGCATCGACCGTCACCGGCGACTTCGTCATGATGTCGACGGCGCGCTTGCCGAACATGTCGACGTCATAGGCGCGGCGAAGATCGCCTTCGGTGATGATGCCGAGCAACGCCGACGTCTTCGGCTCGAGGACGACGACGCATCCCTTGCGGCCCTGCGCAACCGCACCGATCACCTCGCCCAGCATCATGTCCGGCGGAACCGACGGCACTTCGCCGCCGAACTCGTCGACATAGCGGCGTATCGTCGACAGGCGCCGCCCCAGCTTGCCGCCGGGATGGAACTGCGCGAAGTCCGCGTCCTTGAACGAGCGGCGCTCCATGAGCAGGACGGCGAGGATGTCGCCCAGAGCCAGCATGACCAGCGCCGATGTCGTCGGCGCGAGATTGTTTGGGCACACCTCCTCGACATCCGGCAGCGTCAGCACCATCGTCGCCGCCTTGGCGAGCGGGCTGTCGCGCCGCGCCGTCATCGCGATCATCGGGATGGACGCCGAGCGGCAATAATCGGAAACGGCAAAGAGTTCGCGGCTGTCGCCCGAGCGCGAGATCGCCAGAACGAGATCATCTTCGGCGATCATGCCGAGATCGCCATGCGCCGCTTCGGCGGCATGGAGATAGAAGGACGGCGTGCCGGTCGAAGCGAAGGTCGAGGCGAGCTTGGCGCCGATCAGGCCGGACTTGCCGATGCCGGTGACGATCAAGCCGGCCGCGGCGCCCCTCGCCATTGATGACGCGCGCTTCGATCATTTGCAAGGCACGCTCGAGCCCGCCGTCCAGCGCATCGCCGAGCTGCTGCAGGCCGGCGACCTCGCGACCGAGGATCGAACGGGCATAGGCGATGAGAGCATCGCCGGAGGCGTTCTGCCCCGTCATCTCCTTGGCCGGATCGGTATGTCGCGTCATCTCTTCTCCCGTTTGCCGGGCACTATAGCGCAAAAGCGCCTGTCTGCCGCATTTCGTCCGCCGCCCGCCGACGCATGCTTGCCGTGCTGAGGTCGCCCCGGCATAGAGGGCGACGATGGACGTCGCAATCATCATTCCGGCCCGCCACGAATCGAGCCGCTTTCCGGGCAAGCCGCTCGCCCCGCTGGTCGGCGCCACCGGCATCGCCAAGAGCCTCGTCGCCCGCTGCATCGACGCCGCCCGCACCGTGCCCGGCAATCCGCGCATCATCGTCGCCACCGACGACGAGCGCATCGCCGAGGAAGCCCGTCGCTACGACGCCGAGGCGGTGATGACGTCAACGTCCTGCCGCAACGGCACCGAACGCGTTGCCGAGGCAACCGAGGCCTTGGCGCTGGACCACGGCATCATCGTCAATCTGCAGGGCGATGCGCCGCTGACCCCGTCCTGGTTCGTCGAAGCGCTGGTCGAGGCGATGGAGGCCGACCGGTCGATCGAAGTTGCGACGCCGGTCCTGCCATTCGACAGCGCCCTTCTCGCCGATACCCGCCGCATCCTCGCCGCCGGCAAGAAGGGGCCGACCGCCGCCGTCTTTGGTGAGAATGGCGACGCCCTCTATTTCTCCAAGCAGCTTATCCCCTTCGTGCGCCGAGGGCGACACGTCGCAGCCGCTCTTCCACCATGTCGGCATCTACGCCTATCGGCCGGCGGCACTCGCCGCCTATGCCGCGTCAAAACCGACGACGCTGGAACTGACCGAAACGCTCGAGCAGCTGCGCTTTCTCGAAATCGGCCACCGCATCCGCACCGTCCAGGTCGACGCGCGCGACCGTGTCGCCTGGGAAGTCAACAATCCCGAAGACGTGCCGATGGTCGAGGCGCAGCTCGCAGCGCTTGGGATTGCCTGACTTCCAGCGCTATTCGAGGGTGAAGGCGATCTTGGCGTTGATCCGATATTTCGAGATATTGCCGCTTTCATCGACCGTCGCCTGGAAGTTCTCGACATTGATCGATTTGATGTGACGCACCGTCTCCGACGCATGGGCGATGGCGACATGGGCCGCATCTTCCCAACTCTTGTCGGATTCGGCGAGAACTTCGATGACCTTCAGCATCGCCATGGGACTGTCTCCTTGTTTGCGTTTGCTAGGAACCGGATGATCGACGCTTTCGAACGCAGCCAAGCGTCGCGCGCTTGTGGCGGCGCGTTGCGCCTCTCGCTGGCCGCGAGCCTGTCCCTTCTTTGCGGCATGGTTGCGGCCAAGGCTGAAGAGCATGTCTTCGCCGATGCCGGCTGCACCCTTCGCGAGGGCCCGACGGCCGTCGTCACCGCAGTCGTCGATCCGGTCAGCCTACGCCTCGACAACGGCCTCGTGGTCCGCCTGGCCGGCATTATGCCGCTTGAGGGCACCGAGGCGATGACCAACGAGGCCGTCGCCTTCCTGGAGGCGCTGACCCTGGGCAAGGCCGTGACGCTCCGCTACGGCACCATCGAGACGGACCGCTACGAGCGTGCGGTAGCGCAACTCTTTCTCGCGGACGCGCCGGAAGGCTGGGTTCAAGCGGAATTGCTCGGCGCCGGCTTCGGCATTGTCGGCGGCAGCGCCGAGGACCGTGCCTGCCTCGGCGATCTCCTCGCCTATGAGCGAGACGCCCGCACGGCCGGTCTTGGCCTATGGGCCGAACGCCAGCCTGTTGACGATCGATCCGATCTCCTGACCAGGGACCTTCCCCGCTTCGAGCTGGTAGAAGGCCGCATCGTTTCGATTGGTCGCACGGAACGCACGGTCTATCTGAATTTCGGCTATGATTGGTCGATAGACTTCACTGTGACGATCGAAGCAGCTACTGCGGCCACTATCGAATTGGAAGGCGGACCATTCGACCGCCTTGTCGGGAAGAGTGTCAGAATCCGCGGCTGGCTCCAGCAATGGAACGGGCCCTGGATTGAGGTTGATCACGCCGAGCAGATCGAGGTGTTGGACGAGGACGATGGCGGCGTCTGAGGCGAGATTGATGAGAAGAAGCGGGCATCGCTGGCTGGCTCTCGCCGCCGCTTTGCTGCTTGCCGCCTGCACGCCGTCGCTCGACACCGGGCCCGCAGCTCCGGCCGGCACCGCCGACACCGCTGCCCCGGACGCCCACAGCGCCATCGTCGAGGCCTATGGCGGCGTCTATCGCAACAACCAGCTCGAACGATCCCTCGCCCGCATTGTCGGCAAGCTTATCGCCGCCTCGGACAATCCGGATCAGCCCTACAGCATCACCATCCTCAACACCTCCGCGATCAATGCTTTCGCCATTCCCGGCGGCTATCTCTATGTCACGCGCGGTCTGATCACCCTCGCCAACGACTCCTCGGAAATCGCCGCCGTCATCGCCCATGAGATGGGGCACATCACCGCCGATCACGCCACGGAACGCCGCAACGAGGCCCTCGCCGAGGCGATCCTCGCCGACACGGTGGCGGAGGCGGTGCAGGATCCGGCCGCAGCACAGGCCGCCGTGACGGCAAGCCAAGGATCGCTCGCCGCCTTCTCGCGCCAGCAGGAACTGGATGCCGACGCCATCGGTATCCGCACCCTCGCACGCGCCGGCTATGACCCATATGCCGCCGCCCGCTTCCTCGCCCGAATGGCGCAGTATCAGGCCTATCGTGCCTCCATCGGCGTCCGTCAGGATCAGCAGCCCGACTTCCTCGCCACGCATCCGAGCAATCAGGACCGGATCAACGCTGCGATCGCAGTGGCGCAGCAATACGGGCCGCCCGACACCGGCGCGACCGACCGCGACCAATATCTCGCCGGGCTCGACGGCGTGGTGTTCGGCGACGACGCCGAACAGGGCTATATCCGCGGCCACACCTTCTATCACGCAGGCTTGGGCATCGCCTTCGCCGTGTCCGACAACTACACGCTCGACAACACGCATGAGGCCGTTCTGGCGACCGCCGACAGCGGCACGGCGCTTCGCTTCGACTCGGTCGGCGTGGGCCCCGATCAGAGCCTGACGGACTATCTGCGCTCAGGCTGGGTCAACGGCCTCGATACGTCGAGCGTGACGGCGCTGACGATCAACGGCCTGCCGGCGGCCTCGGCCTCGGCGACCGCAGCGGGCTGGTATTTCCGCATCACCGTCATTTCGGTCGGCAACGCCACATATCGCTTCATCTTCGCCAGCGACAGCGACACGAGCCGGTTCGACCAGGAAGCGGCCGCCATCGCCGGCAGCTTCCGCCAGCTGACCGCGCAGGAGGTGGCCAATCTACGGCCATTGCAGATTTAGATTGTCACTGTGCGCAACGGCGACACGATCGAGAGCCTGGCGCAGCAGATGCGCGGCGTCGATCAGCCAATGCAGTTGCTGATGATCCTGAACGGCATCGAGCCCGGAACCGCTCTGGCACCGGGCTCGCATATCAAGATCGTCACAGACTAGGCGTATTAGGCCGCGGCCTGATCCTCGGCCTCGGCAGCCGGCTTGGCGCCGCGCCGCGGGCTCTTGGCGAGGTTCTGCTCGATGCGGTGAACAGCCTCGGTCTCCGACTGGCCGGTCACCGCCGCGATCTCGCGCGACATGCGGTCGAGGGCGGCCTCATAGAGCTGACGCTCGCTGTAGGACTGCTCGGGCTGCGCCTCCGAACGATAAAGGTCACGGACCACTTCCGCGATCGAGAAGAGATCGCCGGAATTGATCTTGGCCTCATATTCCTGGGCGCGGCGGCTCCACATCGTCCGCTTGATGCGCGCGCGGCCGCGCACGATCTCGAGCGACCTGTCGACGGTCGTCGTATCGGCGAGCTTGCGCATGCCGACAGCCTTGGCCTTCGGGACAGGGACGCGCAACGTCATCTTGTCCTTCTCGAACGACACCACAAAAAGCTCAAGCTTGGCGCCCGCGACTTCCTGATTCTCGAGACGGACAATCTTGCCGACGCCATGCGCCGGATAGACGATGTGCTCACCCGCCTTGAACTCAGGCTTCGGGGCGGCGCTCTTCTTTGCTGCAGCCATACGCAATTTGCTCCTGGACGCTTCAGAACCTCTCGACCGTCTTTCCATGGCGACGTCGCGAGCCAAGTCTGTCCAGCTTGCCGGTGTGAGCGATAGCTAGCGTCCGGCCGGCGGTTACCCGCACGGACGGCACCCCTGTTGCCGCATGACGGTGGGCCGCGGCCGCTATGCCCAAATCTGGACGTGGGAGGACAGATTGATGCCTATATAACACAAAAATAGGCGACTTTCAAAGGGTTGCCCGAACGGGCGCCCGCCACGCCCCGGCGGGGGAGCGGCGCTGCAGCCCTTCGAGCTGGCGCTATCAGTCGCCTTCGCCGGGCTCCGGCGAGAAGAACTGGTTCAGCTTGTCAGGGACGCCTTCATATTGCTTGGCATCGGCCGGCGGGTTCCGCTTCGCCGTGATATTCGGCCATTTCGCGGCATATTCGGCGTTGAGCCCAAGCCATTTGTCGGAGCCCGGCTCGGTGTCGGGCTTGATCGCATCCACCGGGCATTCCGGCTCGCACACGCCGCAATCGATACATTCATCCGGGTGGATGACGAGCATGTTCTCGCCCTCGTAGAAACAGTCCACGGGGCAGACCTCGACACAGTCCATGTATTTGCAGCGAATGCAGTTTTCGTTGACAATATACGTCAATTCAATCTTCCCCTCACCTTGAGGCCGGAGCGGCCCGAAATGCTCCGAAACTGCCTAACGGTTAAGCCTTTCATCGACAAGATCGCCGAATGACGCGAAAGCTTCAAATCGGCGAAAAACCTTTCCCCGGCATTTCGCCCGATTGTTTCAGCCGTTGCCGCAAACGCCGGTCTCGCTTGTTTGGCTTCGGCGGTGCATCGAGCGCAGAGACGGCCCCTCCGCCGCGCTCCGGCCGTAACGGCTCGGCAATCTCCTCGTAGAGCAGGCGGGCATCGGAAGCCGGCCCGCGCCGCTCGGCAAAGCCGGCGATCTTGACGACGCGCACACCGCTCCGCTGGGCCACGGTGAGCACATCGCCGACATGGACGATGCGGCTGGCGCTATCGTTCTTGTCCCGATTGATGCGGATGCCGCCGGACCGAACGAGGCTCTGCGCCGCCGTCCGCGTCTTGGCGAAGCGGGCATGCCACAGCCACTTGTCGATCCGCTGCCCGTCGCTCATTCGCTCTTGCGCTCGAGGTCGGCCTTGAGCGCGGCCAGCGCCGCGAACGGCGAATCGGGATCGATGCTGCGCTCCTTCCGCGGCGCGTTACGCGGGGCATCCCGCGCAACCTTCGCCGGGCGGGCGTCGCCGTCGCGCGAGCGATCGTTGCGCTGCGGCGGCCGGCCGCGGCGCTGCGGTTTCGGCCGCCTTTGCTCGCCATGGCCGTCCGGCTTGGCATCGGAACGCCGCTGCGGCCGCGGTCCATTGTGACGGCGCTCGGGCCGTCCCGGCCGCCAGATCTCGATGAAGGCCGGCTCTTCCTCGGCCGTCTCCGCGGGCGCTTCTGCGGCAACAGCCTCCGCCTCCGGCCCGTCCGCTTCGACCGGCCCAGCTTCGGCCGTCTCTTCCGTCACCGAGCTGACTTCCGGCGTCTCGGCGTTGTCCTCAGCTGCGCCCTCGGCCACCTCCGCGGCCGGCATATCGGTATCGGTGGAAGCCGGCGACGGTGCAGGCTCCTCGGCCCCGGCGAGCGCCGCCAAGGCCGCATCGAGTTCGTCCTGCTGGGTCGGTTCGGGCTGCGGCTCGGGCGCCGGTTCAGCGGGGGCTTCGGCCTGTGCGGCAGTTGCTTCGACCGCTTCAGCCGCGTCCGGCTCCGCCGCAACGATCTCAGCACCGTTGGGCTTCGCGTCACTTTCGGCAGGCTTCGTTTCCTCGGCAGCCGGTTCGGTGGGCTTCGGCGGCGCCGGCTTCCGCTCGACGCGGTAGCCGAGCGACTTCAGCACAGAGGCGAAATCCTCGCCCGAGGCACCGAGCAGCGACGTCATCTGCGCCGTGACGGTGAAGCCGCCCGGGCGGCGCCACGCCCTCCGGCGGCTCCGATTGCTCCGGCGTCGGCCGCCACGCGATCAGCGGGCGAATGAGATCGGCGAGCCGTTCGAGAATGTCGATGCGCACGGCACGTTCGCCGCACAGGCGATAGCCGACGACGCGATAGAGCTCCTTCGGGATGGTGTGATCGACCGGGATCGTCGTCCGCCCCGCCGCCGAAAGGCTCGGCAGTTCGGCAACGCCCGGCGTGTCGAGACCATCATTCTGCAGCCCCCACAGCATCGCCAGCAAGCCGCTCGGTCCGGGCTTCAATAGGGCCGGCACGTAGATGTGGTGGGCACCGAAACGGACGCCAAGCTGACGAAGCCCGGCCCGCACGTCCTGTTCCAACCCGCGCACTTCCTCGGCAACCTCCCTGCGCTCAAGCACGCCGAAGGCCTCGGCAAGGCGGAAGGCGAGGCCGCGGGCTTCCGCCGGCAGATGCTCGGCGGCGTGAAGATCGAAGAGCGGCTTCAGCAGCGTCTGGCCGTGCTGGTCGAGCCAGAGGTCGAGCCGCGCCGCCACCGCCTCCTGATCGGGGCCGGTCAGGCCTTCATCGGCGAGGAGAATAAGACGCGGCTTCAGCGGCTCCGATCCCTTCACCAAGCGCGCCACCGCGATGCCCCGCCAGCGCAGCGCTCCATCGGCGGCGAGCATGAACTGTTCGTTGCCGGCCGCGGCGATGCCGTCGGCGCGCCGCTTGATCTCGCCGGCAAGCGCCTTCTGCGCCGCTGTGCGCAGCGCCTTGGCGTCAGGACCGCCGGCCCCGGGATCGGGAACGAAGCGGAATCCGTCGAGCTGGCCGACATGCTGACCCTCGACGATGACTTCGCCGCTATCGGTAATTTCGGCTTCGAGCATCGCGTTTTCTCTCAGACGGCGCATCAGCACGCTGGTGCGCCGATCGACGAAGCGCTGCGTCAGTCTTTCATGCAACGCATCGGACAAACGATCCTCTATCGCCCGCGTCCGCTCCTGCCAATGCGTTTGATCGGCCAGCCAGTTGGAACGGTTAGCAGCGTAGTTCCAGGTACGGATATGCGCGATGCGGTTCGACAGCGTATCGATGTCGCCGTCGGTGCGATCGGCAAAGGCGATCTGCCCGGCAAACCAGTCCTCATTGATGACACCATCCCGCACCAGCTGACCATAGACGGTCAGCACCAGATCGGCGTGTTCTGCCGGGGCAATCCGGCGATAGTCGGGCAGTTGGCAGACATCCCAGAGAAGCGTGATGCGTTCGCGGCGATCGGCGAGACGCGCCGTCTCTTCGTTGCGCATCGCCGCCTCGAGGACGCGAATGTCCTCAGCCGGCGGTGCGCGCACCAGACCATCATCGGTCGGCGGCTGCTCGAGGCTGTCATGCAGCGCGGCGAGCGAGGAAAAATCGAGCTTGGCGTTGCGCCACTGCACCGTCTTCACGACGTCGAAGCGATGGCTCTCCAGCGCCTCGACCAGTTCGTCCTCGAGCGGATCGACGCGACCGGTGACGCCGAAGGTGCCGTCGCGCATATGCCGGCCGGCGCGACCGGCGACCTGCGCGAACTCTGCCGGCGTCAGGCGGCGATACTGATAGCCGTCGAATTTGCGATCCGATGCGAAGGCGACGTGATCGAGGTCGAGATTGAGGCCCATGCCGATGGCGTCGGTGGCGACGATGAAGTCGACATCGCCGTTTTGATAGAGCTCGACCTGGGCGTTGCGCGTGCGCGGGCTGAGGGCGCCGAGGACCACGGCGACGCCGCCGCGCTGGCGGCGGATCAGCTCGCCGATGGCGTAGACCTCGTCGGCGGAGAACGCGACGACGGCCGAGCGCCGCGGCATGCGCGTGATCTTCTTCGAGCCGGCATAGGTCAGCACCGACATGCGCGGCCGGGTGACGATGTCGACGCCCGGGATCAGTTTCTCGATCACCGGCCGCATCGTCGCCGCGCCGAGAAGCAACGTCTCGTCGCGGCCGCGCATATTGAGGATGCGGTCGGTGAAGACGTGGCCGCGCTCGAGATCGGCGGCGATCTGAATTTCGTCGATCGCCAGGAACGAGGCGTCGGTCGTCTCGGGCAGCGCCTCGACGGTGCACACCCGGTAGCGGGCCGAGGCGGGAGCGATCTTCTCCTCGCCGGTGATCAGCGCCACGGCGTCGGACCCGACGCGCTCGACGACGCGGTTATAGACCTCGCGCGCAAGCAGCCTCAGCGGCAGGCCGATGACGCCGGACGAATGGGCCAGCATGCGCTCGATGGCGAGATGCGTCTTGCCGGTATTGGTGGGCCCCAGAACGGCGGTTACGCCGCGGCCTGGCTTCTGGCCGTCTCGTCCCAGCGAGGAAGGGATGGTCATGCGTTCCCGGCGAATCCGTCGGCAGAAGAAGCACGAAAACCGCGCCTCGAAGCCTGACTATCGACTGTGCCGCCATCCATCGCAACCCGGTGGACGGAAGGCGGCGATTAAGGTTCGGAACGAGTCTGGAACAAACCCTGCCCGAATCACTGACTCGCGGCGTTTCACGTTCCGTTCACCACCAGATCAGGGGTCGATACGACCCGCTAACCCTATATATGGATTTGGCTTTCCGCGGTTTCCAGACGGGAGGTTAACGCCCCGCAACGGCGGCCGGAACGTCGTCGACGCTCATGCTTTGGAGCCGGATGACGACGTCGCCCAATTCCGTGCCGATCAGCAGCTGATAGGGGATGAGAATGCCGAGGCCGTCGACCAGGATCAGCGAGGCCTCGAGGCGGTCATTGTCCGACATATAGGCCACGGCCGGCGTGGTCAGATCGTGGCCGGCGATCGGCGTGTAATGCGCACTGCAGACGAAGCTCTGACCGCTATAGCCGTCACGCGAGCCGAACACCGTCCGGGTCGCCACGATAGCTCATCTCGACGTCGTAGCGCTGCCAGCCGTCGAAGACGGAGAGCGTCCGGTCGCAGGCCGTCTCGCCGCGTCACCGCCCCTCGCCACCGGGATGAACAGCGTCGACACCGGATCGGTGACGTCGCGGACATGGTCCATGGTCAGGGGCACGCGCTCAAGGCTCGGCGCCAGGCCGGGATCGACGAAGAGGTCCATCACCCGCCGGTCGCGCAGTGCCATCCGCGCCTGCGACGGCTCGCCCTCCTCCGTCATGTCGATCTGATATTGCGCCGGCAGAACCTCGGTGCCCTGGATGTTGCCATCGGCGCTCAGCGTCGCATTGGCGTCCAGCACCAACCGCGAGAGGCCCCCGGTGAAGCCGGTGAGAGCGATGGCATAGCCGCCGTCGATGAAATGGCCGACCGCATCGGCGTGGCCGACATAAACGCCGGCGACGGAGATGTCATAGGAGACCGAGAGCAGCTTCTCCGCCGCAGCGGCGGGAAACGTCACCAGGGCGAGGGCAACGAAGGAGATCGCGAGCAAGGCCAGCCGACGGAACCTCGCCGCCGTCTGCAAGCCTGACCCGAATCCGCGCCGCCGAGAGGCCTCCATCGCGCGTCGAGTGTTGCTGCGCTTATGGTTAACAATTCCTTTCCGCCGCTTCGATCCGTTCCATGAAGCCGCAGAATCGCGCCCACGGCTTGACGTTGCGGGCCTCTCTTCTTATAGACCCGGCTTCCGCGCGTAAGGCGCGTGCTGCAAACTCATTTCGGACAGGATGATCGCGATGTCCCGGCGATGCGAATTGACCGGCAAGGCCGTGCTGGCAGGCAACAATGTGAGCCACGCCAACAACAAGACCCGGCGTCGTTTCCTGCCCAATCTCTGCCAGGTGACGCTGATCAGCTGACGCCCTCGGCCGTTCGGTCTCGCTGCGCGTTTCGGCCAAGGCCCTGCGCTCGGTCGAGCATGTCGGCGGGCTCGACGCCTTTCTCACCAAGGCGAAGGCGGACGACCTGTCGCCCCGCGCCCTCACCCTGAAGCGTCAGATCGCCAAGAAGCAGACCGCCGCCGCGGCTGCCTAGTCGGCGCCTTCCCGCCACAGAAACTGCAACAGCAGCGTCCTTTGCAGGAGGCTGTAATTGTCGTCGGAGACGAGCGTGATCAGCGCCTCGCCCGAAGGCAGCATGCGCACGGCAAGCCCCTCCATATTGTCGATCTGGAACAGATGATCGTCTGACAGGACCACCGCTCCGTCGGCGACGGCGCCGGGGCGGATGTCCTCGGCCGGCAGCCGGCGGATACGCATGCCGATCCCGGTGAGCGACAGCCGGCGTTCGAGGATGAGAAGGTCGCCATTGGGCAGGAACGCCGCGTCCGTCACCGCAAACTGGTCGGAGCGCGTCACCGAGAAGGCGCCGGCCAGCGGCCCGTCGACGATCCAGCCGCGGATATTGCCGGCACCGTCATCGGCGTCCTCGGAGATGATCACCACCGCGCCGGCAAGCGGCGAATCCGCCGGGGCGAGCGCCACCGCCTCGATGCCGCGATTGCTGCGAAGGCCGGTCAGCGTCGGCAGCGCCACCGCCTCGGGCCGCGCCGTGGCGAGATCGTCGACGGCAAAGCGGCTGACCCGGTGATTGTGCTCGAAGGAGACGATCGCCGTGCCGGTCGCCGCGTCATAGCGCAGGCCCTCGGCATCGGCCGAAATCGTCCGGTTCGCCTGCTCGCCATTCGGATCGAGGATGGGCGCGATCTGCCAATCCTCGACGCCGCGAAGCCAGCCATCGCCGTCTTCGACGATGCGGCCGGTCAGCCAGAAACCCGTATCCGAGATAGCGATGAACTGTCCGTCAGCAGTGATATCGAGACCCGAGAGTCCGCCGAACTGCCGGTTTGCCGAGCTGAGCACCAGACCGCCGCGGAAGGTGATCTCGCCGTCCTCGGCAGCGCCGGGAGCGATCTCGAAGCTGTCGATCGGCGTCGCGGTAACGTCGACGGCGACAAAGCCCGGCGCTGCGACCGCTGTCACCGGCAATGTCAGCAGGAAAGCAGCGAGCGCAATCCGCCTCATGCGGCGCGGCGCGAGCCCTTGCCGCGGGTGCCGTCTTCCTCGAACAGCTCGGCAAGCTTCTCCGTCATCGCCCCGGCCAGTTCCTCCGCGTCGATGATCGTCACCGCGCGGCGATAATAGCGCGTCACGTCATGGCCGATGCCGATGGCGAGAAGTTCGACCGGCGAGTGCATCTCGATCTCCTCGATCATCCGGCGGAGATGGCGTTCGAGATAGTTCGCCGGATTGACCGACAGCGTCGAATCGTCGACCGGCGCACCGTCCGAAATCATCATCAGGATGCGGCGCTGCTCCGGCCGCGCCAACAGGCGCTGATGCGCCCAGGCAAGCGCCTCGCCGTCGATGTTCTCCTTCAAGAGGCCCTTCGCGCAGCATCAGGCCGAGATTGCGCCGCGACCGCCGCCAGGGCGCGTCGGCGGACTTGTAGATGATGTGACGAAGGTCGTTGAGGCGGCCGGGATTGGCCGGCTTGCCCGCCTGCAGCCACGCCTCGCGCGACTGCCCGCCCTTCCAGGCGCGCGTCGTGAAGCCGAGGATCTCGACCTTGACGCCGCAGCGTTCCAGCGTCCGCGCCAGGATATCGGCGCAGATCGCCGCCACCGTGATCGGCCGGCCGCGCATCGAGCCGGAATTGTCGAGGAGGAGCGTCACCACCGTGTCGCGGAACTCGGTGTCGCGTTCGACCTTGAACGACAGGGCGTTGCGAGGGGTCGACGACCACGCGCGACAGCCGTGCCGCATCGAGCACGCCTTCCTCCTGATCGAAATCCCACGACCGGTTCTGCTGCGCCATCAGCCGGCGCTGCAGCCGATTGGCGAGGCGCGCCACCGCGCCCTGCAGCGGTGCCAGTTGCTTGTCGAGAAAGCCGCGCAGCCGCGTCAGCTCGTCCGGGTCGCAGAGATCCTCCGCCTTGATCACCTCGTCGAAGCGGTCGGTGAAGGGCGCGATAGACGAAACCGTCATCCGCGCCGCCGCTCCAGGGCTGCTGCTGGCGGCGCACCTCGCCGGCTTCCTTGGCCTCGCTGCCATCATCGTCGAAGCGTTCGGCGTCGGCCTCTTCGGCTTCCATCTCCGCCGTCGAGGCCTCGTCGGCGCCGGCCTCATTGTCCTGCGAACTCTCGCCTGGCATCGCTCTCCGATTCCTCGCCGCCCTCGCCTTCGTCCCCGCCTTCCTGCGGTTCGGATTCGTCGCTCTCGACCGTCCTCCGGCTCGCTGTCGCCGCCGAGTTCGTCGCCCATCTCGAGCGAGGTGATGACGTCGCGCACGATGTCACCGAAGGCGGCCTGATCCTCGACGCTCTCCGCCAGGCGCTCGAGGTCGGCGCCCGCCTTCTCCTCGATCCACGGCCGCCACAGATCGGCGACGGCCTTGCCGCGGTCCGGCGGCGGCCTGGCCGGTCAGTTGCTCGCGCATCACCAGCGCCACCGCATCTTCCAGCGGCGCTTCGGAACGCTGCGTGACATGGTCGAGATTGGCGCGGCGATAGCGCTCGTCGAGCATCGCATTGAGGTTGGCGGCAACGCCGGCCATGCGCAGCGAGCCGACCGCCTCGATGCGCGCCTGCTCGGCCGCATCGAAGACGGCGCGCGCATTCTGCCCTTTCGGCGCCAGACGCTGATGCACCGTCTGATCGTGGCAGGCGAGGCGCAGCGCCATCGAATCGCCGAGGCCGCGCGTGACGGCGATGTCGCGCGAATCGAGCTTGCGCGGCGGCTCCGGCAAGCGCGCCTTGAGCCCGCTCATAGAGGGGCGGTCGGCGCCGAAACTGACCTCGAGGTCGGGCCGCGCCGCCATCGCCCGCATGCAGCCGGCCACCGCCTGCTTGAAAGGATCGAGCCGGGGGCGATGCTGGACGCCCTTTCGTCTGGTTGGTGTCGGACAAGACTAGGGCTCAGGACATGACGACGTTGGTCGCCGCTTCCGGCAATTCCTCGCCGAGGCAACGCTGATAGAACTCCGCGACGATCGGCCGCTCGGCCTCGTCGCATTTGTTGAGGAAGGTGACGCGGAAGGCGAAGGCGACATCGTTGAAGATCTCGGCGTTCTCCGCCCAGATGATCACCGTCCGCGGGCTCATCACCGTCGACAGATCGCCATTCATGAAGGCGTTCCGCGTGAGGTCGGCGACGCGCACCATCTTCGACAGGAGCTCGCGCCCCTTGGCGTCGCGATAGCTCGCCGCCTTGGCGGCGACGATGTCGACCTCCTTGTCATGCGGCAGATAGTTGAGCGTGACGACGATCGACCAACGGTCCATCTGGCCTTGGTTGATCTGCTGCGTGCCGTGATAGAGGCCGGATGTATCGCCGAGGCCGACCGTGTTGGCTGTGGCGAACAGGCGAAACGCCGGATGCGGGTGGATGACCCGGTTCTGGTCGAGCAGCGTCAGCTTGCCGGAAACCTCGAGCACGCGCTGGATGACGAACATCACGTCGGCGCGGCCGGCGTCATATTCGTCGAACACCAGCGCCGTATTGGTCTGCAGCGCCCAAGGCAGGATGCCGTCGCGGAACTCGGTCACCTGCTGGCCGTCGCGCAGCACGATCGCATCCTTGCCGATGAGATCGATGCGCGAGATGTGGCTGTCGAGATTGACGCGCACGCACGGCCAGTTGAGCCGCGCCGCCACCTGCTCGATATGCGTCGACTTGCCGGTGCCGTGGTAGCCGGCGACCATCACGCGGCGATTGTGGGCGAAGCCGGCCAGGATCGCGAGCGTCGTCTGCTCGTCGAAAATATAGTCCTCGTCGACCATCGGGCACGTGCTCGTTCTCCGCGGAGAAGGCCGGCACTTCGAGATCGCTGTCGATCCCGAACACCTGCCGCACGGACACCTTCATGTCCGGAACATCGGTCCAGTCGTGCTCGATAGTCGTCATTTCACCTCCGCGGGCGCGCCCGCGGCGTCGCCCTGATGGATTGTCCGGCCTCAGCAGAAACCGGCGGCCTTGAGATGATTATAGGCCTGAATGATCTCGCGCAGCTTATCTTCCGAGCCGCGGTCGCCGCCATTAGCGTCCGGATGGAGCCGTTTTACCAGCGCCTTGAAGCGCGCCTTGATCTCCTCGCGGTTCTCATGGCCCTCGAGATCGAGCGCGGCAAAGGACTTCCGCTCCAGATTGTGCAGCGGCCGCTGGCGCCGTTCAGGCTCAAAATCATGGCCGAGCCCCTCGAACAGGCCGAAGACGTCGTGCATCGGCCCGGCCTTGCCCGCGCCACCGCCGCGATCCGGCGAACCCGCACCGTTGCCCATCGCCCATGTCGGGCGGTGCCCGGTCGCCGCCGCCTTGCGATAGGCGTCGATCTCCTCGTCGGGCATGCCGGAGAAGTAGTTGTAGGACTTGTTGTATTCGCGCACATGGTCGAGGCAGAAATTGAAATACTGCCCCTCGCGTTGACGCCCTTTTGGTGCTCGATAGCCGCCATGGCGCGTGCAGCCGGCCCACTCGCAGCGCCGGCGCTTCGTCGGGCTCCGCCGACGCAGCCGGCTTGATCCGGATGCTGTCGAAATATTTGGAATCGAGCTTCATGGCTTGATTATGCTGAGCGCCGCACATTGCGGCAAGTCGCAGAAGGTAAGGAGCAGATTGATTTGGGCGCTGTCAAAGACCGGATAACGAAGCACCCTGACCGAGGCCTTCGCACCATCCTCGCTGGAAGTGGTGGACGAGTTCGGATCACCACAAGGGGCATGGCGGCTGGCGCGAGGGCGGGGAAACCCATTTCCGCATCCGAATTGTCGCCGGCGCCTTCGCCGGCATGAACCGTCTGGCCATCCATCGCGCCATCAACGAGGCGCTGGCGGCCGAACTGGCGGACCGCGTCCACGCCCTCGCCATCGAGGCCCGCGCCGCCTAGGCGGCCGACGTCGCCTTTTCAGGCTCGCCGCCGATTTCAGCGACCGGACAGCCGGTCAGGTCGCCCTGAAGATAGTCGACGCCCCATTCCTTGAGCATCGTCGGCGGTGGCCTCGTCACGCACCCATTCGGCGACCGTCTTCAGGCGGAAATGACGGGCAAGATCGATCAGCGTCCGCACGAAGAAGCGATCGTCGTCGTTCTTGGCCATATTCCTGATGAACCCGCCATCGATCTTGACGATATCGACGTCGAGCAGGCGGAGAATGCGGAAGGAGCTGTAGCCGGCGCCGAAATCGTCGATCGCCACCGAGCAGCCGATTCCTTTGACCGCGGACACGAAGCGGACGGCCTCCTCGACATTGCGGACCGCGGTCGATTCGGTGATCTCGACGATCAGCCGCTTCGCAAGCCCACGATCATAGGCGACGGCATGTTCGAGCCGAGCGAGCCAGGACGGTTCGGTCGCGGTATCGGCCGTGACGTTCACGGTGAGCTTCGCCTCCGGAATCCGCCGCAGCGTGTCGATGGCGATATCGAGGGCGCGCTGGTCGAGAAGGCGGCCCAGGCCAATACGCTCGGACAACGGCATGAAAGAGCTGGCCTCGGCCATCGAACCATCCGACTGCACCAGCCGCAGCAGCGATTCATGCATCGCCGGCTCGCGCGTGGTCGCATCGACGATCGGCTGATAGGCGAGGCGCAGCCGATCCTCCTCCAGCGCGCTCAAGAGCTCGGTCGAAAGGGCGGCATTGGCCCGGCGTTCCGCCTGCCGGCCGAATGATTGAACGAACGGCTGGAACCGGCCATGGCCACGCTGACGCGAGGCGGACAGTGCCTCCTCCGCGCGGGCCGTGGCTTCGCTGACGCTGCGGGCATTGCGCGGCAGGGTGACGCCGCCGATCGAGATCGTCACGGCGATCGCGCCATTGTCGGTGGTCACCACCTCCTCGCTCGCCACGGCAAGGAAGCGTTCGGCCGCGATCCCCATGATCTCGTCGCCGCAGTCGCGCAGGATGACGCCGAGCTTGTTGCCGGAAAAACGACCGATCGCATCGCCGCCACGCAGGCGCGAGGCAACGCGCTTGGCGATTGCCGCCAGCACCTGATCGCCGACTTCGAAGCCATAGGCGTCGTTGATGAGGCGGAAGGAATCGATCGCCAGCAGCAAGAAGGCCGAGCTGTTGCGGAACCGCTTGGCACTCGCCAGCGATTCCTCCAGAAGCTCGATCAGCCGGGCGCGATTGTAGAAGCCGGTTAGCTCGTCATGCGAGGAGCGAAAGGTCAGTTGCTGCTCGCGATCATGCCGGTCGCTGACGACGCGGATGATGCCGACCACGCGTTGCGGCCCGGACCCGCCGTCGCTGTACCAGCGGCCGGTGTCTTCGATCCATATCAGCGGCTGATCCTCGCCGCCGGGACGAAGCGCCATATTCCACCCGGAACGGAACACCGGTGCCGCGGTCGGCAGCGTTGCCGTCGAACACCGCGTCATGCCGATTGGTTTTGCTTTCCGGATCGACAAGTCGGGCAAAGGATTTGCCGCGGTCGATCTCTGCCGCCGGAATGCCGAGGACGGACTGGATGTCGCCGTCCCAGTGCAGCCGGTCATCGTCGATCGACCAGCGATAGGCGACTTCGCCGAGCGCTGAGAGAAGCTCCAGCGCGTTCTCGTAGTTACCGCCCTCGGTCTGCTTGACCTTTGGCGTGCTCCTGGTACGCGGCACCGGCTTTCCCCGCTGAGACAGTCGCCGCCGAGTCACCCCGGCAATCGGCCCGAAAGCCAGGAGATCGCCGAAAATCGTTAAGATTCTCGTCCGGTTAGCGCGCAAATTGTGCGCATTGCCTAGTTGCCAGGCGGGTACATGCCGCCGCCGCTTCGGTCGATGGAGAAGTCGCGCGTCGCCAGCCGGATGGTGACGACGATGCCGCCGAGAACATCGACCAGGGCGATCATCGTCAGAATGAAGAAAGTCGATGTGCCCGCCTCGGCAACGACGACAAATTCAACGACATAGATGAGCAGCACGACGACAGAGATGACATGGTTGGTGATCGCGCTCCGCTCGATCGTTGTTGCTCTCAAGATCTCAGCGAGAAGCACCAGAAGCCCGGCGAGGATCATCAGGATCCCGGTCGTCAGCGGCCATGCTTCACCCGAGAAGAGATTGAAGGTGACGAGGACGTTGTCCCAGACCTCAGGCCCCGAGAAAATGATGACGATGTTGTAGATTACGAGCGTGACGATCGTGAATGGAAAGGCGCGCATAGCCGGTTCCTCCGATGGCGACCTTCGCCGATTCTAGCGGTTCCAGCCGCCCGAGCAACGAAAAGGCCGGCACAAAGGCCGGCCTGTCGATAAGATCGGTGAAAGCGGCAGGCTCAGCCTTCCTTCGGCTCCAGCACCTGACGGCCGCGATACATGCCCGTCTTGAGGTCGATATGGTGCGGGCGGCGATATTCGCCCGAATCCTTGTCCTCGATATAGGTCGGACGCTTCAGGGCGTCGGCGGAACGGCGCATGCCGCGCTTCGACGGCGAGGTCTTCTTCTTGGGAACGGCCATGTCTTGGGCTCCGTTAGGATCGACAATCGCGCCGGGGTCCGGTCAAGAACCGCCTATCGACGCCGATGTCGGATGGAAATTTGCGCGCTCTATACAGAGTTCCGCGCCGCTTGACCAGACTCGATACAATTCCGTCGTTGCTCGTCTGCCGTCGCGATGTCTACGGTCGGGCATGACCCAAATCCGCCGCATCCCGCTCCTGCTCCTCGCCGCCCTCGCCCTGACGCAGCCGGCGCTCGCCCAGAAGCAGACCGACGTCCTCGACATTACCCATTTGCCGCTTGGCGACGGCCGCATCAGCACCTCGCCCCAGGCCGGCTACACCTACTCGTGCCTGACCGCGTTCCGCGGCGGCGGGGCGCAGGGAACGCCGACCTGGATCCACGGCGACACCTGGGACCTCACCGCCAAGCCGACCGTCGAAGGCGACATGACCTGGCCGGAGGCGCAGTTCGCCATGACCATCTCCGGCGACCGGCGTCTCATCACCGGCAACGGCCTGCCGGTCGACACCGAAACCGGCACCTTCCCGATCGCCCGCAACGACCCGGCCTATCAGTTCGACCGCAACCCCAACAGCATCCGCGCCCAGACCATCTCGCTATCGCTGCCCCTCGACCCACAGCTGGCGGCAACGCCCTCCTGCGTCGGCATGGGCATGATCGGCGTCGCCCTCAATGGCGTCGCCATCTACAACAGCCTCGACGCCGCCGGCCGCGACGCCGTCGCCCATGAGGTGCAGGACCTGTGCAGCGGCCATCCGCAGATGCAGGGCGAATATCACTATCACGGCCCGAGCCCCTGCCTGCCCGACGAAGACGGCTTCGAGGTGCTGATCGGCTATGCCATCGACGGCTTCGGCATCTATTCGATCTACGACGCCGATGGCACCGAACTCACCAATGCCGACCTCGACGACTGTCATGGCCGCACCAGCGAAGTGATGTGGAACGGCGAGATGGTCAGCATCTATCACTACGTGCTGACGCGCGAATATCCGTATTTCATCGGCTGCTATCGCGGCACGCCGGCGCAGATCCGGCCGGGTCCGCCGCGCTAGTCAGAGGCCGAGGCAGGAGACGTCCGGCCCCATCATTGACCCGCGCCGCGATGGTGTTGGCAACGCTTCGCAGGTTCGCACTTGGATGCGCCGGATCGCGCGTCGCGGGGCTCGGCAGCGTCACCGCCAGAAGCGCCGCCTGGCCCGGCGTCAGCTGCGCGGCATGCACGCCGAAATGATACTCGGCCGCCGCTTCGATGCCGTAGATGCCCGGCCCCCATTCGGCGATGTTGAGATAGATCTCCATCACCCGCCGCTTGCCGAGGACGAAATTGGCGTAATAGGCGAGCGGCACTTCCAGCGCCTTCCGCACATAGCTGCGCGACTGCCACAGGAAGAGGTTCCGCGCCACCTGCATGGTGATCGTCGAAGCGCCACGGTCGGCGCCGGTCTCGATCACCTCCTTCACCGCGCCCCAATCGACGCCGTGATGGGTGCAGTAGAAATTGTCCTCCGAGGCGATGACGGCGCGGATGAGGTTGGGCGAGACCTCGTCGAGCCTCACCCAGTCCCGCGTCACCTCATGGCCGGTGATGCCGCGCCAGATCATCACCGTCGAAACCGGCGCGACGACGCGGTAGAGCGGCGTCAGCACCAGCGGGATGGCGACGAGGATGGCGACGACGAGCGCCGCCCAGCGCAGCACGCGCAGCCACAGCGGCCGCCGCTTCGCCGCCGGCCGCTTCCTTCTTTTGCCGGTGTTTGCCGTCGCTTGCGCCATACGCCTTTCCGTTCGCCTCCGGTGAGGCAACGTCAATGCCACCGCCGATTAATCAAGGGTTGTGATCTTCGTGGCAGAAGAGCAGGGCGATGACGAGCTACCTCCTCAATGCCGCTGTGACGCTGTTCGTGGCCGTCAATCCGATTGCTCTGGCGCCACTCTTCATGGCCGTGACCGACGGCTTTGACGCGCCGGTGAAGCGCCGCATTGCCATCACCGCATCGTTGATTGCCGGCGGCGTGCTCCTCGCTGCCTCGGTCGGCGGCCAATGGCTACTCGAAACGATGGGCATTTCCATCTCCGCCTTCCGCATCGCCGGTGGCCTTCTCCTTTTCGTCATCGCCGCCGAGATGCTGTTCGACCGCCGCACCAGTCGTGAGACCGCGGCCGTCGCCGGGGGCGGCAAGCCCGATACCGCCGCCATCGCCGCCTTCCCGCTCGCCGTACCGCTGATGGCCGGCCCGGCTTCCATCTCGGCGCTCATCCTTCTCGCCGATCGCGCGCCCGACACCGGCAATGTCATCGGTCTCGACGTCCTTGTCGTGGCCATCGTCGCCATCTGTCTTGTCGTCTGTTTCCTGTCCGAGGAGATCGACCGCATTCTCGGCCACACTGGCCAGATCGTCGTCACCCGCCTGCTTGGCCTCCTCCTCGCCGCGCTGTCGGTCGAGTTCGTCATCGACGGCATCAAAGCCGTCGTCGCCGGCAACGCTTGACGCCGCACGGCGGCCCGTCCATCCCGACGCCATGGATTTCGCCGCCCGCCTTGCCGAGAACGCCGCTGCTGTCGAGGCAGCGCTGAACGACCTGCTCCGCCTCAGGCAGAGCTGGCCGGAACGGCTGACCGAGGCGATGCGCTATGCCGTGCTCGGCGGCGGCAAGCGGCTCCGCCCGTTCGTGCTGATGGAATCGGCCGCCCTTTTCGCCGCGCCGTCGGCCGGCACCGTCTATGCCGCCGCGGCGCTCGAATGCGTCCATGCCTACAGCCTCGTCCATGACGATCTGCCGGCGATGGACGATGACGACATCCGCCGCGGCAAGCCGACGGTCCACCGCGAATTCGGCGAGGCGGTCGCCATCCTCACCGGCGACACGCTGCTGACGCTCGCCTTCGAGATCCTTGCCGACAAGATCGTCCATCCCGACGCCGAGATCCGCACCGCGCTCACGTCAGGCCTTGCCCGCGCCGCCGGAGCCGGCGGCATGGCCGGCGGCCAGGCGCTCGATCTCGCCGGCGAGGGGGAAACGCTGTCGGAGGATGACATCGCCACGCTGCAGGCGATGAAGACCGGCGCCTTGTTCCGCTATGCCGCCGAGGCCGGCGCCATCATCGCCGGCGCCGAGCAGCGCGACCGCGAGAGGCTCGCCGGCTATGGCTCGGCTCTGGGCGCCGCCTTCCAGCTGGCCGACGATCTTCTCGACCACACCGGCGACGCCGTCTCGCTCGGCAAGGTCACGCATCGCGACGCCGAACGCGCCAAGCCGACGCTGGTCGCCCTGTTAGGCGAGCATGAGGCGCGCACCGCGCTGGCAACCCGCATCGCCGCGGCCGAGGCCGCGCTTGCCCCCTATGGCGACAGGGCGGCCACGCTCATCGCCGCCGCGCGCTTTGTCGGCGAGCGCAGCTAGCCGTTGGTGGCGAGTTCGATCCGCCAATTGTCGAACGCCGTTCCCGCCGGTTCGTTGGCATTGGTGCCGATCATCACGCCGGCAACGCCGCTGGTCCCAGCGCACGGTGCGCAGCGTCGCCACCTCCTGGCCGTTGACCGAGAAGGTGAGCGACAGCCCGCTCGCCTCGACGGAAAGGACGTTCGGCGCATCGGTGAGATAGACGCCGTCGGCGAGATGAAGGTCGGACGGGCCGTCGGCGACATAGGTGCCGTTGACGTAGTGGAACATGCCGATCGATCCGTCGGAGGCGAGCACGAAGGCGTAGAAATTGGCCGAGTCCTGAGCGCGCACGAACAGGCCGGAATAATGCGGCGCCGAGTCCGGCAAATCCTGCGCCTCGACCGAGACCGTGCCGTCATAGAAGGAGTAGCCCGACGAGCCGATGACGATGCCGACCGGCTGCGTGGCGGAGATCTGATACTGGCCGCCGACATAGCCGATCTGCACCGGCCCGTCGTCGCTGCGCACCGTCCAGCCCGTCGTCGGGTCGGCGAAATCGTCGGTGACGACCTGCTGGGCCGCCACCGGCCCGGCCACGGCCAGCGCCATCGCCACCGCCGCCACGCGGCCTTCGCGCATCATGTCTCACCATCCTTGTCCTCCCATGCGTTCTGCCGGGAAGCTTACCCCGCCCGCCGGAACGCCGCCAAGGGCCGAGGCATCCGCGCTTTCCGCGAATTCCCGCCGCGCCGTCGAAATAGAGCGTAGGCTGCTCCGTCGGCACAGCGTCGACCGGATGCCGCCCGATCGCGGATCTCACCGCGAACAGAGGGGAAAGCCATGGGCTTCCGTTCGACATTCGGCATCGGCATCTTGGCTTTGGCTCTGGCAGCGACGCCGGCGGTCGTGCCCACCGCGTCAGCACAAGGGGAAGAGGCGACCAACTGCCTCGACGTCGTCGAGGCGCCGGGCACCCTGATCCCCAACACCTGGCGCAATTCCTGCGACTTCGCCGTCACCGTGAAATGGTTCGACCAGGGGAGTTGCGCCGGCGGATGCGTCGCCACGGTGGGGACGGAAGACGTTCGTTTCGTCGATCCTCCCAGCGGCGGGTTCGACTACTATGCCTGCCGCGGCAATGCCGGACCGGACGGCTACGACGCCTTTGGCGACGGGACCTACACCTGCCCGGCCTACTGACGCCGCCTTAACCCGCCATCCACCGCCCTCGCGCGCCGCGGCTTGACTTGAGCCGCCGCGCCCTCACCTTCCGCCACAGGCGGAATCGGGGGCGACGCGTGGCAGAAGATCGAAACGGAAATCGCACAGCTTTCACCACGTCTCATGTCCCGGCCTTGAGCCGGGACCCATTGGCGAATGCCACGAGACACCACGACCGCCATTGGGCCCCGGGTCGAGCCCGGGGCATGCCCCTCCTCCGCACCCTGAAGCGCACCGCGTTCGCGGCTGTCCTCGCCGCTGCGGCGCTGACGGCGGGCGCATCGGCAGCTTCGGCCGAGGGCGTCTATGTCCGCGTCGGCGGCGGCTATGACTGGGCGCTGCCCTCCGTCTTCGCCGACCGCGACTGCGCCACCACCCCGCCGCCCTATGCGCTCTATGGCTGCGGCACCGGCACCAACGGCCTGCCCTACGGCGCCTATGGCAGCTTCGGCGGCTCGCCCGCCTTCGAGGTCGCGGCCGGCTTCCGCGCCGCGCCGGCGATCCGCCTCGAGGCCGCCCTCTCCTTCCGCACCGGCTTCGCCTTTGTCGGCGAGTCCAATTTCCACGGCACGCCGGGCGACCAGCCGGTGACGGCGAGCCTCGACCAGGCGGCGCTGATGGGCTGGGCCTATGTCGATCTCGGCACGGGTGCGGGCTGGCCGGTGACGCCCTTCATCGGCGTCGGCGCCGGCGTGTCGCGGAACGTCCTCTCGCCGGTCCATTTCGAATTTCCGGGGCTCACCCAGCCGTCCTGGTCGGACACGCCGGGCGGAACGCGCTGGTCGCCGGCCTTCGGCGTGGCGCTCGGCGCCTCACGCCAGCTGACCGACAATCTCTCCGTGGAGCTGACCTATCGGCTCGTCAGCTATGGCCGCGTCGCCACCGATGTCGGCGACCTCGTCTCCCGGCGCGGCGGACCGGTGTTCCTCATCCCGATCGACGAGACCTGGACCCGCCTCACCACCAACGCCGTGATGCTGTCGCTGCGGTGGGGGTTGGGGGGGATAGCGGGCACATGCCGGCACGAGACCGACTTTCCGCTTCATTAGACTCCGCCCCCACGCCGGCTGATCCGCCGACCCGCCAAGCGCTATCTATGACGGGAAACGCCGCATTGCCGTAGTGGGATTGGCGGGTGGGGCCGACGACGAATGAAGACGGTCGTTCCAACCTGGCAGTCCGCGGCCGATCTCCTGGAAGCAACCGATTGACAGCAGTCGCCCTCGCGATACAACTGAAACTAGCAACGAAGGCGAGCTCCGCAATGCGCTTCACCCGATTCCGCATAAAGAACTACAAGGGCATACAAGCCGCCACAATCAATTTGGCCAAATTGCCAAAAACAAACGTTATTTCTCTGGTTGGCCTCAACGAAAGCGGAAAGACAACAATTTTAGAAGCAATTAGCACGTTCTCACCAAGCAAAAACGACTACACTCAGCTTATCCCTGATGCGACCGCTCCGGATGTCCACGACTCTCATCCCCAAGGACAAGACCGCGAACTTCACCGGTAGCATATCGGTCGAGGCCACGCTCGAGTTCGACGACGATGATAGGTGTCCCATTTGCGCCGATTTGCCTCGACTAACCTTACGCTCGCTCTTGACCTAAACAATCTGCGACGTCAAGTTACGATTGAACGTCGGCACTGACTTTGTAAACTCGGAACACAGAGTCAACCCGAAGTTGGTGGTCAATAAAGCTTCTCGCAAAGCGAAAGAACCAACGAAAATTTCGACTACTATCGTCGGATGACGACGAATGGCACAAAATTACAGATGATGATATCCGAACCACTGCCTCAGATATCCTACTTCCCTACCTTTTTGTTCGACTTTCCGGACAGGACTAGGTATTTATCAAACGCGCCAGCATCTTACAACAATAACGAGTATTACCGACGCATTGTCCAGGACATATTGGATTCTACGGACCGTAACTTAACGATCGAGGACCACATAGTCGCACGAATAGAACGAACCATCAAATCGGATACCACCTGGGATCCATTTAAATTTTTTAAGTCCAATGAAAAAAGCCAAATTGATCACGTCATGCTTCTCATTTCGACTCAAATTACACGGACCGTTTTTGACAGCTGGAACGAAATATTCGGCGTCCGGATGAGAAACAAGACAATCGATGTCAAGTGGAACATTGAGCAGGATCCAGGAACGACAGACAAATCAATATACATTGAGTTCTACGTTGTCGACGGAGAATTGCAATACGCGGTATCTGAGCGTTCTTTGGGTTTTCGATGGTTCTTTTGTTTTTTACGTATTTACTCAGTTTCGTGTTTCACGGATAGGTATGCACAATATAGTATTCTTGTTCGATGAACCCGCCTCCAATCTTCACTCGACGGCGCAAATGCAACTACTAGAAAGCTTCCCCAAAATTGCAGCCAATCAGCAATAAGGATTCTCTATTCGACGCATTCTCACTATATGATAGAGCCGAAGTGGCTCTGAAGGATGCTTCATCGTTCTTAATAAGGCAATTGACTATAGTGAGGGATGCGGCCTAGCTTAAAGATGTCAACTCCATCGGCGACGGATATAAGCATTGTCTCCGTATTGTGAGTTTGTTGATCAGAACCCGGGGAAAACAACTTACTACCAACCAATTCTTGACAGGCTGGACTACGCGCCGAGTAAATTGGATCTGAGGGATAACGCGATATTTTTGGAGGGAAAGAATGACTTCTACATGCTGCAATATTTTTCGACGATAAGCATCGATAAGCCTGATAGACCAGTCCTTATTCCTGGTCTCGGGGCCGGGGGTTTGGGGCCACTAATTGCCCTTTACGTTGGCTGGGGTCTCTCATTTGTTATTTTGCTTGATGATGACACGGCAGGGAAGAAATGCAAAACAGAAGTATATTGATGAGTGGATGTTGCCCGACAATGTCGCGTTTACACTCGGTGATGTCGATGCTCAACTTGCCGGATCAAAGTCCGAGAACTTGCTCGCTCCTTCGGACCACACACTAATCGCGCGAGCTTCGGGGAAGTCCCGGGCGTCAAAAAAGGACATTGCACGCCATTTTCAGCAACTTTGCGCCACTGGAGAAACGTTCGACGCAGCTTCGGAGACCGTTAGAAACGCTGACCTTGTACTCGAGTTCTGCAGAGGAGCGTTTGGCTAGACGATCTGACGACTAAGGAAGCTTTGTGTCTACCGCCGTCGCTCTACACACTCCGCCACCGGCGCGCTGAGCGCGGCGCCGCCCCCCTCAGTGCCGGGTGGCGATGGCGTCAGCGACGAGGCGGGCGTCTTCGCCGACGCCGCACAGGAAGGCCGATTTCCGCTTCCTGAGGAAATGAACGCCGACGAAGGAGAGGCCCGGGCACGACGGTGCTCGCCCCGTTGCTCTGGAGCGGGAACCGAGAGGCGCTAACCCCACCTCTTCTCCACATACTCCGCCACCAGCGCCCGGAACTCGTCGGCGATGTTGGCGCCGCGGAGGGTGACGGCCTTCTTGCCGTCGATGAAGACCGGCGCCGCCGGCTGCTCGCCGGTGCCCGGCAGCGAGATGCCGATATCGGCGTGCTTCGATTCGCCCGGGCCGTTGACGATGCAGCCCATGACGGCGACGTGGAGCGCCTCGACGCCGGGATATTTCTCGCGCCATGACGGCATCGCGGCGGCGATGTCCGCCTCGATCCGCTGCGCCAGCTCCTGAAACACGGTGGAGGTCGTCCGCCCGCAGCCGGGACAGGCGGCGACGACGGGCGTGAACGTGCGGAAGCCCATCACCTGCAGAAGCTCCTGCGCCACCTTCACCTCGCGCGTCCGGTCGCCGCCCGGCTCCGGCGTCAGCGAGATGCGGATGGTGTCGCCGATCCCCTGCTGCAGGAGAACGCCGAGCGCCGCCGCGAGGCGACGACGCCCTTGGTGCCCATGCCGGCCTCGGTGAGGCCGAGATGCAGCGCATGGTCGGAGCGGCGGGCGAGATCGGCATAGACGGCGATGAGATCCTGCACCTGGCTGACCTTGGCCGAGAGGATGATGCGGTCGCGCGGGAGGCCGAGCCGCTCCGCCTCGGCGGCCGACAGCAGCGCCGACTGGACGATCGCCTCGCGCATCACCGCATCGGCGTCCAGCGGCTCGCGCGCTGGCGGCGTTCTCGTCCATCAGCTTGGTCAGGAGCGCCTGGTCGAGCGAGCCCCAATTGACGCCGATCCGGACCGGCTTGCCGTAGCGCAGCGCGAATTCGATCAGCTGCGCGAACTGCTTGTCGCGCTTCTCGCGCGAAGCCGACATTGCCGGGATTGATGCGGTATTTCGCCAGCGCCTCGGCCGCCGGCCGGATGCTCGGCGAGGAGCTTGTGGCCGATATAGTGGAAGTCGCCGATCAGCGGCACGGGACGCCGCGCTGCGTCGAGCCGCTCGCGGATATGCGGCACGGCGGCCGCCGCCTCGTCGCGGTCGACGGTGATGCGCACCAGCTCCGAGCCGGCGCGCCACAGCGCCTCGACCTGGCGACACCGTCGCATCGACATCGGCCGTGTCGGTGTTGGTCATCGACTGGACGACGATCGGCGCGCCGCCGCCGACCGGAACGCCGCCGACATCGACGGCGACCGAGCGCCGCCGCGGCAGTGGGGGCGGCAAAAACGGCGGGATTTGGCGGGTTCTACGTTCATCGCTTCAGCGTTCCGGGCGCCGTCCGGGCGCGGCCATTTGCACATAGGCTCGCACGAAACCTTATGCAAATCATGGCCGTGCCGGGCGCGGCACAGTGGATGTGCGGCATTTGTGAAGGGCTAACCCTTCGACATTGGCGCGCGTCACAGACTATTCCCGGCGACAGCTGAGAGAGCGAGGGGGCAAGGGAATGCGCCGTTATTCGATCCTGATTGGCGTCATCATCATGGTGGCGCTGTTCGCGGGGGCCTATGAGGAGGCGCAACCGAGCCCGCCGCCGCCGCCGCCCACCGGCAATCAGGCGATCACGGCCGAGCTGATCACCGACAATCTCGACGCGCCGACCTTCCTCACCTCGCCGCCCGGCGATCCGCGGCTGTTCGTGCTGGAGAAGGTCGGGCGCATCCGCATCATCCAGGACGACGTGCTGCTCGATCAGCCGTTCCTCGATATCACCGACATCGTCGAACTGGGGCCCGAACAGGGCCTGCTCGGCCTCGCCTTCGATCCGGACTACGCCAATAGCGGCCGCTTCTTCGTCTATTTCACCACCGCCGAGGGCAGCGACTACCAGTCCCACGTCGTCGGAATACCACGTCTCGCCCGACGATCCTAACCGCGCCGATCCGGCCAGCGCCCATTCGCTCCTCGACATCGAGCGCCCGACCTGGCGGCACAATGCCGGCTGGATCGCCTTCGGACCGGGCGGCTACCTCTATGTCGCCTCCGGCGATGGCGGCGGCACCAACGACCCCTACGGCCACGGCCAGAACATCAACACGCTGATGGGCACGATCTTCCGCATGAGCGTCGATGGCGACGCCAATCCCGAAGTCATCGCCTGGGGCCTCCGCAATCCATGGCGTGCCTCGATCGACGGCAACCACATCTGGCTCGGCGATGTCGGCCAGGACACCTGGGAAGAGGTCGACGATTTCGACATCGCCGATGCGCCGGTCAATTTCGGCTGGAGCATCATGGAAGGCCCCTATTGCTACCTGACCGACACCTGCGACGAAACCGGCCTCAAGCTGCCGACCTATGCCTATACGCATGCCGACGGCTGCTCGGTGACCGGCGGCTATGTCTATCGCGGCAACGCCATCCCGGCACTCGACGGCCAGTATTTCTTCGCCGACTGGTGCTCCGGCTGGGTCCGCTCGATCGACACCGAGACCGGCGAGATGGAGGACTGGACGCCGGTGATCGGCAATCTCGGGCCGATCAACTCCTTCGGCCTCAATTCGCACAGGCGAACTCTATGTCGTCGTCCAGGAGGGCCGCATCATCGTCCATGGCGGCGCCGTCTATAAGATCGTGCCGACGCAGCACGACTAGGAGCGCTCGAATCGCCTCGCGGCGAGACGCCTCGATACACGCCAGCAGGTGCAGAATCCGGCAGCCGCTATTGCAGCGAGGTCACACCCATTTCAAAACATGTCACCGCCGGTAACCGGGCGTTAACCCCACTTTTGGCTGAATTGCTGATCTTGCGGCTAGGGAACGCTCATCTCTGCCGCGAGTTTGACCCAACCGCCACGCTTTTGGCCTTGTCCGGACGCGGCGAGTTTGGTCCATTCGGTTTCGCGTTTGAATGGAGGCGGGCATGGGCGAGAAGCAGAGCGAGTCTGAGCAGGCCAAAAGGGCCGAGCAGCAGACCCCACAGCGCCCGCCGGTGGAGCTGCACGACCCCTTCAATCGCTTCGATTTCGAGCCGACCGACGGCGGCGATTTCTAGCGGCCCATCCTGTCCGACATTGCCGGCAATCTGCCGTCGCGCCGCTAGCGCGCGAAATCGTCTTCGATTCGCTCGATATCGTCCTCGCCGAGATAGGAGCCGGACTGCACCTCGATGAGGTTCAGCGGCGTCTCGGCCGGGTTCTCCAGCCGGTGGACGCAGCCCTGCGGCAGGAACACCGACTCGTTCTCCCGGATCGTCAGCACCTCGTCATCGCGCGTCACCAGCGCCGTGCCGTTGACGACGACCCAGTGCTCGGCGCGGTGCTTGTGCCGCTGCAACGATAGCCGCGCGCCGGGATTGACGGTGATCCGCTTCACCTGGAAGCGCTCGCCGGCATGGACCGACTGATAGTAGCCCCACGGGCCGATGCACCCACGGGCTCTCCGTCGCCGCCGCGCTGCCATTCGTCTTCAGAAGCTGCACCAGCTCGGACACGCGCTGATCGGCGCCCTTGGCCGCGACCAGCACCGCATCGGCGGTGGCGACGACGATGAGATCGTCGACGCCGATCGTCGCCACCAGCGGCCCGTCGCTGCGAACGTAGGAATTGGTGGTAGCGATCGTCACCGCCTCGCCGACGCGGACATTGCCGTCGGCATCCTGCGCGCCGAGCTCCCAAAGGCTCGACCAGGTGCCGGCATCGCTCCAGCCGAAACTCGCCGGCAGCACCGCGGCGCGGTCGGTCTTCTCCATCACCGCGCGGTCGATCGAGATCGAGGGCGCCGCTGCCGAAGGCTTCGCCGAGGCGGAAGAAATCGAGATCCGTCGCCGCCGTCGACGATCGCCGCTTCGGCCGCTTCCAGCACCTCCGGGGCGTGGCGCCGCAACGCCTCGATCGTCCCGGCCGCCGGCAACAGGAAGATGCCGGAGTTCCACACATAGCCGTCGGCGAGATAGCGCTCCGCGGTCGCGACGTCGGGCTTCTCGACGAAGGCGGCAACCTTCCGCACCGGCCCGTCCGCCAGAGCCTCGCCCGGGCGGATATAGCCATAGCCGGTCTCCGGCCGGGTCGGCTCCATGCCGAACAGCACGAGCGCTCCGCCTTCCGCCGCCGGCAGCGCCGCCTCGACGGCAGCGACGAATGCCGCCTCGTCGGCGATGACATGATCCGACGGCATCACCAGGATCACCGCCTCGGCATCGGCATCCGCGGCAAGCAGAGCCGCGACCGCAACCGCTGCGGCCGTGTTCCGCCCCTCGGGCTCCAGCACCAAGCGCGCGTCGCCGATGCCGATCGCGCGCAGCTGCTCGGCGATGACGAAACGATGTTCGACATTCGCGACCACCATCGGCGGCGCGAAGATCTCGCGGTCCGCCGCGCGCAGGGCCGCCGCCTGCAGCAGCGTGTGCGGACCGGCGAGCGCCTGCAACTGCTTCGGATAGGACTGGCGCGACAGCGGCCAAAGCCGCGTCCCGGTCCCGCCTGAAAGGATCACTGGATGAATGAGCGCCATCGGTTTTCCGTCGTCGTCCCGCGGCAGCCAGGCCCCGGCGCGCTCTTCCATAGCATCGAATCGGGGCCGGCCGGCAATTGCGGGATGCCTCGTCATGCGACCTTGTCGGCCCTTCGACCGAGCACATGGCTGACGATCGCATCTGATGGCTTCTGAGGATTCCGGCGCGCCCAAGGGCCGCGGCAAAGCAGCGGGTCAGAGGCAGGCGAGCGCCACGCTCGCCACCAGCCGACGCCGCGGAAGATCGAAACGCTCACCAGGCGGCTGGCGGAGCGTCGACGCCCGTATCGACGAACTCGGCGCCCTCAGCGAGAACCGCGAGGCGGAATGGCGCCGGCTCATCAAGAAGCGCGACAGCCGCATCGCCACAATGGCCAAACGCATAATGGTGCGGGATCGAACCGCCGCCGAGGCCCGCTCCGAGGCCGACGAAGCCAAGGCCGCCACGGCAAGGACAGAGCGGCAGTTGGAGGAGATGAGGCAATCCTCGAGCTGGCGCCTGACGGCTCCGCTGCGCGCCATCACCGACTTCCGCCGGCGCCGCAACAAGCCACCGGAGAAGAAGCCACGGCAGGCGCCTTCAAAACCGCCGCCACCGCCCGTCGAGCGCCCGCCGCTGCCCGACAGCGAGTGGGAGATCGGCATGATGAAGACACCCAGATTCGCCGCGGCAAGCGCGGCCTCGGGCGCAGTCGCCGTCTTCACCGCCGTCGTCGGCGGCTATGATACGGTGCGCGAGCCGACCGTCATCGACCCGACCGCGGACTACTATCTCTTCACCGACGCGCCGGTGCCCGCCGGCTCGGTGTGGCAGCAGCGCGATTTCGACTTCGAGGCGGCCGACCCGACGCGCATGGCCCGCTATGTGAAGACGCATGCCCATCGCTATTTCCCCGACCATGATTGGTCGATGTGGATCGACGGCAATCTCCGCCTTGCCACCCTACCCGAAGATTTCATCTCCGAGGAAAACACCGATGCCGATATCATCGCCTGGCATCATGGCGAGCGTGACTGCGTCTATGACGAGTTCGAGGAATGCGTTGCCCTCAAGAAGGACGACGAGGCGCTGATGCGGCGGCAGATCGCCGAACTGCGCGCCTCAGGCTATCCGGAACACAACGGCCTCATCACCACCAGCGTTCTGGTGTTTCGCCACCGCCGTCCAGCGGTCGCAGCGCTGCTCGACGACTGGTGGCGCGCGATCGAAACCGGCAGCCGGCGCGACCAGCTGAGTTTCAATCCGACGCTCTATCGCCATCCGGAGATCAAGCTTGGATATCTCGCCCCGCCGGGCGTCGAGATGCACAACGATCCGCGCGTCCTCTACGCCCATCACCGCCCCGCGAAGGGCAACGACGAGCCCGCGCCCACTGAAATGGCGGACCAGGAATAGCTGTTCGGAAGAGTTGGAGGCCTCGCCTGGACTCGAACCAGGATAACCGGACGTGCAATCCGGCACGTCGCCATTCCGCCACGAGGCCGTCGCGACAATGGTTAGCCAAAGCCTGCGGTCTGCCACAGCGCAAAACGGTGGGAGGGTTAACCCGGCGCGCGCAGCGTGTCGCGGAACAAGAGCACCTTATCTCCCTTACGCTCTTGCACTTTATGGCTGCGTCTCTCTAAATGCCTGCAGCACGCGACGGTTCGCACGGGGGCTTGCAATCGCCACGATGAACGCCAGCAACAAAGCCAAATCATCTCGAAGCGGCCGCGATAAGTCCCGCCGATGCCCTAGCGGCGAAGATCGAGACGCTTCGCGCCGGACCGCACTACCAAAACTACCTGCGCGTGCGCGACGCGATCTTTGCCAGCCTGGCGGAGATGGACGAGGTCGCCGCGGCGCCAAGTGCCTATTGGCGCGAGGAAATCAGCGGCTTCGACTACATTTTCGATGCCTCGCCGCTGATCGTCGAGAAGCTGCGCGAGCACTGCTACCACCTCACCGGCATCACCTCTTACGCCTATCGCGATCACCACGCCCATGCGACGCGGCCCTTTGCGACGAAGTTCAGCCGGCTCGGCAAGAAGGATGGCGTCGAACCTGTTCGTGCCGGAATCGCCGGTACTCGGCGGCTTCGGCCATGACGTCGATGGCCATCTCGTCAATATCGACACGCTGAAATTCTACGAGTGCATGATCGCGCTCGATCACGCCGGCTTCCTTGACACCGTCAAAGCGGACGCCGGCCGGCAGGAGGTCTGGCTCGAGATCGGCGCCGGCTGGGGCGGCTTCGGCTACACGGCCAAGACCAAGTTCCCGAAGACGACCTATGTCATCGTCGACCTGCCGCAGACGATGATGTTCTCGGCCACCTACCTGATGTCGGTGTTTCCCGAGGCGAAGGTCGCCCTCTATCCGGAAGTCTCGATGGACGAGCTCGCGCGCGACCTGCGCAGCTACGATTTCGTCTTCCTCCCGCATTACATGTTCGAGAAGATCGGCTTTGCCATCGACCTCGCCATCAACATGGTCTCGTTCCAGGAGATGACGACGGGGCAGGTCGCCGGCTATCTGAAGCATCTGGCGACGATGAATTGCCCGCGGCTCTACAGCCTTAACCGCGACCGCTCGGCGCACAACAGCGAGCTTTCCGCCGTCTCGACACTGATCGCCGAGCATTTCGCCCCGACCCGGCGCATCACCATCTTCGACTACCCGTACACGACCTTGTTGCCGCCCAAGGCGCCCTCGCCGCAGCAGCCCAGCGCTATCGGCCGGCTCCTCGGCGCCAAGCCGCAACCGGCCAAAGAAGCGCGTCGGAAAAAGAGACCGACTACCGCCACCTTGTTGCCGAACGCAGCAGCTAGGCGCATCGGGAACGTCCGTTTTTCAATCGGCCCTGCTAACCTGCACGATCGTTCAGGCGGCAGCCCGAGGCGTTCTCGTGATAGTTGATGGCGATGCGGTATCTGTTTGTCCTCAACCACGCGCTCTATTTGCGCAATTACGGCGGCGTTCTCCTCGCTCTGTCCGAGGCCGGCCACGATATTGACGTGACCTTCACTGCGAGCCGGACCGGCGATGCCGAGCTGTTTCACCGCGTCTTCGCCGGCCGGGACAATGTCCGCCTGCTACCGCCGCCGGTGCGGACCGGATGGTGGTGGGCGGCGGCCGATCCGCTGCGGGCGCTGCGCGACTATGTGCACTATCTCCAGCCGGCCTTCGACAAGGCGCCCCGGCTGGTCGACCGCGCTTCGCGGCGCGTGCCCCGGCTGTTCCGGGCGATCGCCGGCAAGCGGCGGCAGTTCGGCGTCGCGGCGGCGCCTCTTCGAACGGCTCCTCGCCTATCTCGAACGGACGATCCCCGCCGATCCCGGCGTCTCGGCCTGGCTTGCCGAGCATCCCGCCGACGCAGTGCTGCTGAGCCCGCTCATCGAATTCACCTATGAGCAGACGCACATCCTGAAGGCCGCCAGACGCGCCGGCACGCCGACCGGCCATCTCGTCGCCAGTTGGGACAATCTGTCGAACAAGGGACGCATCCAGATCGCTGCCGATCGCTGCTTCGTCTGGAACCGCTTCCAGGAGCGCGAGGCGCGGGAGCTGCACGACTTCCCGCCGGAACGATCGTCGTCACCGGAGCACAGCTGTACGACCACTGGTTCGTCATGGCGCCGCGCGACGACCGGCAGGCCTTCTGCGCCGAACTCGGCCTCGATCCGTCGCTGCCGATCATCCTCTATGCCTGCTCCTCACCCTTCATCTGTCCGAACGAGGTTGCCTTCGTCGAGCGCTGGCTGCGCGCGCTCCGCACCACCGCCGATCCTTCGCTTGCGCAAAGCGCAGATCATCATCCGCCCGCATCCGGTCCATGCCGAGCAATGGCGTGAATCGGACCTCTCCGCGCTTGGACCAGTGGTGTTGTCGCCGGCAGCCGGCGCCGCGCCGATCGAAGAGCCGGACCGTCAGCTGTTCTTCGATACCCTGACCCATGCCGCAGCCGTGGTCGGCATCAACACCAGCCTCTTTCTCGAGGCCGGTATCGTCGGCCGGCCATGCCTTAGCGTCCGCTCCGCCGAATTTGACGCGTCACAGACCGGCACGCTTCACTTCCGCTATCTCCTCGAGGGCGGTCTCCTTGACCTTGCACCGGACCTGGACACCCATTTCGCCAACCTGTCGCGCGCCGTGAAAGACCCGACGCCCAATCCCGCCGCCAAGGCTTTCATTGCCGACTTTCTACGCCCGCATGGCGTCGACCGTCCGGCCGTACCGATTGTTGCCGGAGCGATCGACGAACTCGCCGTCCTCAAGCCCAAGCGCGAGAGAACACCCTTCCTGGCGCCGTTCATGCGCGCGCTTCTCTTCCCCTTCGCCGCACTCTATCTGCGCCCGCGCTATCTCGCCCGCCGGGCGAAGCGCCCACCGCGTGCCGGCAGCACGGCGGCGCCGCCAGCGGAGGCTCCAATCTCGCGTCAGGGCCGTCCATGAGTGGCGGGCCAAAGACGATCCTCTTCCTTCTGAGGAATCTCTACTACCTTCGCAATTTCGAGGCGCCGATCCGCGCCCTGCTCGCTCGCGGCCATCGTCTCACGGTCCTCTCCGATCCCGCCAAGCGCCTTCCTGATGAAATCACGCAGCAGGTCGAAGACCTGAAGGCGGCCTATCCGGACACGCTGTCCTTCGGCATCGCGCAGGGCCGAAGCGACTTCCGCCGCCGCCTCGCCGACGAGATCCACACCGCCCGCGATATCCTGCGCTACCGCACTGCCGACTTTGCTGGCGCCGCCTCGCTTCGTCGGCGCGCCGTCGCCAAGGCGACGCCGCTTGCACGCCTTCTCTACGACCGCGACAGCTATGCCGATCCCGAGCGCAACCGCCGCGCAGACGAGCGCCTCGCCGCGTGGGACGCAAGCCTGCCGCCCGACGAAGCGATCACCGCGCGGCTCAAAGACATCGCGCCCGATGTCGTCGTCGTCTCGCCACTGGTGGATTTCCGCAGCGATCAGATCGAATGGGTTCGAGCGGCGCGTGCGATGGGCACGCCCAGTGTTCTCGCCGTCGCGAGTTGGGACAACCTCACCAACAAATCAGGTATCCAAACTCCGATCGATCGCGTACTGGTATGGAACGACACGCAGCGCCGCGAAGCGATGCAGTTGCACGGCGTCTCACCCGACGCGATCACCGTCACCGGCGCACAGCTCTACGATGACTGGTTCACGCGAAAGCCGGGGCGAAGCCGGCAGTCATTCTGCGCCGCGCTCGGCTTCGACCCGAACAGACCGATCATCCTCTATGTCGGCTCGTCGAGTGCGATCGCCGAGGACGAGCCAGCTTTCATCCGTCATTGGCTGACCGCCATCCGCGCCTCGGCGGACGCCGACCTTGCCGGCGCGAACGTCCTGATCCGCCCGCATCCTATGAACTATTCCGGCTATGCAAACCTCGACCTCAGCGGGCTTGGCCCGGCGGTCGTCTCGCCGGCGCATGGCGGCCTACCCGTCACCGAGGAACGCCGCGCCGACTATTTCGATGCACTCTACCACGCCTCGCTTCTCGTTGGCCTTAACACCAGCGCATTGATCGAAGCCTCGATCCTCGGCAAGCCCTGTTTCACCGTTGCGCTCGCTGCACATCGCGGCGGGCAGCAGGAGACGCTGCACTATCACTATCTGACCGCCGCAAGGATCCTGCACGAAACACGGGACCTCGATAGGCATTGCACCGAACTCGCAGCCGCTCTTCACGACACGACCGATACGAACACCGAGGCTGAAGCATTCGTCGCCGACTTCATCCGGCCCCATGGCCGCGATGTGGCGGCAACGCCGCTCTTCGTCGACGCGATCGAAACAGCGACCGCCACGTCGTCGTCGCAGCTGACGGCCGGTCGCGCCGGCAGTCGGTCCCTGCTCGACGCGGCCGCGATTGCCAGCCAGACCAGCTACGATGTCATCGCGTTCCTGCGCGGTCTCTTCACCGGCAAACCCGCCCGGCGTCAGACGATGTCAGACAGGTAGGATTCGGCGCGGGCAAAGAACGTCAGGCACAGCAGGGCGATCAGCGATATCTCGACGATGCTGACCAGGAACCAGAGCGGTTCGAACGTGCCCGACGCGGTAATCGCCCAGCGCGACGTTTCGATCACGCCCGACATCGGGTTGAAGACGATGAACATCCACTGCGCGTTCGGCGGCAGGCTCGACACCGGATAGATGACCGGCGTCACGAACATCAGCATCTGCATCACGTAGTTCACGGAGAAGATGATGTCGCGCATGAGAAGCGCGACGACCGAGATCACCATGCCGATCGAAACGGCAAGCGTGAATGCCAAGGCAAGGCAGAGCGGGAACAGCAACAGGCCCCAATGGAACACGATGAAGGATTTGTGGGCCGAAAACGCATAGACCACTGTCAGCACGATAAGGGATGCGATAGCGATGCCCAGTTCGATCATCGGCGGCCCGATGGATGCCGCCGGCACCAGCATCTTCGGCAGGTACATCTTCTTCATCAGACCGCGCGTCCACATCAGGGTACGCGACATGAAATGGGCGGAACTCTGCAGCAGATTCCAGGGAATGAATCCGGCTAAGAAGAAGATGCCGTAGGGCACGTCCCCGGTATCGACCTGGACGAAATAGGTAAACGTCGTAATGGCGATGATGGTCGGGATCAGCGGCCTCAAGATCAGCCACCAGAAGCCGAGAACGGTATTGCGGAACCGGCGCATGGTGATCTCGCGCAGCAGGATCGGATAGTAGTGGCGGTATTGCCATGCCGCCTTGATCCGCCCGCGCAGCGTCGCCGATCTCGCCTCGATGATTTGGATTTCTTGGCTCATGTCTGTGGCGCCGGCTCCGCTTCATCAGCAACGACGTTGATCCGCCAGCGCAGCTTCGGTGCAACCACGCCGGCGCGTCTGACGTCCCAACCGTCCCAATGCCGCGTTCTGCGAGTCGCTGTCCACGGCATTGAACGGCGTTCGCACATTACCCCCTTTATGCGAGACCTTGCCGTCCATCCAATGCAACTGCGCACGGGCCTGATACTGCCCGCTGTTGAGGAACTGCCCCGGAATCTTGAGCCGGCTGAGAAAAGCCCGCGGCCCCTCTTTGGTTGCCGTCAATGTCTCGGTCTTCGAGAAGATCAGCTGCTGGCGACCATGCAGCAGTTCGATTGTCAGGCCGAGGGGAACGTCGGATCGCAGATGTTGAAACACGCACTCGATGTAGTTCGGCTGGTCGATCTGCACCGAGCCTACCTGGTTACCGGTCGCATCGGCGAGGCGCAGGTCGATGATCTTCCCGACATCGCCCGACGTCACATCGAGTGCCGACGTCTTGGCGTGCAGGTCTGCCTCATAGGCACGGATCGCTTCTTCAGCCGTACCGATAAGGCGGATTCGCCCGCGGTCTAGCCAGATCGCGCGATCGCAAATCTCGGCAATGGCCCGCAGATCATGCGAGACGAACAGGACGCAGCCACCGTCGTCACGGACCTGCGAAATGCGTTGCAGCACCATTTCCTTGAAGCGCGCATTGCCGACGGCAAGCATTTCGTCGGCGAGGACGATTTCCGAATTGAGGTTGATCAGCGTGGCAAAGGAGAGCCGCGCAGCAGCGCCGCCGGGACAATCGTCAAGGTCGGAGTTGCGATATCTCGGTGAGTTCGGCGAGCTCCAGGATACGCTCCTCCAGTTCCGGGTCCGCCTTGCCGCCCGACAATGCGACGTGAAGGGCAATATTCTCCGCCACCGTGAGGTCGCCGCTGAACCCTGCGCCAAGTTCGAGCAGCGAGGCGATTCGTCCATCGATGCGGATTGACCCCGAGGTCGGATCGATGACCCGCGCCAGCACCTTCAGCATCGTGCTCTTGCCGGCGCCGTTGCGGCCGATGATCCCCATGATCTCGCCGGAGCGGACCTCGAAATTGATGTTGCGCAGGGCGTAGAAGCGCCTGTGTTCCTTGATACCGCGCCGCAACAGCGTGCGCACCAGCGTCCACAAGGCCGAGACCTCTCGCGAGCTGACGCCGGTCCGCCCCCTTCGCCGCTTCTGCAGGTCGTAGACCTTGCTGAGCTTGCTGATGGAGATTCTCGCTTCCGGTTCGTTCACGTCACCTGTCCCGCCGGCTCGATCGTCCATTCAAGGTCCGGTTGCAGGAACGGAACCGCAAGTCCCCTCGCCGACGATACCACTTTGGTCGGCATCAATTCCACCGCTCCAGGCAAGCGCATCCGCCGCTTCCTGCCATTGTACTGCGCATCGCAGAGGATTTCGAACTTGATACGGGGTGGCCGCCAAGGAATGCCGGCGGCACATAGACACTCGTTGTCACCCAGCTTGGCTGCTCAACCTTGATCGGTTCCGGCGCGATCGAGCGGAACACCATGGATTTGTCGCGAATGACATCGACCGCCGGCCAGATCTGCGCCGGCCCGGTCTTGATGCGCCAGCGCATCCGTAGCTCCGTCGACCGTCGCCGCATCGTCGGCGGATGCACTGTCACATTGGCCAGGCTGACCGCGGTACTCGCCATCCGGTTGGCGACGACATGCCAGTTGTGGATCACGGGGCTGCCGTCGTCTTCCTGTATCTCCTCACCGGCATTGATATCGCGGACAATCTCGGCTCGTTCGATATAGATCAGGCGATCGGCGAGATCCTTGACGCCGAAGGCGGGGCCGCTGAGCAGGAAGGTTGTCCCCTCGTCGGCCATTTGCCGAATGCGCGCCTTGCATCGCTCGTGAAAATCGAGATCGCCGACCCCCATGATGTCACCGAGAACGATGATCGAGGGGCGCGCCACCAGCACCATCGACAAACCGAGACGAAGCGCCATCCCCGTCGAGTAGCGGCGGACGAGCACGTCTTCGAAATCCTTCATGCCGGCGAACTCGAGCACTTCGGCGATGAACGCCTCGTCCTCGTCGCTGGCTTCTCCGGTGAAGCGCAGAAATGACCGCTCGCGCAGTATCGCTTCGCGCCCGGTCGCCTCGGAATTCGAGATTCTCACCGACCGACAGCAGCCCGCTGATCTTCCCGCGAATTTCCACATGGCCCGCGCTTGGCGCCAGCGAGCCGGCGAGGATCCGCATCAGCGATTCGATCGCGCGCAGATCCTGGCCCGGAAACGCAACGATCGTCCCCTCCTCGATCTCGAAGGAGAGGTCCGTGAAGACATCCGAGGGCGGGCGGCGGCCACCGCCCGCCGCGGCGCCCGTGGACGGCTGTTTGCCGCCGCGGATGATCGCCATCAGCGCCTCGCGAATATGGCGCACGGCCGGTCCGCCCGACTTCGGCTTCGGTAGCTGGCTCAGCGGGCCGCGCGTCAGGCCCTGGGCTCGGATCACAAACATGGTGGCGGAATTCTCAGAGCCAATTGGCCGATTGCCCCCAGACGGCGCAGTTGCTTCGGCGCAAGGCAGGGTGCGGTGCGCGGTGCCCCTCCCAATCCAATCATCGGCATCGGATCGCTTCTCCGCCTTAGCCGTCCGCGGCACGGGCGACTTTCTGCGAGGTCTCGTCCCGCCGGCGCGCTGGGTCGGCAATCGGCACGGCCGTTGCGGTTGTGCGCCGCGTCTCCAAGAGCCTCCAGTTCCGTCACCAGCTTCTCGGTCGCATTCTGATCGCGTCCCAGCGGCCTGACGAAACGATCGACGAATTCTGCCACACGGCGCTGATAGGGAGCGGGATCGGCAATCACCTTCTCCAGCTGTGCGACGTGCTCATCCAGCGTGCGCCCGACCTCCAGGAAGCCGCTATTTTCCGGCAGCAGATACTGGAAGTGCAGCGTTCCCTCCTGCGGTCGCCGAACTCGCGTCGAGCATGCGTCAACACCGGCCGTCCGAGGATCGTCGCTTCGACCATGGCGCTGGTGTTGATGCCGACGCACGGCTTCGGCGATGATAGAGCGAATGGAAATAGTCCGACCGGTCGTTCTCGTTCACCGGATTGGCGCCGCCGCGGGATAGACCACGGCGAGCGGGTCCTCCGAGTTCGGTGTCTTCCACAGTGCTCGCAATTGAAGGGGTGCGGCCGCACCAGCACGCCGATATCGCTGTCAGCGGTCCGCCGCTCGCGCGCAGCGTGGCCAGCCAGCGCCGGACGAAGTCGACCTCGGGCTCCGGCTTGCTGATCGAATTGGTCGAGCCGACGAACAGCACGATAGGGCCGTGCCGGCGGGCAGACCGACCTTGGCAGAACGCTTCGCGCGTCAGGCTCGGCTTGCGGTCGAACCATTTGTCGAAGGGCTGCGCCCCGGTGACGACGATCTGTCGGCCGGAATGTCGTGCAGCTCCATGCTTCCTGCTTCTGGATCGGGTTCCAGACGAAGACCTTGTCCGGCTTGACGCGGATCAGGCCCTTGGTCGTCAGATGGTCCCAACTGGCGACGCACACGCCGGTCGGAATGCCGAGCGCCTTCGCCGACTTGACCGCATCCGTCTCCCAGGAGCGGACATTGACCAGCGGCGAGACGAGGAGCAGGTCGGGCTCGATCTCGGCAGATAATCCTCGACATCGGCGGCGCTGGGCAGCGCCGCTTCTCGACCTGACCAGCGCCGCGCCGCATCAGCTTGACCATCGGGCTCGGCAGGGGTGGGCATCTTCGCCAGGAAGCGGAAGCCGGCAGGCAGCGCGCCTTCCGTCCGCTGCCGCAGATAGGGCGAGTCCTTGTAGAGCGGGTCGAGATAGCGGATGTAGTCGGTCGTGCCGCGCAGCTGCTTCGCGCGCAAGTCGGCCGCTTGCGCGCCGCCTCGGAAAGTCCACGTCATCGACGGTGAGATTCGGGATGCGGCTTGGCGAGCGCCTCGAGGCCCTCGATCTGCCGTCGTGCCTCGAAAGCGACGTGCACCTGATGGCCGCGCTCGAAGAATGCGCGCAGAACACGACATCGAAATAGCGCGTGTAGCCGGGATAGTTGAGGAGGAAGATGACTCTTCATTCCGTCGGCGCCTTCGCTGCGGTGAGTCTGGCGACAGCCGCTTGCGCCGGCGCCGGAGAGCGGCGCGCTCGCTGTATCTCCTGGCAGCGTGACCACCGCAGATAGCAGCAGGCGAGGAGCAGCAGCGCGCCAGGGCGACGCCACACCAGCGGCGCCGTTCGCCACCGTTGCGTCTCGGAGCCGGCCCGCGCAGCTGAGCTTCGACGGCAGTCGACGAAGGCATTCGACCGTGCTGTCGGCATCGAGCTCCGTCGGCCGGACGAAATGCTCGACGAAGGCCTTGCTGCGGCGCGCGTCCTCGGTCGGGTCGGCGAGCGCGGCCGAGCAGCTTCGACATGCTCCTCCAGGTCGCGAGCAACGCGCAGGAGGCCGCCCGACTGTCGTCGCTGAGATGGTGGAAATGCAGCGTGCCTTCCTGCGTGCCGGCGATCTCCTCGAACAGCACCGTATGGACCGGCTTGCCGAGGATGCCGGCCTCGATCATGCCGCTGGTGTTGACGCCGACGACCAGCCGCAGTGATACATGGAGTCGAAATATTCCGCCTTCGCGTCGCGGCTGACCGGATTGGAGCCGACGCGCGGATGGACCACGGCATTGCCGAGGTCGCGAGACGTCGACTTCCGTCCACGGCCCGCGTTCTGCGGATGCGGCCGGATCAGGATGCCGACTTCTCTTCAGCAGCGGATCGCCCGAATTCGCGCAGCGCCTTCGCCCAGTGCAGCACGACGGGCGGCTCGTCCGGCGCGATGAAGCAGCGACGAGCCGAGAAAGAGCATATAGGGCTGCGCCGGATCGAGGCCGACATGGTCGATGAATGCGTCGCGCGTCGTCGACGGCTTCCAGGTGAACCAGTGATCGTAGGTATGCGCGCCGGTGACGACGATCCTGTCCTTCGGCATATGCTGCAGCTCGATTCGCCTCTTGCTTCTGCGCCTCGTTCCACACGAGCACGCGGTCCGGGCTTGGCATGCATCAGGCCCTTGCTGGTCAGGTTGTCCCAGCTCGCCACCGGCAGGCAGGAGCGGATGCCGAGCAGCGTCGGCCGCCTTGAAATAGTCGGCCTGCGACGAGCCATGGCCGAACAGCGGCGTCACCATCACCAGATCCGGCTTCACCTTGCGCTTAAGGAGGTCCTTGACGTCCGCGCGCGGCGGGATGAGGCCGTCGAGCGTCGCCAGGAACTCGACCATCATCGCCCGGCTCCAACGCTGCCGGCCGATGGCATCGACCACGCGGCGGACCCTCGGGTCGCAGGAACAGCGCCGCCCTTTCGCGCAGCATGTGCGCGTTGACGAATTCCGGATCGAGATAGCGGATATAGTCCTGCATCAGCCGGATGCGGCGGGCGGCGATCGACAGGATCGACCGCGGCTTGGTGTAGGCGCCGTTGAGGAGGCGATCGCCGATCTTCGGATGATCGGCCTTGAGCACCTCGAGATGCTCCTGCGCCACCTTGTCGGAACTCTGCTGCATACGGTCGTCCGCCTTCTTCTCATGATCGAAAAGAAGGCGGATGGAATGGCCATTCTCGGCCATCCGCCTGATGACCCATTCGAAATTGCGGAGATAGCCGACATTCCGCATGAAGAAGACGATACGCATCAGGCTATCTCACCCAGCTCAGACAAGTGAATGCCCCGCGATTCCTGCCCACCTCGGGCGCAATCTGAGGCCCCGGAAGACTTCCCTTCTAATCCCTCAAATGTCGAGGGCCAAACCGTGCATAGATCGGCCGCAACAAACGATGCGGCCGGCCCGGAAGCGAAGCGACCACACCCGCCGACCAGCGTATCCCGCGGATGATCTTGCGCCGGATCGGCCGCACCAACCGCCTTTCCCGCCGCAACCACCAGCGACGCGTGTCGAGCGACAACCCCATCCAGGCATAGCGCACGCCGAGGCCGCTTCCCTTGCGCCTTTCGTCAGCGGGCTGTCGGCGATCCGGCCGCCGCCATAGTCGCGCCAAAGCGTAACCCCATGCGCCAGCCACCACGGCCAGCGGACGTAACGCGGCGGTGGTCGAAAAACGACGAGGCGCGCTGTCTTTCGATCGACGCGATGCCGCGATAGCGGCGGAACCACAGATGTTCCTTGACCTCGACCATACCGCCATAGAGCGCCAACTCGCACAGAAGCAGCCGGTCCGGCAACAACTGCCAGCGCATGATTCCGGCCTTTTCCAGCGCGTCGGCGCGGAAAAGACCGTAGATCATGTTGCCGGCGGAGATGTCGTGGAACGTGCGCACGAAGCGTTTGCGCTCCGATTTGATCCCCGTCGTGTTGAGGTCGACGACGAGGCTCTTGGCGATCAGCCCGTCGGCCTCCATGCGGAACGAACGCGGGCAGGCCACGACGGCGCCCGGATTGGCGTCGAACGCCTGCATCAGCCGCTCCAGGAACAGCGGATGCCAGATGTCGTGGTCGCTCGCCCAGGCGAAGAACTCGGCCTCCGGGAACATCGTGCGCGCCAGCTTGAAGCAGCGGCGGGCATTGCCGATATAGCCGAGCCGCTCCGGCGTCGGCGAATAGACGATGCGCTCGTCGTTCTTGGCATATTCGGCAACGATGTCCGGCGTCTCGTCGGTCGAACCGTCATCGGAGATGATGATGCGCAGGCCGCGGATCGGTCTGCAGCAGCATCGATTCCAGCGCTTCCGGCAGACCGGCTGGCGTGGTTGTAGGCCGGAAGGCCGAAAACGGCCCGTGCCGCCGGCGTCGTCATATCTTGATCCTCCGCCAGCCCATGGCGAACCTCAGCTCCACGCGCCACTGCTTGATCAATTCCGGGCGCCGCGCGAAGCCCCCGCCTACCAATCCGACGTCCATCAGTCCTGCCATCATCCAGTCTATTGCTGGTTGAACGGGCATGTCGTGCATCCAGTAATAGTGCTCGCCATAGGGCAGTGGATCAATGACGGGCCATTCCAGCGATTCGCCCCGCAGCGCGTAAGAGAAATAGAAAAGACTCCCTAGTTCGTACGCCCGGCCGAGCAAGGTGGCGATCGTATCGGCGCCGAGCCGCTGCAGCCCCATGACATCGATCGTCAAATCGAGGCGCGGCGTTGTGGCGCTTGCGACGAGCGCAGTCGGCACAAGGATGAAATCCTCGCTCGCCCAAGCGTCGGCGAGGCGCGCCGCATCGTCGGTCACCAATAGGCGGCTATCCGGCATTGTGTGCCGCAGAGTGGCAACGGTCGCGACCATCTCCCAAGGCTCGCACGACATCAGGATCGTGGCGTTGGGCAGCTTCGTCTTCAGCGCCCGCCCAATCACCGCATCGGCGCCGATCTGCCAGATGAGCGGCCGCCCCTCGGCAGCCTCCAGATAGGAGAGGATGCTCGCCTGGCGGAGGCCGCGCAGCACGTCGTAGGCTTTCAGGGCGCCGACGCCATAGCGGTGCTTGCCGATCTTCGGCATCCAACGCTGGTCGTCGTCGACTTCGGGAATGAAGAGGTCCGCGTCTTCGCCTTCCAGCGCCTCGGCGGCGTAGTAGCGCAGCACATATTTCGGCTCTTCCGACAACCTCGCAGGGTCGGGAAAACCACGGCCCTCCCATGCCACCGGATTGCGCAGATAGATGCCGGCCGGCGTTCCGAGCCGCGTCTGTTCCTCCTCGCGCGGGTTGGTGTCGAGCGCTGGACCGATCTTCTCTTCTTTGTCCGATTCCGGCGGCGCCCGGCGGTATCGGATTGGCGGCGCGGCGGCGGGTAGGACCATCCCCCGGCGCGGTCGATCAAGGGCTGGCACAGCGCCATTGCCTCGTCACCCAGCGGCCCTTCCATCAGCTGCGCCTGATAGTAGTTGTAGCTGCGCAGCCAGGCACGCCGGTCCGACGATTTCGGAGTCGGTCGCCGCGAAAAGATCATTGCCGGGCCCTCAGCCTCACGAACATCACAACCGGCTAGAGCTCGCCCTCGGCGATGCTCTTCAGATACGCACCATAGTCGGAATTGCCGAGTTCCTCACCCAGCGCGTCAAGCTGGTGGCGGTCGATGAAACCCTTGCGGAAGGCCACTTCCTCCGGGCAGCCGATGCGATAGCGCTGCCGCTTTTCGAGCGCCCGGACGAATTCCGAAGCTTCGAGGAGCGATTCCGGGGTGCCGGTGTCAAGCCAGGCGATGCCGCGCCCGAGCTTCTCGACGTGAAGTTCGCCACGCTCCATGTAGGAGCGGTTGAGGTCGGTGATCTCGAGTTCGCCCCGCGCCGACGGCGTCAGCTGCGCCGCAATCTCCGGCGCGCGACCGTCGTAGAAATAGAGCCCGGTGACGGCCCAGGTCGATTTCGGCTCTCTCGGCTTCTCCTCGAGCGAGATCGCTGTGCCGCTTTCATCGAAGGCGACGACACCGAAGCGCTCCGGATCATGGACGGTATAGGCGAAGACAGTGGCCCCGACCGACCGTGACGCGGCCGACTGCAGCGCCGTCGAGAGGCCCTGGCCGTAATAGATGTTGTCGCCGAGGATGAGAGCCGACCGCTCGCCGGCGACGAAATCGGAGCCGATGATATAGGCCTCCGCCAGGCCACGCGGTTCGTCCTGGATCGCATAGCTGAGCTTGATGCCCCAGCGTCCGCCGTCGCCGAGGAGCCGCTGATAGATGCCGATATCGTCCGGCGTCGAAATCACCAGCACATCGCGGATGCCCGCCAGCATCAGGGTGCTGAGCGGATAGTAGATCATCGGCTTGTCGTAGACCGGCAGCAGCTGCTTCGACGTCGTCAGCGTGATCGGATAGAGGCGGGTCCCCTTGCCGCCGGCCAGGATAATGCCCCGCATCTCAGCCCCGCGCCGCCGCCGAGGCGGGTTTCGCCTCGGTTGCCCGTTGCGAGGCGGCGAGACGTGCGACACAGGCGGCAACGCCTTCGCGCCACGGCGGCAGCGTCACACCGAAGGCCTTACGAAGTTTCGTCGTGTCGAGGCGAGAATTGGCGGGTCGCCGCGCCGGCGTCGGATACTCCGCCGTCCCGATCGGCTCCAGCTTGGGCACGGGCAGGCCGTGCGTCGCGGCCTGGGCAAACACCTCGCCGGCGAGGCCAAACCAGCTCGTCTCGCCACTGCTGACGGCGTGATAGACGCCACCAGACTCGCCACCGCCGAGGATCGCGGTGGCGACCGCCAGCACGGCTTCGGCGAGATGCGGCGCATAGGTCGGGTTGCCGAGCTGATCGTTGACGACGCGGATGACGTCTCGTGTCTCGGCAAGGCGCAGCATCGTCTTCACGAAATTGCCGCCGAACGGCGAATGCACCCAGGCGGTGCGCAGGATCACGCTGGCAGGCTGCGCCTCGGTCAACCGTTCCTCACCAGCAAGCTTGGAGCGGCCATAGGCACCGAGCGGATCCGTCGCGTCGGTCTCGACATAGGGCGACGGCTTGGCGCCGTCATAGACATAGTCGGTCGAGATCAGGATCACCGGCACGCCGCGCGCCGCGCAGGCCCTGCCGACATTGGCGGGGCCGTCGGCATTGACGGCGAAGGCTTCGGCCTCCTCCGTCTCGGCCCGGTCGACCGCGGTATAGGCCGCGGCGATGACGACGATATCCGGCGCCACCTTGTCGATCGCGGCGGCAACACTTGCCGCATCGCGGATGTCGCAATCCGGGCGGCCGACGAAGGCGATGCTGACGCCTGCCGGATGCGACGCCTCCGCCAGCGAGCGCGCCAGTTGCCCGCTGCGACCGATGACGAGAACCCTCATCGGCTGCCCGCGGCTTCGACGGGCTCGATGAGGCCAAGCCTCTCGCCGCGATAGACGCCGCGCAGCGGCTCCCACCAATTGCGGTTGTCGAGATACCAGGCGACGGTCTTGCGCAGGCCCGATTCGAGGCTCTCGCTCGGCCGCCAGCCGATCTCCTCCTCGACGCGCGACGGGTCGATCGCATAGCGGCGATCATGGCCCGGGCGGTCGGCGACGAAACTGATCAGCCGCTCATGCGGCGCACCCTCGGGATGGAGATCGTCGAGGATGGCGCACAGCATCTTCACCAGCGCCAGATTGGTCGATTCCGAACGGGAGCCGATGTTGTATTTGGCGCCGGGCGTGCCCTTGTCGACGACCATCGCCAGAGCCCGCACATGATCCTCGACATGCAGCCAGTCGCGCACATTGGAGCCATCGCCATAGACCGAGATCGGGCGCCCCTCGACCGCATTGATGATGGCGAGCGGGATCAGCTTCTCCGGGAAATGATAGGGCCCGTAATTGTTCGAGCAGTTCGACACGATGGTCGGCAGGCCGTAGGTCCGCTGCCACGCCAGCGCGAGATGGTCCGCGGCCGCCTTGCTCGCCGAATAGGGCGAGCTCGGGTCGTAGGCCGTCGCCTCCGAGAAGGCGCCCTCCTCGCCGAGCGAGCCGTAAACCTCGTCCGTCGAGACCTGGAGGAAGCGGAAGTTATCCGCCTCGTCGGCAGGCAGCGAATTCCAGTAGGCGCGCGCCGCCTCGAGGAGACGGTAGGTTCCCAAGACATTGGTCTCGATGAAGGCTGCCGAACCGGTGATCGACCGATCGACATGGCTCTCGGCGGCAAGGTGCATCACCGCATCCGGCCGGAACTCGGAGAAGGCCGCGGTCATCGCCGCCGCATCAGCCACATCGGCCTTATGAAACCGGTAGTTGCCCTGATTGGCGATCGGATCGAGCGACTTCAGATTGGCGGCGTAGGTCAGCTTGTCGATGTTCAACACCTCGACGCCGGATCGCACGAGATAGCGACACAGCGCCGAGCCGATGAAGCCCGCCCCTCCCGTTACGATGATCCGTCGCGCCGCCATCGATCCGCTCAGCTCGCCTCATAGGTGAAATACTGGTCGAGGTCGGCCAGTTTAGGGTGCTTTCGATCCTTGTCGGACAAAACCGCATCCTCCGGGGCGACCGGCCAGGAGATGCCGAGTGCCGGGTCATCCCAAGCCAGGCCGCGATCATGCTCGGCCGAGTAGTATTGCGTGACCTTGTAAGCCACCTCGGTGTCCGGCTCCAGGGTGCAAAAGCCATGGGCAAAGCCTTCCGGCACCCAGAGCTGTGACCAGTTTTCCGTGCTGAGAATGGCCGAAACCCAGCGGCCAAAGGTCGGCGAGCCGTGCCTTATGTCGACGACGATGTCGATCACCGACCCCTTCGTCACCCGCACCAGCTTCCCTTGTGCCATTGGCGGCGTCTGGAAATGCATGCCGCGTATGGTTCCGGCCGATACGGATTGAGAGAAATTGTCCTGGACGAATTCCTGATCGATGCCGGCTTCCTTCGCCAACAGCGCCTTGTTGTAGGTCTCGCTGAAAAAGCCGCGATCATCGCCAAAGCGCTTCGGCGTGATCAGGATCAGGCCTTCGATTTCGAGCCGCCAGACCTCCATAACGCGCGCACTCCCTTACATCGGCGGCGGCCCGCCACCTCACGTTTGGGTAGCGTGGCAGGCCGACGCGATCAAGCACCCGCCGCGACTGTCGGCGGCGCGCCGGGACCAATGTTCTCCGCCATCGCGCGCGGCGACAAGGTTTCCGCCGGGTATTCGAACGGCGACCCCGTGAGGATGCCGTCACAGACCACATCGAGGCCGCGATCGGCGCCGGCCTCAAGCTCGGAGAGATCGCGGACGGACAGCGAGAAGGGCGGCCAGCCGCTGGCCGGCTCTGTGGCGGCCAACGGGATCATGCGACGGAAGAAATAGTGGAAGGCGTAGCGCTGCGCCCGCTCCGTCGCCGCCGCATCGGGCTGCCGCACCTCGACCATCTCGCCCAGCCGGCGGTGATAATCTTCGGCATTCTCGACATCGACGGAGATACCCTTGCCGCGCGTCCAGGCGTCGCCTGCCACCAAGAGCGGCCGGCCCGACGCCGCCACCTCAATGCCGGCCTTGGTGGCGTAGATGATCGTCGCCCGAGCCAGCTCGATCAGCGAATAGGTGCTGATCGGATCGTCCGGCGCGACGACGAAGACATTTGCCGGCAGCGTCGCAAAAGCGGCGGCAAGGATGTCGGTCGCTTTCTCCCGGGCCGGCATCGCCCCGGTGATTTCGCCGGGATGAACGCGGATCACTAGCTGCAGTTCCGGCCGCGTGGCGAACCATTTCACCGTCTCGACCAGCCACTCACCCATCGAGGCGAAACTGTTGGTCGGGTAGTGCAACTGCGCGTCCCAGGCGACGTTGGTGAGCGCCAGGAAGATCGGCCGGTCCAGCGCGACGCCGCGCTCGCGCAGATAGGCCGGCGCATCGAAGCGTGCGTTGCGGCCGAACACGATCCAATCCTCAGCGCCGTGACGCCGGCTATGCAAATAGCGGTCGAGTTCCGCCCGCCAGGCGTCGGTGAGATCGAGGCCCTCCCACCGCTCCGGCCGCTCGGAGATCATAGTGAAATGATAGCTATCGCCATGGCTGAATACGAAGCTGCGCCGTCGATAGCCGACATTCCAGCTGACGATGCGTGCCCCCTTGTCGCGCGCCGCCACCAGCGCCGGCCCCTGCGGCACATAGATGCCGTGATGCAGCACGACGACATCATAATGCTCGCGCGCGACCAGCCTCTCCGCCGCCGAATATGACAGCCGCGCCGCGACGAGGAACGAGCGCAGCACGGCGCGCGCCTCCGGCGTGTCTTCCAGAGTCGAACGGGCGAAGAAGCGCAGCGCCCCGGCAAGCGCCTGGTCGCCGATCGCGTCGGCCCTCAGCGCCTCGACATCGCCGTCGAGCCGGTCGGCCCATTCGGCCAATTCCTTGCGGTCGGCTTCCTCGATCAGGCTCGACAGACGGATCGGTTCGATGCCGAGCTTCTGCCAGGCCGTGGCCGCCGGGGCATAGCAAGACGCGCAGAAATCGGCCTGCGGTCCCTCCCTGGTGAACCGACCGAGATCGGCATACCAGCTGATATCGCCGATCATGCACGCCGGCAGCGCTCCATCGCAGAGGAGCGTATCGACCCGCGCGCCGCGCAATGTCAGCGCGACGGCGAGCAGGCTGTCGAGCCGCGAAGCACCGAAATGCAGCCCGACATCGGTAGCGATGAGAACGCGCGGACCCTTGGCGTCGGCACGCGCCTGCCGCCAGCGATCGCCACTTCGGCCAATCACATCGGACCAGTCGAAATGACCGTCGCTCTGCGCCTGACGGCGCACCCTGGCCAGCCGCAACGGACGCAGCAGCGGCGAGGACCGCAAACGGCTGCGCAGGCTGGCCGCACTCATTCGTCCGCTCAGCCCGCCGCGGCGCGGAAGCGCTCCGCCAGGCTGTCACGGTCGAGCTTGTGGTGGCGCAGCACTTCGACGTTGGTGCCCGACACCGGGATTTCGTCGACGCCGATCGTCGTGATGCCGGCGCTGTGTCCCTTCTGCGCCAGTGTTGCCGCGATCATCTCGCCCTGGCCATTGCCCGAATAGTGGTTGTCGAGCGTCACCACCGGCCGCTCGCCGACGACGGAAGCAAGCCAGCCGGCATCGACCTGATTGAGCCAGGGCATATCGACGATCTGAACGCTGACCCCTCTACCCGCCAGAGTCTCGGCCGCATGCCAGGCCTCGGTCAGGAGTACCGGCCCATAGCCAATGACGACGAGATCGCCGCCCGGCCGCAGCAACACGCCCTCGCCCAACCGCGGCAGCCAGTTTTCAACATAAGCGTATGGAATCGAACACGGAATCGAAACAAGCCGGATGTAGGCGCTACGCGCTTGATCGGACAGGCAGAAATCGACCAGCGGTCCGACGGCGGCGGCACAGGAGGGCTCCACCATGGTGAGGCCCGGCACGCCGCCAAGCGCCGCGATGTCCCGCACCGCCTGATGCGAATGGCCCGGCCCGCCCGGCAGCAGACCGGCTAGCGAGCCGACATAGACGATCTTCGTCCGCTCCGTCGCGTTGTTGTAGATCTGCTCATTGGCACGAGGCGTCAGAAAGCAGGCGAAGGAATGCGCCACCGGCAGATAGCCAGAAAGCGCAAGGCCACCGGCTTGGCTCACCATGTCCATCTCGGCAATGCCGCATTCGACGAAACGGTCCGGGAAGCGTTCGCGAAAGGGGATCAGCCCAGTATCGAGTACGAGATCGGCGTCGAGCGCCACGATCTTGTCGTTGCTGTCGGCAGCCTTCAGCAGCGCCTGGCTGTAGGCCGGGATCAACCGCTGCACTTCGCCGGTGCCGGCAGCCGCCGGCTGTTCGAAAGTCTCGACTTCCAGCGACGCGGCGCCAAGCGCACTGAGTTCCTTGTTGATGTGGTCGAGCAATTCCTGCGCACCGCTTCGATAGGAATCGGCGTCGGGCGCGCCCGAGTGGAAACGGTAGAGCGCCGCATCCAACTCCATCGCCGTGTGCTCCATAAAACTGATACCGCGACCCTTGACGGTATCGGCGATCAGGATCTTCGGCAGCGGCGAAGCGGACAGCCGCTCGAACTCGGCATCAAGGGCAGCGATGTCGTGCCCGTCTGCGCGGCCGACCGCCCAGCCGAAGGCGGCGAATTTCGCTTCGAGATCGCCAAGGTCGGACGTCTTGGCGACGAGATGGTCCGACTGCAGCTTGTTGTGATCGACAATGGCGACGATTTCGCCAAGCTCATCATTGGCCGCGGAGACCAGCGACTCCCAGATCTGCCCCTCCTGCAACTCGCCGTCGCCGGTCAGGACATAGATGGTGCGCTTGCGGCCCGACAGGCGATCGGCGCGCACCATGCCCTTGGCCTTGGAGATGCCCATGCCAAGCGAGCCGGAATTGACCACCATGCCCTCGACACTGACGTCGGGATGCCCAGGCAGCCCACCGAAGCGGCGGAGGGCGTGGATCTTGTCGAACGGCATACGGCCCGTGGCGATGAGGAAGGCGTAGAGGCCAGGAGCGTCATGGCCCTTGGAGGAGAAATAGACGTCGTCGCCTGCCATCCGTTTCAGGTGCAAAAGCGCGACGATGTCGAGGCTGGAGAAGCTTGAGCCGATATGCCCGGAGCCTGCCCGGGCGATCATATAGAGCGTGTTCAGCCGGCAGACATCGGCGAACAGCGCGATCCGCTCCTCGAGCGGCGCGTTGAGCGACTTGATGCGGTCGAACTCGCTCTTGCCGGCAAAGTACAATTGTCCTGGGACGGCCGTCCCGATCTGTTCACCCAAACCATCGCTCCAATTGATTCAGCCGAAAAACGGCGCTTGCGGAACCTGCGGCAGCTGCGCCTCCCCACGCGCCACCAACTGCTCGCAATACCAGAAATCATACTCGGTATTGACGTCCAACCCCTCGGTGCCCTGCGTCAGGAATGGCATCACCGCGTGGCCGGCGATGGTCCCTTCCTTGGCGACGCGCGTCCAGGCGATCTCCAGGCTGGCATTCTGGACATAGACTTCCGGCAGGGCCGCCATCTGCGTCGAGTGCCAGGGCTGTTCGGCCGGGGACAGCGGCATCAGCGGCGTCATTCGCTTGCCGCGGACGACCCACATCTTGCCCGGATGCTGGCCGACCTTCTCGACCGCGCGCAGACTGTCGACGCCCTCCTCGGCCTGAACGCGTCCCAGGCCCGGCGGATCGTTTCCGGCAGGCGGAACGGGCTTGTCGGCCGCAGAATGGAGAAGGCGTCGAACGCGCGGCCGCCCGCCTCCAGCCGTCCAGCACATGCTGCACCCAGGCGATATCGGGAGACGTCGCCGTCGCGATGTCGGCCGGACGCAGCTCCGGCACCTCGGCGCCGTAGTGCCTGGCGATCGCGGCGTAACGCTCGCTGTCGGTTGAGACGACGACCGCGTCGAACACGCCGCTCGCATTCGCCGCCGCGATCGAGAAGGCGATCGTCGGATGACCACCGAGCGGCCGGATGTTCTTGTCGACGACGCGCTGCGATCCTGATCGCGCGGGAATGAGAGCGACGACGCTTGGCATCGACCGCTCAGATCCGCGCCGGATCGGTGACGATGTAGATGTCCTTGAGGTTGGAATAGATATCCAGCGCCTCGGTGCCGGGCTCGCGCGTGCCGTTGCCGGATTGGCCGACGCCGCCGAACGGCATATGCGGTTCCGAGCCATAGGTGCCGGCGTTCACGACGGCGACTCCGGACTGGACCCGGTGGGCGAAGTCGATGGCGCGATCGACGTTGCGCCGTGTGAATTGCAGCCGTCAGGCCGTAGGGCGAGTCATTGGCCATCGCCAGCGCCGCCTCGTAATCGGGCACGCAATAGAGCGAGGCCACCGGGCCGAACAGTTCCTTGACCGACAATTCGTCCTTGGGTCCCGCGCCCTCGACCACGGTCGGCGCCATGTACCAGCCATCGGCATGCGCGGCGTCCGTCAGGCGTTGGCCACCGGCAAGCACAGTCGCACCGTTCTCCTTGGCGATCGCCACGGCGGCGATCATCGTCGTCGAGCTGGCGCTGATTGATGACCGGGCCGAAATCGTCATTGTCGGTCGGGCCAACCTTGAGCTTCGCCACCGCCTCGAGGAGCTTCTCCTTGAAGGCGTCATAGACCGGCTCGAAGATGATGATGCGGCTGCCCGAAGCGCAGCGCTGGCCGGCGTTGGAGAAGGCCGACAGGCAGGTCCAGCGCACGGCATTGTCGAGATCGGCGTCGTCGCACACGACGAGCGGATTCTTGCCGCCGAGTTCGAGCGAGACCTTGCGCATCATGCGGCCGCAGACTTCGCCGATCCAGCGGCCGACAGCGGTCGACCCGGTGAACGAGACCACGTCGACATTCGGGTGCTCGACCAGCGGCACGCCCGGCTTCGGTGCCGAAGCCATGCACGACGTTGAAGACGCCGGCGGGAAGGCCCGCATTGTAGATGATCTCGGCGAAGATATCGGCGGTGCCGGGCGTATCCTCGGCGCTCTTCAACACGACGCCGTTGCCGCAGATGAGCGCCGGGAACGTCTTCCAGCACAGGTTGGCGATCGGCGTATTGGCCGGCGACGATGAGGCCGGCAACGCCGCAGGGCTGCCGCACCGTCATGGCGTATTTGCCGCTGGTGCCGGATGTCGTCGTCCGGCCATAGAGGCGCTGCCCCTCGCCGGCATAGAAGCGCGCCAGGGCAATGCCACCGCCGGTTTCGCCCTTCGCCTCGCCGAGCGACTTGCCGGTCTCGACCGCGACCACAGCGGCGATCTCGTCGGCACGCGCTTCGAGCGCATTGGCAATGCGATGGAGAATCGCCCCGCGCTGCACGGCGGGAATCTTCGGCCCAATCCGGCTGCGCCGCCTTCGCCTCACGCACCGCGATGTCGATATCTTCTTCGCCTGACCGCGGCGCCAGCGACAGGAGCTGGCCGTCATGCGGCGAGCGCTTCTCGAAATATTCGCCCGAATCGGCCGGCACCGCCTGTCCGGCGATCCAGTTCTCAGTTGCGTCGTGCTCTCCGCGTCCACATCCGTCACCATGCGGTGAAGCCTCCGTCCACCACGAGATTGGATCCGGTCATATAGGACGCGGCGTCCGACAGCAGGAACTGCGCCGTGCTGGCGCATTCCTCGGCGCGCGCCATCCGCCCCAAAGGCACCTTCGCATGGTAGCGCTTGAGGAACTCGGCATCCTGCCCGGCGGCGACGCCGGCGAAAGTGAGCGTGTTCACGCGCACGCCCGCGGCGCCCCAATAGGTCGCCAGATAGCGCGTCAGATTGTAGAGCGCCGATTTCGACACCGAATAGGCCACCGGCTTGTAGAACTCCTCGCCTCGTTCGCGGCGATAATCGTAGAGGCCCTGATCCGGCGAAACCATGCCGTAGATCGAGGCGATGTTGACGATCGACCCGCGCTCGCCTCGGCCATCGCCGCACCGAACACCTGGCAGCAGAGGAACACGCCCTTGACGTTGACCGTCATGACGCGGTCGAGCTTTCCTCCGGATAGTTCTCGAACGGGCCGTTCTCGCCGGCCGGCGCATTGGGCGGCGAATCGAGCGCGGCCGCGTTGATGAGGCCGTGGGGGTGATCCCACTCCGCGGTGACATTGGCGAGCACTTCTTCCAGCGCATCGCGATTGGTGACGTCCGCCTTGTGGAGCTTCACCCGCCCGTCATCCGGCAGATTGTCGCCGGCAAGGTCGATCACCGCCACACGGGCGCCGGCCGCAAGCAGACGATCGA
>CAWGKA010000011.1:0-20520 GCA_963823045.1 uncultured Alphaproteobacteria bacterium | reverse complement strand
ATGCGCTCCGACAGGCGATCGATCTCGGCGGAAAGAGCATCGAAGCGTTCGCCTGAGGGAATCTTGTGCAGGATTTCCTGCGCGATGGCGTCGAAGCTCGGCTCGGCGGCGGTGGCGAGGAACTGGTCGAGGCGCTCCAGGATCGCTGTTTGCGAGGTGTCCTCCCCGCTTCGCGTCTCGGGCCCCGTCCAGGCGCTCTCCGTTTTCGGCGCGAAGCCCTCGTCGCGCCGCGCGGTCTGCGCCGGCGGCATCGGCTCCGGCGCCGGTTCGGCCATCGTCGGCGCGCTTGGCGGTTCGGGCGCCGCCCGCGAGAGTTCCTCCACCTTCTGCCGCAGTTCCGCGATGGCGTCGGCGAGCGGACTGTCGTCGGGACGTGGCGCTTCAACCGCGGCCTCTCGCCTTCGCGGCGGCGACGTCTCGGACGGTCGATCGATCAGCCGCTGGCGCTCGGCAATCTCGGCGATTGCGGCATTGAAATCGATTGCATGGCGCGCGCGCGCCGGCTCGATGTCCGGAGCGCGTGGCGTCGCCGAAGCGTTGCTTTTGCCGGGGCGCGGCGGCTCGGCGCGGACTTCCGGATCGTCGAGCGACGGCACAAGGGCGCTTTCGACGATATCTGCCTCCTGCCCCGCTGCATTCCGCGCTTTGAGCGCGTCGATGCGTTGCCGGATTGCGCGCAGCTTGTCCTCGGCCGATCGCTGATCGGTCGGCCGGGACGCCGGCTTGGCGACAGGCTTTGCCACGGGCTCGCGATCAAGATCGCGAAGCGCCGCGGCGATCTCGGCGAGGCTTGTCGCCTCCTGGCGTTCGCTGCGCGCACGAGCGGGTGCTGCGGACTGTCTCGTCGGCGCCGGGGCCGTGACCTGCGGGGCTGCGGAGGCGCGTCGGTTCGTTCATTCGTTTTCGGCGCGACCGGCCTCACGGCCACCGGTCAGGCGCTCCAGCCGTGCTGCGAGCTGAGACAGGCGCTGATGCAGGGCTTCGCCCAACTCCGCATCTTCGCTTGCCTCGCGTGGCATTTCGCCTGGATTCATGCTTGCCCCATCGGCTTGTCGAAACATCCGACGATCACGGCGCGCCGAAACCGTTTTGGCGCTCCAATCTGTCCCAGGCGAAGGATTTGGTGATTATGGTAAACAGGGGGTTAACCGAACCGGCTTCCGGTGACGTTTTCCTAACCAGTGTTAATAGATGCGCGGGTTTTCTCGGCCGTTGTCGCCGCCGACGCGGATTGGCTGTGCGCCGCGCTTCCAGCGCGGTCGCCCGGGCTTCAGGCAGCGAATAGGCGTGGATCACTAGGGTTGTGGGCCCGGGGCACGCTGCAATTGGGTTGATCCAAGGGCATCTTTCGGCAACGCAATCGGACTTGGACAGGCCGCGAAAGCCGCCGGGGTGGTTCTTCGGCGCGGCGACGGCATCGGTTTGGTTCGGCTCAGGGGCTTTGGAGCATGAACGAACAGTCAGACGCGACTGGGGGCGACGAGCGCCTGCACACGCTTTACCGCTTCGAAGCGCATGCGATCGTCTCCGCCGACGACATGATCGCCGGGGCGGACGGCGCGATGCCGCCGACGCTCAGCCATCCGGGCGACTGGGCGCGCTTCCAGGCGGCACTCGACCGCGCCAACGCCATCGTCCTCGGACGGAAGTCGCATCAGGCGAAGATCGATCATCGCCAGGGCAAGCGCATCGTCATGTCGCATCAGGTCGGCGGCCTGGAACGGCGCGACGACGCCCTGTGGTGGAACCCTGCAGGCGCGTCGCTCGAGGAGGCGCTTAGCCTGGTGGCGCCGCGCGGCGGTCTCGTCGCCATCCCAGGCGGACGCGAAGTGTTCGACTATTTCCTCGATATCGGGCTCGACGCGTTTCATCTGTCGCGCGTCGAGGGGCTGAGGCTGCCCGGCGGTATCCCGGTCTTCAGTGCCTGCAGGCCCGGCAACTCTGCCGAAGCCATCCTCGACGCCGCCGGCCTTCGCCCGCGCGAGCATGAAGCCTTCGACGCAGAAGCCGGCGTTTCGGTGACGGTATGGCGGAAATGGCGGCGCTAGTGCGCGGCGTCCCAATTGTCGCCGGCGCGGGCGTCGACCTGCAGCGGTACGCGGAGCTGCGCAGCCGGCTCTGCGGCGTGTTCCATCACCGACGCGATGATCGGGATCGCCTTCTCGGCTTCCTCGTCCGGCGCTTCGAAGACGAGCTCGTCATGCACCTGCAGCAGCATGCGGACATTGAGGCCGGCGTCCCGCAACGCGCCCGGCATGCGGATCATGGCGCGGCGGAGGATATCTGCGGCCGAGCCCTGGATGGTGGCGTTGATCGCGGCGCGTTCGTTGAAGGCGCGCTCGGCCGGGTTCTTCGACAGGATCAGCGGGTAGTGGCACTTCCGCCCGAAGATGGTGTTGACGAAGCCATTGGCGCGGCAGAAGGCGCGCGTCGATTCCATGTAGTCCTTGATGCCGGGGAAGCGCTCGAAATAGCGCTCGATATAGTCCTTCGCTTCGGCACGCGGGATCGACAGCTGGTTGGCGAGGCCGAAGGCCGAGATGCCGTAGATGATGCCGAAATTGATCGCCTTGGCGCGGCGGCGGACTTCCGGCGGCATGCCCTCGACGGGAACGCCGAACATCTCCGACGCCGTCATGGCGTGAATGTCGAGGCCGTCGGCGAAGGCCTGCCTGAGCTGCGGGATCTCGGCGATATGCGCCAGCACGCGCAGCTCGATCTGCGAGTAGTCGGCCGAGATCAGCTTGTGGCCGGGGTCGGCGACGAAGGCTGTCCTGATCTTGCGGCCGAGTTCGGTGCGGATCGGGATATTCTGCAGGTTCGGATCGGACGATGACAGGCGCGCCGTCGGCGTCGCCGCGAGCGCATAGGATGTGTGGACGCGGCCGGTCTCGGCATTGATGAAGCCGGGCAGCGCGTCGGTGTAAGTCGATTTCAGCTTCGACACCTGACGCCAGTCGAGAATTCGCCGCGGCAGTTCGTGACCGGCGGCGGCAAGTTCCTCCAGCGTGTCGGCATCGGTCGACCACGCGCCGGTCTTGGTCTTGCGCCCGCCGGGGATCGCCATCTTGTCGAAGAGGATTTCGCCGAGCTGTTTCGGCGAGCCGATGTTGAACGGTTCGCCGGCGATGGTGGCGATCTCGTCCTCGAGCCGCGCCATGGTCTGCGCGAAATCATGCGACAGGCGCGAGAGGATGTGGCGGTCGACGAGGATGCCCTCCTTCTCCATCGCGGCGAGAACCGGAACCATCGGCCGCTCCAGCGTCTCGTAGACGGTGGTAACGCGGTCGGCGACGAGCTGCGGGCGAAGCAGCGTCGCGAGACGGGTGACGACGTCGGCATGTTCGGCGGCGACGGGCGCTGTCGCCTCGATCTCCAATCGCTCGGCGGCAACGGCGTTGCGGCCGCTGCCGAGCAGATCCTTAAGGCCGCCCGGCCGATGCTGCAGCCAGCGATCGCCAAGGCCACCGAGCGAGACGTCGCGGCGACCGCCTTCGATCGCATAGGCGAGCAGCATGACGTCATCGATCGGCGTCAGCGCAATTCCCCGTCGCGCCAGCTGCAGCGCCGCCACCTTGACGTCGTATCCGAGCTTCAGAACCGAAGCGTCTTCGAGTAGCGGCTTCAGACTTGCGAGCGCTTCCGCCTCGTCGATCTGGCCGTCCTTCAATCCGCCGCCGAGAAGATCGTCTTCGCCGCTGCGATGACCGAACGGAACGTAGGAGGCGGCGCCGATATCCGTGGCGAAGGCGATGCCGACAATGTTCGCGGCCATGGGCATCGCCGCATCGGTGACGAGATAGAGCGCGAGCTTTCCGGTCTCATTGGCGCGCGCGATGAGCGCGTCAAGCGCCGCGCTATCTGAGATGGTGCGATAGGCGGCGGCGTCGAAGGGCTGCGCCGCGACGATCGCGGCCAGCGCCGCTGCGCCCGCCGCAATTTCGAGCGTCGCCGCTTCCTCGCCCTTCGCTTCGACGACGACATCGGCGCGGCCGAAGAGGTCGCCGCCGCCATGAACCGGGGGTGGGGCCTCGATCACGCCCGTGGTGTAGCCGGCGGCCATCGATCCGATCTGGCCGGGGTTTGCTGCCGTGCCGCGGCCCTTCGACTTCAGCTTGGGATCGGGCTCGACGGCGTCGGGATCGACGCCATTGGCCTCGGCGACACGCTTGGCGATGGCGTTCAGTTCCATCGCCTTGAGGAACGAAACGAAGCGCGCGGCGTCGAATTCGGGAACGGCAGAATCCGCCAGCGGCGTCTCGACATCGACATCGTCATGCAGCGTGACGAGCTGTTTCGACATGCGCGCCTGATCGGCGAATTCGATGAGGCGTTCGCGCCGCTTCGGCTGCTTGATCTCTTCAGCCTTGGCGAGGAGCGTTTCGAGGTCGCCATACTCCTCGATGAGCTGCGAGGCGGTCTTCTTGCCGATGCCGGGGACGCCGGGAACGTTGTCGGAGGTGTCGCCGACGAGCGACTGGACGTCGATGACCTTCTCCGGCGGCACGCCGAAATAGTCGATGACGCCCGCGATATCGATCTTGCGCTCGGGCCTGTAGCCGGGCTTGCCGCGCGAGCCGGATTCGAAATCGTAGAACTGCACGGTCGGCGTCACGAGCTGCATCAGATCCTTGTCGGCGGAGATGATGAGCACGTCCGCTCCGGCGGCTGATGCCTCTTTCGCGTAGGTGGCGATGATGTCGTCGGCCTCGTAGCCGGCCTGCTCGACGGGATGCAGGCCGAGCGCTTCGACGGCGTCGCGCATCAGCGGGAATTGCGGCACAAGATCGTCGGGCGCTTCCTTCCGCGTCCCCTTGTAGTCGGGGTAGATCTCGTTGCGGAACGTCACCTCCGACTTGTCGAAGATGATGGCGAGATGCGTCGGGCGGACGCCGACCGCGCCCTCATTGATGAACTGATAGAGCTTGTTGCAGAAGAGCCGGACCGCGCCGGTCGGCAGGCCGTCGGAGCGATAGTTGTATTTCGCGTCCTGGTTCATCGACTGGAAATAGGCGCGGAAGACGAAGGATGAACCGTCGACGAGGAACACGTGATCGCCCGGTCCCGGTGCGCGGGCGGCAGGCGCTGCGGGCTTTGGCGGAGCGGCGGTGGCGGGTTCGGCTGGCATCAAACGTATATGCCCTCCGACGCCGGGGAATGCGACTCCCGAGGTCGGCAAGTCCCCGGTTGTCGGCAGCGCCTTCAGGTCATCCAGCCGGGGATCGCGGCGGCCTGCTTCAGCCACTTCTCCATCTGCTTCTCGTCGAAGCCGTCCTCACCAATATCGAGGTAGCGCACCTCGGCATGTTTGGAGGCCTTGGGCGGAAGCGGCTTCAGCGACCCGCCCTTGAAGAAGGCCACCTTCACGTAGCGTGGGAAGACGTGGAAGTTGAGGAACCATCCCTGGCCTTCGACGCCGTAGAAGGGCGAGTTCCATTTCACCGCCTTGCGGAGGTGCGGCACGGTCTTGTCGATGAGCGCATCGAGGCGCTTGCCGATATCGCGCTTCCAGCCCGGCATGGCGGCGATATAGGCCTGCACCGGCGCATCGCCGTCGCCCTTGGCGATCTGCGGATTGCCGCCGGAGAGGAGGACGACGCCGTCCTTGTTGGGCTTGAGCGGCGGCCGCGTCTTGCTGGCCGCCTTTGTGGTCGCGGTGCCCGCGGTCTTCGCCGCTGTCTTCGGCTTCGCGGCGGCGCCCGACCCGGCGCGCGGCGCTCCGGCCTTCTTCTTTGCCTTGGCCTGATTGAATGCGATCGCAGCCCGGACGAGTTTTTTCAGCGCCGCGGCATCGACCTTGTCGCCCTTCCGGATATCGATGGCGCGCCAGACGCCGCCGCCGAAACCATTGTTGAAGAGCTTATCGGGGTCTTCCAGCTTTGCGCCCTGCTGGAAGGTCAGCTTCACCTTGTCCTTGTGCGCGTTGCCGACGACGAGGATACCGTTCTTCTCCGAGACCGGGCTTCCCATCCATTTCCATTCCTCGACGATGCCGCGATCGGCGGCGAGGATGGTCTTGCGGACCTTCGCCAGCATGTCGCCGCGCCAGTCCTCGAGGCCTTCGATCAGCTTGTCGATCTGCTCGGATGGAGTCACCGGAACCCGCGTATCCTCGTCAGCCGGCCGCCTGCTTCACCAGCGCGGTGATGCGCTTCTCCGTATCCGGCGTCAGCTTCATCAGCGCGAAGGATGTCGGCCATATGTCGCCGTCGTCAAGCCTTGCGGCCTCATTGAAGCCGAGCGTGCCGTATCGCGTCTTGAACTTCTGCGCCGGCTGGAAGAAGCACACGATCTTGTCGTCCCGCGCATAGGCCGGCATGCCGTACCAGGTCTTCGAGACGAGAGCCGGAGCGGCGGCCTTTATGATCGCGTGCAGGCGAGTCGCCATGGCGCGGTCGTTGTCAGCCATCTCGGCGATCTTGGCGAGGAGGTCCGCCTCGCCGTCACCCTTGCCTTTCTTGGCGCCGCGCCCTTCTCCGCCTTCAGTTCTTCGGCGCGCTCCTTCATGGCGGCGCGCTCTTCCTCGGTGAAGCCGTCGCCCGCCTTCGCTGTCCGCTTGTCTGCCATCGTCCGCCCCCTACCAGCGCTGCAGCTGCGTCAGCTGCACGAGATTGCCGCAACCGTCGGCGATTTGCGCGATGGTCGAGCCGGTGACCTCGGTCGGCGGCATGGTGAAGGCGCCGCCATTGCCGGTGATGCGCTCGAAGTCAGCCTTGATGTCGTCGGTGAAGAACATCACGGCCGGCTGGTTCTGCTTGAAGATCGCCTCCTGGTAGGCTTTGCCCGCCGGGTTGTCGCTTGCGGCAAGCTGCAGCTCGGTGCCGTCCGGCTCCTCCGGCGAGGCAACGGTCAGCCAGCGATAGGGCCCGTTCGAGAAATCGGCCTTCTTCGTCAGGCCGAGGACGTCGGTATAGAAGGCGAGCGCCTTGTCCTGATCGTCGACATAGATGGTGGTCAGCTTGATCTTCATCGGTTCTCTCCGTGTGTCTTGATTTGGTTGGCCGCGGCGGCGGTTCAGTCGATCCGCGAGAGGAGATCGGCCAGTGAGGCCATGAATCCGTGCCAGGCGGCGGTGCCGCCCTTGAGGGCCTGCTGCTGGTCGGGCTGGAAGCCGGCCTGCTCGACTCGAAGGCGGGTGCCGCTGCTTGTCGGCGTCAGCGTGAAGGTGACGACGCCGTCGAAGCCGAAAGCCTTCCAGGTGTAGGCGAGCGTCTTGTTCGGCTCGACGGTCAGCACCTCGCAATCGATGACGACGTTCACCTCCGGCGCCGGCTGCCGGGTGAGATTGAAATGGTGTCCCTCGACGGGCTTGAAGTCGTTCTTCATCAGCCACTCCTCGATGAAATGCGGCTCTGTCAGCGCGCGCCAGATCTTCTCCGGCGGAAAGGCGAGCTCCCGCTCGACGACGACGGATCGGGTCTTTGTGTCGTCGGTCATTGATCCATCCTTTTGAGCAGGTCTTCGAGATCGTCGAACCGGCTATGCCAGAAGGCGCGCATCTCGTTGGTCCAGTCGATCAGCGGCGCCAGCGCTCCGAGTTCGGCGCTGTAATGGGTTTGACGGCCTTCATGGCGGTCATGGACGAGCCCGGCGCGCTTGAGGATTCCGAGATGCTTCGACACGGCGGGCTGCGAGATGCCAGCTTCCGCGGTCAGCGCCCCGACGGTCTGTTCGCCCTCACGGCACAGGCGCTCGAAGATCGCCCGCCGCGTCGGATCCGCGAGCGTCCTGAAGAGCATATCCTGGGTATCGGGCATCACCATCCATAACCCTCCGGCTATGGTTTATCCATAACCACTCGGCTATGAATAAGTCAAGGGGAGCGACGTTAAGAATAATTGTGGCGACCTAGGCCTCAGTGCCGCCACCAGTTCGTCCTTAACGACCCGTTAAACGGCCGCATTTAGCGTTCACCAGATCGCTTCGGTTGCCTTGAGGGCCGGAGCTCCAATGGACGATCTTCAGCCGATGGGCATCTTTTCTCGCCGCCCGGAGCGGATCGAACCGGCGGTGCGGCGCAAAAGAACGCCGCGGAGCGAGCTCGACATCGGCGTCACCGACAACGACCGGGCGAGCCCGGGCCGTTCGCGCAGCGGCGGCTCTCCGAGGCGTTCGAGCGGCAAAACCAGCATCAAGGGCGGCGGTGGCCGTAACGGCAGACGCGGCCGTGGCAAGGCGAAGCCGAAGCGCGGCTTCTTCCGGCGCGGGTTCCGAATCCTGCTGCTCGCCCTCGGGATAATTGTCGTCGCCGGCACGGCGGTCGTTGCCTACTACGGCTCGAAGCTCCCCAACATCACCTCATGGGACGTGCCGGAGCGGCCGCCGAACATCCAGATACTCGGCATCGACGGAACGGTGATCGCCAATCGCGGCGCCACCGGCGGCGCCAACGTCACGCTCGAGCAGCTGCCGCCCTATGTCGGCCAGGCCGTCGTGGCGATCGAAGACCGGCGCTTTTATTCGCATATCGGCGTCGATCCGATCGGGCTCGTCTCCGCCGTCTTCCATGCCGCCACATCCGGCGACCGTGTCCGCGGCGCCTCGACGATCACGCAGCAGCTGGCGCGCACGCTGTTCCTCACCATGGACCGCACGGCGGAGCGCAAGATCCAGGAGGCAATCCTCGCCGTCTGGCTGGAGATCGAATACTCGAAAAAAGACATCCTCGAGATGTATCTCAACCGCGTCTATTTCGGCGCCGGCGCCTATGGCATCGACGCGGCGGCGCGGACCTATTTCGGCAAACCGGCAAGCCAGCTGACGCTGGCCGAAGCCTCGATGATCGCGGGCCTCCTGCCGGCGCCGTCGCGCTATGCGCCGACCGTGAACATGGACGCGGCCAAGGCGCGGCAGCAGCTTGTCCTCAACGCGATGGTCGAATCCGGCTACATCACGCAGCGCGAGGCAGACCTTGCCTATGCCGGCGATGTGACGCCGGTCGACAATCAGGCGAGCGGCGCGGGCAACTATGCCGCCGACTGGATCGCCGATCTCGTGCCCGATTTCATCGGCGCCATTCCCGGCGACATCATCGTGCAGACGACGATCGACCCGAATCTGCAGCAGGAGGCGACCGACGCGCTCCAGGGCGGGCTCGACGAATTCGGCGAACAACTCGACGTCGGCCAGGGTGCACTGGTGGCGATGAGCCCGGACGGCGCGGTTCGCGCCATGGTCGGCGGTCGCGACTATGCGTCGAGCCAGTTCAACCGCGCCGTCAACGCCTTCCGTCAGCCGGGCTCGGCGTTCAAGCCGTTCGTCTATCTTGCCGCCATCGAGCACGGCATGACGCCGCAGACGATACGCGTCGACCAGCCGGTCAATATCGATGGCTGGACGCCGGAGGATTACACGCGGGAATATCTTGGGCCGGTGACGCTCGAACACGCGCTGGCCTTGTCGCTGAACACCGTGGCGGCGCAGATCACCGCCGAGATCGGGCCGTCCGCCGTGGTGGCCGCGGCGCGACGGCTCGGCATCGGCTCGCAGATCGAGGCCAACATGTCGATCGCGCTCGGCACCTCCGAGGTCTCGTTGCTCGAACTCACCGGCGCTTACGCCACCTTCGCCAATGGCGGCAGCGGCGTCATTCCCTATGTCATCCAGACCATCAGGAGTGTGGACGGCGACGTCCTTTACCAGCGGGTCGCCAGCGACGCCGGCCAGGTGGTGCAGCCCTATGAAGTCGGGATGATGAACGAGATGCTGGGCGAGGTGCTGCGCTCAGGCACCGGTCAACGCGCGGTGATCGCGGACTGGCCGGCAGCGGGCAAGACCGGCACCAGCCAGGATTGGCGCGACGCCTGGTTCGTCGGCTACACGGCGCATCTCGTCGCCGGCGTCTGGGTCGGCAATGACGACAACTCGCCGACCAACCACGCCTCGGGCGGCAATCTGCCGGCCTCGGTATGGAGCCAGTTCATGACGGTGGCGCATCAAGGCGTTCCGGTGGCGAGCCTGCCGGGAGACTACAATTACGTCACCGACCCCCGGGCGATCACCGACATCATCAATCAGAACGGCGTCTACAACGAATATCAGGACCGCTACGACCCGACGCCGGCGGCGACGCAGCCGCCGCCCGGCTATGACGGCCCGACGGACCGCTACAACCCCGCCTACGACCCACGCTACGACCCGAATTATCAGCCGGCCGTTCCGGCGCCCGTGAACAATGGCAACGCGGCCAACGACAATGGCGGCGGCGGGTTCTTCGGCAATGTGATGCGGCGCCTGTTCGGCGGCGGCAACTAGCCTAGCCGCCGCCTACCGCGTGCAGCCCGGCGCCATGCGCCTTCAGCCACGCCTCGGCCTCGTCGGTCTCCGGACAGATGCGCTTGACCATGCGCCAAAAGGCGGCGCCGTGGTTCATCTCACGAAGATGGGCGACTTCATGGGCAGCGAGATAGTCGAGCACCATGGGCGGCGCGAGAATGAGACGCCATGAGAAGGACAGCGTGCCGCGCGACGAGCATGAGCCCCAGCGCCCCTTGGGGTCGCGGAGGCGGATCGCCGTCGGACGCGCTTTGACGAGCTCGGCATAATAGAACACCGACGCTTCGAGATCGGCACGCGCTTCCCGTTTCAACCAGTCCACGAGCCGCCGCTCGAGGTGCTCGCGTTCGCCGGCAACGGCGATGACCGGCATGTTCGGGCCGTCCTCGACCCAAACCGTGCCCCGCTCATTCGGCCGATGGGCGATGCGGTGCTTGATATCGCGTATCGGGATGACCCGGCCCGGGCGAAAGGGACGGATCACGGGCCGGTTGCTGATCCCGGATTCCAGCCAGTCCAGGTTGCGCTCAAGGAAGTAGCGGGCGCCTTCGAAGCTGCCGCCGGCGGGGATCGTCAAAACCGGATCGAGGCCGGCGACGCCGAGATTGAGCGTGTAACGAAGCGCCCGCCTGTTGGGCCGTATGCGAACGCTAACCTTCTGGCCATCAAGCGGAATTTCAATCTGCTCGGGCAGGCGCTGGGTTCGTTTGGCTCTGGTGAAGGACGGCATCGGCAAGCACCCAGGAATCGACGCCTGAGATCATGCCTTGTGCCGCGAGCGGGTGCCAGCACAAAGAAGAGGCGGCAGATCGATTTGATCTACCGCCCCGAATTTTCATCGTTTTTCGGATCGTTTCAGAGGTCGGTTTGAGCGCCTCCGGGCGAGCCGTTCCGCCGCTGGGCCATGAAGCGATTGAACTCTTCCTGGTCCTTGGCGCGACGGAGATTCCAGACATAGGCCTCGAATTCGCGCCGCTCCTCGTCGAGACGACGGCGCTCTTCTTCGAGCCTGTGCAACTCACGCTGGCGGTATTCGTCGAACGCCGCGTTACCGCTGGCGCCCGTGTCAGCATAGCGCCGGAACCCATGGCGAGCGCGAAATGCGTCACCGCTCCGCTTGAATTCGGGGAGTTGATCTCCCCAAAGAATGTAGGCCAGCATCAGCAGGCCAAGCGGCCAGGCGATGAGAAAACCGGCGATCATCAAGAAGACGGTCAACGGCGTCCATGCCGGGCGAATTGTCAGAGTGTGGCTCATTTCCTATCCCCTCTTACCCAACGATAGGTTTGACGTGGGTAGGGGGTTAACGCCTTTCAAGACGGATTTCGTACAGTGTGCGATCAACTTTGCCGCGCGGCCAAGCCGCGGGCGAAAATGCTATAATGTCCATATTGCAGCGACCCGTAGCGGGAAGGCCAATGTCATCTGACACCGCCATAGCCGTCGGCAGCAGCGCGCGCCGGATCCGGCTCGACACGCTGATTGCCCTGCGCTGGATCGCCATTGGCGGCCAGACGGCGGCGATCCTCGTTGTCTGGCTATGGCTCGGCTACCCCCTGCCTGTGGTGCCGGCCTTCATCCTGATTGCGCTGTCGGCGTGGCTCAACCTCTTCCTGCAGCTGCGCTTTCCGTCCCATGTCCGCCTTCGCGACACACCGGCGGCAATGCTGCTTGCCTATGACACGGTGCAGCTTGGCGGCCTTCTCTACCTAACCGGCGGCCTGCAGAACCCATTCGCCTTGCTCCTCTTGGTCCCCGCGCTGGTGTCGGCGACCGCGCTTTCGTTCCGGCACACGGTGGCGCTGGGTCTCCTGACCGTCGTCGTGGCGACGCTGCTTTGGCCGTTCCACCATCCGCTGCCCTGGACGCCGGGCGTGCTCGACCATTTGCCCGATCTCTTCATCGGCGGCGTGTGGCTGGCGATCCTCCTCGCCCTTGTCTTTTCAACGGTTTACGCCTTCCGCGTCGCCAATGAGGCGCGCAAGCTCGCCAACGCGCTGTCGGCCACCGAGCTCGTCATGGAGCGCGAATACCACCTGTCGGAGCTCGATGGGCTGGCGGCAGCGGCGGCGCATGAGCTCGGCACGCCGCTGGCGACGATCGCGCTGGTGGCCAAGGAGCTGCAGCGGGACGTCGACCCGGAATTGCCACAGGCCGCCGACATCGCGCTTCTGGTCAGCCAGTCGGAGCGCTGCCGCGAGATACTGGGGCGGCTCACCTCGCTCGGCACCAGCTCAGACTGGAGCCATGACGCCCGTAGCGTCCGCGCGCTCGTCGCCGAGGCGATCGAGCCCTATGCCGGTGGCGATATCGAGGTTCTTGTCGAAGTCGGCGAGCATGAGGGCACGGAGCCGACCGACCGGCGCAACCCGGCGATCCTCTATGGACTCGGCAATCTCATTGAAAACGCTGTCGATTTCGCCCGCGGCAAGGTCGACATCCGGCTCTCATGGACCGCCGAAAACGTCGTCATCGAGATCGTCGATGACGGACCGGGCTTTGCCCCCGAGGTGATCGACCGGATCGGCGAACCCTATGTCACGACACGCGGACATCGCGGCAAGCAGGAAGAAGTGGCGGACGCCGAGGCCGGCGGCCTCGGGCTCGGCTTCTTCATCGCCAAGACGTTCCTGGAGCGGAGCGGCGCCCGCCTTCGGCTCGCCAACCGTGCCCCGCCGGAGACCGGCGCCATCGTCAGGATTACTTGGCCGCGCGCAGTCTACGGCAGCCGCAAGCGTGCCGCGCCGGCCGAAAAATTTGGCAGCGGCGAGCAACCTGCCTATATGTCCGACAACACTGCTAAGAACGCAGAGGCCATAGATGGTTGACACCCAGATGTCCGAAAAAGAGGCTGCAAGAACGCTGCTGATCGTCGAAGACGATCGCCCCTTCCTTCATCGGCTCGCGCGAGCGATGGAGACCCGCGGCTTTGAGGTGCGCAAGGCCGAGACCGTCGCCGAGGGTATTCGCGAAGTGCAGTCGAACCCGCCGTCGCACGCCGTGGTCGACCTTCGCCTTGAAGACGGCAATGGCATGGACGTGGTCGAAGCGCTGCGCTCGCAGCGTGACGATTCCCGCGTCATCGTCCTGACCGGCTATGGCAACATCGCCACGGCCGTCTCGGCGGTGAAGCTCGGCGCCGTCGATTATCTCGCGAAGCCCGCCGATGCCGACGACGTCTATGCGGCGCTGACCGGCGAGGGCGAGAAGGCGCAGCCGCCGGAGAACCCGATGTCGGCAGACCGCGTCCGCTGGGAGCATATCCAGCGCGTCTATGAGCTGTGCGACCGCAACGTCTCGGAGACGGCGCGGCGCCTGTCGATGCACCGCCGCACGCTGCAGCGCATCCTCGCCAAGCGCGCCCCGCGCTAGGCTCAGCGGTCGCTTCAGCTACCGCAGTTCACCCACAACAACGTCCCGGCCTTGAGCCGGGACCCAATGGCGGATCGTCAAATCGCGGCGGCCAATAGGCCCCCGATCAAGTCGGGGGCATGCCGATCGCCGGATCGTAGAGCGAATGCAGCCGCCCTGCCGCGGCATGGGCGAAGCGCAGCAGCATCGCCTTCCGCGTCGCGCCCGCCATGCGGTGCTCCTCGGCCGGGCGGATGAGTTCGGCGCCATAGGCATCGGCGATGATGAGGCCGGGGTCCTCGGGAAAGAGGTCCGCCGGCACGCCGGCATGGGTGGCGAAGAACAGCCTGTCGCAATGGAGCCGGTAGTCCGGCCATTTGAAATCGGCGCGGAAATCCTCGACCGACGATTTGATCTCGACGATCCAGATCTCGCCGCCATTGTCGACGGCGACGATGTCGGCCCGCCGCCCGGAAGCAAGCGGCAGCTCCGTCACCATCGCCATGCGATTGTTGCGCAGGAAGCGGCCGACGCCGCGCTGGATCATCAGCGCGGTTTCCGACTGGCGGCCATCAATGGGCGGGGCAAGCGGATCGGTCGCGAACATCGCCGCCGAGTTTGCCACAGCGAGAACGAAAGGCAAACATCGACCTCCCGATTTACGACGCTGATTGCCGCGCCTTCTTCCGGTCGCCCCAGCGGTCGTGCAGCCACAGCCATTGCTCGGGGTGCTCGCGGACCCAGCCTTCGATCACCGAGGTGATCTGGGCGGTGGTGGCGACGACATCGACCTTGCCCTCGTCGTCACGGGGCAGATCGAGCGGCTTCGTCACCTCGATGCGGAAGCGCGCGCCGGGAAGGCGGATGCAGCGGACGCCGATGACCGGACAATCGAACTGCCGGGCGAAGCGGGCGACGATCGGGTTGGTCGGCGCGAGGCGGCCGAAGAAGGGAACCTGCGGCCCGCTATTGAGGCGCTGATCGGACAGCATGGCGAAGTGCCGTCCGGCGCGCATGACATTGGCGACCTTCATCGCCGCACCCGGCCCCGATTCGATGAGCTCGACGACATCGCCACGCCAGCGCGCCAGATTCTCCGCCACCGCCCGATTGTGCGGCGTGCGATAGAGCGTCACCAGCCGTTCGCCATATGAGGCGATGAAGGGCGCGAGCAGTTCCCAATTGCCGAGATGGGCAAGAAAGGCGAGCCCAGTCTGGCCGTCATCACGGAGCTGCAGCAGCCATTCCTCGCCGACCACCTCGATGCGATCGGTGAGGCCCCTGGTCGGGTCAGACGGATCCTTGAGGATCATCTTCGACGCGCTCGGCAGCTCGGCGACGGTGCGAGCGAGGTTGTCCCACACGCCGGAAAGGATGTGCTGTCGCTCCGCCTCGCTTTTGTCCGGGAAGGCGGCGGCGAGATTGGCGAGGGCGAGGCTCTGCTCCGACACGAAACGGCCTGCGCCGCGCGCGATCAGGCTGCCGAGCCCGCCGGCCCGCTCGGGGCCGAGGCCGCGCGAAAGGGCGGCGATGCCCTTCACCATGCCGCCGAGCGCCCATTGGCCCACGGTGCGGCGCTGCGGCTGGCGATCGCGGCCTGTCTCGGTCATTTCCGTCCCGTCGCGGATTGATCGGTCGAGCGCTTGTCCCGCGTCGGAGGCCATGGGACAAGCCCCTGGCCGAGCAGCAGGAGCCGATCGTGGTCGATGTCCCCTTCCCTCAGCGCCCGCGCTATGCGGTCATCGACGTCGCTCGCGGCGTCGCCATTGTGGCGATGGCGCTCTACCATCTGACCCTTGATCTCGGGCCGTACTTTTCGGCGTACACCACGTCAACGCGGCGGAAAGACCTCTGGTGTCGGGCCGCCCGCCTGATCAGCCGGCACTTTTGTCTTTATCGTCGGCGTCAGTCTCGTCCTGGCGCATCGTAACGGCTTTCGGGCGCGATCCTATTTCCGCCGCCTAGCGATCATCGCCATCGCGGCGCTGCTGGTGACGGTCGTGACGCGGCTTGCCGTACCGGACTGGTATGTCCGCTTCGGCATCCTCCACGCCATCGCCGCGGCGAGCATCGTTGGCGCCTTGTTCCTGCGTGCGCCTATCTGGCTGACGTTCCTCGTGGCCGCTGCGGTCTTCGCGGCACCGCACTTCCTCGTCTCCAACAGTTTCATTCATCCGGGTTGGCTGTGGCTAGGACTGACGCCGAATGGGCCTTCCAGGCATGATCGACTATGAGCCGCTGTTGCCTTGGGTCTGGCCCGCCTTGTCGGCCTCGCCCTCACGCGACTGGCGCTACGTTCGGCCTCGACGAGACGATCGGCCGTTGGCAGCCGACCTCGTTCGTCGCCCGTCCTGATCAGAATGGGCCGCTGGAGCCTCGTCATCTACCTCGTTCATCAGCCGATGCTGCTCGGGGTCTCTATTTCATTCGCTTGTGTCGCCGGCCAGTCCGGCCCGGCATTGTCTGCCTAGCCCAGCGTCTTGTCGGGGAAGCGGCAGATGTCGGCGATGAGGCAGGCCAAGCAGTCGGGCTTCCGCGCCTTGCAGACATAGCGGCCGTGCAGGATGAGCCAATGATGCGCATGCAGCTTGGCATCCGTGGGAATGACGCGCTCCAGGCCCTCCTCGACCTCGAACGGCGTCTTGCCCGGCGCGAGGCCGGTACGGTTGGCGACGCGGAAGATGTGTGTGTCGACGGCGATGGTCGGCTCGCCGAAAGCGATGTTGAGGACGACATTGGCGGTCTTCCGCCCGACGCCAGGCAACGATTCGAGCGCCGCGCGGTCATCGGGAACCTTTGAGCCATATTCGGCGATGAGCCGCCGCGACAGGGCCATGACGTTGGCCGCCTTGGAGCGGAAGAGGCCGATGGTACGGATCGCCTCAAGCAGGCGCCCCTCGCCGAGCGCCACCATCTTCTCCGGCGTGTCGGCGAGCGGGAAGAGGCGCGCCGTCGCCTTGTTGACGCCGGCGTCGGTCGCCTGCGCCGAAAGCACGACCGCGACGAGGAGGGTGTAGGGGTTTGTCCAGTGCAGTTCGCCTTGCGGCTCCGGATTGGCCTCGCGGAAGCGGCGGAAAATCTCCGCTATCTCAGCCTTGCTGAGCTTGCTCCGCCGTCCTGCTTTTGCCGGGATTGAGCGCGACCCTTTGGGGGACTGGGATTTTGCCATGGCCAATCTATATTGCTGATGATGAGCCAGCCGAACGAAAATGAGGCAAGCGAGGACCGGCTATTCACAGCGACCCTGTCGCCATACCGGTCGTTGTCGCGGCGCGGCTTCAATACGCTGATGGCTCTGCTCGGCATCCTTTCGTTCGGCTTTGGTATCGCCTTTACGCGCATGGGGGCCTGGCCGGTCTTCGGCTTCTTCGGGCTCGATGTGGTGCTTCTCTATCTCGCCTTCCGCCGCAACTACATGGATGCGCGGGCGATCGAGCAGATCGACCTCTCACCGGCCGTCCTTTTGGTGCGCCGCGTCTCCGCCCTCGGCCGGGAGACCGAATACAGCTTCAACCCCTATTGGACGCGCCTGATCGTCGACCGCCGCAGCAACGGCATCGCGGCCCTGTCGCTGGTAAGCAGCGGCAAGCGTCTTTCGATCGGCAATTTCCTCGGCCCGAACGAAAGGAGCGCGTTCGCCAACGCGCTGCAATCGGCTCTGTCCGCGGCACGGGCAATGCCAGCAGCCGCGGGCTGACGCCCTGCAAGAATTGGGTGGTCAGATCGGCCGAGCGGACGTAAGCCGGCTGCATGACCGCAATGCTTGCGACCCCGGAGGACGCCAACGCAAACGCCGCCGACTATGATTCGGTGCGGCGCGCGATCGCTTTCATCTCCGAAGAATGGCAGAGCCAGCCATCACTGGCGCGCGTCGCGGCCGAGGTCGGCCTCGAGCCGCTGGCGCTGCAACGCCGCTTCACGCGGATCGCCGGCCTGACGCCGAAGACCTTCCTGCAAGCGGTGACGCTCAACCGCACGCGCGCCATGCTCGCGGCGTCCAGCTCCGTCGAGGAGGCGAGCTTCGCCGCCGGCCTTTCCGGCGCCAGCCGCCTCCACGACCTCTACATCACGCATGAAGCGATGCCGCCCGGCGCCTATCGCGCGCGCGGCGCGGGGCTGACGATGGAATGGGGCTTTCATCCGACACCCTTCGGCCTCGCCCTCGTCGTCGCCAATGCCGGCCGTTTGGCAGGCATCGGCTTTGCCGAGCCGGGCGAGGAAGCGATGGCGCTCGATGATTTCCGCGGGCGCTGGCCGAGGGCGAATTTCGTAGAAGATGCCAAGGCGACCCGAACGATCGCCGAGCGCGTCTTCGACCGCACGCATTGGCAGCCGGGCACGCCGCTCCGCGTCGTGCTCATCGGCACCGATTTCGAGATCAGGGTGTGGGAGGCGCTGCTCGACGTGCCGTTCGGCGGCGCCACGACCTATTCCAACGTCGCGGCGAAGGTGTGTACGCCGAAGGCGGCGCGCGCGGTCGGCGCGGCGGTCGGGCGGAACCCGATCTCCTTCGTCGTCCCGTGCCACCGTGTGCTCGGCAAGGGCGGCAGCCTCACCGGCTACCACTGGGGGCTGACGCGGAAGCGGGCGATCCTCGGCTGGGAAGCCGGGATTGCCGAAGAAGCTAGGCCGACAGCTTGATCTGCGGCTTCACCAGCATCTCGCTCTCGATCACCGAAGTGTCGGCGCCAAGCCGGTAGATAACCGGCACGGCGGTGTCGAGTTCGCGCTGAGCGATGCCGTCCGGCGTCAGGCCCTCAAGCGCCATGATCATCGCGCGCAGCGAGTTGCCATGGGCCGAGACGAGGACGCGTTCGCCGCGCATGACATGCGGCAGGATGGTGTGGATGTAATACGGCCAGACGCGGGCGCCGCAATCGCGCAGCGACTCGCCGCCGGGCGGCGCTACCGTGTAGGAGCGGCGCCAGATATGGACCTGCTCCTCGCCCCATTTCTTGCGCGCGTCGTCCTTGTTGAGGCCGGTGAGGTCGCCATAGTCGCGCTCGTCGAGGGCGGCGTCCTTGATGACTTCGAGGTCCGGCTGCTTCAGTTCCTTCTGCATCAGCGCCAGCGTCTCATGGGCGCGCTTCAGCGCCGAGGTGAAGGCGATACCGAATTTGAAGCCGCGATCGGCGAGAAGCCGGCCGGCGGCGCGCGCCTCGCTGCGACCGAGATCGGTCAGCGCAACGTCGGTCGTGCCGGTGAAGACATTGGTGAGGTTCCATTCGCTCTGTCCGTGGCGGACGAGCACAAGCAGGCGGTCAGTCAAGAAGTTGCTCCGTGTTGAGTCCGAGGACGTCGGCCATGGTGTAGCGGCCGGCAGGACGTCCCTTGGCCCACAGCGCCGCCTTGACGGCGCCGCGGGCAAAAATGGTCCGGTCGAAGGCGCGATGGGTGAGTTCGACGGTCTCACCTTCGCCGGCGAATATGACGGTGTGATCTCCCACGGTGGTACCGCCGCGAAGCGCTGCAAAGCCGATGTCGCCGCTGCGGCGGGCGCCGACCTGGCCGTCGCGGACGCGGACGGCATGCGTCTCCAGGTCGATGTCCCGGCCCTCGGCGGCGGCACGGCCGAACAGCAATGCGGTTCCTGACGGCGCGTCCACCTTGTGGCGATGATGCATTTCCAGGATCTCGATATCGAAACTGTCATCGAGCGCTTGTGCAGCCTGACGCACGAACTGTGCCAGGAGATTAACGCCGAGGCTCATATTGCCGGACTGGACGATGGCCGTCCGCTCGGCCGCGGCATCGATGGCAGCGTTCTCGACCGGCGACAGGCCGGTGGTGCCGATGACGTCGACAACGCCGGCAATCGCCGCGGCTCCTGCCAGCAAAGCCGTCGCCTCGGGCGTCGAGAAATCGATGACCCCGTCGGCCCCGGCGAGGGCGGCGGTGGCGTCGTCGGTGACGAGAATGCCAAGGGGCGCCAAGCCGGCAAGCGTTCCGGCGTCGCCGCCAAGGGCCGTCGAGCCCGTGCGTTCCAGGGCACCAACGAGCGAAACGCCGTCAGTCTCGGCAATGAGGCGAATGAGCGTGCGGCCCATACGGCCGGCCGCCCCGGCCACCACCAGTCCTAAGTCGCTCATTTCGCCTCCGGATTCGGTGGAGGAGGTATCCCCTCAACCGTCCGCCTGCAAGGGGCCGGGGCCAATTCGCTTGACCATCGCGCAACGAAGACGCGGATCGTGGCCGGCAAGGGCCTCGGCCCTGAGACGCGCCGCCAAGTGGCCGGGTAGCTCGGCCTGGGGAATCTCGTGAAACCCGAGCCGCGCGTAGAATGGCCCATTCCAGGGCAGGTCGCGGTAGGTCGTGAGCGTGAGCGCGGCAAATGCCGCGCTTGCCGCATAGGCCTCGGCGGCGGAGATGAGCGCTCTGCCCGCGCCTTGGCGCTGATGCGGCGCCGCGACGGCGATCTCTCCAATGTGAAGGGCCGAACCAAAGCGCTCGGCAAGGAGGAAGCCGGCGATTTCATCGTCGATCAGCGCGGTCCAGTGGAGGCCATTGCGAATCGCGTCCTCGTGTTCCTCCGGCGCGGTCGGCGGTGCGTCGGCGACCCAGGCACGGTCGGTGCCGCGAAAAAGGTCGCCGGCCGATTGCTCGATGGCGGGAAGCGCCCCGATATCGGCCAACCGCGTCGGGCGGATAATGGCCATGACCGCTCTATTTGGCGGCGGCGATCTCGGCAATGATCGCGTCGGCTGCGGTTTGCGGGTCGGCTGCTTCGGTGATCGGGCGGCCGACGACGAGATAGTCCGCCCCGGCGGCGATGGCATCGCCCGGGGTGGCGACTCGCTTCTGGTCGCCGACGCCGCGCCTGCCGGGCGGATGCCGGGTGTGACGATGATGAAGTCCTCGCCGACGGCCTCGCGAATGGCCGATGCTTCGGCGGCC
>CAWGKA010000010.1:0-62877 GCA_963823045.1 uncultured Alphaproteobacteria bacterium | reverse complement strand
GGTTTCTCCTTGGAGAGACCGGCTCCGGCGCAGCACTTCGACGCTGACGCCAGGGGGCGACATCACCCGCCCCAGCAGCCATCCGGCCGAACTGCCAATTCCGAAACCGTATCTCAGGTTTGACTTCCCGAGCCCCATCCGGGTACTCAACCGTTTGTTACTTCGGAGATGCTTGGCGTGTCAACCGGTCCGGGCCTAACCCACCGCCTCTCCACATACTCCGCCACCCACGTCCTGCTTTGTCGGCGATGTTGGCGCCGCGGAGAGTGACGGCCTTCTTGCCGTCGATGAAGGCCGGCGCCCGCAGCGCTCCCCTATTGGGCTTCCGCCCACTTGATGAAGTCCGCCCATTTGATCTTCTTGCCCTTGGCAATGGTCGTCTTACCCTTGCACCACACCAAGTTGGTCATCGTCACGACCAAATCACCGTGATGCGTCTGTCCGTCGGGACTGAAGACGTCAATCTCAATACCCTTGCTGCCAATGTCTAAGCTCTTGACGTTCAAATCCTTGATGGAGACCTTCATTGCACGCTCCCTGATGGTTGCCTCATGGAAGCATACATAGTGACGGTTGCGGTCGTCACCTCACCCCCACCGCTTCTCCACATACTCCGCGACGAGCGCCCTGAACTCGTCGGCGATGGCGGGGCCGCGGAGGGTGACGGCCTTCTTGCCGTCGATGAAGACCGGCGCCGCCGGCTGCTCGCCGGTGCCCGGCAGCGAGATGCCGATATCGGCGTGCTTCGACTCGCCCGGGCCGTTGACGATGCAGCCCATGACGGCGACGTGGAGCGCCTCGACGCCGGGATATTTCTCGCGCCATGACGGCATCGCGGCGGCGATGTCCGCCTCGATCCGCTGCGCCAGTTCCTGAAACACGGTGGAGGTCGTCCGCCCGCAGCCGGGGCAGGCGGCGACGACGGGCGTGAAGGTGCGGAAGCCCATCACCTGCAGAAGCTCCTGCGCCACCTTCACCTCGCGCGTCCGGTCGCCGCCCGGCTCCGGCGTCAGCGAGATGCGGATGGTGTCGCCGATCCCCTGCTGCAGGAGAACGCCGAGCGCCGCCGCGGAGGCGACGACGCCCTTGGTGCCCATGCCGGCCTCGGTGAGGCCGAGATGCAGCGCATGGTCGGAGCGGCGGGCGAGATCGGCATAGACGGCGATGAGATCCTGCACCTGGCTGACCTTCGCCGAGAGGATGATGCGGTCGCGCGGGAGGCCGAGCCGTTCGGCCTCGGCGGCCGACAGAAGCGCCGACTGGACGATCGCCTCGCGCATCACCGCATCCGCATCGAGCGGCGCGGCGCTGGCGGCGTTCTCGTCCATCAGCTTGGTCAGGAGCGCCTGGTCGAGCGAGCCCCAATTGACGCCGATGCGCACAGGCTTGCCGTAGCGCATCGCAAATTCGATCAGCTGCGCGAACTGCTTGTCGCGCTTGTCGGCGAAACCGACATTGCCGGGATTGATGCGGTATTTCGCCAGCGCCTCGGCCGCCGCCGGATGCTCGGCGAGGAGCTTGTGGCCGATATAGTGGAAGTCGCCGATGAGCGGGACGGGAACGCCGCGCTTGTCGAGCCGCTCGCGGATATGCGGCACGGCCGCCGCCGCCTCGTCGCGGTCGACCGTGATGCGCACCAGCTCCGAGCCCGCGCGCCACAGCGCCTCGACCTGGGAAACCGTCGCCGCGACGTCGGCCGTGTCGGTGTTGGTCATCGACTGCACGACGATCGGCGACGCCGCCGCCGACCATGATGCCGCCGACATCGACAGGCACGGATTGCCGCCGCGGCATCCCCGTAGAAAATTGGGGCGCGGCAACGTCGAAGGGGTCCGATGCGTTGAGGTTCATGGGGCCAGGTTTTCTCCGCCTCCCACGTGGGCTTTGCACATAAGCTCGCATGGAAACGTATGCAAATCGTGGCGGGGCGCAGAGACGCCGCCGACCGAGACGAGGACAATGGGCCCGATCGAGCGCTTTTTCACCGGCTTTGCCGCCGCCATCGCCGCCGCGACGGCGCAGGATACCGGAATGCCGCCCTCCGCTCCGCCGGCCGCCCAAATGGAGCCCAGCGCCGCACCGACGGGCCCGGTACCGCTGCCGACGCCGCGGCCGGGCGACCGAGCCGAACCGCTGATCGCCGCCATAGCGCCGCCTGCCGAGCCCGCCGAGGCCGCTCCGCCACCGCTCCCGCAGCCCAATCCGCATGCTGCGGCGGGAAACGTCTCGGCCGGTTTCACGCCCCTGCCCGACGCCGCCGAAGTCGGAGCGGCCTGCCGCCTTTCCCTCGCGCAGCTCGCCGTCGATGCGACGCCGGAGCCGCCGATTGTCGACGGCGCCTGCGGCATCCCTGATCCGCTGGAGATCCACACCATCGGCCTCGGCGCCTTCGCCGTCGCCCTCGAGCCATCGGCGCTGGTCGATTGCTCCGTCGCTTCCGCGCTCTCCCACTGGCTCGAGGAGGACGTCCAGCCCGCCGCACATGCAACGCTCGGCCAATGGGTGACCGGCATCCGCGTCGCAGCGTCCTATGCCTGCCGCGGCCGCAACAACGACCCCGAGGCGCAGCTTTCCGAGCACGCCTTCGGCAATGCCATCGACGTCTCCGCCTTCCGCCTCGCCGACGGCACCTGGGTCGAGGTTCAGCCTTTCGACGATGAGACCGCCCCTGCGGCGCAGTTCCTGGCCGAAATCCGCTCGGACGCCTGCGGCCCGTTCACCACCGTGCTCGGCCCCGGCGTCGACCTCCACGACGACCACTTCCACCTCGACCTCGCCGCGCGCGGCGGCAACGGGCAGACGCTTTACTGCCGCTGAAGCCGGGCCTCACCGGCCGATCCGGCACGGCGAGCCGCAGAAGACCCGGCACGAAACCTGCGTGAATCATGGCCGGGCGAGGCGCGGCGTAGTGGATGTGCGGCAATTGTGAAGGGCTGAACCTTCGACATTGGCGGCGTCACAGACTATGTCCGGCGACAACTGAACGACCGAGGGGGCTTGGGAATGCGCCGTTATTCGATCCTGATTGGCGTCATCATCGTGTTGGCGCTGTTCGCCGGGGCCTATGAGGAGGCGCAACCGAGCCCGCCCCCGCCGCCCCCGACCGGCGATCAGGCGGTCACGGCCGTGCTCATCACCGACAATCTCGACGCGCCGACCTTCCTCACCTCGCCGCCCGGCGATCCGCGCCTGTTCGTGCTGGAAAAGGTCGGGCGCATCCGCATCATCGAGGACGGCGTTCTCCTCGAAGAGCCCTTCCTCGACCTCACCGACATCGTGGAACTGGGGCCGGAACAGGGCCTGCTCGGCCTCGCCTTCGATCCGGACTATGCCGAAAGCGGCCGCTTCTTTGTCTATTTCACCACCGCCGACGGCAGCGACTACCAGTCCCACGTCGTCGAATATCACGTCTCCGCGGACAATCCCGATCGCGCCGACAAGGCGAGCGCGCATTCGCTGTTGGACATCCAGCGGCCCACCTGGCGGCACAATGCCGGCTGGATCGCCTTCGGACCGGGCGGCTATCTCTATGTCGCCTCGGGCGATGGCGGCGGCACCAACGACCCCTATGGCCACGGCCAGAACATCGACACGCTGATGGGCACGATCTTCCGCATGAGCGTCGACGGCGACGCCAATCCGGAAGTCATCGCCTGGGGCCTCCGCAACCCCTGGCGCGCCTCGATCGACGGCAACCACATCTGGCTCGGCGATGTCGGCCAGGACACCTGGGAAGAGGTCGACGATTTCGACATCGCCGACGCGCCGGTGAATTTCGGCTGGAGCATCATGGAAGGCCCCTATTGCTACCTCACCGACAGCTGCGACGAGACAGGGCTCAAGCTGCCCGCCTATTCCTACACGCATGCCGACGGCTGCTCGGTGACCGGCGGCTATGTCTATCGCGGTGATGCCATCCCGGCACTCGACGGCCAGTATTTCTTTGCCGATTGGTGCTCCGGCTGGGTGCGCTCGATCGATACCGAAACCGGCGACATCGAGGATTGGACGCCGGTGATCGGCAATCTCGGCCCGATCAACTCCTTCGGCCTCGATGCGGAAGGCGAACTCTACGTCGTCATCCAGGAAGGCCGGATCATCGTCCATGGCGGCGCCGTCTATAAAATCGTGCCGCAGACCCAGTAGGCTTCGAATCGCCCGGTCGCAGGACATGCGCCCGGGCCACACGCGATAGGTGCGGAATCGGGCTCTGCTATTGCAGGACGGTCACACATGATTCAAAACATGTCTCGTCCGGTAACCCGGCGTTAACCCCCTTTTGGCTGAATTGCTGGTCTTGCGGCCCGGAGACGCACGCCCCTGCCGCGAGTTTGACCCAGCCGCCGCGCTTTTGACCTTGTCCGGTCGTGGTGAGTTTGGTCCATTCGTGTCGCGTTTGAATGGAGGCGGAAATGGGCGAGAAGCAGAACGAGCCTGAGCAGGCCAAGAGAGCCGAGCAGCAGGCGCCGCAGCGCCCGCCGGCGGACCTTCACGACCCCTTCAATCGCTTCGATTTCGAGCCGACAGACGGCGGCGACTTCTAGGCCCGAAACAATCGCGCCCATTTCTTCGATTTCGACACCGCGCCTCTAGCGCGCGAAATCGTCTTCGATTCGCTCGATATCGTCCTCGCCGAGATAGGTCCCCGACTGTACCTCGATGAGGTTCAGCGGCGTCTCGGCCGGGTTCTCCAGCCGGTGGACGCAGCCCTTGGGCAGGAACACCAACTCGTTCTCGCGCACCGTCAGCCGCTCCTTGTCGCGCGTCACCAGCGCCGTGCCATTGACGACAACCCAATGCTCGGCGCGGTGCTTGTGCCGCTGCAGAGACAGCCGCGCCCCTGGATTGACGGTGATCCGCTTCACCTGGAAGCGGTCGCCGGCATGGACCGACTGATAGTAGCCCCACGGCCGATGCACCCACGGGCTCTCGGTCGCCACCGCGCTGCCATTGGTTTTCAGAAGCTGCACCAGCTCCGACACGCGTTGGTCGGAGTCCTTGGCCGCGACCAGCACGGCATCGTCCGTTGCGACGACGACCAGGTCGTCGACACCGATCGTCGCCACCAGCGGCCCGTCGCTGCGGACGTAGGAATTGGTGGTGGCGATCGTCACCGCGTCGCCGACGCGGACATTGCCGTCGGTGTCCTGCTCGCCAAGCTCCCACAGGCTCGACCAGGTCCCTGCGTCGCTCCAGCCGAAGCGCGCCGGAAGGACCGCCGTGTGGTCGGTCTTCTCCATCACCGCACGGTCGATCGAGATTGACGGGGCCTCGGCGAAGGCTTCGCCAAGGCGGAAGAAATCGAGGTCTGTCGTGGCGGTGGCGATCGCGGCCTCGGCCGCTTCCAGAACTTGCGGCGCGTGGCGCTTCAGCGCCTCGATCACGCCGGCGGCGGGCAAGAGGAAGATGCCCGAGTTCCAAAGATATCCCTCGGCGAGGTAGCGTTCCGCCGTCGCCGCGTCCGGCTTCTCGACGAAGGCGGCAACCTCACGCACTTGGCCGTCGCTCAACGGCCCGGCTGGCCGAATGTAGCCATAGCCCGTCTCCGGCCGTGTCGGCTCCATACCGAACAGGACGAGCGCCCCGTTCTCGGCGGCCGGAAGGGCCGCCTGCACCGCGTTCAAGAACGCGCTCCTGTCGGCCACGACATGATCCGACGGCATGACGAGGATCACCGCCGCGGCATCAAGGTCTGCCGCGAGCAGCGCGGCCACGGCGACAGCGGCGGCCGTGTTGCGTCCTTCCGGCTCAAGGACGAGCCTGGTGTCGCCGACGCCGATACCGCGCATCTGCTCGGCAATGACGAAGCGATGATCGACATTGGCGATGATTGTCGCCGGCGCAAAAAGCTGCCGGTCGGCGGCACGCAGGACCGCCTCCTGAAGCAGGGTCCGCGGACCTGCCAGCGCCTGCAATTGCTTGGGATAGGATTGGCGCGACAGAGGCCACAGCCGTGTCCCGGTCCCCCCGGACAGAATCACTGGATGAACGAGCGCCATCAGTCCCCGTCAATTCTCCGATGAGCTTCCAATTCGGTCTCCCATAACATCGAATCTTGAACGGCCGCGCGCAATTGCGGGCACGTCCACCATCATGCAACCTTGTACCCTGGCGCGATTGGGCAAGTCGGCAAGGATTGCGACTGGTGGCTGCAGATAATTCCGACGAATCTGATGGCAGGACCGACGGGCGTGAGGCGGACGCCGCCGAGCTGTCGCGCGCCGACGCATCCGAAGAGCGTCGTACGCTCAGGCAATTGCTGCAAGAGCGCGACGCCCGCATCGACGAATTGGGCACCCTCAGCGAAAAGCGCGAGACGGAATGGCGCCGCCTGGTCGACAAGCGCGACAACCGTATCGCGGTTCTGACCAAGCGTTTGGCGAAGCGCGATCAGACCCTCGCCAAGGCGCGTGCGGAGGTTGGCGAGGCACGGGCCGGCGAGCGACAAGCGAACCGCGAGCTAAGCCATTTGCGCCGGTCTTGGACCTGGCGCCTCACCGCACCGCTTCGCGTCCTTTCGCTCCGTCGCCGCGAAGAACCGCCAAAGCAAAGGCCAGCCGCCCCAGCGCCGGCGCCAGCCGACACAGAGCCTCCCCCGCTCCCCGACAGCGACTGGGAAATCGGCAAGATGCAGGCGCCCGCGATCCGCAACGGCAAGCGTGGCCTTGGGCGCATCGCCGTCTTCAGCGCCGTCGTTGGCGGCTACGATACGATGCGGGAGCCGACCGTCATCGACCCGAAGGCCGACTACTACCTCTTCACCGACAGGCCGGTTTCGGCCGGCTCTGTGTGGCAAGCGCGCGATTTCGACGTCCCGCTGCCCGATCCGACGCGCACTGCGCGCTATGTGAAGACGCACGCCCATCGCTATTTCCCAAACCACGACTGGGCCATTTCGATGGACGGCAACCTCAAGCTCGCCGCCCTCCCCGAGGACTTCATTTCAGACGAGAACGCCGATCGCGACATCATCGCCTGGCACCATCCCGACCGCGATTGTGTCTATGACGAAGTCGAGGAATGCGTTGCTCTCAACAAGGACGACGAGGCTCTGATGCGGCGGCAAGTCGCCGATCTGCGCGCCTCCGGCTACCCGGCACACAATGGCCTCATCGCCAGCAGCGTCCTGGTGTTCCGCCACAATCGCCCGGCCGTCGCCGCTTTCCTCGACGATTGGTGGCAAGCGATCGAGACCGGCAGCCGCCGCGACCAGCTGAGCTTCAATCCGACGCTCTACCGCCACCGCGAGATCAAGATCGGATATCTCGCACCGCACGGGGTGGAAATGCACAACGATCCGCGCGTGATCTACGCCTACCACCGCCCGGCGAAGAGCGAGCCTGCCGCCTCCGAAACGACGGATCCATAGACATTCGGGAAGGGTGTTGGAGGCCTCGCCTGGACTCGAACCAGGATAACCGGACGTGCGATCCGGCACGTCGCCATTCCGCCACGAGGCCGCGACCCCATGGCTAACCAATGATTGACCGCAGACACAGTGCTAAACGGCGTCAAGGTTAACCTCTGCCACGGGAGAAGGAGGCCCCGGCGCCTTGTCCACCCTTGCGCTTTCTCGCCCCGTCTTCCTAAATGCCGGCACCGCGCGACGGTCTGCAAGAAGGCTCGCACCGCCACGATGAACGCCACCAAGACGGCCAAGACAACTCAGCAAATGGCGACAACGCCAGCCGGCTCTCTGGTGGCCAATATCGAAGCCCTCCGCGAAGGGCAGCACTACAAGAACTATCTGCGGGTGCGTGAGGCGGTCTTGGCCTGTCTCGACGAAATGGACCAATCCAAGGCCGCGCCGAGTGCCTATTGGCGGGAGGAGGTCAGCGGCTTCGATTACATGTTCGATGCCTCGCCACTCATCGTCGAGAAGCTGCGCGAGCACTGCTACCACCTCACCGGCATCGCCTCCTATGCCTATCGCGGCCACCATTTGAAGGCGGCAAAAGACTTCGCGAAGAAACTGGCGCGGCTCGCGGCAATCGACGGCTCGAACCTGTTCGTCCCGGAATCGCCGATTCTTGGCGGGTACGGCCACGATATCGAAGGCGGGCTCGTCAATGTCGATACGCTGAAGTTCTATGAATGCATGCTCGCGCTCGACAAGGGCGGCTTCCTCGACAGCCTCAAAGCCGACGTTGCACGAAAGGAAGTCTGGCTCGAGATCGGGGCCGGATGGGGTGGTTTCGCCTACACGGCCAAAACGCGCTTCCCCAAGATCACCTACGTCATCGTCGATCTGCCGCAGACGCTCCTCTTCTCAGCGACCTATCTGATGTCGGCCTTTCCCGAAGCGAGAATCGCGCTCTATCCCGAGGTCTCCCTGTCGGAGTTATCACGCGACCTCGGCGACTACGATTTCGTCTTCATCCCGCACTACCTCTTCCCCCAGGCCGCGTTCCGTGTCGATCTCGCCGTCAACACCGTCTCGTTCCAGGAAATGACCAGCGAGCAGGTTGCCGGCTATGTCGCCCATCTCGCCGCCATGGGATGTCCGCGGCTCTACAGCCTCAACAAGGATCTCTCGGACTACAATCCCGAGCTTTCAAGCATCACCGATCTGATTGAGACGAATTACGGACCGACGCGCCGAATACCCATGTTTGAGGTCCCCTACACGACGGTCTTCAAGCCGAAGGTGCCACCACGCAAACGTTTCGAGCGCGTCTTCGGCCGCAAACCCAAGAAGCCTCCACGCGACACCGATTATCGACATCTCGTGGCCGAACGGCGGGCCTGATCGTCCCAAAACGCCTTTCCGGCGACGGCCCCACGCGCCACGCTCTTGGAAGGTTCGTCGGACGGTTGCAGCGTGCTAGTTGAATGGCGATGCGGTACCTGTTTGTCCTCAACCACGCGTTCTATTTGCGCAATTATGGCGGTGTCCTTCTCGCTCTGTCGGAGGCCGGCCACGATATCGACGTGACCTTCACCTCCCGCCGGTCCGGCGACGCCGAGCTCTTCGGCCGCGTATTCGCCGGCCACGGCAATGTCCGTCTGCTGCCGCCGCCGGAGCGAACCGGATGGTGGTGGGCAGCGGCTGATCCGCTACGCGCCCTGCGCGACTATGTGCACTACCTGCAGCCAGCCTTCGACGACACGCCCAAGCTGGTTGAACGCGCGGCACGGCGGGTACCGAAATTGTTCCGGGCCATTGCCGGCAAGCGCGGCAGCTCGTCCGCGAGACGCCGTTTCTTCGACCGCCTCCTTGCCTATCTGGAACGCACCATGCCGGTCGACCCCGGCGTTTCGCGCTGGCTGGCGGCACACCCTGCTGACGCCGTCCTGCTAAGCCCGCTCATTGAGTTCACTTACGAGCAGACGCACATCCTCAAGGCTGCCAAGAGACACGGCACACCGACAGGTCATCTGGTCGCGAGCTGGGACAATCTGTCGAACAAGGGTCGCATCCAGATCGCCGCCGATCGATGCTTCGTCTGGAACCGCTTCCAGGAGCAGGAGGCGCGGGAGCTGCACGACCTTGCGCTTGAGCGGATCGTTGTGACCGGCGCGCAGCTCTACGATCACTGGTTCGCCATGACGACGCGTGAGGACCGCGCGGCCTTCTGCGCCAGGCTTGGCCTGGACCCGTCGCTGCCGATCATCCTCTATGCCTGCTCCTCGCCTTTCATCTGTCCCAACGAGGTCGCTTTCGTCGGACGCTGGCTGCGCGCTATCCGCATAGCGGCCGATCCTTCGCTGCGAGCCGCGCAGATTGTCATCCGCCCCCATCCGATCCACGCCGAGCAGTGGCAGGAGGCAGATCTTTCAGCGCTCGGACCTGTCGTGCTCTCGCCGCTCGCCGGCGCGGCGCCGATTGAGGAACCGGACCGCCAGCTCTTCTTCGACACGCTCACCCACGCCGCCATGGTGGTCGGCATAAACACCAGCCTGTTCCTCGAAGCCGGGATCGTCGGCAGGCGCTGCCTCAGCGTTCGTTCCGCCGAGTTCGATGCTTCGCAGAGCGGCACACTGCACTTCCGCTATCTCACATCGGGCGGCCTTGTTGATCTGGCGCCGGACATGGACGCCCATGTGACGGCGCTGACGGAGGCGCTCTCCGACGACGCCCCCTCGCCCGAGGCCAAGGCCTTCATCGCGGACTTCGTCCGACCGCACGGCCTCGATCGACCGGCGGTGCCAATCGTTGCCGACGCGGTCGCCGATCTCGCCGGCATGAAGGTGAGCCGCGAACGCGCGCCCTTCCTCACGCCGCTGATCAGAGCCCTGCTCTTCCCGATTGCGGCGCTCTACCTGCGTCCTCGCTATCTCGCTCGGCGGGCGCAGCGACCGCAGCGTCACGGTGGTGCCGTCGCAGCGCAGATCGAAGCGCCCGCCTCCCGTCAGGGTCGTCCATGAAAGGCGCGCCCAAGACGCTCCTGTTCCTCGTGAGGAACCTCCTCTACCTGCGCAATTTCGAGGCGCCCATCCGCGCCCTGCTCGACCGCGGCCACCGGCTCGCCGTGCTTCACGATCCGGCCAAGAACCTTCCCGAGGAAATCACGCGGCAGGTCGAAGCGCTGAAGGATGCCTATCCCGATGCACTCTCCTTCGGCCTCGCGCATGGCCGCTCCGACTTCCGGCGCCGCATCGCCGACGAGCTCCACACCGCACGCGACATCCTGCGCTACCGCACGCCTGACTTCCAAAACGCCACGTCACTTCGCCGCCGCGCCAGTGCCAAAGCGACACCACTCGCCCGCGCCGTTTATGATCGCGACAAATACGCCGATCCCGAGCGCAACCGGCGCGCCGATCAGCGCCTGGCGGCGCTGGACGCACGCCTGCCGCCGGACGACGCGATCACGACACGGATCAGGGAAATCGCGCCCGCTGTCCTTGTCGTCTCGCCTCTGGTCGATTTCCGCAGCGATCAGATCGAGTGGGTTCGCGCCGCCAGGGCTTTGGGTATTCCTGCCGTTCTTGCCGTCGCCAGCTGGGACAACCTCACCAACAAATCCCGCATCCAGGCGCCGATCGATCGCGTTCTCGTGTGGAACGAAACGCAACGGCGCGAGGGTATCGAACTTCACGGCGTTGCACCCGAGATCATCCGTGTCACCGGCGCACAGCTCTACGACGATTGGTTCGAGCGCAAGCCAAGCCAGAGCCGGCAATCATTCTGCGACGCGCACGGATTCGACCCGGACAAACCGATCATTCTTTACGTCGGATCTTCCGTCGCCATCAGCGCGGACGAGCCGGCCTTCGTCGCGCACTGGCTGGCCGCGATAAGATCGTCGGCAGACGCTGCTCTGGCCGGCGCCAATGTTCTCATCCGTCCCCATCCGATGAACTATGCCGGCTATTCCGGGCTCGACCTCGCCGGCCTCGGACCCGCAACGGTTGCCCCAGAGCATGGCGGTCTTCCCGTCACGGAGTCCCGCCGCGCCGGCTATTTCGATGCGCTCTATCACGCATCGCTTCTCGTCGGCCTCAACACCAGCGCGCTGATCGAGGCGTCCATCCTCGGCAAGCCATGCTTCACGGTAGCGCTCGCGACGCATCGCGGCGGCCAGAAGGAAACGCTGCACTATCACTATTTGACTGCCGCGAAAGTTCTGCACGAGGCGCCGGACATCGAGACGCATTGCGCCGATCTCGCGGCGGCGCTTCACGACCCGTCGGCAACAAGCGCCGATGCCGCGGCCTTCGTCTCCGACTTCATTCGGCCTTACGGCCTCGACGTTGCCGCAACTCCGCTCTTCGTCGAAGCGATAGAGGATGCAGCCTCCGCCCCGATGGAGCGGCCGCCCGGCCAAGCGGGGAATCGCGTTCTCGTCGATGCGGCCGCTCTCGTCAGCCAGGTCGGCTACGACGCCACCGCCTTCTTCCGGGATCTCTTCGTCCGCCGAACGCCACGCCGCTAGACGATATCGGACAGGTAGGATTCTGCGCGTGCGAAGAAGGTAAGGCACAACACCGCAATCACCGAGATCTCGACAAGGCTGACAAGGAACCACAGCGGCTCGAAGGCACCCGATCCGGTGATGGACCACCGCGCCGTCTCGATGACGCCGGTCATCGGATTGAAGACGACGAACGCCCACTGAACATTCGGCGGCAGGCTCGACACCGGATAGACGACCGGCGTCACGAACATCAGCATCTGCATCACATAGTTCACCGAATAGATGATGTCGCGCATCAAGAGAGCGACGACCGAGATCACCATTCCAATCGACAAGGCGAGAATGAACGCCAGGATGATGCAGACCGGGAACAGCAGCAGGCCCCAGGAAAAGACGATGTATGATTTGCCGTCCGAGAAGCCGTAAATGACGGTCAGGACGATCAGTGCGGCGAATGTAATGCCCAGCTCGATCATAGGAGGCCCGACCGACGCCGGCGGGATCAGCATCTTCGGCAGGTACATCTTCTTCATCAGGCCGCGCGTCCACATTAGGGTGCGCGACATGAAGTGGGAGGAACTCTGCAACAGGTTCCAGGGAATGAACCCGGCCAGGAAGAAGATGCCATAGGGCACGTCGCCGGTATTGACCTCGACGAAATAGGTGAATGTCGTGATCGCGATGATCGTCGGGATCAGCGGCCTCAAGATCAGCCACCAGAAGCCGAGAACCGTATTGCGGAACCGGCGCATGGTGATCTCGCGCAGCAGGATCGGGTAGTAGCGGCGATACTGCCAGGCTGCCCTTATCCGGCCGCTCAGCGTCGCCGATCGCAACTCGATGATCTGGATCTCGTCGTTCATGTCTGCGCTAGCACCTCGGGTTTGTCCTCAACGGCGTCAATACGCCAGCGAAGCTTGGGCGCAACGACACCGACCCGGCGGCCCTCCCATCCGCCCCATACAGAAGTCGTCGGATCGCTGTCGACAGCATTAAATCCAGTCTGCACCAGCTTGCCCCTGTGCAGTTCGCCGCCCTCTCGCCAATGCAGCAGCGCGCGCGCCTGATACGGACCGCTATTGAGGAAGTGGCCGGGCAGCTTGAGACGACTGCGGAAGGCCTGCGCGCCGGTCTTTGTCGCTTCCAGCATCTCGGTCTTCGAGAACACCAGATGCCTGCGACCGAACCCCAACTCAATCGTGAGGCCGATCGGAATATCCGACCTCAGATGCTGGAAGACGCATTCTATGAAGTTTGCTTTGTCGACATGCACGGAGCCAACCTGATGGCCGGCGGCGTCGGTGAGACGCAGATCAACGATCTTCCCCGCCTCACCCGAGCCCACATCCAACGCCGATGTCTTCGCGTCGAGATCGGCCTCATAGGCGCGGATCGCTTCTTCCGCCGTGCCGATCAGCTTTATGCGACCGTGATCGAGCCAGATTGCACGGTCACAGATCTCCGCGATGGCGCGGAGGTCATGTGAAACGAACAACACGCAACCACCTTCGCTGCGAACCTGCGTAATCCGCTCCAGAACCATGCTCTTGAAGCGCGCGTCACCGACCGCGAGCATCTCGTCGGCCAGGACAATCTCCGAATTGAGATTGATCAGCGTGGCGAAGGAAAGCCGGGCGGCGGCGCCACCCGGGCATTCGTCAAGATCAACGTCGCGATATTCGGTCAGCTCGGCAAGCTCCAGAATGCGCTCTTCCAACTCCGGGTCCTCCTTGCCGCCCGACAGTGCGACGTGAAGGGAAATATTCTCCGCCACCGTCAAATCGCCGCTGAACCCGGCGCCCAGTTCGAGCAGCGAGGCAACGCGCCCGCTCAGGGTCACCGAGCCGGATGTCGGGTCGATGACTCGCGCCAGCAGCTTCAGCAACGTGCTCTTTCCGGCGCCGTTGCGGCCGATCACGCCCATAATCTCACCCGAGCGCACCTGCAGATTTACGTTGTGCAGCGCATAGAAGCGACGGTGTTGCTTGATGCCGCGACGCAGGACGGAGCGGACCAACCCCCACATCGCCCTGAACTCTCGCGAGCTCACGCCGCTACGCCCCCTCCGCCGTCGCTGGAGGTCATATATCTTGCTGAGCCTGGTGATCGAGATTCTCGCCTCGGGCGCGCTCACTTTGCTTCTCCCACCGGCTCGAAAGACCATTGAAGGTCCGGATGGAGCAGCGGCGCGGCGCGGCGCCGTGCAGTCATCATCGTCCTATTCGGCGACCCTTCGACGGTTCCCGGCACACGTATCCGCCTGTTCTTGCCGTCGTACCGTGCGTTGCACGCGATACGGATGTTGTACGGGACGGCCGCCAGGAAGGACGGCGGCAGGAAAACGCTCGTCGTCACTATGCCAGGGGCTTCAACTTCGATCGCCTCCGGCGCCACGGAACGAAACACCGGAACATTTTCGTGCGAGACGTCAACGAACGGCCGGATGCGCACAGGGGCCGCCTTCAGCCGCCAGCGCATCCGCAGCTCCGTCGTGCGGCGGCGCGCGGTCGGCGGGCGCACACTGACATCAACGAGCGCGACGACATTGCCCTGCAAGCGCTCTGTGGCGACCTGCCAATTGTGCGTCACCGGAGCGCTGTCCTCTTCCTCCTGGATTTCCTCGCCGGCCGCAATGTCCCGGGAGATGGCGCCGCGTTCGATATAGATCAGCCGGTCTGCGAGGTCCCCGACCCCAAACGCCGGACCGCAGAGAAGGAACGTCGTCCCCTCCTCGGACATCTGCCGGATCCGGGCCTTCGCCCTCTCGTGAAAGTCGAGATCCCCGACGCCCATGATGTCGCCGAGGATGATGGTCGACGGACGTGCCACGAGCACCATGGCGAGGCCGATGCGCAGCGCCATCCCCGTCGAATAACGGCGGACGGACACATCTTCGAATTCCTTCATGCCGGCGAATTCCAGCACTTCCGCAACAAAGGCCTCGGGATCGCCCTCCTCTCGACCGAAAAAGCGCATGAATGACCGCTCACGTAAGATCGCCTCACGGCCGGTCGATTCCGCGTCGAGATTCTCGCCCACGGACAGCAACCCGCCAATGGTGCCGCGAATGAGGGCGCGCCCGCCCGTCGGCTCCAACGACGCTATCAATATCCGCATCAGCGTCTCGATGGCGCGCAGATCCTGGCCGGGAAAGGCAACGATCGACCCCTCTTCGATCTCGAACGTAAGGTCCGTGAAGACATCGGAGCGACGTCTGCCCTCATCGGCGCCGTCCTTCCGCGCTCCGCCGCGTATGATAGTGCCCATCGCCTGACGGATATTTCTTACCACCGGTCCGCCCGAACGCGGCTTCGGCAGCTGTCCCAGCGGCCCCCGTGTCAGGCCTTCGGTGCGAACTACGAACATGATGGCGGAATTCTCAAAGCTGATTGGCTGCGGTCGCCCTGCGAGCAAGGCAACTCGACGCAAGACAGACTTCGGCGCGGAAACCACTCAACGACATGAATTGCTCTAGGGTCAGGCTAGCCATCCACAGCGCGGGCAACTTTACGCGAGGTCTCGTCCTGCCGACGCGCCCGGTCGGCAACCTGCGCCGTTGCGCGGCTGTGTGCGGTATCTGCCAGCGCCTCAAGGCCGGTTACCAACCTCTCGGTCGCATTCTGATCCCGTCCAAGCGGCCTGACGAACCGGTCGACGAAGTCGGCAACGCGCCGCTGATAGGGAGCGGGATCGGCAATCACCGCTTCGAGCTGAGCGACATGCTCGTCGAGCGAACGCGCCACTTCGAGGAAGCCGCCATTCTCCGGCAGCAGATGGCGGAAGTGCAGCGTGCCCTCCTGCGTTGCCTCAAACTCGCTGTCGAGAATGCTCAGCACCGGCCGCCCGAGAATCGTGGCTTCGACCATCGCGCTTGTATTGATGCCCAGCACAGCCTCGGAGTGGAAGATGGAATCGAAATAGTCCTCTCGGTCGTGCTCATCGACCGGATTTGCGCCGTTGCGAGGATAGACCGCCGCCAACCGATCCTCCAGTTCGGCATCCTTCCACAGTGTGCTGTTGAAGGGGTGCGGCCGCACCAGGACCGCGATGTCCTTCAATGGGCCATTGCTCGCCCGCAGCTTGGCAATCCAGCGGCGGACGAATTCAACCTCGAGACGCGGCTGACTGATTGACGCTGTCGATCCGACGAACAGGACGTATGGCTTGCCGGCGGGCAGGCCGACGCGGGCGAGAAACGCCTCTCGCGTCCTCGACGGCTTGCGGTCGAACCACTTGTCGAAAGGCTGCGCTCCGGTGACGACCACGTCCGAGGCAGGAATGTCGTGAAGCTCCCGTGCTTCCTTCTTTTGGATCTCGTTCCACACGAACACCTTGTCCGGATGAATGCGGATGAGCCCCTTTGTCGTCAAATGGTCCCAGCTGGCAACGCACACGGCCGTCGAAATCTTCAGCGCCTTTGCCGACTTGATTGCGTCCGTCTGCCAGGAGCGGACATTGACCAGAGGCGAAACGACGAGAAGATCGGGATCGACATCGGCGAGGTATTCCTCGATGGCGGGGTCGCTGCGAAGCGCTGTCTGCTCAACCTTGACCATCGTCCGTCTCATCGCCTTCACGACCGAGCTGGGCAGAGATCGAACTCTTCGTGAGGAAGCGCAGGCCCGACGGTAGCGCGCCCCCAGTCCGCTCCCTGAGCAGCGGCGCGTCTTTGAAGCGGCGATCGAGATAGCGGACATAGTCGGTCGTCCCGCGGATCTGCTTGGCGCGCAGGCGCCCCTTGCGTCGCATCGGGAAGTCTTCGAAATCGACCGTCAGAAGCGGATGCTCGGGGAGCGCCTCAAGCCCCTGGGTCTGCTTCCAATTGCCGTTGAAGGCGAGGTGCAGCTGGTGGCCGCGCCGCAATATCTCGGCAAACGCCGAATCGAAATAGCGGACATAGCCGGGATAGTGCAGGATGAAGAGGATCTTCATTCCGCCGGAGCCTTCGCGGCTCTGACCGCGCGCCTGCGGCGAATGCGGCGGAGGCTCACGCGGATATACTCGCGCACATAGATGAGCAGCAGCGGCGAGGCGACGACGCGCCCCACCAGGAGCAGTGGCAATATCGCGTAGTTCTTTCCGGGGGGGAGCTCGCGGAGCTGTGTCTCCACCGCTTCGACGAAAGACCCAACCATGCTGTCGCCGACCTCCTTCGGCCAGACGAAACGCTCGACGAAGGCTTTGCTGCGTCGCTCGTCCTCGGTGGGGTCCGCAAGAGATCGCCCCAAAAGCTCGACATGCTCATCGAGCGTCTTCGCCACGCGTAACAGGCCGCGCAATTCGTCGCTGAGATGGTGGAAATGAAGCGTCCCGGACTGCGTGCCCGTCATCTCCTCGAAAAGAACCGTGTGCACCGGCTTGCCGAGAATCGACGCTTCGATCATGGCGCTGGTGTTGACGCCGACAACGGCGCGGCAGTGATACATGGTGTCGAAATACACCGCCTTCGCGTCCCGGCTGACCGGATTGGCGCTGCCCCGCGGATAGACGACGGCGTTCCCGATCTCGGAGACGTCCACATTCATCCAGGCGCCGTAATTCTGCGGGTGCGGCCGGATGAGAATGCCCATTTCGGCAACCTGCGGATTTGTTGACGCGCGGAGAGCTTTCGCCCAGCGCAGCACCACCGGCACCTCGTCGGCGGCAATGAAGCGCGACGAACCGAGAAAGAGAATGTAGTCCCTTTCCGGATCGAGGCCGACATGATCCAGGAATGCTTCCTTGTCGGTCGAAGGTTCCCAGGTGAACCAGTGCTCATAGCAATGCGCACCGGTGACGACGATCCGCTCCTTCGACATATGTTGTAGTTCGACGCCCTCTGTGCGCTGCGCCTCGTTCCACACGAGGATGCGACCGGGCCTGCACTGCACGACGCCCTTGCTGGTGAGGTTGTCCCAGCTGGCGACCGGCAGACATGAGCGGAGGCCAAGCGAGTCCGCCGCTTTGAAATATTCAACCTGCGCCGAGCCATGGCCGAACAGCGGCGTCACCATCACCAAGTCGGCCTTGAGCTTCCTTCTGAGGAGATCCTTGACGTCCGCGCGCGGCGGGATCAGCGCGTCAAGCATCGAGAGAAACTTGACCATCACCGTGCGGCTCCAGCGACGGCGACCGATCGCATCGATCACGCGGCGGACTCCTGGGCGCACGAACAGCGCCGCCCGTTCGCGCAGCTTGTGCGCCTCGGCGAATTCCGGATCGAGATAGCGGATATAGTCCTGCATCATGCGCAAGCGCCGCGCCGAAATCGACAGGATCGACTTCGGCTTGGTGTAGGTGCCATTGGTGAGACGATGCCTGATGTTCGGATGGTCGGCCACCAGCACTTCGAGATGCGCTTGCGCCGCCCGGTCCGAGCTTTCCTGCATTCGGTCGTCGGCCTTCTTCTCGTGATCGAAAAGAAGGCGGATCGAATGGCCCTTCCCGGCCAGGCTGCGGATGACCCATTCGAAGTTGCGGAGATGCCCGACGTTCCGCATGAAGAAGACGATCCGCATCAGGCTGTCTCACCTAGCTCGAACATGAGAAATCCCACAGATAGTCGTCCTTCAGCGCCGTCCGCGACCTGGGCGGAGACTTCCTTCTAATCCCTCAAATGTCGAGGGCCAAACCGCCAATAGATGGGCCTCAGCAGGCGATGCGGCCGGCCCGGAAGCGAAGCGATCACGCTGGTTGACCAGCGTATGGCGCGAACGATCCCACGCCGAAATGGGCGGATCAACCGCCGTTCCCGCCGCAGCCACCAGCGATGGGTGTCCGTGGACAATCCCATCCAGGCGTAGCGAAGGCCGAGCCGCTTCCCCTGCGCCCTGGTCAGCGGACTGTCACTGATCCGGCCACCGCCATAGTCGCGCCAGAGCGTTACCCCATGCGCCAGCCACCACGGCCAGCGGACATAGCGCGGGGGATTGTCGAAGAAGGACGACGCGCGCTGCCGCTCGATAGAGGCGATGCCGCGATAGCGGCGGAACCACAGATGTTCCTTGACATCGACCATGCCGCCATAGAGCGCCAGTTCGCACAGAAGGAGCCGGTCCGGGAGCAATTGCCACCGCATGATGCCGGCCTTTTCCAGGGCGGCGGCCTTGAACAGACCGTAGATCATGTTGCCGGCCGAAATGCCCCGGAATGTGCGCACGAAACGCTTTCGTACGGACTCGATGTCCATCGTGTTCAAATCGACAATCAGGCTCTTGGTGATTGTCCCGTCCGCCTCCATGCGGAAGGAGCGCGGACAGGCGGCGACCGCGCCCGGATTTGCGTCGAAGGCGTGCATCAGGCGCTCCAGGAAGAGCGGATGCCAGATGTCGTGATCGCTGGCCCAGGCGAAGAACTCCGCCTCCGGAAACATCTTCCGCGCCAGTTTGAAGCAATGGCGGGCATTGCCGATATAGCCGAGCCGCTGCGGCGTCGGCACATAGACGATGCGATCGTCATTCTTTGCATAGGCGGCAACAATGTCAGGCGTTTCGTCGGTCGAGCCGTCATCGGAAATGATGATGCGCAGGCGCGGATCGGTCTGCGCCAAGAGCGAACTCCAGCGCCTCGGGCAGCCGGCTGGCGTGATTATAGGCCGGAAGGCCGAAGACGGCCCGTGGTGCAGGCGCGGTCAAATTGTGAGCCTCCGCCAACCCATGGCAAACCGAAGTTCGACGGGCCACAGCTTGATCAATTCGGGCCGACGGGCAAGACCGCGCCCGACCAGCCCGACATTCATCAGCCCCGCCATCATCCAATCTATCGTTGGTCGTACTGGCATGTCATGCATCCAGAAGTAGTGTTCGCTCTGGGGCGCCGGATCAATGAATGGCCATTCCTCTGGTTCCCCGCGCAGAGCGTAGGAAAAGAAGTACGGGCTGCCCCATTCAAATGCACGGCCGATCAGCGTAGCAACCATTTCGGCGCCGAGCTGCTGCAACCCCATGACGTCGATTGCCAGGTCGATGCGCGGCGGCGAAAGGCCGGCGACCTTGGATGTCGGCACCAAGATGAAATCCTCGCTCGCCCAGGCCTCGGCAACGCGCGCGATATCGTCGGTCACGAGAATGCGGGCGTCCGGGATTGTGTGGCGCAGCGACGCGAGGGTTGTGACCATCTCCCAGGGCTCGCACGACATCATGATTGTGGCATTGGGCAGCTTCGTCTTGAGGGCCCGGGCAATCACGGCGTCGGCCCCGATCTGCCAGATGATCGGCGCCTCCAAGGCCTCAAGAAAGGAGAGGATGCTCGCCTGGCGGAGGCCGCGCAGGACGTCATACCCTTTGAGCGCGACGATACCGTAGCGGTGCGCACCGATCTTGGTCGTCCACCGCTGGTTGTCCTCGACTTCCGGAATGAGAAGGTCGGCATCCTCGCCGTCCATTGCTTCGGCCGCGTAATAGCGCAGCACATATCTCGGCTCTTCCGACAGCTTGGCCGGGTCGGGAAAACCTGCGCCCTCCCAAGCCACCGCATTGCGCAGATAGATGCCGGCGGGGGTACCCAGCCTGCTTTGTTCCGTCTCGCGCGGGTTGCTGTCCAGAGGCGGCCCTATCTTCTCCGCGACGTCTTCCTCTGCGGATTCCGGCGCCGGCGGAGCCGGGTTCGCCTCGGGCGGCAGATAGGTCCATCCTCCGGCACGGTCGATCAACGGCTGGCAAAGGGCCAGTGCCTCGGCGCCGAGCGGGCCTTCCATCAACTGCGCCTGATAGTAATTGTAGCTGCGCAGCCAGGCTCGCCGGTCCGACGATTTCGGCAGCGGTCGCCGCGAGAAGATCATTGCCGGGCCCCCAGCCAAACCAACACCACAACGGGCTAGAGCTCGCCCTCGGCGAGGCTCCTCAAATACCCACCATAGTCGGAATTGCCGAGTTCCTCGCCCAGCGCCTTGAGTTGCCCACGGTCGATGAACCCCATGCGAAAGGCGACTTCCTCCGGGCAGCCGATACGATAGCGCTGCCGCTTCTCAAGGGCGCGGACAAACTCCGAGGCTTCGAGAAGAGATTCTGGGGTACCGGTATCAAGCCAGGCGAGGCCACGCCCGAGTTTTTCAACATGCAACTCGCCAAGCTCGAGATAGGCGCGGTTAAGATCCGTGATCTCGAGTTCACCCCTCGCGGAGGGCGTGAGCTTGGCCGCGATCTCCGGCGCCCGCCCGTCATAGAAATAGAGGCCCGTCACGGCCCAGTTCGACTTGGGCTTCGCCGGCTTCTCCTCGAGGGAGATCGCCTTGCCAGTCTCGTCGAAAGCCACCACGCCGAACCTTTGCGGGTCCGTCACGGTATAGGCGAAGACGGTGGCCCCGATGAGCCGCGAGGCCGCGGATTGCAAGGCGGCCGACAGGCCATGGCCGTAATAGATATTGTCGCCGAGAATGAGCGCCGACCGCTCGCCGGCGACGAAATCGGCGCCGATGATATAGGCCTCGGCAAGGCCGTTCGGTTCGTCCTGGACGGCGTAGCTGAGCTTGATGCCCCAGCGCGAGCCGTCACCCAGAAGCCGCCGGTAGATGCCGATATCGTCAGGCGTCGAGATCAGGAGAATGTCGCGAATGCCCGCCAGCAACAACGTGCTGAGCGGGTAGTAGATCATCGGCTTGTCGTAGACGGGCAGCAGCTGCTTCGACGTCGTCAGCGTAATTGGATAAAGGCGGGTCCCTTTGCCGCCGGCCAGGATCATGCCCCGCATCTCAACCCCGCGCCGCTTGAGAGATCTGCTTCGCCCGAAAAGCCGCAAGCCGCGCCACGCCAGCGGCAACGCCCTCCTGCCACGGCGGCAGCGTCACGCCGAAGGTTTCGCGAAGCTTCGTCGTATCGAGCCGTGAATTGGCCGGCCGCCGTGCCGCCGTCGGATAGTCCGCCGTCATGATCGGCTCCAGCTTCGGCACAGGCAGACCTTCGCTTCTCGCCTCGGCGAACACGGCGCCGGCAAGTCCGAACCAGCTCGTCTCGCCGCTGCCGACGGCATGATAGACGCCGCTAAGGCCCTCGCCCGCTTCGAGAATAGCTCTCGCGACGGCCAGCACGGCATCGGCCAGATGCGGCGCATAGGTGGGATTGCCGACCTGATCGTTGACGACGCGGATGACGTCCCGCGTCTCGGCGAGGCGCATCATCGTCTTTACGAAATTGCCGCCGAAAGGCGAGTGCACCCAGGCGGTGCGGAGGATGACGCTGGCCGGCTGCGCCTCGGTGAGGCGCGCCTCGCCCGCGAGCTTCGAGCGGCCATAGGCGCCCAGCGGATGCGTCGGGTCGGTTTCGACATAGGGTGAGGCCTTGTCGCCGTCATAGACATAGTCGGTCGAGATGTGGATCACCGGCACGCCGCGCGCAACGCAGGCCCTGCCGACATTCGCCGGGCCGTCGGCATTGACGGCAAAGGCTTCGGCTTCCTCCGTCTCGGCGCGGTCGACCGCCGTGTAGGCGGCGGCGATGACGACGATGTCCGGTGCCGCCAGGTCGATCGCTGCGGCAACGCTTGCGGCATCGCGGATATCGTAGTCAGGGCGGCCGGCAAAGCTGACGCTGGCGCCTGCCGGGGGCGAAGCCTCCGCCAGGGAAAGCGCCAATTGTCCGCTGCGGCCGATGACCAGAACCTTCATCTGCCGCCCGCGGCCTCGACCGGCTCGATAAGGCCGAGCCTCTCGCCGCGATAGACGCCACGCAGCGGCTCCCACCAATTGCGATTGTCGAGGTACCAGGCGACGGTCTTGCGCAGGCCCGAATCCAAAGTCTCGCTCGGCCGCCAACCGATCTCCTCCTCGACCAGGGACGGATCGATTGCATAGCGGCGGTCATGGCCCGGGCGATCGGCGACGAAACTGATCAGCCGCTCATGCGGCGCCCCGTCCGGATGAAGATCGTCGAGAATGGCGCACAGCATCTTCACCAGCGCCAGATTGGTCAATTCGGAGCGGGAGCCGATGTTGTATTTGGCGCCCGGCCGACCCTTGGCGACGACCATCGCCAGTGCGCGCACATGGTCATCGACATGCAGCCAATCGCGCACATTGGAGCCGTCGCCATAAACCGAGATCGGGCGACCTTCGACGGCGTTGATGATCGCGAGCGGAATCAGCTTCTCCGGGAAATGATAGGGCCCGTAGTTGTTTGAGCAGTTCGAGACGATAGTCGGCAGGCCATAGGTCCGCTGCCAGGCGAGCGCGAGATGATCGGCCGCCGCCTTGCTTGCCGAATAGGGCGAGCTCGGATCATAGGGCGTCCCCTCCGAGAAGGCGCCCTCCTCGCCGAGAGAGCCATAGACCTCGTCGGTGGAAACCTGAAGGAAGCGAAACGAATCGGCCTCGTCTAGTGGCAGCGAGTTCCAATAGGCGCGCGCCGCCTCAAGCAGGCGATAAGTGCCCATGACGTTGGTCTCGATGAAAGCCGCCGACCCCGTGATCGACCGGTCGACATGGCTCTCGGCGGCAAGGTGCATCACCGCGTCCGGCCGGAACTCGGCGAACAGCGCGGCCATGGCCCCCGCGTCAGCCACATCGGCCTTATGGAACCGGTAATTGCCCTGATTTGCGATCGGGTCGAGCGACTTCAGATTAGCGGCATAGGTAAGCTTGTCGACGTTCAGCACCTCGACGCCGGACCGTACGAGATAGCGGCAAAGCGCCGAGCCGATGAAACCGGCCCCTCCCGTTACGATGATCCGCCGTGCAGCCATCTGTTTTCAGCTTCCCTCATAGGTGAAGCACTCTTCGAGGCCGGCCAGCCTCGGGTGCTTTCGATCCTTGTCGGACAATACCGCGTCTTTCGGGGCCACCGGCCAGGAGATGCTGAGCGCAGGATCATCCCAGGCAAGGCCGCGATCATGCTCGGCAGAGTAGTATTGCGTGACCTTGTAGGCCACCTCGGTGTCGGGCTCCAGCGTGCAGAAGCCATGGGCGAAGCCTTCAGGTACCCAGAGCTGCGCCCAGTTCTCGGCGGAAAGGATGGCCGAAACCCAGCGGCCATAGGTCGGCGAGCCGTGGCGGATATCGACGACGACATCGATCACCGAGCCCTTCGTCACCCGCACCAGCTTGCCCTGCGCCATCGGCGGCACCTGGAAATGCATGCCGCGTATCGTTCCGGCAGATACGGATTGAGAGTAATTGTCCTGAACGAATTCCCGGTCGATGCCGGCTTCCTTTGCCAGCATCGCCCTATTGTAGGTCTCGCTGAAGAAGCCCCGATCGTCCCGGAAACGCTTTGGCGTGATCAGGACCAAGCCGTCGATCTCAAGCCGCCAGACATCCATGACCCGACACTCCCTTGGGGGCGGCCGCCACCTCACTTTTTGGGTAACGTGGCCCGCGGATGCGATCAAGCGCCCGCCCAACCCCTAGGCGACGTAGCTGAACCGGAATTCATCGGGCTGGGGACGGCTGGGTTTCCGCCGGATATTCGAAGGGCGATCCGGTCAAAATGCCGTCGCAGATCACGTCGAGACCAAGATCCGCGCCGGGCTCGAGCTCGGAAAGAGAACCGATGGACAGCGTGAATGGCGGCCAACCGCTCGCCGGCACCGTCGCCGCGACCGGGATCATGCGGCGGAAGAAATAGTGGAAGGCATAGCGCTGCGCCCGCTCCGACGCGGCCGCGTCGGGTGGGCGAACCGCCACCATTGCCGCCAAACGGCGGTGATAGTCATCGGCGTTGTCGACATCGACGGAAATTCCCTTCCCGCGGGTCCAGGCATCGCCCGCGACCAGGACCGGCCGTCCCGAAGCGGCCACTTCGATGCCGGCCTTGGTGGCGTAGATGATCGTCGCGCGGGCTAGTTCGATCAGGGAATAGGTGCTGATCGGATCGTCAGGCCCGACGACAAACACATTGGCCGGCAAGGCAGGAAAGGCGGCGGCAAGGATGTCCGCCGCCTTCTCCCGCGCCGGCATGGCCCCGGTGAGTTCGCCGGGATGAACGCGAATGACAAGTTCCAGTTCCGGCCGCGCGGCGAACCATTTCACCGTCTCGACCAGCCATTCGCCCATCGAGGCGAAGCTGTTGGTCGGGTAGTGAAGTTGCGCGTCCCAGGCGACATTGGTGAGCGCCAGGAAGACGGGCCGGTCGAGGGCGACGCCGCGCTCGCGGAGATAGGTCGGCGCGTCGAAGCGCGCATTGCGGCCGAACACGATCCAGTCCTGCTCGCCATGGCGGCGGCTGTGGAGATAGCGGTCGAGTTCCGCCCGCCAATCGTCGGTCAGGTCGAGGTTCTCCCACCGCGCCGTCGGCTCGCTGATCATGGTGAAATGGTAGCTGTCGCCGTGGCTGAAAACGAAGCTCCGACGCCGATAGCCGACGTTCCAGCTGACGATGCGTGCGCCCTTGTCGCGCGCGGCGGCGAGCGCCGGCCCCTGCGGCACGTAGATGCCGTGATGAAGCACGACGACGTCATAGTGCTCACGCGCCACGAGCTTCTCCGCCGCGGAATAGGATAGGCGGGCAGCGATCAGAAAGGACCGCAGCACGGCCCGCGCTTCGGGCGTATCCTCCAGTGTCGAACGCGCAAAGAAGCGCAGCGCGCCGGCCAGCGCTTGATCGCCGATCGGATCGGCCCGCAGCGCCTCAATGTCGCTGTCGAGGCGATCCGCCCATTCGGCCGCTTGCCTGCGGTCATCCGCATCGATCAGGCTCGACAGCCGGATCGGGTCAATGCCCAGCGTCTGCCAACCGGCCGCCGCCGGCGCGTAGCAAGACGCACAGAAGTCGGCCTGCGGTCCTTCCCGTGTGAAGCGGTCGAGGTCGGAATACCAGCTGACATCGCCGATCATGCACGCCGGTAGCGCCGCATCGCACAGCAGGGCATCGACCCGCGCACCGCGCAGCGTCAGCCCGACCGCGAGCAGGCTGTCGAGCCGCGAAGCACCGAAATGCAGGCCGACATCGGTGGCGATGAGGACGCGTGGTCCATTGGCGTCGGCGCGCGCCTGACGCCAGCGATCGCCGCTTGCAGCGATCACCGCAGACCAGTCGAAATGGCCGTCGGTCCGTGCCTGACGGCGCACCCTCGCCAGCCGCAGCGGACGCAGCAGCGGTGAAGACCGCAACCGGCTACGCAGGCTGGCCGCACCCATGCGTCGCTCAGCCCGCAGCGGCGCGGAACCGCTCCGCCAGACTGGCGCGATCGAGCTTGTGGTGGCGCAGCACCTCGGCATTGGTACCGGACACCGGGATTTCGTCGACGCCTATCGTCGTGACGCCTGCGCCATGTCCCTTCTGTGCCAGCGTTGCCCCGATCATCTCGCCCTGACCATTGCCGGAATAATGGTTGTCGAGCGTTACCACCGACCGATCGCCGACGACGGAAGCAAGCCAGTCGGCATCGACCTGATTGAGCCACGGCATATCGACGATCTGAACGCTGATGCCTTCGCCCGCCAGTGTCTCGGCCGCATGCCAGGCTTCCGTCAGGAGCACCGGGCCGTAGCCGATGACGACGAGATCACCGCCGGGCCGCAGCAATACGCCCTCGCCCAGCCGCGGTGACCAGCCCTCATCGTAAGCATATGGAATTGAACAAGGAATCGAAACAAGGCGGATGTAGGCGCTACGCACTTGATCCGACAGACAGAAGTCCACCAACGGCGCGACGGCAGCAACGCAGCTTGGCTCGACCATGGTGAGACCAGGCACGCCGCCAAGCGCCGCGATGTCGCGAACGGCCTGATGCGAATGGCCGGGGCCGCCCGGCAACAGGCCGGCGAGCGAGCCGACATAGACGACCTTCGTCCGCTCCGTGGCGTTGTTGTAGATCTGCTCATTGGCGCGCGGCGTCAGGAAGCAGGCGAAGGAGTGCGCCACCGGCAGATAGCCGGATAGCGCGAGCCCGCCAGCTTGGCTCACCATGTCCATCTCGGCGATGCCGCATTCGACGAAGCGCTCGGGGAAGCGCTCGCGGAAGGGGATCAGACCGGTGTCGAGCACGAGGTCGGCATCGAGCGCCACGATCTTGTCATTGGCGTCGGCCGCCTTCAACAGCGCCTGGCTGTAGGCGGGGATCAACCGTTGCACCTCGCCCGTGCCGGCCGCGGCTGGCTGTTCGAAGGTCTCGACTTCCAACGACGCGGCGCCAAGGTCGGCAAGCCGCTTGTTGATGCGGTCGAGCAGTTCCTGCGCACCGCTTCGATAGGAATCGGCATCGGGCGCGCCGGAATGGAAGCGGTAGAGGGCCGCGTCCAATTCCATCGCCGTGTGTTCCATGAAGCTGATGCCACGCCCCTTGATCGTGTCGGCGATGAGGACCTTTGGCAGCGGCGATTGGGAGAGCCGCTCGAACTCGGTATCAAGCGCGGCGATGTCATGGCCGTCGGCGCGGCCGACCGCCCAGCCAAATGCGGCAAACTTCGCTTCGAGATCGCCAAGGTCCGAAGTCTTGGCGACGAGATGGTCCGACTGCAGCTTGTTGTGATCGACGATGGCGACGATCTCGCCAAGCCTGTCGTTGGCCGCCGAAACCAGCGATTCCCAAATCTGGCCTTCCTGCAGCTCGCCGTCGCCGGTCAGCACATAGATCGTGCGCTTGCGCCCCGAGAGGCGATCGGCGCGGACCATGCCCTTGGCCTTGGAGATGCCCATGCCGAGCGAGCCGGAATTGACGACCATGCCCTCGACGCCGACGTCCGGATGGCCCGGCAGCCCGCCGAAGCGGCGGAGGGCGTGGATCTTCTCGAACGGCATACGGCCAGTGGCGATCAGGAAGGCGTAAAGCCCGGGCGCGTCATGGCCCTTGGAGGAGAAGTAGACGTCCTCGCCCGCCATGCGTTTGAGGTGCAGGAGCGAGACGATGTCGAGGCTGGAGAAGCTGGAGCCGATATGCCCGGAGCCGGCCCGCGCGATCATGTAGAGCGTGTTCAGCCGGCAGACATCGGCGAACAGCGCGATGCGTTCCTCGAGCGTCGCGTTGAGCGACTTGATGCGATCGAACTCGCCCTTGCCGGCAAAGTACAATTGTCCTGGGACAGCCGTCCCGATCTGTTCACCCAAACCATCGCTCCAAATTGATCAGCCGAAGAACGGCTCCTGCGGAACCTCGGGCAGCTGCGCTTCCCCACGCGCCACCAGCTGTTCGCAGTACCAGAAATCATACTCGGTATTGACGTCCAATCCTTCGCTACCTTCGGTCAGAAACGGCATCACCGCATGGCCGGCAATGGTTCCTTCCTTGGCGACGCGGGTCCAGGCGATCTCGAGGCTGGCGTTCTGAATATAGACCTCCGGAAGCGCCGCCATCTGCGTCGAGTGCCAGGGCTGCTCGGCCGGCGACAGCGGCATCAGCGGCGTCATGCGCTTGCCGCGGATCACCCACATCTTGCCCGGATGCTGGCCGACCTTCTCGACAGCGCGCAGGCTGTCGACGCCCTCTTCGGCCAGAAAAGCTTCCCAAGCCCGGCGGATCGTGTCGGGCAGGCGGAACGGACTGGTCGGGCGCAGGATCGAGAACGCGTCGAACGAACGCCCACTCGCCTCTAACCGGTCGAGCGCATGCTGAACCCAGGCGATATCGGGCGACGTCGCCGTCGCGATTTCGGCCGGACGCAGCGCCGGCACCTCGGCGCCATAGTGCCTGGCGATGGCGGCGTAGCGCTCGCTGTCGGTGGAAACGACGACAGCATCGAACACGCCGCTCGCCTTGGCCGTCGCGATGCTGAAGGCGAGCGTCGGATGCCCGCCGAGCGGACGGATGTTCTTGTCGATGACGCGCTGCGATCCTGATCGTGCGGGAATGAGAGCGACGACGCTTGGCATTGCGCTCAGATCCGCGCCGGATCGGTGACGATGTAGATGTCCTTGAGGTTGGAGTAGATATCCAGCGCCTCCGTGCCCGGCTCGCGGCTGCCATTGCCGGACTGGCCGACGCCGCCGAACGGCATGTGCGGTTCCGAGCCATAGGTGCCGGCATTCACCACGGCGACGCCCGAGCGAACCCGGTGCGCGAAGTCGATAGCGCGATCGACGTTCGCGGTATGGATCGCGGCAGTGAGGCCATAGGGCGAGTCATTGGCCATCGCCAGCGCCGCCTCGTAGTCAGGCACGCAATAGAGCGAGGCGACCGGACCGAACAGTTCCTTGACCGACAGTTCGTCCTTGGGTCCGGCGCCCTCGACGACGGTCGGCGCCATGTACCAGCCACCGGCGTGTGCGGCATCGGTCAGGCGTTCGCCGCCGGCAAGCACCGTCGCGCCGTTCCCCTTGGCGACCGCAACGGCTGCAAGCATCGCATCGAGCTGGCGTTGATTGATGACCGGTCCGAAATCGTCGTCATTGGTTGGGCCGACTTTGAGCTTGGCAACGGCCTCGAGGAGCTTCTGCGTGAAGGCGTCGTAGACCGCCTCGAAAACGATGATACGGCTGCCGGAAGCGCAGCGCTGACCGGCGTTGGAGAAGGCCGACAGGCAGGTCCAGCGCACGGCGTTGTCGAGATCGGCGTCGTCGCACACAACGAGCGGGTTCTTGCCGCCGAGTTCGAGCGAAACCTTCCGCATCATCCGGCCGCAGACCTCGCCGATCCAACGGCCGACGGCAGTCGAACCAGTGAACGAGATCACGTCGACATTCGGATGCTCGACAAGCGGCACGCCCGCTTCCGTGCCGAAGCCGTGCACGACATTGAAGACGCCGGCGGGAAGGCCGGCATCGTGGATGATCTCGGCGAAGATATCGGCCGTTCCTGGCGTATCTTCCGCGCTCTTCAAGACGACGGCGTTGCCGCAGATGAGCGCCGGGAACGTCTTCCAGCAGAGATTGGCGATCGGCGTATTCGCCGGGACGATGAGGCCGGCGACGCCGCAGGGGCGGCGCACCGTCATGGCGTATTTGCCGGCGGCGCCCGACGTCGTGGTGCGGCCGTAAAGGCGCTGCCCCTCGCCGGCATAGAAACGCGCGAGCGCGATGCCGCCGCCGGTCTCGCCCTTCGCCTCGCCGAACGACTTGCCCGTCTCGACCGCGACCACCGCCGCGATCTCGTCGATCCGCGCCTCGAGCGCATTGGCGATGCGGTGAAGGATCGCGCCGCGCTGCACCGCGGGAATCTCTGCCCATTCCGGCTGCGCCGCCTGCGCCTCGCGCACGGCGATGTCGATGTCTTCCTCGCCCGAGCGCGGCGCCAGCGACAGCAGGCGCCCGTCATGCGGCGAACGCTTTTCGAAATACGCGCCCGAATCCGCCGGCACTGCCTGCCCGGCAATCCAGTTGCTCAGCTTCGTCGTCGCCTCAGCATCCGTCACCATGCGGTGAAGCCTCCATCCACCACGAGGTTTGATCCGGTCACATAGGATGCTGCGTCCGACAACAGGAACTGCGCCGTGTTGGCGCATTCCTCGGCCCGCGCCATCCGTCCGAGCGGCACCTTGGCGTGGTAGCGCTTGAGGAACTCGGGGTCTTGCCCAGCGGCAACGCCGGCAAGGGTCAGCGTGTTCACGCGCACGCCCGCCGCGCCCCAATAGGTCGCCAGATAGCGCGTCAGATTGTAGAGCGCCGATTTCGATACCGAATAGGCCACCGGCTTGTAGAACTCCTCGCCGCGTTCGCGCCGATAAGCGTAGAGGCCCTGATCCGGCGAGACCATGCCGTAGATCGAGGCGATGTTGACGATCGACCCCCGCTTCGCCTCGGCCATCGCAGCACCGAACACCTGGCAGCAAAGGAACACGCCCTTGACGTTGACCGTCATGACGCGATCGAAGCTTTCCTCGGGATAGGTCTCGAACGGCCCGTTTTCGCCGGCCGGCGCATTGGGCGGCGAATCGAGCGCGGCGGCGTTGATGAGGCCGTGCGGCCGGTCCCATTCCGCCGTGACATTGGCGAGCACTTCTTCAAGCGCGTCGCGGTTGGTGACATCCGCCTTGAACAGCTTCACCCGCCCGTCGTCAGGCAGATTGTCGCCAGCGAGATCGATCACCGCCACGCGGGCCCCGGCCGCAATCAGGCGATCGACAAAGGCGCGGCCCAACTGACCGTTGCCACCGGTAAGCGCAATGACCCGACCGGTCAGATCGAAAGGATTGTCCGACATTTCACCCGGCGAGGCTACCGGAGGGCGATTGCCGCCCTCCGCCGAAATGCGACGGTTCTGCCGTCAGGCGGCCGAGGCAGCAACCGTATTTTCGACGGCGAAGCTCTCATCGGCCTTCAACGGCGACACCAACCGCCGGCCGATCAAATCGTCATAATGCACCGGGGACAAGCCGTCATTGGGCGTCTTCATGGCGATATCGGCGTCGGTGATGACATGGCCGGCCGGCAGATCGCGCGCCGCCACGAGCTTCTTCGCCATCTTGTAGAGCGGCCGTTCCTCGCTCGGATAGGTGCGTTTCACGCCGTCGCCCATCGCTTCGACGGTGCGGTGAAGATCGCGCACGAGGCGGCGAAGTCCAGGCGGCTCCAGCGAAAAGGCATGGTCGCTGCCCTTCATGGCGCGGTTGAGCGTGAAGTGCTTTTCCACCATGCGCGAGCCCAGCATATAGGCGATCAGCGGCATGGCGATGCCCGAGTTGTGTGAGGAGAAGCCGATGACGGTATCGGGAAATTCCCTCTTGAAGGTCTCGATGACCCGCAGATTGAGCTCGGAAAATTCCGGCGGATAGCCGGCCGTACACTGCATGATGCACAGCTGATCGTTGATCGGCATGATCGTTTCATAGGCGCGACGGACGTCATCCATCGTGCCACCACCGGTGGAAATGATCATCGGCTTGCCGATCGACGCAACGTGGCGCAGCAGCGGTATCGATCGCAAATCGCCCGACGCGATCTTGTATGCGGGGACGTTGAGGTCGGCGAGGAAGTCGGCACTCGGAATATCGAATGCGGTAGAGAAGAAGGTGATGCCGATCTCGTCGGCATAGGCCATCAGCTCGGCATACTCGTCGCGGCCGAACTCCAGCGCTTCGCGATGCTGCCCATAGGTGTCGCCGAAGGCGTGGTCGGAGTTATACGGGCTTGCATACATCACCCGCGTGAAGAGCGACCGGTTGTCCCGTTTCTGCAGCTTAACCGCGTTGGCGCCGCAGTCCTTGGCGGCGTCGAAGAGCTGCTTGCACTTCTCGACATCGCCCTGATGATTGTGGCCGATCTCCGCGATCACATAGCAAGGCGCGTCGTCCGCAACCCTCACGCCGTCAATGGTGAATTCGCTGCGCTGCATCTGCCTCTTTCCGTTTTGCCGCGTCCCGGGAGGTGAAATCTGAGCTATCTCAATCTCGGCGTGATATCAACGCCGGGTCAAGGTTCGCTGTGTTGCATCGCGCGATTGGGGCATTGATCGGGCAACGCGACAAAGCATTTGCGAATACCTTCGAACCGTTGCGCTATTGCGACAAACCGCGCCCCCCGCCGCAGCCCTTGGCCAAAGCCCGGGTAATACGATCCGAACCGGATGGAAGTCCCTGATTGGTGAGCGAAAGCAACGGCAAGATCCTGTTCCTCTATTGGGGTCGCCGCGGCTCCTTGAGCTGGATGACGCTTGAGATTGCCCGCCATCTAAGCGAGCAGCCTGATGCCAGCGGCGCAGTCTCCTATTCGACAGCCAACGAGCTCGCTGAGAGCCTGGCCGATCTATCCCCGACGACCTGGCCTTTTGCAACTTTCTCGCGAAATCGCGGAGCATTGTTCCGTCTGCTTCGCTTCCGTCGGCAGGCCGATCAACTGCTCGATCGCTTGAAGAAAGAGGGCTTCACCGCGGTCGTCGTGCTGATGTCGCATGTGTGGACGCCTCTGCTCGGGCGACGCCTCGCCAAAAGCCCGATCCGATACGTCGTCATCGCCCATGATGCGTCCCGCCACCCGGGCGATGACACCGGACGCGTTCACAATTGGCTGCTCCGCGACCTCGATCATGCCGACCGCATTGTCACGCTGAGCCAGGCTGTCACAGATCGCCTGACGGCCGAGCGGGCCGTTGATCCCAAGAAGATCGTCACGCTTGCGCATCCGGCAATTGCATATGGTGCCGAACGCGCCGAGCGCGGCACGGGTCCGCTCCGTGTCCTCTTCCTTGGCCGCATCATGGCCTACAAGGGCCTCGATCTCCTTGTTGCCGCGGCCGAGATCGCTCGCCAAAGCGGCGCAAAGCTGGAACTGGGCGTCTATGGCGAAGGCTCGATTGCCGGCCTCGAAACCCGCCTCTCGGCCCTCGGCGCGACCGTCGTCAATCGCTGGATCGAGCACGCCGAGATCGGCGGAATCCTAGGCCAATACGACGTCCTCGTCCTGCCCTATGTCGAGGCGAGCCAGTCCGGCGTCGCTGCGGCGGCGCAGGGCGCCGGCATGCCGATCGTCGCCACGCCGGTCGGCGGCCTCGTCGAGCAAGTGCGGGACGGCGTCGATGGCCTCGTCGCAGGCGCGGTGACCGCCGAGGCGCTGGCGGACTGCCTCATGCGGCTGGCCGGCGACCGCGTCCTGCTCGATCGGCTATCCACAGGCGCAGCCGCGGAATCGCCGGCAGGCAGCGTCGGCGCCTTCGCCGACGCCCTGCGCATGATCGCCCTCGAAGAGGTGTCCGGCTAGAGGCCGAGCACTGCAGGAAGATCGCGCATATTCTCGACAACTGTCTCAGCCCCCGCTGCGCGCAGCTTTTCGGCGAGGTCGGGCAGGCAATGGCCGCCACCGACAAAGCCGATGACGCGCATGCCCGCCGCCCTGCCGGCGGTGACGCCTGAGACCGAATCCTCAATCACAACGCAATCGGATGGATCGGCCTCCATCCGTTCCGCCGCGAGCAGGAAGAGATCCGGCGCGGGCTTGCCGTGCTCGACCTGGAAAGCACTGAATACGGCATCGCCGAAATGATGCGCGATGCCGGCAACGCGAAGCGTCAATGCGATTCGATCCGGATGGCTCGATGAGGCGACGCACTTCTTCACGCCAAGGACCGACAGGACTGTGTCGACCCCATCAATCGCCGTCACCTCGGTTTCGAGCGCCGCCATGATCGCTTCACGACGGACGATCGTGGCGTCGGCCGGCGCCGGGACGCCGCGCTCCGCGAACACCATTTCGGTCACCTTTGTCGCCGTCATGCCGGTGAAACGCTCGATCATCTCCTCGGCGGTGATCGCCGCCCCGGCAGCCGTGAAACACTCGGCCGCGACACGCGCGGCGATGACTTCGCTGTCGACGAGAACGCCATCGCAGTCGAAAATCAGGCAGGAAGGGGCAGACAAACCGCTCTCCGGGGACTAGTCGAGTTGGGCCGGACGGAGCCGCCCGGCACGCAGACCGTGTCTCGTATTGGCTTGGACGAACGGGCTCAAGAGGGACGCCTTGTCGCCATCCTTTCTCACCCTGCTCATTGTCGGCGTCGGCACATTCGCCGCGTCGCTGCTGGCGTCCGGGCTCGCGCTCGTCTGGCTGACGCGGCGCAACGTGCTCGACAAGCCGAACCACCGATCGAGCCATAAGGCGCCGGTTCCGCGCGGCGGCGGCATCGGCTTTATGCTCATCGTCCTGGTCGGTCTCGCCGTCCTCGCCGCGGTAGACGGCACCGTGCCGACCGCCATTCTCGTCGGCATCCTCCTCGTCATCGCCGTGTCTTTCGTCGACGATCTGAGGCCGCTGCCTTTCTGGCTCCGCCTGCTCGTCCAGGCGATCGCCGTCGGGTTCGCCCTATGGTCGATGGGCGGTGACACGCCGATCCTCGGCGGCTTCCTGCCGGTCTGGCTCGACCGTGTCCTCCTGGCGCTCGCCTGGCTCTGGTTCATCAATCTTTTCAACTTCATGGACGGCATCGACGGCATCGCTGCCGGCGAAGCGATGGTGGTCGGCGTCGGTCTTGTCGGCCTCGCCCTCCTGCAGTCGGACTTTGTCGACGGCGCCTTGCCGGCGCTGATCGTCACCGCCGCGGCGCTCGGCTTCCTTATCTACAACTGGCATCCGGCGCGGCTGTTCATGGGCGACGTCGGCAGCGCCGGCCTCGGCTTCGTGCTCGGCTGGCTCCTGATCGCCGCCGCGGACGCCGGGTTCCTTGGCGCTGCCCTGATCCTGCCGATGGTCTTCGTCTTTGACGCGTCGACCACGCTGCTCTGGCGCCTTGCCAAGCGGAAGCCGCTCGCCACCGCCCATCGCGATCATGCCTATCAGGCCGGCGTTGATCGCGGCCTCAGCCAGACGACCGTCACCGTCGCGGTTCTCGTGATCGGCGTCTTCCTGTTTGACCTCGCCTGGCTGTCGCCCTCCAAGCCGCTGATCTTCGTGCTGGCTTCGCTCATCCTCGCCTTCGGCCTCGTCGCCTGGCTGCGCTGGGGAAAAACGAAGCCCGGCTAATCGAGCGAGCGGTAGATCTCGCTGATGCGCTCCATCACTATCTCCGTCGTATAGCCCTCGCGGAAGCGCGCGAGCGCCGCCTGCCCCATCGCCTGCCGCGCTTCGGCGTTCTCAGCCAACCGGCGGATGGCAGCCGCCAGCGCGGCGGCGTCGTCCTTGGGCACGACGAAACCTTCAACCCCGTCGCGCACCAATTCGCGGCAACCCGGCACGTCGGTGGTGATCACCGGCCGCGCCGAGGCCATTGCCTCGACGAGCGATCGCGGCAGGCCCTCGCGATAATGGCTCGGCAAGAGCGCGATGTGCGACCGGCGCCACACGGCAGCGACATCATTGGTAGCGCCATGCCATTGGATGCCCGGCTCCTCGCTCCAGCGCCGCAGCTCGTCCTCGCTGATGGAGGTCGGATTGGATGCGTCGCGCGCGCCCCAGAGATCGAGTTCGATATCGACGCCGGCGCGGCGCAGCTGCCGAACTGCCTCGACCGCCGTGCCGATCCCCTTCGCCCACAGCATGCGCGAAACGATGGCGGCGCGAACTGGTGGAGCCGGCGGCTCGGGCTCCGGCGCGAAGGCGTTCGCATCGACGCCAGCGCCTGGCATGAAAGCGACGCGAACGCCGTTCGCTTTGATACCAAGCGCTGCCGGATCATCTTGATTTTCAAACAGGAACAGCGTCCGCGGACCACGCAGCCGACGCGCGCTTCGGCGTATGATCGCACGACCGATTGCAGCGCCAATGCTGCGACTGACCCAAAGGTGGCCGAGGCCGGTGACGGCGACGATCAGAGCCGGCACCCTGGCGCGCCGCGCCGCGAGCCCGCCGACGACGAGCGAGCGAAGGGCGATGCAATGGACGATCGACGGCATCTCCTCACGCATCACCTGCGTCAGCGCCGCGACTTGCTGCGTCACCTGCGTCGGCGCGATCCCGCCGCGCTCGAAATTGACCGGGATGACGCGCAAGCCTTCGGCGCGAAGCGCATCGCCATGCGCCGTCTCGCGTGTCGCCACGGCAACGTCGAAACCGAGCGCCAGCGCCGCGCGGGCCATCGGCAGGAAATGCGAGGCGAAGAACCAGTCCTCACTGACGACATAGAGAAGCCGCTTCACGCCATCAGCCATAGGCGCGCGCCGTTTCCATCAGCGCATCGAAAGAGGACCGGCGCGGAACCCAACCGGCGGCCAGAAGCTTTGCCGGGTCGACCACCAGCCGCTGCCGCAAACGCTCGACTTCGCCGCCCCTTCCCGCCATGCGGGCGACGGCGGCAACCAAACCCGGCGGCACCGGCAGCAATCCCGCCGAGCGCCGCCATGCGGTGCGGTAGGCCTTCACCATCTCGGCCGCAGAAAGCGGAACGGGATCGGCGACGAGATAGGTTTCGCCTTCCATCTCCGCATTGGTGAGGGCCAGGAATACGGCGTCGGCGAGATGCTCGCGCGCGACGATCGAGCGCTTCGCCCGAAATGCGCCGAGCGGCAGCGGCCAAGGCTTCCGCGCCAGATCGACGAGGGCGGCCATGTTGAAACGCATGCCCGGACCATGAACCAGAACCGGCCGCAAAATGACCGCCGCAATGCCCGCCTCTGCGAGCAATTCCTCGCCTTCGAGCTTCGATCGGCCATACGCGTCAACGGGCTGGGCCGGTGTCGCCTCCGTGACCACGCCGTCGGCGCTGGGTCCGGTCTGCGCGCGGATCGAAGACAAGAGCACGAAGCGCTTGACGCCGGCCTGCTTCGCCGCCCTGGCGAGAACGGCGGTCACGCCGGCGTTGATTTCGCGATAGGTCTCCTCGTCGATGCCTGGGGACGCATGGGCGAGGCCGGCGCTGTGCACAACGAAATCAACGTCGCGCAGCGCCTCGGTGAGGTTTACGGGCTTGCGCAGATCGCCAACCACCGCACTCTCCAATTCAGCTGGCAGCGGCACGAAGCTGCGCGTCGCGGCGCGGACGCGGTAGCCGGTGGCGCTCAGCGTCGCCACCAAACCCTGGCCGATGAAGCCCGTCGCCCCCGTGAGCAAAACGCGGCCCGACATCATTGACCCTTCCCTAACCGCATCGGCATCATCCATAGCCCGGCAGCTTGGCAATGGCGCACCTTAGCGCTTCACTTTGTAGCAGGCCGCAGATAACACTCGTTCTTCCGAAGGTTGGAAACCTCAGAGGCTCGGCAGGCGGGCCACCTCGCAGGGATCGCGATGCTTTCGAATCTATGGCGGCGCCTTGTTCGCGCCATGCCACGGCTAACCCCGCGGACCAGCCTCGTGCTTCTGCACGACCTGGCGATGACCGCCGCCGCCGTCATCGCGGCCTTCTACATCCGCTTCGAGGACACCGGCCTACAGGATCGGGTTGACTATCTCGTTGTTATCCTTCCGCTTTTCGTCCTCTACGCCGGCATCGTCTACGTCTTCTCGCAGCTTTACCGTTCGAAATGGCGGTTCGCCTCGCTGCCCGACCTTTTCAACATTTTTCGTGCAGCGACCATCCTCAGCCTGTCGCTGATCGCGCTCGACTACTTCCTGTCGCGCCCATATCTCTACGGCGAGCTCTTCTTCGGCTTCACCACCATCATCCTCTACTGGTGCCTCCAGATGTTCTTTCTGGGCGGCCCGCGCATCGCCTACCGCTATTTCCGCTATGCGCGCTCGCGGCAGCAGGCGATCGAGACCAAGCTGACCCCGGCCCTGGTGCTCGGTCGCGCCACCGATGTCGAAACCTTGCTGCGGTCGATCGAGACCGGCGCCGTCACACGCATCCGCGTCGCCGGCATTCTGTCGCCCTCGCTTAGCGATCGCGGCCAGGTCCTGCGCGGCGTCGAGGTCGTCGGCACTCCGGATCAGCTCGAACGCGCCGTGGCTGATTTCGAGGCGCGCGGCATTCGCATAGGCCGCATCATCCTCCTGCCTTCCGCACTCGGACCCGAGGCGAAGCCCGAGCAGGCACTGATGCAGGCGCGGCGGCTCGGCATCGGCGCCAGCCGCCTGCCGCCCTTCGATGCGGGCGAACCAGTCCGCCTTGCCCCGATCGACATCGAGGATCTTCTCCTCCGGCCGAGCGTCACCGTCGATCAGCTTCTGGCCACGCGGGCGATTGCCGGCAAATCGGTCATCGTCACCGGCGGCGGCGGCTCGATCGGCGCCGAACTCTGTCATCGTGTCGTCGGCTTTGGGGCGGCGCGCCTGCTCGTTCTCGAAAACTCCGAGCCGGCGCTCCACGCCATCATCGAGGCGCTTCACGCCAAGCCGAGCGAATGCGCCATTTCCGGCCGCATCGCCGATGTGCGCGACCGCGACCGCATACACCGCCTCTTCGCCCAGTTCGAACCCGATCTCGTCTTCCACGCCGCAGCGTTGAAGCACGTGCCGATTGTCGAGCAGGATTGGGCGGAAGGCGTGAAGACCAACGTCTTCGGCACCATCAATGTCGCCGACGCGACCATGATGGTCGGTGCCGAATCGATGATCATGATCTCGACAGACAAGGCGATCGAGCCGCAATCGATGCTGGGCGCCACCAAGCGCTTCGCCGAGCTCTATTGCCAGGCACTCGATTCCCAGCTGGCTGCCGACAGCGACGGCGACCGCCGCATCATCTCGGTGCGTTTCGGCAATGTCCTCGGCTCCAACGGCTCAGTCGTGCCGAAATTCAAGGCGCAGATCGAGGCCGGCGGCCCGGTGACCGTCACCCATCCCGACATGGTCCGCTATTTCATGACGATCCGCGAGGCCTGCGATCTCGTCGTCGCCGCCACCGGACATGCGCTTTCCAAGCGCGAGCCCGAGAACCAGTCGGTCTATGTCCTGAATATGGGCCAGCCGGTGAAGATCAACGAACTTGCCGAGCACATGATCCGCCTGCATGGGCTCGAGCCCGGCATTGATGTCGACATCGTCTATACCGGCCTCCGCCCCGGCGAACGGATCGAGGAGATTCTGTTCGCCCGCGACGAGCAGCATGTCGAGATCGGCGTTCAGGGCATCGTCTCGGCGCGCTCGGCCTATCCGCCGATCGATTCGATCCGGCAATGGATCGCGGCCCTGCGCGAGGCCATCGGCAAGGATGACCGCGCCGCCGTCTACCGCATCCTCGCCGACGCGGTGCCAGATTTCCGCGGCAAGGCCGCCTGAGACTACTGGGCAGCTAGCGGAGGCGGCGGCACATAGGTGGCAAGCGCTGCCGAGATTTGTAGCCGCACGGTGTCGGCGGCGGCGATGGTGGCGCGCTCCTGCGCGTCCTCGCGCGCCCGCACATTGGCAAAGGCCGAATTCGACGCCTGGTAACGGGTCTCGGCGCTGGCCGAGCCGCTGCGAATAACCTCGCCCGTCGCGATATCCATCAGCGTGTAGCGGATGGATACGCTGACGATCGTCGAGGCTTCGTTGCCGGGAGCCGTTATATTGAGTCCACCGCCGCCGGCGCTGGCGACAATGCTCAGCTCATAGGCCGGGTTTGCCGGCGTGGCGCCATTGCCGAAGGCGAAGACGAGTTCGTTGCGCGCGATTTGCGACAGGCGATCATCGACCGGCAGGACGGAGATCGACGCCAGTTCCGCCTGCAAGGGCGCGCCGGAAGCTGTGGTCGAATAGAGCGGCCTGACCGTACAGGCTGACAGGGTGACCACCAGTGCGATGAGGGCCGGGCCTGCAAGCCTACGGGTGAGAGTTGCCAACGCGATCAAGGTCAACTCCTGTTTGGGGAGGTCACCATCGCCTTGGTCGCCCCTCCTGCAATGACCGGCTTAGGCTTCGGTTTTTGCGCTGCCCGGCCGAACCTGTCAACGCGGCGGGCGCCAGGGCGCGTCTCGGCATCGCGTTTACAGCGGCGGGCGGCGAACCGATTTCGCTTTGTTTCGCCCCCGATTCTAAATTGATTTGTTGGCGGACGGGGCCTGCCTATTCTGCGCGCCTCCCATCATGATTTGTCCGCCCCGCACAAGGCTTGGATATGCTTAAGAAGATCGCCCCGGCCGAGGCCGAGATTGCCTTCATTGACCTTCAGGCGCAGCGCCGGCCGATCGCCGACAAGATCGACGCCGCCATCGCTCGCGTGCTCGACCATGGTCAGTTCATCCTCGGCAGTGAAGTCGAGCGGGCCGAGGCCGATCTCGCCGCCTTCAGCGGCGCGAAATACGCCGTTGCCTGCGCCAGCGGCACCGACGCGCTTCTCCTCGTGCTCATGGCGCTCGGCGTCGGACCGGGCGATGCGGTGATCTGCCCGGCCTTCACCTTCGCGGCGCCGGCCGAGGTCGTTGCCCTTCGCGGCGCTTCCATCATCTTCGCTGACGTCCTCCCGGACTCCTTCAACATCGATCCGGCCAGCGTCGCCAAGGCCATCGCCTTGGCGCGACGCGAGAATCTGCGTCCCAAAGCCGTCATCGCCGTGGATCTCTACGGTCAGCCTGCCGACTATGATGCGCTGCTTCCCCTTTGCGAGGCCGAAGGCGTGACGCTGATCGGCGATGCGGCGCAAAGCTTCGGCGCCACGCTGCACGGCAAGAAGACGGGCACGCTGGCCTATGCAACGGCGACCAGCTTCTTCCCGGCAAAGCCGCTCGGCTGCTACGGAGACGGCGGCGCCATCTTCACCGACGACGCCGATCTTGTCGCTTTGCTGCGCTCCATCCGCATGCATGGCCAGGGCACCGAGCGCTACGACCACGCTCGTGTCGGCCTCAATTCGCGCCTCGACGCCATTCAGGCCGCCATTCTCGTCGAGAAGCTGAAGATATTCCCGGACGAGATCGTCGCCCGCAATCGCGCCGCTACGCGCTACAATGAGGCACTGGCTGACATCGTCACCGTTCCGCATGTGGCGGCGGACGCGGTGTCGGTCTGGGCGCAATATACGCTCCGTCTCGGCAAGCATGATCGCACCGCTTTCGCCACCCAGTTACGCGGCGAAGGCGTGCCGACGGCCGTCCACTATCCGAAGGCCCTGCATCAGCAGGAAGCCTATGCCGGCTATCCGACGCTGGAAGGTGGCCTGCCGGTCGCCGAGAAACTGGCCTCCGAGGTCATCAGCCTGCCGATGCACGCCTATCTCGATGAGGTGACGCAGCAACGCATCGTCGACGCGGTCCGCAGCGCGCTCGCCTGATCTAGCTGACGGTCGCTGCCGATGGACGCCGGCGCGGGCCGCTTGCGGCCGCGCTGAGGCTTACGGCGAGCAGCGCGGAGACGAACACCGAATTGGTAATGTCGTGCCCGAAGGCGATGCTCGTCAGCCCGAACAGGCTCGAGCCTACGCTGGCGATGAGTGCGAGCGCCAGGCGATCGGCGAAGTATTTGTCCCGCGCCGACCGTAGCGCCGTCACCAAGGGCGCGGCCAGCAGCAGAAGGAGCGTGATCAGCCCCATGAGGCCGTTGCCGACCGTCTCCGTCAGGAACTCGTTGTGGAGATGGCCGAACTGGTCGATGTGGTAGCCTTCTTCCGAGGCACGCGCCCGCACTTCGTCGACGGCATTCTGTGGCCCGTAACCGATGATCGGTCGGTCCGCGATCGCTTGCAGTCCGTAGGCCATCATCAGGGCGCGCTGATCGAGCGAATAGGCGTCCGACTGCGTGCGATCGGTATGCCCGAAACTGAAGCCCTCGAAGGCAACAAAGGTTTCGCTCAGCCGCTCGCGTATGCTGCCTTGCGCCAAAATGGCGACAATGGCCCCGAGCGCCGCCAGACTTACCGCCGCGATCACTGCCGCGCGCCGCCCATAGCGTGCCAGCAGATAAAACAAGAGGATGATCAGCAGCACCGGCAGGGCTATCCAGGCGCCGCGCGCTTCGGACAGAATCATCGCCGCCAGTCCGGCCGAAAAGGCAAAGCCGGCGAGGATGCGACCGCGGACGCTGGCCTCACCCACGCCGATCAGCGAAATGCAGGCGAAAGACGCTGCCGTCGCTCCGAACGGCAACGAGTTGATCATACCGCCGATCGCCCGGTCGATGCCCGCCCAGACCTGGATGATTGCAACGATCCCACCGGCGATCGCCCCGCACTGCGCCCCCCGCACGAACATCTTGATTGGCTCGAACTTCACCGGCGCCAATCCTGCGAACGCCACCGGCAACAGCAGGAAATGCAGCGACGCCACCACCGGAACCCAGCCCCTGGCCCGATTGTCGTAGAACATCAATGACGTCAGATCGGCGGCGAAATAGAGGAGGCAGGCAATGATCGCGAACCTCACCGTCGTCGGAAAATGCAGCTTCACGCGGCCGCGGAGAATTTCGGCGAACGCGACCAGGGCAATACCGAAATAGAAGAAGGTGACGAGGCTGCCGAAGGGCATCGGCAGGAAGCCGAGCGTGAACAGCATGGCCGCGGCCAGCGTAAAGCGCTTGCCGCTATCGACTGCAAGTGAACGCTGGAAGAACGGCAAAGACGACATCAGCGCTGGTCAGTTGGCGGGCCGGCCGGACCAGCCGGATGGCTCTGGCTAGCAGCGACGGCCGAACGAAACAACAAGCGATCGGGCACCGCGTCACGGCGGCAGGGGCAGCGGATAATCGCCCGTGTAGCCCGCTGCGTAGTAGAGGCGGAGCTCGATAGCCGGTTGGCCGCCGCGCATGACCTCAACGGGTTCGAGCGGCTCGACGGCCGAGAAATAGGGGCCGTAGGTCGCGTCAACATCGGGAACATAGCCGGGCGGGATGACGATGATCGCATCCCAGCCGACGAAGTCCCTATGGTCCCAGCCAAACGCTATGTTGCGAGGATCAGCGCACAGGCAAACCACCGGCAAATCGCGGCCGAGCTGGACGTCGACCTTGCCGGCGACATGCCATTGCGGCGCGACGGCGAAGAGGTGGTCGGAATCAAGCCAGCCTTCCGTGGCCGCGCGGTCGCGCAGTTCGTTCCAGTCGAGGCCCTCGAGCGTCGGGTCGGAGATGTCTTCGAGACTTGGCCGCAGCGAATCCGGCACGAAGATGCGCATCCAGCCCGTGCTCGATTGCGTCGCGAGCGCCAGCATGATGAGGGCTGTCACGACTGCCGAGCCGAGGAGCCAAACGCCGATTCCGCGCGGCCTCGCGTCCGCCCAGCGCACCGTCGCTGCACCGAGCAGCGGGAAGAGCATCAGATAGCCCGGCGCCTGCCAGTGGAAATGCCAGCCGAGCGGCGCCCACAGCGAGGCCAGCGTGAAGACGATCACCGGCAGCAGCGCCGTGCAGACGAGGAGCCAGGCGACACCGCCCGACGGTCCGCGACGCAGCGCCCGCCAGAACACGACGATCATCGGCAGCCACACCCACGGCCCGATATAGGCGATCTGGCCGCCGATCATGCGCGCGAACCAATCGAGATGGATGCCGACATTGTCGGTGATGCGGCCGCCCTGGAAGGTGAACGACACCCAGTCGTTCTCAGCGTTCCAGATGATCACCGGCAGGAAGAGGACGAGCGCGATCGCCGCGGCGATATAGGGGCCGGGCTCGGCGAACCAGCGGCGATGCGCCTTGCTTGTCGCGGCGAAGATGACGATGCCGGCGACGATGAGGGCGGCGTGATATTTGGCCAGCATCGCCAGGCCGAGCCAAATGCCGACGCCGACCCACAGCCCGAGCTGTCGACCCTTCTCAGGCGCCAGCGCAAGCTTGGCGACGAAGAGCATCGTCGCCAGCAGGAACAGCATCAGCGGCCCGTCCGGCTGCATCCACACGCCCGCCATGCCGGCAAAGACCGGTGACACGTTGAGAAGGAACGCGGCGAAGGCGCCTGCCTTCTCGCCGAACAGAACCGCGCCGAAGCGGTATATCAGCCAGGTCGAGCCGGCGAACATGAGGATGAAGGGAAGGCGCATCACCAACTCGGCTTCCGAGCCGGTGAGGTTCATCGTCGCCCAGGCGATCCACAGCGACAGCGGTGGCTGATCGAAATAGCTGAGGGCGAAGTGCCGCGCGGTGGCCAGGTAGTAGCCCTCGCCATTGCCGAAGCCATAGAGCGCGGCGGTGCCGAGCCGTAGCACCGTACCGATGACGATCGTCCACAGGACAAGGTTGCGCGGCCGATCGAGGCCGAGCACCGTCAACGCTCCGCCGGCACGCGCGAAGATGTTTCGTCGCGCCTCGACCGTCTGTTCCGTTCCGCTCAAGCTGCCGCCTCGTTCCGCCGTCGCTGCCTCGGATTGTCACGGATCGGCGACGGATGCCAGCCATGCCACTTGCGCAGGCGGCGAGACGGCCCTACCTTCCGCGCCATCTCTTGGGGTGCCCCGGCTTTCGCGCGGGGCTGAGAGGCAATCGGCCAACCCATAGAACCTGATCCGGATTATGCCGGCGGAGGGACTGAGATGTCGCGACCGAGTCTCGCCTTGTCTTTCCCTGCCCGGATTTCCATCCGCAGCCAAGGAAAGGCAACGACCATGAAATTCCGAGACATCGCCGCAGCCACGGCGATCGCGCTCCTCGGCGCGTCGCTCTCCGCCTCCGCGCAGGAACGGCCGACGCTGACCGTCTACACCTACAGCTCCTTCACCAGCGAATACGGACCCGGCGGCACCATCAAGGAACGCTTCGAAGCGATATGCGGCTGCACGCTCAGATGGGTCGAGAGCGAGGATGCCGGCACACTCCTGGCACGGCTGAAGCTCGAAGGCGCCAACGCTGACGCCGATGTCGTCCTCGGCCTCGACAACAACCTCATCGCCTCGGCGCGCGACAGTGGCCTCTTCGCCCCGCACGGCCTCGATCTCTCCAATCTCGATCTGCCGATCGCCTGGGACGACGACACCTTTGTGCCGTACGACTGGGGCTGGTTCGCCTTCGTCTATGATTCCGAGGCGATGCCGGATGCGCCAACCAGCTTCGCCGAACTGGTGGCCAATGAGGACGGGCCGGATATCATCATCGAGGATCCGCGAACCTCGAGCCCGGGCCTCGGCCTGCTGCTATGGGTCAAGGCCATCTACGGCGACCAGGCGGCCGACGTGTGGAAAGCGCTGGCGCCGCGCATTGTCACCGTCACGCAGGGCTGGTCCGAGGCCTATGGCCTCTTCCTCGACGGCGAGGCCGACATGGTTCTGTCCTACACCACCGACTCGGCATACCACCTCATGGTCGATGGAGATGACCGTTTCCGCGCCGCAATCTTCTCCGAAGGCCACATGATGCAGGTTGAGGTCGCGGCCATGGTCGCCGGCACCGACCAGCCCGATCTCGCGCATGAGTTCCTGCAATTCATGACGAGCGATCCGTTCCAGTCGACCATCCCGGAAGGCAACTGGATGTATCCGGCGGTGACGCCGACGGGCGGCCTTCCGCAGGCCTTCGCCGATCTGCCGACACCGGCGAATTCCTTCCTGATGTCGCCGGGAGAGGTCGACGCCAATCGGCGCGCCTGGATCGACGAATGGCTGTCGGCGATGACCCGCTGATCGCCGACAGCACAACATGAACCGCGTCCCGGGCCTCGTCGCCCTCGCCTTCATCGCGGTCCTCGTCGGGCTGGCGCTGATCGGGTCTGGTCAGCGCCGGCGGCGAGAGCGGCAGCTTCGGGCCGTGGCCCTACATCCTCGGCCTGATCCGCATCAGTCTGATCCAGGCAGGGCTGTCGATGGTGATCTCGCTGCTTGCCGGCGCGGCCGTCGCGCTGGCGCTGGCGCGGCGCACCGCCTTTTTCGGGCGCTCGGCGCTGATCGCAGCGCTCAACGTTGCGACGGTGTTGCCGGCGATCGTCACCGTCTTCGCCATCGTCGCCGTATTCGGCCGCTCCGGCTGGCTCGGCGACATCGCCCGAATATTCGGCTTCGACACCGGCAGCTGGATCTACGGCCTGCAGGGCGTCCTCCTCGCCCATCTCCTGCTCAACGCGCCGCTCGCCGCCCGCGTCTATCTTGCCGCGCTGGCCTCGGTCGGTGCCGAGCAATGGCGGCTGGCGTCGCAGCTCGGCATGCCGCCCTTCGCCGTCTTCCGCTTCATCGATGTGCCCGTTCTCCTGCGCGAGAGCGCGGGCATCGGCGCGCTCATTTTCCTTGCCTGCTTCACCAGCTTCGCCATCGTCCTCGCCCTTGGCGGCGGGCCGGCGGTGTCGACGATCGAAGTGGCGATTTATGAGGCCGTTCGCTTCGACGCCAATTTCCGCGGCGCCGCATTGCTGGCGGCCTTGCAGATCGGCGCCTGCCTCGCCCTTCTCGCGCCGCTCACATTCCTGCTCAGCCGGCGCGCACCGGAAGCGATCCCGACGGGCTTACGCGCCATCCGCTCTGACATCACAGCGCGCGCAACCCGGATCTTCGACCGCGTCACGCTGACCGGCGTCGGCATCTTCGTCGTCGCCCCTCTCGCCGCTATCGCTGTCGCCGGCGTCGGCGCGCTGGCCTCGCTCGCCGATGCGCGCGTCCTGCAGGCGCTGGTCACGAGCCTCGCCATCGGCATTCCTGCGGGGGTGCTCTCGGTTGCCCTCGCCTTCGGCCTGGCGACGCTGAGCCGCTATCTCCGCCTCGCCGTAGACCGCAAGCGCAGCGCCGACCTCATCAGCCTCGCGGCGCTGCTCGTCCTCGTCATCTCGCCGCTGACGCTTTCGGCTGGCCTGTTCGTCATCCTCCGCCCGCTGGTGAACCCCTATGCCGTGGCGATCCCGCTCATCATCGTCATCAACGCGCTGATGGCGCTGCCCTTCACCTATCGCCATGTCGAGCCGCCGCTGCTGCTCGCAACCGAGCGCTACGGCCGCGTTGCCGACAGCCTCGGCATTCGCGGCTTCGCGCGCCTGCGCCTGCTCGATTGGCCGCTGTTGAAATCGCCGCTCGTCGTCGGCCTGACGATGGCGATCGCGCTGTCACTCGGCGATCTCGGCGTCGCCGCCTTCTTCGGCTCGGGCGGCCTCATCACGCTGCCGCTTCTCATCTATGAGCGTCTGGGCGCCTATCACATGGCCGACGCGGCGTCGGTGTCGCTGCTGCTGACGCTCTTGGTGCTGGCGATGTTCCTCATCGCCCAGCGCTGGTCGGGAGGCTGGTTTGTTAGAACTCGATAGCGTCCGCCTCGTCTATCCCGACTTCGCCGTCGACTACGACCTTGCCGTGCCGGCAGGCGCGCTCTGCGCCCTCATCGGTCCGTCCGGCGGCGGCAAGACGACCTTGCTCCATGCCATCGCCGGCTTCGCCAAACCTGCGTCGGGACGCATCCGTTTCGAAGGCGGGGACCTCACCGATCTGCCGCCGGCGGAACGCCCGCTGTCGATCCTCTTCCAGGACAACAATCTCTTCCCCCATCTCACCGCGGCGCAGAATATCGGCCTCGGCCTCGACCCGCGGCTGCGTCTCAACGGCGAGCAGATGCACCGCGTTTCCGATGCGCTCGCCCGCGTCGACCTCGCCGGCATGGAGAAGCGCCGCCCGTCGGAACTCTCCGGCGGCCAGCGCCAGCGCGTCGCCATCGCCCGCGCCCTCGTCCGCGACAAGCCGCTGATGCTGCTCGATGAACCTTTCACCGGACTCGACCCGGGCCTTCGCATCGAGATGATCGGCCTCGTCGACGCGCTGCGGAAGGAGCGGCACCTCACCGTGCTGATGGCGATCCATGCCCCTGAAGACGCGGCGGCCGCGGCCGACCTCTTCGCCTTTGTCGATGAAGGCCGGGTCGCCGCCGTCGGTCCGCCGGATGAAATGTTGCGGCCGGGCCGGCTACCCGCGATCGACCGCTATTTCAGGCGCTAGCCCTACGGTTTGCCGAAGGCGAGCCGGATGCCGCGCGAAGTCGTTGTCCCGCTACTGCGTCTAAGCCACGTCCGCCTTGGAGCGCTCAGCGCGCTTGCGGTCGATCGGATCGAGGATCGCCTTGCGGAGGCGGATAGACTTCGGCGTCACTTCGACCAACTCGTCATCGGCGATCCAGGCGAGCGCCTTTTCCAGCGTCATCCGGATCGGCGGCGTCAGCTTGATCGCCTCGTCCTTGCCGGCGGCGCGGATATTGGTGAGCTGCTTGCCCTTGAGCACGTTGAGCTCGAGGTCGTTCTCGCGCGTATGCTCGCCGACGATCATGCCGCGATAGACCTTCCAGCCCGGCTCGATCATCATCGGGCCGCGGTCTTCGAGGTTGAACATCGCGTACGCGACCGCCTCGCCGTCGCCGTTGGAAATGAGCACGCCATTGCGGCGGCCGGGCATGGTGCCCTTGAACGGCGCGTAGGCGTGGAACAGGCGGTTCATCACCGCCGTGCCGCGCGTATCGGTGAGAAGCTCGCCCTGATAGCCGATCAGGCCGCGCGTCGGCGCGTAGAAGACAAGACGCAGACGATTGCCGCCCGAGGGCCGCATTTCGACCATCTCGGCCCGACGCTCCGACAGTTTCTGAACGACGACGCCGGAGAATTCCTCGTCGACGTCGATCACGACCTCCTCGATCGGCTCGAGGAGATTGCCGGCCTCATCGCGCTGGAAGACGACGCGCGGACGCGACACGGCAAGCTCATAGCCTTCGCGCCGCATCGTCTCGATCAGGATCGCGAGCTGCAATTCGCCGCGGCCGGAGACGACGAAGGAATCGGAATTGGCCTCGGCATCGACGCGAAGCGCGACATTGCCTTCGGCCTCCTTGAAGAGGCGCGCCCGGATCATCCGGCTCGTCACCTTGTCGCCTTCGGTGCCGGCGAGCGGCGAATCATTGATCGTGAAGGTCATCGACAGCGTCGGCGGGTCGATCGGCTGCGCCTGCAGCGGCTCGGTCACTTCCGGCGCCGCCAGAGTGTCGGCGACATTGAAATTGGGCAGGCCCGCAATGGCGACGATGTCGCCCGCTTCGGCATCGTCGATCGGCGTCCGCTCGATGCCGCGGAAGGCGAGTATCTTCGACACGCGGCCGTTCTCGACGAGATGACCCTCGCGGTCGATCACCTTCACCGCCTGGTTGGTCTTGATCGCGCCGGAGAAGATGCGGCCGGTGATGATACGGCCGAGATAGGGATTGGCTTCGATCAGCGTCCCCAGCATCCGCAGCGGGCCTGCCTCGACGGTCGGCGGCGGCACATGCTTGAGGATGAGATCGAACAGGGCGTCCATGCCGTTTTCGTGCGATCCGTCGAGCGCATCGGCCATCCAGCCTTGCTTCGACGAGCCATAAATGATCGGGAAGTCGAGCTGCTCGTCGCTGGCGTCGAGCGCGGCGAAGAGGTCGAACACCTCATTGACGACGTCCGTCGCCCGCGCGTCCGGCCGGTCGACCTTGTTGATGCAGACGATCGGCTTGAGACCGATTTTCAGCGCCTTGCCGACGACGAACTTCGTCTGCGGCATCGGCCCTTCGGCGGCATCGACGAGGACGATGGCGCCATCCACCATCGACAGGATGCGCTCCACCTCGCCGCCGAAATCGGCGTGGCCGGGCGTATCGACGATGTTGATGCGCACATCCTTCCACACGACCGAAGTCGCCTTGGCGAGGATGGTAATGCCGCGTTCCTTCTCCAGATCGTTGGAATCCATCACGCGCTCGGCGACCCGCTGATTGTCGCGGAAGGCGCCGGACTGCTGGAGCAGGCGATCGACCAGCGTCGTCTTGCCGTGGTCGACATGCGCAATAATGGCGATGTTGCGAAGAGCCATCGCAATTGTACCGATGTCTGGAGGGAGGAAGCTGCGCCGCGATATATAGGTTCTGCCACGGCGAAGGCAATCAGCCTTTACGCGAAATGGCTAAGAACGGCCAGCCCGGCTCCAGGGTCCGATCGCCGCAGGCGCGGCCGGATGGAGCCCGTCGCCGAGCATCATCAGCTCGGAAAGGTTCTCCTGGGACACATAGCCGGCGAGCTTGCCCTTGGCATCGACGACGCCGACGATTGGCGCGCCGCCCTGCATGATCTGCCTGACCACGACCGCGAGCCGCGTGCCCGCCGGGACCTGCGGAGCCGCGCTCATCGCCTCCAGCACCGGCGCCGTCGGCCCGTGCGATTTCAGCGCCGAAACGATCGTGGCGCGGGTGACGACGCCGCGCATCCTGCCCGCGCCATCGACGACCGGGAACTCGTGCTGCGTTGTGCGCAGAACGGCATCGACCGCATCGCCGATCGTCGCCTGGGGAGAGAGGCTTTCGAAGCTCTTGATCATGGCGCGGTCGAGCGGAACGCGGCCGGCGATGTCCATCAGCCCGGTCTGGCGGGATTCGGCTGTAGCGGCGAGATAGACGAAGACCGCCACGAAAACGAGGAGGAGATTGCCCCAGATCAGGCCGGCCGCAACGAAGGCGAAGGCCAGTAGCTGACCGATATGGGCCGCGATCTCGGTGGCGCGGCGGCGATTCATGCGGAAGGCAAGGACGGCGCGGAGGATGCGGCCGCCGTCCATCGGAAAGGCCGGGATCAGGTTGAAAGCGAAGAGATAGAGGTTGATCACCGCCAGCTGCGAGATGAAACCCTGGCCGTAGGTGGTGATGCTGTCGGGGTTGAGCGAGAGGTCCGCGCCGAAGAGCACGAGAACGCCAGCGATGACGAGGTTCACGAGCGGCCCGGCGATCGAGATGATCACCTCCTCGGACGGCTTCTCCGGCATGCGCGAGAAACGCGCCAGGCCGCCGATCGGCAGAAGCGTTATGTCCGGTGCGGTGATGCCATAGCGGCGCGCCGTCAGAACATGACCGAGTTCGTGCAGCACGACGCAGCCGAACACCGCGACGATGAGGAGCGTGCTTGCGATCGCACCATCCCAGCCCGCCGCCTGGTAGCCCGATATGGCGAACCACAAGAGCAGCAGGAAGAAGGTCAGGTGGATGCGGATCTCCGTACCGGCGACCCGAAACAGTGTGATCGACCAGGACATTCGGTGGCGTGTTCCCTGTAAGCGCAGTCCTTATGTGGCCTCGTTCCAGCCGCCCAGCAAGGCCGCCTGTCGCGCCCGCGCGCCTAACTAGCGCGGCCAACTGTTGAATCTCGATCCGAACCATGCCCTTGGAGGCGGCGTCGGCGTTATGATGGCGAAACGGCAGGACAACTCGATGGACGACGAAACGACCGGCTGGCGCACGCCGATACGCGCCATTCTCGAGGGAGATCACCCCCGCTTCGGTCGAACCGTCCCGTTCGTCCTGCAGGGTCTGATCATTTTCTCGCTGATATCGATCGCGTTGGAATCCCTCGAGGATCTGCCGATCTGGGTCGCCCATCTTCTTCGCGCCGTGGAGGTGGTGACCGTCATCCTCTTCACCATCGAATACGGCCTGCGTATTGCGGTCGCCGAAAGGCCGTTCCGCTACGTCTTCTCCTTCTTCGGCATCATCGACCTTCTGGCGATCCTGCCCTTCTATCTGAGCCTCGGCGCCAACTACCGAGCGCTCCGCGCCGTCCGTCTGGTCCGGCTGTTCTGGCTCTTCAAGATCGTCCGCTACACCGACGCCTTCGACAACATCCGCGCAGCTCTCCGCCTCGTGCGCTCGGAGCTCATCGCCTTCGCCTTCATCGCCATATTGGTGATCTATGTCTGCGGCGTCGGCATCTACATCTTCGAGCATGACACCCAACCGGAAGCCTACCGCTCGGTGTTCGACGGCCTGTGGTGGGCGGTGGTGACGCTGACGACAGTCGGCTATGGCGACGTTTATCCCGTTACCGCGGGCGGGCGGATCTTCACCGGGATCATCCTATTCGTCGGCCTCGGCATCATCGCCGTGCCGACCGGTCTCGTCAGTTCGGCCCTGACCTCGCTCCGGCGGCAGGCGCAGGAGGAAGAGGACACCGAATAGGCTCCGGCCTAGCGGACCGTTTGCTCGACATTGTCGGTTATCTGCGGATTGACCAGATCGGTGGTGAAATCGGTGATCTGTCCGTTGACCGACGTCGGGAACGCATCGATCGTCAGGGCGACGAAATCGCCGACGGCGGGCGTGCCGCCGTTGAGTTCGCGATAGGTCACCGTCAGCACATCGCCATCCAAGGTCATGCCCTGGATTTCGACGACGTCGATCTGACGGTTCGCCTCGTCGATAAGGGACGCGTTCGGCGGATTGCTGCGGAAATCGGCATCTTCGGCCCAGGCGACGTCGACGAACGCAGCGACATTCATGAGTTGCGTCTGGCGCTCCGGCCGATCGGTGAACGCGACGACCGAATGCGGAACGCTCATCGTCAGCGTCCCGTCGGCAACCGCTGTCACCTCGCCCTGGAGGACGAACAGCCAGCTCGCCGCGGCGGTATCGGCTGCCTGCGCGGTGTCGGCCGCGGACGTGTCGTCAGCCTTGCCGCAGGCAGCGAGCGCGCCGACCAGCACCAAAGCGGCCGCCGTCCGCCACAGGAGGCCACGCGATTTCGACCGGCCCTCAGCTGCCGTCAGTCGAGCGCTTGCGCGCGGCCAGGGTTCTGAGACGGAGAGCGTTGAGGCGAATGAAGCCTTCCGCGTCCTTCTGGTCATAAGCACCGCGATCATCCTCAAATGTCACCAGCGCGTCAGAATACAATGATTGCGGCGACTTGCGACCGACAACGATGACATTGCCTTTATAAAGCTTTAGCCGAACGGCTCCCTCGACCCGCTCCTGGCTCTTGTCGGCCATCGCCTGGATCATCTCGCGCTCCGGCGAGAACCAGAAGCCGTAATAGACCAACTCCGCGTAGCGCGGCATCAGCTGGTCTTTGAGATGCGCCGCCTCGCGGTCGAGCGTCAGCGACTCGATCGCGCGATGCGCGGCGAGCAGGATCGTGCCGCCCGGCGTCTCATAGATGCCGCGCGATTTCATGCCGACGAAGCGGTTCTCGACAAGGTCGACACGGCCGATGCCATTGTCGCGGCCGAGATCGTTGAGGGCGGCGAGCAGCGCCGCCGGGCTCATCGCCTTGCCGTCGAGCGAAATCGCGTCGCCCTTGGCGAAGCCGATCTCTATTTCTGTCGCCTTGTCGGGCGCTGCCTCGGGCGAGACGGAACGCTGGAAGACATATTCCGGCGGCTCCTCCCACGGATCCTCCAGCACCTTCCCCTCCGAAGAGGAGTGCAGGAGGTTGGCATCGACCGAGAACGGCGCTTCGCCGCGCTTGTCCTTCGGCACCGGGATCTGGTTCTTCTCGGCAAAATCGAGGAGGTCGGTGCGCGACTTGAACGCCCAGTCACGCCACGGCGCGATCACCTTGATGTCGGGGTTGAGGGCATAGGCCGACAGCTCGAAACGGACCTGGTCATTGCCCTTGCCGGTCGCGCCATGCGCAATCGCATCGGCGCCGGTGTCCGCCGCGATCTCAACCAACCGCTTGGCGATCAGGGGCCGGGCGATCGACGTGCCGAGGAGATAGACGCCCTCATACAGCGCGTTCATGCGGAACATCGGGAAGACGAAATCGCGGACGAACTCCTCGCGGAGATCCTCGATGTAAATCTCCTTGATGCCGAGCATTTCGGCCTTCTTGCGCGCCGGTTCCAGCTCCTCGCCCTGACCCAGATCGGCGGTGAAAGTCACCACCTCGCAGCCATAAGTGTTCTGCAGCCATTTCAGGATGATCGAGGTGTCGAGCCCGCCGGAATAGGCAAGCACCACCTTTTTGACGTCGGCCATGATTGGATCGCCCGCGCTCGGAAAGTCGCGGGCTTATAGGACGCCGGAGGCCAGATCAGCAACCGCCGCCTAGGACGGGAACAGCTTGAACCGCTTCCCCTTTGCCGGCGGCGCTTCTTCCTCGGCCCTCGGCAGCGGCTTCGGCTCCGGTTCCGGTTCCGGCTCGGGGCCCGGATCGTCGGGCTGATGCGTGGGAACGACGATCATTGCGCCGCTGCCCTCGCCCGAGGGCGCCGGCTCCGCCTTGTCGGCCGGTGCCTCATCGCTTTTCTTCACTGGTTCGGCCTCGACGGCCGGAGGAATGACGGCCGGCGGCGAGATGACCGGCTCGTTCACGGGCGCGGGCTCGGCCATGGGCTCAGGCTCATGGATAATTGCGGCGGCATGGGGAGGCTCGGCGACATTCGGCATCCGGCCCGCCGGCACCTTCCACTCGAACGCGTCGAGCCGGCCGGAAACCGGCGACACCGGCTCCCAATGGTCGAACACATAACCGTCCGCGACCCAGGCCGGATCGCGCGGCGCCCTCACGGCCCGGCCGAGCCAGTCGCGCGCCCGGCCGATATCGCCGTGCTCGCCTTCCTCGATCTCGGCCATGAGGAGATAGGCGCGTTCGGTCGGTTCGGTGGCGAGAATACCGCGCAGCTCCTCGCGCGCCGCCGGCCAATCCTGAGCGTCAATCGCCACCCGCGCCATCGCCAGCCGGCCCTCAATGTGATTGGCGCGGATCTTGGCGAGATGGCCGATGCGCTTCAGGCGGTCGCGTCCGGACTCGCCCGGCCGCACATCCATATAAGCGGCGGCAAGATCGGGATGCGGCTCGATCTTCCAGGTTGTCTCGATCGCCTTCGCGGCGCGCCGGGGATCGCCGATCCGTGTGGCAAGGCGGGCAGCAAGGACAGCCGCCGGGACCAGCTCCGGCACCAATCGGTGCGCCTCGAAGGCGAGATCGCGCGCCGTCTGGGGCTCTGAATCCTCAAGCTCCATGGCGCGGGCAACGCGAAGCACCGCCTGCAACCGCTTGGTGCGCTCGGCATCAAGCGTCCCCGCGCTGGTGAGGTTGGCCAGAGTCGAAAGCGCCTCGGTCCATTCGCCGTCGGCCGCCTGATATTCGAGGAGCGCGTTGCCAGCCCAGGAAAGGCCCGGCTTCTCGTGATCTGCAGCGGCGGCGAAACTGCGCGCCGCGTCGGTATCACCCCGTCGCCGCGCTTCCAGAAACAGGCCGCGCAGACCGAGGATGCGCATTTTCGGATCGGCGAGCATTGCCTCATAGGCGCTGCGCGCGCCCATATCGTCGCCGGTCAGCTGTGCCGTCTGCGCCGCCAGCAGCAGCGTCAGCGATTCGTGCTGTGCGTAGTAGCGGGACTCGGCCGTGTAGTAAGAGGCGAGGCTGGCGTCGCCGGAGCCGACGGCGATGAAGCCCTCCGTCAGCGCCTTGTGCCCCAGCTCGCGGCGACGCTCGGCAACCTGCCGGCCGAGGCGGCGCGGGGCGCGGATGATGCCGCGAAGAAGCAGCCAAAGAAGGCGCGCCACGACGAAGATCGCGATCAGGATGATCGCCCCCGCCATCACCGTCGTTTCGATCGTGTAGTCATGGAACGACAGCGTCAGCGCGCCAGGATTGTCGGCGAGCCAGACGAAGCCGGCCGCCAGCGCAAAGATGATCAGCACATAGAAGACGGCGCGGATCATGAGGCCCCGATCATTCCGCTTGCTGCGGCTGAAGCGCGCCGGCAAGGCCGGCAAGCGCCGTATCGAGATCGATGCGTCGCTGAACGTCAACGGCCCAATCGGCCGAGGCGTCTATCCCCGCCTGCGACAGGGTCGCGCGTTCGGTGAGCGCGGCGGCAAGATTGCCGGCGTCGAGCGCCGCCTGCATGCGCGAGACGATTGCTGTTGGCGTGTCGCCTTCGATTGGCACGTTCGGCCGAACCGTGACGATGTTCTGAGCGTTCGCCACCAGGCGCGCCCAGAAGCCCGCCTCGGCACCCGGTTCGTTCGTCGCCTGCAAGATCGCGTCGGCGACGTCGGGGAAGGCCGCAGCTAGCACCGCCTTGCCCGGAACGCCGGTGGCGGCATCGGCCTGAAGCCCGGCCAAAGCGTCGGTCGACACACCGAGTTCGGCGAGGACGGCGAGCTCGGCGGCGAAAGGCTGGCCGTCCGCGGCGATAGCGCGAAGATTGTTGTAGGCAAGGACACGAGCCGCATCGGCCGCGCGGTTCTGGTCCGCGGCGCCGGCCGCGAGCGTTTGCGTCGTCTCGGTGAGCGCGGCGACTTGGGTCTGCAGTTCCTGCAGGCCCTGCTGCAGGGTCAGAACCTGCTGGGACGGACCTGCACCTTCCAGTGCTGTCAGGCGAGCAGACAAGGCATTGATCTCATTGGCGAGTTCAGCGGCTGCCTGAGGATCGCCGCCGGCCGCGGCGGCCGCCGTCGTTTCGCGATTGAGCTCCGCCAGATCATTGGCGATCGCCAACTGCTCCGCCTGATTGTCCGCCATGGTATTGGCGAGGTCGGCGACCTGCTGCTGCAACGCGGCGATGCCGGCGGTCGCCTGTTCCAGCGCCGCAACGCGATCGGCAAGCGGCGTCAGGTCCGTCGTCGGCACAGCCGCAAGCTGCTGCTGCAGGGTCGCGATCTCGTCTTCCAGCCGCTGCGTTTCGGCAAGCGCATTGTCCGCCGCGTCGCGGCCAGGCGACGGCAGGATATCGGTGAACATAAGGAGATAGCCGCCGAGCAGGACGACCAGCGCGCCGATCACCGCGAAAGTGATCAGGGCGAAGGCGTTCGACGACCGTGGCGGCGGCTGCCCGATATCGGCTGCCGGCTGGCGCGGTGGCTGCGGCGGTGGCGTGCTGGCGCCGGCCGTACCTTCCGTTCCTCGCGGCGGCTCGGGCGTGGGCGGTTCTTCGCCGGCGACGCTAACCGGCACACCGGTCTGCGATGCCGCCAACTCTTCCGCCTTCGCTTCGTCAGGCGGCGTCACGCGATCGGCCGGCAGGTCGATCGTGACGGGCCGGCGGCGTGACCGCGCCTGCCCGCTGGGCTGTTTGGGTTGACCTTCATTCGCCGCCATGACTGCACCTGAATTGAGATAGGGCCGGCCTTGCCGACAGTTTAGGGCACATTTTTCTTCAACGGCCTTAACGAGCCGCCGAAATCAAGCCAATCAGCGCATCTTCGCGGGGTTCAGGTGCGACATCAATGCGGCCGACGGCCCTGCTGGCAAAGGCATCGGCCACTCTCGGCGACAATACGAACAGGCGAAGCCGCGCTAACGCTCCGCCAAGGCCAGCCTGATCGACAAGCGCCAGGAATGTCTCGGCGCTCCGCCGCGAGTAGAGGAGAACGCCGTCCAGCTCGCCCGCCGCGAGCGCTTCGACGATTGGCGGGTCGAAAGCGTCGGCGGCCGCCATGCGGTAGGCGACAACGCCATCGACCGCGAAGCCGGCCTCGCCGAGGCGTTGCTCGAATATCGGCGAACGATCCTCGGCGGCAGGATAGAGGATGCGGCCATCGCCCGGTTTCCGCGTCGCGATGATGAGCTCGGCTAGGGCCACACCATCGCCGTCCGCAGAGCTGATATCCGTGAAGCCAGCCCCGCGCGCTGCCGCCGCCGTTGCCTCGCCGACCGCGAACAGGGGCAGGTCGCGCCATACCGCCGCCGCCGGCCAGGCGGCGAGGGCACGAACGCCGTTGCGGCTGGTGACGGCGAGCGCCGCGGGGGCGACCGTCGCGGCGAGCGGCAGCAACCGCGTGCGCAGCAATGGCTGCACCATCACCTCATGGCCGAGGCCGCGCAGACGTCCGGCCGTCTCCTCGGCGTCGGGCAATGGCCGCGTGACGAGGAGCTTCATGCGCCGAGCGAGAAGAAATCCGGGCCGCCGCGCCGCGCCAGTTCTTCACCGGCATCGCGGCCGAGCGCTTCCGCATCACCAACCGCGCCCGATCGCTCGGTGCGATGGAACTGCGTGCCGTCGGGCGTGACGATGATACCGTCGAAGCCGATGCGCTCGCCATCGATCACGGCCAAACCGCCGATCGGCGTGCGGCAGGAGCCATCCAGCGCGGCAAGAAACGCGCGCTCCGCGGCGAGGCAGCTGAAGGTCGCCGGATCGTTGATCGGCGCCAGCCATTCGCCCACGCGGTCATCGTCGGCCCGCGCTTCGATAGCGATCGCGCCCTGGCCGACGGCAGGGAGAAAGTCTCCGACCTCGATGACGCTGGTCGCCTTGTCGCTGAGGCCCAGCCGCTTCAGCCCGGCGGCGGCCAACATCGTCGCGTCGGCGACACCGTCCTCCAGCTTCTTGAGGCGCGTGGCGACATTGCCGCGAAATTCCACGACCTTGAGATCGGGCCGAAGGCGCAGCACCAGTGCCTTCCGCCGCAGCGACGACGTGCCGAAAACCGCGCCTTCAGGCAGTTCGGCCAGCACGGTCGCCTTGTGCGAAAGGAAGACGTCCCGCACATCCTCGCGCGGCAGGGTAGCGCGGATCGCCAGTCCTTCCGGCAACTCGGTCGGCAGATCCTTGGCCGAATGCACCGCGATATCGACGCGGCCGTCCTTGAGCGCCGCCTCGATCTCGATGGTGAAAAGCCCCTTGCCGCCAAACGCGGACAGCGAGCGGTCGAGGATCGCATCGCCGCGCGTCTCGATCGGCATGATCTCGACGGCGTCACATTCCCAGCCATGAGCGTCGGCGATGCGCGCGGCGACTTCGCGCGCCTGCGCCAATGCTAAGGGGCTGCCGCGCGTGCCAATACGAAGAAGCGCAGTTTGCAAGGCTGTCGATCCCGGTGCTAGGGGCGGTGCGCGCGCACTCTAGTGCATCCGCCGTGAACAATGAACGCTGCGCCCAAGCGCTTGGGAAAACCCGGATGATCGTCCTCGGAATCGAGACCAGCTGCGACGAAACGGCGGCTGCTGTGGTCGAGGGCTCGGGCAACGGTCCCGGCGACATACGGGCGCAGATCGTCCTCAGCCAGCCCGATCATGCGGCCTTTGGCGGCGTCGTCCCCGAGATTGCCGCAAGGGCCCATGTCGAAGCGCTCGACAGCACCATTGCCGCGGCGATGAAGAAGGCCGGGCTCGGCTTCGCCGAGCTCGACGGCATCGCCGCCACCGCCGGCCCGGGCCTCATCGGCGCGCTTCTCGTCGGCCTCACCACGGGCAAGGCGATCGCGCTGGCGGCCGGCAAGCCGCTGGTCGCGGTGAACCATCTCGAGGCGCATGCGCTTGACCGCCCGGCTGACGGACGGCCTGGCATTCCCCTACCTCCTCCTCCTCGTCTCCGGGGGCCACACGCAGCTGGTCAAGGTCGCCGGCCTTGGCGACTATCGCCGCTACGGCACCACCATCGACGACGCCCTCGGCGAGGCCTTCGACAAGACCGCCAAGCTCCTTGGCCTTCCCTATCCCGGCGGCCCGGCGGTGGAAGCGGCCGCCGCCAATGGCGATCCCGAACGCTTCGCCTTGCCGCGTCCAATGGTGGGGCGCGTCGGCGCCGATTTCTCATTTTCAGGCCTGAAGACGGCCGTCCGCCTCGAAGCGGAGGCCATCGCTCCCGTAACCGACCAGGACATCGCCGACCTGGCGTCAGCCTTCCAGCAGTCCGTCACCGCCGTCGTTTCCGATCGGACAACGCACGCGATGGATCGTTTCCTCAGTGAGGAGAGCCCAGCGCAGCCGACGCTGGTCGTTGCCGGCGGTGTCGCCGCAAACAAGGCGATCCGAGCCGCACTGAACGAATTGACCGCGGCGCGCGGTTTTGCGCTGATCACACCGCCGCTGGCGCTTTGCACCGACAATGCCGCTATGGTGGCTTGGACCGGAATCGAGCGGCTGACCGCAGGGCTGAGCGACACGCCGGATTTCGCCGCGCGGCCACGCTGGCCGCTCGATGCGCAGCAAACGAAGTTCGGCGCCGGGGCAAAAGGGGCAAAGGCATGACTATCGAGACCGTCGGCGTCGTCGGCGCCGGAGCTTGGGGAACTGCGCTGGCGTTGGTCGCCGGCCGCGCCGGGCTGACCACCACCCTCTTCGATCGCGACGAAGGGATCGTTACCGCCATCAATCAATATGGCGCTTCACCGCCGCTCCTGGCGGGCGAGCAATTGCCGATCTCGGCCTCGATGGCCATCACCGACGCTGCCGCGTGCGATATCATCATTGCCGCGGTGCCCGCGCAGGCCCTGCGCACGGCCGCTGCAGAACTCGCGCCCCACATCCGCGACGGGCAGCCAGTCGTCATCGCCGCCAAGGGCATCGAGCGCGAAACCGGCAAGCGCTTGTCCGAGGTGCTGGCAGAAACCCTGCCCAAGGCCGCCGTCGCCGTGTTGTCCGGTCCGAGCTTCGCCGCCGACGTCGCCAAGAACCTGCCGACGGCCGTCACCATCGCCGCGGCCGATGAGGCACTGGCGCTCGACATCTGCCGCGCGCTGGGCGGTCCCGCCTTCCGCCCCTACGCTGAAACAGACATCATCGGCGTCGAACTCGGCGGCGCAATGAAGAACGTGCTCGCGATCAGTGCCGGCATCGTTGCCGGCAAGGGCCTCGGTGCCAGCGCCAGCGCCGGGCTCATCGCCCGCGGCTTTGCCGAGATGCGCCGTTTTGCCGAAGCCTTCGGCGCGCGCTCGGAAACGTTGATGGGCCTCTCCGGCCTGGGCGACGTCATCCTCACCTGCGCGTCGGCGCAGTCGCGCAACTTCAGCGTCGGCCTGGCGCTCGGTGAAGGCAGGCCCGTCCCGCAGCTTCTCGCCGAGGGCGTACCGACCGCGCAGATCGCACAGAAGCTGGCCGCCGAGCGTGGCATCTCCATGCCGGTCACCGACGCCGTCGCCGCGGTCCTTGCCGGCACCCTGTCGGTGGATGCCGCCGTGGATGCGCTGATGAGCCGACCGCTTCGCGCCGAGGCCGACTGAGGCTCGACGCGAACAAGGCAGGCCGCTACTTTTCCGCCAGAAGAGGAGACGCCCGATGGCCTATTGGCTGTTCAAGTCCGAGCCTGGAACCTGGTCGTGGGACGATCAGGCAAAGTGCGGCAAAAAGGGGCAGGAATGGGACGGCGTCCGCAACTTCCAGGCGCGCAACAATATGCGCGCGATGAAGAAGGGCGACCGTGGCTTCTTCTATCACTCCGGCGACGACAAGGCCGTGGTCGGTATTGTCGAGGTCACGGCCGAAGCACACCCCAATTCCACCGACACCGCGTGGGAATGCGTCGACATCGCTGCCGTCGAGCCGCTGCCGAAGCCGGTGTCGCTCGCCGACATCAAGGCCGATCCGGCTCTCAAGGGCATGGTCCTGGTCAATAACTCACGTCTCTCCGTCCAGCCCGTCACTGAAGCCGAATGGAAGCGGGTGATGAAGACGGCCGGGGCAAAGGCATAGGTCCGCATTGGCGTACGAAGAGCACCTTGCCGATCTGATCAGGGACAGGCTGCGCGACGAGGCCGGCGTCGATGAAAAGAAGATGTTCGGCGGCCTCTGCTGGATGCTCAACGGCAACATGGTCTGCGGCGTCAATGGCGACCGGTTTCTCTTTCGCGTCGGCAAGGAGCGCTTCGACGAAGCGCTCGCCTGGCCCGGCGCATCGCCGATGGAAATGGGTGGGCGGCGTTCCGCCGGCTTCCTGTGGGTCGAGTTCGGACGAAGCGATCAATTACGGCCTCGACCGCATGCTTGACGTCGCCAAGGCCTTCGTTGCGACCCTGCCGCCGAAATAGCCGCATGCCTGACGGGGCATTTTTCTACAACCGAGCATAAGCTTCTGGTTGCATCTTCGGCGTGATAGCCTGCCGCGGATAACAAATGGGAGGCAAAACGATGCTTGGTTCATCGCAATGCGCAGGAACAATCGCCGTTCGAGACATCGGCGCCGGGCGGGCATTCTACAGGGACACGCTCGGTCTGAAAGTTGCCCAGGAGATAGACTCGGAGACTGTTGCCTTCGAGGCCGGCAACGGGTCGATGATCTTGGTCTATCAGCGCCCCAACCACCAGCCGAGTGCCGCGACGGTTCTGTCGTTCCTGGTCGATGATCTGCACAGCCAGATCACCGATCTCGAAGGCCGGGGCGTGAAGTTTGAGGATTATGACTTGCCCGGCCTGAAGACGGTGAACCACGTCGTCACAATGCCCGACGGCAACGGCAAGGCCGCGTGGTTCACCGATCCGGACGGCAACATCATCTCGCTGGCGGAGATGTAGTCGGGGCTTCTCCGGCTAGTGGAAATTCCGCCCCTTCGGCAGCACTGATCGGGTTTCTTCGATCAGCGCTGCCATATCGGCCGGGATCGGCTCATTGCGTGGATGCCTGAACGGCGCCCCTCGGGCGCCGCGTTCGCCCCTGACGTCGCGGCCGGGCTTCTTCACCTCGTCGGCGCGGGCAAGCGATTCGAGATCGGCGCCATCCTCCGTCAGTGTCGCCAGCATCGCCGTCCGATCCTCCATTCGGTCGGCAACGACATGGATGACGCCGCTCTCATTCTGGATCTTGCCGGTGACGGTGATGAAGCGGCTGCCGAGGACGACGGGCCGATAGGTCTCGAAGGTCTTCGGCCAGACGACGATATTGGCGACGCCCGTTTCGTCCTCGATCGTCATGAAGATGACGCCGCTTGCCGAGCCTGGCCGCTGCCGCACGAGGACGAGGCCGGAGACTTGGACCCTCCGTCCTGAGGCAATTTCCGCAAGCTGCTCGTTGCGGATGACGCCAAGCGCGGTGATCTTCCGGCGCAGGAACGACACCGGATGCGCCTTCAGCGACAGGCTGAGGAAGCGGTAGTCGTTGACGACATGCTCGCCGAGCGGCATCGGCGGCAGGCCGAAATCCGGCTCATGCTCGCGCGCGCCGGCAAGTTCGGGTCGGTCGAACAGCGGCAGCCGCTCGCGCGCCGCGCCGGCATCGAGCGCGCGCGCCGCCCATAATGCCGCCCGCCGGTCGAGGCCGATGGAGAACGCGTCGGCATCGGCAAGCCGCTCGATCGCCCCGCGCGTCAGGCCGGTGCGCAGCCACAGATCCCGGACCGAATCGTAGCCCTGGCCGCGCATCGGCCACGATGCGTTCGGCATCAGCCTCTGCGAAGCTCTTGATCTGGCGGAAGCCGAGCCGGACGGCATGCGTCGCGCGAATGTCTTCTCGCATCGACACATGCGCCTTTTGGATACGCGAGCGAGCCAGCATCATGTCGACCTCCCCCTCGACGGGGGAGGTCGATCGGCGCAGCCGATCGGGTGGGGGTGACCTGTCCTCCGCGGAAGGCTCACCCCTCCCCGGCGCTACGCACCGACCCTCCCCGTCTAGGGGAGGGTTAAGAACAACTCCCTC
>CAWGKA010000009.1:0-488128 GCA_963823045.1 uncultured Alphaproteobacteria bacterium | reverse complement strand
GAACGCAGGCCGTGAGTGCGCCGCCGATTACGCGCGGCTACACATTGCGGCCTCCCCGCGCGAGTACTCCATGGCCGCGCGCGCGTGCTGTCACGGGCCGATCTTGCCGCGGGCAAGACGCCAACTTCTTGGGGCGGCCGGCATTATTCGCCGCACCACGATCCGCATCGCGCGGAGATGCTGCGCGCGGCTACTCGCGCCGCAGGATCAGCGTCCCGGCCAGCCCTGCAATCAGCGAGCCGGCGGCACGCCGAGTCTAAGCTGAGCCTCGTAGCTGATGTGCATGCCTTCGAAAGCCAGCGCGCCGATGAACAGGCTCATCGTGAAGCCGATGCCGCAGAGCACGCATACCCCGAACAACTGGCGGGTCGATGCGCCGGCGGGCGGCGCATCCCGGCGGGCTCCAGGCTGAACGCCTGATCGGTGCCCTTCCACGCCCGGTTCAGCGTGAAATGCTTCTCCACCACGCGCGCGCCGAGCATGTAGGCGACAAGCGGCATGGCGATGCCGGCGTCGTGGCCGGAGAAGCCGATGACCACATCGGGGAAGGCCTTGGTGAAGGTCTCGATCACCCTGAGATTGAGCTCTTCATAGGGCGACGGGTAGCCGGAGGTGCACTGCAGGATGCAGAAATTCGCATTGATCGGGCGGATCGCATCGTAGGCGCGCTGGACGTCTTCCATCGTGGCGCCGCCGGTGGAGATGATCATCGGCTTGCCGAACGAGGCGACGTGCTTCAAGAGCGGCGTGTTGGTCAGGTCGCCGGAGGCGATCTTGTAGGCGGAGATGCCGATCTCCTCCAGAAGGTCGGCCGAGGGACGGTCGAACGCCGTGGAGAAGAAATCGATGCCGATCTCCTCGGCGTAATCCTTCAGCTCGACGTACTGGTCCTTATTGAACTCCAGCGCCTCGCGATGCGTGCCGTAGGTCGGAGCGTAGGCGTTCTCGCTGTTGTACGGGCTGTCGTACATCTCGCTGGTGAAGAGCGCGCGGTTGTCCCGCTTCTGCAGTTTCACCGCGTCGGCCCCGCATTGCACGGCGGAGCGAAACATCTCCTTGCAGGTCTCGATGTTGCCCTGGTGGTTGTGCCCGATCTCGGCGATGACGTAGCACGGCGTGTCGTCCGCTACCCTTACACCGTCAATGCTAAACTCGCTGCGTTCCATAGGCCTCTTTCCGCGTTCCCGCGCTTCGGTAAGGTCTTTCTGAGCTATCCGAATCTTGGTGTGATATCAACGCCACGTCGTAGCCTCGCGTCCTGTGAACAGCCTGATTCGGGCATCGATCGGGCAAAGGCGACGCAGTGCTGCAAAATATCGCCGGACCGTTGCGGTATTGCGACAATCTTTTGCCTTTCGGTGCTCCCGTCAGGCGTGGATGAAAGTAATCCGAGACGGATGGAAGCGCCGAATTCGTGAGTGGAAACAAGGGCAAGGTTCTGTTCGTCTATTGGGGCCGGCGCGGTTCGCTGAGCTGGATGGCGCTCGAGATCGCCCGCCATCTCCGTGACCATCCGGATTTTGCCGGCGCCGTCTCCTATTCGACCGGCAATGAACTCGCCGAGGAGCTGGCCGCCCTGTCGCCAACGACTTGGCCTTTCACAACTTTTTCGGCGAGGGGCCGGAGCCCTGCTGCGGCTGCCGCGCTTCCGCCGTCAGGCCCGCACCTTGCTCAAGAAGTTGGAGCGGGAAGACTTCGACGCCGTCATCGTCCTGATGTCCCATGTATGGACGCCCTTGCTCGGGCGGCGCCTCGCCCAAAGCCCGATCCGCTATGTCGTCGTCGCCCATGACGCAACCCGCCATCCGGGCGATCAAACCGGTCGCGTCCATAATTGGCTGCTCCGTGACCTCGACTACGCCGATCGCATCGTCACGCTGAGCCGCGCCGTGACCGATCGGCTGACGTCCGAACGCGCGATCGACGCGAAGAAGATCATCACCCTGGCGCATCCGACAATCGCCTATGGCGGGACGCGCGCCGAGCGCGCCAGCGGACCGCTGCGTGTCCTCTTCCTCGGTCGCATCATGGCGTACAAAGGGCTCGATCTCCTCGTCTCCGCGGTCGAGCAGGCACGCCAGAGCGGCACCAATCTGGAACTGGGCATCTATGGCGAAGGCTCGATCGCCGGCCTCGAAGCCCGCCTCTCCGCCCTTGGCGCCAACGTCGTCAATCGCTGGATCGAACATGGCGAGATCGGCGCGATCCTCGGCCAATACGACGTTCTCGTCCTCCCCTATATCGAGGCGAGCCAATCCGGCGTTGCCGCGGCGGCGCAAGGAGCCGGCATGCCGATCGTCGCCACGCCGGTCGGTGGCCTGGTCGAGCAGGTGCGGGACGGCATTGATGGCCTGGTCACCAAATCGGTGACTGCCGAAGCCCTGGCGGATTGCCTTACCGGCCTCGCCAACGACCGCGCCTTGCTGGAGAAATTGTCTGCCGCTGCGGCCGCGGAATTGCCGGCCGGCAGCATCGGCGCCTTCGCCGAAGCACTTCGCGCCATCGCGCTTGAAGGGAGGGACTAGAGGCCGAGAACAGCAGGAAGCTCACGCATATCGTCGATGACGATTTCGGCCCCCGCCGCACGCAGCCTGTCGCCAAGGTCCGGCAGGCAGTGGCCGCCGCCGACGAAACCGATGACGCGCATGCCGGCCGCCTTGCCGGCGGTGACGCCCGAGACCGAATCCTCGATCACGACGCAATCGCCCGGATCCACCTCCATTTCTTCGGCCGCCAGCAGGAAGAGATCCGGCGCGGGCTTGCCATGCTCGACCTGGAAGGCACTGAAGACGGCATCGCCGAAATGGTGCTCGAGGCCGGCAACGCGCAGCGTCAAAGCGATGCGGTCGGGATGGCTCGACGAGGCGACGCATTTCTTCATGCCGAGCGTCGACAGCACCGCGTCGACGCCCGGTATCGCCGTCACCTCGGTTTCAAGCGCCGCCATGATCGCTTCGCGGCGCACGACCGTAGCGTCGGGCGGCTCGGGAACGCCGCGCTCGGCGAAGACGCGTTCGGTCACTTTCGTCGCCGTCATGCCGGTGAAGCGCTCGATCATTTCCTCGGCGGTGATCGCCGCTCCGGCGGCGGTGAAACACTCCGCCGCGACACGCGCCGCAATGATTTCGCTGTCGACGAGAACGCCGTCGCAGTCGAAAATGAGGCAGGTAGGGGCAGACAAACCGCTCTCCCGGGATTAGGTCGAAGCGAGCCGGGTGAAGCGCCGGCGCACGGAACGTGTCTCGTATTGGCTTGGACGAACGGGCTCAAGAGGGACGCCTTGTCGCCATCATTTCTCACTCTGCTCTTTGTCGGCGCTCGGCGCTTTCGCCGCCTCGCTGCTGGCATCCGGACTTGCGCTCGTCTGGCTGACCCGCCGCAAAATCCTCGACCGGCCCAATCATCGCTCGAGCCACAAGGCGCCGGTTCCGCGCGGCGGCGGCATCGGTTTCATGCTCGTCATCCTGATTGGGCTGGCCATCCTTGCCGTGATTGACGGCACCGTGCCGACCGCCATTCTCGTCGGCATCGCCCTCGTCATCGCCGTGTCTTTCGCCGATGATTTGCGACCGCTGCCTTTCTGGCTCCGCCTTCTCGTCCAGGCGATCGCCGTCGGCGCGGCGCTGTGGTCGATGGGCGGCGACACGCCGATCCTCGGCAGCTTCCTGCCGGTCTGGCTCGACCGCATCCTCCTCGGCCTCGCCTGGCTCTGGTTCATCAATCTCTTCAACTTCATGGACGGCATCGACGGCATCGCCGCCGGCGAAGCGACCATTGTCGGCGTCGGGCTTGTCGGCCTCGCCCTCCTGCAGTCGGACTTCGTCGACGGCGCCTTGCCTGCGCTGATCGTCACCGCCGCGGCGCTCGGCTTCCTCATCTACAATTGGCACCCGGCGCGGCTGTTCATGGGCGATGTCGGCAGCGCCGGCCTCGGCTTCGTGCTCGGCTGGCTGCTGATCTCGGCGGCCGACGCTGGGTTTCTCGCCGCCGCCCTGATCCTGCCGATGGTCTTCGTCTTCGACGCCTCGACGACGCTGCTATGGCGCCTCGCCAAGCGCAGGCCGCTCGCCACCGCCCATCGCGATCATGCCTATCAGGCCGGGGTCGATCGCGGCCTTGGCCAGAAGACCGTCACCATCGCCGTGCTGGTGATCGGCGTCTTCCTGTTCGACCTTGCCTGGCTGTCGCCGCCGCGGCCGCTCATCTTCCTGATTGCCTCGATCATCCTCGTCGCCGGGCTCGTTTCCTGGCTGCGCTGGGGAAAGACCAAGCCCAGCTAAGCGAGCGACCGGTAGATCTCGCTGATGCGCTCCATCACGATCTCCGTGGTGTAGCCCTCGCGGAACCGCTTCAGCGCCGCCTGCCCCATCGTCCTTCTGGCCTCGGCATCCTCAGCCAAACGTCGGATCGCGCCGGCAAGTGCACCGGCGTCTTCCTTCGGCACGACGAAACCTTCGACGCCGTCGCGCACGATTTCGCGGCAACCCGGCACGTCGGTCGTGATCACCGGCCGCGCCGAGGCCATCGCCTCGACCAGCGATCGCGGCAGGCCCTCGCGATAATGGCTCGGCAACAGCGCGATATGCGAAGCCCGCCACACGGCGGCGACATCGTCCGTGGCGCCATGCCACTGGATGCCCGGCTCCTCGCTCCAGCGCCGCAGTTCCTCCTCGCCGATCGAGGCGGGATTGGAGGCGTCCCGCGCGCCCCAGAGATCGAGTTCGATATCGACCCCGTCCCGGCGCAGCTGCCGCACCGCCTCGACCGCCGTGCCGATCCCCTTCGCCCACAGCATGCGCGAAACGATGGCGGCGCGAACCGGTGGAGCCGGCGGCTCAGGTGCCGGCACGAAAGCATCTGCGTCGACGCCGGCACCGGGCATGAAGGCGATGCGCGCCTTGTTCTCGTCGACGCCCAGTGCCGCCGGATCATCGTGATTTTCAAACAGGAACAGCGTCCGCGAACCACGCAGACGACGCGCGCTTCGGCGTATGATCGCCCGGCCGATGGCAGCGCCCATGCTGCGGCTGACCCAGAGATGGCCGAGACCGGTGACGGCGACAATCAGCGCCGGCACCTTGGCGCGTTGCGCCGCGCGCCCGCCGACGACGAGCGAACGGAGGGCGATGCAATGGACGATCGCCGGCTTCTCCTCACGCATCACCTGCGTCAGCGCCGCGACCTGCTGCGTCACCTGCGTCGGCGCGATGCCGCCGCGCTCGAAATTGACCGGGATGACGCGCAGCCCTTCCTCCCGCAGCACATCGCCATGCGCCGTCACGCGAGTCGCCACAGCAACGTCGAAGCCCAAAGCCAGCGCCGCGCGCGCCATCGGCAGGAAATGCGAGACGAAGAACCAGTCCTCGCTGACGACATAAAGGAGCCGCTTTGCGCCGGCGCGATCAGCCATAGGCGCGCGCCGTTTCGACCAGGGCATCGAAGGCGGATCGGCGCGGCGCCCAGCCGGCGGCGAGGAGTTTCGCCGGATCGACCACCAGCCGCTGCCGCAGACGCTCGACTTCTCCGCCGCGTCCCGCCGCACGCGCCGCGGCCGCCACCAGTCCGGGCGGGACAGGCAGCAATCCCGCCGAGCGCTGCCAGGCCGAGCGGAAGGCCCTCACCATCTCGGCTGCAGAAAGCGGTTCGGGATCAGCGACAAGATAGGTCTCGCCCTCCATCTCGGCATTGGCAAGCGCCAGCACCACGGCATCGGCGAGATGCTCGCGGGCAACGATCGACCGCTTCGCCCGGAATGCACCGAGCGGCAACGGCCAAGGCTTCCGTGCCAGATCGAGAAGCGCGGCCATATTGAAGCGCATGCCCTGGCCGTGGACCAGGACCGGCCGCAGGACGACGGCGGGAATCTCGGCCTCTGCGAGCAGTTCCTCGCCTTCGAGCTTCGAGCGGCCATAGGCATCGCTCGGTTGCGCCGGGGACGCCTCCGTCACCACGCCATCGGCGCTGGGCCCGGTCTGCGCCCTGATCGACGACAGGAGAACGAAGCGTTTGACCCCGGCCTGCTTCGCCGCCTTGGCAAGGACGTCAGTCACACCGGCATTGATCTCGCGATAGGTCGCCTCGTCGATGCCCGGCGCGGCATGCGCCAGGCCGGCGCTGTGGACGACGAAATCAACGTCGCGCAGCGCCTCGGTGAGGTTCACCGGCTTGCGCAGATCGCCGACGACGGCGCTTTCCAATTCGGGCGGCAGCGGCACGAAACTGCGCGTCGCCGCACGGACGCGATATCCTGCGGCGTCGAGCGCCGGCACCAGCCCCTGGCCGACAAAACCCGTCGCTCCCGTAAGCAGCACGCGGCCTGCCATCATTGACCCTTCACTAACCGCATCGGCGCCATTCATAACGCGGAAGCTTGGCATGGAAGCACCTTAGCGCTTCCATTTGCACCAAGCCGCAGATATCACTCACTGATCCGAAGGCTGGAAACCCCAGAGGCTCGGCAGGCGGGCCACCTCGAAGGGATGGCGATGCTTTCAAATCTGTGGCGGCGATTCGTCAGAGCCATGCCACGACTGACGCCCAGGACCAGTCTCGTGCTGCTGCACGACCTGGCGATGACTGCTGCGGCCGTCATAGCGGCGTTCTACATCCGCTTCGAAGAGACCGGCCTGCACGATCGCGTCGGCTATCTCGTCGTCATCCTTCCGCTTTTCGTTCTCTACGCGGCGATCGTCTACATCTTCTCGCAGCTCTACCGCTCCAAATGGCGGTTCGCCTCGCTGCCCGACCTCTTCAACATTTTCCGGGCCGCGACCATTCTCAGCGTGTCGCTGATCGCGCTCGATTACTTCCTGTCGCGCCCCTATCTCTACGGCGAGCTCTTCTTCGGCTTCACCACCATCGTCCTCTATTGGTGCCTCCAGATGTTCTTTCTGGGCGGCCCGCGCATCGCCTACCGCTATTTCCGCTACGCCCGCTCGAAACAGCAAGCGATCGAGACGAAGCTCACGCCGGCTCTCGTGCTCGGCAGCGCCACGGACGTCGAGACGTTGCTGCGCTCGATCGAAACCGGCGCCGTCAGCCGCATCCGCGTCGCCGGCATTCTGTCGCCCTCACCCAGCGATCGCGGCCAGGTTCTGCGCGGCGTCGAGGTCGTCGGCACGCCCGATCAAATCGAACGCGCCGTTGCCGATTTCGAGGCCCGCGGCATTCGCATCGGCCGCATCATCCTCATGCCGTCGGCCTTGGGCCCCGAGGCAAAGCCCGAACAGGCGCTGATGCAGGCCCGGCGGCTTGGTATCGGCGCCAGCCGCCTGCCGCCGCTCGATGCCGGCGAACCGGTCCGCCTCGCCCCAATCGACATCGAAGACCTCCTGCTTCGGCCGAGCGTCACCATCGATCAGCATCTGGCGACGGGGGCGATCGCCGGCAAGTCCGTCATCGTCACCGGCGGTGGCGGTTCGATCGGCGCCGAGATCTGCCATCGCGTCATTGGCTATGGCGCCGCGCGCCTGCTGGTGTTGGAGAATTCCGAACCGGCGCTCCATGCCATCATCGAATCGCTCCACGCCAAGCCGAGCGAATGTGCCATTTCCGGCCGCATCGCCGATGTCCGCGACCGTGACCGCATCCACCGCATGTTCGCCCAGTTCGAGCCCGACCTCGTCTTCCATGCCGCCGCGCTGAAGCACGTGCCGATTGTCGAGCAGGATTGGGCCGAGGGCGTGAAGACCAACGTCTTCGGCACCATCAACGTCGCCGACGCGACCATGATGGTCGGCGCCGAAATCGATGATCATGATCTCGACCGACAAGGCGATCGAGCCGCAATCGATGCTCGGCGCCACCAAGCGCTTCGCCGAACTCTATTGCCAGGCGCTCAACTCGCAGCTTGCCACCGACAGCGATGGCGACCGCCGCATCATCTCGGTGCGCTTCGGCAATGTCCTCGGCTCCAACGGCTCGGTCGTGCCGAAATTCAAGGCGCAGATCGAGGCCGGCGGCCCGGTCACCGTCACCCATCCGGACATGGTCCGCTATTTCATGACCATCCGCGAGGCCTGCGACCTCGTCGTCGCCGCGACAGGGCATGCCCTTTCCAAGCGCGAGCCGGAGAACCAGTCGGTCTATGTCCTGAACATGGGCCAGCCGGTGAAGATCAACGAGCTCGCCGAGCACATGATTCGTCTGCATGGGCTCGAGCCCGGCATCGACGTCGACATCGTCTACACCGGCCTTCGTCCCGGCGAGCGGATTGAGGAGATCCTGTTTGCCCGTGACGAACAGCATGTCGAGATCGGCGTGCCCGGCATCGTCTCGGCGCGCTCGGTCTATCCGGCGATCGATTCGATCCGGCACTGGATCGCCTCGCTGCGCGAGGCCATCGCCAAGGATGACCGCGCCGCGGTCTACCGCATCCTCGCCGACGCGGTGCCGGACTTCCGCGGCAAGGCCGCCTAGCCTAGGGGGAAGGTGCCGTCGGAGGCGGCGGCACGTAGGTGGCTAGCGCCGCCGAAATCTGCAGCCGCACCGTATCGGCCGCGGCAATAGCGGCCCGCTCCTGAGCGTTCTCCCGCGCCCGCACATTGGCGAAAGCCGAGTTCGACTGCTGGTAGCGCGTTTCGGCGCTGGCCGATCCGCTGCGGACGACGTGGCCCGATGCAATATCCATCAGCGTATAGCGGATCGTGACGCTGACGATCGTCGAGGCCTCGTTCCCCGGCGCCGTGATGTTGAGATTGCCACCGCCAGCATTGGCGACAAGACTCAACTCATAGGCCGGATTGGCCGGCGCGGCGCCATTGTTGAAGCGACGCCATCAGTTCGTTGCGCGCGATCTGCGACAGATGATCGTCGACGGGAAGGACAGAAACCGAGGCGAGTTCCGCCTGCAGCGGCGTGCCGGAGGCCGTCGTCGAGTAGAGCGGTTTGACGGTGCAGGCCGACAAGGTGACGGCCAGTGCAAGGAGAGTCGGGCCCGCCAGCCTGCGGGCAAGAGCTGCCAATGCGATCAAGGTCAACTCCTGTTTGGGGAGGTCACCATCGCGTTGGTCGCCCCCCTCCTGCGATGACCGGCATAGGGCTGAGTTTTTGCGCTGCCCCGTCGAAGCTGTCAACGCGCGCGGCGGAAAGCAGCGGCCTGATCTCAAGATTTTCTCGGCCGGCTCCATGTCGATTTCGCTTTGTTTCGCTCCCGATTCTAAATTGATTTGTTGAGCGCCGCCGCCCGCTTATCCTGCGCGCCTCCCATCATGATTTGTCCGCCCCGCAAAAGGCTCGGATATGCTTAAGAAGATTGCCCCGGCCGAGGCCGAGATTGCCTTCATCGACCTCCAGGCGCAGCGCCGGCCGATCGCCGACAAGATCGACGCCGCCATTGCCCGCGTGCTCGACCACGGCCAGTTCATCCTCGGCAGCGAGGTCGAACGCGCCGAGGCGGACCTTGCCGCCTTCAGCGGTGCGAAGCATGCGGTCGCCTGCGCCAGCGGCACCGATGCGCTTCTCCTCATCCTCATGTCGCTCGGCGTTGGCCCGGGCGACGCGGTCATCTGCCCGGCCTTCACCTTTGCCGCTCCGGCCGAGGTGATTGCCCTCCGCGGTGCTTCGATCATCTTCGCCGACGTCCTCCCGGACTCCTTCAACATCGACCCCGCCAGTGTCGCCAAGGCCATCGCTTTGGCGCGGCGCGAGAATCTGCGCCCGAAGGCCGTGATCGCGGTCGATCTCTACGGCCAGCCGGCGGACTATGATGCGCTGGTACCGCTCTGCGAGGCCGAAGGCGTGACCCTGATCGGCGATGCGGCACAGAGCTTCGGCGCCACGCTGCACGGCAAGAAGACGGGAACGCTCGCATACGCGACAGCGACCAGCTTCTTCCCGGCCAAGCCGCTTGGCTGCTACGGCGACGGCGGCGCGGTGTTCACCGACGATGCCGAGCTTGCCGCGCTGATGCGCTCCTACCGCATGCATGGCCAGGGCACCGAGCGCTACGACCATGCCCGCGTCGGCCTCAACTCGCGGCTCGACGCCATCCAGGCGGCCATCCTCATCGAGAAGCTGAAAATCTTCCCGGACGAGATCGTCGCCCGCAATCGCGTCGCGACCGGTTACACCGAGGCTCTTGCCGATGTCGCCACCGTTCCGCACGTTGCCACGGACGCAGTGTCGGTGTGGGCACAATATACGCTCCGCCTCGGCGACCATGACCGCAGCACCTTCGCCGCCGATCTCCGTGGCGAAGGCGTGCCGACCGCGATCCACTATCCGAAGGCCCTGCATCAGCAGGAAGCCTATGCCGGCTATCCGATTCTGGAAGGCGGGCTACCGGTCGCCGAAAGGCTGGCGAGCGAAGTGATCAGCCTGCCGATGCATGCCTATCTCGATGAGGCTGACGCAACAGCGCATTGTCGACGCCGTACGCGGCGCCCTCGCCTGATCCTAGACGGCCGGCGCGCTCGGCCGCTGCCGCGGCCCACTCGCCGCGGCGCTGAGGCTCACTGCAAGCAAGCGCCGACACGAACACCGAATTGGTGATGTCGTGACCGAAGGCGAGACTCGTCATCCCGAACAGGGTCGAGCCGGCGCTGGTGATCAACGCGAGCACCACGCGGTCGGCGAAGCGACTGTCCCGCGCCGAGCGGAGCGCCGTCACCACCGGCGCCGCCAGCAGCAACAGCAAAGTGATGAGGCCCATAACGCCGTTGCCGACCGTCTCGGTCAGGAACTCATTGTGGAGATGGCCGAACTTGTCGATCTCAAATCCCTCGGCGGCGGCGCGCGCTCGCACCTCGTCGACCGCGTTCTGCGGCCCGTAGCCGATGAGCGGCCGGTCAGCGATCGCCTGCAGCCCGTAAGCCATCATCAAAGCACGCTGATCGAGCGAATAGGCATCGGCCTGGGTGCGATCGGTATGCCCGAAACTGAAGCCCTGGAAGGCAACGAAGGTCTCGGCGAAGCGCTCGCGAATGCTGTCGCGGGCAGCGACGGCGACGATGACACCGATCACCGCCAGGCTGACCGTCGCGATCAGAGCGACGCGGCGTCCATAGCGCGCCAACAAATAGAACAGGAGGATGACGAGCAGCACCGGCAGCGCCAGCCACGCGCCCCGCGCCTCGGAGAGGATCGTCGCGGCGAGCCCGGCGGAGAAGGCAAGGCCGGCAAGGATACGGCCCCGGGGCGTGGCATCGCCGACGCCGATCAACGAGATGCAGGCGAAGGACGCCGCCGTTGCCCCGAAGGGAAAGGAATTGATCATGCCGCCGACAGCGCGATCGACCCCCGCCCAGACCTGGATGATCGCGATAGCTGCACCCGCGATAGCACCGATCTGGGCACCGCGGACGAAGAGCTTGATCGGGTCGATCTTCGCCGGCGCGAGGCCGACGAATACCACCGGCAGAAACAGGAAGTGCAGCGACGACACCACCGGTATCCAGCCCTGGGCCCGGTTGTCATAAAAAACCAGGGAGGTGAGATCGGCGGCGAAATAAAGAAGGCAGGCGACGACGGCGAAGCGGACCGGCGGTGGAATGGAAAACGGCACGCGGCGGCGCACGATTTCCGCCAGCGCCACCAGCCCAAGGCCGAAATAGAAGAATGTGACGAGGCTGCCGAACGGCATCGGCAGGAAGCCGAGCAGAAACATAGCAGCCGCGGCCAGCGTGAAGCGCTTGCCGGTATCGACTTCAAGTGAGCGCTGAAAGAACGACAAAGACGACGTCACCGCTGGTCAGAGGCCCGACCGGCCAGACCAGCCGGAGTGCTTCTGGCTAGCAGCCACCGCCCTGCGAAACAACACGACAGTCGCGCCGATCTTGGCTGCGATCAGGGCGGCAGCGGCAACGGGTAGCCGCCGTCATAGCCAGTTGCATAGTAAAGGCGGAGTTCAATTGCCGGCTGTCCGCCGCGCATGACCTCGACGGGCGGCAACGGCTCCAGCGATTCGAAATACGGGCCGTAGGTCGCCTCGGCATCCGGAACGTAGCCCGGCGGAAGGACAATCAGCGCATCCCAGCCGGCAAAATCCTTGTGGTCCCAGCCGAAGGCGATGTTGCGCGGATCCTGACACAGGCAAACCACCGGCAAGTCGCGGCCGAGTTGCACGTCGACCTTGCCAGCGACATGCCATTGCGGCGCAACGACAAACAGATGATCGGCGTCGAGCCAACCTTCCTCCACGGCGCGGTCGCGCAGCGCGTTCCAATCGAGGCCTTCCAGCGTCGGGTCGGAGATGCCTTCGAGACTTGGCCGCAGCGAGTCCGGCACAAAGATGCGCATCCAGCCCGTGCTCGCTTGCGTCGTCAGGACGAGCATGATCGCCGCCGTCACTATGGCCGAGCCGACGAGCCAGCCGCCGACGCCGCGGCGTCTGTCCTCGGCCCAGCGCACAGTCGCCGCCCCGAGCAACGGGAAGAGCATCAGATAGCCCGGCGCCTGCCAGTGGAAATGCCAGCCGAGCGGCGCCCAAAGCGAGGCGAGCGTGAAGACAATCACGGGCAGCAGAGCCGTGCAGACGAGAAGCCAGGACACCCCGCCGGACGGGCCGCGGCGCAGCGCGCGCCAGAATAAGACGATCATCGGCAGCCACACCCATGGCCCGATATAGGCGATCTGGCCGCCGATCATGCGCGCGAACCAGTCGAGATGGATGCCGACATTGTCGGTGATGCGCCCACCCTGGAAACGCGAACGACACCCAATCGTTCTCGCGCGTTCCAGATGATTACCGGCAGGAACAGGACGAGCGCGATCGCTGCGGCGATATAGGGGCCCGGCTCGGCGAACCAGCGCCGATGCGCTTTGCTCGTGGCGGCGAAAATGATCACGCCGACCACGATCAGGGCAGCGTGATATTTCGCCAGCATCGCCAGGCCGAGGCAAATGCCGACGCCGGCCCACAGCCCGAGTTGGCGCCCCTTCTCCGGCGCCAGAGCAAGCTTGGCGACGAACAGCATGGTCGCCAGCAGGAACAGCATCAGCGGCCCGTCCGGCTGCATCCACACGCCCGCCATGCCGGCGAAGACCGGCGACACGTTGAGAAGGAAAGCGGCAAAGGCGCCGGCCTTCTCGCCGAACAGAACCGCGCCGAAGCGATACATTAGCCAGGTCGAGCCGGCGAACATGAGGATGAAGGGAAGCCGCATCACCAACTCGGCTTCCGAGCCGGTGAGGTTCATCGTCGCCCAAGCGATCCACAGCGACAGCGGCGGCTGATCGAAATAGCTGAGGGCGAAATGGCGGGCGGTGGCGAGATAGTAGCCCTCGCCATTGCCGAAGCCATAAAGCGCAGCCGTGGCGAGCCGCACCAGCGTACCGATGATGATCGTCCAGATGACGAGATTGCGCGGCCGGTTGAGGCCCATGCCGATAAGCGCCGCGTTCAGGCGGGCGAACGAGGTGCGACGGATTTCGTCGGTCAAGACGGGCCTAGCTTGCGCCTTGTCGGTCGCGCTCAAGATTGGCCCGGCGCGAACGGCCAAAGCCCTTCAGGAGAGACGAAAGACGGTGTCGGCGCTGCTCATAGGCGACGACCTCCGGACCGGTCACCCAGTTCATCTGCACCGCGCGGCGTGCGCCTTCGAACGGCTCATGCCCATGCCAAGAATGATCCGAGCGCAGGAACAGGAGCAGCGTGCCGCCATCGGGCGGCACCTCGGCGACATAGTCGTTGAGGTCGGTGCCGCTACGCAGGATACGCAGCCGTCCACCCGGATCATTCCACGGCTCGTTCATATAGAGGAGAACAGTGACGATCTTCGTCGTCGAATTGGTGTGGATGCCGCCGTCCTTGCGCCGACAGAAGCCGCGCACGGTGAACATCGTCGGCCGATCGGAGAGGTCGACGCCGAACTTCCGTTCCACTGCGGCACGGAAGAGCGGACCGTCAAGTTCCGCCATCAGCTCGGCGAAGCGGCCTTTGATGTCGAGAACGGACGGCGGATAGGAGCCCGCCCCCGGTACAGCCGGATAATCCTCGACGATCGACGGAAACGCATCGGGCCGAACGAACTGCGGCACGACGAGCCAGTCATAGGGGTCATGCTCGACCGGCGTCTGCTCCAGCTTGTCGTAATCGAGGAAGGCCATGCCGCCGCTCCGTTTGCCAGCGAGGGGCCGACTTATGGCACGCAGCGGCGAAAGCGGTCCATAGCGGCCATCTTGTCGCTCTTGCGCTAGCGCGGCGACCGCCCTAACTTTGCCGTCATCTCTTGGGGTGCCCCGGCTTTTCGCGCGGGGCTGAGAGGCAATCGGCCAACCCATAGAACCTGATCCGGATCATGCCGGCGGAGGGACTGAGATGTCACGACCGAAGTCACGCCTCGTCTTTCCCCGCCCGGATTCCGTCCGCAGCCAACGAAAGGCAACGACCATGAAGTTCCGCCACATCGCGCAGCCGCAGCGATCGCGCTCCTCGGCGCGTCACTCTCCGCCTCCGCGCAGGAATGGCCGACGCTGACCGTCTACACCTACTAGCTCCTTCACCAGCGAATACGGGCCCGGGCGGCACCATCAAGGAACGCTTCGAAGCCGATATGCGGCTGCACGCTCAGATGGGTCGACGAGCGAAGATGCCGGCACACTCTTGGCACGGCTGAAGCTCGAAGGCGCCAACGACCGACGCCGATGTCGTCCTCGGCCTCGACACCAACCTCATCGCCGCGGCGCGTGGCAGCGGCCTCTTCGCCCCGCACGGCCTCGATCTCTCCGATCTCGATCTGCCGGTCGCCTGGGACGACGACACCTTCGTGCCGTTCGACTGGGGCTGGTTCGCCTTCGTCTACGACACCGAGCGCTGCCAAACCCGCCGACGAGCCTCGCCGACCTCGTCAACGATCCGAACGGTCCGACCGTCATCATCGAGGATCCGCGCACCTCGAGCCCGGGCCTCGGCCTTCTGCTATGGGTGAGGCAAGTCTTCGGCGATGGCGCCGCCGACGCATGGGCTGCGCTGGCGCCGCGCATCGTCACCGTCACGCAGGGCTGGTCTGAGGCCTATGGCCTCTTCCTCGACGGCGAGGCCGACATGGTTCTGTCCTACACCACCTCGCCCGCCTACCACATCGCCGTCGAGGACGATGACCGCTACGCGCGCGGCGATCTTCTCCGAAGGCCACATGATGCAGGTTGAGGTCGCGGCCATGGTCGCCGGCACCGACCAGCCCGAGCTCGCCCATGAATTCCTGCAATTCATGACCAGCGACGCGCTTCCAGTCGACCATCCCGGAAGGCAACTGGATGTATCCGGCGGTGACGCCCGACGGACGGCTTGCCGCAGGTCTTTGCCGATCTGCCGACAGCCGACGATCTCGCTGCTGATGCCGACCCGGACGAGGTCGACGCCAATCGCCGCGCCTGGATCGACGAATGGCTGTCGGCGATGACGCGCTGAGATCGCGCGCGCGCCCTCCGATGAACCGCGTCCCGGGCCTCGTCGCCGCTCGCCTTCATTGCGGTCCTGGTCGGGCTGGCGCTGATCGCCGGTTCTCGGCGCCGGCGGCGAGACGGCAGCTTCGGGCCGCCGGTCCTACATCTGGCAGCTGATCCGCATCAGCCTGATCCAGGCCGGGCTGTCGATGGTGATCTCGCTTCTCGCCGGCGCGGCGATCGCGCTGGCGCTGGCGCGGCGCACGCCTTCTTCGGGCCGACGGCGCTGATCGCCGCGCTCAACGTTGCGACGCGTGCTGCCGGCGATCGTCACCGTCTTCGCCATCGTCGCCGTGTTCGGCCGCTCCGGTTGGCTCGGCGACATCGCCCGCGGCTTCGGCTTCGACTACGGCAGCTGGATCTACGGCCTGCCGGGCGTCCTCATCGCCCATCTCCTTCTCAACGCGCCGCTCGCGGCACGGGTCTATCTTGCCGCGCTCGCCTCGGTCGGCGCCGAGCAATGGCGGCTGGCCTCGCAGCTCGGCATGCCGCCCTTGCGCCGTCTTCCGCTTCATCGATCTGCCGGTGCTGCTGCGCGAGAGCGCCGGGCATCGGCGCGCTGATCTTCCTCGCCTGCTTCACCAGTTTCGCGATCGTCCTCGCGCTCGGCGGCGGACCGCGCCGTGTCGACGCTCGAAGTCGCGATCTACGAGGCGGTCCGCTTCGACGCCAATTTCCGCGGCGCCGCATTGCTGCGCGGCGTTGCAGATCGGCGCTTGCCTGGCGCTCCTCGCGCCGCTCACCTTCCTCCTCAGCCGTCGCGCGCCGGAAGCGATCCCGACCGGCCTGCGCGCCATCCGCCCGGACATCGCCGCAGCGCGCGACCCGGACCTTCGATCGCCTCACGCTGACCGCCACCGGCATCTTCGTCGTCGCGCCGCTCGCCGCCATCGCCGTCGCCGGCGTCGGCGTCGCTGGCCTCGCTCGTCGATGCGCGCGTCGTGCAGGCGCTGGTGACCAGCCTCGCCATCGGCATTCCCGCCGGCGCTGCTCTCCGTCGCCCTCGCCTTCGGTCTGGCGACGCTGAGCCGCGCATCTCCGCCTCGGCATCGGCCGCAAGCGCAGCGCCGACCTCATCAGCCTCGCGGCGCTGCTCGTTCTCGTCATCTCGCCGCTGACGCTGTCGGCCGGCCTGTTCGTCGTCCTGCGTCCGCTGGTCAACCCCTATGCCGTGGCGATCCCGCTCATCATCGTCGTCAACGCGCTGATGGCTCTTCCCTTCACCTATCGCCATGTCGAGCCGCCGCTGCTGCTCGCGACCGAACGCTATGGCCGCGTCGCCGACAGCCTCGGCATTCGCCGGCCTCGCGCGCCTGCGCCTGCTCGATTGGCCGCTCTTGAAATCGCCGCTCATCGTCGGCCTGACGATGGCGATCGCGTTGTCGCTCGGCGATCTCGGCGTCGCCGCCTTCTTCGGCTCGGGCGGCCTCATCACGCTGCCGCTCCTCATCTATGAGCGCCTCGGCGCCTATCGCATGGCGGACGCGGCGTCGGTATCGCTGCTGCTGACGCTGCTCGTCCTGGCGATGTTCCTCATCGCGCAGCGCTGGTCGGGAGGCTGGTTTGTTAGAACTCGATAGCGTCCGCCTCGTCTATCCCGACTTCGCCGTCGACTACGACCTCGCTGTGCCGGCGGGCGCGCTCTGCGCGCTGATCGGTCCGTCCGGCGGCGGCAAGACGACCTTGCTCCATACCATCGCCGGCTTCGCCAAGCCGGCGTCGGGGCGCATTCGTTTCGAGGGCCGGGACCTCACCGATCTGCCGCCGGCGGCAGCGGCCGCTGTCGATCCTCTTCCAGGACAACAATCTCTTCCCGCATCTCACCGCGGCGCAGAATATCGGCCTCGGCCTCGATCCGCGGCTGCGTCTCAACGGCGAGCAGATGCACCGCGTTTCCGATGCGCTGTCGCGCGTCGATCTCGCCGGCATGGAGAAGCGCCGCCCGTCGGAGCTTTCCGGCGGTCAGCGCCAGCGCGTCGCCATCGCCCGCGCCCTCGTCCGCGACAAGCCGCTGATGCTGCTCGACGAGCCCTTCACCGGACTCGACCCTGGCCTTCGCATCGAGATGATTGGACTCGTCGACGCGCTGAGGAAGGAGCGGCACCTCACCGTGCTGATGGCGATCCATGCACCGGAAGATGCGGCGGCAGCCGCCGACCTCTTCGCCTTTGTCGACGAAGGCCGCGTCGCCGCCGTCGGGCCGCCGGACGAAATGTTGCGGCCGGGCAGGCTAGCTGCGATCGACCGCTATTTCAGGCGTTAGCGCTCGACCAAAAGCTGGCGCGTGCCCATGTTCGCCACGCCGAACTCAGGAGTTTGCGTGAAAGAACGGCGACCGCGTTTCGCCCGGTCGCGGCCGCTGCTCCCTTCATATTGCATCTGTTAGATCGATGTCCGACCTAGCCTCCATGCACAACGGTCGGAGGTGGCGGTAGCTTCGTTTCCACATTGACCAGTGCGGTGAAGCAGTAGAAGTACACCTCAACCTGCGATCCAAGCGGTTTGATTGAATGGATTTGTAGGCGCTGCACGTGTCGCTGGCGAGGTGGGCAGCGGCTTCGTTGAATGTCTCAAGACTGCCATCCGCAGACGGTCCACGCGCGCCCACGGCATGGTGAAGCGTAACAATAGACTGTGGGTTGTGGTCTCCCGCTGGCACCATGGCAGCACCACTACTAATGAGCGCAACGTTCTCGGGTGCTCGCGCAAGACGCCAGCAATGTCGCGCTGGCGGCAAGACCGAAACAATGTAATCAGTCGCTGCTGACCCTCCCGTGTTCACATGGAAAGACCGTCCGAGACACAAGACCTCGGACACATACGCCAAGTCTACACCCTGGCGTTGCTTCTATACAAATTGCAGGTTGTTCTAGGGCCTAGGCCACATCCGCCTTGGACCGTTCGGCGCGCTTGCGCTCGTTGCGGGTCGAGGATCGCCTTGCGCAGGCGGATCGACTTCGGCGTCACCTCGACCAGTTCGTCGTCGGCGATATAGGCGAGCGCCTGCTCCAGCGTCATGCGGATCGGCGGCGTCAGCCGCACCGCCTCGTCCTTGCCGGCGGCGCGGATATTGGTGAGCTGCTTGCCCTTGAGCACGTTGACCTCGAGATCGTTGCCGCGGGTGTGCTCGCCGACGATCATGCCCTGATAGACCTTCGAGCCCGGCTCGATCATCATCGGGCCGCGATCCTCGAGGTTCCACAGCGCATAGGCGACCGCCTCGCCGTCGCTCGTTGGAGATCAGCACGCCGTTGCGCCGGCCCGGCATCGTCGCCCTTGTACGGCTCGTAGTCGTGGAACAGGCGGTTCATCACGGCCGTGCCGCGCGTGTCGGTCAGCAGTTCGCCCTGGTAGCCGATCAGGCCGCGCGTCGGCACGTGGAAGACGAGGCGCGTGGCGATCGCCGCCGGACGGGCGCATCTCGACCAGCTCGGCCTTGCGCTCGGACAGCTTCTGCACGACGACGCCGGAGTACTCCTCGTCGACGTCGATGATGACTTCCTCGATCGGCTCGAGCAGCTGGCCGTCCTCTTCGCGCTGCATAGACGACGCGCGGACGCGACACGCCGAGTTCGAAGCCCTCGCGGCGCATGGTCTCGATCAGGATGGCAAGCTGCAGTTCGCCGCGGCCGGAGACGACGAAGGTGTCGCGATCGGCGGCGTCGCTCGACCTCGAGCGCGACATTGCCCTCGGCCTCGCTGCAGCAGCCGGTCGCGGATGACGCGGCTCGTGCACCTTGTCGCCCTCGGGGCCGGCGAGCGGCGAATCATTGATGCGGAAGGTCATCGACAGGGTCGGCGGATCGATCGGCTGGGCCTGCAGCGGCTCGGTCGACCTCCGGCGCGGCAGAGCGTGTCGGCGACGGTGCCGTTCGCAGGCCCGGCAATGGCGACGATGTCGCCGGCCTCGGCGACGTCGATCGGCGGGCGCTCGATGCCGCGGAAGGCGAGGATCTTGGACACGCGGCCCTTCTCGACCACGCTCGCCGTCGCGGTCGAGCACCTTGACCGGCTGGTTCGGCTTGATCGATGCCGGACAAGATGCGGCCGGTGAGGATGCGGCCGAGATAGGGGTTGGCCTCGATGGTCGTGCCGAGCATGCGGAACGGCGCCGTCCTCGACCTCCGGCGGCGGCACGTGCTTCGAGGACGAGATCGAACAGCGGCGCCATGCCCTGGTCGCCTCGGGCCGCTCCGGCGCGTCGGCCATCCAGCCCTGCTTGGCCGAGCCGTAGAGGATCGGGAAGTCGAGCTGCTCCTCGCTGGCGTCGAGCGCGACGAACAGGTCGAACACCTCGTTGACCACCTCGATCGGGCGTGCGTCGGGCTTGTCGACCTTGTTGATGGCGACGATCGGCTTGAGGCCGATCTCCAGCGCCTTGCCGACGCACGAACTTGGTCTGCGGCATCGGCCCTTCGGCGGCATCGACCAGCACGATGGCGCCGTCGACCATGACGAGGATGCGCTCGACCTCGCCGCCGAAATCGGCGTGGCCGGGCGTGTCGACGATGTTGATGCGGGTGTCGTTCCACACCACCGAGGTCACCTTGGCGAGGATGGTGATGCCGCGCTCGCGTCTCGAGGTCGTTGGAATCCATCACCCGCTCGGCGACCCGCTGGTTGTCGCGGAAGGCGCCGGACTGCTGGAGCAGGCGGTCGACCAGGGTGGTCTTGCCATGGTCGACATGGGCGATGATCGCGATGTTGCGCAGGGCCATCGCAATTGTACTCGGTGTCTGGAGGAAGGCGGGAACTGCGCCGCGAATATAGGTTCTGCCGCGGCGAAGGCAATCAGCCTTTACGCGAAATGGCTAAGATCGGCCAGCCCGGCTCCAGGGTCCGATCGCCGCAGGCGTGGCCGGATGGAGCCCGTCGCCGAGCATCATCAGCTCGGAGAGGTTCTCCTGGGAGACGTAACCGATGAGCTTGCCCTCGGCATCGACGACGCCGACGATCGGCGCGCCGCCCTGCATGATCTGCCTGCGACGACCGCGCAGGCGGCGTGCCGACCGGCACCTGCGGGGCCTCGGCCATCGCTTCGAGCACCGGCGCCGTCGGCCCGTGCGATTTCAGCGCCGCGACGATCGCGGCGCGGGTGACGACGCCGCGCATCCTGCCGGCGCCGTCGACGACCGGAAACTCGTGCTGCGTCGTCCGCAATATGGCGTCGGCGGCGTCGCCCACCGTCGCCTGCGGCGACAGGTTCTCGAAGTTCTTGATCATGGCGCGGTCGAGCGGGACCCGGCCGGCGATCTCCATCAGGCCGGTCTGACCCGCCTCACCGGCCGCGGCGAGATAGACGAACACGGCGACGAAGATCAGCAGGAAATTGCCCCAGATGAAGCCGGCGAGGACGAAGGCAATGGCGAGCGCCTGGCCGATGCGCGCCGCAATCTGGGTGGCGCGGCGGCGGTCCATGCGGAAGGCGAGGATGGCGCGCAGGATTCGGCCGCCATCCATCGGGAAGGCCGGGATCAGATTGAAGGCGAAGAGATAGAGATTGATCACCGCCAGCTGCGAGATGAAGCCCTGGCCATAGGTCGTGATGGCGTCGGGGTTGAGCGACAAATCCGCGCCGAACAGGACGAGGATGCCCGCAATGGCGAGGTTCACCGCCGGCCCGGCGATCGAGATGATCATCTCCTCCGACGGCTTCTCCGGCATGCGCGAAAAGCGCGCCAATCCGCCGATCGGCAGCAGCGTGATATCAGGCGTGGTGATGCCGTAACGCCGCGCCGTCACCACGTGGCCGAGCTCATGCAGGACGACGCAGCCGAACACAGCGAGGATCAGCAGCGTGCTGTCGACCGCACCCGACCAACCCGCCGCCTGGTAACCGATAACGGCAAACCACAGCAGCAGCAGGAAGAAGGTCAGATGGATCCGGATTTCCGTGCCGGCGATCCGGAAAAGCGTGATCGACCAGGACATTTTGGCGATGTGTTCCTTATGACGCTCGGCTTTTATGTGGCTTTCTTCCCCTCGCCCAACAAGCCCGCCGCCCCGGCAGCGCGCCTAAGTGACACGGCAAGCTGTTGAATCTCGGTGCCGAACCATGCCCTTGGTGCCGCCGTCGGCGTTATGCTGGCGAACCGACGGGGGCATAGCGATGAGCGAAGAAGCAGCTGATTGGCGGGCACCGATCCGCGCCATTCTCGAGGGAGATCACCCGCGCCTTGGCCGCACCGTCCCGTTCATCCTGCAAGGCCTGATCATCTTCTCGCTGATATCGATCGCGGTGGAATTGATCGAGGATCTGCCGAACTGGGCAGCCCAGCTTCTCAGGGCCATCGAGGTCGTCACCGTCCTCCTCTTCACCGTCGAATACGGCCTGCGCATCGCCATGGCCGAACGACCGCTGCGCTACATCTTCTCCTTCTTTGGCATCATCGACCTGGTGGCGATCCTGCCGTTCTATCTGAGCCTCGGCGCCAACTACCGCGCATTGCGTGCCGTTCGTCTGGTCCGGCTTTTCTGGCTCTTCAAGATCGTCCGCTACACCGATGCCTTCGACAATATCCGCGCCGCCCTCCGCCTCGTCCGCAGCGAGCTCATAGCGTTCGCCTTCATGGCCATCCTGGTGATCTATGTCTGCGGCGTCGGCATCTACATCTTCGAGCACGACGCCCAGCCCGACGCCTATCGCTCGGTCTTCGACGGCATCTGGTGGGCGGTGGTGACGCTGACGACGGTCGGCTATGGCGACGTCTATCCCATCACCGCCGGCGGCCGACTGTTCACCGGCATCATCCTTTTTGTCGGGCTCGGCATCATCGCCGTCCCCACCGGTCTCGTCAGTTCGGCGCTCACCTCCCTGCGCCATCAGGCGCAGGAGGAAGAGGACACCGAATAAGGTTTCGACCTAGCGGACCGTCTGCTCGACATTGTCCGTGATCTGCGGATTGACCACATCGGTGAGATCGGTGATCTGCCCATTGACCGGCGTCGGGATGGCGTCGATCGTCAGCGCAACGAAATCGCCGACGGCGGGCGTGCCGCCGTTGAGTTCGCGATAGGTCACCGTCAGCACATCGCCATCCAAGGTCATGCCTTGGATTTCGACGACGTCGATCTGACGGTTCGCCTCGTCGATCAGGGACGCGTTCGGCGGATTGCTGCGGAAATCGCCATCTTCGGCCCAGGCGACGTCGACGAACGCGGCGACATCCATGAGCTGCGTCTGTCGCTCCGGCCGATCGGTGAAGGCAACCACGGAATGCGGCACGCTCATCGTCAGCGTGCCATCGGCGATCGCCGTCACCTCGCCCTGGATGACGAACAGCCAGGTCACTGCGGCTGTGTCTGACGTTTGCGCCGTGTCGTCGGCGGTCGTTGTCGTGTCGTCAGGCTTGCCGCAGCCGGCGAGCGCGCCGACGAGCATAAGCGCCGCCGCCATGCGCCACAGACGGCCGCCCGATCTCGGCGTTTCAGCCGCCGCCAGTCGACCGTTTGCGCGCGCCAAGGTCCTGAGGCGGAGCGCATTGAGGCGAATGAAGCCTTCGGCATCCTTCTGGTCATAGGCGCCGCGATCGTCCTCGAAGGTGACGAGCGCATCCGAATAGAGCGACTGCGGCGACTTGCGGCCGACGACGATGACATTGCCTTTGTAAAGCTTCAGCCGCACTTCGCCCTCGACGCGCTCCTGGCTCTTGTCGGCCAGCGCCTGCAGCATCTCGCGCTCGGGCGAGAACCAGAAGCCGTAATAGACCAGCTCGGCATAGCGCGGCATCAGCTCGTCCTTGAGATGCGCCGCCTCGCGGTCGAGCGTGAGCGATTCGATGGCGCGATGCGCGGCGAGAAGGATCGTGCCGCCCGGCGTCTCGTAGATGCCGCGCGACTTCATGCCGACGAAGCGGTTCTCGACGAGGTCGAGCCGGCCGATGCCATTGTTGCGGCCGAGATCGTTGAGCGCGGCAAGCAGCGTCGCCGGCGACATCGCCTTGCCGTTGATCGAGACGGCGTCGCCCTTGTCGAAGCCGATCTTGATTTCGGTCGCCTTGTCCGGCGCATCCTCGGGCGACACGGTGCGCTGGTAGACATAGTCCGGCGCCTCCTCCCACGGATCCTCCAGCACCTTGCCCTCCGAGGAGGAGTGCAGCAGGTTGGCGTCGACCGAGAACGGCGCTTCGCCGCGCTTGTCCTTCGGCACCGGAATCTGGTTCTGCTCGGCAAACTCGATGAGCTCGGTGCGCGACTTGAACTCCCATTCGCGCCAGGGCGCGATCACCTTGATGTCCGGATTGAGCGCATAGGCCGACAGCTCGAAGCGGACCTGGTCGTTGCCCTTGCCGGTGGCGCCATGGGCGATGGCATCGGCGCCGGTTTCGTGGGCGATCTCGACCAGGCGCTTGGCGATCAGCGGCCGGGCGATCGAGGTGCCGAGCAGATAGACGCCCTCATAGAGCGCGTTCATGCGGAACATCGGGAAGACGAAATCGCGGACGAACTCCTCGCGCAGATCCTCGATATAGATCTCCTTGATGCCGAGCATCTCGGCCTTCTTGCGGGCCGGCTCGAGTTCCTCGCCCTGGCCGAGATCGGCGGTGAAGGTCACCACCTCGCAATCATAGGTGTTCTGCAGCCATTTCAGGATGATCGAGGTATCGAGCCCGCCCGAATAGGCGAGAACGACCTTCTTGATGTCGGCCATGATTGGATCGCCCGCGCTGGGAAAGTCGCGGGCTTATAGGACGCGAAAGGCCGGAACAGCAACTGTCGCCTAGGACGGGAACAGCTTGAACCGCCTCCCTTTTGCCGGTGGCGTTTCTTCCTCGGCCTTGGGCTGCGGCTTCGGCTCCAACTCCGGTTCCGGCTCGGGACCGGGATCGTCGGGCTGATGCGTCGGCGGTTCGACGGCAGCGCCGTTTCCTTCAGCCGAAGGCGCAGGCTCCGGAACCTCGGCTGGCTTTTCCTCGCCGCTCTCCTTCACCGGCTCGGCCACGGCGACCGGAGGGATGATGGCCGGCGGCGAAATCACCGGCTCGGCTTCGGCGGGCCCGGGCTCATGAATGAGCGCGGCGTCATGATCCGGCTCATCGGCATTCGGCAGCCGGCCCGCCGGCACCTTCCATTCGAACGCGTCGAGCCGGCCGGACACCGGCGACACCGGTTCCCAATGATCGAACACATAGCCGTCCGCGACCCAGGTCGGGTCCCGCGGCGCGCGCACGGCGCGGCCCAGCCAATCGCGGGCGCGGCCGATATCGCCGTGCTCGCCTTCCTCGATCTCCGCCATGAGAAGAAAAGCGCGCTCGGTCGGCTCGGTGGCGAGGATGCCGCGCAGCTCTTCGCGCGCCGCCGGCCAGTCCTGCGCGTCGATCGCCGCCCGCGCCATGGCCAGTCGGCCTTCGATGTGGTTGGCGCGTATCTTGGCGAGATGGGCGATGCGCTTCAGCCGATCGCGACCGGATTCGCCTGGACGCACGTCCATATAGGCGGCGGCGAGGTCGGGATGCGGCTCGATCTTCCAGGTCGTTTCGATCGCCTTGGCGGCGCGCCGCGGATCGCCGAGACGGGTTGCCAGGCGCGCGGCAACGACGGCCGCCGGCACCAGCTCCGGCACCAGCCGGTGCGCCTCGAAGGCGAGGTCGCGCGCCGTCTGCGGCTCGGAGTCCTCCAGATCCATCGCCCGCGCGAGACGCAGCACCGCCTGCAGCCGCTTGGTGCGCTCGGCGTCGATCGTTCCGGCGCTGGTGAGATTGGCGAGCGTCGACAATGCCTCGGTCCATTCGCCGTCGGCCGCCTGATATTCGAGCAACGCGCTGCCAGCCCAGGACAGCCCGGGCTTCTCGTGATCGGCGGCCGCGGCGAAGCTGCGCGCCGCATCCGTGTCGCCGCGCCGCCGCGCCTCGAGGAAGAGACCGCGCAAGCCCAAGGACGCGCATCTTCGGATCGGCGAGCATCGCCTCATAGGCGGCCCGCGCGCCCATATCGTCGCCGGTCAGCTGCGCCGTCTGGGCCGCCAGCAGCAGGGCCAACGGTTCATGCTGCGCGTAGTAGCGCGACTCAGCCGTGTAGTAGGAGGCAAGGCTGGCATCGCCAGAGCCGACGGCGATGAAACCTTCCGTCAGCGCATTGTGCCCAAGTTCGCGACGACGCTCCGCGACCTGCCGGCGCAGGCGGCGCGGCGCCCGGATGATGCCACGGAGAAGCAGCCAGAGAAGGCGTGCGACCACGAGGATCGCGACCAGGAAGATCGCCGCCGCCATCACCGTCGTCTGGATGTCGTAGTCGCGGAAGGACAGCGTCAGCGCGCCGGGATTGTCGGCGAGCCAGGCGAAGCCGGCCGCCAGCGCGAAGATGATCAGCACATAGAAGATGGCACGGATCATGACGTCCCGATCACTGCGCTTGTTGCGGCTGGAGCGCGCCGGCGAGATCGGCAAGGGCCGCGTCGAGATCGATGCGCCGCTGCACGTCCGCAGCCCAATCCGTCGAGGCGTCGATCCCGGCCTGCGGCAGCGTCGCGCGTTCGCTGAGCGCGGTGGCGAGATTGCCGGCATCGATGGCCGCCTGCATACGCGAGACGATGGCGATCGGCGTGTCGCCCTCGATCGGCACGTTCGGCCGCACGGTGACGACGTTCTGAGCATTCGCCACCAGGCGCGCCCAGAAGCCGGCCGCGGCATCAGGTTCGTTGGTCGCCTGCAGGATCGCGTCCGCGACGTCGGGGAAACCGGCGGCCAAAGTTGCCTTGCTCGGAACGCCGGTCGCGGCGTCCGCCTGAAGGCCGGCCAAGGCATCACCGGGAACGCCCAGTTCGGTGAGGACGGCGAGCTCTGCCGTAAATGGACCATCGCCCTCAGCGACGGCGCGGAGATTGTTGTAGGCGAGCACACGCGCTGCATCGGCGGTGCGGTTCTGATTCTCCGCGCCTGCCGCCAACGTCTGCGTCGTCTCGGCGAGCGCGACGACCTGCGTCTGCAAATCCTGCAGTCCCTGTTGCAGCGCCACCACCTGCTGCGACGGCCCGGCGCCTTCCAGCGCCGCCAAACGATCAGACAAGGCATTGATTTCGTTGGCAAGTTGGGCTGCCGCCTGCGGATCGCCACCGGCGGCCGCTGCGGCTGTCGTCTCCCGATTGAGCTCCGCCAAATCATTGGCGATCGCCTGTTGCTCCGTCTGGTTGTCCGCCATCGTGGTGGCAAGATCGGCGACCTGCTGTTGCAGGGCAGCGATGCCGGCGGTTGCCTGTTCCAGCGCCGCGACACGATTGGCAAGCGGCGTCAGGTCGGTTGTCGGCACGGCGGCAAGCTGCTGCTGCAGCGTGGCGATCTCGTCTTCCAGCCGCTGCGTTTCCGCCAGCGCATTGTCCGCCGTGTCGCGGCCGGGCGGCGGCAGAATGTCGGTGAACATCAACAGATAGCCGCCGAGCAGGACGACGAGCGCCCCAATCACGGCGAAAGTGATCAGCGCAAAGGCGTTGGACGAACGCGGTGGCGGCCGACCGATATCGGCCGCCGGCTGGCGCGGCGACCGCGGCGGAGGCGTGCCGGCATCAGCGGCGCTCTCATCGTTCCGTGGCGGTTCGGACTTGGCCGGCTCCTCGCCGGCGATGCTCACCGGAACACCAGTCTGCGCCGACGCCGGCTCTTCCGCCTTAGCTTCGTCAGAGGGCGTCACGCGATCAGCCGGCAGGTCGATGGTCACCGGTCGCCGGCGCGACCGCGCCTGCCCGGCATTCTGTTTCGGTTGACCTTCATTCGCCGCCATGACTGCACCTGGATTGAGATAGGGCCGGCATCGCCGACAGTTTAGGGCATATTTTTCTTCAAGGCCCTTAACGCACCGCCGAAATCAAGCCGATCAGCGCATCTTCCCGGGGCTCGGTGCGACATCAATGCCGCCAACGGCCCGGCCGGCAAAGACCTCGGCCACCGCCGGCGACAGCACCAACAGCCGCAACCGGATCAGCGTTCGGGAATGCCTGCGCGATCGACGAGGCCAACGAAGATCTCGGCGCTCCGTCGCGAATAGAGGAGTGCGCCATCCAGTTCGCCCGCCGTGAGCGCATCGACAATGGCGTCGTTGAGGACGTCAGCCGGCACCATGCGATAGGCGACGACGGTATCAACCGAAAAGCCGGCAGCGCTGAGGCGCTGCTCGACCAGCGGCGAGCGATCCGCCGCAGCCGGATAAAGGATGCGGCCGTCGGCGGGCGTGCGTGTCGCGACGATCAAATCCGCAAGGGCTACGCCGTCGCCATTGGCGGAGCGCACGTCAACGAAGCCGGCCTCCCTCGCCGCAGCCGCGGTCGCCTCGCCGACCGCAAACAGCGGCAGCTGCCGCCAAGCCTTCGCCTCCGGCCAGGCAGCCAGGGCGCGAACGCCGTTGCGGCTGGTGACAGCGAGCGCAGCGGGATCGACGGTCGCGGCCAGAGGCAGGAGCTCGGTGCGCAGCAAGGGCTGCACCATCACCTCATGGCCGAGGCCGCGGAGGCGTTCCGCCGTCGCCTCGGCGTCCGGCAATGGCCGCGTGACGAGAAGCTTCATGCGCCGAACGAGAAGAAGTCCGGTCCGCCGCGCCGCGCCAGTTCCTCGCCGGCGTCGCGGCCGAGCGCTTCGGCATCCGCGATTGCGCCCGCTCGCTCGGTGCGATGGAATTGGCTGCCGTCCGGTTTGACGATGATGCCGTCGAGGCCGATGCGATCGCCGTCGATCACGGCGAGACCGCCGATCGGCGTGCGGCACGAACCGTCCAGCGCGGCAAGAAAGGCGCGCTCCGCAGCAAGACCGGTGAACGTCGCCGGATCGTTGATCGGCGCCAGCCATTCGCCGACGCGGTCGTCATCGGCACGGCCTTCGATGGCGATCGTGCCTTGACCCACAGCCGGCAGGAAGTCGCCGACCTCGATGAAGCTGGTCGCCTTGTCGCTAAGGCCGAGCCGCTTCAGCCCGGCAGCGGCCAGCATCGTCGCGTCGGCGACGCCGTCCTCCAGCTTCTTGAGCCGCGTCGCGACATTGCCGCGGAATTCCACGACCTTCAGATCGGGACGGAGCCGCAGCACCAGCGCCTTGCGCCGCAGCGACGACGTGCCGAACACCGAACCTTCCGGCAGTTCCGCCAGCACCGTCGCCTTGTGCGACAGGAAGGCATCGCGCACATCCTCACGCGGCAGCGTGGCGCGGATGGCAAGCCCGTCCGGCAGCTCCGTCGGCAGATCCTTGGCCGAATGGACCGCGATGTCGACGCGGCCGTCCTTCAGCGCCGCCTCGATCTCGACGGTGAAAAGCCCCTTGCCGCCGAACTCGGACAGCGACCGGTCGAGGATCGCATCGCCCGGTGTCTCGATCGGCATGATCTCGACGGCGTCGCATTCCCAGCCATGGGCCGCGGCGAGGCGCGGTGGCGACCTCGCGCGCCTGGGCCAACGCCAGCGGGCTGCCGCGCGTGCCGATGCGAAGGAGCGCAGTTTGCAAGGCTATCGATCCCGATGCTAGGGGCGGTTCGCGCGCACTCTAGTGCATCCGCCGGAAATTGAACGCCGCGCCGAAGCCCTTGGGAAAACCCGGCATGATCGTCCTCGGAATCGAGACCAGCTGCGACGAAACGGCCGCTGCCCTGGTCGAGGGCGCGGGCAACGGTCCCGGCGACATACGCGCGCACATCGTCCTCAGCCAGCCCGATCATGCCGCCTTTGGCGGCGTCGTACCGGAGATCGCCGCCAGAGCCCATGTCGAAGCGCTCGACAGCACCATTGCCGCAGCGATGAAGAAGGCCGGCCTCGCCTTCGCCGATCTCGACGGCATCGCCGCCACCGCCGGCCCCGGGCTGATCGGCGCGCTCCTCGTTGGCCTCACCACCGGCAAGGCGATCGCGATGGCCGCCGGCAAGCCGCTTGCCGCCATCAACCATCTCGAGGCGCACGCGCTGACCGCCCGGCTGACGGACGGCCTCGCCTTTCCCTATCTCCTCCTTCTCGTCTCCGGCGGCCACACCCAGCTCGTCAAAGTCGCCGGCCTCGGCGACTATCGCCGCTATGGCACCACCATCGACGATGCCCTCGGCGAGGCTTTCGACAAGACCGCCAAGCTGCTCGGCCTCCCCTATCCCGGCGGGCCGGCGGTGGAAGCGGCCGCCGCCGATGGCGACCCCGATCGCTTCGACCTGCCGCGCCCGATGCTCGGCCGGCCGGGCGCCGATTTCTCCTTCTCCGGCCTGAAGACGGCCGTCCGCCTCGAAGCCGAGGCCGTGGCTCCGGTCGGAGACGACGATGTCGCCGACCTCGCCGCCGCCTTCCAGCAATCGGTCACCGCCGTCGTCGCCGACCGCACGGCGCACGCGCATGGACCGCTTCCTCGGCGAAGAGAGCCCGGCGCAGCCGACACTGGTCGTTGCCGGCGGTGTCGCCGCCAACAAGGCCGATCGGCGCCGCCCTGACCGAGCTGGCCGCTTCGCGCGGCTTTGCGCTGATCACACCGCCGCTGGCGCTTTGCACCGACAATGCCGCTATGGTGGCCTGGGCCGGCATCGAACGGCTGAGCGCAGGGCTTGGCGATCCGCTCGATTTCGCCGCACGGCCGCGCTGGCCGCTCGACGCGGCGTCAGCCGAAGATCGGCGCCGGAGCAAAAGGGGCAAAGGCATGACCATCGAGACCGTCGGCGTCATCGGCGGCGGCGCCTGGGGAACGGCGCTGGCGCTGGTCGCGGCCCGCGCCGGACGGACGACCACGCTCTATGATCACGACGAGGCGATCGTCACCGCGATCAACGCAGTACGGCGCTCGCCGCCGCTCCTGGCGGGCGAACAATTGCCGATCATCGGCGTCGACCGAGATCGCGACGATGCCGTCGCCGCCGACATCGTCATCGCCGCCGTGCCAGCGCAGGCTCTGCGCGCCGCCGACGCAGACCTCGCCGCCCACATTCGCGACGGCGAAGCCGATCGTCGTCGCCGCCAAGGGCATCGAACTCGACACCGGCAAACGCCTGTCCGAGGTGCTGCCGAAGTGCTCCCAACTGCGGCGATCGCCGTCCTGTCCGGCCCGAGCTTTGCCGCCGACGTCGCCAAGAACCTGCCGACCGCCGTCACGATCGCCGCGGCCGACGAGGCGCTGGCGCTCGGACTCTGCCGCGCGCTCGGCGGCCCCGCTTTCCGTCCCTATGCCGAGACCGACATCATCGGCGTCGAGCTCGGCGGCGCGTTGAAGAACGTGCTCGCCATCGCCGCCGGGATCGTCGCCGGCCGCGGCCTCGGCGCCAGCGCCGGCGCGGCGCTCGTCGCGCGCGGCTTCGCCGAGATGCGCCGTTTCGCCGAAGCCTTCGGCGCCCGGTCGGAAACGCTGATGGGCCTTTCCGGCCTTGGCGACGTCATCCTCACCTGCTCCTCGCCGCAGTCGCGCAACTACAGCGTCGGCCTTGCGCTCGGCGACGGCCGGCCGATCCCGGACCTGCTCGCCGAAGGCGTCCCCACCGCCAACATCGCCCGCCGCATCGCCGACGAGCGCGGCATCTCGATGCCGGTCACCGCCGCGGTCGCCGCCGTCCTTGCCGGCAAGCTTTCGGTCGACGACGCCGTCGACGGCACTGATGAGCCGGCCGCTCCGCGCCGAGGCCGACTGACGCTCGACGCACCGAAAGCCCGCCGCTAGTTTTCCGTCAGAAAAGGAGACGCGCGATGGCCTATTGGCTGTTCAAGTCCGAGCCGGGCACCTGGTCGTGGGACGATCAGGTGAAGCGCGGCAGACAAGGGCCAGGAATGGGACGGCGTCCGCAATTTCCAGGCCCGCAACAATATGCGCGCAATGAAGAAGGGCGACCGCGGCTTCTTCTATCACTCCGGCGACGACAAGGCGGTGGTCGGCATCGTCGAGGTCTCCGCCGAGGCGCATCCCGAATTCGACCAACACCGACTGGGAATGCGTCGACATCGCCGCCATTGAGCCGCTGCCCGAAGCCGGTGACGCTGGCCGACATCAAGGCCGAGCCGGCGTTGAAGGACATGGTGCTGGTCAAGAACTCCCGCCTTTCGGTTCAGCCAGTCACCGAAGCGGAATGGAAGCGCGTCCTGAAGATGGCCGGGGCCAAGGCATAGGTCCCCCTTGGCGTACGAAGAGCATCTTGCCGATCTGATCAGGGCCAGGCTGAGCGGCGAGGCCGGCGTCGACGAAAAGAAGATGTTCGGCGGCCTATGCTGGATGCTCAACGGCAATATGGTCTGCGGCGTCAATGGCGACCGGTTTCTCTTTCGTGTCGGCAAGGAGCGCTTCGACGAAGCGCTCGCCTGGCCGGGCGCATCCCTATGGAAATGGGCGGGCGGCGCTCCGCCGGCTTCCTGTGGGTCGAGTTCGGACGAAGCGATCGATTATGGCCTCGACCGCATGCTCGACGTCGCCAAGGCGTTCGTTGCGACGCTGCCGCCGAAATAGCGCCGGATGCCTGACGGGGCGATTTTCTACAACCGAGCATAAGCTTCTGGTTGCATGATCGGCGTGATAGCCTGCCGCGGATAACAAATGGGAGGCATAACGATGCTTGGTTCATCGCAATGCGCAGGAACAATCGCTGTTCGGGACATCGGCGCCGGGCGGGCGTTCTACAAAGACACGCTCGGCCTGAAGGTTGCCCAGGAGATAAACTCGGAGACTGTTGCCTTCGAGGCCGGCAACGGGTCGATGATCTTGGTCTATCAGCGCCCCAACCACCAGCCGAGCGCCGCGACGGTTCTGTCGTTCCTGGTCGATGATCTGCACAGCCAGATCGCCGACCTCGAAGGCCGGGGCGTGAAGTTTGAGGATTATGACTTGCCCGGCCTGAAGACGGTGAACCACGTCGTCACCATGCCCGACGGCAACGGCAAGGCCGCGTGGTTCACCGATCCGGACGGCAACATCATCTCGCTGGCGCAGATGTAGCCAGGGGCTTCGCCGGCTAGTGGAAATTCCGCCCCTTCGGCAGCACTGATCGGGTTTCTTCGATCAGCGCTGCCATATCGGCCGGGATCGGCTCGTTGCGTGGATGCCTGAACGGCGCCCCTCTGGCGCCGCGTTCGCCCCTGACGTCGCGGCCGGGCTTCTTCACCTCGTCGGCGCGGGCAAGCGATTCGAGATCGGCGCCCTCCTCCGTCAGTGTCGCCAGCATCGCCGTCCGATCCTCCATGCGGTCGGCGACGACATGGATGACGCCGCTCTCATTCTGGATCTTGCCGGTGACGGTGATGAAGCGGCCGCCGAGGACGACGGGCCGGATAGGCTCTCGAAGGTCTTCGGCCAGACGACGATATTGGCGACGCCCGTTTCGTCCTCGAGCGTCATGAAGATGACGCCGCTTGCCGAGCCTGGCCGCTGCCGGACGAGGACGAGGCCGGAGACCTGGACCCGCCGCCCCGAGGCGGTTTCGGCAAGCTGCTCGTTGCGGATGACGCCGAGCGCGGTGATCCTCTGCGCGCAGGAACGACACCGGATGCGCCTTCAGCGACAGGCTGAGGAAGCGGTAGTCGTTGACGACATGCTCGCCGAGCGGCATCGGCGGCAGGCCGAAATCGGGCTCATGCTCGCGCGCGCCGGCAAGCTCGGGTCGGTCGAACAGCGGCAGCCGCTCGCGCGCCGCGCCGGCATCGAGCGCGCGCGCCGCCCAGAGCGCCGCCCGCCGGTCGAGGCCGATGGAGCGGAACGCATCGGCATCGGCAAGCCGCTCGATCGCGCCGCGCGTCAGGCCGGTGCGCAGCCACAGATCGCGCACCGAATCATAGCCCCGCCCGCGCATGGCCACGATGCGCTCCGCATCCGCCTCGGCGAAGCTCTTGATCTGGCGGAAGCCGAGCCGGACGGCATGCGTCGCGCGAATGTCTTCTCGCATCGACACATGCGCCTTTTGGATACGCGAGCGAGCCAGCATCATGCTCGACCTCCCCCTCGACGGGGGAGGTCGATCGGCGCAGCCGATCGGGTGGGGGTGACCTGTCCTCCGCGGAAGGCTCACCCCTCCCCGGCGCTACGCACCGACCCTCCCCGTCTAGGGGAGGGTTTAAGAATAACTCCCTCTCCAACTCGCAATCCCAGCAGGAAAGATTGATGTCGACCGGCCGCACCTCGACGCCATGCTCGCGCGCATCGCGGACGATCTGCGACGGCGCGTAAAAGCCCATCGGCTGCGCATTGAGGAGCGCCGCGCAGAAGACGTCCGGGTAATGGCATTTGATCCAGGCCGAGGCGTAGACGAGCAGCGCGAAGCTCGCCGCATGGCTTTCCGGGAAGCCATATTCGCCGAAGCCTTCGATCTGCTTGAAGCAGCGTTCCGCGAAGTCTTGGTCATAGCCGCGGCTTGTCATCCCCTCGACCATCTTGGTGCGGAAGCTATGGATCGTCCCGGTCCGGCGGAAAGTCGCCATCGCACGGCGAAGCTTGTCCGCTTCGCCCGGCTCGAAGCCGGCGGCGACGATGGCGATCTTCATCGCCTGTTCCTGGAACAGCGGCACGCCGAGCGTCTTGCCGAGCACGCGCTCAAGCTCATCGGGCGGTCCATGCTCCGGCAATGGCGAGGGATAGTGCACCTTCTCCAGCCCTTGCCGCCGGCGGAGATAGGGATGGACCATGTCGCCCTGGATCGGCCCCGGGCGGACGATCGCCACCTCGATGACGAGGTCGTAGTAATTGGCCGGCTTGAGGCGCGGCAGCATCGTCATCTGCGCCCGGCTCTCGATCTGGAACGTTCCGATCGTGTCGGCGCGCTGGATCATGCGATAGACCTCAGGCTCCTCGGCCGGGATCGTCGCCAGCGTCAGGTCTTCGCCATAGTCGCGCTTGAGGAATTCGAACGCCTTGCGGATGCAGGAGAGCATGCCGAGCGCCAGGATATCGATCTTGAGCATGCCGAGCGCATCGAGATCGTCCTTGTCCCACTCGACGGTGGTGCGATCCTCCATCGCCGCATTGGCGACGGGCGTCACCTCGTCGAGCCGGTCGCGGGTGATGACGAAGCCGCCGACATGCTGCGACAGATGCCGCGGGAAGCCGGTGAGTTCATGCGCGAGCGCCAGCGCCTGACGGACATTCCGCGCCTCCGGGTCGAGGCCGATGCGCGCCGCCTCCTCCGGCTTGATCCCGTCCGACGACCAGCCCCAGATCGAGCCCGACAGCGCGCCAATCACATCGTCGGAAAGGCCGAACACCTTGCCGACCTCGCGGATCGCCGAGCGCGAGCGATAGGAGATGACGGTGGCGGCGAGCCCGGCGCGGTCGCGGCCGTATTTCTCATAGATGTACTGGATCACCTCCTCGCGCCGCTCATGCTCGAAATCGACGTCGATATCCGGCGGCTCGTTCCGCTCCGGCGAGATGAAGCGCTCGAAGAGGAGATCGACGCGCTCCGGATCGACCTCGGTGATGCCGAGCGCGTAGCAGACGGCCGAATTCGCGGCCGAGCCGCGGCCCTGGCAGAGGATGCCCTTGCGACCGGGCGAAGCGGACAATGTCGTAGACGGTGAGGAAATAGGGCGCGTATTCGAGCTGCTCGATAAGCTGCATCTCATGATCGATGTGGCCGCGGATCTTCGCCGGCACGCCGTTCGGCCAGCGGCGCTTCAGGCCTTCCTCCGTCAGTTTGAGCAGCGCCGCCTGTGGCGTCGGCCCGGCGCCGGTCGGCTCGTCGGGATATTGGTAGGCGAGTTCGTCGAGCGAGAAATTGAGCCGCGAAAAGACCTTGGCGCTTTCCTCGATCGCCTCCGGATAATCGCGGAAGAGCCGGGCCATCTCCTCGCCCGGCTTGAGATGGCGTTCGGCATTCATGGCGAGCCGCCGCCCCGCTTCGGCGACGGTGACATGCTCGCGGATCGCGGTGATGACGTCGAGCAGTGGCCGGCGGTCGGGGTGATGGATGTGGACGTCATTGCTGGCGCAAAGCGGCGTCCGGTGCCTTGCGGCGAGATCCTTCAGCCGCGCCATCCGACGGCAATCGCCCGACCCGTAGGTCATCGCGGCCATCAGCCGCACCGCGCCGGGAAAGGCGTCGGCCAGTTGCGTCAGCGTCTCGTCAAGCGCCGCATCGAGACGCCTTCCCGGCATGACGCCAAGCATCTGCCCCTCGCCCCACGCGATGAGATCGGCGAGCGTCAGGAGGCAGTCGCCCTTCTCCGCCCGCCGCTTGCCGAGCGTCAGCAGGCGGCAAAGACGGCCATAGGCGGCACGGTCGGTCGGCCAGGCGAAGACATCGGGCGACCCGTCGGTGAAGACGAGGCGGACGCCGACGCGGTAGGGCAGCCCCGCCTCCTTCGCCATCAGATGGCCGCGCACCACGCCGGCGAAGGAATTGCGGTCGGCGACGGCGATACCGGCGAGTCCAAGCGCCTGCGCCTGCCGCACCATTTCCTCCGGATGCGACCCGCCGCGGAGGAACGAGAAATTGCTGGTGACGGCAAGTTCGTAGAAGGCGGTCATGGCTGTTGCCGCCTCCAGTCGTTCCCTATACGTTCTCTCGCAACATCTATTGGAGCAACGTCATGGAACTTCATCGCGGCCGGTTCATCGACCACGTCCACCTCAAGGTTCGGGACCTTGAGGCATCGAAGCGCTTCTACAAGGCAGTGGCGGAAGCAGTCGGTGTTCCGCTCTTCACCGAAACCGAGCACTTTTTCATCATCGACGAGATGTTCGTCGGCACCGGCGAGCCGCTGACCCAAGGGCTCCACCTCGCCTTTCAGGCGAAGGACAAGGAAACGGTCGCGCGCTTCTATGAAGCGGCCCTCGCCGCCGGTGGTACCGACAATGGCGCGCCCGGCGAGCGGCCCTATCATCCCGGCTATTACGCCGCCTACGCCCTCGACCCCGACGGCAACAATATCGAGGCCGTCTGGCACGGCCCCAGCGCGCGCTCTGCTGAGTTGGTCGTCGTGACGCCGATCTAAAGGAACAGCGCCTAATTCTTCACCTCCCCCCTTGAGGGGGAGGTCGGAGAGCGGCGAGCCTTGGCGAGCCGGGCTCCGGGTGGGGGGTATCGCGATGCCCAACCATCGTTTTGTTGCCTCACCCCCCTCTTGTCGCGCCAGCAATTTGCTTCGCAAATCGGGACGCGACTTTCTCCCCCGCAAGGGGGGAGAGAGAAGAGAAGGTAGCTGGCCCCTCATGCGAACAGCCCGTGCAGGAACCAGCGTGGCGCCGCTGTCTCGCGGTCATAAAGGCCCTCGCGATAGAGCCAGAAGCGATGACCGGCGCTGTCTTCGACGCGATAGTAGTCGCGGGTGAGGCCGTCCTCGCGCCACCATTCGGCAGCGATCCGCTCCGGCCCCTCGGCGCGCACAACCTCATAGAGCGCCCGCCGCCAGCGGAAACGAAGCGGCGGCCCTTCCGGAATTTCGAGCGATCGTCTCGACCGGCTCGGCGCGAGCAAAGAGGCGGAGCGGCCGGTCGATCGGCTCGTCCTCCGCCGCCTCCGGCCAGGCGAGCGCCGCCGAACCGTAGCTCGCCGGGATCGCCGCCGCCGAGCGCTCCGGCACATGGCTTTCGCGCGGCGACATGCGAACGACGCGGTCGAGCCCGAGGCGAACGCCGATGCGATCGACAAGGCGGGAGAGATCGGCGTCACCATCGGCTTCTCCCGCAAGATCGATCTGTGCCGGCCTGTCGTCATCGACGGCAAGCACGGACAGACGCACCATCTCGAAACCGAAGCCGGCATCGAGTTCGTCGCCGAGGAGGTCGAACTTCTCGGCGAAGAGTTCGCCGATCAGCCGCGGCGAGCGGAGCGGCCGGCCGGTGCCGATAGCGGTCCGTGAGACGACGCCGTCGACGCGATAAAGCGACAGCTCAAACTGGCGGCCGCCGATGCCGCGTTGCTCGAGCCGTTCGGCAAGGCTGCCGGCGAGCGAGGCGACGGAGGCCGCGATATCGGCAACGAGGCTGATCGGCTCGGCGAAGCGGCGCTCCGCCATCAGTTCCGGCATCGGCCGGCGCGGCGAGATCGCTTCTTCCTCTTGGCCCAGCGCCTGATCGAGCCGCTGGATGAGGCGGGCGCCGAAGCGTGCGGCAAGCGGCGCCCGCGGCGCGCCGATAAGCTGGCCGACACGTTTCAGCCCGACCCGGTCCAGCATCGCCACCGTTTCCAACGGCAGACGGAGCGCCAGCATCGGCAGCGGCTTCAGCATCTCCGCCGCGCCGTCGGCCGCGATCACCCGACGCGTCGTGAAGCGCGCCGCCGCAGAGGCGGCGCCCGGCGTGTCGGCGATGGCGGCACCGGCGGCAAAGCCCTGTGCCGCGAGCCGAGCGACAAGATCGGCGACCATCGCCGCCTCGCCGCCGAAGAGATGGGCCGAGCCGGTGATATCGAGCATCAGCCCATCGGCGCCATCGGTCGCGACCAGCGGCGTGTAGCGGTCGGCCCAGTCGGCGATCTCGCCCAGGAGCTTGGCGTCGCCGATGGGATCGACCTCGACCGCTTCGAGCAACGGATAGATCGCGCGTGCTTCCGCCAGCGCCTGGCCGCGCGTCAGGCCGAGGCGGAAGGCGGGCGCGTTGAGCGCGACGAGCCGCATCGCGCTTCTGATCTTGTCGACGATGGCGAGCGGGGCTTCGCCGTCAGCCGGCTTGTCTGAGCGCCAGCTCCGCCCCAGCGCCAGCCGTGCGACGCGGTCGGTCGAAAGATACGGCAGGACGACCGACAGATATCGCCGCTTCAGGCTCCGCGAAACGCTTGGCTCCATGATCCCACTCCAGATCGAACTGACCGACCGGCCCGAGGCGGCTCTTTTCGAGCTCGGCCCTCCAGGCCGGGCGGCCGATGCCTTCGGCAAAGCTGTCCATCATCGCCGCCGGCCGCGGCATGATCCGCCAACGCGTCGTCGCGGCGCCGGGCTCGGCCTCGCTCGCCTGACGTAAGAGCAGCCCCATCACGCCATGCGCGGCGGAACGAAGCGCGAGGCGGCGGCTGACGGTGAGATCGAACGCGCGCGGCAAAGCGCGGAGGACGAGCAGCGCGCCGGCAACACCGGTGCAGCGGAGGCCCTCCTCGAACACCCACAGCGCGTCCTCGGCCTTGCGTGCGCGGATGAGGATGAGCCGGTGCGGATCGAGGCCGAACCGCGCCATGCCGCCTCCGAAGGGCAACCCCGCCTCGACGCCCGCCATCTCCTCCTCGATCCACAGGATCGGCTTTGCCTGGATCGCGGCGAGGCGCGTCAGCAACGCCGTTGCGAAGCCGGTCGCCGCGCCCGAACCGCGCGTCTCGTCGGAGCGGATCTCATGCAGCGCCGCCAATGGCAGCCCGCCGCCAAGATGCCGGTCGAGCGCCTCGACACCGAAGGCAAGGCGACCCTCAAGCGAGGGCAGAGCGTTTATTTCGCTGAGCGACTCCCACGCTGAAGCCCGGCCTTCAATGGCGGCAATTTCGCGCCGAAGCGCGTGGATTTGAGCCTGCTCCATGATTTTTTACCGCGACGCGGAAACGCCTTTGCCCGAGCATTCTGTTCCTATTTTGTTCTCATATGGATTCCAGAGCTGGGGGGGAGTCAAGCCATTTGCCTAACGCCGCCGCGCTGCCTTCAAATCATGTCTTTTGACGTCTTCCGCATAGGCCTCGGCCAGCAGGTCCTTCACTGCCGCCAGCGTCTCCGCGCCCGGATTGAGCACCATCACCCAGTACATGCGGCCGTAGACGGGATGCGGCATCAGCCGGTCGAGCACCGCGTAATCATACCGATCGTCGAACCCGTCGCGCTTGGTCAGCGGTTCCCCGAACAGCCGGACGAAAGCTGTCTTGCCGATACCGATATTGAGCCGAAACACGCCCTCACGGTCGAGGTGAGAATGGGGGTCGTATTCGTTGTCTCGGGTGACGATCGTGGCGAAAGGGAACTTCTGCTCCGGGTCGTAGAAATAGAACCGGTCCGGCGTCGTCTCGTCGACCGTGACGCCCGGAAAGGTCGCCAGGATGTAACCGCCGATCTCTTCCATATCCATGTGCGTAACCACTAATCAAATTTGACTAGCAGTTCCCTAGCTGCCCTTTCGGCGCTAGTCAAGTTTGATTAGCCGTAGGATCGATCAATGTCGGCAGTACGTCTCCTCGTTCTCGGAATCCTCAAGACGCAACGGCGCGCGCACGGCTACGCTGTCCACCGCGAACTCCAGTCGTGGCATGTCGAAACATGGACGACGGTGCGGCCGGGCTCGATCTACCACGCGCTCAAACAGCTGACGAAAGAGGGAAAGCTTCGCTCCGTCGGTGAGGTAGAGAGCGCCGAAGGTCCCGGCCGCACGCTCTACGAAATAACGAAGGCCGGCAGTGCCGAATTCAGCGAACGACTCGAAACGGCGCTGACGAGCTTCGACCTCGAGCAGTTGGGTGCCGGCATTGCCTTCATGCACCTCCTGCCACGCGGCAAGGCCGCCGCCCTCCTGCGCGACACGAGCCGCCGCGCCGATGACAACCTGCGCTACCTCGACAGTCTCGCGCCCAATTTCCCCGACCGCGCAGATCCGCCGCATATGGCCGACCTGCTCGGCCTGTGGAGCGGCGCCCTTGCCGCCACCGCAGCTTGGACGGCCGGCCTCGCCCGCCGCCTCGAAGCCGGTGAATACGTCATGGCCGGAGAACCGGTGCGTTCGTTGCGGAAGCACACCAAGCGCCCTTGATTGCAACGCACGATCCGGCAGACACTGCCGGCCACGCCAAGGGGTGGGAACTGGGGGCCGCTGATGACAATACCGACTGACGGCCCCGGAGCCGTCGCGTCTGCCGCGCCCTATGCCAGCCGGCGCGGCGTCATCTCCTGGTTCTTCTTCGACTGGGCGGCGCAGCCTTACTACACCCTCATCACCACCTTCATCTTCGCCCCCTATTTCGCCTCTTATGTCGCCGCCGATGAAGTCTCCGGCCAGGCGATCTGGGGCTTCGCTGCAGGCGCGGCCGGCGTCGTTATCGCAATCTTCTCGCCGATGCTCGGCGCCATCGCCGACGCCACTGGCAACCGCAAGCCATGGATCGCCGCCTTCTCGCTTCCGCTCATCATCGGCTGTGCGCTTCTCTGGTTTGCCGAGCCCGGCAGCGTTGCCATCGCCATCATCGGCTTCATCGTCGCCACCATTGGCGCCGAATTCGCCACCACCTTCAACAACGCCATGATGCCAACCCTCGTGCCGCCGAGCCGGCTCGGTCGCCTTTCCGGCACCGGCTGGGCGATCGGCTATCTCGGCGGGCTGGTCAGCCTTGTCATCATGCTCGGCCTCCTCGTCGGTGACGTCGAAGACGGCAAGACCTTCTTCGGCCTGACGCCGCTCCTTGGCCTCGACCCGGCCAACCATGGCGGCGACCGCGCCAGCGGCCCCTTCTCCGCCATCTGGTACATCGTCTTCGTCCTGCCGCTGTTCCTGTTCACGCCCGATGCGCCACGTCGCATGGCGGTGCGGCCCGCCGTCCGCCACGGCCTCAGAGAGCTCGCCGCAACACTTCGCAGCGTCCGCCGCTACGGCAACATCTTCCGCTTCCTCATCGCGCGGATGATCTACAATGACGGCCTGCTCGGCCTGTTCGCCTTCGGCGGCATCTACGCCGTTTCAATCTTCGATTGGACGACGACCGAGGTCGGGATGTTCGGCATCCTCCTCACCATCACCGGCACGCTCGGCGCCTTTGTCGGCGGCCGTCTCGACGACCGCCTCGGCTCCAAGCCGGTCATCATCGGCTCGCTCATCCTCATCACGCTGGCGAGCATCGGCCTTCTTTCCATCGACGAGAGCCACGTCTTCTTCTTCCTTTCGGCCGATGGCCCGACACCGGGTGACGGCCTCTTCGCCTCCTTCGGCGAACGCATCTATCTCGTCCTCGGCGGCGTCATCGGCGCGGTCGCCGGACCGATGCAATCGGCGGGACGAACGCTGATGATCAAGCTATCGCCGCCGGACAAGATCACCGAATTCTTCGGACTGTTCGGTCTGTCGGGAAAGATCACCAGCTTCGCCGCAACGCTCACCGTCGCTACCGTTACCGCGCTCGCCGACAGCCAGCGCCTCGGCATTTCGATGCTGGTGGTGTTCTTCGTGGTCGGAGGATTGCTGCTCTTGACCGTGCGTGCCGGCCAGGATCGCCCGAGCTAGGCCGAGCTACCCGCGGCGGCCTTGCCGCCCATGCCGATCTGCAGCGGATCGAAGCCCTCGAAGATCAGACCGTCGGCGCGTCCGCGCGCGCGGTCGAGATCGTTGACCGAGCGCACCGTCCACGCCAGAAGCGGACCGCCAAGGCGACGCCACAGCCGCGATGCTGGCAAGCCGAGGCAACCGACATGATGAGAGACGAAATCCGGGCGGCTGATTCTGCAGCATCAGCAAATGCCGGTGGAAAAAGCGGTGCCATGACGGAAGGTCGTGCAGACGATAGGTGCCCGAGATCTGGCCGCGGATGACTCCCGGCGCGTTCTCGCGGAACCAGCGCATCGACTTCGGCGAGAAGGACTGCACGGCGGCAAGGCCATTATAGTCCCTGATCGCCTTGAACACCGTCCCCTCCAGTTCCCCGGGCGGGCGGCTTGCCTTCACCTCGATCAGAACCGGCACCCGGCCGTCGATGAATTCGAGCGCCTCCTCAAGAGATGGAGGCCGCTCATCCGTACCGGCAATGGGCAGTCGTTGAATTTCCCGCAGCGAGGTCGAAGCGACCTGCCGGTTGACGCCGGTGAGGCGTTGTAGATTGCCGTCATGAAAGACGATCGCCTGCTGATCTTCCGTGAGGCGAACATCGAACTCGATCGGCAGCGCCGCCCTGATGGCCGCGTCGAAAGCGCTGAGCGAATTTTCGGGAATGCCCCTGGCGATATTATGCAGGCCCCGATGCGCAATTGGCCGATCGATCAGCCAATTTACCTGCCGCCTAGTCTCAGCTTTTTGCCTGCCCATCATTAACAATAGCCACACGTCGACGCGTCGGTCCAGAGTATCACCAAAGGTGTCAACGTCGGGGATTTGGTGAACTTCGCGCTCAATGGAAGAAGTGCCTCATTCCGGTCAGTACCATCGCCAATCCGCGTTCGTCGGCGGCGGCAATAATCTCGTCATCGCGCATCGACCCGCCGGGCTGTATCACAGCCGTCGCGCCAGCGTCGGCGGCAACGAGCATCGCATCGGGGAACGGGAAGAAAGCGTCCGATGCAACGACGGAGCCCTTGGCCAGCGTTTCGCTGAGACCCGCCGCTTTCGCCGCTTCTTCGGCCTTCCGCGCCGCAATGAAGGAGGAATCAACGCGGCTCATCTGACCTGCGCCGACCCCGACCGTCGCGCCGCCCTTGGCCAGCACGATGGCGTTCGATTTGACATGCTTGGCGACGGTGAAGGCGAAGAGAAGATCTTCAAGCTCTTCCTCCGTCGGTTGTCTTTTGCTCACGATCTTCAAATCGGCGCGTGAAATATGTCCGGCATCGCGGTCCTGCACGAGCAGACCGCCGGCAACGGAGCGAACAATCGCGCCGGCGGCTCGCGGATCCGGCAGGCCGCCGGTAAGAAGGAAGCGGAGGTTCTTCTTCGCCGCGACGATGCCCTTGGCCTCGTCGCCGGCTTCTGGCGCGATGATCACCTCGGTGAAGATCTTGGTGATTTCCGCCGCTACTTCGGCGTCTAGCGGCCGATTGACGGCGACGATGCCGCCGAAGGCGGAGACCGGGTCGCAGCGCAGCGCCTTGGCATAGGCTTCGGCAAGCGTCTTGCCGGTCCCCACGCCACACGGATTGGCGTGCTTGATAATGGCAACGGCGGCCGTTTCGGCCGGATCGAACTCGGCAGCGAGTTCGAAGGCGGCATCGGTGTCGCCGATATTGTTGTAGGAGAGCTCCTTGCCCTGCAGCTGCCGCGCCGTGGCGACGCCCGGCCGCTGTTCGCCGGTCGAATAGAACGCCGCCTTCTGATGCGGGTTCTCGCCATAGCGCAGCGTCTCGCGGAGTTCGCCGGCGAAGCTGCGCCAGCGCGGTTCGCCCGAAAAGGCGCCGCGGGACGCGAACCAATTCGCGATCGCCGTGTCATAGGCCGCCGTGCGCGAGAAGGCTTTCGCCGCAAGCTCGCGACGCAGCGCGATCGGCAGCGAACCGCCATTCTCCTTCAGCGCGGCGAGGACCTGACCATAGTCCGCCGGGTCGACGATGACGCCGACATAGGCATGGTTCTTGGCCGCCGCGCGGATCATAGCCGGCCCACCAATGTCGATATTCTCGATGATCTCGGCGTCGGAAGCGCCGCTCTTGGCGGTCGCCTCGAACGGGTAGAGATTGACCACGACGAGGTCGATCGCGCCGATATTCTGGCTTTCCATCGCCGCCTGATGCTCCGCATCGTCGCGAATGGCGAGAATGCCGCCATGCACCGCCGGGTGCAGCGTCTTCACGCGCCCGTCCATCATCTCGGGCAAGCCCGTCAGGGAAGCGACTTCCGTCGCCCGGATGCCGGCGTCGACAAGCGCCTTATGGCTGCCGCCGGTCGAAACGATGTCGATTCCGAGCGCCGTCAATTCGCGGGCGAATTCGACGAGTTCGGTCTTATCGGAAACGGATATCAGCGCTCGCTTCACCGGGGTCAGGTCGCGAACGGGAAAAGTCTTGGCGAGGGTGACCACGGCGACGTCAGGCAAGCGGTAGGAAAGCAACGCCGATAGCACGATTCCGCCATCGGTCAAATCACGAAGCGGCGCTTATCCCGCGGCACGATTGCGCGTCGACAGCCCGGTCTGCTGCAGCCACCAAGCGACGCTGTCGCGGTTCTGCGGCTTTCCCGTGATGACCAGCTGGGAGCTACGGAGGTTCCCGTGCGTCTGGGAGAAGAAAATGCTCTCCTCCAGCGTCACCTCCTGATCGGCGGCAAACTGCCAGGTTTCGCCGTCCGGGAGGCTCAGCTGAACGTGTCCGGGCTCGTTCAAGCGCCGCGCGACGACATTCGGGTGGAGGTGGAAACGGATGGCATATTCGTTCTTGGCGCCCCGGCCGCGGCCACCGCGGGTCGGGAGCAGGCGGTCGATGCCGTCGAGCCGCTGACCGCTCGGCGACAGCTTGATGCGCCGCTCATGGATCAGCCCGAAGCGCTCGGCGAAGCCATTATGGCTGGCGATGACGAAATGGGCGCCGTCCTCGTCGACCGCCCTCTCCGCCTTCACCGTGTCCGGACCGTCGACGATGACTTCGCCGAAGCGGCGCGCCATCGCCGATCCCATGAGGAATCGGCAGGACGATGAATCATTGACGCTGAGGGTCGAATGCGCCGCCGTTGTTCGCGACAGGCGATGGAGGCGAGATCCCTCGACGCTGCACGACCCGCAATTGACGATGATGCGGTTCGAGCCGCTCGACAGCTCGAAAGACAGCATGCCGGCATGAGCCTCGCCGCTGAGCGCGATCGGCGGCGGCTTGCCGGTGTCGATGATGACGATGCTGCGGCCGCCGGCGAGGCGCTCATAGCCGGTATGAGGCGCGCTCAGCATCGGCGTGCCGCGCGCGTCGTCATAGGCAAGAACAGTGGCGATGAGATCCACCGGCGTATCGCTGGTGCCGTTGAAGCGGGCGAAGGCGCCGTCGCCATGCCGGAAGAACCGCACCATCGGCATCATCCGGTCGATCGCCTGGATCATGCCGGGCGGCGGTTGCAGGCTGCGCGCGGCATAGGCCTGCCGCAGCGGCAGGAGGTCGGCGAGAATCTCCAGGATCGCCGCCGGACTGCGGCTGATATGGCCGCCATCGGGCAGGATCTGCGCCTGCAGCTCGAGTTCGAGGCGGCGGCCGGCCTGGCGCAGGAAACGGTCCTGATCCGGCAGCGCCACGGCGGCGGCAGCGACGGCGATCATCATCGTCAGCCGCGGCATGCCCGGCGGACCGTCCTGGGCAATCCGGCGGAGCGCGCGGATCTGCGCCGCCAGCGAGCGAATGAAGCGGCGATAGAAGGCGTGGTCGCAGCCTTCAAGCACGAGCGGCGACTGCGACAGCCAGGACAGCACCCGGCGCGCCATGACCGCCGGCTCCCAGGCGACGGGGTGATTGCGCGATCCCTGGCGGATCCAGTCGCGCACCAGCGCCCGTGCATTCGAGCGCGAGACGCGCAGTTCGGAGGCGCGCAGATGGCGAAGCCAGCCGAAGCCGTGCAGTTCGCGCGCCCAGTCCTCACTTGGCGGTTCGAGAGCAAAAACCGGCACGCCGCTGGCGTCGATTGCGACGCCGCCAAAGACGAAGCGGCCGGCATAGATGTCGTGCGCCAAGGTCGCGTCCGCGGTGCGCAGGTCCGTCGGAGCGATCAGCAGGCGATCAGGCGTCGCCCCGGCAAAACGCGGCCGGTAGATGATGCTGCGATGATAGCGCATGGCGAAGCGGCGCATGCTTTCGCTCAGCGCGAAAGACCACACGCGCCGTCGCGCGGCCGTCGATTTAGCCGCCATCCCGCCTCGAATCCAATCGTTTCATGGGCCGCTACGAATTACCAGGGCACCAAAGATCGGGCAATTTAACGGCGGCAGCGGCAAAACCCAATGACTAGCGCCGCCGGAAGCGGGCGGCGAAGAAGCCGTCCATGCCACCGGAAATGCCCGGCGCAGGCTGCATTTGCGGCAGCGTGCGAAGCCGTCCCTCTGAAATCCACTCCGCCGACAGGCCGGGAATTTCAGCCACCTCCAGCGGCCAGGGCTCCAGCGGCAGGTCGGCAGCGGCTGCCTTCGCCTGGTCCTCGCCCTCTTCTCGCTCGAGCGAGCAGGTGGCGAAGACGACCGTCCCACCGGGGCGCGTCAGGCCGACCGCTTTCTCGATCAGGCTGCGCTGCAGGCCCGCGAGCCCGGCAATGTCGCGCGCCGTTTTGAGCCAGGGGATATCGGGATGGCGGCGGATCGTGCCAGTCGCCGAACAGGGCGCGTCGAGAAGCACGGCGTCGAAAGTCCGGCCGGGCGCGTAGGAAACAGCGTCGGCCGTGACACACTCGGCTTCGAGGCGCAGCCGCTTCAGATTGTCCTTCAGCCGCGCTATGCGCGATGGCGCGATATCGACCGCAGTGACTTTCGCCCCGGCGGCCGCGAGCTCAGCGGTCTTGCCGCCCGGCGCCGCACAAAGGTCGAGGATATCCTTGCCGGCGACGTCGCCGAGGAGCTTCGCCGGCAGCGTCGCGGCGAGATCCTGCACCCACCAGGCGCCCTCGCCATAGCCGGGCAGCGCCTCGATGCGTCCCTTGGCGTTCAGCCGAACCGTGCCGGTCGGCAGCAGCGTGCCGCCCAAGCGTTCCGCCCAAACGCCGTCGTCTTTGACGCTGAGGTCCAGCGGCGCTTCGCTGAGATGGGCTTCCGCAATGGCGTGCGCGACGTCCTCGCCATAGGCGGCGACCCAGCGCCGCCAAAGCCAATCGGGCGCGTTCAGCTGCGACGCATCCTGGCCGGCCAGAATTTCGTCGCGCCGACGAATGAGGTTGCGCAGAACGCCGTTGGCGAGCGGCTTGAAATGCCGCGCCTTGCCGTCGGCGCCGGCCGCCTGCACGGCGAGCGACACGACCGCATGGTCCGGCACCTCCATGAAGAGAAGCTGTGCCGCGGCGGTCTGCAAGATCCACGGCAGCGAGCCCGCGCTCTTCGGCAAGCGCCGCTCCATCAGACCGGCCAGCGCGGCTTCGATCTGGCCGTGGCGGCGAAGGGCCGTGGCGACGATGGCGCGAGCGAGCGAGCGATCTTGTGCGGGCAATCCGGTCAGCGGCGAGGAGGCGCTTTCCAGCACCGCATCGAGCGGACGGCCTTCCCCCAGCACCTGGCCGAGAAGCGCGGCAGCCGCCTGCCTGGAAGCCAAGCCGGGGTTTTCACGTGCCTCCCGAGGGCGAGGGGCGCTTAGCCCCACGGGCCGCGTGCCGCTTGATCGCTGCGCCCGATCCGCGGCGGCGTCACCGGTCGTGATGCGCCTGGCGAAGCGCCGGGCGTCGACCGCTCCATCTCCATCAGCCGGGCGATGCGGTTCTCGGTCGAGGGATGGCTGGAGAAGAGATTATCCATGCGCTGTCCGGTGAGCGGGTTGACGATGAACATATGCGCCGTCGCCGGACTCCGCTCGGCATCGGGATTGGGAATATGCGCGGCGCTATTGGTGATCTTGGCAAGCGCCGAGGCTAGGCCCCGCGGATTGCCGGTGATCTCGGCGCCGGTTCGGTCAGCGGAATATTCGCGCGTGCGGCTGATGGCAAGCTGCACCAGCGCAGCCGCCAGCGGCGCAAAGATCGCGGCGACGAGGATGCCGATGAAACCGGCAGGATTGTTGGAGTTGTTGCGCGCCCCGCCGAAGAAGAAGGCGAAGTTCGCCAGCATCGAAATGGCGCCCGCGATCGTCGCCGTGATCGTCATCGTCAGCGTGTCGCGATTGCGCACATGCGCCAGCTCATGGGCAATGACGCCCTCGATCTCCTCCGGGTCGAGCCGCTGCAGGAGACCGGTCGTCGCCGCGACCGCGGCATTCTCCGGGTTGCGGCCGGTGGCGAAGGCGTTCGGCTGCGGATTGTCGACGATATAGACCTTCGGCATCGGCAGATTGGCGCGTGCCGCCAGCGACTGCACGATGCGGTAGAGCTCCGGCGCCTCGCCCGGGCTCGCCTCCCGCGCGTGATACATTCGCAGGACGACCTTGTCGGAGTTCCAATAGCTGAAAAGATTGATGCCGGCGGCGATCACGAACGCGATCACCATGCCGCCCGTACCGCCGATGAGGTATCCGACGCCCATGAAGAGGGCCGTCAAAGCCGCTAGCAGAATACCCGTCTTGAGCGTGTTCATCGTCCTCGCATCCCGGCCTCGGGGCCATGGCCGAGCACCGCCCAGGCCGCGCCATAATGATGGGAATGCGAGGCCGGCGCCACAAGATCAGCGCGGGGGATCTGCCCTCAGAGGTCCGTCATGCCGACGATCGCAGCCGCCTGGCCGGCTTCGCGAAGCTGGGGCGGGCGATGCGCCTCATGCGGGTCGTGGATGACCATGCCGATGGTGAAGAGCGCGAGAACGGCGAGGATGAAACGGCTGGTATTCGACATTGTTGCCTGCCCCAGAAGATGTTGGGGCAAGACTGGCGCACCAGCGCTGAGCCAGGCCTGAACCCGGCATTCAGCGCCCGTTCACCGCCAAGGACGGTTCAGCCCGGAGCGAAGATCGGCTACAGAGCGGCGACACTCGAACCGGACGGCGCCCATGTCGATCAGACTTCTCAACGTCCTCACCCTCTTCATCACCATCATCGGTGGGCTCAATTGGGGCTTGATCGGTCTGTTCGATTTCGACGTCATCGGCGCCATCTTCGGCGACGACTTCGCGGACGATCCGGCGACCCTTGTCACGCGGATCGTCTACGTCATCATCGGTCTGGCGGCCCTGTGGCAGCTGTTTCGGCTGTTCCGCCGCCTGACGCCGAGGGTGTGAGCTAGCCCTTCGCGCGGTTCTTGCGGTTGGCGACGAGTTCGTCGACCACGGCCGGATCGGCGAGCGTCGAGGTGTCGCCGAGCTGGTCGGGGTGATCCTCGGCGATCTTCCGGAGGATGCGGCGCATGATCTTGCCGGAGCGGGTCTTCGGCAGGCCGGGCGCATTTTGCATGAGGTCGGGCGTCGCGATCGGCCCGATCTCCTTGCGCACCCAGTCGCTCAGTTCGTGCTGCAATTCGTCTGACCAGGTCTCGCCGGCCATCAGCGTGACATAGGCATAGATGCCCTGCCCCTTGATCGGATGCGGATAGCCGACCACCGCGGCCTCCGACACCTTCGGATGCGCCACCAGCGCCGATTCGATCTCGGCCGTGCCCATGCGGTGGCCGGAGACGTTGAGCACGTCATCGACGCGGCCGGTGATCCAATAGTCGCCGTCCTCATCGCGCCGGCAGCCATCGCCGGTGAAATAGGTGCCCGGATAGGTCGAGAAATAGGTCTCGACGAATCGCTGATGGTCGCCGAACACCGTTCGCATCTGGCCTGGCCAGGAATCGGTGATGACGAGATTGCCCTCCGTCACGCCTTCCTGGACCTTGCCATTGGCGTCGACGATCTCGGGCTTGATGCCGAAGAAGGGCTGGTTGGCCGAGCCGGGCTTGAGGTCGAAGGCGCCCGGCAGCGGCGTGATGATGAAGCCGCCGGTTTCGGTCTGCCAATAGGTGTCCATGATCGGGCAGCGGCTGTCGCCGACGACACGATAGTACCATTCCCACGCTTCCGGGTTGATCGGCTCGCCGACCGAACCGAGAAGGCGCAGCGAGGAGCGCGAGGTACGCGTGACGAACTCGTCGCCGGCGCCCATCAGCGCGCGGATCGCCGTCGGCGCCGTGTAGAATATGTTGACCTTGTGCTTGTCGACGACGTCCCAGAACCGGCTGGCGGTCGGATAGTTCGGTACGCCCTCGAACATCAGCGTCGTCGCGCCATTGGCGAGCGGCCCGTAGACGATGTAGCTGTGGCCGGTGACCCAGCCGACATCGGCCGTGCACCAATAGATCTCGCCTTCGCGATAGTCGAAGACGAGTTCATGCGTCATCGCCGTCCATACGGCGTAGCCGCCGGTGGTGTGGAGAACGCCCTTCGGCTTCCCGGTCGAGCCTGACGTGTAGAGGATGAACAGCGGATCCTCCGCGTTCATCGGCTCCGGCTCGCACTCGTCCGAAACCTCTGCCGCCAGCTCGTGATACCAGCCGTCTCGGCCCTCCTTCATCGGCACGTCATGGCCGGTGTGACGGACGACGATGGTGCGCACCTCGTGGCCGCATTTGTCGATCGCCTCGTCGGCATGGCGCTTGAGTTCGACGATCTTGCCGCCGCGGACGCCCTCATCGGCCGTTATCAGCATGTCGGAACGGCAGTCATTGATGCGGCCGGCGAGCGACTCGGGCGAGAAGCCGGCGAAGACCACCGAATGCACCGCGCCGATGCGCGCGCAGGCGAGCATCGCGTAGGCCGCTTCCGGGATCATCGGCATGTAGATCGTGACCCGGTCACCCTTCTTGACGCCCCGCCCCTTGAGGACATTGGCGAAGCGGTTCACCTCGCTCGCGAGCTGGCGATAGGTGATGAACTTATGCTCTTTCGGATCGTCGCCTTCCCAGATGATCGCGACCTGATCGCCGCGCGTCGCCAGATGGCGATCGATACAATTGGCCGAGAGGTTGAGCGTTCCGTCCTCGAACCATTTGATCGAGACGTCCGGCGGGCCGAATGTCGTGTTCTTGACCTTGGTGAACGGCTTGATCCAGTCGATCCGCTTCGCCTGTTCGGCCCAGAAAGCGTCGGGATCATCGACCGACTGCCGGTACATGTCCTCATATTTGGCGTGGTCGATATAGGCTCGCGCCGCCCATTCCGGCGTTACCGGATAGACCTTGCTCATCAGCCGCTCCCTGTCCCTCTCCAGCCAATTGGCCGCTCGCAGCCATTATGCGAAGGCGGGCCTCCAGCGTCCACAGCAGAAGAGCGAAACCGCGCCCGTGGCGCGGTTCCGGTAGTCACTTCTGGCTATTCGGCCGGCTGCGGCGATGGTTTGGCGCCTCCGTCGACATGTCGACGGAGGCGTTCGCCCTCGACGTCGACATTGGGCAGGATCGCGTTCAGCCAGCGCGGGATCCACCAGGCCGAACGACCGAGGAGCGCCAGCACCGCCGGCACGATCGTCAGGCGGACGATGAAGGCATCGACGGCCACGCCGACCGCCATCGCGAATCCGATCGATTTGATCGTCGCGTTGTCGCCGAGGACGAAGCCCAGGAACACGCTGATCATGATGATCGCCGCCGCGGAGACGATACGGCCCGAGAAGGTGATGCCGTTCACCACCGCGTCCTTCGGCTTGGCACCGTGGACGATATTCCTCGCGCATGCGCGTGACGAGGAAGAACTCGTAGTCCATGGCGAGGCCGAACACGACGCCGATCATGAAGATGGGCAGGAAGGAAAGGATCGGCCCGATCTGCGTTACGCCGAAGAGGTCGGCGAGCCAGCCCCATTGGAACACGGCGACGACGGCGCCGAAGGTCGCCCCGATGGTGAGGAGGAAGCCGAGCGTCGCCTTGAGCGGAACGACGATCGAGCGGAACACCAGCAGGAGGAGCAGCAGCGCCAAACCGACGACGACGATGAGATAGGGCACCAGCGCGTCGCCGAGCTTGGCCGATACGTCGATCAGGATCGCGGCCGTGCCGGTAACATGGACGGCGACGCCGGTCTGCGCCTGCAATTCGTCGGCGGAATTGCGGATGGCATGAACGAGATCGGCTGTCCCCTGCGACGACGGTCCGGTCGTCGGGATCACTGACAGGATGCCGAGATTGCCGGCCTGGTTGACGGTCGGCGGGCCGACCCCGGCAACGCCGTCCATGCCCTCGAGCTGCGCGCGGATCGCGCCCATCGCCGGCTGCGCCGGAACGCCGTCCGGAATGTCGACGACGATCAGCAGCGGGCCATTGGTGCCGGCGCCGAAATTCTCCGACGATGAGATCGTAGGCCTTGCGCTGGGTCGAATCGCTCCGGCGCCAATTCCTCGCCCGGGATGCCGAGTTCGAGATCCTTCATCGGGATGGCGACAACCGCCAGGCCGACGATCGCCACAGCTGCGACAATCAGCGGCCGGCCGGTGACGAAGCGGCCCCAACGCGTGGCGAAGCCGTGTTTCACCGGCGGCATCGCTGCGAGATTGGCGCCGTCTTTCACCGCCTTCCGCATCTTGCGGCTGAGGACGAATCGGCCGGCAATGCCGAGGAAAGCAGGCAACAGCGAGATGGCGATGAGGACGGCGAAGAACACGGCGACGACCGCCGCCAACGCCATGTTGGTGAGGAACGGGATGCCGACGACGGAGAGGCCGGCGAGGGCGATGATGACCGTGGTTCCGGCGAAAACGACGGCATTGCCGGCGGTGCCGACCGCCCTTCCCGCCGCTTCCTCCAACGAGCGCCCGGCGGCGATCTCGACCCTGTGCCGCGACACGATGAAAAGCGCGTAGTCGATCGAGACCGCAAGGCCGAGCATCAGCGCCAGAATGCTGGTCTCCTGCGACAGGTCGACGAAGCCGGTCGCGGCGGTGATGAGGCTGGTCGCAATGCCGACGCCGATCATCGCATTGATGAGCGGTAGTCCGGCCGCCACCAGCGCACCGAAGGTGAGGGTCAGCACCACGGCGGCGATGCCGACGCCGATGAGCTCGCTCGCAGGCTGGTCGATCGGCGGCTGCAACGCATCGCCGCTGACCTCCACTTGCAGGCCGGCCTCGCGCGCCGGACCGCCTACGGCAGCCAGGAAATCGCGGGTATCCTGAGAAATCTCGCCGGCCTGAATGCCGAACAGGACGTCGGCCAATGCAACGCGGCCATTCGGCGAAATCGAATTGGTCTCGAATGGATCGCGCACTTGGACGGGCGTCTGATCTGCCTCGATCGGCTCCTCCGAGGTACGATCCGGCAGCATCGTGGCGACATTGTCGGGCCAGCCGCGCAGCTGATCGAGCGTTGCCTCGACCGCGTCTTGGTATTGCTGTTCGGTGATCTCCGTCGCCTTCCGGTGCTGCGAAGACGAAGCGGGCGCGAGCGCCCTCGCCCTGCGACATTTCCGGTGCGCGTTCGGCCATCAGGTCGAAGGCGTTCTGTGCCGGCGTTCCCGGCAGCGAGAAGCTCTCGCTCGTGGGGCCACTCAATGTCTGCGCGGCCACCGCAGCAGCAATGAACAACACGACCCAGACACCGAGCACCGCCCAGCGATTGCGGAAAGCGAACCGGCCGAGCCGGTAGAGATAGACAGCCACTGGAAATCTCCTGGGGGAACTATTGGGCGGCTTGGCCGGCCCTGGTTGCGGATGCGGCCCGGGCCGCTATTCGGCGGAACGTTCGATCAATTCCGTGATGGTTTTGATGGCGTCGCGGTGGAATTTGGCCATCGCACGAAGCCGCGCCTTCGCTGCTTCGCGGTCGGCAGGAAAGCCTTCTGCGGCTTCTTCGAACACGGCCGTCGTCTGCTGCAGGCCCGACACCACCCTCGTCAGCATCTTCTGGAACGGGCTGCGAGACAGCCGGTAATAGTCCTGCCGGTCGCCCGGCAGCGCCACCCTTTCAACGAGGCCGGAGTCCGTCAGCGCGCGCGCGTTGGTAGAAACGCTGGCGCGGCTGACCTGCAGCCGTTCAGCCAACTCGCGAAGGCTGAAGGCGCCTTCCTCAACAAGCAGAAGCCCCAGCATGCGGCCAGCGATGCGAGGCCGGTTGTCATATTCGCAAAGGATACCCATCTGCTCGATGAAACGAGCCACCGCGTTCTCCGCGCCATAGTCCGCCTGGGCTTGGCTCTCACCGGGAAGCGCGCCGAATTCGGCCGTGGGTTTGCCGATCTCCATCATAGTTCAGGGCTGATAGGATGATCAGTTCGTTCAGTCAAGGCTGAATGAGCCGATCATTCGTCCTGCATACCGTGTCGCTTCGCATGCTTCTCGAACAGGCGGCGAGCCGGCCCATAGATGATGGCAGGCAGGAAGATGAGGTCGCTGAAAAGCGCGACGGCGAGACTGGCGATGGCCAGCATGCCGAACAAGACGATGGTGGCGAGACCGCTGGTCAGCGTCATCGTCAGCCCGCCCATGAGGATGAAGGTCGTGCCGATGAGCACTGGGCCGACCGTTCGCGACGCCGATATCATGCGCTCGCGGAGCGTCTTGCCGCGCGTCAGGAACAGGACGTTGAGGTAGTGGATCGTGTCGTCGATGGCGATACCGAAGGCGATCGTCAGCGACACGACGCTGGTCAGCTGCATGCCCATGCCGAGGACGTAGAGGAGCGCCCCAACCGCCGCGATCGGCAGGAGGTTGGGCAGCGCCGCGACGAGGCCGGCGCCGACGCTTCTGAGGGCGATGGCGACAAGCGCGAGGGCAATCGCCGCGGCGAGGCCGAGGCTGCGATTGAGGTTGCCGATCGTACGCGTCGCCTCGCGCGAGCCGACGACGGTCGCACCGGTGACGATCGCATCGGGCGCCACGGAATGCGCCGCGGCCTCGATCTCGTCGACGATCGCCGCGGTTTCGGCCGTCGAATGCTCGGCGATGTAAACGGTGACCAGTGCGCCAGGGGCGCCGACGAATAGGCGCTGCGTCTCCTCCGGCAAATCCGACAGCAGCACAGCCGGCGTTTCGTCAGGGCCGACGCCCGCCCATTCCGCCAGGCTCCACAGCGACAGCGGCGCGGAAGCCGTGTTGACCGCGGCCACTGCTTCGTGGACTGCGCGGATCTCCGCCAGCCCCTCCGGCGAGTCGGCGGCAACGCCGTCGAGCGGCACGATGATCTGCACCGGGAAGGCGCCGCCTAACTCATTGTCGATGGTGTGCAGCGACTGCACCATCGGGTTGCGTTCGGGCAGCGTCTCGCTGAGCGAATGCTCGGGCGGCACGGCGAAGAAGGCAGCGCCGAAAAGGAGCGTCACCGGCACCGCCAGGATGGCGAGCGTCCAGGCGCGGCCCGTGACCCAATGGGTGAGCGCACCGGCGGGCTTACCCAGCCACAACAGAAGGCTCGACGCCGAACGTCCGTCGACGCGCCAGAAGCGGCCAAGCACCCTGACGAAAAGGCTGTGACCGACAAGAACGAAGATGGCGCCGAGGATCGTGCCGATTGCGCCGATCCAGCCGAAATCCTGGACGATGCCGACGTCCGAAAGCGTCATCGACAGGAAGGCGATCGCCGTCGTCAAAGCCGTCAGCATGCAGGCCGGCCCGACTTCGATCAGCGCCAGCCGCTCCGCCTCGATGAGTTCGTAGCCCTGTTGCCTGAACCGTCGCAGCGATGCCGTGAGATGCATGCCGTCGGCATAGCCGAGCACCATCACGAGCGCCGGCACGACATTGGAGAGGATCGTCACCTGGAGGCCGAGCGCTCCCGTCCAGCCGAGCAGCGTCAGTCCGGCAATGGCCGCCGGCACGGCGCCGATCACCGCCGCCGCCAATGAGCGGAACAGGATGAAGCTGAGGATGAAACCGATGATGACGCCCGCGCCATTGAGCACGAGTTGGTCGCGCTGCAACAGATGCACGATCTCCGCCCGCATTGGCGCAAACCCGCCGATGACCGTCTTGATGCCGGCGCCATCGAGATCCTGCGCGATGGTGTCGTTGATCTCGCCGATGAGCTGATTGATCTCGTCGAGATTGGCCTGCGCCTGCGCGTGCGTGACGATCATCAGCATCACCGACCCGTCGGCCGACAGGAGGTGCGAACCGAGGATCGGGTGATCGCGGATGGCGGTAATCAGTTCGGGCGTGAGACCCGCGGCAGCATCGGCGATGAGCGGCCGCGTGCTCCCGTTTTCGTCCGGCGGCTGGCGCAACGAGAACGGCGAGAAGACGCTGCCGACATCCGGCAGCAGCGTAAGGTCGATATGCAGGTTGCTCAGCTTCGCCAGATTATCCGGATCGCCGAGCGCCGCGCCTTCAACCAGGATCATGACCTGGTTTTCCGGGTCGACATATTGATCGACGACTTCCGTGTAGGCGTTGAATATCTCGGTGTCGCCGCGGAACAGATTGCGCAGATCGCGGTCGATCGAGATGTGCGGGAATCCATAGACCGTCACCGCCGTAATCAGGGCGAGTGCGAGCGCCGCCAGCCGGTAGTGGCGCAGTGCAACGAGTGCGATGCGGTCGAGGCCGAAGCCGAGAGGCGGTGGCCGAAGGGGCGGCGTTTCTTCCACGGGTGGAAGGGCGTATCGTCGGAAAGGCGGCGACACAAGCCGGTTCCGCTAGTAGCCGTTGACTTGGCCGGTGTGAGCGCCTTTCTTGCCGCACCGAAAGCGGGGCGGGCCAGCCCCGGGAGGACGGCGCTTCCATGTCAGAGCAGCGGCAGGCAGCCGACACCGAAACACTGGCCGACGACGGGCCGGGTTCCGTCCATCCCTATACCGACTTCCAATGGTACCTTTCCGGCGGCCGCAACGCGGTCTATTTCGGCGCCTTCACACGGGACCGGCTGACGCGCGAACGCTGGCGCGAAATGGTCGCCGAGGTCATGGCTCTGGCGCCGCAGCTCAACCTTCGCAGCGACGACCACCGCCAGGCCCATATCGACGCCCGTCCGTTCGACCTCGACGACATCGTCCGCTTCGAGGAGGTTGAGAACTTCGACGGCTTTCCGGATCGGGCCATCGCCCCGAACGAGGATCTGTTCGACGACCCCCGCCTGCCGGCCTTCCGCGCCGACTGCTACGCGCTGCGCGACGGCGAGACCGCGGAAGGCAACCGCAGCTTCATCCTCTACCGTTCCTCGCATGCCCTGATGGAGGGCGCGGATACCGCCGCCGTCGTGCGCGGGCGGCAGTCCGATCACACGACCGGGGCCCATTCCGTGGTCAAACCATGGGCGCGCATCGCCGCGCTCGCGCTCGGCATTCTCTATGTGCCGCTGAACTACGTCGTGACGGCGCTGTTCGGGCAGAAGCCCGGCACCTCGTCGATGGCGACACTGACGCTCGACCGCCGCGAGCTGAAGCGCAAGGCGGCCGCGCTCGGCGTCGGCCAGCGCAGCCTCATCTTCGCGCTTGTGATGTATGGCTTCTATCACCGCGCCGGCAACCGCTCGCACAAGATCAGCTACACGAACCTTTCCTCACGCCGCGCGGAAGGCGACGACGCCTTTCTCCGCCTGCGCATGCACGCGCTGTCGATCCCGGATCGGCCGGGCTTCGACGACTATGTGCGTGAATTCGAGCGCCGCCTCGCAGCCGACAATCGCGACGTCTCCTGGCTGCAGATTCAGTATGGCGCCTTCTTCGCCATCCATCGACGAATCGCCAGGGTCCTGCCGTTCCTCTACGGCCGCCGTTTCTTCGGCTTCGTGCCGCAGGAGTTCCTGCTGTCGCTCATACCGCCGCATGCCGCCGGGGGGCTGTTCGCTCCCTTCGGCATCAACGACATCTATTGCGGATCATATACGGCGGGGATCAATTGCTGCGTCATCGTTCCGCAGCAGGACCGGGTCAGCCTCAGTATCTACTGCCCGACCGAGGTCCTTGGCCGGATCTCGGACATTGCCGGGCTTTCGCGCGAGATCGGCATTTCCGCCGAGCTCCCTGCCCGTGCCGCCCGCGCGGCAATCAGAGCGCGTTCCGCCGCCGAGGCGTAGGTCCGGTCCCAATCGGCGAGCGGCCCCTTGATCTTCGCCATGAACAGCGGCGGCAGCATCGCCGTCACCGCCATCAGGAAGTAGCCATGCGGCAGTTGCGGTGAACCCTGCAGCGCCTCGAGCTCCCAATAGTTCTTGCTCGGCTTGATGTGATGATCGGCATGGCGCGGCAGGTTGAAGAGGAGCCAGTTCGTCACGCGCCGGCTCGAGTTCCAGGAGTGGCGCGCCTCGACCCGCGTGCCCTCGACGCGGACGAGCCCGTAATGCTCGATGTAGTTTGTGAGCTCGAGATAAAGCTTCGCCCACAGCGCCGTCACCACGAAGAGGACGGCGCCGAGCCAGCCGGCGGCAGCGGCGAACAATGCGAGCCACACCAGCGACATCAGCTGCCCGGTGATGAAGCGGTTGCGCAGGCTCCACATCGACTGGCCGCGCTTGTCCCGAAACCGCTTCTCGATCCGCCACGCGTTGCGATTGCCGAGATAAAGCGCACGCACAAAGAAGAGCCAGAAGTTCTGACCCCTCGGTGCGGTGGCGGGATCCTTCGGCGTCGCCACGTTCACATGATGCCCATAGACATGCTCGAGCGCGAACTCGGTATCGAACGAGAACGATAGAAGCCACCGGCCGACCAGGACGGCGGGCTGGCGATTGCGGTGCACAAGCTCGTGCGCAACATTGATGCCGGCGATGCCGTAGAACAGCGCCATGGAGCCGAGCACCATGAACATCGCCCAGCCGCCGGTGCGATCGCGCGCTTCGTTGATGACCGATCCGAGGAACGTCCAGTCGCTCAGGTAGTAGGCGAAAAAGAACGTCGCCAATGACAGCGCCGGCAACTGCAGGTAAAGCAGCGCCTTGAGGAAATTAGGATGGCGCTCTTCGAGCCGTCGCGACCAGTCATCGCCGAGGCTCTCGTCCATCGGGATGGCGATGATCCAGGTCAGCGTCGCCGGTATCGTCAACCAGCTGCCGCCCAGAAAGAAGCAGGCGACAAAAGAGGCCGACAAAAGGGGAAGAATCAAAAAATTCAATGACTTACGCCCATTTACCGGTCATTATCATTTCATCATAGTCCAGCCAGATCAGACAAGCCAAGCGGTCGGCCCAACTTTTTGCCGCTATTCGAGGCCGATCGCCAAGTCTCACCACGGGAAGTCCACCGAAACAAATGCGAAGCCTCGGTTTCGGCCTTGAACGTATTGGCCTTCTAGTCCTCCGCGCGCCGCGTTCGGTCGGTCTCGTTCTGCTCGTCTTATTTCTTGCCGCCGCGGCGACCCTGCCCAAGACGTCCTTTGACGGCCGCCTGATCGATATCCTGTCCGACGACCCCGCCTTCGTGGCCTATGACGCGGTGAAAGACAACTTCCGCGACGCCGCCCATGACGTTTTTCTCATGGTCAAGGCGCCGGACCTCTTCACCGTCGACGGCATGGACAAGCTGCGCTTCCTGCAGATCGACCTGCAGCTCGACGACAAGGTCGAATTGGTCTTTTCCGCCTTCTCGCTCGGTGACTTCGATTTCGTCGACAATCGCTTCGTCCCCGCATTGCCGCAGGAATTCGCCAGCGACGAAGAGGTCGTGGCGGCGATGAACCGGCTGCGTGAAAACCAGCCTTCGGCACGCGCCCTTGTCGCACCCGACGCCGGCATCGCCATCCTCGTCGTCACGTTGAACGCGCCGCGCAACACCGCCAACGACGTCATGGCGGCGCTCGTGAACAATCTGCAGACGACCCTCGACGGCATCACACCGGAGGGTTTCACCATCGCCCTAACCGGCCTGCCTGCGATCCAGGCGACCGTCGCCAATTCGCTTCAGGACGACCAGTGGCGGCTGGCGCTGTCCGGCTTCGTCATCGGTACGCTGATCGGCCTTGTCGTTTTCCGCAGCGTCATCGCCGCCCTCGTCTGCGCAACCCCCGCGCTGGTCGCCGTCGTCTGGCTGCTCGGCCTCCTCAACACGCTCGGCGTCCAGATCAATTTCCTTTTCACCATCCTGCCGTCACTGGCGCTGATTCTTGCTCTCGTCGATTCGATCGTCTTCTTCTTCCACTGGCAGTCGGCCAACGCGGAGAACGGCAAGCCGGCCAAGAATCTGCGCGATTCGATATTCCGCATTGGGCCGGCCTCGGCGATGACGTCGATCACCACCGCGCTCGCCTTCATCTCCTTTGCCAACTCGCCCAACGCGGCGCTGCAGGAGCTTGCCTGGCTCGGCGTCGCCGCCGTCGGCATCGCCTATCTTTCCTTCATCCTGCTGCTGCCTCTGCTCTGTCTCCTTCTCGTCAAACTGCCGGTTTCGGCCGGCAAGCGACGGCCGTCCTTTGTCCGTTTCGGCAATCCGATCGGCCGCTGGGCAATGCGCGCGCCCTTCATCCGGGCCGGGATCGCCATCGTCCTCGCCATCGGCCTCGGCGTCATCCATTTCCAGGTCGGCTCGAATTTTGAACTCGACCGCTATCTGCCGCCGGACAATTCGGTGGTCGAATATGAAAAGGTCGTCGGTGACGTCTTCGGAGGCACGGTCCCGCTCTACGGCATCGTCAAGGTGCCGGACGGCGCCGATTTCTACGATCCCGCCGCCCGCGAGAGGATCGCGGCCGCCACCGCCGCCTTCACCGACGTGCTCGGCGAGGGCACCACCGTTTCCCTCGCCAATGTCTGGGACACCGTCGCACCGGATCAGATCGACGCAGCCGCAGAGGCCCTCGCCAACGCCGATCCGGCAACGCTCGACCGCATCCTGTCGCATGACGAGCGCCTCATGCTCGTCACCGCACAGCTGCCCTCGGTGATGTCCGGCGATCAGACCGAGGCGCTGGTCGCCCAGATCCAGGCCAGGCTCGACGCCCTCGGCATCGGTGACGAAGTCACCCTGACCGGCTTCCCCATCCTCTCGGGCATCGAGATTCCGGCGCTGGTCGAATCGCTGCGCTCTAGCCTTCTGCTTGCCGTCGTCCTCGCGGTGCTGGCGCTCGCCATCGCCAGCGGTTCGCTGACGCTCGCGCTGACGACATTGGTGCCGAACATCCTGCCCATCCTTGCCGTCGAGGCCGTGTTGTGGGTGACCGGCCGGGACCACGATCTGACGACGCTGATCGCCCTCACCATCGCCTTCGGCATCGGCATCGACAACGCCGTCCATCTCATCAACATGTACCGCGTCAATCGCCACAAGGGCTTGGGGCCGAACGATGCTCTGTCCGACGCGGTGCGCGTTGTCGGGCCCGCTTTGATGGCCGGCACGGCAATCCTCTCGGTTAGCTATCTCGCCACGCAAATTTCGGCGATGCCCTCAATTGGCCTTCTTGGCCGGCTCATCATCGCCACGCTTTTGGTCGCGCTGGTCGCAAACCTGATCTTCCTGCCGTCCTTCATCGCCATCAGAGACCGCCTCATCGGCCGCAAGCGAAGCCCCCCGCCAACACCGGAGTAACCTGCCAGTATGCGCCGCCGCCTCGCCCTTCTTTTCGCCCTGCTGCTCGTCGTTCCCGCCGCCGCTTCGGCGCAGGACGCCCAGCTCACGCCCATCACCACGCATGACGAAGCCGTCGCGCTTCTGGCGCTCTATGCCGGCGACTGGACCGGCCGCGGCCAGTCCCGCACCGATTTCGGCGATCCGATGGAGGCCGCAGGCTGCAACATGTCGACCGCCTTCGACGTCGAGGCGACGCTCCTCACCAACAGCGGCCGCTGCGCCAACACCGTGCGCGCCATCAACATCGACGGGACGCTGGGGCTGACGGAAGACGGCCAACTCACTGGCGGCTATTTCGGCCGCTTCGAGCAGGCCGAGTTGCTGAGCTCAAGCGGCGAACTCTATCAGGAAGGCTTCATCGTCGAGGCGCATTACCGCGTCGAACTCCGCGGCGGCACGCGCGAGATCTCGGTCAAGGTCAGCGTCGGGCGACCGACGGTGGGCGACGATGGCCGGACGTCCTACAGCCTCGTCGTCTCGGTGCTCGACGCCGATACCAACGAATATGTCGAGTTCTCCAACTTCCGGTTCGTGCGCAGCCCCGACAACTAGCCGCCGCGACGGGCCTTGCATTCGCCCCGTCCTTCGGCGATATGCATGTCCGTCGCGCCCTCGCGGGCGCCGAGCGGGTGTAGCTCAGGGGTAGAGCACAACCTTGCCAAGGTTGGGGTCGTGGGTTCGAATCCCATCGCCCGCTCCAAATCTTCCGATTGGCACAAAGTGGCGGAAGACCGCGGTTTCTGAGGGCATGACGGCCTCGGAAACGAGGCGTGAACGCGCGCCTCAGAGAGGCCCGAAAATGGGCCCGCGGTTACAGCGTGGTTACATCGACGAACAAGGTCGATGGCCTAGCCGGCTCGCAATACCTTTCGGCAACTCCGACCTTGTTTTGTTTCGAAAGAAGGTTGGGCCTCTTCCGCCCGAGATTGCTCGGCGGGAGGGGGTATATATGACGCCCATACTACGGGGGGCATGCGCTTCGGGCGAAGTGCGATGCTTCGAAGCATCGGACTAGGCTGCTGCCAAGGAGCCGTCCGCGGTTTTGCCGGCCAAGGTCTTGAGCGTCTTGCTCATCTTCTTCCTGACAGCGTACAGCGCGTCGATGTAGTTGTCCGCTGCCACTGAAAGGCTTTCCGGCTCAAGCGCACGCACCATACTCTCGTGATCCCACTCCTTGTTTAGGCGCTTCGCCAGGCCGAAGACGACATAGCGTCCGACCTGCATTTTGACAGTGTGTCGCGCAAGGTCGAGCGCTGTTTGCCGCATGAGATCGGAGTCCTCGACGTGCGCGTATTCAGTCACGAGCAAATCCTCGAGGGCGGCAATCGCTGGGTATTTCAGATTGATGAAGAGTTGCCCAGTCTCAATATAATATCGCCCGGCTCGTCCCTTGATGCCTTTGTCGGCAATCTCTTGATCGTCCTCGAGTTCGATGATCTCCGGTGCGCGCTCCTGATTTTCAGTCATACGCGCCTTGCGAGTACCCTCTGTGGCGACAGACAGGTCGCTCCTGGTCCGAGCTGTCGCTAGGCCTCCGCCGTCACCACCGTTTCCGGTGGCGAGTGTTGTGGCAACTCGCCCTGAGCCGCGATTGACCGATATCTCGCCTGCTAGTTCAACTCGCGGCGTGTCCGTCGTAACTCGAAGATCGTTCAAGAGGCGCTGAAGCTCCGAGCGTATGTCATCGTTCGATGCGCCGGTATGCGGAGCAAAACTTCGGATGATCTCACGCAACCAGTCGGGCCTATGGTCGCGAACGAGCGCAGCAAAGTCCTCGGCGGTGACGTGCGACTGCTCACCATCGGTGTATCGGAGGAATTGGCGATATCCGTCGGGGAGAACCGCGTAGCTAGTCGGAATCTCAATGTGAACAGAGATGTGTCTGGCACCGAAAGGAATTCCGAAGATGGGGGCGTCGAACGTCCATCCTCGCTGCTTTCGAAGGTCATACATCTCATCGCGGTAAACGATCGAGCATGTGCTGATGCCGGAGGATATCGATCCTACACTGGATCGATTGTGCCCGGCGACTTCGAGTCTGGTTCGTCATAAAGGTAGTGAATGAAGATGTTGCCCTCTTACCTCAACAGTTTCCGTCCGCGTGAACTTCGCTTCTCGCCGAGAGATAGGCTCGAATTGGCGGGTTCCATCAAGGGCGTGCACGCTGTCCGCCAATCGGACCTCGACCCCTGGCGGTATGCTGAAGAACCGATGGTAGAGGTACGTTCCAATCCAGTTGGAATCGACTTTCGGATCACCATCATATGGATCCGCGACCGTGTCTTGGTCCACGCGGTTGCCTAAGAGCACAACTTCGGTCCAATCGAACGACAGATCGTGCCCCTCGGTTGCCGCAACGTCGGTGACATCGACCACCTGACCTAGCGGCTCGCCACTGCTGTCGTGACGTATTAGCCGTCCATAAACGCCATCACGCTTGCAGAGGATCACCTCGCTGACAGTGCCATCCTTCGCGGATCGGTAGCGTAACCCGTGTTGATTGGAGGGCAATGAAGCGACCTTTGCCCCCATACCGAAGTTGGCGTCGAGGCCCTTCTCTTTGCCGATCGAGGCAGCGAGATCGCACATGCTGTGCAATTCGGCGTCGCTCATACCCGGGCCCGTGTTCCATATGGTGAGCTTCCGAACGCCTTCGATCACCGTCAATTCGATCCGGACTAGCTTTCCACCGACCGTCGATTGCTCGGCCGCTTCGAGCGCATTCTTGACCAGCTCTCGAAGCATCATGGTCTTGGGGCACCGGTCGATCATGCTGGCGACAAGAAAATCCTCGTCCGCGACGTTCAGGCCTCTATTTGACGTGTTTTGTTCATCGGCGGCTCCTACAGCTTAAATCTGTTGTCCGGCTTCCCGCGCTGCCCAGTGAATTTGGTGTCGATCTCGCCCACCGCGTCTCTGAGCGCCTTGATTATCTTGCGTGCTTCGTCGTCGGTGAACTCGTAGAGCTGCCGATTGGAGAGATTTCCGATCCGTCGAGATTGCCTCTAGGGCTCGATTGGTTCGGGCCTCAGCAAGCTCTCCTGAACTTCTTGTGCTTCGCGGATACACCCGAAGGGGTCCGGTCGACCGCGGCATCCATGAATATTTCTCCGATATTCTGCGACATTTTGCGTTCCGCCCAGATATGGGAATATGGCCGACGCATGTCAACACCACGCGCCGCATATTCGATCGTTCACGGCGCAAATATTGGTACAGTGGTCTGAAAAACGGCAGAATGGAGCCAGTTAGCCCGTAAATTCGGCTCGATACGCCTTCTCCAGCGCCTCCGCTGCGACCGCCCCGCCTCTGACCGCTTGCGTGTAGTGGCCGAGCGTCACGACCGCCGTGCGTGGCCCGCGAGCTTCGCCACGGCCCCGACCTCGACCCCTGCGCCTGCATCGTTGAGATGTAGCTGTGCCGCGCCGAGTGCGGCGTGACGTAGGGCAGGCCGAGCTTCTTGAACACCGGCGCCCAATAGCGCCGTGCGCGAAGTTCTGATAGAGCAGCGGCCCACCGCCGCCGATGCGCGGCTTCGGCCAGGGCTCCAGCCGGCCGGGACCCGGGAACACGCGTGCAGTTCGCCGTGCACGCCGCGGGCAGCGCACGCGCCACGCCAGCAGCATCTCGCGCAGCGTCGCGCCCCATCGGGATCTCGCGCGTGCCGGCCTCGGTCTTCGTCATGGCGGTGAGGCTGCCGTCGCGCTCCTGGATGCGGCGGATGCGGATGACGCCGGCGTCGAAGTCGACGTCCTCCCACAGCAGCCCGAGCTGCTCGCTCGGCCGCGTGCCGGCCAGGAACGGGAAGGCGTAGTAGATGCCGCGCTCGGGTCGCGCCGCGCCTCCTCGATGATCGCGGCGATCTGGTCGGGCATCAGGATGGCCTTCTTCATCTTCTGCCGGCCGCGGCCGAGGCCTTCCGGCATGGACGGCGCGCGGACGCCGAAGTCCTCCTCGGCCAGCGCCAGGATCGACCTCAGGATGCGACTTCGCGCGGTTGGCGGTGTAGGCGCCGGCTCGCTCGGTCACCTGCCGATGCCACATGCGGATGTCGGCGGTGGTGAGGTCGGATCAGGCCTTCGACGCTTGCCCGAGGCCGGCGCGATATGAGCGACGACGACCTGTAGCCGCAGCAAGCGTGTTCGCCTTCACCTTGGCCGCCTTGTCCTCGAGCCAGTGGTCGAGCGCCTCGGCGATCGTCGGCGCCGGCGCTGGTCGACGTAGGTGTCGGTGGCGACCATGCGCGACCAGCTCGGTCCGCGCGCCGACGCCGCCTTGTGCGTCTCGAAGAACTGCTGCCGGCGCTTGCCGCTGACACGGGTCGATGTAGTTGGCGACCCATCGCGCCTGCTTGACGACTGATCCGTCGCGAAGGCGACGCGTCCGAACGCGCTTGGTGATATTGACGGAGAAGCTCATGTCAGCGGTTCCTGGCGACGGTTGAAGTCACCGAAAACGGAAACACGCCGAAATTCGCTGCACAATTTATCCCGATACGCCTCTGCCGCCATATCGCTGTAACCACGGCTGCAACCGAGCGGGGATCGAGCAGGGCCAAGGTCGCGGCGCGACGCGGTCTCGCACGATCATTGAGCACCACCCAGACAGGGTTGAAGTCGCACCGACGATTGTTGCGCTGGGCGCGAGACAGACTCGGACAACTCGTCCGGTCGCCCGGTCGGGCAGCGCGTCCGGTCGCCCGGTCGGGCGTGAGCCGGATCGACCTGGCGCGCGAGCGCTTCCGCTTCCCGAGGCGCCGCGGTCCGGGGGTATATATATCCCATCAACTCCTCAGCTGCGATAGTCCGCGTCATCCTTGGGCCTGCAACTCCAGGTGCCGCATAAGCGGCGTGCCCTCGAACGTCCGATGCGCCAATTCGGGCTCTGTGGTGATGCCGTCGAAGTAGGTGTCGAGAACGGTCGCGCGTTCGTGCTGCAGCGGCGTGGGACAGAAGCACAGCTCAGTCCACTCAACGACGCCGTCGTCAGCGACGACCGCCCGCTTCATGGAGGCGACGATCTCGGCGCCGTCAGGAACCGCTTCGGGATCACGAGTTCGCACCGCTGTGGTCGAGGTAAGTTGACTGTGATTAGTCAAGGCGATGTCGGCCCGCCTCGCGTCGACAGACAACGCCCAGCAGTTGATCCGTGTTAATTCTTGTTGTTCGTTTGCCTGCATCTCGGGAGGGGTTTGTTGTCGGATCGTCTTGTTCTCTGCGTGACAGGATCGATCGGCGCAGTGGCCGTGCCGTCCTTCATCACCCGATTGCGTGATCGCGAACGTTTTGCCGTTCAAGTGATCCTGTCTCAAGCAGCGCGTCAGTTCGTTGCGCCGCTTACGCTCCAGCGCCTCTCCAGCACCAATGTAGTCATCGATGCGGTCGAGGACCGGATTGAGCTGGCGAAATCCATGTTTGCCGATACGGATTTGATGGTTGTCATGCCGGCGACTGGAGACATTCTGGGCAAGGCCGCCGCTGGAATCTGCGATGACGCAGTGTCGGTCGCCATTGCCAGCGCCCCGCGCCAAGTTCTGTTCGTGCCTTCCATGAACGGCATGATGTGGGACAGCGCCGCCACGCAAAGGAACGTCAGAACCCTGCGCAAATCCGGTTTCGCAGTCATGGAACCGACGGTGGGATTGGAGATCGCCGATTGGAAACCGTCGAAAGGCGGAATGCCCCGTTCGGCCAGCATAGTCAGTGAGATCAGGCGTCTGATTGGAGATTCCCGCCAGAAGCCTAGGTCATCTGGCGACGAGATTCACGAGCGGCCAGATTAGCCTCGCCTGCGAAATGTATCGGGCCGCGCCAACTGTGCTATGCTGGATCATCGTCTGAGCATCTGCGACGGGGGGGCGGATGGCGCTACAAGACGATTTAAGATCAGAACTTGCCGACGGTCCTTTGCAGGGAATCCACCCATCGGGACCGATCCCTCGCTTTCGCCGCTCGCTCCTGCAACGCGTTTCTTCAACCACCGAGCCGGACCTGGAATGCCGGGAGGCGGTGCTGTTGCGTGCGGATATCGTCGCGTTCACCGCGCTTACGGACAAGATGGTGGCAGGGGGCCCGGCTGGAGCCGAGCGTTTGGCTTCCCTCATTGACGAGTTCATAGGCACCGTCGCCAGGATCGCAGCGCGACATGGCGGCGAAGTAGCCTTGCTCGCGGGAGACGCGGTCATCATCGCTTGGGTAGGCGGGGGATCTGTCGCCGACATGTCAGAAGCAGCGACCCTAGCATGCGAGACCGCCTCCGAGCTGCAAAGAAGAAGGGCCCACCCCAAGATCGACGGTCAGGTTCTCAGCTTTCGCGCATCGATCGGTGTTGGATCGCTTTGCCAGTTCGAGGTTGGCGGCGTCGAACGCGAATGGCATATGATTTTATCGGGCGTGCCACTGGCGGAATGCCTGGCCGGGGCCCTGCTTGCCCGACCCGGCGACACGGTGCTCTCTGCAAGCGCACTGCAGCTAGTCGGCTTCGCCGCCGACGTTACGCCTGTGGAAGATGGCTTCGCCCGTCTCAACGGTATCAGAGCTGTCACGCCAAGGTGGCGCGCCCTATCATCGGCCGAGCTCGCCTCGACCAAATCCGCTGTTCAGACCGCTGACCCTGTCGCGGCGCAGGATTCCGGCGACGGCTCGGTCAGCGGGCTCTTTCGAACCGTCACCGCAGTCTTCTTCTCTGTCAAACATCCAGCGCTCGCAAAACCGATTGATCAACTCGCCGCTCTCCAGGCAGCCACCTCCGAAGCTCAAGCTTGTGTCTCCAGATATGGCGGAGATATCCATCAAGTCAGGGACGACGAAAACGGAACGATCATTCTCGCCGTATTTGGCCTGCCGCCCAGCGCCAGCGAAGATGACCCCGGTCGAGCGGTAAGAGCGGCCCTCGCGCTTCATCGCAAATGGGCCGAACACGGAATGACCACGTCGACCGGCATCGCGACCGGCCGCGTGTTTTGTGCGACCATGCGCGGGACCAACCAGGTGACGCTGTTCACGCTAGTGGGCCCGGTGATGAACTTGGCCGCGCGACTGATGCAACTCAATGCCGGCGTCGTCTGCGACCATGAAACAACTCGCTCCGGTCGCCAGCAGCGAATACGAGCACGCGAGCTTGCGCCCAGGCGGCTGAAGGGCATAGGCGAACCGCTTGTCGCCTATGCACCCTACCAGATCACGGATCTGGTCGTTGCAGGAGTGCAGGCAGGGGCTCGGCCTGTCGGCCGTGACGACGAACTGGCGTTCCTGAACGAGGGCGTGGATGCACTTCTCGCGTCCCGCGCCTCGCGCTTTCTCATTGAAGGAGAGGCAGGAATCGGCAAGTCGACGCTGGTCGGCAACATGCTTGATCTCGCGCGCAGTCAGAGAATCGACTGCCTGGTCGGCGGCGGCGACGAGAGTGAGCGCTCCTCACCCTACTTGGCTTGGCGTCCGATTTTTCGCGCACACTTCGACGTGCCGGAATCCGCATCTTCCAAACCTACCGCAACGATCGAATTCATTGCCCGCGAACTCGGCGCAGACCGGGATTTGGCACCGTTGCTCGCCGAGGTGCTCGGTCTGCCACTTTCTGACAACGACCGAACGTTGCGGTTGGTCGGCGAGGCGCGGTCGGCAACAACGCAACGGCTGTTGCTGGCATGCCTTCGACGCCGCGCGGCGACATCCAAACAGCTGATCGCAATTGAGGACGTCCACTGGCTCGACTCCAACTCCATGGCTTTGCTGACCTTGGTCGCTGAATCGAGCTTGCCGATGCTCCTTGTGAGTACTTCTCGCCGCGTCTCCCACACCGACCAACTCTATGATCGCCTTGCGCGAGCGAGAAGTACCAAGCTCCTGATGCTTAAGGGGCTCGACGCCGATCACACGCGTCAGATGCTAGCACAGGTCACCGGGGCCCGCGCGTCGTCATCTGACCTTGCGCACCTCGTCCTTGATTGGACGGACGGCAACCCCCTCTTCATTACAGAACTCGTGCCCGTCCTTCTCAGGCAGAACCTGATAAATGTGAAGGAAGGGGTCGCCTCCCTTGCCGTCCCTCCTCAGATTGCCAGCGAACAGCTCAGCCGGTCGTTGTCGCAGTCGGGCTCGCCAAGCACGTTGGACGGTATCGTCACCGCTCGATTTGATCAGTTAGCTGAAACGCACAAGGCCCTGCTTCGGGGAATAAGCGTCGCAGGAGCAGTGACGTTGGATGAGCAAGATATCTTCTTTCCCACCATCCCCGGCGGTGCAGTTGCCACCGCGTTGAACGACCTCATCGAAGCGGCTTTTTTGGTCAATCTGTCGACACGGTCCTACGCGTTTCGGCATGTCGTCTTACGGGACATCGTCTATCAGTCAATGTCCTATGCCGACCGGCGACGCCTCCACGGTCTCGCCGCACAGGCCATCCTGCGCCGATCTTCGCAAATGCCCGAACAGGCCGACGCACAGCTCGCGCGTCACTTCGATCTTGCAGGAAACAGAGACCAGGCGGTGCTCTACGGATTGCGTGCCGCCAGAAGGGCTCTTGTCAGCTATGCCAATATCGAGGCGGCCGGCCTCGCCGAGAGAGTCAGCGAAATCGTGGAAACGCAGATCTCACAGGGCGACGCCCGCCGCGCACGGCATGCGCAGCTTTGCGAGGCTTACTTGGCGCTCGGCAGCGCCTGCCATCGGTTGTCGCGTTATGAAGATGCGCGGCGACATGGAGAGGCGGGACTTCGACTTCTGGGGTTCGCCGTTCCCCGAATGAACGCCATCCTTTTTCTCGCAACTCTCAAGGAACTGGTTGCCCAGATCCGTCGCCGGCTTCTTCCTTTTTCCGTTCGGCGACCATCGCAAACCCGTCGTGATCAAGTCGAGAAGGCTCTTGCAGTCCTTGAATATCTGACCGAAATCCACTTCTTCAACGAAAGGGCAGTCCCGGCGATATACTCGACTCTACGCTCGTTGAACCTTGCTGAGCGGGCCAGCCTGTCGGCGGGCAAGGCGCTGGCTTCTGCCAACCTCGCCGGCATTGCCGGTGTCGTGCCCGCGCGTCGGATCATGCGGCACTACCGCGCCCTTGCGCTCCGCGAGCTGCACAAGACCGACGATCTACACGCCCACATCTGGGTATCGACCGTCGCCGCGCTCACACATATCAGTGGCGGCGAATGGGAGCAGGCCCAACGTCTTGTTGCCGACGCGGTTGCTGCCGCCGAGAAATCAAACGACCGTCGCAGTTGGCGGGCCGCCATCGAACTCAACACTGTAATTGATGCTTCTCGCGGTGACTGGAATGCGGCGACAGATTACGTCGAGGCAATGCTCCAATCGGCCGAGCGCGATCACGATCATCGCGCCGTTATCTCAGCCGTACGAGAACGCGCCTACATCAATCTAAGGCGCGGCGACGTTGCCGCCGCCGAAGTTGATTTGTCGCGCATTCGCGCCGCGCTGGAAGCTGGGGTCACCGCCGAAGAGGCGACCATTCGTCAAGAAGTGGGCGCCCTGGAGGCCACGATTGCGCTCGAGAAAGAGGACTTTGCAAGAGCGGAAGTTCGGCCGCATCCGATGCGCTGACGCTCATAACGGGTTCCACCCTCAGCTTTCCGCTCTACTACTGGACCGTGTTCATGGTAGCGCGCGCATGGCTCAAGATCTGTCTTGCCGGCGGCGGCCGGCGGGCGGGCGGAAATACGCGCAGGCTCGCGCTGCCTGCAAGGCGTTGCGGCGCCAGGCCCGCATCCATCCGATCGCCGTGCCGGCCTACCTGCTTTGTGCCGCAAATCTCGAAATGATTGCGGATCAGTCGGCGGCCGCTTCGCGCCTGTTACAGCGTTGCGCTGCGACGGCGGCAACCCTTCGAATGAGATACGAGATAGCACTGACCACGCGCGATCTCGCCAACCCCAGTGATGCGGTCGTTACCAAGACTTGACCGGTCGTTTCATCTTAAGGGCTAGCATATAAAGCGATGCGTATCCTCGTCGAGCGACAGCCACAGCGTCTCCAGCGCATCCCAAGCGCCGTTCTGCGGCTGCGATTCGAAATCCAGCGTGCCTAGTTCAACCATCGCCTGAATGATGAGCGGCTTGAAGTTGCCATCAAGGTTGGCGAATAGCGACGAACTGTCATTGACCAACACCCCAATGTCGTCCTCATTTCCCGACGTCACAGTTGTTCGGAAGTCGACCTCGTTGTCGTCCGTCATCTTCTGAATGAAAGCGTCCCTTACACTAGTCATTTTGTCCCTCCAAGGCCCGTTTCACTGTGCTAGGTCCGATCGGAACGTTGTAGACAGAACGGACTATACATGCAACGCCCAGAGCCAGCAATTGATCTGAGTTTCAGGCAATGCTGCACCAATTCTCCCGTATGGTCGGCATCGACCTAACCTTTAGCCTCGCTTCATTCCACCCGGAAGGCTCGCGTGGCATGTTCCCTGGGCATCGTTGTCAGCCCTCGTTGCGTTAGTCCGAGGACCTCTCCGCCGCGAAACACCACCAAGGTCGGACCACCCTTCGCGGGTGCCACGCCGAGATCACCGGTGCGCGCGTCTGCCACGGGAATCTCATCGCAATTGGCCGCGATGACATCATGCGTATTGCGAAAGCCTCGGGCTCGCAGCCGCTCGGCACCTTCGGCTAGATTGGTGTAGGAACCCCGCTCTTCGGGATAAAGCTCGCGTCCGGTCACAACGTGGACGACATCGAGGGCGAACCACAGGCAGTCGCGCGTGCCGCGATCGAAGCCGGCTTCTTTGTACTCGCCGAGCAACCGGTCAAGGTTCGCTTCCCAGCCCTCAACCCTCATAGCCCCCTCCATCGCGCTTCGCGGGGTTCTCTCAGTGTATCCCGTCGGGGATTGCCGGCGGGCCCCATCCGTTAGGTCGTCAGCCGCCGGTCTGCTCGGCAAGCCGGGACCTGTCCAAGATCATGATCCAACCGCGCTGCATGTCGACGATCCCACGACGTTGCCACTCGCGCAGCTGTCTGTTGACGTTCCACCGCGTGCCTCCGACGATCTTCGCAAGTTCACCCTGTGTCAGCGATATCTTGCCTTGATGGACGCCTTCTCTTGGCAGGCCCGCTCGTTCCAACAGTGCCTTTGCCAAGCGCTCCGACATCTGCAGGAAAGCAAAGTCTGACGTTCTTTGGTCCGCGAGACGCAGCTTACCACAAAGTAGCTTCAGTAGGTTGATACATAGATTTGGTCGTTCTTGCAGGAATGGTATGAGGTCACGCCGCTCGAGAACAACAAGCTCGCATTTCGTCAGGGCGATAGCGTCCGCCGAGCGGCCGCCACCGTCCAGAATTGCTACTTCGCCAAATATGTCTCCGATGCTGAAGTCGGCGACGACGAGTTCTTCCCCCTCGACCGTCGGCCGTGTAATACGAACGACGCCCGCAAGAATGCCCATCAGGCTTTCGCCGGGATCCCCCGCATTGAATATCGGCTCGCCGGGATCATAGCTGCGCCGATGCGCGTATATGGCCAGCGTCGCGACATCTTCCAGCTCAAGATCTCGAAACAGCACACAGCTCTTGATCAGTTGGGTTACTTCAGTAGTTCGCGATTTCCCGGCATATCGGCCCTCGCATAGAAAGGAATCTGGTCGACGCAGGAAGCGCGGCACGCGGGATTTGACCACGGAGGGTAGGCAAAGGAGGCCCGATGGGTCTCCTTTGCCAATCCAACTCACAAATCCCACAGCGTGACCTGGGCGTTGTTCTGATATCCACCCAGATTGTCGATATAGAGCGTGTAGGACTTCGCATCCAGCGTTGTTGCGATAGACGACCGTGTGCATGTAGTCGTCCCACTGGTAGTTGTAGTACACGAGCTGCCCGCGGTTATTGTACAGTTCGTAGTCGAGGTCGGTCCAACCGTTACCCATGACGGTCAGTTCGATTGCGTAGCCGCAGAGCGTCATTCCGGCGGTGTTTGTCCCGTACGGAGCGACATACTCATACCACAGATCATCCGCAAAGGCGGGGAGCGATGCGAGAGCAACACCCACGCCGGCGGCAAGCGCAATTGCAGTCTTCTTCATGGCGTTCATCACTACTTCTCCGTTGTTGTCGTCGATCGGGATTGATCGACAAGCAACAACTCGCACGGAGGGCAGTCGAGTTTGTTGCCGCGTGGCACACCGTCGACTGTCTGCATGGAGGGGTCGTGACCGCGTGATTGCGGTTCGCTTGAAGGGCTCGTCGGCTCGCTGCCTCGGTTGCAGCTCGGTTACAGTTTCTGGAATCCGCCGCAGTTCGCTCTGGTGTGACGAAGTTCACTGCGGTTTCGCTATCCGACAGTTTGAGAGGCCGCGTCGTCTCGCGAACTCCGGCGCATTGCGGCTTACTCCAGCGCACTGCGCTTCACCCCGCGGACGCGGCAATTTCCACCTTGCCAAGGTTGGGGTCGTGGGTTCGAATCCCATCGCCCGCTCCAAATCTTCCGATTGGCACAAAGTGGCGGAAGACCGCGGTTTCTGAGGGCATAACGGCCTCGGAAACGAGGCGTGAACGCGCGCCTCAGAGAGGCCGAAATGGGCCCGTGGTTACAGCGCGGTTACACGCACGAGCGATCGGCCAAAATGAAAAGGCCCGGCGTTCAGCGTTTCTTACCGGCTTCAAAGAGCGCGATCGCCTTGTCGATGCGACGCCGGCGTGTCTCGTCGGTCTTCGCTTCATTGACATTGTCGACATGGTATCGCTGGAGACTATTGGACAGCCTGACGAAGAACGCCGCTGCAGCAGGAGAACCATCCAAGGCGGCTTTGAAATCCTCCGCCATCTGGACAGGTCGAGGGCCCTCCGCGAGCGTTAGCGTCACATGAACTGGATCGCCGCCTGAGAGACCCGTCTCGTTGCGGACAGCAGCACTGACGCTCACCAGATACTTGCCCCCCATAACTCCAATCGTGTTTCGATATTGATAGCCGTTGACGTCCACGACGACGCTTGGTCGTTTGCCCCTGCCAAGTTCGTCGATGAGCTTGGGCGGCACCTCAATGCCAGTGTTGTTGCCGAATGAAGAGACTCTTGTATGGAACGAGACTGACTTTGCCGTCACGACGAAGGACCCTCTACGCGGCCCAAGTATGACACCCCCGCAGCAACTTTGCCAAGGTTGGGGTCGTGGGTTCGAATCCCATCGCCCGCTCCAAATCTTCCGATTGGCACATTGTGCGGAAGACAGCGGTTTCTGAGGGTGTGAGGCCCGTTGGAAAACGCGGTTTCTGAGGGCATAACGGCCTCGGAAACGAGGCGTGAACGCGCGCCGCGAAGGGCCCGAAACGGGCGCTCGGGTTACAGCTCAACAGGCGCTTCAGCCTCAGCGAACGATGAAGGTGGCGACGAGGCCGCGCTCCTGAAAACCGTCGGCGTATAGCTGATAGTTGCCGGGCCGGAGCGGGACGAAGAAGATCGCCGCCTCGCCTTCATTGTCGAAACCGATGTGGAAATTGCTGTCCTTCAGATAGACGTCGACGTCATTGATCTCGACTTGATTGATCCAGGAGTTCTCCCACAGATCGGGAGCCTTGAGGTCGACCTGCTCAAGGCCGTCGCTGCTCAGCACCAGCTTGTAGTACTTGCCGGTCTCAAGCTCGAACTCCGTCTGCGAGAATGTCAGCGCGGCCCCATCGACGTGCAGGTCAAGCTCGGTTGGGAGCGAAGCGAGATTGCCCGCCGCCAGGGCGGACGGCGGAAGCAAAGCGAGCGCGCCGGCGACTGAAAAAGCTGCCAAGGCCTTCTTGAACATCGTTCTTCCCCCATCCCTTTCGCCTCGATGTTGAAGGCTTGCTGCACCTTCCCGTCCAGTGATGACCGGACAGGCTGACAGCAAGCTGACAGACGGAGCGATATGCGGGAAAGAAAAGGGCCCCGCCGAAGCGGGGCATCGTCAACGTCACATCGGGCAATCCTCGCCACAGAGGTCGACTTGCATCCCGGCGTCGCGGCAAATGTTGACAGCGCGCCTGCCTAGCGAGAGGAAAGGCCGCATCGGAATGGGCAACTCGAAGATGGCGACGCCGCGAATCTACAAGATGAGCTTTGCGAGCGTTTACCCGCTCTACGTCAAGAAGGCGGAGAAGAAGGGGCGGACCAAGGCCGAGGTCGACGAAGTCATCCGTTGGCTGACAGGATACGATCAGTCGGCGCTTGAGGCTCACATAAGCGCAAAGACCGACTTCGAGACGTTCCTCGCCAAAGCCAACCTCAACCCATCACGCGCACTCATCAAGGGCGTGATCTGCGGCGTCCGCGTTGAGGACATCGAAGAGCCGACCATGCAGGGCATCCGCTACCTCGACAAGCTGGTCGACGAGTTGGCGAAGGGCAAGGCTATGGAGAAGATCCTGCGGAGCTGAAAGGCTAGGCCACGCCTGCATCCGCAGGATACAAGACAGACATCAATGGCACCGCCCCTTCTCCTGCTTCAGAACATCCAGCTCCGCTTCGGCCAGTCGCCGCTCCTCGAGGAGGCGGAGCTGTCCGTCGGGCCGCATGAGCGCTTGTGCCTCGTCGGCCGCAACGGCTCCGGCAAGTCGACGTTGTTGAAGATCGCGGCCGGACTCATCGAACCGGACGCCGGAACGCGCTTCCTGCAGCCGGGCACCACCGTCCGCTACCTGCCGCAGGAGCCGGATTTCGGCGAGGCGAAAACGACAGCCGAGTTCGTTGAGGCCGGCCTGTCGACAACCGACGATCCGCATCGCGCGCGCCTGGTTCTGCAGGATCTCGGCCTCACCGGCGACGAGGACGTCAGGCAATTGTCCGGCGGCGAGGCACGGCGCGCGGCGCTCGCCCGCGTGCTGGCGCCCGAGCCGGACATCCTCCTCCTCGACGAGCCAACCAACCATCTCGACCTCGCGCTGATCGAAACGCTGGAGGCGATGCTGAAAGGCCTCCGCTCGGCGATGGTCATCATCAGCCATGACCGGCGCTTCCTGCAGAACCTGTCGAACGCCACCGTCTGGCTCGACCGGTGCCGCACCCGCCGGCTCGACAAGGGATTCGCGGCGTTCGAGGCCTGGCGCGACGCCGTGCTGGAAGAAGAGGAACGCGAGCGCCACAAGCTCGATCGCAAGATCGCGCGCGAGGAAGACTGGCTGCGCTACGGCGTGACGGCGCGGCGGAAGCGCAACCAGAAACGCCTCGCCGACTTCCATCAGCTGCGCGCCGAGCGCGTTGCCCGCCGCCGCGATCAGCCGATCGGCAATGCCGCCCTCGCCAATGGCGACATTCGCCTCGCCGGCAAGCTCGTGGTCGAAGCGGACGGCATCGCCAAGAGCTACGGCAATCGCACAATAGTACGCGATTTTTCCATCAAGGTAGAGCGCGGCGACCGGGTCGGCATCGTCGGCGCCAATGGCGCCGGCAAGACGACGCTGATCCGCCTCCTCACCGGCGACCTCGCACCGGACAGCGGTACCATCAAGCTCGGCACCAATCTCGATATCGCCACGCTCGACCAGCGGCGCGACGCGCTCGACCCGGAGGCGACGCTTTCCGACACGCTGACCGGCGGCGGCAGCGACAACGTCATCATCGGCGGCGCGGCGCGGCACGTCATCGGCTATCTCAAGGATTTCCTGTTTCTGCCCGAGCAGGCGCGCTCGCCCGTGAAGGTGCTGTCCGGCGGCGAACGTGGCCGCTTGATGCTCGCGCGCGCCCTCGCGACAAGCGCCAACCTTCTCGTTCTCGACGAGCCGACCAATGATCTCGATCTTGAGACGCTGGACCTGCTCCAGGAGATGCTCGCCGACTTCGAAGGCACGCTCCTCCTCGTCAGCCATGACCGCGATTTCCTCGACCGCGTCGTGACGTCGACCATCATGTCGGAGGGCGACGGTCGCTGGACCGAATATGCCGGCGGCTATTCCGACATGATCGCGCAGCGCGGCAGCGGCGTCGGTGCCCGAGCGGTGGCCATGAAGGAGAAGCCGCAGAAGACCGCGGCATCGGGTCGGTCAGGCTCAAGCAAAGTCAACCGCCGCAAGCTCAGCTTCTCCGAACAGCATGCGCTGAAGACGCTGCCCGCCCGCATCCATGATCTGACAAGCGCCATCAAGACGCTCGAAGACAAGCTCGCCGACCCGGCCCACTTCCAGGGCAAGCCCGCCGAACTCGCCGACATTGCCGAACGGCATCGCGCCAAGTCGGACGAATTGGAGAAGGCCGAGAACGAGTGGCTTCGGCTCGAAGAGCTGCGCGAACAGCTGGAGGGCTAGCCGGCCCTCTGTGCCCGACGCACCGCAGCGTCGAGCGCCTGCAGGAATCGCGAGCGATCGGCCGGAAGGAAGGGACGCGGCCCGCCCGTCAGCTCGCCCATCGAGCGCAGATGCTCGCCAACGGCTCGTGAGGCGAGAGCGCCGCCAATGCTGTCCGGCGTGAACGGCCGCCCGGTCGGATGAACCGCCTCGCCGCCCGCCTTGAGAACGCGGTCGGCGAGCGGAATGTCGGCGGTGATCGCGACATCGCCGCGCCCGATACGGTCAGCGATCCAATCGTCCGCCGCATCCGGCCCTTCATCAACGACGACAAGTTTCACGCGCTCATGGCGCGGCGTCCGAATCCAGGAATTGGCGACGACGAAGACGGCCAACGTGTAGCGGTCGGCAACGCGGTACACCTCGTCCTTCACGGGACAGGCGTCGGCATCGACATAGAGAACCGTCATGCAAGTCGCTTGCTTTGGGAACTGAACGGCTGTGAGGCTAGCGCGTCGCGATGCCGGAAGACAGGGTGACGGGCCCTTCAGCGGGGCCTTCAACCCACCATCGACGCCGGCTGACGAATTGCCGCCGACGGTGAATTTGATCGTGAGCTCGATCCTGCGCACCGACCTCCGAAGCGGACGAGGACGCTAGCGGCTGGTTGCGGCGAAGGCGACCTCGGCCCGGCGCCGCTCTTCATGCAGACGATCAGGATCCGCCAGATCCGGCACGCCACGAATGAAGGCGTCCACATAGTCCTCGGGAAGGCCGTGCTCATCCGCGCCGCTCAGCACGAAATCCTTGTACCAACCATACGGGCGAAGCGTTGGATCGATCGCCTCCTGCAAGGCGACATAGGTGAACGCATTGATGGCTCCGTTTTCGGCCGTCGCCAGTTCAACCTCGGCGTCACCATATCCGCGGCCAAGGCCCTCATGCCGGTCCAGCAAGGCCTTTTCTAACCGGGGAATCTCGTAAACGACGCCCATGACTACGTCTTCCCGCCGGCCGGTGCGGAACGCATCGCATTTTGCCGTACCGTCAGCGCCGATCTTGTGGAATCGCAGCTGATATTCGCTCAGGGTGGCAACACACAGTGCAAGGCAGCCGGGCACCCGAAACCGCAGGCGGGGCGAATAGAGGTTCGATCCGTAAGCGAAATAGAGCAGCGACTCCGTCATCCCGGGAACCATAGCGCTCAGTGTCGCGGCCGGCACCCATCGCTGGTCCGGGCGGCTAGGCTTTCACGGGCGAGTGGCTGACGAAACGCCTCGGCCGAGCAACATTGCGGGCGCGGCCTCGCGAAACGAGATCAGTCGCCTGCTGCCTTCGTCCCACAGCGTCAGCTTCACGGTCCGCAAGCTCTGAAGCAGCGTCACGCGGCCGCGCTGCCGCAGCTGAGGGAAATCGCGCAGCACCTGCCCGAGGCGATAGAACGGCACGCGGCTGGCGAGATGATGCACGTGATGGACGCCGATATTGGCCGTGAACCAGCGCAAGACCGGAGGCAGATCGTAGAACGAGCTGCCCTCAAGCGCACCCTGCTCGAACGTCCAGTCCGCGTCCGGTTCCCAGTAGGTGTCCTCGAACTGATGCTGCACGTAGAACAGCCACACACCGGCCGTTCCGGCGATCAGCGTGATCGGCAACTGGACGAGCAGGAAAGGGCCAAGGCCGACTGCCCAGATCAGGCCTCCGGCGACCAACGCGATCGCGAGGTTCGTTGCCATTGTGCTGAGCCATGGCCGCGCGCCATTGCGCATCAGGCCCAGCGGCAGGCGATGTCTGATGAGGAAGGTAAGGCCGGGTCCGAGGCCGAACAGGAAGATGGGGTTGCGATAGAGCCGGTAGCCCAGGCGGCGCCATTTCGACAGCTTGCGGTATTCTTCAACCGTCAAAGTGACGACGTCGCCCATGCCACGCTGATCGAGATTGCCGGCGCTGGCGTGATGAACGGCGTGCGTCCTGCGCCAATAGCCATAGGGCGTCAGCGTCAGCACGCCGATGACCCTGCCGATCCAATCATTGACCGGCCGGCGGCGAAAGAAGGAACCGTGGCCGCAATCATGTTGGATCATAAACAGGCGTACGAGAAACGCCGCCGCGGGCAGTGTCAGCAGCACGCCCCACCACTGCCCCATCGCCACGGCGGCAAGCGCCCCGGCCCAGAGCAACAGAAATGGAACGGCCGTGACGACCAGTTCGAAGACGCTTCTGAGATTATTGGGATCGCGGTAGGCGGCGAGATTCTTCATCCAGCCGCCTGCCGGCGTTTCTGTTGCTAGCGAGGCATTCTGGCCCGCGGTCACGCCATCAGCCACGCTGGCATTGTGTCGTTCTGCCCTGCGTGGCGCTGCGGCCTCTTCTTCGAGCGTCCTTTGGCCCCCTGACCTCGGGCTGCCTGGCCTCTGGCCTGCTGGCCCCTGGCCTGCTGACCTTTGGCCTGCTGACCTCTGGCCGGTTGACCTCTGGCCGGTTGAGCCGCCTCGCCCACAGCCAGCTGCGGCCGGCTCGCGGGCTTGCCTGAGGCCGGCGCTTCCGGGATGCGCAGCTTGATAAGCTTCTCGATCGCGGCGAGATGCGGACGTTCCTCCGCGGTGCACAGCGCAATCGCAATGCCTCCCGCGCCGGCGCGCCCGGTGCGCCCGATGCGATGCACATAGGCCTCCGGCTCGTTGGGAAGATCGTAGTTGATGACATGCGTCACGTCGGCGATGTCGATGCCACGCGCGGCGATGTCGGTAGCGATAAGCAACCGCGTCCTGCCGCTGCGGAACGCCTCGAGGGCCCGCTCGCGCTGCGACTGCGTCTTGTCTCCGTGGATGGCCTGCGCCGCGACGCCGCTCTTGTTGAGACTGCGAACGATCCGGTCTGCGCCACGCTTGGTGCGGGCAAAGACGAGGGCGCGCTGGACGCCGTCATTGCCGAGCAGATGCTCCAGCTCGGCCTGCTTGCGGCCCGGCTGCACGTGGATGACGCTTTGCTCGACGCGGTCAGCGGTCTTGCGCGACGGCGGCGACGGCGACCTCGACGGGATTGTTGAGAAACGACTTGGCAAGCGCGGCAATCGGCTTAGGCATGGTCGCCGAGAAGAACAGCGTCTGACGGTTCGTCGGCAGCTCGGCGGCGATCTGCCTGATCGGCCGGACGAAGCCCAAGTCGAGCATCCGGTCGGCCTCGTCGAGGACAAACACTTCCGTGTCCGCAAAGGCGACGCCACCGGTCTCCATGAGATCGACAAGCCGGCCGGGTGTTGCCACCAGGATATCGACCCCTTGGGCGAGGGCTCGCCGCTGCTTGGAGATCGGAAGGCCGCCTACGGCGATCGCGGTTTGCAAGGTCATCTGCCGACCATAGGCAACGAACCGTTCCCCGATCTGTTGGGCCAGTTCGCGTGTCGGGGTGAGGACCAGGACACGACAGTTCTTTGCACTGGCGCCCTGACGGCCAGAGGCCGCGAGACGATGCAGGATCGGAAGCGCGAACGCGGCCGTCTTGCCCGTGCCCGTCTGGGCGATGCCGATAAGGTCGCGGCCGGCCATGATCGGCGGAATGGCTTTGGATTGGATGGGAGTGGGCGAGGAATGACCCTCACGGTCGAGCGCGCGCAGGATCGGCGGCGCCAGTTCAAGTTCGGCGAAGGATGTCATCAAGAACTCTTTATTGAGCCGGCGGGGCGCGCGAAAGCACGCCCGGCTGCGGCTGCAGGGGGAGAGAACCCCGCGTGGGAAGGTGCTCTGAGGTTTTGGATGGGGCCGGCCGCTGCTTCAAAAAAAAGCGTCAGCATTCACGCGCCCTTCTACGCAAAATGGTATAGAACTCAAGGAAACTCAATGGGCGCTTGAAAATAAAGCTGCCGACCTCATCTGAATAGTTCCTGAAAACGCCGTTTCGGTCCCGCCTGCTACGCGCCAAAACAGCGGATCGGCTGACTGTCACAACGCATAGACGCGGAGCATTTCCATGAAAGACGACCTGACCACTGACGCAGTCGCCCGCCGCCGCCGGCTGGAGGATTTTGCCCTGGATGCCGAAAACGCGCTGAACGAATACGCCGACACGCACCAAGCCGTTGACGAAAAGACGGCCCGGCTGCGGGCGCTTCGCCTTGCCCGCGACGCGGCCCAACAGGCAGCGACAAAGGGAAGCAGCGCCAAGCCTCGATCAGCCAGGGCCGCGCGGAAGCCAGCGTCTGACGACGCCCCCGCCAAACGTGGGGTCGCCCCCGCCCATCATTTCGCTTCCGGGCAGCGCGTAAAAATCATCGGCAGCGCCGGAAACAGCAAGAGCCCACGCGGCTTCTACCGCATCGTCGCTTTGTTGCCGGCCGATCAGAACGGTAACCATTATCGCGTCAGGAGCGAACTGGAGTCGCACGACCGAGTCGTTCGCAAATCGCAACTGTCGCGCGTTCCTGAGTAGGCCGCCGGCCTACCGCAAAGGGTGGGCCGGAATCCAACACTCGCCAGGAGATCAATTCCACCATTTAGCCGTGTTGACTTCGCCCTGGCTGAAGCGAATGCGCAGGCTGGCGTTCAACGCGCCAGCCCCGCCGAAAGCATAGCGCAGTTCGACGTTGCCGATGAGTGAGAACGGACGGGCCCCGACTTGGCGCTTGAGATCGGCACCGACAAAGGCACCGCCATCGCCGCCCGTGGGCGTCCAGTAGCCGCCGATACAGGGTGTGATATCACCCAAATCGAAGTCCGCCCGGGCACATCGGCAAGTGCGAACGCGCCGGTGCAGTCACCGTCGACCGGCCGTCGACGGCATGCCCGCGTTGATCTTTACTGCCTCAAATTGCTCCCCGCGATAGAAACGCATAGTCGCCTCCCAGCGTCGGCGCAGTAAGGGAACTTGGATGCTCATCGCGGCGATCATTGCGTTCACCCAGCTTGTCTTCGTCGTCAGGGCCCTGTCACGGAGCAACCGCGAGCCGGCCTCGCGTCTTGCTTGGGTAGCGGTGATCCTGTTCATCCCGATCGGCGGGGCGATCGCTTACGTTCTCCTCGGCGACGTCAATATCGGCCGCCGACTGCAGTCGCGGCAGCTACAAGTGCGTGCCGGCCTCGCCGAAGCGCTAATGCAAATTCGCAGCTACCGTGCGACCCGCGCCGACAAGCCGTCTTCCGAATGGCCGGTCCCGTTTCAAACCGGCTGGTCGGTCAACCATTTCCGCCCGGTGCATTGCGATGCCGCGGAGCTCTTCTCCAACTCCAATCAAAGCATCGACCGCATCGTCGCCGACATCGACGCGGCAAAGACGACCGCTCATGTCCTCTTCTACATCTGGCTGCCCGATCGCAACGGCCGAAAGGTCGCCGAAGCGCTGATGCGCGCGGCGGGGCGCGGCGTAAACTGCCGGGTACTCGTCGACGATCTCGGCTCGCGCAACCTTGTGCGCTCAGCGCTGTGGCCCGAGATGCAGGCCGCCGGCATCAAGGTCGCCCGCGCTTTCACCATCGGCAATCCCTTGCTGCGCGCCTTTGGCGGTCGCATCGACATCCGCAATCACCGCAAGGTCGTCGTCATCGACACCTTGGTGGCATGGTGCGGCAGCCAAAACTGCGCCGATCCGGAATTCCTGCCGAAAGCGAAGTTCGGTCCCTGGGTCGACGTGATGCTGCGTCTGGAGGGAACGATTGTTCGCCAGCTGCAGCAGGTGTTCGTGATGGATTGGCTGACGTTCTGCAATGACGACGTCACCGACGCCGTGCTCCCGGCCGAGCCGTCGTCAAACGGCTTCCTGGCGCAGGTCATCGCCACCGGTCCGACCGTCCGTTACGGCGCGATGTCCGACACATTCGCGAGCCTCCTCTACAGCGCCACGAAGCGGCTCATCATTACGACGCCCTATTACGTGCCGAATGGCGACCTGCAGAACGCGCTCGCTTTGGCGGCGCTCCGCGGCGTCGAGACGACGCTCATCGTCCCCGCGCGCAATGACGACCGCTTCGTCTCGGCGGCAAGCCGCAGCAACTACCCTGAACTCCTGACCGCCGGCGTCGCCATCTTCGAGTTCCCGGACGGGCTGCTCCACACCAAGTCGATCACCGTCGATGACGACATCGCGCTTGTCGGCTCCGCCAACATCGATCGGCGCAGCCTCGAGCTCAACTACGAGAACAACCTGTTGATCCAGGATCGGGCGCTCACCGCTGCGATCCGCGCCGTGCAGGAAGGCTATGCAGCGCGAAGCCGCGGCATCACGCCCGACGAAGTGAAGAACTGGCCGTGGTACCGCAAGCTCATCAACAACGCTGCGGCGATGACGAGCCCGATCCTATGAGAGCTTCTGCGTCCAGGCCGGCTCGGCGCCGGTCTCAGTGACGCGGAAGGGCGCCCAGGTCAGCGTCAGTTCGCCAACATCGATGTTCGATTTCGTCGGCTTGATCGTGAAGTCGAGATCCTTGATCTTCGTTTCCACCTCGCGGCGCAGCGCATCAAGTTCCTTCGCCGCCGCCTCGTAGTCATGCCTGATCTTGGCCGAACGGTTGCGCGCCGCGGTAGCGCTGCTCCGGCTCCGTGACGACGACCTCCGCCGTGTGTTCTTTCGCCCAAACAAGGCGCCCAGAACCGTCGACCCGACCGCGACGATGGTGTCGAGCTGTTCCGCCTTCTGGCGATCCTGGTCGCGCTCATAGGCGGCGCGCGTGCGCTCGACCTTGGCCGTGACGCGCCGCACCTTCGGCCGGTATTCGTCGCGGATGTTGTCGACGATCGTCTCGCGCTGCTCGCGCGTCACCTGGTTCGCGGTGAGAACCGCGTTGCGATAGAGCCATTGCCCGAAGTCGGTGCGCCAGCGCTTGTAGGAACTCGCCTTGGCTGCATCCGCGGGCGGCGGTGCGAATGTCGCCCCTTCGACCGGCACATGGCCAGCTCGTCGAGCGATACCGTGAACCGATAGGCGCGGTCCCAATCGACTTCGACCGGTCCGTCATTGATCGGCGCAAGGCGAGCCCGATCGTCCCAAATGTCGATGCCGAGCTTCCGATCGGCAAAGCGGATGTCGGCAGTGGCGAGCAACATCGCGCGGTAGGTAATCTGCACTTCTTCGCGACCCGAGCCGACGGGAATGAAATATTCGTCGATGCCGTGCGGCAGAATCGGTCGGCCGTGCTTCACCTCGGCCGGCGCGACCATAGGCTCAGGAGAAGACATCGGCGCCGACGGAGGGGCGTTTTCCGAGGTGTCGGCGGCCGCCGTCTTTTCCGCCATCAGCATTTTGATCTGGTTCCGGGTCAGCGGTCCGCGCAGATACGACATCGCCCAACGCGTCTCGAAGACGACGGGCTCGTCCTCATGCACATTGTTCATGAGGAACACGCGACTGCCGAGATCGGACAGCATCGCGTCGAGCTGCGCGCGGCCGAACCCATCACCGGCGACGCCTTCGAGGCCCTCGATCACGCGTTTCTTGTCGCGCTCGGTCTGCAGCCGTCCGAGGAACCAGGTGCCGGCATTGGACAAGCCCTTGTAGTCGAGGTCCGCCGGATTTTGCGTCGCCAGCACGACACCGAGGCCGTAGGCGCGCGCCTGCTTCAGCAGCGTCAGCAGCGGCCGCTTCGACGGCGGCTCGGCCACCGGCGGGAAATAGCCGAAGATCTCGTCCATATAGAGAAGCGCGCGCAGGCTCGTCGTGCCCGACTGGCCGCGAATCCACGACACCACCTGGCTGAGCAGCAGCGACACGAAGAACATGCGCTCGGACTCTGGCCAAATGCGCGATGGAGAAGATCGAGACGCGCGGCTTGCCGTCCGCGTCGTAGAGCAGCCTGCCGATATCCAGCGTCTCGCCTTCGAGCCACGTGGCGAAGGACGGCGCGGCGAGCAGGCTGTTCAGCGCCATCGCCAGTTCGTGGCGATCCTTGGCCGGGAAGAAGAATTCCAGATCGACGACGCCGATCCGATTCATCGGCGGATCCTGGATGCGCCGGATCAGCTTGGCGAGGTCGAGGTCTTCGCCGGCACTCCAAGCAGCGCTGAGAATGTTGGAAACGAGGATGTGCTCGCGGCTGCGCACCGGATCGGCATCAACGCCGAGGAGACCCAGAAGGCTCGTGGCCGTGAAGCTGACCCGATCGAGGAGGAGTTCGCGATCCTCGAGCAGTGCCGGCGGCGGCGCGGCGAAGGAGGCGAGGATCGACACCGGAACGCCGGCCGTCGAGCCCGGCGTGAAGATGGTGAAATCGGCCGCTTCGCGCAGACGCTTGATCCGATCTCCATCCTCTCCCCAAGAGGCGAGGCCGTTCCGCCACAGCGCGCTCTGCTGCGCGGCGAAGTCGTCGGGCGACAGATTCTTCCGTTGCGCGTCGCCTTCATTGATCCATGGCCGGAAATCCTCCGGCCGCAGCTCCGGGAAGGTGAGGAGCAGATTGCCGAGATCGCCCTTCGGATCGATGGCGATCGTCGGCACGCCGTCGAGCGCGGCCTCCTCGATCAGGCTGACGCAGAGCCCGGTCTTGCCGCTGCCCGTCATGCCGACGCAGACGGCATGGGTCACGAGATCGCGCGAATCATAGAGGAGGAGTCCGGGCTCCGGCTTCCGCGCGGCGAGATCGTAGGGCCTTCCGAGATAGAAGGCGCCGAGCTTTTCATATTCCGCGATGGTGGGAGCGAGCCAGGGCTCGGCTGATTTGCCGTCGGTCATGCGCTCATATTCCCGCTGGCAGCCGCCGAGGCAAGAGACCCGCCTGGAGACCGGCGCCTAGTCCGGCTGGTTCCGCATCCAGTCGGCGAGACGCGCGAAGGTTCCGTAGAGTTCGTCCCGCATCGCGGCGTCGGCGACCGCTTCATCCAGAGCGCCGCGCATACACAACAGCCAAGCGTCGCGTTCGGCCGTACCAATCTTGAACGGGAGATGCCGCGCCCGCAGGCGCGGATGGCCGCGCTCCGAGGAGTAGATGCGCGACCCGCCCATCCACTCGGTGAAGAAGCGCTTGAGGACATCCCTGATTGGCGCGAGGTCTTGCTGATGCAGGTCGCGGATGCCCTTGGCTTCGGGCAGCGTATCTATGCGCAAATAGAAGCCCTCCACCAGACGGTCGACGACCGGCGCGCCGCCGATCCGGTCGTAGAGGGTTGCAGCTTGGGTGAGCTTGGCGTCCATGACCGCCGATCTAGGGCTGCTTGGGGCGCCGATCAACCATTCCCGCGTAGAAGCGCCCGATCTCTTGCGCTATGAGCGTCTTCATGAGGCATCAGGATCAGCCCGGCGATCCAGCCATCGCTGGCCCGGGCAGCGCCGATATTGGTGAGCCGCCTCCAGGCTGGACCATCCCGGGAGCGGCGACATCCAGGCTGCTGCTCGTCTGCGACCATGCGCGGAACTGGATCCCGGCACGATATGGCGACCTTGGCCTCTCACAGGCCGAGCTTGGGCGGCACATCGCCTACGACATCGGCGCCGAGGCGCTGACGATCGCGCTGGCGAAGGCCCTCGATGCGTGGGCCGTGCTGTCGAGCTTCTCGCGCCTCCTCATCGACCCCAATCGCGGCGAGGGCGACGCCACGCTGATCCTTGAGACCTCCGACGGCACCACCATCCCCGGCAACATTGCCATGGACGCCGAGGAACGCGAGCAGCGCATGGCACGCTACTACCGCCCCTATCACCGCACCGTGGAAGAGACGATCGAGGGACGCATTGCTGCCGGCCTTCCACCAATCGTCGTGTCCATCCATTCCTTCACGCCGATGTGGCAAGGCGCACCGCGCCCCTGGCATGTCGGCGTCCTGTGGGACAGCGATCCCATACTTGCCCGCCGCATGTTTGAAGCGTTGAGCCGTGATGCGACGATCCTCGTCGGAGACAACGAACCCTATTCCGGCAAGGCGCCGTTCAACGGAACGCTCGATCGCCACGCCACCCGCTACGGCCTCTCCCATGTGCTGCTGGAAATTCGGCAGGATCTAATCGCCGATGACAACGGCGTTCAGAGCTGGACCGATCGGCTCGTGCCAATCCTGAGGGATCTCTGAGGGCTGATGATGACACCCGAACCATCATTCACGATCGGTATCGAGGAGGAATATCTCCTCGTCGACCGCGAGACGCGCGACATCGTCAGCGAGCCGCCGCCGGAGCTCCTGGCTGATTGCGAGAAGGCCCTGGGCAGCGCCGTCCGTCCCGAGTTTCTCCGCTGTCAGGTTGAGATCGGCACGCCGGTTTGCCAGTCGACCTCTGAAGCGCGGGCGCAGCTCGTTCATCTGAGACGAACCATCGCCGAATGCGCCGACCGCTACGGCCTTGCCCCGATCGCGGCATCGACGCACCCCTTTGCCGATTGGCACAGCCAGCGTTCGACCGACAAGGACCGCTACAACCAACTGGCAACCGATCTGCAGGTTGTGGCGCGAAGGATGCTCATCTGCGGCATGCACGTGCATGTCGCCATCGAAGACGAACCGTTGCGCATCGATCTGTTCAGCCAGATCCCGTATTTCCTGCCGCATCTCCTGGCGCTGTCGACCTCATCGCCGTTCTGGAAGGGCGACAAGACTGGCCTTCATTCCTATCGCCTCTCCGTGTTGAGCGAACTGCCCCGGACCGGCATTCCACCGATCTTCGAGAGCCCGTCCGAATTTCGCCGCACGGTGGAAACGCTCGTCCATGTCGGCGAGCTCGAGGATGGCACCAAGATCTGGTGGGATCTCAGACCATCCTGGCGCTATCCGACTTTGGAGATGCGCATCACCGACGTCTGCCCGCGGATCGACGATGCCATCGCCATCGCCGCGTTCTACCGCTGCCTCGTGCGCATGCTCTATCGGCTGCGCCGGACCAACCAGCGCTGGCGGCACTATTCGCCCTTCCTCATCAACGAAAACCGCTGGCTCGCGCAGCGCTTCGGCACGACGGGCAATCTCATCGACTTCGGTATTGGCGAACTCGTTCCCTTTGCCGACCTCGTCGAAGAAGCGATCTCCTTGGTCGCTGACGACGCCAAGCACTTCGGCTGCGAGGCGGAAATATTGCATCTGCGGCAGATCGCAACCGAGGGAACATCGGCGGACCGCCAGACGGCCCTCTACGAAAGCAAGGTCGCAGAAGGCGCAACGCAGAAAGATGCGCTTGTCGCCGTTGTCGACATGCTGATGGACGAGACCCTTCAGGGCTGCCGCTGACCGCGCCGATCACATTTTGACTTCGCGCCGCCGAATTCCGGCGCACCCCCTTCTCATCGGCCCACGCGCCGCCAATATTCCAGTCGAGGCCCGCTAGCCCTTGCGGCACCCCAGGGCCCCTCCCGCCAAAAATCTTTCCAATTTCGGCCTGCTTCGAGCAGCCACAATCATTCCGGAGTTGCCATGCGCTACAACACGCTCGGCCAGACTGGCCTTTTCGTATCTGAACTCTGCTTCGGCACCATGACCTTCGGCGGCAGCCAGGGCATATGGGGACAGATCGGCAATTTGCAGCAGGAGGACGCCGACGCACTGCTTGGCGCCGCACTCGAAGCCGGCGTCAACTTCATCGACACGGCGAACGTCTATGCCGGAGGCACCTCGGAACAGATCACCGGTCAGGCGCTTCGCAACCTCAATGTTCCGCGCGACCAGGTCGTCATCGCAACCAAGGTGTTCGGTCAGATGAACCCCAGCCCGAACGGCTTGGGCACGTCGCGCTACCACATCCTCGACCAGGCCAAGGCGAGCCTGAAACGCCTTCAGCTCGACCATATCGACCTCTACCAGATCCACGGCTTCGATCCTGTCACGCCGATCGAGGAGATGCTGGAGGCGATGGATACGCTCGTGCGTCAGGGCCATGTCCGCTATGTCGGCGTATCCAATTGGGCCGCTTGGCATGTGGCGAAGGCGCTCGGCATTTCGGAGCGCCGCAACCTCGCCAGCATCCGCTCGCTGCAGGCCTATTACACCATCGCCGGCCGCGACCTCGAGCGTGAGATCGTGCCGATGCTTCGGTCCGAGAAGGTCGGGCTCATGGTCTGGAGCCCGCTCGCAGGCGGCTTCCTCTCCGGTAAGTTCGACCGCAACAGCGAAGGCGAGGCGGGCGCGCGGCGGGTGACGTTCGACTTCCCGCCCGTCAACAAGGAACGCGGCTACGACATCATCGACGCGATGCGGACAATCGCGGAAGCCAAGGGCATCAGCGTTGCGCAGATCGCGCTCGCATGGCTGCTGCACCAGCCGGCGGTGACCACCGTCATCATCGGCGCCAAGCGCATGGAGCAACTGAAGGACAATCTCGCTTCTGTCGACGTCGAGCTTACGGCGGACGATCTTGCCGCGCTCGACGCTGTCAGCGCCTTGCCGGCGGAGTATCCCGGATGGATGCTCGAACGCCAGGGCGCGAACAGGGCGGCCCAGTTCAAGCCGCGCGGAGCCTGAACGAAGTGGGCGCCGCTCAGGCGGCGCCCGCCCCAATGATTGCCGAACTGTAATGTGGCTGTCAGGTCCGCGTCAGGCCAGCCCGGCATTGATCCCGCACGTCATGCGGAGAAGCCCGGCAGACCGATGTCGCCGCACTGCCTGACGACAGCCCCGGCGCCTAGCTCGGTCGGCCTGCGGTCCATGAGCGACCCCTTGCCACGCGCCGGAACGATCCCTTGGGGGGGCCCAACGGAGCGACACGCCATGAAGAAATTCCTGAGAGCTACTGCCATCGGCCTTGCCATCGCCGTCACCTCGGCGGGCGGAGCCTTTGCCCAGGCCGCCACCGACACGTCCGGGCGACCCAATTTCGACGGCCTTCTCGCGGCACTGACCAACTACACCACCGCGGTCGCCAATCTGAACGCTCTTGCCACCGTCGATCCCAATGCGGTGACGTTGCTCGACGTCGGCGACATGGTCGGCGGCAACAACACCACCGCCTATGTGGATGCCCTGGGCAACGCCAACCTCCTCGACATCCATTCGGCGATAACCGCCAATGCGACGTTGACCAACATCATCACCTCGGCCGGCGTCGATGTTAGCGACGTCGTCGCCGTCAGCGTGACCACGGCGGGCGCTATCACCGTCTACTATATTGGCGACTGACGACTGATCCGACGAGCCTGACGAACCCGCGCTGAGGGGGATGCTTCCCCCTCGGCCGGGTTCGGGCGCGGCACGCAGCTGATCTGCCACCGATTTAAATTCGATCGATCCACTCCGTCTTCCATCAACCAATGGCGCGTATTGCCAACGCCACTGCCATGCACCAAGGAGGCACCGGCGTGGACGGGGAAACTGTGCTGGACGACCGCGAAGAGCTTCTTTCTGAGTGCCTGATCTTCCGGGCTCTCGACGCCGACGGTCGTCGCACGCTTGCGGGCCGGGCGTCGCAGGTCAACTGCGAGGCCGGCGAGACGATCTTCCGCATCGGCGAACCGGGCCGCGGCATGATGGTCATCGCGGAAGGAACCGTTCGTGTCTCCCTGCCCGGCACCAGCGGACGCGACATCATCCTGGCCGATCTGGAACGTGGCGCGGTTCTGGGCGAACTGTCTCTGCTTGATGGCCGGCCACGCTCCGCCACGGCGGTAGCGACCTCGGCCTGCAGGCTGCTCAAGCTGGAGCGCCCGGCAATCGGACCGCTGCTGAAGTCGAGCGCCGCGACTTGCCTCGCGATCATCGATCTGCTGTGCGAGCGGCTTCGCGAGTTTGACACCCGCATGATCGATATCGACTTTGACCACGCCCTATTGGCAGCGCGTGGTGCTGCCGAAGCCTGACGCCGCCATTGCCTGGCATCCTCGCCAGCTCGGCCTCGGCCGATCTACGTCGAGTGGGCTTCGCCGCGGTCGGGCCGTATCAACTCCACATGCCGACAGCCCAACCGATCATTGTCCCCGACCGCGTCGGCGCATTGCGTTTGCCTAGCTGAGATCGCCCGTCAGGTAGCGGTCGAACACCGGCGCCATGGCTGCGATCAATTCGTCATCCGGCGCAGCGGCAAGCGCAGGCAGGCCGACGACATGCCGCGCCATGACCAGCCCGACCACTTGTGACGCCAGGAGGCTGGCGCGGAACTCGGGCCTGTCGCGTCCCAGCCGCGCGGCCAGCGGCAGCAACAGGCGTCCCACGACGAACTCCCGAATCGTCGTTGCCGCTTCCTCTTCCGACGTTGCCGCGCGGATCATGCCGGTGAAGATCTTGCGGCTTTCGGGATCGGCGAGGGCACCGAGATAGAACGCCGCCAATCGTTGTCCGAGCCCCTTCTCGCCCGGGCCGAGGAGCGCATCGAATGTCGCCTCCGGCTCAAACGGCAGTTCGATCACGGCGACGAACAGCCCGTGCTTCGAGCCGAAGAAATGCATCACCAGACGGGGATCGACGCCGGCTTCCGCCGCGATGCCCCGTATCGAGGCGCGCCGATAGCCATGCTCTCCGAATTGCCGACGCGCCGCTTCGGCAATCGCCTCCTTCGTTCCCGCGCCTGAGGGCCGCCGCCCTCTCCTTCCCGTCGCCATTTCAACCTCCGTTGACAATTCCACGTTTGTAGAATTAATTCCCCGCATAGACAATCGGGGGTGCCTCTCATGGACCAAGCATCAACAGTGATGTCGCCTGCGCGCACTCGGGCAATTCTTGCCGTCGTCGCGCTTGCGCTGATTTCCGTCGTTTCTGCGGTTAGCGGATTGAACGTGGCGCTGCCGAGCCTTGCGCGCGACACCGGCGCCAGCCAAACGCAGATCACCTGGATCGTCGACGCTTATACGGTGGTGTTCGCAGGTCTGTTGCTCTTTGCCGGGGCCCTTGGCGATCGCTTTGGCCGCAGAGGCCTGCTCCTCGCCGGCCTCGCCATTTTCGGCACCGCCGCCGCATTCGGCATGTTCACCACCGATCCGAACCAACTCATCGTCGTCCGCGCTGCGATGGGGATCGGCGCGGCCGGCATCATGCCAACGACGCTCTCCGTCATCACCACCTCCTTCCCTGAATCGGAACGGCCGCGCGCTATCGGCGTTTGGGTCGGCGTTGTCGGCGGTGGCGCCGTCCTCGGCCTCTTCGCCACCGGGATTCTCCTGGAGTTCTTCAACTGGAACTCCTTTTTCGGCCTGAATGTTGGGCTGGCGATCCTGGCAATCATCGGCACCTTCGCCGTCGTGCCGCGCTCCGCAGAAGCCAATCCGCCGAAGCTCGACATCACCGGCGCCGTGCTGTCGCTCGTCACGGTCGCGGCGACCGTGTTCGGCATCATTGAAGGGCCGGAGCGCGGCTGGTCCGACCCGGTCACGTTCGGCGCGCTCGCCGCCGGCATCGTCGCCGGCGTCCTTTTCGTCCTGTGGGAACTGCGCAGCGCCGCGCCGATGCTCGACCCACGCCTGTTCCGAATTCGCAGCTTCTCCGCCGGAACGCTGACCATCACGGCGCAGTTCTTCTCCGCCTTCGGCTTCTTCTTCATCGCCCTGCAATATCTGCAATTCGTCGTCGGCTATTCGCCGCTTCGCGCCGCCATTGCTCTCCTGCCTCTGCCGATCATTCTCATTCCGTTGGCACGGCGCGCTCCACTCATAGCCGCGCGCGTCGGCTTTCGCCGGCTCGGTCCCCTCGGGCTCGTCCTCATGGCGGCAGGGTTCGTCGTCATCGCCCAGGTCGATGTGACGCTGAACTACTGGATCTTCGCCGCCGGTCTGGTTCTTTTCGCCGCCGGCATGGCGCTCGCCGGTACGCCGGCGACGACGGCGATCACGGCGTCGCTGCCGCCGGGCAAGCAAGGCGTCGCCTCCGCCGTCAACGACACCGCGCGCGAACTCGGCAGCGCCCTCGGCATCGCCATCCTCGGCAGCGTTCTGAACCAGCAATATCGCTCCGGCATGGCCGAATTGGTTGCCGGCCTGCCCCCCGATATCGCCGCGGCCGCCGAACGCACCGTTGCCTTCACGCAGTCACCGCGGATCGCGCAGTTGGGTGATGCCGCGGGCCCCCTCGTCAACGGCGCTCAGAACGCGTTCGTGAGCGGAATCAGCGGCGCCGTACTCACGGCGGCAATCATCCTTGTCGTCGCCGCTGTTGCCGTCGCGATACGGGCGCCCGCTGCCCCGGCAAGATAGCGGCCCAAACAAGAAAGGCCCCGCCGGAGCGGGGCCTTTGGATGCTGGTTCCAAGCTCTGCGTTCGGGCTTGCGCCCGGCACGGCCTAATTGCCGACGTACCAGTTCAGACCGCCGGTGAGAGAGACATAATCGAACGGCGTGCCCAGCTCGCGCCAGAACGTACCTTCGAACCGGACCGTGAGATTCTGCGAGACCGCAAGTTCGACGCCGCCGCCAAGCATCATGGCGCCGCCGAAATCCGTATCATATCCGAGTCCTGCCAAGGCATAGAGGAGCAGGTTCGGCGTTACGAGGAAACCGGCCCGACCGGTGCCGTAGATCTCAAAGACCAAGCCTGAGAAGTCATACACACCGACTTCAACCCCGGCGCCGAGAACGAACTGACTGATCTGGTAGTTGTAGCCCGCCCGAAGACCTGTCCTCAGCGTGTCGAAGCCGAACGGTCCGATGTCGAACCAGGCCCCGCCATAGGTACCGACATAGAAGCGGTTCCAGTTGAAGGTAGGCGCGGGCGGAGGCGTCGTCGCCTGCACGGCCGGGATCATGACGGGATTCACGTCGGCAGCAACCGCCGTTCCCGCCACCATCATCGACGCCGCGGCCGCGGCAAGAACCTTGCTCAAAGACTTCATTTTTCTGTGGTCCCCCTGGATTCTCAGATCAGCGTTATGGAACGCAGTAACACGATCATCACGACCACAAGCAGATTCCTTGCTGAAGGAGGGGATCAACCGCCGGGTGCGGCATTACTGCAACACACGCCGCATGGCCCAATTGGTTCCTTGGGGCACAGCGGGCATTGCGTTCATGGCGAAGCGGTCGCAGGCACCGGCGGCCCCGAACCGACGGCGCCTCAGGCGCTCCCTCAGGCCGCCTGGGCCGCAGCGGCGAGCTCTTCAAGAGAAACGTAATCGGTCTTGCCGTTCCCGAGCAGCGGCAGCTCCGGCAGGACGACGAGCCGGGCGGGGACGGCGAGTTCGCTGATGCCGTTGCGGGCGGCGACCTTGCGGATCGCGTCGATGCTGAGGCCCGATGACGTGGTGAAGCCGACCACCGCCTCGCCCTTGCGGGGGTCGGGGGCGGCGACCGCTACGTGGCTTCCTTCGCCCTCGGCCTCCGCCATCATCCACTCGGCTGTCGATAGCGAGATCATTTCGCCGGCGATCTTGGCGAAGCGCTTGGCCCGGCCGACGATGGTGACGTAGCCATCCTCGTCGATCGAGACGATGTCGCCGGTGTCATGCCAGCCATCTTTCGGCGGATGAAGGACGTTGGGCTGGTCGGCGAAATAGTAGCCCGCCATGATGTTGGGGCCGCGGATAAGCAGGCGCTTGCCGTGCTCGATCCCTTCGACCGCCTCCAGCCGCATCTCGATGCCGGGGAGAAGCGGGCCAACCGTCCCTTCGCGATTGGCGCCCGGGCGATTGACCGACACCACGGGCGAGGCCTCGGTGACGCCATAGCCCTCGAGGATCTCGATACCGCAGCGCTCGTGCCAAAGGCGACGCGTCGCGTCCTTCACCTTCTCCGCGCCCAGCACCATCAGCCTCAGCGATTTGAACTCGTCGCCCTTGGCCTGCCGCGCCCAGCCGGCGGCGAATGTATCGATGCCGATCATGATCGTCGCGCCGACCGATTTGGCGAGCTTGGGGATCTCCTCATAGTGCAGCGGCGACGGGTAGAGCACGGTGCGGAAACCGATCACCAGCGGCAGGAACAGCCCGGCCATCAGACCAAGAGCGTGAAAGACCGGCAGCGGATTGAGGAAGATGTCCTGCGGCGTGCAGCCAATCGACACCCGCACCTCCTCGATGTTGGCGAGGATGTTGGCGTGGGTGAGGGCGACGCCCTTCGGCTGCCGCTCCGTGCCCGACGTAAAAAGGATGACGGCGACGTCGTCCGGATTGCTGCGATAACGCTTGTGCAAGCCTCTGACGCGCCAGCCATCGATCAGGCCTCGAACCTGGTCGAGCCGGCTGACGCTCTTGCGGACATCCTCGAGATAGACAATGTCGGCGACGGCGCGCAGCGCCTCGACCTTGGCGCCGAGATTGGCGGTTTCGACGAAGCGTCGCGACGTGAGGATCGTTTTGACGCCGACGCTCCGTGCCGCGGAGGTCAGCCCGCCCGGGCCCGTGGTGTAGTTCAGCATCGCGGGAACCCGGCCATAGGCGAACAGGCCGTAGACCGTCACCGCGATCGCCACGACATTGGGCAGGAGCACGCCGACGCGCTCGCCCTGCTCGGTTCGCGCGGCGATCTTCTTGCCAAGAACGAGGCTGCCCAACAGCAAACGGTGGTAGCTTAGAGGCGTCCTGTCCTGGTCCTCGACCGCGATATCGCCGCCGCGCTCTTTCGCATGCTCGATGAGCACATCGAAGATGCTTCGCCGCCATTTGGCAGCATCAAGCAGCGCCGTCCCCTCTTCCTCCCGGCCGATCACGTCACCCTCAAGCGTGTCTCCCCGAAGAAAGAATAGCCGGGTTTGCCCGGTTGAGAAACATTTGCTCGTCGAGGCCTTTGACTGGCGTCAAAATGTCGACGGCCTGGTGCGCTACTCTTCCCGTCGGACAAGGCTTGCCAGGAATGTCACCGCCATGCTGCGGCAATGATGCAGTGCCCGATTGAGCTTGCGATCGTCCCCGGCGCTGGCCATCTGTTTGAGGAGCCCGGCGGCTGGCTCCTGCGCCATCGCGCGCGGGCGCGAGGCGAAACGGAGCAACCGCGAGGACGGTCGAGACGTGATGAAGGAAGCGTCGACAGCTGCGGAAACCAACCACATCGTCTGCCCCCATTGCGGCAGCATCAACCGCGTGCCCGTCGCCCGCCCCGCCGCGGAGGCCAAATGCGGCAACTGTCACAAGCCCTTGTTCGAGGGCAAACCCACGCCCGTCAACGCCACCGCCTTTGCCAAGCACCTGCAACACAACGACATTCCGGTCCTGGTCGACTTCTGGGCGGAGTGGTGCGGCCCCTGCAAGGCGATGGCGCCGATCTTTGCCAGCCTGGCGAAGGAGGTTGAGCCCAACGTCCGTTTCCTCAAGGTCGATACGGAAGCCGAGCCCGGCCTTGCGGCCCGCTTCAACATCAGAGGCATCCCGACGCTTATGCTCTTCCGCAATGGCGCGCCCATCGCCCAGCAGGTCGGGGCCCTTGGCGAGCACGCCCTGCGGGGCTGGATTCGCGAAAAGGTGGGGTAAGCTACAACCGCCCGTCGCGCCCTATCCAAGGATCTTCGCTTCTCCATGTCCGCCTATGACGAACTCGAATTGCTCTTTGCCCGCCAAGCCGTCCTTGAAAACGTAGTCGGTATCCTCGGCTGGGACGCCGAAACGATGATGCCCGACGGCGCCATCGAGGGCCGATCGGAGCAACTGGCGACGCTGGAAGCGCTCGCCCATGACACGCTCACCGCGCCCAATGTGGCCGAGCTCATCGCCACCGCCCTCGCCGATCAGACCGGCCTCAGCGACTGGCAGCGCGCCAATCTTCGCGAGATGGAACGGGCGCATGTTCGCGCCGTTGCCGTGCCGCGCGACCTCCTCGTCGCCAGCACGAAGACCGCTGCGATGTGCCGGCACGCCTGGCAGTCGGCACGCAAAGACAACGACTTCGCCGCCGTGAAGGACCAGCTTGCCGAAGTCATCCGCCTCCAGCGCGAGGTCGGCGAGGCGCTCGGTTCGGCCCTGGGGCTAGAACCATACGACGCCTTGCTGGACCAATATGACATCGGCTCGTCCCGGCGCCGTCCTCGACGGTCTCTTTGAAGAACCCCGCGCCGAATTGCCGGGCCTGATCGCCGAGGCCGTTGAGAAGCAGCGGAGCGGCCCGGACATCGTCCCACTCGAAGGCCCCTTCCCGACCGCCATCCAGGAGGAGCTTTGCCGTAAGCTGCTCGATACCATCGGCTTCGACTTCACCCATGGCCGGCTGGATGTCTCGGCCCACCCCTTCACTGGCGGCGCCTATGGCGACGTCCGCATCACCACGCGCTTTGACGAAAGCGAGTTCGTCAGCGCCCTCATGGCGGCCATCCATGAAGGCGGCCATGCGCTCTACGAACAGGGCCGCCCCAAGGATTGGTCCAGCCAACCGGTCGGCCGCGCCCGCGGCACCAGCATCCATGAGAGCCAGGCGCTCATCATGGAGCGACAGGCGGCAAGAAGCGACGCCTTCATCGCGTATCTCGCCCCGCTTGCCGCCGATGCCTTTGGCGGTGAAGGCGCCGCCTGGTCGCCGGATAATGTCATCCGCATTGCCCATCGCGTTCGGCCCGGCTTCATCCGCGTCGATGCCGACGAGGTCACCTATCCCGCCCATGTGCTGCTTCGCTATGAACTGGAGAAGGCGATGATCGCAGGCGACCTCGGCGTCGATGACCTGCCGTCGGCTTTCAACGCAGCGATCAAGACGTTCCTCGACCTCGATGTTCCCGACGATCGCCGCGGCTGCCTGCAGGACATTCATTGGTATGCCGGCGCCTTCGGCTATTTCCCGACCTATCTCGTCGGCGCCATGACGGCGGCACAGCTGTTCGACGCGGCATCGGCGGCAATCCCCGATGTCGAGGCTTCGCTCAGCCGCGGTCATTTCGCTCCCCTCGTCGACTGGCTGCGCGCCAACATCCACGCCAAGGCCAGCCTCCTCGACTGGCGGGATCTCATCTCCGCGGCAAGCGGACGCCAACCTGGTCCAGCCGCATTTCTGAGCGGCCTGCGGCGCCGTTACCTGTAGGAGCGCCGCACGGCCGCCATCGCATCAGCGGCAGGCCTTGGTAACGGTCTACCCCGGCTTTCGCCCGCGCCCGGTCTATAGTCTTGCCCGCAACCCACGGATCGGAGAGGCAGGCCATGAGCACGGCAGTCACTGGTGAAGGCACGCCCGACGCACCCTGGCAGTTGTCGACGCCCGGCGGCAGAGCGGCGTTCGAAGCGTTTCGCGACCCCTCGCTGGATCCGCCGGCATTGGTCGTCCGTGCCGGCAAGACGGAGCTTCGCTATCAGCTGCGTTGCCTCGATGATCTTCACGCCATGCTGAAGAAGGCCGGTGATTGGGTGCCGCTCGGCGGAGCGGACGAGCAGAAGCCAGCGGCAGAGGGAACCGTCGAGGCCTGGGCGAGGTCGAAGGACAATCCCGTTGGCGGCTGGTATGGCCTGAAGAAGGGCCTGCGCGGACGCTTTGCCGTTTACGTGCCGCCCGTGATGGCTGCCCTGGGCCTTGCCGAGGTTGAGAATAATCCGCGCAACAATCGCATGCGGGCGCTCTAGCTCCCGCGAGGGCGGCGATCTCTGGTCCTGGCGTCGCAGCCCGACGAACGGTGATGTCACGGCCGAAGTCGTTGTGAATGCGGGCCAAACGGTGCTATTTGCCTAGGCAGCGACCCACCCCATCCGGGCAGTCGCGGGCGGCCTTGCCCGTTGTGCTGGCGATGATCGGTGGTTCGGAATTCACCGTCGTCAAAGCGATGTACAGTCCAAAGCTTCGAGCCACCAGAGCGCACGCCATTCAGGCCGCCCTTGCCGATGACATCGTCCACGGCCGCATCAGGCCGGGCGAGGCGCTCGACGAGACACGCCTGGCGCAGGCCTTTGGCGTGTCTCGAACGCCGGTTCGCGAGGCGATCCGTCAGCTCGAGGCGATCGGCCTTGCCGAGGCGCGGCCGCATCGCGGCGCCGTCGCCGCCAATATTTCCGAAGAGCGCATCGACGAGATGTTCGTCGTCATGGCCGAGTTGGAGTTGCTTTGCGCTCGTCTTGCCTCGGCGGCGATGTCGCCGCGCGAACGGCGCGATCTGGAGGCATCGCACATCTCAACAGGGGCCATCGTCTCGGCCGGCGACCGCGATCGCTATGTCGAAGCAAACGACGAGTTCCATGAGGCGATCTATGCCGGCGCGCACAACGCGTTCCTGACCGAACTGACGCTGTCGGTGCGCTCACGCCTCGTGCCGTTCCGCCACGCCCAGTTCGAGACCGTCGGACGCATTACCAAATCTCATTTCGAGCATGGCGAGGTTGTGCAGGCGATCCTGCAGGGCGACGGCGAACGCGCCGCCGCGCAGATGCGCCGGCATATCCTTGTCGTTCGCACCGCGGTGGAAAGCGTAACGCAGTCAATCCCCGGCCACGAGCGGCGGGAAGCTATTTCGCCGGAACGCTCTCTTCAGCCCGCGAGCGTAGGTAAGGCCGCCAGCCACCATAATGGCTGATATCCGGCGCGCCGCGTACGCCCTCGTTCTCGGCGAGAAAGCCTTTCACCACCGCACCGTCATCGAGACGGACCGAGCCGATCGCCAGCGGCGGCGCGATGCCGGCGACGAAGCGCCCGAACCCCGCCGGCGGCAACAGCCAGACTTCGCCATCGACCTTGATGCCCTTGCCCGCCTCGACGCGGACCATCCCCGGCCGTTCGGTCTTGCCTGCAAGTGCGTGGAGCCGGTAGTCCGGCGCCGTTCGGATCGCCTTCAGGAACGTGCCGCCTTCGCGCAGCAGTTCATAGTTGAGCGCCAGACCGGACAGATGCGCGCCGAAGACAGCCACGGCGATACCGTCTCCGATCGGCTCGCTCCGGCAGCGCGCCGTGCGGCACCGGCCAATCGCGTGGCCCCGAGAGTGCGCGCCGCCGCGGCATGCACGCGATCGCCGATCGCAGCGAGCAGACCATCCGCACCGTCGCGGCCGATCAGCGTGACACCGGCCGGACGATTGCTGCCACGCCACTGCGCCGGCACGGCAAGCGCCGACAGGCCGAGCAGATTGACGAAATTCGTGTAGGTGCCCAGTTCGGCGTTCCGGCCGATCGGATCGGCGGCGATATCGCCGAGCGTGCAGGGCCGCGGGATCGACGGCACGCACAGCACATCGACTTCGGACCAGATCGGCTCGATCTTCGCGGCCAGTTCCTTCAGCCGATGCAGGCCGTCGAACGTCTCGGCGCCGGTGATCTCCGCGCCGCGCGAAATGATCTCGCGCGTGACCGGCAGGATGGCATCGGGATTCGTGTCGATGAAGGCGCCGACGGCGGCGTAGCGTTCCGCCAGCCATGGCCCGCTATAGAGCAGCGACGCAACGGCGAAGAAGTCGGTGAAGTCGATCGAGGTGAGTTCCGCACCGGTGTCGGCGAGCGTCGCCATCGCCAGCTGGAACGCATGCACATCTTCCTGTCGGCCGAGGCTGCGATCCCTCATGCGGGGCACGCCGACGCGGAACGTCGGCGGCGGCGTCTGCAAACGAGGCGTGGGGAGATCGCGCGAATAGGGGTCGCCGGGATCATGGCCGGCCATGGCTGCAAGAACGGTCCAGGCATCGCCCACCGTCATCGCAAACACGGAGACGCAATCGAGGCTCTGGCAGGCGGGCACGGCGCCGCGCGTCGACACCAGCCCGCCGCTGGGCTTGAGGCCGACGATGTTGTTGAGCGCCGCGGGCACGCGGCCCGAGCCCGCCGTGTCGGTGCCCAGCGCAGCGGCGACGATACCGCGCGCAACGGCAACCGCCGATCCGGATGATGAACCGCCCGGCACGAGATCGGCGGCGATCGGATTGACCGGCACCGGATAGGGCGTGCGCACGCCGACGAGGCCGGTGGCGAACTGATCGAGATTCGTCTTGCCGACGATCAGCGCACCCGCGGCGCGCAGCCGCGACACCGCTTCGGCGTCTTCCTCGGCGACATAGGCGAAGGCTGGACAGGCCGCCGTCGTCGCCATGCCGGCGACGTCTATGTTGTCCTTCACCGCAACCGGGACACCCCATAGCGGCCGTGCCAGATCGAACGCGCCGAGCCTGTCGGCCTCCGCTGCAAGCGCCGTTTCGTCAGCTATCGAGATGAAGATGCCCGGATCGTTCGCCGCGACATGCCTGCGGAACACCTCGGCGACCACATCTCGTGGGCCGAGGCCGCCCGCATAAGCGGCGTGCAGTTCCGAAATGGTGAAAACGAGGTCCGTCACTTCGCTCATCAACCCGACGTCCTATGGCTGATCGAGAATTCGGACCGGGCTCTCCCAGTGAATGAGAACGACGCAGCCCTCCTCCGACCAGACCGAATGCCGGGAGCCGGCCGGATTGATGGAAATCGTCCCGCTGTGATAGCGCCCGCGCTCGTCGGATTGCGATCCATCGAGGACGAGGACTGTCTCCAGGCCGGTGTGCTCGTGCATCGGCACCGACGCACCCGGCTGGTAGCGGAGGAGGGCCACACTTGCGCCGTCGGCATCGCCACCGATGCGGCATATCTCAACGCCCTCGCGGAACGGCTCGAACGGCGCGGTCCGCCAGCCATCCTGCAACAGATCGGCAATGGCGCGGGGATCAGTCACGAAGCGCCTCGACGATTTTGTCGGTGGCCGCCGTCCAGCCGACGATGGCGCCCTGCGCTCTGATCATCGCCAGCGTTGCCGCCTTGAACTCGGGGAAGTAGCTCTCCGTCGCGTCTTCCGCCAGGAGCGTGTCATAGCCCCGATCATTCGCCTCGCGCATCGTCGTCTGCACGCACACCTCCGTGGTGACCCCGGCGAAGACGAGATGCTTGATGCCGCGATCCTGCAAAATGTCGGTGAGATCGGTGCGGTAGAAGGCGCCCTTCCCCGGTTTCTCGATGACGATCTCCGAGGGGATCGGCGCGAGTTCGGAAATGATCTCGGTTCCGGGTTCCCCGGAGATGAGGAGGCGCCCCATCGGGCCTGGATCGCCGATGCGCCGGGAGGGGTTGCCCCGCTCGCGCTTCGACGGCGGACAGTCCGAGAGGTCGGGCCGATGACACTCCATCGTATGGATCACCGGCAGGCCCGGCTTCGCGGAAGCCGGCGATCAGCTTCGCCACCGTCGGCACGATCGCTTCGAGGCGGGAGACATCATTGCCGAGGCTTTCGCCGAAGCCGCCCGGCTCGATGAAGTCCCGCTGCATGTCGATGACGATCAGCGCCGTCGCCGCCGGATCGAAATTGAAGGTGAAGGGTTCCGCGTCGATTTCCGCCATCGCTAGTGATGTCCCGCCATGTGTTGACCGATTGACGACGACGTCGGCTTCGGCGCGCGGTGTCTCGTAGACGATCTTGCCTTCCGACATCACCAGGATGCGGTCCGAGAGTTCGAGGATTTCGTCGAGATCCTCGGAGATGAGAAGCACGGCCGCACCGCCATTGCGCGCCGCAACGATCTGCGAGCGGATATCGGCGACCGCCGCAAAGTCGAGACCGAAGCAGGGATTGGTGACGATGAGGAGATCGACCTCGCCGGTCAGTTCTCGCGCCAGTACCGCGCGCTGCACATTGCCGCCGGAAAGCGTCGAGATCGGCGCCGCGATCGACGCCGTCTTCACGCCGAAAAGGTCGACGAGCTTCCGCGCATAGTTGCGCATGCGCCGCGGGCGCAGCCACACCACTCTGCCCTCGTCCTTCTCGTCGAAGGTGCGGAACGCCATATTCTCGGTCACCGACATGCGTGGCGCGCAGGCGTTGCGCAGCGGCTCCTCCGGGATGAAGCGGACCTTGTGCGAGCGCGACTCGTCGCGCTTGCCGGAATAGGTCGCGCCCTCAACATCGACCGTACCGGCCTTCGGAACGAGCTGGCCGCCGAGTGCTTCGGCGAGTTCCTTCTGGCCGTTGCCGGAAACGCCGGCAATGCCGACGATCTCGCGCGAATGGACGATGAGTTCGCCGACATCGATCGACTTCAAACCCGACAGATCGTCGACGGCGAGGCCCTCCAGCTTCAGCACCGGCTTCGTCTTGTCCGGCTCGCCTTCGCGCTTGGCGACGGCGGCGATCGTCTTGTCGCCGATCATCATCGCCGCCATGTCCTTGCGCGTCAGCTCGCTCGTCTTGCCCGAGCCGGTGAGCTTGCCGCGGCGAAGCACGCTGACCGCTTCGGCGAAGGCTTCGACCTCGCGGAATTTGTGCGTGATCATCAGGATCGTCAGCTCGCCCTTCTCGGCCATGCCCTTGAGCAGGCCGAGCACTTCCTCCGCCTCGCCCGGCGTCAGCACCGAAGTCGGCTCGTCGAGAATGAGGAAGCGGCTTTCGAGATAGAGCTGCTTGAGGATTTCGAGCTTCTGCTTCTGACCCGCGGCGAGTTCGGCAATGGGGCGGTCGAGCGGAATGCGGAACGGCATGCGCGACAGGAACTCTTCAAGCCGCTGCCGTTCGCCGCGCCAGTTGATGACGCCCGGCACGTCCGGCCGCGAGATGACGAGATTCTCCATCGCCGTCAGCGACGGGATCAGCGTGAAATGCTGATAGACCATGCCGAGACCGAGCTCATGCGCGTGGCGCGGCGTCGAGATCGAGACCTGCCGGTCCTCGACCATCAGCTCGCCCTCGGTCGGCTCGTAGAAGCCCATCATGCATTTCACCAGCGTCGACTTGCCGGCGCCGTTTTCGCCGAGCAGCGCATGAACGCTGCCGGCTGGAATCTTGATCGAGACGCTGTCGAGCGCGGTAAAGGCGCCGAAGCGTTTCGTCATGTTGATCGTCTCGACCGAAATGGCGCGGTCGGGGCGACCGGATGCGACGGCCTCGACCGGCTCTTCCGGGGTGATCGCTTCGGCCACGCTCATGGCAGAACCTTGAGAAGCGCTTCGGAGTTCGACACCGCGCCGAACACGCCGCCCTGCATCTTCACCATCGACAGCGCCGCGAGGTGATTGTTGTAGTCGGTGGCGCCGCAGCAATCTTCGAGCAGCACGCATTCGAAGCCGCGGTCATTCGCCTCGCGCATCGTCGTGTGCACGCAGACATCGGTGGTGATGCCGGTGAGGATGATGTTGTCGATGCCCTTGAGGCGGAGGATCATCTCGAGGTCGGTGGCGCAGAACGAACCCTTGCCCGGCTTGTCGATGATCGTCTCGCCCTGATGCGGCGCGAGCTCGGGAATGATCTCCCAGCCCGGCTCGCCGCGCACGAGGATGAGACCGTTGCCGGCCGGGCTCGGATCGCCGATGCCGGCGTTGATGCGCCGCGAGCGCCAGCGCTTGTTCGCCGGCAGGTCGGAAAGATCCGGCCGGTGTCCCTCGCGCGTATGGAAGATGTGGTAGCCGCCTTCGCGCATCGCCGCGAGGACGCGCTTGATCGGCTCGATCGGCGCCTGCGTCAGCGACAGATCGTAGCCCATCGAATCGACATAGCCGCCCTTGCCGCAAAAGTCGGTCTGCATGTCGATGATGATGAGCGCGGTGTTCTGAGGGCGGAGGTCGCCATTGTAGGGCCAGGGATAGGGATCGGCCTCGACGAATGTGCCGGCGGCTTCGGTGTCCATTGTGGCGATGTTCATTCCGCTGCCTCCGCGGTTTCCGATTCCTTGTAGCGGCGGGTCGGCTTGGCGAAACCCTCGCCCGTCCCGTCGGTGACTTTGACTTCGTCTTCCCAGGGCAGCCGATAGTGCTCTGCGACGAGGTCCTGCATGAAGGTGTACGGGCAGTCGCCGGCGCCGCCGGCAACGGCGACATAGCCGCGATGGCCGAGCTGATAGATGTTGTTCTCGACGCCCCAGCCGCGCCGCGCTTCGCGCACGAGATCGGGACGCACCTCGGCGGTGATGATCTCGTCCACGCGGCCGGTCGTGCCATGCGCGATGATCGAGCCGTCGAAATTGCAGATCATCCCCTCGCCCATGGAATCGAACGTGCCGTCCGACCCGCACATGCAGACATTGGCGGTGACCATGAGATTGGAGAAGGCGTTCGCCTGATTGGTGAAGCGCCACGATTCGCGGATCGGCGCGGTGTAGCCGGCGGTGCGCAGCATGATCTCGGCGCCCTTATAGGCGCACTCGCGCGCCATCTCCGGGAACATGCCGTCATGGCAGATGATGAGCGCGAGCTTGCAGCCCTTCGGCCCGTCGATCACCGGAATGCCGATGTCGCCCGGCTCCCATGGTTCGACCGGCACCCAGGGATGGAGCTTGCGGTAATAGAGGCGCAGCTCGCCGGTATCGTCGATGACGATGCCGGAATTGTAGGGCATGCCGCCGGGGTTGAGCTCCATGATGGAGAAGCAGCCCCAGATGCGATTGTCGGCGCAGGCTCGCTTGAACGCCGCGACCTCGGGGCCGTCGAGCGTGCACATGATCTCGGGATTGGTGTCCATCGAGAGGCCGTGCAGCGAGTATTCCGGGAAGACGACGAGATCCATCGTGCCGAGATTGCGGCGCGCCTTGCCGACCATGGCGACGATCTTGTCGGTCTGCGCGGCAAGGTCATCCTTGGTGACGACGTTCGGCAGTTGCAGTTGCACGAGGCCGATGACGACGCCGTTCGCCGATTTGTTGAGACCGCCAAGTCCGTTCATCGCTCTGCTCCTACCGCGTGATCGACAGTTCGCCCGGCGCGCCCGAAAGCGCGCGCGTCTTCGACGAGGTGAGGATCATGATGCCGAGCGTCAGAACGTAGGGCGCGGCGTAGAAGAGATAGTAGCCGTGCGTGACGCCGACCGATTGCAGCGCCGGACCGAGCGCGCCGGCGCCGCCGAAGAGCAGCGCCGCGGCAACGCAGGCCAGCGGATTCCAGCGCGCGAAGATGACGAGCGCGACGGCCATCAGGCCCTGGCCCGATGAGATGCCCTCGTTCCAGCTGCCCGGATAGTAGAGCGACAGATAGGACCCGGCGATGCCGGCAAGCACGCCGCCCGTCGCGGTCGCGAGCAGACGCACGCGGTTGACGTTGTAGCCGAGAGCGCGCGCGGCATCGGCGCTGTCGCCGACGGTGCGGACGATAAGGCCGAGGCGCGTGTTCCTGAACGCCCACCACAGGCCGATCGCGGCGAGGAGTCCGATCGGGAACAGGACGTTGATGCGGAGCGCCGCCTCGACCTGCGGGATATTCGACCACCAGCCGAGCGGGATCGCCGGCAGGTCGGGCGCCACCGGCTGGATGTAGGGCTTGCCGAAGAAGAAGGCGATGCCGGTGCCGAACAGCATCAGCGCGATGCCGATGGCGATGTCGTTGACGCGGGGGAATTTGCAGATCCAGCCGTGGAACGCGCCGAACACGGCGCCGCATGCGCCGCCGGCAATGACGCCGACCCAGGCCGAGCCGGTCAGATAGGCGACGGCGTATCCGATCATCGCACCGAAGACGAGCGTGCCTTCGAGGCCGAGATTGATGCGTCCGCTCTTCTCGGTGATCGTCTCGCCGAGGGAGACGAAGAGGAACGGCGTCGAGACGCGGATCGCGCCGCCGAGGATGGCGATCGGAACGCCCCACCAGCCGAGATCGGATTCCATCAGGCGCCTCCTCGCTTCTCGGGATTGAAGATCTTGAAGCGGCCGTAGAGCGTCTCGCTGAAGAGGATGACGATGAACAATATCCCTTCGAAGACGTCGACCGTCGCGTCGGGCAGTTCCATGCGCCGCTGGATGAGGCCGTTGCTCGCCTCGATGCCGCCGAGGATGATGGCGAAGGGGATGATCGCCAGCGGATTCTGCCGCGCCAGGAAGGCGATGAGGATGCCGGTATAGCCATAGCCGGCGACGAGCGAGGCGTTGGCGCTGCCCTGCACGGCGGAGACTTCGAACATGCCGGCGAGGCCGGCGAAGGCGCCGCCGAGCGCAGTGAAGCCGAGGATGAGCTTGCCGACCGGCAGGCCCTGGATCTGCGCCGCGCGGACATTGCCGCCGGCAATGCGCGCGGAGAATCCCCAGGTCGTCCGGTCGATCAGGATCCAGGCGACGACGCAGCCGATGATGCCGACGACGAGACCCCATTGCACGTCCATGCCCGGGATGTCGCCGACGCGCCATGCGTCGGGGATCGGCAATGTCGATGGCTTGTTGAGGCTCGCCGGATCGCGCAGCGGCCCCTCGACGAGATGGTTCATGAGCGCGATGGCGATGTAGGCCATCAGCAGGCTGGCGATCGTCTCGTTGACGCCGCGGTAGTAGCGGAGCGCGCCGACCGCGCCGATCCAGATGCCGCCCGCAAGCGCGCCGGCAATGCCCATCAACGGAATGCCGACCCAGCCCGGAAGACCGGCCAGTGGTGGCGCGATCGCGGCGGCGGCAAGACCACCAAGAACGATCGCGCCCTCACCGCCGATGACGACGAGGCCGAGGCGCGCCGGCAGCGCGACGCAGAGCGCGGCGAGCAGAAGCGGTGCCGCACGCGACAATGCGTTGTTGATCGAGAAGGACGAGCCGAAGCCGCCCTTGTACATCAGCGAGTAGAGCTGGAACGGGTCCTTGCCGATGACGAAGATGAAGATGCCGAAGAGGATCAGCCCGACGAGAATAGCGACCGAGCGGAATGACGATCCCTTCGGCTCTGCGGCTGAACCAGTCGAGCACGCCCCTCGCCCTCGCCCGCGGGGGCGAGGGCACCGCGTCGCCGGTGTCGACGAGTTGAACCATCGACGCGGTCTCCGCTTAGGTGGTCGAGCCGAGAACGCCTTCGACGAGATAGTCCATACTTTCGAGTTCGATCGCCGTCTCGACATAGGCCGTGCCCGCCGGAACGACGAGATTGCCCTGGTTGTCGTTGAGCGGGCCTTTGATCACCGAATAGCCGCCGGCCATGATCTCGGCCTTCACCGCGTCGGCATTGGCGATTGCCTCCGGCGTCACCGCCGGGCCATAGGGGCTCATCTTGACGAAGCCTTCGGCAAGACCGCCGCGCACGAAGTTCGGCAGCGGCTCGCCCGCCTGCATCTTGGCGACGAAGTCGGTGTAGACCTGCGCCCAGTTCCATTCGGCGCCGGTGAGGTAAAGGTTCGGCGCGAGCGGCGACTGGTCGGCATGATAGCCGCAGACATAGGCGCCGCGGCCGGCAGCCGTCTCGACCGTCACCTTCGGGCCGTCGACATGGCATGGTGATGACGTCGGCGCCCTGGTCGATGAGGGCGTTGGTGGCCTCGGCCTCGCGCACCGCCAGCGACCACTCGCCGGTGAAGATCACCTGGCACTGGATATCCGGATCGACGCTGCGCGCGCCGAGCGTGAAGGAGTTGATGTTGAGGAGCACCTGCGGGATCGGCTTTGCGGCGACGAAGCCGATGCGCTTCGATCGTGTCATATGGCCGGCGACGATGCCGTTCAGATACTGGCCCATGCCGATATAGCCGAAATAGGAGCCGGTATTCGGCGGATTGGCATCGGTCCAAAGACCGCCGCAATGGCGGAACTGGACGTCAGGATAGCGCTCGGCGACGGCAAGCATATGCGGGTCGAAATAGCCGAAGGACGTCGGGAACAAGAGCTGCGCGTCGTCGAGATTGATCATCGATTCCATCGACCGCTGCACCGCCTCGGTCTCAGGCACGTTCTCTTCTTCCGTGACCGTGACGCCAGGCATCAACTTGACGGCCGCCGCACCCTCGGCGTGGGACTGGTTGTAGCCATAGTCGTCGCGCGGCCCGACATAGATGAAGCCGACGGTGAGATTGGACTGTGCGAAGGCGCGGCCGACCCCGAGAGGGCCGACGGCGGACAAAGCGCCAAGGGCGGCGCCGGTGCGAAGAACGTCTCGACGGGAAGGCTTGGGTTTGAACGGCATCAACTGCTCCATCGTTAGGCAGCGGCGTCTTGGTGAAATGCGACGTCACTTGGCTAACAAAATTGTATGCAATCGCGATGCCAGTCTGAAAGCGAAGTAAGACAAGGCTTCTTCGCTGAAGCGAACGGTGTTCTCTCTGACCAGATCAAGGCCCGTAGCCTATGATTCAGGCACGCACGTTCGAATCGGGCGCACAGGCGCTCAGGCGGTGGCAAGGATCCTCACGACCGCCTCGACAAACATGAAGCGGCGTCCCGCCAACATTGCCTCGCTGCGCATTGTGAAGGATCGTTGGCACAACAAAAACAAAGGAGGACCTTCGATGAAGCGCTTGCTCAAAGTCGCCAGCATTCCGCTGACTTGCCTTGCCCTCACCGCTGCGCCGGCAATGGCGCAGGAATTCCCTGATGCGGCGTCGCTGCTGAGGCAGGAACTGGCTGCCTTCGCCGCCCCCTTCGTCGCCGAAGAGGGACCGAACCTGACAATGCCGGAGCTCGCGGCGACGATCGTCTGCATCGTCGATGCGCTCGAGCCGCTGCCCGAAGACATCAAACGCCAGATGCTCGATCAGGACGATTTCGAGGACGCGCTCGACCTCGCCGTCATCTATGGCGAAGACGCCAAGCTGCCGATGGAGCACCGATCTCGAGGCCTGCTTCTGAGGCGAAGGCCGTCGCGCAAAAGGCTTGTGCAAATCCGCGTAGTTAAGACTTTGTTAACCATAAGCGTAGGAAGCCAGAAGGCGGAATAAATCTCCAACGCGGGTCGCGTTTCCGCCGATGCAAAACCAGTCTTTCCGCCTTCTCGGCCGCTCCGTTCTCGCCATGGCAATGGCGCCGGAAGAGCCTTTGGCGACCTGGTTTCGCGAGCTTGATGGCCTGATCCAGGGCTCGCCCGGCTTTTTCGCCGGGCGCCCGATCATCCTCGACGCGGCGCAGCTCGCCAGCGAAGGCAGCGACCTGCGCACCGTCATCGACCAGCTGAACGAACGCGGCATCCGCGTCATGGCAATCGAGGGCGTCGACGGCAATCGTCTCGGCCCCGACCTTCCCCCGGTCGTATCCGGCGCCCGCAATTCCGGCGTGCTCGAACTGACCGCCAAGGGGAAGCGGGCAATCGCCACCATCGCCGAGGCGCCCGCGCCCGAACCCGATGTCCTTCTCATCGATAGGCCGATCCGTTCCGGGCAGGCGGTCTCCTATCATGGCGACGTCACCATCGTGGGCTCGGTCGCCTCAGGCGCCGAGATCGTCGCCGGTGGCTCAATCCATGTCTACGGCACGCTGCGCGGCCGGGCGATCGCCGGGTCGACCGGAAATGCCGACGCGCGCGTCTTCTGCTCGAAGCTCGAAGCTGAGCTGATCGCGATCAACGGGCTCTACCAGACTGCCGACGACATGCCGGCGCGGCTGCGCGGCAAGGCCGTGCAGGCGCGACTGCGCGGCGACGCAATCTCAATGGCGGAAATCAACTGACAGGAACGAGGCCAAGAAAATGTCGAACGTATTGGTGGTGACTTCAGGCAAGGGAGGTGTCGGCAAGACGACATCGACCGCCGCTTTGGGCGCAGCCCTTGCCGAACAGGGCCAGCAGGTTGTGGTCGTCGATTTCGACGTCGGCTTGCGCAATCTCGATCTCGTCCTCGGCGCGGAACGACGCGTCGTCTTCGATATCGTCAACGTCATCAACGGTGACGCCAAGCTGCCGCAGGCGCTGATCCGCGACAAGCGTAGCGAGAACCTCTGGCTGTTGCCGGCCTCGCAGACGCGCGACAAGGATGCGCTGACGCCTGAAGGCGTTGAGAAGGTCATCGGAGAATTGCGCGAGCGCTTCGACTGGGTGATTTGCGACAGCCCCGCCGGCATCGAACGCGGCGCCACTTTGGCCATGCGTCACGCCGACATTGCCGTCATCGTCACCAACCCGGAAGTCTCCTCGGTTCGCGACTCCGACCGCATCATCGGCCTTCTCGATTCGAAGACCGAACGCGCCGAACGCGGCGAATGGATCGAGAAGCTGCTGCTCATCACCCGCTTCGACGCCCAGCGCGTCGCCCGCGGCGAGATGCTGTCGATCGACGAAGTGTTGGAAATCCTGTCGGTGCCGCTGCTCGGCGTCGTGCCGGAAAGCCGCGATGTTCTGCAGGCCTCCAATCTCGGCGTGCCGGTGACGCTGGCAAAGCCGACCAGCACCGCCGCCCGCGGCTATGCCGACGCGGCGCGCCGCCTCACCGGCGAGGCGGTTGATCTCGTGGTTCCGGAAGATCGCCGGCCGTTCTTCAACAAGATCTTCGGACGGTGGGCGGCATGAACCTACTCAGTTTCTTCAACCGCAAGGGCTCGGCGCATGTCGCGCGCGACCGGCTGCAGATCCTGCTCGCGCATGAACGTTCGACCACCGGCCGTTCCGACCTCGTCGCCATCCTGCGCGAGGAAATCCTCGACGCGATCCGCAAGCATGTCAGCCTCGAACCCGACAAGGTGCAGGTGAAGATGAACCCGGGTCGTTCGGTATCGACGCTGGAGATCGGCGTCGAGATTCCGACCGCATCCCAGTTGCGCGGCAAAGCGGCCTGAGGAGAGCGGCGGCGTGCAGCCATCCGCACACCCGGAAGCACCGCATGTCGTCAACCGCATCGGCTGGCTTCGTGCCGCCGTGCTCGGTGCCAATGACGGCATCGTCTCCACGGCAAGCTTGATCGTCGGCGTCGCCAGCGCGACGTCGGGCCCAAGCGAAATTCTCGTCGCCGGCGTTGCCGGCCTTGTTGCCGGCGCCATGTCGATGGCGGCCGGCGAATTTGTCTCTGTCTCCTCGCAGGCCGATGCGGAAAGCGCCGATCTCGATCGCGAACGCAGTGAGCTCGTCGCCAACGCCGCCGCGGAAACGCGCGAACTTGCCGATATCTATGTTGAGCGCGGTCTTGATCGTGACCTTGCGGGCAAGGTTGCCGAGCAGCTGATGGCGCATGACGCCCTCGGCGCCCATGCGCGCGAAGAGCTCGGCATCTCCGAAATCACCACGGCACGGCCGGTTCAGGCCGCGCTCGCATCCGCTTCGTCCTTCGCCACCGGCGCAGCGATACCGCTTCTCGCCGTCGTTCTCGCGCCGCACAACATCGTGACGCCGGTCGTTGCCGGCGTCACGCTCATTGCCCTCGCCGTGCTCGGCACCCTTGGCGCCCGCGCTGGTGGGGCGGGCGTCGCCAAGGCTGCCATCCGCGTCACCTTCTGGGGCGCCATCGCCATGGCCATCACCGCCGGCATCGGGGCCTTGTTCGGTACCGTCGTCTAGCTCTGTTCCGGCGGCTTCGTCGGCGCAACGATACTGCCCGGCTGCACCATGTCAGGCGGCGGCTCGAGGCCGCCGATGTCGAGACGGAAGGGCGGATATTCGTCGCGCATCAACGCGGCATAGGCGGCGACACGGAACACCCAGCGATTGAGGCCCATGATGAGATCGAACAGCGGCTTCGGATAGCGCGCCGTGAACAGAAGCATCAACGCCGCCACTAGCGCCAGAACGCCGATCAGCCCGCCGCCGATGTCGAGGAAGCGATCGCCTTCGCCGAAGTTGGTCGTCCACCAGATCAGGCCGCTCGTGAACAGGCCGACGATGATGTAGTGCGGGATCGCCAGCAGCCACCATTTCACCCAAACGAGGCCCTGTGACAGGCGTTCGGGATAGGCGACGTCGAGACGCGCTGGGTAGGCCGGATCATCGGCGAGGGAGAACGGCGGATAGCGGTCCGTCGCCAACACGCTGGTGCAGTAGAAGACAACCCGCCATCCCCAGCGCAACACGCCGACATTGAAGTCGAACATCGCGCGCGGATAGCGGCCGGTGAAGACGATGGAGAAGAAGGCGAAGATCGTCAGCACGACGAAGGCGACATAGAGGAACGCCAGGATGAAGAAATGCGGGATGGCGAGGAACCATTTCACCAGCCACATCCAGCGGCTGAGCGGCTCGTCAATCCGCCCCTCGACCATCACCGGATAGACGGTGAAGCCCAGCGACGGCGTCGCGGTCCCCTCGCCCATCGGCGCGGTTGCCGCGGGCACATGGCGACCGCTGAAGGCAGCCACGAGCAGCCCGGCGCTAAGGCCACCGAACAACAGACCGCCGACAATCATGCCGATCCCGATCGGCAGCAGAATGGCGATTCGAACGCCGAAAGCAGCGTTGACGCGGACGCCGGCCGACGCATCGCCATTCATGATAACGACGCTCCATTCGCCTGGCTCGACGTCCCACGTTACCGTCTGATTGTCGGACGTCGTTGCGCCGAGAACCCAGAAACTGAGATTCGCCGGCTGATCGCTCGGCGCGCCGCCCGTGAAGTGACGGTAGGTCACATCGTCTCTGCGAAGGCCCAAATGGTCGAGCTGGTCATGCGCAACGCCGTCGAGATAGCGTTCGACATCGTCCGTCGGTCCGATGCCGATGAACACCGGAACATTGTCCGCAGATTCGATGGTGAACCGAACCGAGGCCAGATCCGACGGCCACCAATCGCCGCTATGCGGAGCGAGGTCGATACGATCGGACGCCAGCGCATAACTGCCCGTTTGCAGCTGGTAGGAGTGACTGGTCAGGTATCCTGCCAAATCGCGCCCCGTCGCAAACACGACAACCAGCGCAACACCGCCAACCAGGAGCCCAATAGCGGCTGGGGCGAAGATCACACCGAAAATTGCGGCGAAGACTTTGCCTACTGACATTGTCGTGTCCTCCTTGAAAGACGGTCGATTCTGCTTCAGCGAATTTCTGTGAAGTCACACAAGCACAGTGATCGCGATCACTAGCTGACGCACCGCAAGAGTTGTACGCGCTTTCGCAACTGGCCGATAATGCATGGCAGCCTTCCGCTCCATGCGTTGCAATCGGTCGTCGGCAGTGCCATCTGCCCTAGGCTTTTTAAGGCCAAGCGCCTCAATCGAGGCAAGCTGGCGGTCCTTTCCCCAAGGTATTCCAGATGAACGCTCAAATCGTCCACGACGGCAATCGAAAATGGTGGACCCTGATTGCGGTCGCTTTTGCCCTTTTCATGATCATGCTCGACAACACGGTCGTCAACGTCGCTTTGCCGGCGATCCAACGCGACCTCGACATTACCGTCACCGAGCTCGAATGGATCGTTACCGGCTACGCGCTCAGTTTCGCCGTGCTGATGCTTTCCGGCGGTAAGCTCGCCGACATGTTCGGACGCCGGCTGATCTTCATGATCGGTCTCGTCGTCTTCACCCTGTCTTCCCTTGTCTGCGGTCTCGCCGGCAGCCCGGAAATCCTGATTTCCGCACGCGTGGTTCAGGGTATCGGCGCCGCCTTCATGATGCCGGCGACCCTGTCGCTGATCACCGCCGCCTTCCCACCGCAGCAGCGCGGCACCGCGTTCGGCATCTGGGCCGGCGTCTCAGCGCTGGCGCTGGCGATCGGCCCCCTCGTCGGCGGCCTCATTACCGAGCACATCAACTGGAACTGGATCTTCTACGTCAACATCCCGGTCGGCATCATCGGCCTCATCGCCGCCGTCGTCATCATCCAGGAATCGCGCGACACCTCGCACGAGCAAAGGCTCGACGTTCCCGGCCTTCTCAGCTCGGGCATCGGCCTCTTCGCCCTCGTCTTCGCCCTCATCGAGGGCAACAATTACGGTTGGGGATCGGCCTCGATCCTCGCTCTGTTCGCCGTGGCGGCGGTCTCGTTCATCGTCTTCGCCATCCTCGAGCTGCGCCAGCGCCTGCCGATGTTCGACCTGACGCTCTTCCGCAACTCGACCTTCCTCGGCTCCAACATCGTCGCCATGATGCTGTTCCTGGCGATGTTCGGCGTGTTCTTCTTCCTGTCGCTCTTCATGCAGAACGTCCTCGGCTACACGCCGGTCGAGGCGGGCGCGGCGTTCCTGCCGATGACCGGGCTGATCATCTTCATCGCGCCGGCGGCGGGCCGTCTTTCAGACCGCGTCGGGGCACGCTGGCTGATGACCGGCGGCCTCGCCTGCGTCGCCATTTCGCTGTTCGTGTTTTCGCGGCTTGGTGCTGAATTCGACCTTCTGGAGCCTGCTGCCCGGCACCATTCTCGGCGGCATCGGCATGGCGAGCACGATGTCGCCCATGACGGCGGCGGCGATGTCGGCGGTTCCGGTCAACAAGGCCGGCGTCGGCTCGGGCATGCTCAACACCTTCCGCCAGGTCGGCGGTGCGCTGGGCGTTGCCGTGATGGGCGCGATCTTCGCCAGCAAGGCCGACACCTCGCCGACCGCGACGCCGCAGGAGCAGCTCGCCGCGTTCCTCGACGGCCTCCATCTCGCCTTCCTCGTGGCGGCCGGCATCGCCGTGATCGCCGCGCTGGTGGCAGCGGCGACAATCCGCCGTCAGGAGCATCATCAGACACCGCAGGAAGCCAGCGCCGACCGCATCGGCATCGCCTAGCGGCGAGGCGTCAAAAAAGACCGGTCGACAAAATGTCGATCGGTCGCCGCCCCAATCGTCGTGAGAGCAGGACCGGGTTTTCCAACAGGCGGCGTTCGATGCGCCGCCGCCCGCCCTGAAGAGGAGAAAAGACGATGCGATTCATGGTGATAGTGAAGGCAACTCCCGACAGCGAGGCCGGTGTCATGCCGAGCGAGGCCGAGCTCACGGCGATGGGCAAATACAACGAGGAACTGGTGAAGGCCGGCGTCATGCTTGCCGGCGAGGGCCTGCAGGCGAGCTCCAAGGGCGCGCGCATCCGCTTCGGCGAAGGCAAGAAATCGGTCATCGACGGGCCCTTCGCCGAGACCAAGGAACTCGTCGCCGGCTTCTGGATCATCCAGGCGAAGTCAAAAGAGGAGGCGATCGAATGGATGAAGCGGGCGCCTTTCCCCGTCGATTCCGGCACGGAGATCGAGCTCCGCCAGATCTTCGAAACTGATGATTTCGGTGATGCCTTCACCGGCGAACTGCGCGAACAGGAGGACCAGATGCGCGCCGCGTCCGGCCTTGCCGAGCGCCGCTAGCGAAGAAAAATCGCCGCCCCTGTCGATTTCGCGGACCCTCGTTCGTCGTCATGATGAGCGGGGGTTCGTCGCATCGGCGCCGGCCTTCGCCGTAACCCGCAGCGAGGAGATATGACGATGAAATTCATGACGATGGTGAAGATGAAGGAAGGGCACAGGCATGCCGCCGAAGGAGCTGTTCGACGGCATCACTCAGCTCGGCGATCGACGCGGAGAAAGCTGGCGTGATGGTCGATATCGGGCGGCCTGATGCCGACCGAGGCCGGCGCCGAGGTACAGTCTCCGCAATGGCGAGATCGAAGTCACCGACGGCCCGTTTGCCGAAGGCAAGGAAGTCATCGGCGGTTTCGCCGTCTACGAGACCAAGACCAAGGCCGAAGCGCTCGACTGGGTGCGCCAGTTCCTCGATCTCCACACCAAATACTGGCCAGGCGTCGATATGACCGTCGAGGTCCGCCAGTACATGGAAGCCCCGCCGGCGGACTGGAACGTCTAGGCGGCGGGCCCCCAGCCAGGAGCGGCGAAGGTCGTGACGACGCCGTCACGATGCCCTAAACGGGCATCGTGACGGCAGCGACATCAACAGGACGATCGACGCAGTCTGGCGCATCGAGGCATCCCGCCTGATCGCCGGCCTCGCGCGCATGACTAGCGCGATGTCGGTCTCGCCGAAGAACTGGCGCAGGAGGCCCTCGTCTCCGCGCTGGCAAGCTGGCCGCAGATCCGGCATTCCCGACAAGCCCGCCGCCTGGCTGATGGCGACGGCCAAACACCGCGCCCTCGATCTCTTCCGCCGCAACCAGATGCTGGAACGGAAGCACGCCGAACTCGCGCGCGATCTCGAGGAGGAGCAGGAGCGTATCCGGCTCGGGAATCGGAGGAGATGCTCGACGACGACATCGGCGACGATGTGCTGAGCCTCATCTTCACCGCGTGCCATCCGGTGCTTGTCGACCGAGGCGCGCATCGCGCTGACGCTGCGTGTCGTTGCCGGCCTGTCGACGGGCGAAATCGCCCGCGCCTTCCTCGCGGCGGAGCCGACCATGGCGCAGCGCATCGTCCGCGCCAAGCGCACGCTCGCCGATGCCGGCGTCCCGTTCGAGGTGCCGCATGGCCCCGAGCGTGCCGAGCGCGCTCGCCGTCGGTGCTGCAGGTCATCTATCTCATCTTCAACGAAGGCTATGCCGCGACCGCCGGCGAAGACTGGATGCGCCCGCAGCTCTGCGAGGAAGCGCTGCGTCTCGGCCGCATCCTTGCGGCGCTGGCGCCCGGACGAAACGGAGGTGCACGGCCTGCTGGCGCTGATGGAGATCCAGGCCTCGCGCACCGGCGCCCGCACCGATCCCGAGGGCAACGCCATCCTCTTGCTCGAGCAGGATCGTTCCCGCTGGAACCGCATGGCCATCCACCGCGGCCTTGCTGCCCTCGCCCGCGCCGAGGCGCTTGGAGGCGCACGGGGCTCATACGCTTTGCAGGCCGCCATCGCCGCTTGCCACGCGACGGCGGCAACGGCGGAACAAACCGATTGGACGCGGATCGCGGCGCTCTATATGGCGCTGTCTCTGCGCACGAAGTCACCGATTGTCGAACTCAACCGCGCCGTCGCGGTCGGCATGGCCTTCGGCCCCGAGCCAGCGCTGGCGATCATCGACAATATCCGCAACGAACCGAAGCTCGCCGGCTATCATCTGTTGCCGGCCGTGCGGGGCGACCTTCTCGCCAAGCTCGGCCGACACGCCGAGGCGCGCGAAGAGTTCGACCGCTCCGCCGCGCTCACGCAAAACGAACGCGAGCGCAAATTGATGCTGGCGCGCGCCGCGGAGAGCGCCGCCAAGGCCGACGGCGAACGCTCCTAGCGAATGCCGTCGCCCTTCTGTTGCGCCAGCAGCGCTTCCGCCGCCGCAATGTCATCCTTGTCGTCGATCTCGACGACGCGCCAACGCGGAACGGCGTAGACGGCAACCCGCCCGAAGAAGCGGTGACGGTGCGCGCGTAGCCCCGCCGTCTTCATCGCATAGACGGAACCAGCCTCGAGATATTGCGCCGGCAAGTCCTGGCGGGGCAGGCGGACCCTTTGGTCGTGGTTGACCGCGACCACATCTCCTCCATCGCCCTCACGCCAGAGGAAGTACGGGAACGGCGCGGCGGCGAAGGCGCAATCGGCATCCGACAGCAGCGCGACGGTGCCGTCGATATCGGCTGCCTCCACGAGCGGCGCCGTCGTTTGCACCAGAACCGTGATGTCGGGGTCTTCGTGGCCGGCGCCGTGCCTTTCATCGAGCGCATGGATGATGGCCGGCTCGGGCATGATCGAGTTCGACGGCAAGCTCCGCGGGCCGGCGAACGATCTGCGCACCGGCTCCCGCGGCGATCTCGGCGATCTCATCATCGTCGGTGGTGACGACGACGGCGTCGACGAGCCTGGCCGCCAGGGCCGCCCGGATCGGATAGACGATCAGGGGAACGCCGTTCACCGGGCGGATGGATTTGCGCGGCACACCTTTCGAACCGCCGCGCGCGGGAATGACGGCGATCACATTCACGCCAGATGGTCCCCTCGGGAGATTGACGCCCTCGACGTTCGGCTGGCTAAGGTTGGCATGAGGGGGCCTTTGGCCTTGGCTGGGGCGTGCATCAGTGAACTACCTCGATCTCAATGATCGCGAGGCGGGATCGACCGTCTTCATCGTCGGCGCAGGGCCGCAGCTCGCCCGTTTGCCTGAGACGATACTTGACGAATTGTCCCGGAGGCCGACGATCGGCGTCAACCTCACCCAATATAAGGTGAAGCCGCGCTACTTCATTTCGTCCTATGTCGACCATCACATCCTGGCCCGCGCGAGAACCGAACAGGCAATTCATCTTCATATGCGTCTGGTGGACGAGCCTGCGCTGCTCGATTTTCTGCTGCCGCTTCTGAGACGGCGCTTCGCCCCTGGTGACCGCCTCCATAAACGCCTCAGCCCAGACCTGCCCTTCATCTACACGATGCGCAATGTCGCGCTCGCAGCGACGCATCTCGCCTTCATTCTCGGCGCTCGGCGCGTCGTCTTCGTCGGCGTCGAGCAGGAAAATGCTACCCATTTCTACGACTACGACGATGAGTGCCGGCGCTTGATCGAACAGGATCTCGAGATCCTAAAGGAGTATCCGGACATCGATCGGGACCACACCTACACCACTTATGACGTTCTTCGCGCTGCGCTTCAGACCCCGCGCGAGACGCTGGAGGCGGAGCCGTTCCGTGAGCGCCACGCTGCGATCTTCGCCGAATATCGCGAACAACTTGCAGCGGCCGGTGTCGACATTTATTCGACCGCGGAGCCAAGCGTTCTATGTGAAGCCGGCGCGGCTTACCTTCCGATCGAAGATTGCCTAGCCTTGCAATAGCCCGGAGAACCGCCGCGACATGACAGCTAACGCCTCCCTTCGCCCGCATCACCATGTCGCTGTAGGCGACGTGCGCTTCGGCAATGACTTGCCTCTCGCGGTCATCGCCGGCCCTTGTCAGCTGGAGAGCCGCGAACACGCCTTTGATATGGCCGGGCGGTTGAAGGAGATGACGGCGGCGCTGGGCCTGGGCTTCGTCTTCAAGACATCCTTCGACAAGGCGAACCGTACCGCCATCACCGGCGCGCGCGGCATCGGCATGGATCGTGCCCTGCCGATCTTCGCGGAGCTGAGGGACGCATTTGGCCTGCCCGTCATCACCGACGTGCATTTGCCCGACCAATGCGCGGAAATCGCCGAGGCGGTCGACATTCTGCAGATCCCGGCCTTCCTATGCCGCCAGACCGACCTTCTGCTGGCGGCTGCGGCGACCGGAAAGCCCGTCAACGTCAAGAAGGGCCAGTTCGTCGCGCCGCAGGACATGCGCCATGTCGTCGACAAGCTCCTTGCCGGCGGCTGCCAGGACGTTCTCCTCACCGAACGCGGCGCCAGCTTCGGCTACAACAACCTGGTTGCCGACATGCGGTCGCTGCCGATCATGGCCCGTACCGGGGCCCCGGTAATTTTCGACGCCACCCATTCCGTTCGTGAGCCCGGCGCCGAGGGCGGCGAGCGCCAATATGCGCCCATCGTCGCCCGTGCCGCCGCGGCCGTCGGCGTCGCCGGCATCTTCATCGAGACGCATCAGGACCCCGAGCACGCACCGTCGGACGGCGACACCATGATCCGCCTCAGCGACATGCCGGCCTTGCTGGCGCAGCTGAAGGAAATCGACGCCGTTGTGAAGAAGGATTGACCGAGGCCGATTCCCTCACTTCTGCCTCATTGTCGGCAAGCCGCCACCATAATCTTCCCTGTGTATGGCGGTCAGGCTGGACGCATTGCCTCGGCTGCGGCGGCGATGCGACCTGGCCGATCGCCCCGCTTGCGGTCGGCCACTGGCGGGTTCACTCTCTCAGCGATCGGCCCCGCTCGTTGGCGTGGCTCGTTACGGACTGAATATCGAAGGGAAGGCGATGAAGCCGGCTTTGATCCTGGTCGGTGCCGACAAGGGTGGCGTCGGGAAAACGACCGTCAGCCGCATTCTGCTCGACTACCTCGCCGACCGCGGGATCCCGACGCGGGCCTTCGACACGGAAGCCCCGCGCGGAACGCTGGAGCGCTTCTATCCCGACATCACCGACGTCGTGAACATCACCCAGACGTCGGACCAGATGCGCATCTTCGATACGCTCGACGCCAACGACGAGAAGGTGACGCTGGTCGACGTCCGCGCCGGGCATCTGCGCGCCATCCTGACCTCGCTGCAGGAAATCGGCTTTCTCGACGCCGCACGCGACGGCCGTTTTGATTTCCTTCTCTTCCACATTCTCGGCTCGTCGATCGCCTCGCTGGAAGAGATCGCCGAGATCCTCCCCTTCGTCGCTGACGCTCGCTACTACCTCGTCAAGAACCATGTCTCCGAGGGCAGCTATTTCGAGTGGGACCCGGACACCTATCGCTCCTATTTCGCCAAGGCGACTGGCGCTACCGAACTGACCATCCCCAAGCTCAACGAGCTCGCCTATGAGCAGATCGATCTAGCCGGCGTTCCGTTCTCGCAGTTCGTCAGCGACGAGACGAAGTCCTTCGTGCTGCGCGGCTATGTCCGCACCTGGCGGCAGAATGTGACCGCACAGCTCGACGATGCCGCCGTCGGCGGCAATTTCGGCCGCAAGACCACGGCGAAGAAGGTCGAGGCATCGCCGCCGACCGAACACCGACGATGTCGCGCCTTGAGGAAATTTCTGAAATGCTGCTGGAGCGGCTTCGCGCTCTCGACGAAGTCGGGAAGGGCCGCTGAGGCGGGCTAGCGCGCCCGCCGTGCGGCCTTGCCGCGACCGGTCAGGGCTCGGATGATGCCGACATCATCGAATTCGGCGACGATCCCCTGGAGCCAGCTGCGCACATAGCCGCGCAGAACGAACGAATTCGCCTTGTCCTCGATGAAATCGGAGAACGGAATACCGGCGAAATCGACCTGCTCATAAGCGAGTTCGTTGAGCTTAGGGACGGTGACGTCCGTCGCGCTCTTCACCTGATGGAAATAGCTCGCATAGGTGTCGGGCTCCCATTCGAAATAGGTGCCGTCGGCAACGTAATTCTTCACCAGATAATAGTGCGCATCGGTGGCATAGGGGGCCGTCTCGGCGATCTCCTCAAGCGAGGCGATCGACGAGCCCAGAATGTGGAACAGGAGGAAGTTGAATTCGCCTTCCTTGGCCGCTTCGAGGAAGCCGAACTCGTCCAGCGCTGCCAGGATCGTCGACAACTGCCCGGCGCGGACGTCGACCAGCGTCACCTTCGCCTCGCCTTCGCCCAGCGTGTCGATGATCTGCATCTGGTCGGCGGTGTGGTTGATGTTCACGATCTCGGTGATCTCAGGATAGAAGCGCTCCAGCGTCCCGCGCGGCGCCTCGGTGTCGAACGCCCGCGCATGCGATGCCGCGCTCCGACAGATAATCCAACAGAACCCGGCACACGGTCGTCTTCCCGACGCCGCCCTTGTCGGCTCCTACCAGTATCAATGCCGGCTTCATGCTTGCTGTCCCCTTCGACTGGCTGCGCGGAACGTTATTGGGCGCCCACGGCGCCTATTCGCAGAGTGGACTTCGAGTCAACTATCCGCAAGGCCCGAAAGCGGCTTGGCAGACAACGGCAACTCCTAGCCGTCAAATCAGGCAGGCATGTGATGACCAGGACAATGTTGCTGAAAATGCAGCAGCAATTGCCTTCTCCGTGCCCCATTGTCGGCCATCGTCGACCACATTTGCCACCCTAAATGACCCCACGCGAAAGCGGCGGATAACAAGCGACCGGGGCAGGGGTGCGCGGACAACCGCAGGGAGTAACGCGGGGTGGTGATTACTGGCCGACGCTGGGATTGTGCCGTCCTCGTTTTTCGACTGGCGGGTGTTGAAGTGAGTGGAGTAACCCGCCTGATGACGATCTACGAGCGAACAAGGGTCGCCCAGCCGACCGACGGAGCAACATTACAGCCGACCGACGATGCAGAGGATCTGCCGCCGGCTGAAGAGACCGAGGATTTCGCCGCCTTTGGCGCGGAAATGGCCGGCGAAGACGTGCCGGCCGAGAACCCGTTCATCGATGCCAGCAGCGGTCTCATCGACGAACTCGAGCGCATCCTTCACGACGATTTCGCCGAGCCCGAGGAAGAGCCCGCCGCCTTTGACCATTTTGCCGATGCCGGCTTTCCCCTCGCCGAGCCCGAACCGCTGGACGAAGCAGAACCGCAAGCGATCGCCGGCGATTATGACGAAGCCGAGGACGAGGCGTCTTCACGACGACGAGCCGGCGCCGGTCGCTGCCACCGCACGCTTCTGGCAAGCCGCGAATTGGACGCGCGCACCGCGCCGCCCCTGCCGAGGAACGTCTGCCGCGGTCGCGCCTCGGCCTGACCATCCCCGCTATTCTCCTACTGGTTGCTGCGGGCGGCACCTACGCCTTTGTCCAGCTCTCGCAGGACCCGGTGGTGGTCCTCGACGACGGCATGACCGTCGCCTCGACAGGCGCTCCGGGCCCAACGATCCCGGCGGAGGACATCTTCGCGGCAACGCCGGCTCCGACCGAAACGGCCCCTGCGCCAGAGCCCGCGACACCGGCTTCGGAAGGCGTTCGCGTCATTGGCGTCGACCCGGTGCCGCTGACGGCGGATCGCACCGCCTTGCCGGATCCCGCCCCAACCGAACCGGCAACAGCGCCGACCGAGACAGCCGGCACCGACACCACCCCGCCGGCCGCCAACGAAACGGCCGTCAATCCGATCGTCGTGGAAACCATCGACCCAGCAGGCAATCGCATCGCCGATGGCGACGGTGCCGGCGCGGCGATGGGCGGACCGCTCGTCCCGGCGGCGGGCGACCCGCCTGCGCCAGAGCCAGCGCCAGCAACCACTGTGGCCGAAACGACAACCTCACCGCCCGCCACAGGCATGACGACAGCAACGGCGACGACCTGGGTGAACCTTCACACCGGTCCGGATAATGGGACGCCGACTATCCTCGTCGTTCCGCAGGGTGCGGAGTTGCAGGTTGTTGCCTGCGACCCGTGGTGCGAGGTCTATTATGACGGCAACCACGGCTATATCTGGCAGGACTTCGTGACGCCGCTGCCTTAGACGCCACAGCGAGGGCAGGCCGGCGCGGCATGGGAGGCATGGGAGGCATGAGATGAAACGCGTGCTTCGTCCGCTCGCCGCATGGCGCGGCGGCTGTCTTTGCCGTCGCACCGGCGGTGGCTCAATCCACAAGCCTGCCGACCGAGCTGCCGCCGACGCTCCTCGCCCAGCACGCCGAAGACGAGATGTGCGAGCCGCTCGACCAGCTCGCGCATGGCGAGGATTGGGAAATCCACCCCCTCACCAACGGCTTCACGCTTTACATGGTCCCCTGCGCCGCCGGCGCCTACAATTTCAGCTACGCCTTCTATGTCGGCAATGACGGCCAGGACACATACGCCCACCAGCTCTTCGTCGACTATTACGGGCCCTATGGCTGGATGGGCGTTGACCAGCTGTTCAACCCGACTTTCGATCCCGAGACGCTGACCCTTCACAGTTTCTACAAGCTCCGCGGTCTCGCCGATTGCGGCAGCTCGGGCGTCTGGCAATGGGTGGAATATGGCTTTCGCCTCCGCGCCTTCTACGCCCAGGATGAATGCAACGGCACCATCGAGCCGGGTGATTTCCCGCAGGTCTGGCCGCCGCAAGCGGCAACCGGGACGCCGGCCAAGGGCCGGTAGACGGGACGGTCTTCCCTTTTCACGTCCGCCTTGCCCGCCGAAACCAACGGCCGGGCTCGTTTCCGCAAACCTGAACAGAATAAAACGACCGCCTCAGGGTCGGTTCAGCGGCGCTTTGTCAAAACGCCATCACTGAATTCGCACAACCGGCCGCCGCCGCGGCCCCAGCCCTGAGGACACGACAATGCGCTTCACCAAGACCCTTCTCGCCGCCGCCATCTCCATCGGCACCATCGGCGCCACCACCGCCACCGCTTCGGCCTACTACGTCAACCCGGCCCCGACCGTGGTCGTCGTCCGCACGCCGCAGGCCTGCGACGCTTACGCCCGCTCTTACGCCAACAACCACGCCGGTAATCGTGGCGTCCGCATCGGCGCCGGTGGCCTGATCGGCGCTGGCATCGGCGCGCTCGCTGGCGGCTTCTTCTTCGGTACGCCGGTCGCCGGTGCAGTCGTTGGCGGCACGGTCGGCCTTGGCGCCGGCGCGGTGATCGGCCAGCCGCAGTGGCAGGCCGAGTACAACAACGCCTACGGCGCCTGCATCTACGGCCAGCCGCTCTACTACTAGGCGCATTCCCTCCGGCGGCGGGACGACCCCGCCGCCGATTGCCTGAAGTCTTTCTCCCCTCCTCCCTGCCCTTTGGCCCCGCCAGTGTTCCCCACACGGCGGGGTTTCTTTTTCACGCCGTTTGACCGCCTCGCAGCAAGGACCGAATATGCGCGGAAATGCGGCCAGGAGGAGCAGGCAATGCGTAACCCCGTCCAAGCCTTCGCTGCGGCGATCTTCGCTGCCGCGGTAGCTGTCTCGCCCGCCCTGGCGCAGCCGACGCAGGGCATCACCATCACGGTCGCAGACTGGTTGGGCGGCTGGGGACCGGACGGCGGCTGGATCGCCGCCCCAAGCGGCCAGGGGCTCGGCAAGGCGCCGACCGTGATCCACGAAATCAAGCGCCGCTTTGCCGGCCGGCCTCTACAATGTCTACTGGGTCCAGGACGGGGAGATCGAGCCCCTCCTGCTTCAGGCCAACGTCGCGGTGGGCGACGGCGAAATGACGGAGGTCCGCGCCGTGACGGGCGCCACGCTGGAGCTGGCGGACTGGGTTCCGCGACCGGTTGCCGGCCATGCCTGGTTCGGCGCCATTCCAACGACCGCGACGACCTACGATTTCGTCAACCGAACCACCAACGGCAATTCCATCTTCCTGCCGCCCGGCCAATATGACTTCCTCTATGAGAACGACGACACCGACGACATCCCGCCGATCTGGCTCGGCACGCAAGATATCGAGCCGGCCTTCGCCGGCATCGGCCTTGAGGTCATGGCCGATGATGCCGGCATCCTCGTCGTGCGCGCCATCCCCGGCGGTCCGGCCGGCGCCGCCGGCGTCCAAGCCGACGACATCATCACCGCTGTCGATGGCAAGTCGATCGTCGGAATGGAACTCGCCGAGGCGGTGGCGCTCCTGCGCGGTCCGTCCGGTTCTTCGGTCAGTGTCACCGTCACGCGCGGCGACCAGTCCCGCGACGTCACGATCACGCGCAGCACCGTCGAGCCGCAGCGCGTCATCCGCGCCAACGGCGGCATCCAGCTCGCACCGCCGACCGATGGCGTCGATCCGATCGGACCTGATGGCTGGTGGGGCGTCGTCTATGCCGGCAACTCGCCCGAAACCGACGCCTATCTTAACTGGGAAAACGGCCATTCGACCGAGCCGCTCCTGCTCGGGCCCGCCCCCTATGACGTCTATTGGAACCCGACCGGCGAAGGTGATCCCGTTCTCATCGCGGCCAACGTCACCGTTGCCGGCGCGTTGGTGACGGTCACGCCGGCGCCGCCGGCGCCCGCGGAGGAAGCGCCGGCACCGCCGGCGCCCGGCAAGTAACGCTAAAGCTCGGCGGCCGCGCGCCGCCGGCGCTGCAGCCCATAGACGCCGCCGATGAGCATCAAGGCCGGAATGAAGAACAGCTCCTTCGGCGGCCGATCGGGATTGGCGACGAAGACCTCGGCGACGCGCATTCCGACTTCAAGGCCATACCTCGCCGCTTCGCCGCCGGGCGTCACATAGGACACCTGATAGGCATCCCCGGCCTGGAAGAGACCGAGCCCCGCTGTGGCGAAGCGAAGCGAAATGTTCGCTCCCTGGCCAAGCGTCAGCAGCGCCGTCTGCGAGGTGTCATCGCCGTTGCGATCGAGCCCTTCGAAGCGCACCTCCAACGATCCGCCGGCCGGCAGCATTTCGACGATCGCATCGAAGTCCGACGCCGGCTGCGACAGCAGTTCGGGAGCGATCATGTCCATCCACACGCCGGGCCGCAGCAGCGTGAAACAGGCGACGATGCAGGATTGCCGATTCCCAAAGCCGGCTACGAACCAGGAACCAGTTCTGCGTCCCCGCGACGAACATCAGCATCGCCAGGACGGCCGCGCCGATCGTGATCGCGCCGTGGAAGAAATTGTCGACGCCGATGAGGATGAGCTGCGTGTTGAAGATGAAGATGAACGGCAGGAGCGCCGTGCGGATCTCATAGCGGAACGCCTGCACGCCGGTGGCGATCGGCGACGCCTTGGAGATCGCCGCAGCGGCATAGGAGGCGAGGCCGACCGGCGGCGTCACATCCGCCATCAGCCCGAAATAGAAAACGAAGAGATGCGCGGCGAGAAGCGGCACAGCGAGGCCGGATGCTGCCGCGAGATGGACGATGACGGGCGCCATCAGCGTGGCCACGATGATGTAGTTCGCCGTCGTCGGCAGGCCCATGCCGAGGATGAGGCAGAACACGGCCGTCAGGATCAGCATGACGAGGAGACTGCCGCCGGCGATGGTCTCGACCACTTCCGTCATGCCCAGACCCGAGCGGCGTCGTCGCAATCGTGGCGACGACGATGCCCGCCGTGCCGGTCGCAACCGCAACGCCGACCATGTTGGCGGCGCCGTTGCGCAACCCTTCGCCGAGCGCGCGAATGCCGGCGGCAAGATGTCGCTGGATATTCGTCTCGCCGCGGAAGAACGCGGTGATCGCCTCCTGCGTCGTGAGAATCATGATCAGAGGCAACGTCGCCCAGAAGGCCGAGAGCCCGGGCGAGAGCCGCTCGACCATCAGACACCAGACCAGGACGATGATCGGCAGGATGTAGTGGAAGCCCGTCCGCGCGACTTCGATAGCGTCGGGGAGCTTCACTTCCGCTTCCGGATCGTCGGGCGGCAAGTCGGGATAGCGAGCGCGGAACGCCAACAGCGCAACATAGGCGACCACCAGCAACACCGCGAGGACCGGGCTCGCAACATCGCCGAGCCAATCCTTTATCCAACTGATCGCCCAATAGATGAGATTGGCGAGGATAAGGAATCCGGAGATCGAAATGCCGGCGCGAATGAAGCGCGCGGTCATCGGCCGGATCGTCCGCCGCGGCAGACCTTCGATGCCGGCTTTCATCGCCTCGATATGGACGATGTAGAACAGCGCGACATAGGTCGCGATCGCCGGCACGAAGGCGTGGACGATCACCTCCGTGTAGGGGATGCCGACATATTCGGCGATGAGGAATGCCGCAGCTCCCATGATCGGCGGCATGATCTGTCCGTTGACCGAAGCGGCGACTTCGAATGCGCCGGCCTTCGTCGCCGAATAGCCGACGCGCTTCATCAGCGGAATCGTGAACGTTCCCGTCGTCACGACATTGGCGATCGATGAGCCGGAGACAAGGCCGGTCAGGCCCGATGACACCACGGCGGCTTTCGCCGGCCCGCCGCGCAGATGGCCAAGCAGGGCGAAAGACAGCTGGATGAAATAATGGCCCGCGCCAGCGCGCTCGAGCAGCGCCCCGAACAACACGAACATGAAGACGAAGCTCGTCGACACCCCAAGCGCGATGCCGAACACGCCTTCATTGCCGAGCCATTGCTGCGACATCACGCGGCTGAAGGAGAGGCCGCCATGCGAGATCAGCTCCGGCATGATGCGCCCGGCGAATCCGTAGAACAGCATCGCCATCGCGATGATCATCAGCGCCGGGCCGAGCGTGCGCCGCGTCGCCTCGAGCAGAAGCACAAGGCCGATACCGGCGACGAAGAGATCGAAGAATGTCGGCGCGCCGGGACGCATCGCCAGCTGATCGAAGAAGAAGAAGAGATAGGCAGCGCTCAGTGACGCGAGCAGCGCCAACAGCCAGTCGATGCGCGGCACGCGCTTCGAGCGGCTGCGGGCGGTAGGCCATCCAGGCGATCGCACCGGAGACCGCCGCCATGGCAACGAAGATCAGCCAATTGCCGCTGTCGGCGCTGAACAGGACGAGGACGGCCTCCGCCGCCAAACCGATCGTGGCGATAAGCCAGACCGCGGCGAAGAAGGGAACGTGCCGCGCGCTGTGCACAATGCCCGGGAAGGACATGAAGCCGAGAAACATCGCGAAGGCGAGATGAACCGGCCGCGCTTGCGTCTGGCTGATGATCAGGAAGTTGAGCGAGAACGGAAGCGGCGAGGCGATCCAAAGCTGGAACAGCGACCAGGCGACGGCAACAGCGGTGAGAAGTCGCTTGGTATTCCCGCTCGGCGAACGCGCGCCGATCTCCACCGCTGCAGCGGCAGCTGCGGTCGTGTCGACGTCCGACACGGCGTCCGCTTCGGCCATCGCCAACGCCTCAGTCTTGGAGAATGAGAAACGCCCGGGGCGATGGGTTCGCCCCGGGCAATGTCGTCAGTCGACGTCCTAGCGGAGGCCGACCTCTTCATAGTAGCGAAGCGCACCCGGATGAATCGGGGCCGACTCGCCATTGTTCGCCATTCCTTCCGGCGTCAACGCCGCGAAGGCGGGATGCAGGCCGGTGAAGTCCTCGAAATTGTCGAAGACCTGCTTCACCACCGTGTAGACGACGTCATCCGGCGTGTCGGCCGAAGTGACGAACGTGGCGCCAACGCCGAAGGTCGTGATGTCCTCGGTGTTGTTGTACATGCCCGCCGGGATCGTCGCCCAGAAGTAGTACGGATACTCGTCGACCAGAGCGGCGATGACGTCACCATCGACGTTGATGATCTTCGCATCGCAGGTCGCCACCGGCTCCGAAATCGCAGCCGACGGATGGCCGACAGTGAAGACGAAGGCATCGATCTGATTGTCGCACAGCGCCTGCGCCTGTTCACGCGACGGCAGTTCCGACGCCAGGGCGAAATCGTCCATCGTCCAGCCATAGGCTTCCATCACCAGTTCCATGGTCGCCCGCTGGCCGGAACCTGGATTGCCGACATTGACGCGCTTGCCGACCAGATCTTCGAAGCTGTTGATGCCGGAATCGGGCCGCACCACGACGGTGAACGGTTCCGAGTGAAGCGAGAAGACGAAGCGGAGATCCTCATAGGGACCCGCATCCGCAAACGGACCGAGGCCGTTATAGGCATTGTATTGCTGATCGGATTGGGCGACGCCGAAATCGAGATCGCCCGAGCGGATGGCGTTGATGTTGAACACCGAGCCACCGGTCGATTCCGCCGAACAGCGGATGCCTGTCTCTGTTCTGACTGCATTGACTTCGCGGCAGATCGCGCCGCCTGCCGGGTAGTAGACGCCGGTAACGCCGCCGGTGCCGACGGTGATGAAGCGCTGCTGCTGCGCGACGGCGACGCCGGCTGTTGCAAGCACGGAGCCCGCCACCGCAATCGCGACGGCTTTCTTGATCGAAAAGGCCATTCTGAACCTCCTACTCCGCTGACGGCGTGGCGTCCGCCCCGGTTTCTTCAGCCGGTTGCGTCCCGGCATTGACTCTCCTAAATGCAAAAATAGTCGCTGAGCCCGCAGCGCCGATGAGAGCGCAGCAGGCACTTTCCCGGCGAGGACGACAACACCTCGACCGTATTGGACGCCTCGCAGATGAGGCCTTCCGCGTGCCACTGGCTGAGGCTAGACCGACTTGCGCCGATAGCGCAACTACCAGTGCTTGCACCGATTTCAGGCACGCGCCGGTTCGTCCAGGGCATAGGCGACAAGCTCGTCGAGCGGCATCGACGCCCCTTCCTGCGCAAAAGCCTGCAGATCTTCCTCGCTGAGGAGCTTGGTCGGATCGCGATCGTCGAACACTTCCTCCAGATACGCCGTCAGTCCGGCGCCGGTCGAAACCAGCAGCTTCTCCGCCGCACCATAAAGGCGGCCTGCCTTCCGTTCATCATTCTCGATAATCGCCATCGCCGACAGATTGCGCAGCACCATGGCGACACCTGAGAGGTCTCCGGCGACATGGAAGAGCTGGAGCGCGGCGCGTGATGACGCGCCCGCCTCGGCATGGGCGCCCCGCTTCAGCAGAGGCAACGTCAGCATGTGCAGCGCCCAAGCCTCCATCGTACGCTGACCGATCTCGTGAAAGATCGTCTTGGCCTGGCCAAACCAGTCTGCCGCGAGCGCGTGGTGGCCGGAGAAGTGATAGAGCGTTGCCATCGCCCACATGATGTTGGCCTCGCCCGCCCGGTCGCCGATCTCGCGGAACAGCTCCAGCGCCTGCTTGCAGCGCGCGATCGGTTCCTTGGCGCCCTCCGTCGTCAGCTTCTCGCGTCCGCGGATGTATGGGAGAAGTCCCGAATAGACATGATTGTAGATCGCGTTTGCGATCTCCTTCCTGTCCCCCAGACGATCCCATATCTCGAGCGCTTGCCCGTACCATGCCCAAGCGGAGCTATCGTCTGCCTGCCAATAGGCAACGCCGCCGGCGGCTTCGAAAAGGCGGGCTTTCCATGGATCCGCCAGATCCCAATCCTTTGCCACCAGGGCTTCGAGACGATGGCGCGCCTCGGTGAGATAGCCGCGCTGCTGCCAGAACCGCCAAAGCGCGAAGGCGATGCGGACGGCCGTCTCCGGGTCGGGCTTCGCCGTGGCCCAGTCGATCGCCGCCCTCAGATTGTCATGCTCGCGTTCCAGCCGATCCATCCATTTGCGTTGATCGTCGCCGTGAAGGACCGGAGCTGCTTCTTCGGCCAGCGCAAGATAGAGCGCGGCGTGCCGGTCGGACGTAGCGACCAGCTTGTCCTGTTTCGTCAGTTCGTCGACGAGAAATTCGCGAATGGTCGGAAACATCTCGAACCGCGTTTCGCCACTCGTCTCGTCCTGACGGACGAGGCTCTGGTCCACCAATGCCGCCAGGCCGTCGAGAACATCGCCGACCTCTTCGTCGCCACCGGCCACCGCCTCGGCGGCATTGAGATCCCACCCCCCGCTGAACACCGCCAGACGCAGGATCAGCGCCTTGCAGCGCTCGTCGAGCAGGTCGTAGCTCCACGCGATGGCGCCACGTAGCGTCTGCTGCCGCTCCGGCAAGTCGCGCGAGCCTGAGGTAAGCAGCGCCAGCTGGTGTTGCAGCCGGTCGAGGATCTGTTGCGGCGACAGCAGCTTGGTGCGCGCGGCGGCAAGTTCGATCGCAAGCGGCATGCCGTGCAACCGCGCGCAAATCTGCGCCACCGCCGGCGCATTCTGATTGGTAACGGCGAAGTCCGGCCGAACGGCGACGGCGCGGGCGATGAAGAGCCGGACGGCCTCATATTGGTTGAGCGCGTCGAGAGCCGGATGCAGCGTTTCCTCTGGCAGCGATTCCAGCTGCATCGGCGTCAACCGGCTGAGGTCCGGAGGCGAAGGCAAGCCTGGCACCTGATATTCCTGCTCGCCCGACACATGCAGTACCGAGCGGCTGGTGCAGACGACCTTGAGGTTCGGGCACGCGCGAAGCAGGTCCGACACCACTGATGCGGCTGCGATCACCTGCTCGAAATTGTCGAGGACGAGCAGCACCTTCTTGTCGTCGATCCATTCCGCGACGAGCTGCAACGGATCGCGGCCCGATATCGTCGCGAGCCCCAGGACGCGCGCGATCGTCGGCGCGACCAGATCGCGATCGCGAATCGGCTCCAGCGCTACAAACCACACACCGTCGGGGAAGGCGTCCGCCTGCATCGCCGCCAGTTGCAGCGACAGGCGCGTCTTGCCGGTGCCACCCGGCCCCGACAGCGTCAGCAGCCGCGTGCCGGCAAGGAGCGCGCCGGCCGCCGCCAGCTCCTTGTCGCGTCCCACGAATGACGTCAGCTGCGTAGGCAAATTGTTGGGGCTGCGGTCGACCGCCTTGAGCGGCGGAAAACTGTTGCGAAGACCGGCGATGCACAACTGGCTCAGCCGCTCGGCGCGCAAATCCTTCAGCCGGTGCTCGCCGAGATCGATGATCGAGCACGCCTTCCGGCAGCGACGCTGCCGGCCAGCGCCTTGACAGCCTCGGAGAGCACGACCTGGCCGCCATGGCCCGAGGCAGCGATGCGCGCCGCACGATGCACGTCGGCCCCGACATAACTTGCATCCGCGTCGAGCCGACCTTCCCCGGTATGCAGCCCCATTCGCACCAGGATCGCCGCGTCCTTGGGCCAGACTTCCGCGGCCAGCTGGCGCTGGCCCTGAACCGCCGAGGCGATGGCCTGCGCCGCCGTGCTGTAGACGGCAAAGAAGGCAGTCCCCCTCGGTCTGGACTTCGACGCCGCCATAGCTGGCGATGGCGTCTCGCAGGATCGCACGATGACGCTCCAGGAGCCGGGTCCATTTGCCGGCCCCCAGTGCCTGCACCAGCCGCGTTGACCCCTCGATGTCGGTGAACAAGAACGTCACCGTCCCGGTCGGGTAGCGGTCCTGGTTTTCACCTTGCGTCGCCATACCGTCGCTTCCGCCCTAGCGATCCTGTTCCGCAATCGCGTTCAACGGGTTGCCGCGCACTTTCATAACACGAGCCCGCCCGCCGGCTTCACGAAAAGGTGAACAGTTGGGCGGCGAACACGGCAAAACCTGACAATTCATTAACCGGGTACACGCATTGGTAATATCCGGAGCCGATCGTGCGACCCTTGTGTAGCGGAGGCGGATCAGGCGCCACGTGTCTCTCGACGCAACGACCATCCTGTCTTGCTTGCCTTCGTTGCTCGTGTTGAGCAGCGGGCTGCTCCTGGTCATCGGCTATCAATCCAAGGCAACGTCCACCACCGCTCTTTGGGCGCTGTCCAATCTCTTCCTCGCCATCGGCACGCCATGCTGCTGCTCGATCACCAACGACGTCGCTTGGCTTCCTTTGCCTCGGCCTTACGACGGCCCTGCAATGGACCGCCATCGTCGCGTTCAATCGCCGCCCGCTGCCCGGCCTTTGGCTTATCGGCGGCGCCCTTGTTTGGGTCGCAGTCGCCTATGGTCCGACCGAGAACTGGACGTTCGGCGTAAGGGCAGCGATTTATCTATCGGTCATCCTTGTCTTTCTCACGCACGCCGCATGGGAGCTTTGGCACCGCACCGAGCGCCTGCCGGCAAGGCTGCCGCTTCTCGGGCTGCTTGTCATCGATTTGATCCTTTGTGGCGCCGCCGCGCTTCTCGTGATCCCCATGGAGGCCCTGCCGGCGCAGACCGCCGGTGGCACGTTCCTTCCCGTCTATCTTGGCTCGATGGTGTTCGTCGTTGGCAGCGCGGTCTTCCTCATGGCTTTCGTCAAGGAGCGCGCCGTTGCCGAACAGACCTCCGTCGCCAACACCGACAACCTGACCGGCCTCGCCAACCGGGGCGCGCTCTTCGCTGCCGGGGCATCGACCCTGGCGCGCACGATGAGGCATGGCGCGCCGATTTCGGCAGTCCTGTTCGATCTCGATAAGTTCAAGTCTGTAAACGACAATTTCGGCCATCAGACCGGCGACGTCATCCTGCAGCGCTTCGCTGAAGCGGCGCTTTCCGTCCTGAGGCCGAACGATCTCATCGGCCGCGTCGGCGGCGAGGAATTCCTCGCGCTCATCCCGTCCGTCAGCGAGGAGGCGGCGGTCGCCATCGCCGACCGCATTCGCCGCGCCTTCGCCAATCTCGCCGAATGGGTCGACGGCAAGCCGGTCAAGGCGACCGTCAGCGCCGGCGTTGCCATCTCCTTCCCGAACGACCGCCTGGAAACGCTGCACGACCTCATCGACCGCGCCGACCGCGCGCTCTATGCCGCCAAGAACGCCGGTCGCAATCGCATCGCCACCGACGGCGATCCCTCCGCCCCCGGCGCCACGAACATCGTCCGTTTGGCCTGATCCCGGCCTCTGCCGGAGCCGATCGCCGCCACAACGGTTGATTGGCGCGCGTAATCCTCCTATTTTGCCGCTGCGCCGTCGGACCACCCGGCGCTTCCAAGCGCATTCCGGAGTAACGACAGTGACGTCGGAGACCGCCGGCCCGTCCGGACACAAGATTTCCGTTTCCTTTGAGTTCTTCCCGCCCAAGACCGAGGCGATGGAGGAAACGCTGTGGGATTCGATCAAGCAGCTGGCGCCGCTGCAGCCGGACTTCGTCTCGGTCACCTATGGCGCCGGCGGCTCGACGCGCGAACGGACCCACGCCACGATCCGCCGCCTGCTGGCCGAGACCGACCTCGCCCCGGCGGCGCACCTCACCTGCGTCGGCGCCCCACAGGGCGAGATCGATGAGATTGTCCGCGACTATTGGGACATGGGCGTCCGCCGCATGGTCGCGCTCCGCGGCGACCCGGCCACCGGGCTCGGTACGAAATACGAAGCGCATCCAGAGGGTTACGCCGGTTCGCGCCGACCTCGTTGCGGCGATCAAGCGGATCGGCGATTTCGGCGTTTCCGTCGCCGCCTATCCGGAGCGGCACCCGGAAAGCGCCTCCTACGACGCTGACATCGACCTGCTGAAAAGCAAGATCGACGCCGGCGCCGATGAGGCGATTACGCACTTCTTCCTCGATAACGATGTGTTCGAGGCCTATGTCGAGCGCGTCCGCGCCGCCGGCATCACGCATCCCGATCGTGCCGGGGCTGCTTCCCATCAACAATTTCAATACGATGTCGAAATTCGCGGCCAAAACCGGTACATCGATCCCGGCTTGGATCGCTGACGCATTCGGGCGGCTGGACGAAGAGGATAGCGAGGGTCGGCTTCGCCTTGCCGCCGACATCGCCGCGAGCCAGGTCCAGGACCTGATTGAACGCGGCTACCACCGCATCCATTTCTATACGCTCAACCGCGCCGCCCTCGTCACCTCGATCTTCGCCACGCTCGGCCTCGCCCCGGTTTCGGCCTAGGCTAGCGCCGCACATTTGGAGACCATCGCCATGAACGTCACGGTCGAAAAGGTCGAACCCGTCACCCTGCCGAAGCGCGACGCCCGCGCCTCGATCAAGGAGACGGCGCAGCACCGCATCCTGATCATCGACGGCGCGATGGGCACGCAGATCCAGAACCGTCGGCTCGACGAAGCCGCCTATCGCGGCGAGCGTTTCAAGGACTGGCCGTCCGACCTCAAGGGCAACAACGATCTCCTCAATCTCACGCAGCCCGACATCATTCGCGAAATCCACGAGGAATATCTGCGGCCGGCGCCGACATCATCACGTCGAACACCTTCTCCTCGAACCGCATCGCTCAGGCGGACTACGGATCGCAGGACTATGCCTATGAGATGAACCGCGCCGGCGCGGAGCTGGCGCGCGCCGCCTGCGATGCGGTGTCGACGCCGGATCAGCCGCGCTTTGTCGCCGGCGCTCTCGGCCCGACCAACAAGACCGCCTCCATGTCATCGGACGTCGCCAATCCCGGTCGCCCGGCAAGTGACATTCGACGATCTACGCGAGGCCTATGCCGAGGCGGTGCGCGGCCTCATCGATGGCGGCGCCGACCTGATCCTCTTCGAGACGATCACCGACACGCTCAACGTCAAGGCCGGCATCTTCGCCGCCGAGGAAGTGTTCGACGAGAAGGGCGTCAAGCTGCCGATCATGATCTCCGGCACGATCACCGATCGCTCCGGACGCACACTGTCCGGCCAGACGCCGACGGCGCTTCTCGATTCGGTCGAGCACGCCGAGCCCTTCACCGTCGGCCTCAACTGCGCGCTGGGCGCCGACCGACATGCGGCCCTATATCGCCGAGCTGTCGCGCGAGGCCGATACGCTCATCTGCGCCTATCCCAATGCCGGCCTGCCGAACGAGCTCGGCGAATATGACGAGACGCCGGAGCACATGGCGAAGACGCTCGGCGAGTTCGCCAAATCCGGCTTCGTCAATATCGTCGGCGGCTGCTGCGGCACGACGCCCGAGCACATCGCCGCCATCGCCGCGGCGGTGAAGGGCGAAGCGCCGCGCCAAATCCCCAAGAAGGACAAGCGGCTTCGCCTCTCCGGCCTTGAACCTTTCGCGGCCGCCTCGTGACCACAGCCGCGACCTTCATCAATATCGGCGAGCGCACCAACGTCACCGGCTCGGCCCGATTCCGCAAGCTGATCACCGACGGCAACTATGCCGCCGCGCTCGACGTCGCGCGCGATCAGGTGGCGAACGGCGCGCAGATCCTCGACGTCAACATGGACGAGGGCCTTCTCGATTCCGAGAAGGCGATGACGACCTTCCTCAACCTCCTCGCCGCCGAACCCGACATCGCCCGCGTGCCGATCATGATCGAATTCGTCGAAATGGTCGGTGATCGAGGCCGGGCTGAAATGCGTGCAGGGCAAGCCGATCGTCAATTCGATCTCGATGAAGGAGGGCGTGGACGCGTTCAAGGAGGCCGCGAAGAAGGTCCGCCGCTACGGCGCCGCCGTCGTCGTCATGGCCTTCGACGAGGCCGGCCAGGCCGACACCTATCAGCGCAAGATCGACATCTGCGCGAGAGCCTATCGCATCCTCGTCGACGAGGTCGGCTTCCCGCCGGAAGACATCATCTTCGACCCCAATATCTTCGCCATCGCCACCGGCATCGCCGAGCACAACAATTATGCCGTCGACTTCATCGAGGCGACGCGGTGGATCAAGGCGAACCTGCCCTACGCCCATGTCTCGGGCGGCCTGTCGAACCTCTCATTCTCGTTCCGCGGCAATGAGGGCGTGCGCGCCGCGATGCATTCGGTGTTCCTGTTCCACGCCATCAAGGCGGGCATGGATATGGCGATCGTCAATGCCGGCGCGCTGCCGGTCTATGACGACATCGACCCCGAGCTTCGCGAGCTCTGCGAAGACGCGATCCTCAACCGCCGGCCCGACGCCACCGAGCGCCTGCTCGAAGCCGCGCAGCGCCACAAGGGCGCCGCCGGACCGGAGAAGAAGATCGACCTCGCCTGGCGCGAACTCCCGGTCGACAAGCGGCTGGAGCATGCGCTCGTCGCCGGCATCACCGAGTTCATCGAGGCCGACACCGAGGAAGCGCGCCAGGCGGCCGCGAAGACGCTCGACGTCATCGAAGGCCCGCTGATGGCCGGCATGAACGTCGTCGGCGATCTGTTCGGTTCCGGCAAGATGTTCCTGCCGCAGGTGGTGAAATCGGCCCGCGTCATGAAGCAGGCGGTCGCCTATCTGCAGCCTTACATGGAGGCCGAGAAGGAAGCGGCCGGCGAGAGCTACAGCACCGCGGGCAAGATCCTGCTCGCCACCGTCAAGGGCGACGTCCACGACATCGGCAAGAACATCGTCGGCATCGTTCTGCAGTGCAACAATTTCGAGGTCATCGACCTCGGCGTCATGGTGCCGGCCGCAGCGAATTCTCGACACGGCGCGCGAGAGGAAGGCGTCGACATCATCGGCCTCTCGGGTCTCATCACGCCGTCGCTCGACGAGATGGTCAACGTCGCCACCGAGATGGAGCGGGCCGGCTTCACGCTGCCGCTGCTGATCGGCGGGGCGACGACGAGCCGCATCCACACGGCGCTGAAGATCAGCCCGAACTACAAGGCCGGCGCCACCGTGCATGTGCTCGATGCGAGCCGCGCCGTCGGCGTCGCCGTCCAACCTTCTCGGCGAAGAACCGCGACGCCTTCCGCACCCAGGTCGAAGCCGACTATGCCGTGCTGATCGAGAAGCACGCCGCGCCCAGGCCGACAAGCAGCGCCTGACGCATCGCCGACGCGCGCAAGGATCGCTTCGCCATCGACTGGGCCGGCTATGCGCCGCCGCGCCCGACCTTCCTCGGCACCAAGGTGCTTCAAGGACTATCCGATCGCCGAGCTGGTCCCCTACATCGACTGGACGCCGTTCTTCGCTGCCTGGGAGATGGTCGGCACCTATCCGCTCCTCCTCGACAACGAGAAATATGGCGAGGCGGCTCGGAGCCTCTTCAACGACGCGCAGGCGATGCTGAAGCAGATGGTCGCCGAAAACTGGCTGACCGCCAACGCGGTCATCGGCTTCTGGCCCGCCAATGCCGACGGCGACGACATCCTCGTCTATCGCCGACGAGAACCGCCGCGAGTCGAAGGCGACGCTCTATTCGCTGCGCCAGCAGATGGCGCGCGCGTCGGGCGGCCGGCAGCATGTCGCTCTCGCCGATTTCGTCGCCCCCGTCGAAACCGGCATTGCCGATTATGTCGGCGGCTTCGCCGTCTCGACAGGCTTCGGCGAGGACGCGATCGCCGAGCGCTTCTCCCGGGCCAATGACGACTATTCCAAGATCCTGTCGCAGTCGCTCGCCGATCGCCTGGCCGAGGCCTTTGCCGAACGCATGCATCAGCGCGTGCGGAAGGAATTCTGGGCCTATGCCGCCGACGAGACGCTCAGCCAATGCAGGAGCTGATCGCCGAGAAATATCGCGGCATCCGCCCGGCGCCCGGCTATCCTGCGCAGCCCGACCACACCGAGAAGCGGACGCTGTTCGACCTCCTCGATGCCGAGGCGGAAACCGGAATCCGCTTGACGGAGAGCTACGCGATGTGGCCGCCATCATCCGTGAGCGGGCTTTATTTCTCCCATCCCGGAAAGCCACTATTTCGGCGTCGGCCGTATCGGCCGCGACCAGGTCGAGGACTATGCGGCGCGCAAGGGTTGGGCAGTCGAAGAGGCCGAGCGCTGGCTCGCCTCCATCCTTGGTTATGACCCGAACGTAGAGAGGGCGGCTTGAGCGACACGGCTCCCGACACACTGAAGAAGACCCCGCTCGACGCGCTGCACCGCGAGCTCGGCGGGCGCATGGTCGAGTTCGCCGGCTGGTCGATGCCGGTGCAGTACAAGGACGGCATCATCGCCGAGCACCGGCAGACGCGCAGCGAGGCGGGTCTCTTCGACGTCTCTCATATGGGCCAAGTGCGCCTCTCGGGCCCCGACTACGCCGCCGCGGCCGCCGCGCTGCAGACCGTGACCCCCGGCGACTTCATGAACCTCAAGCCCGGCCGCATGCGCTATTCGATGCTGCTGACGCATGAAGGCACCATGGTTGACGACATCATGGTGGCCCGCCTGCCGGGCGAAGCCGGCGAGACCGGCCTCAACATCGTCTTCAACGCCGCTCGCGTTGAGGTCGACGCCGATTTCGTCCGCGCCAGCCTGCCCGACAGCGTGACCCTAGAGCTGCCGCCGAACCGCGCCATGCTGGCGCTGCAGGGCCCCAGAGCGGCCGACGCCCTCGCCCGTCACGCCGCGATCGCCGACCTCGGCTTCATGGATATCACGCCGCTTGATATCGACGGCGCCGAGGCTCTGATCTCGCGCTCCGGCTATACCGGCGAGGATGGCTTCGAGATCTACCTCGACGGCGCCGACGCCGAGCGCATCGCCCGCGGCCTGCTCGATGAGCTGGAGGTCATGCCGATCGGTCTTGGCGCTCGTGATTCCCTGCGCCTCGAAGCCGGCTTGCCGCTCTACGGTCACGACATCGACGAAACGACCACTCCGGTCGAGGCGGACCTCGCCTTCGCCATCGGCAAGAGCCGCCGCATGGCCGGCGATTTTCCCGGCGCCAACCGTATCCTCGACGAACTGACCGATGGCCCGGCGCGAAAGCGCGTCGGCCTCGCCATCGAAGGCCGCCTGCCGGCCCGCGAAGGCGCCCCGATCTCGACCCTGGCCGGCGAGCCGATCGGCACGGTGACCTCAGGCGGCTTTGCCCCGACGGTCGATGCGCCGATCGCCATGGGCTATGTCATTTCCGAATATGCCAATATCGGCGAAAGGCTGAATATCGAGGTGCGCGGCCGCATGTTGACTGCGACGGTCGCTGCCCTTCCCTTTGTGCCGCATCGCTATTATCGACGTTAGCGACCTGCCTGACATCAACAGAACAAGCGAGCCCAGGGGCGATGGCAACGCATTACACCAAAGAACATGAATGGATCAGCGCCACGGATGGCGAAGCCACCGTCGGCATTTCCGCCTACGCCCAGGAGCAGCTTGGCGACATCGTCTTCGTCGAACTGCCAGAGGTCGGCAAGGCGCTGAAGAAGGGCGACATCGCCGCCGTTGTGGAATCGGTGAAGGCGGCAAGCGAGGTCTACGCCCCCGCCTCCGGCGAAGTCGTGGCCGTCAACGATGCGCTCGGCGACGATCCCGGCCTCGTTAATCGCGGCGCCGAAGGCGAGGGCTGGTTCTTCCGCCTCAAGCTTACCGACCCGTCCGAGGTCGACGGCATGATGGACGCCGACGCCTACAGGGCCCATCTCGACGACGCCGGCTGAGCGCCGGTCTTTGAGGAGCTGACACTCTTTGCGCTACCTGCCGCAGAACGAAGCCGATCGCATGGCGATGCTCGCCAAGATCGGCGTTTCCTCTATTGATGATCTTTATGTCGACGTGCCGGCCGCGGCGCGCCTCGAAGGGCTTGTCGACCTGCCGCGCGGCAAGGGCGAACTCGAGGTCGAACGCATCCTCGGCGGCATGGCGAAACGCAATCTCGCCGCGCGCGACTCGGCTTTCTTCGTCGGTGCAGGCGCCTATCGCCACCACATCCCGGCAAGCGTCGATCATCTGATCCAGCGCTCCGAATTCCTGACTGCCTATACGCCCTATCAGCCGGAGATCAGCCAGGGCACGCTGCAGACCCTGTTCGAATTCCAGACCCAGGTGGCAACGCTCACCGGCATGGAAGTCGCCAATGCCGGCATGTATGACGGCTCGACCTCCGCGGCCGAGGCGGTGCAGATGGCGCGCCGGGTTACACGCCGGCACAAGGCGGTCCTCTCCGGCGGCATCCACCCGCAATATCGCGACGTCATCAAAACCTTGGCGACAATGTCCTCCGGCAAGGTCGACGCGCTGCCGTCCAACCCGTCCGCTACGGAAGATCTCATCGCCCGCATCGACGATGACACCGCCTGCGTCGTCGTCCAGTCGCCGTCCTTCTTCGGCGAGCTGATCGACCTCGCCCCGATCGCCGAGGCCTGCCACGCCAAGGGCGCGCTGCTCGTCGCCGTTTTCACCGAGATCGTGGCGCTCGGCGCCATCGAGCCGCCGGGCACGCAAGGCGCCGACATCGTCGCTGGCGAGGGTCAGTCGCTCGGCAATGCGCTGAGCTTCGGCGGGCCCTATGTCGGCCTCCTGGCGACGCGCGAGAAATTCATCCGCCAGCTGCCCGGCCGTCTCTGCGGTCAGACCGTCGATGCCGAGGGCAAGCGCGGCTTCGTGCTCACCCTGTCGACCCGCGAGCAGCATATCCGGCGCGAAAAGGCGACCTCGAACATCTGCACCAGCTCGGGCCTTTGCGCCCTTGCCTTCTCCATCCATCTCGCCCTGCTCGGCGGCACAGGCCTTGAGCGGCTGGCGAAAGTGAATCACGCCAAGGCTGGGAAACTTGCCGACGCGCTGGGCGCCGTCAAAGGCGTCACCGTCCTCAACGACACCTTCTTCAACGAGTTCACCATCCGCGTCGAAGGCGACGCCGCCAGGCTGATCGAGAGGCTAGCCGAGCGCGGCATCCTCGGCGGCCTGCCCGTGAGCCGGCTGGAGCCGGACCGGCCGGAACTCGCCGACCTCATCGTCGTCGCCGCGACCGAACTCACGACGGATGACGATATCGCACGCTTCTCCGCCGCACTGACGGAGTTGGTGCCATGCTGAATGTCGGTCGTCCCACCCAAGCCGAGAACGCCGAGATCGGCGGCGAGGCAACCTTCACCGGCAATCGCGGCCTTGCCATCGAGGAGCCGCTGCTCTTCGAGGTCGGCCATGTCGAGGAAACCGGCGTCGACCTGCCCGAGCCTGACGCGACAACCAGCCGCCTCGGCAACCAGGCGCGCAAGACGAAGCTGGAACTCGCCGGCCTCTCCGAGCCGGAAACGCTCCGCCACTATGTCCGCCTGTCGAAGCAGAACTACGCCATCGACATGGGCGTTTATCCGCTCGGCTCCTGCACGATGAAGCACAATGCCCGCCTCAATGAGGCGATGGCGCGCCTGCCCGGCTTCGGCGACATCCATCCGCTGCAGCCGGTATCGACCGTGCCCGGCGCGCTCGAGCTGATGCAGGAACTGTCGCACTGGCTGATGACGCTGACCGGCATGTCGGCGATCACGCTTTCGCCCAAGGCCGGCGCCCATGGCGAGCTGTGCGGCATGATGGCGATCCGCTCCGCTCTCATCGCCCGCGGCGAGGACGAGCAGCGCACCACCGTGCTCGCGCCGGAATCATCGCACGGCACCAATCCCGCCACGGCTGCCTTCCTTGGCTACAAGGTCGAGGCGATCCCGGCTCGCGCCGACGGCACCGTCGACGTCGAGGCGGTACGCGCGAAGCTCGGTCCGCATGTCGCCGCGATCATGCTCACCAACCCGAACACCTGTGGCCTGTTCGAGCCGGACGTCGTCAAGATCGCCGAGGCGGTCCATGAGGCCGGCGCCTATTTCTACTGCGACGGCGCCAACCTCAACGCCATCCTCGGCAAGGTGCGGCCGGGCGATTTCGGCATCGATGCCATGCACATCAATCTGCACAAGACGCTGTCGACCCCGCATGGCGGCGGCGGCCCGGGTTCCGGCCCGGTGGTGCTGTCGGAATCGCTTGCGCCCTATGCGCCACTCCCCTTCCTCCGCATGGAGGGCGAGAAGGCGGTGCTGGTCGAGACGGAATCGGAAGCGACCGGTGACGAGACGCCGCTTGGCCGCCTCACCGCCTTCCACGGCCAGATGGGCATGTGGGTGCGCGCGATGGCCTATCTTCTGTCGCACGGCGCCGATGGTGCGCGCGAAGCATCCGAGGACGCGGTGCTCAACGCCAATTATGTCCGCGCCGGCCTCGCCGACGTCCTGTCGATGCCGTTCGGCAACCGCCCCTGCATGCACGAAGTCCTGTTCGACGATCATTTCCTCGACGGCACCGGCGTCACGACGCTCGATTTCGCCAAGGCGATGATCGACGAAGGCTTCCATCCGATGACGATGTATTTCCCGCTCGTCGTCCACGGCGCCCTTCTGATCGAGCCCACCGAGTCGGAATCGATGGCCGCTCTCGACCAGTTCGTCGCCACGCTGCGCAACCTTGCCGAACGGGCGAAATCCGGCACCGCGGCGGAGGCCTTCAAGGCCGCGCCGACCATGGCGCCGCGCCGCCGCCTCGACGAAACGCAGGCGGCCCGCAAACCGATCCTGCGCTGGCTGCCGGCAGCAGAGTAGCGAGCGCTATTCCGTAGCGGGTTCAGCCCAGGCGCCCGGCCGCGGCCGGCGCGTCAGCAGCCCGAAGCGCGGGCTGAGCGCCAGCATCGCGCCTATGAAGGCGACGATGCCAACCCCCAAAACGACGGCGAGGCTGGTGGGCTCGAGCTGACCTTCCGAGGCGTAGCGGATGAGCTCGATGGCGTGGGTGAACGGGTTCACCTCGGCGATGACATTGAGATAGTCGGCGCCGTAATCGGTGAACTTCCACAGCGGGTAGAGCGCCGAGGAGAGGACAAATACCGGCAACACGACGAAGAGAAGCATCGTCGAGAAGCGCCACAGGCGGCGGAAGACCAGCACGAGCAGGAAGGTCACGGCCGCCAGCATGAAGGCGGCGAGAATCTCCGCCGGCAATGCAGTGAGCCAGCCGCCGATCTCGATATCGGTGCCGATCAATCGGGCGATCACGAGAAACACGACGGCTTGAAAAGTCGCGATCAGCGCCGCCGCGAAGAGCCGAGCGAAGACGACGAACCAACGCGGCAGGGGCACAACCAACATCAGCTGGATCGCATCATTGTCGCGATCGCGCAGCAGCGTCGCCATCAACGGCACGGCCGTGAGAAAGAGCACCAGCCCCACGCAGCCCGGCACAAGATAGCCGGACAGCGACACATAGGTGCCATAGGGTTCCGTCAGGGCGCGGCCGAAGAAGCCGTTGAAGCCGGCCGGCACGACCAGCAGCACCAGCAGAGGAAAGAGCAATGCGCCGATAGCGCGCCCATAGTGGCGGGCGAACCGGGCGGCGTCATGCAAGATCACCGCCCACAGAGCCGCGAGCGCCGGTGCGGATGACCGCCGCGGCGCGCTTCCGCCACGCTTCCCTGCTGTTTCGCTCCGCTCGGCTCGTCAGGCGTTGCCACGCTTATCGTACCCTTCGGTTGTGCCGCGCGAGCCTACGCTGCACCGCGGGGGGCCGCAACGCTCCGCCCCACCCGCCGCCCCTACCTTTGCTTCCCGTTCGAACGGCGCTATCAGTGCCGCCCCCAAACGAATCGCCGAGCCGGATATGGCCGAGTCAGAATTGACGAGCAGCCTGAGAGAAGGACACGCCCCCATGCTGGACGGCTCCGACTGGAACCGTCCGGGGCAGGTCCCTAGCTCTGGAGCGCCGGCCCTGTCGATCAGCGATCTGCAAAAGACCTACGCCACCGGCACCAAGGCCCTGCGCGGCGTATCGCTCGACATGCCGCAAGGTGATTTCTTTGCCTTGCTCGGGCCGAACGGAGCCGGCAAGACCACGGTCATCGGCATCGTCACCGGGCTGGTCACCAAGACAGGCGGTCACATCTCCGTTTTTGGCGTCGATACCGACGCCCATCCGCAGGCGGCCCGCCGTCATATCGGCGTCGTCCCGCAGGAACTGAACTTCAACATCTTCGAGAAGACCGTCGACATCGTCGTCAACCAGGCCGGCTATTACGGCATTCCGCGCAGCGTCGCCCTGCCGCGCGCAAAGGAGTTGCTCGAACAGCTCGGTCTCGCCGACAAGGCATACGACGCCTCGCGAACGCTGTCGGGCGGCATGAAGCGGCGGCTCATGATCGCCCGCGCCCTGATCCACCGGCCGAGCCTGCTCATCCTCGATGAGCCGACCGCCGGCGTCGACGTCGAGCTTCGCCGCGGCATGTGGGATTTTCTCCGCCAGCTCACCGCCGGCGGCACGACAATCCTTCTCACCACACACTACCTCGAAGAGGCGGAACAGCTCTGCCGCCACATCGCCATCATCAATCACGGCGAGATCATCGCCGGCGGCACGATCCGGGACATCCTCGGCCAGCTGCACACCGAGGTCGTTGTTCTCAATCTCAGCGAGGAGCGCGCCGACCGCGCCAAGGAAGTGTTGGCCGCCTACCGGCCGCACATCGTCGATGCGACCGAGATCGAGATCGAGCTGAACGGCGAGACAACGGTTGGCCAGGCGATCGTTGCGCTGGAGAATGCCGGCATCGGCGTGAGGCGCGCACGGGGCAAGGCGGGTCGGCTGGAAGAGGTCTTCATGCGGCTGACGGCTGCCGACAACGCGGCTGCCAAATGACGCCCTTTGAAGCCTTCATCTCCTTCTACACGATCGTCCGCAAGGACATCGTCAGGATCGTGCGCATCTGGCCGCAGACCTTTCTGCCGTCGGTTGTGACCTCGGTTCTTTATTTCCTTGTCTTCGGCACAGTCCTTGGCAATCGCATCGGAACGCTTCAACGGCGTCGATTTCATCGATTTCGTCGTCCCCGGCCTGATCATGCTGGCGGTGGTGACCAACTCCTTCTCCAACGTCGCCACCGTCGTCTTCTCCTCGCGCTTCTTCGCCAGGAACATTGATGAGTTGCTGGTATCGCCGACGCCACCCTGGGTTATCGTCCTCGGCTTCATCGCCTCCGGCGTCGTGCGCGGGACGCTGGTCGGGGTGCTCGTCCTTTGCGTTTCGATCCCCTTTGCCGGCCTTCACATCGACAATATCTTCGTTGTCGTCACCTTCCTCTTCCTCACCAGCGCCGCGCTGGCCCTGGGCGGCCTCCTCAACGGCATCCATGCCGACAGCATCGACGGCATCAACATCATCCCGACCTTCGTCCTGACGCCGCTCATCTACCTTGGCGGCGTGTTCTATTCGGTCGAGGTGCTGCCGCAATTCTGGCAGCCCGTAACTTTGGCTAACCCATTGTTTTATATCGTCGATGGCTTCCGATACGGCATGCTCGGCGTGTCGGACAAGTCGATTTGGGTCAGCCTCGCCGTCCTCCTCGGCCTCATCGTCGTCCTGGCCTATTTCGCCTGGCGCGAGATCCGTGTCGGCCTTCATCTGAAGCAGTAACCGTCAGCATCGGCCGCAGCCCGCGATCATTGCATTGTCGGCGGGCAGTGGCCATTTTGGCGACATGAGCCGGCCAACGCGGCCAGTTACCGGGTAGCGCAGATGACAGACCTCACAATCAATGCCGATTCGCCCGCCGCCAAGGGCGCCGACGCCCTGGTGATCGACACGACGACGCAGGCCTTTGTTGCGGACGTCATTGACGAATCGCGGCGGCAGCCGGTTCTGGTCGATTTCTGGGCGCCCTGGTGCGGTCCGTGCCGCACGCTTTCACCGATTATCGAAAGCGCGGTGAAGAGCGCCAAGGGCGCGGTGAAGCTCGCCAAGATGAATATCGACGAACACCCGGAGATCCCTGGCCAGCTTGGCATTCAGTCGATCCCCGCCGTGATCGCCTTCGTTGACGGCAAGCCGGTCGACGGCTTCGTCGGTGCTCTGCCGGAAGGCCGGGTCAAGGAATTCATCGCCAAGCTCGTCGGCCCCGGCGGCGGCGATTCAGGCGTTGAAGAGGTCCTCGACGAAGCTGACGCCGCACTGGCCGCCGGCCAGATTCAGGGCGCGGCGGAACTCTATGCCGCGGTGCGCCAGGCCGACAGCGAGAACATGCGCGCCGTCGCCGGACTGGCGCGTGCCTCGCTCGCCGCCGGCGATGTTGAGCGCGCCCGGCAGATGCTGGCCATGGTTCCACCCGCCAAGGTCACCGACCCTGTTATCCTGGCCGCGGAAGCCGAGATCGCCCTGGCAGAGCAGACCGCTGCGCTCGGCGATGACGAAGATCTGCGCGCCCGCCTGCTTGCCGACCCGCTCGATCACGCCGCTCGTTTCGACCTCGCCCTGATCAGCAACGCACAAGGCGACCGTGGCAGCGCCGCCGATCATCTCCTCGCCATTATCGCCAATGATCGTGCCTGGAATGACGAGAAGGCGCGCAAGCAGTTGCTTCAGTTTTTCGACGTCTGGGGCCCAAAGGACGAGACGACGCAATCGGCCCGGCGGCAACTGTCGTCGCTCCTGTTCTCGTAACGAGGTTGGCGATGGCTAGTCGAAAGAAGGGCGAGGCGCGAAACGAACTGCCGGAAGTGATTCCGGTGTTCCCGCTCTCAGGCGCCCTTCTGCTGCCGCGCGGGCACATGCCGCTCAATATCTTCGAGCCGCGCTACCTCGCTTTGGTCGACGCCGCACTCGCCAGCGATCGCATCATCGGCATGATCCAGCCGCAGGAAGAAGATGCCTCGGGGGATCTCCAGCCCCCACTTCGCTCCGTCGGTTGCGCTGGCCGCATCACGTCATTCGCCGAGACCGATGATGGCCGCTACCTTATCACGCTGACCGGCCTCGTGCGCTTTCACGTCGTCGACGAGGTCGCCTCCGATCAGCCGTTCCGCCTCTGCCGCGTCACCGGCGAGCCTTTCGCCGGCGACTACTCCGTCAATGGCGAGGCCGACGTCGACCGGCGGGCTCTGCTCGACGCATTCCGCGCCTATCTGGAAGCGCATGAACTCGAAGCCGATTGGGACAGCGTCAACGACGCCTCCAATGAATCGCTCGTCAACGCCATCGCCATGATCGCCCCTTATGGGCCGGCGGAGAAGCAGGCGTTGCTGGAAGCGCCCGACCTCAAGACGCGCGCCGAAACCCTGGTTGCGCTCACCGAAATCTCGCTGAGCCAGGACGGTTACGGCCCAAGGCTGCAGTGATGACCGACCGCCAGGCTCACACGATCGATCCCAAGCTCCTGGAGATCCTGGTCTGCCCGCTGACTAAGGAAACGCTGGAATATGACCGCGACAAGCAGGAGCTGATCAGCCGCGGCGCCAAGCTCGCCTATCCGATCCGAGATGGCATTCCGATCATGCTGCCGGACGAGGCCCGCCCGCTCGAGGACTAGCCGAAGGCGAAGCGGATTACCGCGACGGCACCTGCAACCAGCAGAACGAACAGCCCGAGCCCGACGGGCGAACCCCAGCCGTGCCAACGCAGCGCGGTCTCAGCATATTTCCATTCCTCTTCCGGCGTCAGCGCGTGGCGTTGGTTTGCCATGGTGATATCTCCATATATCTTAGTAGCCATATTGCTTAGTCACTAAGATAATATCATATTGGGCGGATGCAACAGGAATCTTCGCGCCAGCAGGTGCTCACTGAACTGGATCGCGTGATCCGCGAGGCGACGGGCCTGGGCCAGATGTTTTCGGCCGCAGTCGCGGCGAAGGTCGGCCTTGGCGGCGCCGACCTGGAATATCTCGACATCATCTCGATGCATGGGCGCCTCACCGCGGGCGAGTTGGCTGAGGCGACCGGTCTTACAACAGGGGCGGTCACCGGCGTGGTCGACCGCCTGGAGAAGGCCGGCTTCGTCCAGCGCGAGCGCGATACTGAAGATCGTCGGCGGATCTTCGTCACCGCCCGCGAGGACGGGCTGGCGAAGCTGTGGAGCTACTACCGGCCGATGAGCGAAGCCGTCGCCACTTTGACTGAGCAATATAGCGACGAACAGCTCGCCCTTTTTGTCGACTATTTCGGCAAGTCCCGCGAGATCATGCGGGCGCAGCTGAAACGGGTGAAAGCCTAGATCGCTTCGCCGCGCAGGAGTCGCGGCGTATCGCTGCCGTGCCCGGCCGCCTGATCGATCATCACGCGCTTGAGAAACGGCATGCGGTCGACCAGCCCAAGCCCGATATCGCGGAAGAAGCGGAGCGCCGCATTGTCGTTGGAGAAGAGGCGGTTGAGCGCGTCTGTCAGCGTCGCCATCTCGGCGGTGTCGAAGCGCCGCCAGGCCTGATAGCGCTCCAGAACATCGATGGCGCCGATATCGAGGCCGAGCCGACGCGCCTCGACGATCGTCTCGGCAAGCGCCGCCGCGTCGCGAAGGCCGAGATTGAGGCCCTGCCCGGCAAGCGGATGGATGACATGGGCGGCATCGCCGATGAGGCAGAAGCGCGGCTTGACGAAATCGCGGGCCATGCGGAGCCCGAGCGGAAATCCCTGCAGCCTGCCTTCGATCGTCACCGCCCCGAGGCGATGGCCGATTCGTTTGACGAGTTCGGCGTCGAGGGTCGGCGCGTCGGACTTCAGAAGCCGGTCCGCTTCGGCCTTTCTCTCGGTCCAGACCAGCGACGATCTGTTTCCGCGCAGCGGCAGCACGGCAAACGGCCCGGCCGGCAGGAAGTGCTCTTCCGCCCGGCCATTATGGGGCCGCTCATGCGCGATCGTCGCCACCAGACCGGTCTGGGGATAGTCCCAGCCTACGGTGCGAATGCCCGCGCGCTCGCGAAGGCGCGACCGGACGCCATCGGCGGCGACCAGGAGCGCCGCCTCGACGCGGGTATCTGATGCGAGCTCGGCGGTAACGCCGCCGTCGGCGACGGCGAAGCCGCTGACCGAGTCCGGTTGAATGAACCTCACGCCGGCCGTTTTGGCCGCCTCGTCGAGCGCCGCCGTGAGCACGACATTCGGCACCATATGGGCGAAGGGGCGGCCGTCGTCCCGGGTCCCGTCGAAAGTGAGGAACACAGGGCGCACGACGTCCGTGGCCCCGCTGTCGGTGACGATCATCTCCTTGATCGGCTGAGCGGTGTCGGCGACGGCACCCCAGACATTCAGCGCCGTCAGCATCTCCTGCGCCGCGGCCGCAATCGCCGAGGCGCGCCCATCATCGGCGCCGGATCGGGCGGCGCGCTCGACGACGGCAACGTCGATGCCGGCGTCAGAGCGCTTGAGGGCGAGGGCAAGCGTCAGCCCGACGATGCCCCCGCCGGCAATCACCACATCGGCGCTATGCTTCATCGCTCAGCCCTGCCCTGATGGCTCGCGCCCACTCCTAGCACACCTAGCCCGGTCCATGTCGTCCGGCGCCCCAGCGATCTAGCGGCCTGCGCGCAGGCGGGAGCAATGGAACCCAAGGTTGGCACGGGGTTTGATTGTAAGCGCCTCGGACGGTTCGGAAAAAGTCCGAGCGGGGTCCCTGGACCGTTGCGACGGCGCCATTTGACCGAAGGGGATAGAGAAGATGAAGATTGTCATGGCGGTTATTAAGCCATTCAAGCTCGATGAGGTGCGCGACGCGCTCACTGCGGTGGGTGTGCACGGCCTGACCGTGACCGAAGTCAAAGGTTATGGCCGCCAGAAGGGTCACACCGAAATCTACCGCGGAACCGAGTATTCCGTAAGCTTCCTGCCGAAGCTGAAGATAGAGGTCGCCGTTGCCGCCGATACCGTAGACAAGGTTGTCGAGGCCATCGCCACGTCTGCCAAGACCGGCCAGATCGGCGACGGCAAGATTTTCGTCTACGGCATCGATCACGCCGTGCGCATCCGCACAGGCGAGACCGACGGCGCGGCTCTCTAGGCGTCTTCGCACACCTGGAAAGTCCCGCTTCGGGCAACCCTTCATTGATAACGATGCCTAGCGACTAGGCATCAGTGGATTAGCCGGGCACCTGCTCTTCAGTGAGCTGCCCGGTTTTTCTGCGTCTGGCCTCCTTGGCATGCAGCTTGAATGCTGTTCTAGCCAACTTGCGCATTTTTTCGTCGCAAGATGCTCAATTGGGAGGCGGATTCATGGGGGCAGATGTCTTTTTCCTACTTACGGGGGCCATCCTCGTATTCGCAATGCATGCTGGCTTCGCATTTCTCGAGGTCGGCACCGTTCGCGCCAAGAACCAGGTCAACGCGCTGGTGAAGATCCTCGGCGATTTCGCCGTGGCGGTCCTCGCCTATTTCCTCATTGGCTACAGCATCGCCTATGGCACGGATTTCTTCGCCTCGGCGGGTGATCTCGTGACCTATGACGACGGCAGTGGCCAGGGATACGGCCTCGTGAAATTCTTCTTCCTGGCCACCTTTGCCGCCGCCATCGGCGCCATCATCTCCGGCGGCGTCGCCGAGCGCATGCGCTTCTTCCCGCAGGCGCTGGCCGTCGCGCTCTTCATTGCGCTTGCCTACCCCTTCTTCGAGGGCATCGTCTGGGGCGGCAATTACGGCATCCAGACCTGGCTCGCAGACACATTCGGCGCGCCATTCCATGACTTCGCCGGGTCGGTCGTTGTCCATGCTTTTGGCGGTTTCCTGGGCCTCGCGGCCGTCCTCCAGCTCGGACCGCGGCGCGGCCGCTATCGTGCGGGCGGCAAGGTCCAGGGCGTCCCGCCCTCAAGCATTCCCTGGCTCGCGCTCGGGTCCTGGCTGCTCTGCGTCGGCTGGTTTGGCTTCAATGTCATGAGCGCCCAATCGCTCGACAATATCTCCGGCCTCGTCGCCTTGAACTCGCTGATGGCCATGGTCGGCGGCATCCTCGCCGCGCTCGTCGCCGGACGCGGCGACCCCGGCTTCGTGCACAATGGCGCGCTGGCCGGGCTTGTCGCGGTCTGCGCCGGCTCCGACGTCATGCACCCGATCGGCAGCCTCCTGGTTGGCGGCGTCGCCGGCGTCATCTTCGTCTTCGGCTTTGAGTTCTGCCAGAATCGGCTGAAGATCGACGACGTGCTGGGCGTCTGGCCGCTGCACGGGCTTTGCGGTGTCTGGGGCGGCGTCGCCGCCGGCGTCTTTGGCCTCGACGGGCCTTGGCGGCATCGGTGGCGTCGCCATCTTGCCGCAGCTGATCGGCACGCTCGCCGGCGCGGCATTCGCCTTCGTTGTGGGCTTCCTCGTCTACGCCGTCCTCAAGGCCACGATCGGCATTCGCCTGTCGCCCGAGGAGGAAGACCGCGGCGCCGACCTCTCGATCCACCGCATCGGCGCAACGCCGGAGGCCGACCTGCAGGCATGACCATCGCCGCTCCGTCGCTGCCGCCTATTTAGGCACCACCGCCTCACGAATAGGCAGACAAATTTGAGCGATTTGGAGCGGTTCGCTAGACCAGCGCTGATGGGGCATCTTTGTCCCGTCAGCGCCCGTTCAGCACGAAGGCAGCGTGCTCACATCCTGAGCACGCTTCCCGATGGTACGATAGAAGTACCGCAACCGCGGCATCCCAGACGCGTCGTTTGCGTCGCGATTCGGTCCGGCGGGTTGCCCGTCCTCCTCGACGGCCCGCTCGGTCCCCGAGCGCGTCGTCTTCATGTGCGCTCGGTCGGGTCGGGTGACATGGGTCCGAGCCGACCCGAAGTCGGTCGTCGGGACGACGGGTCGGGGTGACACGGACCGGCAACGCGCCGGACTCCCTACGCTTCGCCAGAAAGAATGTATTCCCCGCGCGGGCCGAGCACGCCAATCGGAACCGTTGCAGCGAGTCAAAGGCCCCTGTGAATCCTATTAACCGTCCGGTCTGATTCGCACATTCTGGCATACCCCTTGCTTTGCCGAATCCATAGGCACGAATCCTTCTGCCCAAATTGAGTGCATCGGCAAGAATTGGGGATTGAGACTATGAAGCGACAGTTAATCAAGCCGGCCATCGCCGGGATCGTACTCCTGGCGGGATCAGCGACCGCCTGGGCTCAGGACGCGTCGGGGGCCGTGGCTGAGGCCGCTGTTGACGCCGCGCCGCTGCCCAATCCAGGCAACACGACATGGATGATGGTGTCGACACTGCTCGTCCTGATGATGTGCGTGCCCGGCCTGGCTCTTTTCTATGGCGGCATGGTCCGCGCCAAGAACGTTCTTTCGGTCCTGATGCAGGTTCTGATGATCACCTGCGTGGTGGCGATTGTCTGGACCTTCTGGGGCTACACGGAAGCCTTCGGTGATGGCGGTGGGTCGATCATCTCAGGCTTCGGCAAGGCCTTCCTGGCCGGCGTCGACTACAATTCGGTCGCCGCGACCTTCTCCGATGAAGTCATCCCCGAATATGTCTTCATCGCCTTCCAGGCGACATTCGCTTGCATCACCGCCGCTCTTATCGTCGGCGGCTTCGCCGAGCGCATCAAATTCTCGGCCCTGATGCTCTTCATCGTCCTGTGGGTCACCGCGGTCTACTTCCCGATCGCCCACATGGTCTGGGCGAGCGGCGGCCTGATGTTCGATTGGGGTACCCTCGACTTCGCGGGCGGCACCGTCGTTCACATCAACGCCGGCATCGCGGGCTTCGTCGGTTGCCTTGTCATCGGCAAGCGTGTCGGCTTCGGCCGAGACAACATGGCGCCGCACAATCTGCCCTACGTCATGATCGGCGCCTCGCTGCTGTGGGTCGGCTGGTTCGGCTTCAACGCCGGTTCCAACCTCGAAGCCAATGGCGGCACCGGCCTCGCCTTCATCAACACCTTCCTCGCCACCGCCGCTGCGGCCGTTGCCTGGTCGGTCATTGAGGGTCTCGCCAAGGGCAAGGCCTCCATGCTGGGCGCGGCTTCGGGTGTTGTTGCAGGCTTGGTTGCGATCACCCCGGCGGCCGGCTTCGTCGGCCCGATCGGCGGTATCGTCCTCGGTGCTGTTGCTGCGGCCGTCTGTTACTTCTTCGTCGCGGTCGTCAAGCAGGCTCTCAAATATGACGACAGCCTCGATGTCTTCGGCATCCACGCCATCGGCGGCATCATCGGCGCTCTGGGCACCGGCATCCTCACCGCCGGCAGCCTGGGCGGCATCGGTGGCGATGACTTCTCGATCGGCTCGCAGCTGTGGATCCAGTTCAAGGCCGTGGTCGTGACCATCCTCTGGTCCGGCATCATCAGCTTCATCCTCTACAAGATCGTCGACCTGATCATCGGTCTGCGCGTCACGGAAGAGGCGGAGCGCGAAGGCCTCGATCTCGCGAGCCATGGCGAGGTTGGCTACCACAACACCTAGTGCACACGTCCTCCCGACGACCGCACAAGATTGGGCCCCGGAGATTGTCTCCGGGGCCTTTTTTTCTTTGTCGCCGACTGTCGATGGTTAATGGCGACTTTACCAACGGCGGCTAGGCTCCGGGTCCTAGACAGCGTCCAGTCAGTGCGAGTTGGAACCCGTGCGTATCCCGGAACAATCCCTCTGCCATCGCGGCGATCAGCCGGCTGAGGCCCGCTGATGGCCCGCGCCCGCTCCGCAACAATGCCGATGAATGAGATGGCCATGCCGGGCGATTCCTGGCTGCGCCGTTTCCTCCGGCGCAATCTCGCCAGCCTGAGCGGCCTTGCCATCATCACCGTGCTCGCGGCCGTCACGATTGCGCTCGCGACCTGGCATGTCGACGATCCGAGTTTCTCCATCGCCGTCGACGCGCCGGCGCAGAACCTCCTCGGCTATCCCGGCGCCGTGGCCGCCGACCTCGTCATGCAGTTTCTCGGCATCGCTGCACCGCTCCTGCTCCTGCCGCCGGCCTTCTGGGGCTGGCGCATGCTCGTGGGCAAGCCCGCCCGGTTCCGCACGCTTCGCGCGATCTCCTGGATTGCCGCCTGCCTCCTTGGCGCCGGCACGCTCGCCACCCTTCCGGTCACCGAGAGCTGGCCGCTGCCGACCGGATTTCGGCGGCGTTCTCGGCGACCTGATCCTTCGTATCCCCGCCGCGCTTCTCGGCGACATCGCCGGATTGAAGGCGACGCTCGTCGGCGTTACGCTCGCTCTCCTCACCATGATCCTTGCCATGGCCGCGCTCGGCTTTGCCCCCTGGCCCCGCCAGCGCGAGCGCTGTCGCGGAAGTCAGACCCGAGCCCCGCGCACCAAGGCACCGCCGCGTGCGCGCTCGGCCGGAGCCCGAGATCGAGGATCTTGGCTTCGAGGACGACGAAGAGGGTAGCCGTAGCGGATTCTTGACCCTGCTTTTCGGTGCCGCCGCCCATACCGGCTATCGCCTGCGCTCGATGTTTTCGCGCTGGTCAGAGCGGCGCCACCGGGATGACATCGACTACGCTCCGTCGCAGCGCCGTACGCATTTCGATCCGTCTCTCCTCCCCGATGACGACGAAATGGAGTTCGAGCCGGAAGCGACCGAAGACCAAGAGGAGTTTGAGGAGCCCGCGCCGCGTCAGCAGCGCCGCCGGCGGGCGCCCGCTCCGCGCAAGCGCAATTCGGATGTCTTCGAGCTCCCGCCCGTCGGCCTGCTGACCGCGCCACGCGGCGGTCGGCAGAAGGCGGTCACCGCCGACATGCTCGACGAGAATGCGCGGCTGCTCGAATCCGTGCTCGACGATTTCGGCATCCGCGGCGAGATCGTGAACATTTGGCCGGGCCCGGTGGTGACGCTCTACGAGTTGGAGCCGGCCCCCGGCATCAAGTCGTCGCGTGTCATCAGCCTCGCTGACGATATTGCCCGGTCGATGAGCGCGATCGCCTGTCGCGTCGCCGTCATCCCCGGCAAGAACGCCATCGGCATCGAGCTTCCCAACGAGAATCGCGAGACCGTGCTCCTGCGCGAGCTTCTCTCGGCCGACGAATTCGCCGACACCAACGCCCGGCTCGCCCTCTGCCTCGGCAAGAATATCGGCGGCGAACCGGTCATCGCCGATTTGTCGCGCATGCCGCATCTTCTCGTCGCCGGCACCACCGGTTCGGGCAAGTCGGTGTCGATCAACACCATGATCCTGTCGCTGGTCTACCGCATGACGCCGGAGACCTGCCGCCTCATCCTGATCGATCCGAAGATGCTCGAGCTCTCCGTCTATGACGGCATCCCGCATCTGCTGACGCCCGTCGTCACCGATCCGAAGAAGGCCGTCGTCGCGCTGAAATGGACCGTGCGCGAGATGGAGGACCGTTATCGCAAGATGTCGAAGGTCGGCGTCCGCAATATCGACGGCCTCAATGCCCGCGTCGAACAGGCGAGAGCGCGCGGCGAAGTCATCAGCCGCACCGTCCACACCGGCTTCGACCCCGAGACGGGCGATCCGATCATGGAGACCGAGGAGCTCGATCTCGAGCCGATGCCCTATATCGTCGTCATCATCGACGAGATGGCCGACCTGATGATGGTCGCCGGCAAGGACATTGAAGGCGCCGTGCAGCGCCTGGCGCAGATGGCCCGCGCCGCCGGCATCCACGTCATCATGGCGACGCAGCGCCCGTCGGTCGACGTCATCACCGGCACCATCAAGGCGAACTTCCCGACGCGCGTCTCCTTCCAGGTCACCTCGAAGATCGACAGCCGCACCATCCTCGGCGAGCAGGGCGCGGAGCAGCTGCTCGGCCAGGGCGACATGCTCTACATGATGGGCGGCGGCCGCATCACCCGCGTCCACGGCCCCTTCGTCTCAGACGGGGAGGTCGAGAAGGTGGTCGCGCATCTGAAGAAGCAGGGCCTGCCGGAATATCTCGAAGCGATCACCGCCGATGAAAGCGAAGACGGCGGCAGCGGCGACCCCTACGCCACCGCGGACGACGAATCGAACGACCTCTACGATCGCGCCGTCGCCGTCGTGCTGCGAGACAAGAAGGCATCGACCAGCTACATCCAGCGTCGCCTGTCGATCGGCTATAACCGCGCCGCCTCGATCATCGAGCGGATGGAAGACGAAGGCGTCGTCGGCCCGGCCAACCATGCCGGCAAGCGCGAGATTCTCGTCGACACCGGCAACGAGCCCTACTGACGAGTGAACACGCCTCGGCCTAGGAAAAGCCACACGGTCCCGCTATATGCGCCCTTGTGTGCTGGTCGCGCAGGCAGCGAACCAGCGAAGACCAACCGCGCTTTGTTCGGAGCCTGGTTCTGATCCACAGTCCTTCGTCAAATTGGTGGAAAAGCGCGCCCCGCTGGGCCGTGCTGGCAGCGATCGGGTTCGTCGCAATTGGCGGTGCGGCGCGGGCGCAGGATTCCGGCGCTCCTGTTCCTGTGCCCGTGCCGCGGCCGCCGCTCGGCCAGATCGGCTTGGACCAGTCGAACGCCCTCGCGACGGTCAATGCCTATTTCAACGGCATCCGCACCATGCAGGGCCATTTCATCCAGGTCGGCCCCAGCCAGGACGAGTTGAGCGAAGGCCATTTCGTTTTCGCCCGGCCGGGACTGCTGCGGCTCGACTATGATCCGCCGTCTCAGGTCGTGATGATTTCCAACGGCGTCACGCTTGCGGTCGAGGACCGCGGGCGCCGGACGCAGAACTTCTATGCGCTGGAGCGCACGCCGCTGGCGCCCATTCTGGCGCAATATACCGACCTCACCTCCGAGAGCGTCGTCCGCGACGTTCTTCTCGATTCGCCCGATTACATCGTCGTGGTGCTGGCGCAGGCGGATGATGGCGGCTGGCTGTCGCTCTATTTCGACCGCGAGACCTACGATCTGAAGCAATGGGTGACGATCGATGCGCGCGGCAACACCATCACCTTCATCATGACCGACGTTGAGCTGAACCAGCCGGTCGACGCCGCAAATTTCGTCATCACCAACAACAACCCCAACTAGCGGGGCGGCCGTCGATCATCGGTTGATCGCAGCCGGTGCGCGCATTAGGCATGGCCAGCTCATGCCGCTTTCCGTCGCCACCTGGAACATCAACTCCGTCCGCCTGCGCATCAAGCTGGTGACGCGGTTCCTGCGCACCTATCAGCCCGACTTGCTGTGCCTGCAGGAAATCAAATGCATCGCGGACAACTTCCCATACGCGGCCTTCCGCCGGGCCGGCTATCGCCATATCGCCGTCAATGGCCAACGCGGCTATCACGGCGTCGCCATCGTTTCGCGCGTCCCGTTCATGGCCGAAACGACGCGCGGCTTCTGCGGCAAGGACGATGCCCGCCATATCTCGGTGACGGTCGGCGATGGCGACGGCGAGATCGAACTGCATAATTTCTACGTGCCCGCGGGCGGCGACGAGCCGGACCCCGCGATCAACGACAAGTTCGCCCACAAGCTCGCCTTTCTCGACGAGATGCTCGCTTGGCTTGGCGGCGCCGATCCCAAACGCCGTGCCGTTCTTGTCGGCGATCTCAATGTGGCGCCGATGGAGGAAGACGTCTGGTCGCACAAGCAGCTGCTCAAGGTCGTCAGCCACACGCCGATGGAGACGGAGCGGTTGGATGCCATCCTTGCCGCCGGCGGCTGGGTCGACGTCGCCCGGCATTTCGTCTCGGCCGACCAGAAGCTCTACACTTGGTGGAGCTACCGCGCGCGCGACTGGCTGGCATCGAACAGAGGCCGCCGCCTCGACCATATCTGGGTAACCTCGCCGCTCGCCGATCGCCTGACCGGCATCGACATCATTCAGGATGCGCGCGGTTGGAAGCGGCCGTCCGACCATGTGCCGGTGATCGCCGGCATTGCCCGTCCGGACGAGAAATTAGCTATCGATCGAGAGCAGCGTTTCGCGGACGCGGCGAAGGTCGCCGACGGTACCGGAGAGCGATTGGCTTAGCCGGGCATGCAGCGCCTTCGCGGCGGCCGGATATTCGGTCAGCATCCGCGTCATCATCGGCCGGCTGATTTCCAGAAGCGTGCTCGGATTGAGCGCCACCGCATCGTTCGGCCGCAGGCAGTCGACGAAGAGCGGCATCTGGCCGATGAGATAGCCGCGATGGCATTTCTCGACGACACGCCGCTTTTCGCCCTCGCCGAGCGACAGCTCAACGACGCCATAGCTGACGACGAAGCCGGAGCGCGCCACCTCCCCCTGATGAAAAAGAAACTCGCCCTCGGAAAGATCGCGGCGAACGGCGCTGAAGGCCAGCAGCCGAAGATTGTCGGTCGATAGATCGCCAAGCAGCGGGACGCGGCCGAGCAGCTCGATATCGCTTTCGAGACTCAACGGTGCGTCCGCCGCAGCTGACTACGGCGCGAGCCGATAACCACCGGCCTCGGTGATGAGGAGCTCGGCTTGCGCCGGGCGGCGCTCGATTTTCTGACGAAGGCGATAGATGTGCGTCTCCAGCGTGTGTGTGGTCACGCCGCTATTGTAGCCCCACACCTCGTGGAGCAACACATCGCGCGTCACAGCTTTTTCGCCGGCCCGATAGAGATATTTCAGGATCGCCGTTTCCTTCTCCGTCAGGCGGATCTTCTGCCCACCCTGATCGATGAGAAGCTTGGCGCTTGGCCGGAACGTATAGTGCCCGAGTTGGAAGGTCGCGTCCTCGGTCTGCTCGAACTGGCGCAGCTGCGCCCGGATTCGCGCCAACAGAACGGCGAAGCGGACCGGCTTGGCGACATAGTCGTTCGCGCCGGCCTCAAGACCGACAACGGTGTCGTCCTCCGAATCCTGCGCCGTCAGCATGATGATCGGAGCGCGGAAGCCCTCCCGGCGGAGTTGCTTCACGGCCTCGCGGCCGTCGAAATCCGGCAGGCCGACGTCCATCACGACGAGGTCCGTCGGTTCTGCATTCGCCTGCTCGATACCGATGCCGGCGGTGCCAGCCTCGACCACTTCGAATTCAGGGTGAAGAGCAAGTTGTTCGGCAAGACTTTCGCGGAGCATCTCATCGTCATCGACGATCAGAATCCGCCGTCGTGTCACAGATCGTTCCATTGCCTGTCCATCATATGGGTGAGCGGGGGAGAACGCCTTGGCACTATTTGGCGTCTTACCTGCCGCCTAGCAAGGCCTCGATCATCGCGTTTGTTCAACGAATTCCGGAGCGTCAGGTGCCTTGAGGAAGCGGCGGGCGATCTCCGAAAAGGGCCGTGCCGACCCGAACGTCGGTGGCCCCGAAGGCAATTGCCGTCTCGAAATCGCCGCTCATCCCCATGGAAAGGCGGGAAAGTCCCGCCTCCCGCGAGATCTTCGCCAGAAGCGCGAAATGCGGCCCAGGCGCTTCGTCGACCGGCGGAATGACCATCAATCCGGCGATCACAAGACCGTGCACCCGCCGGCATCGGTCGACAAAACTCACCGCGTCGCCGGGCGCCACGCCCGCCTTCTGCGCTTCGTCGCCCGTGTTGACCTGGACGAAAAGCTGCAGGCGTCGCCCCTGCTTCACCATCTCTGCCGCGATCCCCGCCGCAATCTTGTCGCGATCGATGCTGTGGATGGCGTCGAAGAGCGCGACCGCGTCGGCCGCCTTGTTGGATTGCAGCGGGCCGATGAGATGAAGGCGGAGATCCGGCGTCGCCGCCTTCAGCTCCGGCCATTTCCGCTGTGCCTCCTGGACCCGGTTCTCGCCGAAGTCCCGCTGCCCGGCCGCGATCAGGGGTCGTATCGCATCCGAATCGAACGTCTTGCTGACCGCGATCAGGCGGACGCTGCCGGACGGGCGGTCGGCGGTCGCTTCAGAGGCCGCAATGCGGGCGTGGATTTCGCTCAAGCGATCGGCGGCGTTCGGCATTCGGCTGGTCTCCATTGTGCATCCGGTGAAGTCAAGCGAGGCGAAATTCTTGACCATACCGCGCCCCTCGGTTGACCCGGCGGCGCCTTTCGGATGAATGATCCCCGCCATGAGCGAAACGCAGAAATACGATCCGGCGGCGACGGAAAAGCGCTGGCAGGAGGTCTGGGCCGAACGGGGCATCTTCGCCACCAAGAACGATGACCCGCGCCCTCCTTACTATGTCCTGGAGATGTTCCCCTACCCGTCGGGGCGCATCCATATGGGCCATGTGCGCAACTACACGATGGGCGACGTCGTCGCCCGCTTCATGCGCGCCAAGGGCAACAACGTCCTCCATCCGATGGGCTGGGACGCCTTCGGCATGCCGGCCGAGAACGCGGCGATGCAGAACCGCGTCCACCCCAAGAGCTGGACCTACGAGAACATCGACACGATGCGCGGTCAACTGAAGCTGATGGGCCTGTCGCTCGATTGGGACCGCGAATTCGCCACCTGCGACCCGGAATATTACGCGCAGCAGCAGAGGCTCTTCCTCGACTTCTATGAAGCCGGCCTCGCCTATCGCAAGAACGCGCGCGTCAATTGGGACCCGGTCGATCACACCGTGCTCGCCAATGAGCAGGTCATCGATGGCCGCGGCTGGCGCTCCGGCGCCCTCGTCGAGCAGCGCGACCTGACGCAGTGGTTCTTCCGCATCACGAAGTACAGCGAGGACCTGCTCGACGCGATCGAGACGCTCGACCATTGGCCGGACCGCGTGCGGCTGATGCAGCATAATTGGATCGGCCGCTCCGAGGGCCTCCGCGTCCGCTTCGCCATCGACGGCAAGGCCGTCGCCGGCGCCGACGATATCGAGGTGTTCACGACGCGGCCGGATACGCTGTTCGGCGCATCCTTCCTGGCGCTGGCGCCGGATCATCCGCTCTCGGCCGCTCTGGCCGCGGACGACCCGCTGCTCGCCGGCTTCGTCGAGGAGTGCCGCCGGCGCGGCACCAGCGCCGAGGAGATCGAGACCGGCGAGAAGCTCGGCTACGACACCGGCATCAGGGTCGTGCATCCGTTCCGGCCGACCGAACTGCTGCCGGTCTATGTCGCCAACTTCATCCTCATGGAGTACGGCACCGGCGCCATCTTCGGCTGCCCGGCGCATGATCAGCGCGACTTCGAATTCGCCTCCAAATACGACCTGCCCATCCGTCCGGTGGTGGCGCCGGTGGATCGTTTCGACAACGAATCGGATCTCGTCGCCTGGCTGGAGCAGTTCGCCTCGGGCGACGAGCCCTATGTCGGCGACGGCCAGCTGATCAATTCCGACTTCCTCGACGGCATGACCGTGCCGGACGCCAAGGAAGAAGTTGCCCGTCGTCTCGAGAATGCGACGCTCGGCGATGCGCCGCAGGCGGCGCGGCAGGTGAACTACCGCCTGCGCGATTGGGGCATCTCGCGGCAGCGCTATTGGGGCTGCCCGATCCCGATCATCCATTGCGAGAAGTGCGGCGTCGTTCCCGTGCCGGCGAAGGACTTGCCGGTGAAGCTGCCCGAGGACGTCACCTTCGACAAGCCGGGCAACCCGCTGGAACGCCACCCGCACTGGAAGAACGTCGCCTGTCCGAAATGCGACGGTCCCGCACGGCGTGAGACCGACACGATGGATACCTTCGTCAATTCGTCCTGGTACTTCGCGCGCTTCACCGCCCCGCATGCGAAGACGCCGACCGACCCGAAGATGGCCAACCACTGGCTGCCGGTCGATCAGTATATCGGCGGCATCGAGCATGCGATCCTGCACCTTCTCTACGCGCGGTTCTTCACGCGGGCGATGAAAGTCGACCGGTCATCTCGATCCTGGAGGAGCCGTTCGACCGGCATGTTCACGCAGGGCATGGTCGTGCACGAGACCTATCGCCGCGACGATGGCAGTTGGGCCAGTCCCGGCCGAAGTGACGGTCGCCGAGAAGGACGGCGGCGCGAAGCGCTGTCGACAACGTCACCGGCGAGCCGGTCGAGATCGGCCCGATCGAGAAGATGTCGAAGTCGCGCCGCAACACGGTCGACCCGACCAACATCATCGCTGCGTATGGCGCCGACACGGCGCGCTGGTTCGTGCTCTCCAACTCGCCGCCCGAGCGCGACGTCATCTGGACGGCGGCCGGCGTCGACGGCGCGCATCGCTTCATCCAGCGTGTCTGGCGCATCGTCAACGAGGCCGTCCGCGACCCGTCCTTTCCGGCAGCCGACGCGCCGATGCCGAACCAGACATCGGCCGCTGCGACGGCGCTCCGTCAGGTGGCCCATCGGACGCTCGCACGTGGTCAGCGATCATTTCGCCGGCCTTCGCTTCAACGTCGCCGTCGCCAAGATCTATGAGCTCGTCAACGCCATCGCCGGCACCGATGCGCGCGCGCGGCAGAGCGACGAAGCGCTCGCCTGGGCGCATCGCGAGGCGGTGGAATTCGCCGTCGAGATCATGGCGCCGATGGTGCCGCATCTTGCCGAGTCATGCTGGGAAGTTCTTGGCCACAGCGACCTCGTCGCCACGCGCGCATGGCCGAAAGCCGACCCGGCGCTGCTCGTCGAGTTCGACGATCGTTCTGCCGATCCAGGTCAACGGCAAGAAGCGCGGTGAGTTGGAAGATTGCCGCCGATGCTTCGAACAGCGACATCGAGGCGGCGACGCTTGCGCATGAGGCGGTGCTGAAGGCGCTTGACGGCAAGTCGCCCGCGCAAGGTCATCGTCGTGCCGAAGCGGATCGTCAATGTCGTCGTCTGATCGCCATCTCTGAGGACCTGGCATGACGCAACTGCGCGGCGCCGAGATCGATCGCTTCCTGGCCAAGCCGAACAAGCCGGTCGTGCTCTTCTTCGGCACCGATCCCGGCAGTGTCACCGAACGCGCTGCGGCCGTCGCCAGAGCGTTGGTCGGCGATGACGAGATGAGTGTCATTCGTCTCGACGAAGCGGACCTGTCGGATGCGAGCCGTCTTGCCGATGAGGTCTATGGCGGCTCGCTGTTCACCGGGCGTCGCGTCATCCGCGTGCGACCGGGCGCCAGCCGCTCGGCGGCGGCTTCCGTGGAGGCCATTCTTTCTGATCCGCCGCCCGAAACTTGGGTCGTCATCGAGGCCGGCGATCTGCGCAAGACGGCGCCTCTCCGCAAACTCTGCGAAAGCTCCGCCAACGCCGCGGCGATCGGCTGCTATCCCGGACAACGACGCTTCGCTGGGCCGGCTCATCGACGGCGAAGTTGCCGAGGCCGGCGTCACGATCGAACCCGATGCGCGCGCAACCTTGATCGGTCTTGCTCGGCGCCGACCGCGCCGCCAGCCGAAACGAAATCCGCAAGCTATGCCTCTACGCGCAATCGGCCGGCGCCATCACCACGGCGGACATCGCTGCCGTGATCGGAGACGGCGCCGCCTTCGCGATCGGCGACGTCGTCGACGCCGCGGCCTCAGGCGACACAGCCGCTGTCGATCGCGGCTTCCGTCGCCTCCTCGCCGCAGGCACTGCCGCGTCGACCATCGGCGTCGCGGCAGAGCGACATTTCCTGCAACTGCACCGGATAAAAGCGGGGGCCGAAGCGGGTAGCGGCATCGGCAACGCGATCCAGTCCGCGCGGCCGCCGATCTTCCCGTCACGCCGCGCAATCATCGAACGACAGCTTCGCCTGTGGTCGCGCGCTGCGCTCGACAACGCCCTCACCGGCATCAACCAGGCGATGATCGATTCGCGCCTGCACCCCGCCAACGCGGCCGCCGTGATTGCGCGTGCGCTTCTTGTGATCGCCGCGCGTGCGGCGCGGGCGGGACGGCGCGCCGCCTGACTACTGCAGACGGCGGCAGATGTCGTCGAGCTGTTCGAGGTTGAGATAGCGGATGCGCAGCTCGCCGGTGCCATTGGTGCGGTGATCGATCGTCACCTTGAGCCCGATCGCGTCGGACAGCGCCTTTTCCAGCGCCACCGTGTCCGCGTCCTTCGCGGTGCCGACTTGCGGGCCTTTCGCGGCGCGGCCTTGTTCTCGCCAAGCGCCTCCACATCGCGCACGGTGAGGCCTGCCGCGACGATCTGCTTCGCCATCGCCTCAGGGTCTTTCGCACCGATCAGCGCGCGTGCGTGCCCGGCCGAAAGCCGCCCGTCGGCGACGTAGACGCGGACGCTTTCCGGCAGCTTCAACAGGCGCAATGTATTGGCGACATGCGGCCGGCTCTTGCCGATGCCCTCTGCGATCTCCGCCTGGCTGTAGCCGAACGCGTCGATCAGCTGCTGATAGCCCGCCGCTTCTTCCAGCGGATTGAGGTCGGAACGCTGCACGTTCTCGATAATGGCAAGCTCCAGCGCCTCCTTGTCGGAGACGTCGTGGACAACGACCGGCACCTCGTGCAGGCCCGGCGCGCTGCGCCGCGCGCCAGCGGCGCTCGCCGGCGATGATCTCATAGCTGTTGTCGGCCCCCTCGACCGGCCGCACCAGGATCGGCTGCACGATCCCCTTTTCGCGGATCGATGCGGACAGGGAGTCGAGATCCTCGCCGTTGAAGGCCTTGCGCGGATTGTTGGGGTTCGCCCGGAGGAATTCGATTGGCACGCGACGACCGGAGCGGGCCCGCTCGAGCACGACCGCTTCGCTTTCGACGTCTCCGATCAGCGCCGCAAGTCCACGTCCGAGCGCCTTGCGTCCACCCTCTTCAGCCATTGCGTTCCTTCACTCGTTGCGTATCCGAATCGATCAGGCCGCCGTCAGCTGGCGCTCGCGGCGAATGATCTCCGACGCGAGTTTGAGATAGGCCTGACTTCCGGTGGATTTGAAATCATACAGCATGACCGGTTTGCCATGCGATGGCGCCTCGGAGATGCGGACGTTTCTCGGAATCACGGTCTCGTAGACCGCGTCGCCCATATGCGCGCGGACATCGGCAACCACCTGTCCGGAAAGATTATTCCGGCTATCGAACATTGTCAGCACGATGCCGTGGATCGTGAGTTCCGGGTTTAACGCTTTCTGGACCTGCTGCACGGTGTTCAAGAGCTGGCTCAGACCCTCAAGGGCGAAGAACTCGCATTGCAGCGGCACAAGGACCGAATGCGCGGCCGCCATGGCGTTGATCGTCAAGAGATTGAGGGAAGGCGGGCAATCGACCAGGACATAGGTGAAGTTTCGGTCCGAATCGATCCGAGGGCTTCGATCGCCTTGCGCAATCGGAAGTTGCGGTCGGTATGGCTGGCAATCTCTAGTTCGACACCGAGCAAATCGAGCGTCGACGGCGCCAGCCAAAGCTGGGGAACGGCAGTCCGCGTCATGACCTGTTCGAGCGGCGCTTCGCCAATCATCACATCATAGGTCGAAAGTTTGCGCTCCCGGCGGTCTACGCCGAGCCCGGTCGATGCATTGCCCTGAGGGTCGAGGTCTATGAGCAGAACCTCTTCGCCGGTCGCGGCAAGCGCTGTACCGAGATTGATTGCCGTCGTCGTCTTGCCGACGCCACCCTTTTGATTCGCAAGGGCAATTACCCTTGGACGTTTGGGAAGCGCCATTTCACGTCTCCAGCTGACCGCGCTGCGCCGCGCGAAGTTCGACGATCACGCCCGAACCGATTCGACTGGGGTGTTCTACCAGATCGAATCGCTCACGGTGAGAGACTGCCGCCCACTCGGCGTGAAAGTCCAAGCCTTTATGGAGATAGGCCGTCACGCCAGCCCTCAGCAGAGGCTCCGTCCATAGAAGAAGCTGCCCTGTTGAAGCCAGGGCCCGAGACGATATGGCGTCGACCGGCAGGGTCCAGTCGCTGAGGATATCGTCAATGCGGCCGTGATGGACGGTCACCGGCAGCGAGAGCAAGCGGCCTGCCTCCCGCAAAAAGGCGCATTTCCGAGCGTTACTCTCGACCAGATGGACGTGGGCCGTCGGCACGTGGGCCAGCAGAATGGCCGTCACGATCCCCGGGAACCCGGCGCCACTTCCGAGATCCAGCCATCGTCTCGGCTTTGGGGCAACGGCAACGAGTTGCGCGCTGTCGGCGACGTGGCGCATCCACACCTCGGTGAGGGCGCTTGGTCCGACGAGGTTCTTGATCCGCTGCCAATCGTGCAGGAGAGCGACGTATCGCTCCAGTCGCTCGGATGTTTCACGTGAAACCGGAGCAACGCCGGCTGCCGCAAGCGCGGCGTCAGCACTATCCCGCCTTGCGTTGCTCACGCGACGTCCGTTTCGCGGTCGCCAGAAGCAGCGCCAGCGCCGCCGGCGTCATGCCTTCGATACGCGCCGCCTGCCCCACCGAGCGCGGCCGCACCAGCTTGATCCGTTCCTTGATCTCATTCGAAAGCCCGCTCACTTCATCGACGTCGATGTCGGGCAACGGCGTTTCCTCTTCTCGTTGAAAGGCTTGGACGTCCTTCTCCTGCCTCCGCACGAACGCCGCATAGCCGGCCTCGATCTCGATCTGTGTCTCGGCCGCGGCCGACCGGTCACCGAGCTCCGGCCAGATCGCGCGAAGGTCGGCCAAGGTCACGCCCGGGAGCGCCAGTAAATCGAGGCCCGTCCTTCGCACGCCGTCCTGGTTCACCGCCAGGCCGCGGCCCTTCGCTTCGCTGGGCGTCAGCGACAACGCCAACAGCTGCTCCCGCAGCCCCGCAAGCTCCGCCGATCGTGCCGCGTGAAGCTTCGCTCGGTCCGCCCCCACCAGGCCGAGCCGGGCGCCAAGCGGCGTCAATCGTTGGTCGGCATTGTCGGCCCGCAGCGACAGCCGGTACTCCGCCCGCGAGGTGAACATGCGATACGGCTCCGACACGCCACGGGTCACGAGGTCGTCTACCATAACGCCGAGATACCCTTCGGCCCGGGAGATCGTGACGCCCTCCCCACCCCCTGCCCGTGCGGCCGCGTTGGCGCCGGCAAGCAGGCCCTGCGCCGCCGCCTCCTCATAGCCCGTCGTGCCGTTGATCTGGCCGGCGAGAAAAAGACCAGGCAAACGCTTGGTTTCCAGCGTTGCCCGCAACTCCCGCGGATCGACGTGATCATATTCGATCGCATAGCCCGGCCGCTTGATGCGCGCCTTCTCAAGCCCGGGAATAGATGCGATTACCGCGGCCTGAACGTCCTCCGGGAGTGAGGTCGAAATCCCATTGGGGTAAACCGTGTCGTCGTCCAGGCCCTCCGGTTCGAGAAAGATCTGGTGATGTTCCTTCTCGGCGAAACGCACGACCTTGTCCTCGATCGACGGACAATAGCGCGGACCACGGCTGGCGATCTGACCGGAATAGAGCGGCGAACGATTGAGGCTGTTGCGGATCAAATCGTGCGTCTTCGCCGTCGTCGCCGTGATGTGACAATCGATCTGCCGGTTCACGATTCGATCCGTCATCAACGAAAACGGTTCCGGCGGATCGTCACCCGGCTGCGCCTGCAGTCCGTTCCAGTCAATGGTCGTTCCATCGAGCCGAGGCGGTGTTCCTGTCTTCAGCCGGCCGAGGCGAAAGCCCAACTCCTCCAACGTCCTCGCCAATCCGACGGAGGGCGCCTCGCCGACCCGGCCCGCCGCGACCATCGTCTCCCCGATATGGATCACGCCCCTCAGGAACGTGCCCGTTGTCAGCACCACTGCCCCGGCGCCAACAACGGCCCCGTCCGCCAGGACGAGCCCGGCCACGCAGCCATCGGCCACGACCAGATCCTCGACCGCAGATTCGATCACAGACAGGCCCGGCGTGTTCCGGATCGCCTCCTGCATTGCCGCCGCGTAGAGCTTCCGATCAGCCTGGGCCCTCGGCCCCCGCACCGCCGGACCGCGGCTCCGATTCAGCACTCTGAACTGGATTCCCCCGGCATCGGCGACGCGGCCCATCAAACCATCCAGGGCATCGATCTCCCGAACCAAATGGCCCTTTCCAAGGCCCCCGATGGCGGGATTACAGGACATGGCGCCGATCGTATCGAAGCGATGCGTGACAAGCGCCGTACGCGCCCCCATGCGCGCCGCCGCCGCGGCTGCCTCAGTACCGGCATGTCCGCCGCCGACGACGACGACGTCAAAGGATGACTCGTGTTTCACGTGAAACGCCGCCTACTTCCCGATGCAGAACTCACGGAAGACAATGTCCAGAACGGCTTCCACGTCAATCCGTCCCGTGACGCGCCCTATCGCATCGGTCGCGAGCCGTCAGATCCTCAGCCGCCAGCTCTGACTTCTTCCCGGCCCATCGGCACTCCGTACCGCGCCCAAGGCCTCCACCACGGCCGACCGATGCCGCTCCCGCGTCACCAGCGGCGGCTCTCCCGACCCGCGCTCCGCAGCCCAATCCCTGACCGCCGCGAGCAACGCATCGATCCCGGTTCCCATTCGCCCGGACACAACGAAATCGGCTTCATTCCGTAACCGAATCAATTCGAAGCCATCTGTGAGATCGGCCTTCGTCGCCACCGTCCAAACCTCGCCCTCGGCGTCGACCTCGGCCGCTCGAGGTTTTGCCGCCCTCCGACCAACCACAGCACCAGAGTCGGCCTCCTTGGCCCGTGCCCGCGCCCGACGGATGCCCTCCTGCTCCACCAGCCCCTCCGCCTCGCGAAGGCCCGCCCCATCGACGAACGTCACCTTGAAGCCGCCGACATCGACCGCCACCTCGATCAAATCGCGCGTCGTCCCCGCCTCCGTCGATACGATCGCCACATCGCGCCCGGCAATGGCGTTGAGCAAGGTCGACTTACCTGCATTGACCGGTCCGAGCAGCATCACTTGCAGGCCCGTCGCGGATGCCGCGCGCCCGGTCGAACCCCGCCAGCGCGGCCTCCATCTCCTCGGCTATGACAGCCGCCAACGTCCGGCCCTCAGCGCTCCAGACCCCGCCGAGATTCTTCCTCCTCGGCAGAAGTCCAATTCCGCTTCGATCAAACCCCGTGCACGCGTCAACGCTCCCGCCCAGGATTCGTATTGCGCTCCGAATCGATCCTTGCATCTGCTCGAAAGCGGCACGTCGCTGCGCTTCCGTATCCGCGTCGACAAGGTCGGCAAGACCCTCCGCTTCCGTCAGATCGAGCCGACCCGCAACAAAGGCCCGGCGGGTGAATTCGCCGGGTTCGGCCGGCCGGAAGCCGGGGAGGGCGCCCAGAGCAGCCAGCAAGGCGCTGACCACCGCCCGGCCGCCATGCACGTGAAACTCGGCGACGTCCTCACCGGTGAAGGACGCGGGCCCCGGGAAGAACAGCGCGACCCCGCGGTCGATGGCCTCGCCAGTCGCCGGATCCCTTATCGTCCGCAGCGACGCATAGCGGGCCGCCGGGACGCCGCCAATCAATCGCTGCAACGCCGACCTGGTTCCCGGCCCGCTGACGCGGATCACCGCGATCCCGGCCGGCGGCGCGCCGCTCGACAGCGCGAATATCGTGACGCCGCCCGTCATCCATCCCTTCCGCTGAGGCCCGTTCAGGCTCTAGGACTACGTCCATGCCCGGCAATCTCCTTCGCAACGAGACCAGCCCCTATCTCCGGCAGCATGCCGACAACCCGGTCGATTGGCGGCCATGGGGCCCGCGAAGCCCTTGCCGAAGCGCAGCGCCTGAACCGACCGATCCTTCTCTCCGTCGGCTATGCGGCCTGTCATTGGTGCCATGTCATGGCCCATGAAAGCTTCGAAGACCCGGCCACGGCCGAGGTCATGAACCGGCTCTTCGTCAACATCAAGGTCGACCGCGAAGAGCGGCCGGACGTCGACGCCATCTATATGTCGGCGCTGCAGGCGATGGGAGAGCAGGGCGGGTGGCCGCTGACGATGTTCCTGACGCCCAAAGGCGAACCGATCTGGGGCGGCACCTATTTCCCGAAGGAAGCGCGCTACGGCCGCCCCGCCTTCGTCGAGGTGCTCACATCGGTCGCCGGCACGATGGCCGAGCATCCCGATCGCGTCGAGAACAACCGCGTCGCCTTGCTGGACCATCTGCGTGCTCTTCCGGCCACCGCCACGGCACGGCCCCACGCCAACGCTTCTCGACCAGGCCGCCGAGCTCCTGTCCGGGCTCATCGACAAGCAGAATGGCGGCCTTGGCGGCGCACCCAAATTCCCGCAACCGGCGATCTCCGAGTTCCTCGCCCGCAGCGCCGACCGCACCGGCCAGCGCAGCTCTATCGCGACCATGTCGATCCTGACGCTTCGCCATATCTGCCAGGGCGGCATCTACGACCATATCGGCGGCGGCATCGCCCGCTATTCCGTCGATGCGCATTGGCTCGTCCCGCATTTCGAGAAGATGCTCTACGACAACGCCCTGTTCGTCCGTCGGCTTACCGCGGCGTGGCTCGACACAGGCGAAGATCTGTTCCGCCTCCGAATCGAAGAAACGATTGCCTGGCTTCTGCGCGAGATGTCGACGGAGGGCGCCTTCGCGGCCAGCCTCGATGCCGACTCCGAGGGTGGGGAAGGGAGCTTCTATGTCTGGCGGCCCGAGGAGGTCGCCGGCGGTCCTCGGCGAGGCCGACGCCGCCGCGTTCTGCCGCATCTACGACATCACCGCATGCCGGCAATTTCGAGGGCGCGTCGATTCCCAATCGGCTCCAGCACATCGACTTGGCTCGGGCCCGAACGGGAACAGCGCCTCGCCACACAGCGTGCGCGCCTTCTCGCCGTTCGCGATCGCCGCCCGCCGCCCGGCGCGCGACGACAAGATCCTCGCCGACTGGAACGGCCTCGCCATCGCCGCCCTGGCCGAAGCCGGCGCCGCCCTCGACCGACCCGACTGGACCGACAAGGCCGCATCGCAGTCTTTCGTTTTGTCACCGAATCGATGGCCGCAGATGGCCGCCTTCGGCACAGCTTCAAGGATGGCCGCTTCTTGCCGTCGGCTTTGCCGGCGACCACGCCGCCATGCTCACGGCTGCCATCGCCCTCCACCAAGCGACCCAAGACCCGATCTATCTCGACCACGCCGCCAGCCTCGCCGACGTCCTTCGACGCCCACTATTGGGACGAGCGACGCACAGGCCTACCGCATGACCGCCGACGACGGCGAAGCGCTGATCGCCCGGCCCCTGCCGTTGTTCGACGATTCCATCCCCAGCGCCAACGCCCTCGCCGCCATCGCCCTCGCTCGGCTGTCGAGCCTTACCGGCGACGACCGATTACGCCGCGCCGCGCCGACGGCGATCGTCACGGCGCATTGCGGGGAGGCCAACGCCATCCTCGGCAAGGCGGGTCTCTTCAGTGCCGCCGACCAGCTCCTCGTCGGCACCGACATCGTCATCATCGCTGCCGACCAAGAACGAGTGCTGGGCGAGCTGATGGCGCGATCCGCGGCCATTGGCGCGACGCGTTCACCCTGCTTCTCGCGGCCGACGGAGCCGACATCCCCGCCAGCCATCCGGCCGCCGGCAAGACCGCGCTTGGACGGCAAGGCCGACCGCCTATGTTTGCCGCAATCAGAGCTGCTCGGCGCCGGTCACCGACGCCGACGCACTCGCCGAACTCTTGCAGGGGAGAGGCTAGGCCCCGATCACCAGCGCCAGGGTGAAGCCGTCATAGCCCTTGGCGCCGACGGTCTGGATCGTCGTCGCGCTGACGCGACCATCATCCTTCAGCGCGTCGAGGAACGCCCGGACGCCGACGACGTCCGGGCTGTTCGCCTCCGGATCGATCAGCGCGCCGTGGCGCATGACATTGTCGACGAGGATCAGTGCGCCCGGTCGCGACAGCTTCACCGCCCAATCGAAATAGGCCGGGATGTTCGCCTTGTCGGCGTCGATGAAGGTGAAGTCGAATGGCCCGACATCGGCCGCCGCCAGCTTCGGCAGCAGATCGAGCGCCGCGCCGATCCAGATGTCGACCTTGTCGCCGACGCCGGCCTTGGCGAGATTGCCGCGCGCCACCTCGGCGTGGAGCGGTTCAAGCTCAAGGCTGATCAGCTTCCCGTCGTCCGGCAGGCCGCGCGCCATCCAGGTGGCGCTGTAGCCGCCAAGCGCGCCGATCTCGAGGATCCGCCGCGCGCCCACCGACGCCGCGAGCACCTGGAGGAGCTTGCCCTGCATCGGCGAGACGGCGATCTCCGGCAGCCCGGCCGCGGCAGCGGCCTTCAGCCCTGCCGTCAACGACCGGATCATCGCGCGAAGTGCCGCTCCTCGAGATAGCGGTCGCCGGCCGATCCAGAGCTCCTCCGACATCGGCGGACCCTCGCTAGGTGTTCATCGAATTCGAAGAACTCACCGTTGCTCTTCGTCTGCCGCAGCTTGTCGAGCAGGAACTCGATCGCATCGATCGTGCCCATCGGCGTCAGGATGCGGCGCAGAACGTACATCTTCTTGAGGATGTCCGCCGGCACCAGGAGCTCTTCCTTACGCGTGCCGGAGCGCTGGATGTCGATCGCCGGGAAGACGCGCTTGTCGGCAACCTTGCGGTCGAGGATGATTTCCGAGTTACCGGTGCCCTTGAATTCCTCGAAGATGACTTCGTCCATGCGGCTGCCGGTATCGATCAGCGCCGTCGCGATGATCGTCAGCGAACCGCCTTCCTCGATATTGCGCGCCGCGCCGAAGAAGCGCTTCGGCCGCTGCAGCGCATTGGCGTCGACGCCGCCGGTCAGCACCTTGCCCGAGGACGGCACCACCGTGTTGTAGGCGCGGCCGAGGCGGGTGATCGAATCGAGGAGGATGACGACGTCGCGGCCGTGCTCGACCAGGCGCTTCGCCTTCTCGATCACCATCTCCGCCACCGCCACGTGGCGCGTCGCCGGCTCGTCGAAGGTCGACGACACGACCTCGCCGTTCACCGAGCGCTGCATGTCCGTCACTTCCTCGGGCCGCTCGTCGATAAGGAGAACGATCAGGAAGCACTCCGGATGGTTCGTCGTGATCGCATGCGCGATGTTCTGCAGGAACACGGTCTTGCCGGTCCGCGGCGGCGCGGTGATCAGCGCGCGCTGGCCCTTGCCGAGCGGCGCCACGAGATCGATGACGCGGGCGCTCATGTCCTTACGCGTCGGATCTTCGAGTCTCCATCTTCAACCGCTCATCCGGATAGAGCGGCGTCAGATTGTCGAAATGGATCTTGTGCCGCGCCTTCTCCGGGTCCTGGAAATTGATCGTGTTGACCTTGAGCAGCGCGAAATAGCGCTCGCCGTCCTTGGGGCTGCGGATCTCGCCCTCGACCGTGTCGCCCGTCCGCAGGGAGAAGCGGCGAATCTGAGACGGTGAGATGTAGATGTCGTCCGGCCCGGCGAGATAATTGGCGTCCGGGGACCGCAGAAAGCCGAAGCCGTCCTGCAGGACCTCCACGACGCCGGCACCGATGATATCGGTGCCTTTGCTTGCAAGTTGTTTGAGGATGCCAAACATCAACTCCTGCTTGCGGAGCGTATTGGCGTTTTCGACCTCAAGTTCTTCCGCGAAGCTCAAAAGTTCCGGGGGCGATTTCGCCTTGAGGTCCTGAAGTTTCATTTCAGGCATACAGTTTTCCTTAGCTCGGTCTTACGCCGATTGTGGGTAGATGCGGGGGAATTGCAGAACTTCAGGCGATCTGGCTGTGCCGTCGCCGTGGCAACACGGGTGATGCTGGAGAAGCGCCCTGTGCCCGTCTGCTTGATCAGATCACTTCGAACATAATGCCGGGGCGACGGCGAAACAAGCGCCATTCCGCCAGCGCACCCGACAATCAGAACGGCTTGATCACCACCAGGATGACGATGCCGATGAGCAGCAGCGTGGGGATCTCATTGACCATGCGATAGGTGCGCGCCGGGTATCGATTGGCGTCGGCAGCAAAGTCCTTCCGCCTTGCGGAAAGCCAGAAATGGATGCCGGTCATGCCGAGCACCAGGATGAACTTGGCCATGAACCAGCCATCGTCATACTGCTTCGACCAGATCACGAGCCAAAGCCCGGCGGCCCAGGTGCCGATCATCGCCGGCGTCATGATCCCGCGCAGCAGGCGCCGTTCCATGATCTTGAACGTCTCCGACTTGTCGGAGCCCGCCTCGGCATCGGCGTGATAGACGAAGAGCCGCGGCAGATAGAAAATGCCGGCCATCCACGCCACCATTGCGATGATGTGGAAGGCGAGAAGCCAATGATACCCGTTGTTCACGCCACAACTCCTTGCCACCTTCGCACACGCGCTACCAACTGCTCGACATGGGCGATCGGCGTCACCGGCACGATGCCATGACCGAGATTGAAGATGAAGCGCCGGCCCGCCAGCATGTCCATGATGCGGTCAATGGCCTCATCCAGGGCCTTGCCGCCCGCGACCAGCACCATCGGATCGAGATTGCCTTGCACCGTCATGCTGGACTGCAACTCCGCGCGCGCAAAGGAAAGCGGGACCGTCCAATCGATCCCCATCGCGTTGATACCCGTACCCGCCGCGTAACTCTCAGTCATCAGTCCGGCGCCCTTGGGGAAGCCGATCACCCTGGCCTTTGGCACCTTCTCGCGGACGAGGCGAACGATCTCAGCAGTCGGCTGGATACACCAGCGCCGAAACGCGTGTGGCTCGAGCACGCTCGCCCAGCTGTCGAATATCTGGATCGCGTCGGCCCCAGCTTCGAGCTGGCCGACCAGATAGTCGGCCGAGGCAACCACAAGCTTGTCGATCAGAATATCCAGCAGATCGGGCTGCTGCGCCGCAAGCAATCGCGAAGGCGCCTGGTCAGGCGTGCCGCGCCCGGCGATCATATAGGTCGCCACCGTCCACGGCGCGCCGCAGAAGCCGATCAACGCCTTGTTGGCCGGCAGCTCGCCCCGCACCCGGCGCACGGTCTCAAACACCGGCGCCAATTTCTCTCTGACCGCCCCAACGTCCAGCCCATGAACGCCCGCATCGTCGATTGGCTCCAACGCTGGTCCTTCACCCTCAGCGAACCGAACCGACCGGCCCAAGCGCGTCAGGAATGACCAGGATATCGGAGAACAGGATCGCAGCATCGAACCCGAACCGGCGTACCGGCTGCAGCGTCACTTCCGCGGCCAGCTCAGGTGTATAGCAAAGGTCGAGGAACGACCCTGCCTTCGCGCGCAGCTTTCGATATTCGGGCAGATAGCGACCAGCCTGGCGCATCAGCCAAATCGGAGGTGGTCCTGCCAATCCGTCGAGGGCACGCAGAAAGAGATTGGGCTGCTCGCCCACCGCATCATTCATCTTCAATCATATTCAAAGAGAGAATCTTCTTATTACTAATTCTAATAGGGGGCAAATTCCGACATTCCTCGCCGGGCACAGATTGTCCGACCCCCCATTCACAATTCCAACCCTGGGGACAGGACATCGCATATCGCAGCGAGTTCAGGCAACTTATCGAAAATTACTAGAAGTATCAGGTAGTTGGACGATAGGATGTGGTCCGTCTCCGGTGGATTGTCAGTGGACAGAAAAGCATTGGCGTGGTTGGCCGAGTGTCATGGAACTGACATCGCGAAGGAAAACCGTTGAGCGGAAAAATCAATGAGCGGGATGGATCAGGCTCCAAACCGGGTTGCCCGGGTCCTCTCCGAATCCACGCACAGCAACGACAAGAATCACGGGGCTTGAATCGACGAGCTACCTTGCGCTGCAGGGCAATTTGAGATGACGCAAATCGTTCTGGCATCGAGCAGCGCCATCCGGCGGCAGCTTCTCGCCAATGCCGGCCTCAAGGTCCAGTCGGTGGTTCATGACATCGACGAACGCGCGCTGGTCGCCGGCGCGACGTCGTCCGACCCCAAGACACTGGCGCGACTTCTCGCCGAGGCAAAAGCAATATCGGCAAGCCGCAACCAAGCCGAGGCGCTGGTGATCGGTGCCGATCAGACATTGGAGATCGATGGTGCACTCCTCACCAAGCCGGCCAGCCGGGAGGCCGCGAGGGCACAATTGAAGTCGCTGTCGGGCCGGACCCACAAATTGCACTCCGCCTTTGCCATCGCTCGTGGCGGTCGCCGCCTGGTGCGGCAGGCGCGGTCGGCACGCCTGACGATGCGCCGATTGGACGATGCCGAAATCGATCGCTATCTCAATGATGTCGGCCATGCCGCCATGAGCAGCGTCGGCGCCTATCAGCTCGAGGGCCTCGGTATTCGCCTCTTCGAGCGCATCGATGGAGACTATTTCACCATTCTTGGTTTGCCCCTGATCCCGCTTCTTGCCTCCCTGCGCCGCCTCGGGGCGATCGCGCTGTGACAGTGGGAACGGCCTGCGTCATAGGCTGGCCAGTGGCGCATTCGCGCTCGCCCTTGATCCATCGCTATTGGCTGCGCGAGTTCGGCATCGATGGTGACTATGTCGCCGCGGCGATCGAGCCGGATCGCATCGACAGCTTCCTGGCCGGATTTGCCGATAGTGGGTTCGTGGGAGGCAATGTCACGGTGCCGTACAAGGAGAATGCCTTTCGCGCTGCGGAGGTCGATTCGGTTGCCGCCGCGCTAGGCGCCGTCAACACGCTGTGGCTCGAAGACAATCGCTTGTTCGGTACCAATACCGACGCCGAAGGCTTCCTTGCCAATCTCGATCACGGTGCACCCGGCTGGGACGGCGAGGGCGGCGTCGCCGTCGTGCTCGGCGCCGGCGGCGCATCGCGCGCCGTTGTATGGGCGTTGCTGCAGCGCGGCTTCGATCCGGTTGTCGTCGTCAATCGCTCGCTCGATCGCGCCAACAGGCTTGGCCCTGCAATACGGCACTGGCATACGCCCCGCCGGTTGGCGCGACCTCGCTGAATGGCTGCCGGTCGCTCGTCTCCTCGTCAATGCGACGTCGCTCGGCATGGCGGGCCAGCCGCCTCCCGAAATCGACCTGTCGGCGCTCAACGAAAACGCCGCGGTCAACGACCTTGTTTATGCCCCCCTCGATACATGGCTCCTTCGCGACGCGCGGGCGCGAGGTCATGTCACCGTCGATGGGCTCGGCATGCTGCTGCACCAGGCCGTGCCGGGGTTCGAAAAATGGTTCGGCGCGCGGCCGAAGGTAACGCCTGAATTGCGCGCGCTGATCGTTGCCGACCTCGAGGCTTCGGCATGATTGCAGTCGGCATCACCGGCGGTATTGCCAGCGGCAAGACGACCGTCGCCAGGATGTTCGCCGATGCCGGCGTTCCGGTCTTCGACGCGGATGCGGCCGTTCATGCTCTCTACGCCGATCCGCCTGCGGAGATCATCGCTGCATTTCCCGCCGCAGTCGTCGACGGCAAGATCGACCGGCGCCGTCTGGCGGCGCTGATCGGCGCCGATCCCGCACGCCTCGACGAGCTGGAAGCGCTTGACGCATCCGATCGTCCGCCGGCGTATCGAGGATTTCCTGTTCGACGCCGAGGAGGCCGATCGGTCGCTCGTTGCCCTTGAGGTGCCGCTCCTATTCGAAACGGGGGCCGACGAACTGTGCGACCGTATCCTCGTGACGACCGTGCCGGCGGCGATCGCCGCAGAACGCTTGCGTGGGCGCGGCATGTCGCCCGAACTTGGCGCGCGAACTCACGGAACGGCAGATGCCGCTCGACGCCAAGATCGATCGCGCCGACTATGTCGTGGATAGCGGCGCGCCGATGGATGCAGTTCGCCGCGTCGTCGGCGATATCATTGGCGAGCTGACCGCCGCTTCTTTGGGCTAGCTATTCTGCCGATGCGTGAGATCGTTTTCGATACCGAGACCACCGGCCTGGATACGGCCACCGACCGCATCATCGAGATCGGTGCGGTCGAGCTCGTCAATCATATCCCGAGCGGCAATTCCTATCAGGCCTACATCAACCCCGAGCGATCGATCTCGGCGGAATCCTATCGCGTCCATGGGCTGTCGGAATCCTTCCTCGCCGAAAAACCGGTCTTCGCCGCGACAGTCGACGACTTCCTTGCCTTCGTCGGTGATGATCCGCTGATCGCCCACAACGCCGAGTTCGATCTTGCCTTCGTCAATGCCGAGCTCGGCCGCATCGGCACGGCCGGCGCTCGATCCGGCGCGCATCATCAATTCGTTGGCGCTGGCGCGTCGCCGCTTTCCCGCGGGTCCGAATTCGCTGGACGCGCTGTGCTCGCGCTACGGCATCGACCTGTCGAACCGCACGCTGCACGGCGCGCTGATCGACGCCTCGCTGCTGGCAGAGGTCTATATCGAGCTGATCGGTGGTCGGCAGGCGAGCCTCGCCCTCGGCGAGATCGAGCGCCAGCCGATCTATGCTTTGGCGCCGACCCGGCTGTCGCAGAAGCTGCGGCCGACGCCTCTGCCCGCCGGCTGACGGACAATGTCCGCGCGGCGCATCAGGCCTTCACGGCCGAGATGGAAAATGGCGGCTTGTGGGCCGCCTATTCGCTCGCGGGTGCGCTAGCTGAGATTGGCCGGCGGGGCGATGTCCAGCGCCGGGCCGGAGCCTTCGGCCTCGCGGCGCAGCCGCTCGCGGTAAAGCGCGACGAAGTCGAACGGCTCGAGGAGCAGCGGCGGGAAGCCGCCATTGCGCGTCGCATCGGCGATGACCTGCCGCGCGAACGGGAAGAGGAGGCGAGGGCATTCGACCATCGCCAAGGCGCCGACCTGATTTTCCGGCACGTTGGAGAGGCGGAAGAGCCCGCAATAGTCCAGCTCGGCGGCGAAGAGGATTTCCTCGGTGTTGCCGTCCTTCGCCTTGGCGTCCAGCTTCAGCGAGACTTCGAGGTCGGTCGTCGAATTGCGCTTCACCCCGACATTGATGCTGACGTCGATCTTCGGCTGCGACTGTCGCGGCATCAGCGACTGCGGCGCGCCCGGATTCTCGAAGGAGAAGTCCTTCACATATTGCGCCGCAACGCTCATGCGCGCATTTCTCGGATCGGCCGGGGCCGGCGCGCCCTCGACATTCGGCACCGCTTCCCCGCCGAAGCCGGGAGCACCACCATTGCCGCTGCCGGACTTGGCGTCGTTGTCGTCGTTATCCGCCATGTCGGTTACCCTCCGAAAACGCTACAAACCTTGAAGTTGCGGGCGGTGGCTAACACGTCGGCCACGGGGAGACAAGGACGACGATCAAACGCCCGGGCCGGGGCGACGGTCACCATCGTCCGGCGGGTTGGGGCCAAGATCGATGACGGTGAAGCCTGCGCCGCCGCCGTCATCGCCGGCTCCCGGCCATCGCGCCCAGCTGCCGCTCAGCCGGGCAAAAAACATCGGCGCCACCACGCGCCAGACCCAGGCGCGGAACGGCGGCAGGAAAAGGAGCAGACCGAGCGCATCCGTGACGAAGCCCGGCGTCAGAAGCAGAATCCCGGCAACGAGGATGAGAACGCCATGGGCCATCGCTTCGGCCGGCATGCGTCCGGCATTCACATCGTCTCGAATTCGGTTGAGGACGCCGAAGCCCTGCTGGCGCAGGAGCATCGTGCCCGCGATCGCCGTGGCGAGGATCAGCAGCAGCGTCCAGCCGAGGCCGATCTGCTGGCCGACGAGGATGAACACGGCGATCTCGAGGATCGGCACGGTCAGGAACAGGATTGGCATGATGCGGACAGGCATTCGCAAGCGGGCCCTGTGCTGTTAAGGCTCCTCGGGGTCGGGGCTGGATTGGGCCCCTTACGACACCTAGATAGGAAGTGTTACACGCTTTGGCAGGCCCTCTGCCCGAAAATGCCCTTCGGTCTGTGATCGGAACCTGGTGAATGAACGGCTCTGACAGCATCTTCACGATCATCTTCCTGGCGCTGGCCGTCATCATTTTCCTGCGTCTGCGCAGTGTGCTCGGCCGCCGCACCGGCAATGAGCGCCAGCCCTTCGACCCCTATACGCGGACGGAGCGGCGCGAAGCCTCCGAAAAGGTGATCACCCTGCCGTCAGCGCCCCGGCCGCGAGATCGACGCGCCCGGCGCACCAGATCGAGGCCCCGGCCGACATCGACACGCGGATCAAGGCGGTGACGCCGCCCAATTCGGCGCTCGGCGAGCAGCTGAAGACGCTGATGATCGCTGATCCGACCTTCGATCCCAAGCCGTTCGTCGACGGCGCCAAGATGGCCTATGAGATGGTCGTCTCCGCATTCGCGGAAGGCGACCGCCGCGCGCTGCGACAGCTCCTCTCGCGCGACGTCTATGATGGTTTCGTCTCCGCCATCGCCGAGCGCGAACAGCGCCAGGAGAAGATCGAATTCCGTTTCATCGGCATCGACAAGGCCGAGATCACGGACGCATCGGTCGCCAACGGTGCGGCGCAGGTGACCGTCCGCTTCGTCTCCGAACTCATCTCGGCGACCCGCGACAAGGACGGCAATGTCGTCGACGGCGACCCGGCCAAGGTGAGCGAAGTCACGGACATCTGGACCTTCTCGCGCGAGGTCTCGGCGCGTGACCCGAACTGGAAGCTGGTGGCGACCGAATCGGTCGAATAGCGCTCGGTGTTAGGCCTTCGAGATGGCCAAGGACCGCAAGCGAACGCTGACTGAGGAAGAAGCCGCACTATGGGATGGCGTCGCGCGAACCGCGACGCCGCTTCGGCCAACCGCTTCCGCGCCGCCCAAGCCCGATCTCCCCAAGCCCTTGCCCAAGAACCGCGGCATCGCTGGCCGGCGCAGCACCGGCCGTGGCGACTCCGCTGCGGCATGCGCCAGCCTGACGATCATCGATCGCCGTACCATCCGCCGCATCGCCCGCGGCCATATCGCCATCGACGCCCGGCTCGATCTCCATGGCATGACCCAGGCCGAGGCGCATGACCGCCTCTATCGTTTTCTGTCTGATGTGCAGTCGGATGGCGGCCGCATGATCCTGCTGATCACCGGCAAAGGCGCCTATGGCGAAGGCGATCGCGGCGTGCTCAGGCGGTCGGTGCCGCACTGGCTTGCTTCGCCGCGTTTCCGCCCGCTCGTCGCCGGCTACGACCAAGCGCACCGGTCCCATGGCGGGACCGGTGCCTTTTACGTTCGCCTGAAGCGTTTCGTTCGCTAGAGGATGAAGCGGCTGAGATCGGTGTCGCGGGCGAGGTCGCCGACCTGCTCCTCGACATAGGCGGCGTTGACGAGCTCTTCCTCGCCGGCCTTGTCGGTCGCCGTGAAGCTGATCTCGTCGAGGATGCGCTCCATCACCGTCTGCAGACGCCGCGCGCCGATATTCTCGACCGACGCGTTGACGTCGACGGCGATCTTGGCGATCGCCTCGATGGCGTCGTCAGTGAAGGTGAGCGTCACGCCTTCCGTCGCCATCAGCGCGATATACTGCTTGATGAGGCTCGCTTCCGTCTCGGTGAGGATGCGGCGGAAATCGTCCTTCGACAGCGCCGAAAGCTCGACGCGGATCGGCAGGCGGCCCTGCAGTTCCGGCAGAAGGTCCGACGGCTTGGCGACATGGAACGCGCCGGACGCGATGAAGAGGATGTGGTCCGTCTTCACCGGCCCGTGCTTCGTCGCCACGGTCGTGCCTTCGATCAGCGGCAGCAGGTCGCGCTGGACGCCTTCGCGAGAGACGTCGCCGCCCATGCGGCCTTCGCGGGCGCAGATCTTGTCGATCTCGTCGAGGAAGACGATGCCGTCATTTTCGACCGCGGTGATCGCCTCGGCGATGACGGCGTCATCGTCGAGCAGCCGGTCGGATTCCTCGGCGATCAGCACGCTCGTAGGAATCCTTCACCGTCAGCTTGCGCGTCTTGGTGCGGCCGCCGAAGGCCTTGCCGAGCATCTCATTGATGTTCATCACGCCGACCGTCGCGCCGGGCATTCCCGGCACGTCGAAGGAGGGCATGCCGCCGGCATCGCGCACCTGGATCTCGATCTCCTTGTCGTCGAGTTCACCGGCGCGCAGCTTCTGGCGGAACGCCTCGCGCGTCGCCGGGCTCGCGGATTTGCCGACCAGCGAGTCGAGCGCACGCTCTTCGGCGGCGAGCTCGGCGCGGGCCCTGCACGTCCTTCCGTTTCTTGTCGCGCACCAGCGAGATGCCGATCTCGACCAGGTCGCGGACGATCTGCTCGACGTCGCGGCCGACATAGCCGACCTCGGTGAACTTGGTCGCCTCGACCTTCATGAAGGGCGCACCGGCAAGCTTGGCGAGACGGCGGGAAATCTCCGTCTTGCCGACGCCGGTCGGGCCGATCATCAGGATGTTCTTCGGCAGCACCTCCTCGCGGAGATGCCCCTTGAGCTGTTGGCGGCGCCAGCGATTGCGGAGCGCAATGGCGACGGCGCGCTTCGCGTCCTTCTGGCCGATGATGTAGCGGTCCAGTTCGGAAACGATCTCGCGCGGCGAGAACTGTGACGCCCTGATGGACGTCTCGGTCTCCGTGTCCATATCGGGCGTCTTGGCAGCGGCAGCTGTCGAACTCATTCCTCTGCCTCCAGGGATAGCAAGGTCACGTGGTCGTTGGTGTAGACGCAGATGTCAGCCGCGATTTCCATCGCTTTCCTTGCGATCGCCTCGGCATCCATGTCGGTGTCGGCGAGGGCGCGTGCAGCGGCGAGGGCATAATTGCCGCCCGAGCCGATGCCGGCGACGCCGCCGTCGGGTTCAAGCACGTCGCCGGTGCCGGTCAGCACCAGCGTCGAGGATTTGTCGGCGACGATCATCATCGCTTCGAGCCGGCGCAGATACCGGTCGGTTCGCCAGTCCTTGGCGAGCTCGACGCAGGCCCGCATCAGCTGATCGGGATATTGCTCGAGCTTGCTTTCAAGCCGCTCGAACAGCGTGAAGGCGTCGGCCGTGGAACCGGCAAAGCCGGCGATGACGCCGCCCTTGCCGACCGGGCGCACCTTTCGCGCATTGTGTTTCATCACCGTCTGGCCGGCCGTCACCTGGCCGTCGCCGGCGACGACGACCTTGCCGCCCTTGCGGACGGAAACGATGGTGGTCCCGTGCCAGCCGGGTCCCGTGGCGGTCTCGATCATGATGCGTCACCTCCGGCCTTGCGGCGCGGAGCGACGGCGAGCGCCAGCACGGCCGGCGGGAACAGCGCCGAAGCCCACATCCACCCTCGGGTGGAGCGATGCTTGGCGATGGCGAGCTGTTGGGCGAGATAGGTCGCGACGAGGGTCGCGAGAAGCAGGGAAACAAGGGCCAAAAAAGCACCCTCCGTACTGAAGTACTGGGGCCGTCCGGCCCGCTCCTTTGCGGCGCCGATCGGCGGCTAGGGACCAGATGTAGGCAGGCGCCGGTCGGATGGGAAGGGGCGGGCCTTCGCGACCTGTAAACCCAACGGCTTGGCCAAGCTGGCGCGGACCGGCAAGACCTGCTAGAGCGGCGCCACTTTTCGCGTCTTTCGGAAGGACATCAGCGATGCGTAGCGCCAGCGTCGAGCGCCGCACCAAGGAGACCGACATTGCCGTCACCGTCGATCTCGACGGCAGCGGCAAGTCCGACATCGAGACCGGTGTCGGCTTCCTTGACCACATGCTGGATCAGCTCGCCCGCCATGGCCTGATCGACCTCACCGTCAAGGCGCGCGGCGACCTCCACATCGACCAGCATCACACGACGGAAGACGTCGGCATCGTCCTCGGCCAGGCGGTCAGGAAGGCGCTCGGCGACATGCGCGGCATCACCCGCTATGCGGACGTCCATCTGCCGATGGACGAGACGCTGACGCGTTGCGCCATCGACATCTCCGGCCGCCCGTTCCTCGTCTTCCGCGTCTCCTTCACGCAGGCCAAGATCGGCGAGTTCGACACCGAGCTGGTCCGCGAGTTCTTCCAGGCCTTCGCCCAGCACGCGTCGATCACGCTGCATGTCGAGACGCTCTATGGCGACAACAGCCACCACATCGCCGAGACCTGCTTCAAGGCCTTGGCGCGGGCGCTTCGTGCCGCCGTCGCCATCGATCCGCGGCAGCCGGACAAGGTGCCGTCGACCAAGGGCTCGCTCGGCGAAGGCTGAGGCCATGACCGCAGGACTGGGTTCGTGAGCATCGCCATCATCGACTACGGCGCGGGCAATCTGCGCTCGGCGGCGAAGGCCTTCGAGCTTGCTTCCGCGCGCGCCGACCGCACCGGGCCGGTGACGGTGACGAGCGACCCGGACATCGTCGCCGCGGCGGACCGCATCGTCCTTCCCGGCGATGGCGCCTTCCGCGATTGCCGGCACAATCTCGATGCCGTTCCCGGCATGATCGAGGCGATCGATGAGCGTCATCGACGCCGGCCGCCCGTTCCTCGGCATCTGTGTCGGCATGCAGCTTCTCGCCGATCGCGGCCTCGAGCATGGCGAGACCGCCGGCCTCGGCCGCATCCCCGGCGAAGTCCGCCTCATCGAGCCGAGCGATCCGTCGCTGAAAGTGCCGCATATGGGCTGGAACACACTCAACCCGGCGCAGTCGCATCCGCTCGCTCGAAGGCATTCCGCTTGGGCCGGACGGCATGCACGCCTATTTTCTCCACGCCTATGAGCTGGAGCCGGCGGGCGCGGATGAAGTCGTCGCCACCGCGGACTATGGTGGCGCGGTCACCGCGATCGTCGCACGCGGCAACGTCGCCGGCACGCAATTTCACCCGGAGAAGAGCCAGAAGCTCGGCCTCGCTCTGATCGAGAACTTCCTGCGCTGGAAGCCATGAACCGGCCGATGTCGAGGATCGCAACAATGCACCGACTGAGATCGGGTTGGAGCCTGGCGATTGCCGCCGCGATGCTGGCGCTCAGCTGGGCAACGACCGCTGCTGCCCAGGGAGAGGACGAGATCCAGGCCGTTCTCGACCGTTGGTCGCAGGTCTATGCGACCGCGACCGACGCCGCCGAGATGCTGGAGCTCTATGATCCCGACGCCGTATTCTTCGGCACCGGCTCGCAGACCCCGATGGTCGGGGCCGCGATCTTCGCGCCCTATTTCCAGAACCAGTTCGACAATTTCAAAGACCGCTCGCACAGCTTCATCGACCCGATCATCCGCATCCATGGCGACGGCGCTTTCGCAACCGCGACCGGCCTTTACCGCTTCAACGTGACGCCAGTAACGGGCGGTGCACCTATCGACGTCTTGCTGCGCTATAGCCTTGCATTTATCCGCACCGAAGCCGGCTGGCTCATCGTGCAGCAACATTCCTCGGCGCTTCCGTCAATGATCCTCTTCCCCGCCATCGACCTGAAGGACGGCGACTGCGTTCGCCTCGAACGCGGCGAGATGGAACGCGCGACCGTGTTCAACAAGGATCCGGCGGCGCAGGCGCGCTCATTCGCCGAGCAAGGCTTCGCCTGGCTGCACATCGTCGATCTCGACGGCGCCTTTGCCGGCCGCTCGGTGAATGCCGGCGCCGTCGGCGCGATCCTCGCAGCCATCGACATCCCGGTGCAGCTCGGCGGCGGTATCCGCGACATGGCGACGATCGACGCCTGGCTGGCGCGCGGCGTCGCCCGGATCATTCTCGGCACCGCCGCGGTGCGCGATCCCAATCTCGTGCGCGCCGCCTGCCAGCAGAATCCCGGCCGCATCGCGGTCGGCATCGACGCGCGCGGCGGCAAGGTCGCCGTCGAGGGCTGGGCCGCCACCTCGGAACTGACGGCGATCGACCTCGCCAAGCGTTTCGAAGACGCCGGCGTCGCCGCCATCATCTACACCGACATCGACCGCGACGGCGTTTTCGCCGGCCTCAATTTCGACGCCACGCTGGCGCTTGCCGACGCGGTGTCGATCCCGATCATCGCTTCGGGCGGTCTTGCCTCGCTCGCCGATGTCGAGCGGCTGACCGAGCCGCGCTATCACAAGCTAGCCGGCGCCATCGCCGGCCGCGCGCTCTATGACGGCCGTCTCGATCCCGCCGCCGCCCTTCGCGTCCTGTCGGAGGCGGCATGACCCTGAAGACGCGCGTCATTCCCTGCCTCGACGTCAAGGACGGCCGCGTCGTGAAGGGCGTGAACTTCGTCGACCTCCGCGATGCCGGCGATCCGGTTGCGGCGGCGGAGGCCTATGACGCCGCCGGCGCCGACGAGATCTGCTTCCTCGACATCACGGCAAGCCATGAAGAGCGCGCCATCCTCCTCGACGTCGTCGCCCGCACCGCCGAGGCCTGCTTCATGCCGGTCACCGTCGGCGGCGGCGTGCGCACCGTCGAGGACGTCCGTGCGCTCATGCTTGCCGGTGCCGACAAGGTCTCGATCAACACTGCCGCCGTCGCCGACCGCTCTATCGTTGGCCGTGCCGCCGAGAAGTTCGGTGCGCAGGCGATCGTCGTCGCCGTCGACGCCAAGCGCGTCAGCGCGTCGGGCGAGCCCGACCGCTGGGAAATCTTCACCCATGGCGGCCGCAAGCCGACGGGCCTCGACGCCATTGCCTATGCCGCCGAAGTCGCCGCGCTCGGCGCCGGCGAAATCCTCCTCACTTCGATGGATCGCGACGGCACGCGCGAGGGCTTCGACCTGGCGCTCACCCGCGCCGTCAGCGACGCCGTGCCGGTGCCGGTGGTTGCTTCAGGCGGCGTCGGCACGCTGCAGCATCTCGTCGACGGCGTCGTCATCGGCCATGCTTCGGCTGTGCTCGCCGCCTCGATCTTCCATTTCGGCGATTTCTCGATTCACGACGCAAAAGCCTATATGGCCGAGCGGGGCGTTGCCGTACGCCTCGACGGATAGGAGCTGCCAGATGAGCGAATTCACCCTTGCCGATCTCGCCGCGACCATCGCCGAGCGCGCCAAGTCGCTGCCGGAAACCTCCTACACCGCCAGTCTCCTCGAGCAGGGCCAGGCCTATTGCGCACGCAAATTCGGCGAAGAGGCCGTCGAAGCCGTCGTCGCCGCGGTCGAGGGCGACGGCACGGCGCTGATATCGGAGGCATCGGACGTCCTCTACCATTTGCTCGTCATGCTTCAGGCGAGCGGTGTCGGTTTCGAGCCGGTGATGGCTGAACTCGGCCGCCGCCATGGCCGCAGCGGTCTCGAAGAGAAGGCCTCGCGCGGCACGTGAACAGCGGGGTGATGGACGAAGCGCCGTCGGTCGGCCCGTTCCGGGTCTTCAATCGCCGCGAATGGGCGAGCCTCAGGGCCGGCACGCCGATGACCTTGAGCGCGGACGAAGTCGAGCGGCTGCGAAGCCTCAACGACCCGGTTTCGCTCGAAGAGGTCGAAACGATCTACCTGCCGCTGTCGCGACTCCTCAGCCTCTATGTCGGCGCGACCCAGGAGCTCTTTCAGGCGACCCGCACCTTCCTCGGCGACGAGGGCGGCGTCACGCCCTTCATCATCGGCCTCGCTGGCTCTGTCGCAGTTGGCAAATCGACGACGGCCCGCCTTCTGCGGGCGTTGCTCCGCCGCTGGCCGAACACGCCGCGCGTGGCCCTGGTTGCGACCGATGGCTTCCTCTATCCCAACGCCGTTCTCGAGCGCGAAGGGCTTATGGAGAAGAAGGGCTTCCCCGAGAGCTACGACATGCCGGCGATGCTCGCCTTCTTGTCGGCGGTGAAGTCCGGCGCCGCTTCCGTCAGCGCTCCGGTCTATTCCCATTTGAAATACGACATCATTCCCGGCGAGGAAGACGTCGTCACCCGGCCGGATATTCTCATCCTTGAGGGCCTCAACGTCCTGCAGACCTCGCAGGCGGACGAGAAGGGGCTGGTCAGCCCGGTGGTGTCCGATTTCTTCGACTTCTCCATCTATGTCGATGCCGACGAAGCGGTCATCGCGCGCTGGTATGTCGAGCGCTTCAAGGAGCTTCGCCAGACCGCTTTCCGCGATCCGCAGTCCTATTTCCGCCGCTATGCCGACCTCGATGACGCCAAGGCCGAAGCGATGGCGCGGGAGATCTGGAGCAGCATCAATCTGCCGAATTTGCGTCAGAACATCCTGCCGACCCGACCCCGCGCCGACCTCATTTTACGCAAGGGACCGAGTCACCACGTCGAGGAAGTGGCGTTGCGCCGCTTGTGATGATGCAATTGACGGCTTGATTTCTTGGCCGCGGAAACAGATATCCGGCGCATCCCATCCGCCGCGAAGAGGTCCACGAGGAGCGTATGAACGACGAGTCCAAGCCCGAGGACGCCGCAGAGGTGAAGCCTGAGGCCGCTGCCGCCGAGTCCGTGAATGCGGAAACGGCCGAAGCGCCCGCAGAAGAGGCGACTGCCGCCGAGGCTCCGGCCGGCAGATCCCCCGGCAGAGGATCCCCCGGCAGACGATCCGCCCGCGGATGACCCGCCTGCCGATGACCCGCCGCCGGTGGAGCAAGTCGCGGCCGAGGAGCCCGAGGCGCCGAAACCCGATGAGCCGGTTCGGTCCGAATCAAAAGCGGTCGCCGAATTGCAGGCCCAGGTCGCCGATCTCAAGGATCGCCTGCTGCGTGCGGCCGCCGAAATGGAAAACATGCGCCGCCGCTTCGAACGCGAGATGGCCGACACGCGCCAATATGCCGTCACCGGCTTTGCCCGTGAGGTTCTAGCCATCGGCGACAATCTGAGCCGCGCCCTCGCCGCCGTGCCGGAGGAAGCGCGCAAGGAGGATGGCGCGCTGAAGGTCCTTCTCGACGGCGTCGAGATGACGGAGCGCGAATTGGTGCGCGTTCTCGACAAGCACAACGTCAAGCGCATCGAGCCGCATGGCGAGAAGTTCGATCCGAACTTCCATCAGGCGATGTTCGAGGTCGAGCACGAGGAAGCGCCGCATGGCACGGTCGTGCAGGTGATTCAGCCCGGCTATTCGATCGGTGAGCGCATCCTGCGCCCGGCTCTGGTGGGCGTCGCCAAGGCGGTTGCCAAGAAGGCGGAGCCCGCCGCGAAACCGGCCGAGCCGGAAGCACCGGCAGGCGACGAGGCGCCGGCCGATCAAGCGGCCAATGACGGCTAGATAGCTAGGCGGCGGCGCTCGGCCGCCGCGCCGTATCGAGAATATCGCGCAGCATCGCAGGGGTCAGCGGTTTCGGCAGAAAGCGGTCGAAGCCGGCGGCGAGCGCCGCCTCGCGGGCTTCCGGCCTCGTATCGGCCGTGACCGCCATCAAGATCGCCGGAGCCTGGCCTGCCTCGCGCTCATGCTTGCGAATCGCCGCCGCGACGGCGAGGCCATCGACGCGCGGCAGCCTGAGATCGAGCAGGATGATGTCGAACCGGCCGGCGCGGGCCGCGTCAAGCGCCGCGGCGCCGTCGCTGGATTCCACCACCTCATAGCCCTGACGCAGCAGCATCGAGCGCAGCAGCAGCCCGTTGACCGCGTCGTCCTCCGCGACCAGCGCCCGACGTGCGCCGTTTCGTGGCGACCTCACTTTCGGCTGCGGCCGGTGATCGCTGGGGTCGATGCCGAAACCCGCTTCGCCTCTGACCAGCTGTTCGGCGATGCGCAGCAGCGACTGGCGCCGGACCGGGCGCACCAGATAGGCGTCGAAGCCGTCTGCCTGCAGCTCCGCCACGCTCTTGCGCCGGCCCGGTGCGATCAGAATAGCAGCCGGGAGAGGCGTACCCGCCGCCTCGCGGATGACGGCAAGCGCGGCCGCCGGATCGCCGCACCGCGCATCGAGAAAGAGGAAGTCGTAGCTTTCGCCGGCCGCCTGCGCCGCGCCGGCCAGCGCCGCCGCCTGCGGCGCGCTGTCGGTGATGCGAGCCTTGATCCCGGCCGCTTCGAGCTGCCGGGACAGCACCGGAGCGGCGAGGCCGGATGGCGCAACGACAAGGGCGCGTCGGGAGCCGAGGGCCGGCATAGTCTCGATGTCGCCTGCCGCGACCGGAAGGACCAGCGAGAAGGAAAAGACCGAACCGCCGCCAGGCCGATCGCTGAGGGCGATATCGGAATCCATCTGCCGGACGATGCGGCGTGCGATGGCAAGGCCGAGGCCACTACCGGCGAGGCGGTTCTCGCCGTCGGTGTCGGCCTGCTCGAATTCGTCGAAGATGCGTTCGGCCAGTTCCGGCGGCACGCCCCGGCCGCTGTCCTCGATAGCAAAGCGAATCCGGCCCGCGTCGTCGGGATCGGGACCGGCGAGGATGGCGACGCCGCCGCTTTCGGTGAATTTGATCGCATTGCCGGCGAGGTTGATGAGGACCTGACGAAGGCGCGCCGGGTCGACCATGACGGAGGCCGGCAGGGACGGGTCGACCTCGGTGGCGAGGTCGAGGCCCTTGGCATCGGCGCGGCTGAAAAGGAGCTCGGCGACGCCCTCCAGCGTCGCTTGGAGCGCTGTCGGACGCGGCGCGAGATCGAAGCGCCCGGCCTCGATGCGGGCGAAATCGAGCATGTCGTTGACGAGGCCGAGCATCAGCTCGCCGGAATTGCCGATGGCGCGGGCAAAGGTCTCCTGCTCGGGCGACAGCTTGGTGTCGAGGAGGACGTCGGCGAGGCCGAGAATGCCCGAGAGCGGTGTCTTCAGCTCATGGCTGACAGTGGTGAGGAAGCGCGATTTGGCGTCGCTCGCCGCCTCGGCGCGGCGCCGGCTTTCGGCGACATGGCGGTAATGCTCGGCAATGTCGCTCATCTCCCAGGCATGGTCCGCCGAACGCTCGTCGTCGGGGCCGAGCACCGCCACCAGCTCGCGGTCGCGCGCCCGGCGCATCAACAGCGCGCCGATGAGGACGCCGGCAAAAACGGCGGCGACGGCAAGGTATGGCGCCGTCATCGGCATGATGACGGCGACGACGAAGAAAGCGCCGGCAATCGCCCCGGCGACGCCGCCGCCAGCCAGAAGCCACGCGGCCGCACGGGCAGCGCGTCGTCATCCTCGTCGCGCGCCGCCTCTTCGGCGGAATCCTGTCGCGGATCGCTTTCCATGGACCTCCGGCCGCCCGTCCCTCGGGAGCGCTCGGAGACTGTCAGAACATGCTTTCGATTTGCTTGATGCGGTTGCGCCGTCGCCGCAGGCCAGAGCAGCGCCTGTGGAAAACCTAAGCCGCCAGCGCCGTTTGCGCGCCGGCGATGCGGAAGGACAGCGCCTCGGCGAGGTGGATGCGGCCGATGGCGCCCTCGCCGTCGAGATCGGCGAGGGTGCGGGCGACCTTGAGGACGCGGTGATAGCCGCGGGCGGAGAGGCGCATCGATTCCGCGGCGTCGCGGAGGAGGGCGAGCGCCGGCCCGTCGGCATGGGCCGCCGCCTCGATCTGGCTCGTCGAGCAGCGCGCATTGGTGGTGATCTCGGGCGTGCCGAGGGCGAGATAGCGTTCGCGCTGGATCGCCCGCGCCGCGGCAACGCGTTCGGCGACGATGGCGCTGGTTTCCGCGGCTGCCGGCGCGATGAGGTCCGTCGCGCTGACGGCGGGCACTTCGAGGCGGATATCGATACGGTCGAGGAATGGACCCGACAGCCGCCCCTGATAATCGGCGGCGCAGCTCCGGCCGCGGGCGCAGCTATGGCCAGGCTCGCCGGCGAGGCCGCAGCGACAGGGGTTCATCGCGGCCACCAGCTGGAACCGCGCCGGATAGGTGACGTGATTGTTGGCGCGGGCGATGGCGACCTCGCCGGCTTCCAGCGGCTGACGCAGCGAATCGATCACCACCGGCGCGAATTCCGGCAGCTCGTCGAGGAAGAGGACGCCGTTGTGGGCGAGCGAGGCTTCGCCCGGGCGGATGCGGAGGCCGCCGCCGACCATCGCCGCCATCGAGGCGGAATGATGCGGCGCGCGGAACGGCCGCCGGTTGGAAAGCTTGGCGTCGGTGAGTTCGCCAGCGATCGAGGCGATCATCGACACTTCGAGGAGTTCGCGCGGATCGAGCGGAGGCAGGATCGAGGGAAGGCGCGAGGCGAGCATCGACTTGCCGGCGCCGGGCGGGCCGACCATCAGGAGATTGTGGCCGCCGGCCGCAGCGACTTCGAGCGCGCGCTTGGCGGTTTCCTGGCCCTTGATCTCGGCGAGATCCGGCAGCTTCGCCGCCGGTTCGGCGATGGCGGGCTCGGGCCGCGCCATCATCTGCGAGCCTTTGAAATGATTGGCGACGGCGATGAGGCTGCGCGCGGCGAGGATGTCCATGTCGCGGCTCGCCCAGGCCGCCTCGGCGCCGCAGGCGAGCGGGCAGATGAGCCCGCGGCCCATGCCATTGGCGGCGATCGCGGTGGGCAGGACGCCGGCGACCGGCGCGATCGTGCCGTCGAGCGAGAGTTCGCCGAGGACGACGTAATCGGCCAGCTGATCGGCCGGCAACGCCCCGATCGCGGCCATCAGGCCGAGCGCGATCGGGAGGTCGTAATGGCTGCCTTCCTTGGGAAGATCGGCCGGCGCGAGATTGACGATGATCCGCTTCGGCGGCAGCGCCAGACCCGAGGCATGGAGCGCCGCGCGCACCCGCTCGCGGCTCTCGCCAACCGCCTTGTCCGGCAGGCCGACAACAGCGAAATGCGGCAGCCCAGGCGCAATCTGCACCTGGACGTCGACCGGCACCGCCTCGATGCCGCGAAAGGCCACGGTAGTGACGTGGCTGACCATCGGCTAACCCCCGCCAAGCCCGTTCAGGCTGGAAGCGTCACGCTAGAACAAGAAGTGAACAAACGCAACCCGCCCGGTTAAGGCGATCGTTCAACGGAACGGAAAGCGCAATCACTCCCGCAACATCTTGAAAGCCTGCCGCCAGTTCTGCGTTGCCATGCCCGCCATCACCCAGGCCATGCACATCGCCTCGAGCCAGCGCGCCGAGCGAATGCCGCCGATGTCGATCGCCGGCCAACCGAAATCGGTGAGGATCGAGCGCACGGTTTCCTTCGCCGCCATGTCGTCGCCGGCGATAAACATGTCGGGCGGGCCGCCGGGCAGCTCGGGGCGGAACATCAGGCTGTAATTGACGATGTTGAAGGCCTTCACGACCTTGGCGCCGGGGAGGGCGCGCTGCAGGGACTCGCCGCCCGAATCGTCGCCCTTGATGGCAAGGTCGGGATGGCCGGCGGAAAGGTCCAGCGGGTTGGTGGCGTCGATCACCACCTTGCCGGCGAATTTCTCTGCCCCGGCCGCGGCGACGACATCGCCATTGGCGACGCCCTTGGTGGCGAAGACGATAAGCTCGCCGAATTCGGCTGCCTCGGCGAAGGTGCCGACGGTGGCCTCCGCGCCCCCATTGGCCGCCCATTCCAGCGCCAATTCATTGCTGGCGCTGCGCGAGCCCATCATCACCTGATGGCCGGTGGCGAGAAACCCGTCGCCGAGCGCCTTGCCGACATCACCCGTACCCAGAACCCCAACTTTCATAATGACCTCTCCTGCCGCATTTCCTGCTTCAACAAACATAGGGCCGCGCCGTGGCGGACGCCATGGCGTCAGCGCTTCTCAGTCAATCCGAGCCGCCGCGCGATCAGCCGATCCAGAAGCCGCGTCGGCAGCATGCGCATGATGCGTTCGGTGACCACGCCCTGCGTCACCAGATAGCGCGGCTTCGGCCGTGATGCAGTGAGAATGGCGAGCACCTTCTGCCCGATCCGCTCCGGCGGCATGCCCTGCGCCCCTGCCGATTGACCGAGGTCGCGGAAGACCTTCAGGCCCTGCAGATAGGGATTGCGCCGCGGCATCGGGATATCGACGTCGTTGGACTTGTCCCAGATCGGCGTCGCCACGCCACCCGGCTGCACCACGCTCACGGCGATGCCGTAGACGCCGAGTTCACGGCGCATCGTGTCGGACAGTGCTTCGAGCCCGAACTTCGCCGCCGCATAGGCGCCGAGAAAGGGAAAGGCGGTGGCGCCGCTGACCGAGGAGATGTTGATGATCCGGCCGGCGGGCGCACCCTCCGGCGCCTTCAGCATCGGCAGGAACGCCTGCGTCACCGCCAGGACGCCGGTGACATTGACCTCGAGCTGATCGCGGAACTGGTCCACCGGCAGATATTCCAGCGGTCCCGGCACCGCGATGCCGGCATTGTTGACGAGGCCCGCGAGCTGCCTGTCGCCAAGCGCGGCCTGAACACGTTCGGCGGCCGCGGCGATCGCGTCGCCGTCGCGCACGTCGAAACGAAGGGCAGTAGCAAGGGAGCCGAGCTGGGCCTCGAAGGCGGCGGCATCTTCTGCGCTGCGGACGCTGCCGAACACAGGCACGCCGGCGTCGACAAGCACCTTTGCGATGGCGCGGCCGATTCCGGTCGAGACGCCAGTGACGACCACTGGTGCGACGACGACCGGGCGCTTATCGCTCACGCGACCGTCGCGCCCCGACGCCGCGCCTCGATCGCATCCCAGGTGAGCGCGGCGATATCGGCGCCGCCGAAGCGCTGCACTTCGCGGACGCCCGTCGGCGAGGTGACGTTGATCTCGGTGAGATAGGGGCCGATGACGTCGATGCCGACGAGGACGAAACCACCGGCCTGGAGCGTCGGGCCGATGCGGGCGCAGATTTCGTGGTCGCGCTCGGTCAGCTCCGCCGGCTCCGCCCGACCGCCGACATGCATGTTCGACCGCGTCTCATGCGCGGCCGGGACGCGGTTTATCGCGCCGACCGCCTCGCCCTCCACGAGGATGATGCGCTTGTCGCCCTTGCGCACCTCGGGGAGATAGCGTTGCACAACGAAGGGCGAGCGATAGGCGGTTTCGAAGATCTCCAGCAGCGCCGTGAGGTTCTGGTCGCCCTCGGTGAGGCGGAAGACGCCGGCGCCGCCATTGCCGTAGAGCGGCTTGATGATGATGTCCCCATGCTCGGCGCGGAAGCGGCGGATCGCCTCGCGGTCGCGGCTGATCAGCGTCGGCGGCATGAGGTCCGGGAATGTCGTCACCAACAGCTTCTCAGGCGCGTTCCGCACCGACACCGGATCGTTGACGACGAGCGTGCCCGGATGGATGCGCTCCAGGATATGCGTCGTCGAGATGTAGGCCATGTCGAAGGGCGGATCCTGGCGCAGCAGGACGACGTCCATCGTCGACAGGTCGGTATTGGCGCCCGCTTCGAGCGTGAAATGATCGCCGACCTCGTCGCGGACCCGCACCGGTTCGATCCACGCTTCCGCGCGGCTATCGCGCAGCGACAGTCGGTCCGGCGTGTAATGGAAGAGCTGATGCCCGCGATGCTGCGCTTCCAGCATCAGCGCAAAGCTGGTGTCACCGGCAATATTGATGCCGGCAATGTGGTCCATCTGCACTGCGACTGAGAGGCTCATCGACCCTCCTTGGTTTCGCGGGCGGTATGCGCGGACGGCCGGCTGATGGCAAGGCTCGCCGTCATTGAAGCGCCCCAGCCGCGCCGAAGGCATTACGCAGGTGCTTCGGCCGGCCGAAGCCTGGCGGCACGAGGATAACGTCGAAGCGAAGCTTGAAGGCGGCAGCGGCCGGATAGCGCATCAGCCATGCCTCGGCGGCGTGGGCGATCCGGGCACGTGACTTGGCGTCGACGGCGTCGAGGCCGGATTCGTCCTTGGCGTGCGCCTTGACCTCGACGAAGACGAGCGTTCGCCGGCGCTTCGCCACCAGGTCGATCTCGCCGATCGGGCCGCGGAAGCGGCGGGCGAGAATGCCGTAGCCCTTGAGGCGGAGATACCAGGCGGCGATCGCCTCGGCGCGCCGGCCGCGCTTTTCCGCCAGCTGCCGCTCGGGCGAGGCTTTGCCCCTAGTCGCCATTGCCCTCTGCCTTCAGGGCCAGCGCGCGGCGATAGATGTCGCTCTTCGCCACGCCCGTTGCGGCGGCGACTTCGGCGGCCGCCTTGGCCGGACTCATGGATTGCAGCCTTTCGCGCAGCGCGTCGTCGATCCTATCCTCGCTGGGCGGGGCGTCCTCCGGCGGCCCGACAATGATTGTCACCTCGCCCCTGGGCGCCGGCTCAGCGGCGAATTGCTCGGCCAGTGCGCCGAGCGTCTCGCGGCGGAAGGTCTCGAATTTCTTCGTCAGCTCGCGGGCCACGACGGCCTGTCGCTCGTCGCCGAACACCGCTTTCATGTCAGCAAGGCAGTCGGCGACGCGTTGAGGCCCCTCATAGAAGATGAGCGTTGCCGGGATGATGGCGAGCTCCGTAAGGCGCCTTCGTCGTGCCGATGCCTTCGCCGGCAGGAAACCGGCGAACAGGAACGCGTCGCTCGGCAAGCCCGCGCCGACGAGGCCCGCCAGCATGGCCGAGGCGCCTGGGATCGGGACGATCGCTTGGCCTGCTGCAATGGCTTCCGTCACCAGCCGATAGCCCGGATCCGACACCAGCGGCGTGCCGGCATCGCTCACCAGTGCCACCGCCTTGCCTTCGGCCAGCATGGCGAGCAGGCGTGGCCGCTGCCGCGCCGCGTTGTGCTCGTGATAGGCAAGCAGCGGCGTCGCGATGCCATAGCGTTGCGTCAGCCGCGACGTGATGCGGGTGTCCTCGCAGGCGATGACATCTGCCGCGGCGAGCACTTCGAGTGCGCGCAAGGTGACGTCGCCGAGATTGCCGATCGGCGTCGCGGTCACGTAAAGGCCGGGCGCCAGAACCGCAGCGTCGATTTCTGTGGCGCCAAGGACATAGCGCCGCGGTCGTTCCGATCCGGCGGTCGTCATGACGGCGACAAGACCGTGAATGACACATTACCGACACTTTGACAGGACATTGGCACCTCCGTAGGGTCGCGGCCGAGTTGTAGCAGGTCGCTGCCATTGTGGGGCGTAAGGAGAGGGGCTTTGGGCCGGATCGATATACGCACGGGCCAACGACTGGCGCAGCTGACGCTGGCGGCGATCGCGCTGCTGATGCTTGCTGCCTGCGCGCCGACCGGCTTCACCTTCAACGGTCCCCCGACCACGCCGCAGATCGGCAACGCGCCGGTCACCGGCGAGGTCCTCGGCACCGGCACCGTCCGCGTCGCCCTGCTCGTGCCGCTGTCGGCCAATGGCAACGCCGCGCAGATCGCCACCAATCTCCGCAACGCGTCGGAAATGGCGCTGCGTGAATTCCAGGGCGCCAACATCCAGGTCATGGTCAAGGATACCGGCGGCACTGCCGAAGGTGCTCGCGCCGCCGCCCAGGAGGCGGTGAGCCAGGGCGCCGAGCTCATATTGGGCCCGCTGTTCGCTCAGGAAGTTCCGGCCGTGGCGCAGGTCACGCGACAGGCGGGCATCCCGATGGTCGCGTTCTCCACCGACGCCAGCGTCGCTTCGCAGGGCGTCTATCTCCTGTCCTTCCTGCCGCGCACCGACGTGCAGCGCATCATCCCCTACGCCGCCGCAAACGGCCACACGGCGATTGCCGCGCTCTTGCCCGATAACGCCTATGGCACGGTCGTCGAGGCCGCCCTGCGCGAGACCATCGCCAGCACCGGCGCTCACCTCGTCGTCGTCCAGCGTTATGCCCTAGACCGCGGCGCGATGCAGTCGGCCGCCGAGGCCGTGGCGGATATCGTCCTCGCCGGTCAGGCCGACGCGATCTACATGCCCGACGGCGGCGATGCGGTTCCATTCATGGCGCAGATCATCGCCGCCAAGGGCGTTGATCTCGATGCGGTGAAGCTGCTCGGCAGCGGTCAGTGGAACGACGACCGCATCAAGAACGAATCGACGCTCTATGGCGCCTGGTACCCGGCGCCGGATGAGAGCGGGTTTGATTCCTTCGCCGCCCGCTATCGTGCCGCCTATGGCGTCGATCCATTCCCGACCGCGAGCCTCGGCTACGACGCGACCATTCTCGCCGCCGGCTTGGCCGCGAATTACGGGGCGCAGCGTTATGCCGTTGCCTCGATCACCGATCCGAACGGCTTCCGCGGCATCGATGGCGCCTTCCGCTTCCTGTCCAATGGCACCAACCAGCGCACGCTCGCCATCTATCAGATCAATCCGAGCGGCGCGCAGATCATCGACCCGGCACCGAACAGCTTCGCGGCCGTGGTCGCCGGCGGTGGCGGCCTCATCGGCGGCTTCTTCGGAAATCAGTAGCTAGGCTGCGAGATCCGCCACCACGGCGTCGAGCACGAAAGCGCCTGCGCGCGTCACCCGCACCTTGGCGGACGGCAGCGTCTCGACCATGCCGTGGGTCGTCAAATCGGCGAGCCGGCCTGGGTCGAGTTCTCGGCCGGCGAGCTTCTGATAGCGCGCCAGGTCGATGCCTTCGGTGAGGCGGAGCCCCATCAGCAGCATTTCGTCGGCCTCTTCCTCGCGGCCGAGCCGTTCGTCCAGCTCCAACCCGTCGCCCCAGGAGTCGACGCGCTCAAGCCAGGTCTCCGGGCTCTTGATCGCAGCCGTGCCATGGCGCCCGTCGGCGAGGATCAGGCGGCCATGTGCGCCCGGCCCGATGCCGGCATATTCGCCGTAGCGCCAGTAGAGGAGATTGTGGCGGCACTCGGCACCGCGCACCGCGTGGTTTGAGATCTCATAGGCCGGCAGGCCGCGGCGGTCGCACACCTCCTGCGTCACGGCGTAGAGCGCGGCGTCTTCCTCATCGTTCGGCACCGGTAGCTTGCCGGCCTTATGCAGCGCGAAGAAGGGCGTCCCTTCCTCGATGGTCAGCTGGTAGAGCGACAGATGGTCGGCGGCGCGGTCGATCGCCTTGTCGAGCTCGGCCGCCCAGGCACCCGGCGTCTGACCGGGGCGTGCATAGATGAGGTCGAAGGAAATGCGCGGGAACGTCGCCCGGGCGATCTCGATCGCAGCAAAGGCCTCGTCGACATTGTGCAGCCGGCCGAGAAAACGAAGGTCAGCGTCGTTGAGGGCCTGCACGCCGAGCGACACGCGATTGACGCCCGCGGCGCGGTAGCCGCGAAAACGCTCGGCTTCGACGCTGGAGGGGTTTGCCTCCAGGGTCACTTCCGCATCCGGGTCGATCGACCAGGCGCCGCCGATCGCATCGAGGATGGCGCCAACCGTCTTTGGCTCCATCAGCGACGGCGTGCCGCCGCCGAGGAAGATGCTGGAAACCGTTCGGCCGGGAACCCGCTCGGCCGTCGCCGCGATCTCGCGGGCAAAGGCGGCGGCATAGCGCTGCTGGTCGATCGCCTGGTGGCGGACATGGGAATTGAAGTCGCAATAGGGGCACTTGGCCGCGCAGAACGGCCAATGCACATAGACGCCAAAACCGGCATCGGAGGGGTTCGTCATGAACCTAGCCGCTGATCTCAAGATCCCGCGCGAATCGCGCAAAAGCCCTCGCCCGGTGCGATAGCGGATCATGGCCTTCGCGCCAACCGTGCTTCTCCTCGGCGTCCATCTCGCCGAAGGTTCGGTCGTGCCCCTCCGGCCGGAAGATCGGGTCGTAGCCGAAGCCCTGGTCGCCGCGCGGCGGCCAGACGAGGTCGCCCTCGATCTCGCCGCGCCAAGTGGTCGTTCCGCCGTCGGGCCAGGCAAGGCAGAGCACCGCGACGAAGCGGGCGGTTCGAAACGAGGGATCGTTGCCGCCCGCCAGGTGCAGCCGCTCCTCGACATCCTGCATCGCCTTGGCGAAGTTCTTGTCCGCCCCGGCCCAACGCGCCGAATAGATCCCGGGATCGCCACCGAGCGCATCAACGACGAGGCCGGAATCATCGGCGAGCGCGGGCAATCCGCTCGCCTTCGCCGCGGCACGCGCCTTGATCTCGGCATTCGCCTCGAACGTCGCCCCGGTTTCCTCCGGCTCGTCGAGGCCGAGGTCGCCCGCAGGCACCGCCTCGATGCCGAAGAGCTCGATAAGAGCCGCGATCTCGCGCACCTTGCCGGGATTATGGCTGGCGATGACGAGGCGATCGCCGCGTTTGAGATGGTGTTTTACGCTCAAGAAACGGCAAGCTTCTGGAGTTCGACGAGCCGGTCGATGCCTCCCTTGGCCAGCGCCATCATCCCCTGCAGTTCGTCGGCGCTGAACGGCGTCTTCTCGGCCGTCCCCTGCACTTCGACGATCCCGCCCGACCCGGTCATGACGAAATTGGCGTCGGTCTCGGCCTCCGAATCCTCGTCATAGTCGAGGTCGAGGATGCGCTCACCGCCATAGATGCCGACGGAAATCGCCGCCACCTGGTCGATCAAGGCCGTGCTGGTCAGCATGTCGCGCGTCTTCATCCATTCCAGCGCGTCGTGGAGGGCCACCCAGGCACCGGTGATCGAGGCGGTCCGCGTTCCGCCATCGGCCTGGATGACGTCGCAGTCGATAACGATCTGCCGTTCCCCGAGTGCCTTGAGATCGACCACGGCGCGCAGCGATCGTCCGATCAGGCGTTGGATCTCCTGGGTGCGGCCGGATTGCTTGCCCTTGGCCGCCTCGCGCTGCATGCGCTCATGGGTGGCGCGCGGCAGCATGCCATATTCGGCCGTAACCCAGCCCTTGCCGCCGCCGCGAAGCCAGAACGGCACACGCTCGTCGACGCTGGCGGTGCAATGGACATGCGTGTCGCCGAAGCGGACCAAGCACGAGCCCTCGGCATGGCGGGAGGTGCCGCGCTCCAGGCTCACGGCACGAAGTTCATCAGGGGCGCGTTTCGACGGCCGCATAAGGCTTATTTCTCCAACGGAACAAGGCCGCTTGGTGCCACCTCAGCGCGCCGGGGTAAAGCCCGCTTGAAGCGGACGGCCTACTCGGCGCTAATATCGCGTCATGAACGAGCCATCGCCCTTTGCCGGCCCCGCCGTCGGCTCGGCCGGCCTTACCGGCATCGACCAGCGCGCCCGCGATATCTTTCGCCGTATCGTCGAAAGTTATCTCGAAACCGGCGAACCGGTCGGGTCACGCAATGTCAGCCGCCTGCTGCCGATCAGCCTGTCGCCGGCCTCGGTCCGTAATGTCATGGCCGACCTCGAACAGCTCGGCCTCATCTATTCGCCCCACACCTCCGCCGGCCGCATCCCGACCGAGACCGGCCTTCGCTTCTTCATCGATGCCCTGCTGGAGGTCGGCGACCTGTCCGCCGAAGAGCGGCGGCGCATCGAGTTCCAGATCAAGGCGAAGGAACCCGGCCGCAGCTTCGAGGACGTCCTCGCCGAAGCGAGCCGGAGCCTCTCCGGCCTGTCGCGCGGCGCAGGCATCGTCCTCGCTGGAAAGTCCGATATCCGCCTTCGTCAGGTGGAGTTCGTCCGTCTCGAACCCTCGCGCGCCCTCGTCGTTCTCGTGGGCGACGATGGCACGGTGGAAAACCGGCTGATCAATATCGACCCCGGCACGACGCAATCGGCGCTGGTCGAGGCCGGCAACTACATCAATCAGGCGCTGCGTGGCCGCACGTTGTCAGAGGCGACGGCCGAGCTGGAGAACAGCCGTGCCGCCGTCCAGGCCGAGCTCGATCAGCTCACCTCGAAGCTTGTCGACGCCGGTCTCGCCAGCTGGGCAAGCGTTGCCGCCGACCGGCCGGAGACGCTGATCGTCCGCGGCCAGTCGAACCTCCTCGAAGACGTCAAAGCCGCAGAAGACCTGGAGCGCATCCGGCTCCTCTTCGACGATCTCGAAGCCCAGCGCGAGCTGATCTCGCTGCTCACGCGCGCCGAGACCGGCGACGGCGTCAGGATCTTCGTCGGTTCCGAATCGAACCTTTTTTCGTTGTCGGGATCGTCGCTGGTGGTCTCGCCCTATCGCGACAGCGACCAGCGCATCGTCGGCGCTCTCGGCGTTATCGGCCCGACCCGGCTCAACTATGCGCGCGTCGTGCCCATGGTCGACTACACCGCCAAGCTCGTCAGCCGGTTGATCGGCTAGAGCAAAAGCCCCGCCGCTTTCGCCGCGTCGGCCAGGGACACCTGTGGCCGCGCGCCCATATGCGAGATGACCTCGGCGGCGGCGAAGGAGCCGAGCGCGGCGGCATTGGTGAGCGGCAGCCCGCGGGCGAGGCCGTAGAGGAAACCCGAGGCATAGAGGTCGCCGGCGCCGGTGGCGTCGACAACGGCATCGACCGGATGCGGCGGCACATGATCGATCGTCTCGGGCGTGACGACATAGGAGCCGATCTCGCTCGCCGTGACGACGGCAAGGGAGGCGTCGCGCTGGATGGCGGCAAGGGCGCTGTCGAGATCGCCGGTTTCATAGAGCGCACGCAGCTCATGCATATTGGCAAGGACGATATCGACCGAGCGATCGCGGATGAGTTCCAGGAACTCGGCGCGATAGCGGTCGACGCAGAACGTGTCGGACAGCGTCAGGGCGACCTTTCGCTCCGCTTCATGGGCGAGCACGGCGGCCCTACGGAACGCTGCCTTCGCCTCCATCGGATCCCAGAGATAACCTTCGAGGAAGACGATCGCCGACGCTGCGATCGTTGCCGGATTGATGTCGTCGGGGCCGAGCGCATGCGCGGCGCCGAGAAGCGTGTTCATGGTGCGCTCGCCGTCGGGCGTGACGAGGATGATCGACCGGCCGGTCGGGTTCCCTTCGACCAGCGGCGGCGTATCGAACGATACGCCGATCGCCTGCATGTCGTGGCGGTAGATGCGGCCGAGCTGATCGTCGGCGACCTTGCCGATGAAGGCCGCGCGCCCGCCAAGCGAGGCGATGCCGGCGACGGTGTTCCCGGCCGAGCCGCCGGAGGATTCGGTCGCCGGCCCGATGCGCCGGTACAGGCGCTCGGCCTCGTCCGCATCGATCAGGCGCATCGACCCGCGCACAAGCTCCTCGGCGACGAGGAAATCATCATCCGTTCGGGTCATCACATCGACAATGGCATTGCCGATGCCGACCACGTCGAAAAGCGCTTTGTTCGTCATGCCGCCCCCGCCTGGGAAAGCGTCGTTATAGCGGCCGAGACCCGCCGGGCAAGCGACTGTGTTCAACTTACCGCAAGAGTCGCCTTTAAAAGGGCACCCAAGAAAAAGCGCGATACGGTCTTGAGAGCTAAGGTATAGTCCCTCCCGCGTCCGTAAAGGGCGAAAAACATAAACAAATGGGAGGGACTATATGAAGAAGATACTGGCAGCTGGTGCCGCGGTCTTATTGGCCGGGACCAGCTTCGCTGTCGCGCAACAGCAGGCGCAGCGCCCCTACTATGTCGGCAATCCGGCAGGCCTTCCGGCCGCGCCGCCGGCGCCGACCGCCGACAACCCGAACCCGCCGAACGACTTCGCCCCGATGGCCAACGCGGTCATGTATGGCGGGCTCTACTCCGTCGAGAGCTGTTCCTATGATCCCGCTCGGGACGTCATCGTCGCCCCGTCCCGTGGTGTCGGTCAGAGCGTTCGTGCCAACGACGCCTGGATCGCCCTCATCAATCATGATGGCACCGTCAACACGCCCCGCTGGATTGGCTACGCCAATGCCGGCGCCCAGCGTGACAACATGGTCCCGCCGCTGGTCCTCAACGAACCCTTCGGCAGCGACATCATGAACGGCATCCTCTATCTCGCCGATCGCGATGGCGGCACGCCGGACCCGGACAACCCCGGTCAGAACCTGCCTCAGACCGCGGCGATTGCCATGTTCGACATGGCGACCGGCGAACCGGTCGGCCGCATCGCCGTCGACGCCGGTGCGTTCAACGATATCGAGGTTGCCGAAGACGGCACGATCTACGCCAGCATCTCCGGCAACAACGGTCGGATCTGGAAGATCACGCCGGACGGTACCGCTTCGGTCTTCATCGATACCGGCGCGCCGGGCCTCAACTCGCCGAACGGCGTCGCCTTCGACCCTGACGGCAACCTCGTCGTCGTCATATCGGCGACGATGGCGTCGTCACCTACGACATCAACACCGGCGAAATGCTGCTCACAGAGCATGCGGTGCAGCCGGGCAACGACGGTCTCGTCATCATGCCGGACGGCACCAAATTCGTGACCAGCGTGCGCAATGGCGGCATCTCGATGATCCGTCCCGGCGAGGAGGCCGTCCTCATCGCCGAGAACATCTCGAGTGCCGCGTCGATGTGCTACGACCCGACCGCCAATCAGCTGGTCGTGCCGATGAACGCCAATAACGGCCTCGCCTTCATTTCGCTCGAAGGCATCTGGACGCCCTAGGGGTCCCGACGCCCGAACGATGCTACGCGCCGACGCCCCCAGGCGTCGGCGCCTCATTGTCGGCGGTCGCCGCCAATGAGGTTGTGCCCATTCCTCGCTAGGGCGCCGGACCGATTGCCACCAGCCGGCCGTCGGCGAGGCCGGTAAGGAACACCGTCCGTCCGTCCAGTGCGAACGTCCCGATTGCCGTCGTGACCTGACCACCCAGCGGCACAGTCGCCACATCGACGATCCCGCCGGAGCCGAGGCTGACTATTCGCAACGCCGTTCGGCCAGCATCCGGCAGCGCCAGATCGGCGATGCCGTCGCCCGTCACCTCGGCAATCGCCGACATGCCGAGTTCGGTCGTGCCGATCGCGTGGTTCGAGAAACCCTCCGCGGCTGCGAGGAGAACGAGCCGACCGCCCTGCAGCGTCCAAAATTCCAGACGGCCGCCAATATGCGGCGTCTTCACCAGGGCGATGTCGAGCCGGCCGTCGCCGTTGAAATCGGCGATACCGGCGATGTTGAGCCAGCGATGCGTCGTCCCGATGGGCGCGATCGATGCGATCTCACGCATCGTCCCGTCCTCGCCGAGGCTGTAAACGGCAATGGCCGCGCCGGCGGCAATTGTGGTGCGGATGACGACGACATCGTTGCGCCCGTCGCCGTCGATATCGGCGATGCGCGGCGTCAGGTCCTCGAACACCTGCGTCGCGTCGAGGCTGACGGTTGCCTGGTGGAATTGGTTGTCGACGACCGTGAGGCCGCCGCCTTCGATGCGATCGCCGAGGATGCCGTGATCGTAACGGTCGGTCGGCTCGACATACCAGGCGCCGGCAATTCCCGGCCCCGGCGCGGTTGCGACCATGCCGCCGGGAATGCCGTCACGTGCGGGGCGATCGGCGGGCGGCCTGCCTGCCTCCAGGCAAACCCCGACGTCGCAGGGCACGGCCCGGTACCACCGGCCCGCTTCGACGAAGATGTCACCGCCCACCTGTCGCAACGCCGACACTGGCGCCCGCGCGTCAATCGTCTCAGCCTGCCACCCGCCGTCTTGCGCCAATGCGCTTGAGGCATTCACGGCGAACGCCAGCACCCCTATTGCTGAGAGGATGCGGATCGGTGGCGGAAGCGTCATCCCCGTCAGGACCGTCCGCGGCCGAAGGCGTCGAGTTCGGCGAATTCCTCGGCGCTGAGTTCGAGCATCGCCGCCACCGTGTTCTCCTCCAGATGCTTGACCTTGCCGGTGCCCGGGATCGGCAGCATGACCGGACTCCGCTTCAGAAGCCAGGCGAGGGCGATCTGGCCCGGTGTTGCCCGCGTCACGAGATCGGCAAGCGCGTTTCCCGCCTCGGCGAGATTGCCGGCCGCCAGCGGATACCACGGCATGAAGCCGATCCCTTCCGCTTCACAGAAATCGAGCACTTCCTCGCTGCCGCGGTCGGTGAGGTTGTAGCGGTTCTGCACGGTGACGACGGGGAAATGTTCCCGCGCCGCCTTGATCTCTTCGACCGAGACCTCGCTCAGCCCGACATGCCGGATGAGCCCTTCCTCGCGCATCGCCTTGATCACTTCGAACTGCTCGTTGCGCGGCACCTTCGGGTCGATCCGGTGCAATTGCCACAGATCGATGCGCTCGACGCCAAGCCGCTTCAGGCTGCCAAGGACGCCCTGGCGCAACTGCTCGGGCCGGCCGTCCATCCTCCATTGACCGGGCCCCGTGCGCACGAAACCAGCCTTGGTGGCGATGACCAGCCCCTCATAGGGGGAAAGGGCTTCGTGGATCAGCCGTTCGCTTACTTCCGGGCCGTAGGAATTTGCGGTGTCGATGAAATTGATGCCGAGTTCGGGGACGCGGCGCAGCGTGCGCATCGCTTCGGCCGGATCCTGGGGTTCACCCCAAATGCCCGGACCGGTCACGCGCATGGCGCCGAAGCCGAGGCGATTGACGGTCATATCGCCGCCAATGGTGAACTGGCCCGAGCCGGCGGCGTCGGGCGTCTCTGCTTGATCGTACATGGCAAAGCCTTTGGTGCTGGAAAGGGAGAGGGGTTTCCCTGAGATGGGGGCTCGGCGCTCATTCGCAACCGACCGGCAAAAGCCTCTTGACCCTCACCTTACGTCAGACCCCATTGAGGCCAAGTCACAAGGGCCTGAGGTCATGAAGCGATATACGGTCAAGCAAGTGGGGAAGCTGTCGGGCGTTACCGTCCGCACGCTCCATTTCTACGACGAGATCGGTCTCCTCAAGCCCGCCTATTATGGCGACAACGGCTATCGATACTACGAGAAGGACCAATTGCTGACGTTGCAGCAGATCCTGTTCTACCGCGAACTCAACGTTCCGCTGGAGCAGATCAAGGCGATCCTCGCCACACCGGGTTTCGACCGGCTACGGGCGCTGAAGGCGCACCGGGCGAGACTGGAGAACGAGGTCAAGCGGCACCGCCAGCTCCTTCGCACCATCGACGGCACGATCGCCGAACTCGAAGGAGCCAAGACAATGGCAAGCGAAGAAATGTTCTCGGGCTTCTCGCCCGAGAAGCAGAAGCAATATGAGAAAGACCTCGTCGATCGGTTCGGACCCGGCGTCCAGACCAAGATCGATGAGAGCAAGCAGCGGGTGAAAGGCTGGACCAAGGCCGATTTCGAGGCCGCAACGGAGCGCTGGAACGCGTTCCTGGAAAGCCTCGGCGTCCTTGCCAGAGACGGCAAGGCAGCCGACTCGGCCGAGGTTCAGGCGCTCATCCCCGAGCATCGCGCTTGGTTGGAGCAATATTGGACGCCCGTACGGGAGTCCTATATCGGGCTCGGCCGGCTCTATGCCGACCATCCCGACTTCCGCAAGCAGTTCGACGCGGTGGAACCCGGCCTCGCCGATTTCTGCGCCGAAGCGATGCGTGTCTATGCCGAGCGCGAGCTCAGCTGAACAAAAGCCGCGGCCGGGGCAAACCCTCGGCCGCGGTCCCACTTCCTAGCGCGGCACGATCTTGTAGATGCTGCCCTTCGCCGAGGCGATGTAGAGCTCGCCCGCGGCGTCCTCGCCGAATGACAGAATTCGTCCGACATCGCCGATCTCCGCCGCCCAGGGATGGTAGTCGGTCATCACCCCGTCGACGACGCGGAAGGACGAGACGAAACCCCGGCAATAATCGGCGAAGAAATAGGCGCCATCGAGCGCCGGGATCGCCGCGCCGCGATAGACGTAGCCGCCCGTGATCGAGCAGCCGACATTGTGCGAATATTCGTGGATCGGCAGCGTCAGCCCGGTCTCGTCGCAGCTATTGGCCCGGAAGCAGTGCAATCCCTCCATGATGCTCCAGCCGAAATTGGTGCCGGCATCTGCGGTGGTGATGACATCGATCTCCTCCCACTGCGCCTGCCCGACATCGGCGATGTAGATGTCATTGCCGTCGAAGGAGACACGCCAGGGGTTGCGTAGGCCCCAGACGAAGGCTTCCGCCGCGCCGCCGCCATTGGCCCAAGGGTTCCCGGGCGGAATGGCATAGGGGTCGCCATTGTCGATATCGATGCGGAGGATCTTGGCGAGCAGGCTGTCTGGGTTCTGGCCGTTGCCATACTGATTGTTGGATCCGCCGCCATCGCCCGTGGCGATGTAGAGATAGCCGTCCGGCCCGAAACCGAGCCATCCGCCATTATGGTTCGAGGCCGGCTGGTCGATGCCGAGGAGTTCCTTGGCCGAATTGGCATCCGCCTGGTTCGGATTGTCGGCCGAAACGCGATATTCGACGACACGCGTATCGCCATCGCGATTGGTGTAGTCGACAAAGAAGCGGCCATTATCTGCATAGCCGGGATGGAAGGCGAGGCCGAGAAGCCCGCGCTCGCCGCCATATCGAACAAGATCGGAGACGTCGAGGAAGGGCTCGGGCAGGACCTGTCCGTCCTGCAGGATCCAGATCCGGCCGGGCTGATCGACGATGAACAGGCGGCTGTCGCCCGGTGGCGCCGTGACGAAAACGGGCGCCTCGAAACCATTGGCGATGAGCTGTGCGCCGATGATCTGCGCCGACGCGGCGACGGGCGCCAAGGCGAGGGCAACGGCCAACAAGGCTGACTTCATTGCGGTCTTCATGGGGCCTCCTTCCACTTGATGGCGATGGTAGCGGCGAGGGCGGAGCGTGTCACGGCGATGCGGCGGTGCTGTGACCATGGTTGCGCCCAGCGCATGGCTGGAGGCCGCCCGGCGCGGACGGACCATATTGGCCCTCCGGCGAAGCGCTGCTAAGACGTGCCCTTTCCGGCGGCCGGAGCGCTGAGAAGACAGCGCTTATAAGATCAAGAATGCCGCCCAGGGGCAGGAGTGTTTCAGTGAGTCATACCGTTCATCATTTGCGCAAGGCACGCGTTCAGCGGAGCGAGCTGGCCGTTCCGGGGTCGAATCCGTCGATGATCCAGAAGGCGGCCAACTCGGCGGCCGACTATGTCTTCCTCGATATCGAGGACGCGGTGGCGCCGCCGGACAAGGCGCAGGCGCGCAAGAACATTATCCAGGCCCTCAACGAGATCGACTGGCGCGCCGCCGGCAAGACCGTATCCGTGCGCATCAACGGCCTCGACACGCACTACATGTATCGCGACGTCGTCGACGTCATGGAGCAGGCCGGCGACAAGCTCGACACCATCCTCGTGCCGAAAGTCGGTGTCCCGGCAGACCTTTACACCGTCGATACGATCGTCTCGCAGATCGAGGAAGCCAAGGGATTCACCACCAAGGTCGGCCTCGAGGCGCTGATTGAGACGGCCCTCGGCATGGCCAATGTCGAGCAGATCGCCGCCTTCCCGGGCCGGCTGGAGGCGCTCCATTTCGGCGTCGCCGATTATGCCGCCAGCGTCCGCAAGCGCACCGTCAATATCGGCGGCCAGAGCCCGGACTATCCCTACGACATGTGGCATTCGGCGCTGACGCGTATGACCGTCGCATGCCGCGCCTATGGCCTGCGCGCCATCGATGGCCCGTTCGGCGATTTCGCCGATCCGGAGGGCTATAGCCTTGCTGCCCGCCGTGCCGCCGCTCTCGGCATCGAGGGCAAATGGGCGATCCATCCGAGCCAGATCGAGCTGGCCAATGAGGTGTTCTCGCCGAGCGAGAGCGAAGTCACCCGCGCCCGCCGCATCATCGAGGCCTTGAAGCAGGCCGAGGCCGAGGGCCGCGGCGCTGCGGCGCTTGACGGCAAGATGATCGATGCGGCATCCGAACGGATGGCCCGCAACGTAATCATCATCCACGACGCCATCGAAGAAGCGGCTAAAGCCCGCACCGGCGCCTAAACGGAACAATCATGGATATTCACGAGTATCAGGCGAAGGAACTCCTCGCCCGCAACGGTGTCCCGATCGCCAAGGGCGGTTTAGCCAATACCGCCGCCGAAGCGGTCGAACGCGCCCGCGAGATCGGCGGCGAGATGTGGGCGGTCAAGGCCCAGGTCCATTCCGGCGCCCGCGGTAAGGCCGGCGGCATCAAGCTTTGCCGCAGCGAGCAGGAAGTCTCCGACGCCGCCGAGGCTCTGATCGGCGAGACGCTGGTGACCATCCAGACCGGTCCGCGCGGCAAGCTCATTTCCAGCCTCTATGTCGAGGCGGCGAGCGCCATCGACCACGAATTCTACCTCTCGCTCGTCATCGACCGCGCCACCGAGCAGATCATGGTGGTCGCTTCCGCCTCCGGCGGCATGGACATCGAAGAGGTCGCAGCGTCCGATCCCGACGCGATCATTCGTATGACCATCGATCCCGTCCTCGGCATGAAGCCGTTCCAGGCGCGCCTCATCGCGGCGGCCATCGGCCTCGGCGGACCGCTGCTCGGCAAGGCGTCTGCCGCGATCCTGGGCTGCTACAAGACCTTCGTCGCCTGTGACGCTTCGATGGTCGAGATCAATCCGCTGGTTTCGACCAAGGACGGCGGCATCCTCGCCCTCGACGCCAAGGTATCGCTCGACGAGAACGCGATGTTCCGCCATGCCGACCTCGAAGCGCTGCGCGACAAGACGCAGGAAGACCCGCGCGAGACCTATGCCAACGACGCCGGCCTCTCCTATGTCGGCCTCGACGGCACCATCGGCTGCATCATCAACGGCGCCGGCCTCGCCATGGCGACGCTCGACATGATCAAGCTCGCCGGTGGCGAGCCCGCCAACTTCCTCGATATCGGCGGCGCGGCCTCGCCGGAGCGCGTCGCCAAGTCTTTCCGCGCCGTGCTGCGCGACGAGAATGTCGGCGCCATCTTCGTCAACATCTTCGCCGGCATCAATCGCTGCGACTGGGTCGCCGAAGGCATCCTGAAAGCGATGGACGAGGTCGATATCCCGGTCCCGGTCATCGTCCGTCTCGAGGGCACCAATGTCGAGCAGGGCATGGAGATCCTCCGTGCCGCGACGCGCCCGATCATCCTTGCCGACACGCTTGCCGACGGCGCCCATAAATCCGTCGCCGCATGGCGCGAAACAGCGAAAGCCTAGGAACCGCCGATGACCGTTCTTCTCAACCGCGACAGCCGGATCATCGTCCAGGGCATCACCGGCCGCATCGGCTCCTTCCATGCGCAGGACGCCATCTCGCACGGCACCAACATTGTCGGCGGCGTGACGCCGGGTAAGGGCGGCGAAACGCATCTGGGTCTCCCCGTCTTCGACACCGTCAAGGAAGCCGTCGCCGCAACCGGATGCGACGCCTCGCTGATGTTCGTACCGCCGCCCTTCGCCGCCGACTCGATCATGGAAGCGGCCGAGGCCGGGCTGAAATTCGCCGTCTCCATCGCCGATGGCATCCCGACCCTCGACATGGTCTCCGTGAAGCGCTTCCTGCAGCGCTTCCCGAAAGAGAGCCGCATGCGCTTCGTCGGGCCGAACTGCGCCGGCATCATTTCGCCCGGCGTCGGCATGATGGGCATCATGCCCGCCCATATCTATCTCCAGGGCCGCATCGGCATCGTCGCCCGCTCCGGCACGCTGTCCTACGAGGCCGCCGCGCAGCTGAAGCAGCATGGCCTCGGCGTCTCCACCAGCGTCGGCATCGGCGGCGACCCGGTGAACGGCACTTCGTTCAAGGACGTCCTCGAACTCTTCCAGGCGGATCCTGAGACCGACGCTGTCGTGCTCATCGGCGAAGTCGGCGGCCCGCAGGAGAAGGAAGCGGCCGATTACATCAAATCGACCATGACCAAGCCGGTCGTCGCTTACATCGCCGGCCTCAGCGCGCCGAAAGGCCGCCGCATGGGCCATGCCGGCGCCATCTCCGCCGTCGGCGAAACGGCGCAGGACAAGGTCGAGGCCCTGAAGGCGGCAGGCGCAGCCATCTCGCCGACACCGTCCGACATCGGGGCCACCATGGCCAAGCTGCTCAAGGTCGAGGCCTAATCACCGACGCTAGCCAGATTTCGGACCGGCCTTCGGCCACCCGGAATGACGCCAGACATATCGTCGTACCGGGCGAGGCGAAGCCGAGACCCGGAACCTCCGGGCTTGAGTTCCGACGGGGCCCGTTCAGCGGAAGATCATCAGCACGCCGGCGATCGCCGCCACGATGATGAATGTGACGACGAACCAGACAATGCCTCTGCGCAAACTGCTCATCGCGACATCCGTCCAACCGTATCGACCAACTCGGCGATCTTAGCACGCTGTTCGTCCGCATTGCCGCCGGCGAAGGCATCGGCGACGCAGTGCGAGACGTGATCGCGTAGCACCTCTTCCTCGACCTTCTGCAGTGCCGCGCGGATCGCCGCGATCTGCGTCAGGATGTCGACGCAATAACGCTCATCATCGACCATTCCGGCGACGCCGCGCACCTGTCCCTCGATGCGCCTGAGGCGTTTGCCGACGCTTGTCTTGGTTTCCGCTTGCATGTTGACTAGATACCCTATGGGGGTATATGCGTCAACCGTTATCCAGCAGTCCGGAACAGGTGAAGGCCGATGAGCCAGACCGATCACGCGCACCATCATCATGGTCATGACGGCCATGATCACGGCCGCCCGATGCCCGATTTCAACGCCGTTCCCGAAGGCATGGAGAAGGACCCGGTGTGCGGCATGGCCGTCGACCCGGCGAAGACGCAGCACCGCGTCAGCTATCGCGGCAAGACCTACTATTTCTGCTGCGACGGCTGCCAGACGAGCTTCGAAGCGGACCCGCAGAAATACCTGTCGCCGGAGGAGCGCGCGGCGCCCGAGGTTCCCGAGGGCACGATCTACACCTGCCCGATGCACCCGGAGATCCGGCAAATCGGCCCCGGCTCCTGCCCGATCTGCGGCATGGGCCTGGAGCCGCTGGTCGCCACCGGCGACGAAGGCCCCAACCCGGAGCTCGTCGACATGACGCGCCGCTTCTGGATCGGCCTCGCGCTCGCCGTTCCGGTCTTCCTGCTGGAGATGGGCGGGCACATTTTCGACTTTTCCGGCTTCATCAGTCAGCAGACGTCGAACTGGGTGCAGCTCGTCCTGGCGACGCCCGTCGTCCTCTGGGCCGGCTGGCCGTTCTTCGTGCGCGGCTGGCGCTCGGTCGTCACGCGCAACCTCAACATGTTCACGCTGATCGCGCTCGGCACCGGCGTCGCCTGGGTCTATTCCGTCGTCGCCACCGTCGCGCCCGGCCTCTTCCCGGATTCGCTGCGCATGGAGAGCGGTGCCGTCGCCGTCTATTTCGAGGCGGCTGCCGTCATCACCGTGCTCGTCCTGTTAGGCCAGGTGCTGGAGCTGCGCGCCCGCGCCCGCACCTCGGGCGCCATCAAGGCGCTGCTCGACCTCGCGCCGAAGACCGCCCGTCGCATCGATGAAGACGGCTCCGAGCATGAGGTTCCGCTCGAAACGATTGCGCTGGGCAACCGCTTGCGCGTCCGCCCCGGCGAAAAGGTGCCGGTCGACGGCGTCGTCCTCGACGGACGCTCCGCGCTCGACGAATCGATGGTCACCGGCGAATCGCTGCCGGTCACCAAGTCCGCCGGCGACGAGGTCATCGGCGGCACGCTCAATCAGTCCGGCGCGCTGACAATCGAGGCGAGGAAGGTCGGCCGCGACACGCTGCTGGCACGGATCGTCGACATGGTCGCCTCGGCGCAGCGGAGCCGCGCGCCGATCCAGCGCCTCGCCGACCAGGTGTCGAGCTGGTTCGTGCCGCTCGTCATCTTCTGCGCCGCGCTTGCCTTCGCCGCCTGGTCGATCTGGGGGCCGGAGCCACGGTTCACCTTTGCCATGATCGCGGCCGTCAGCGTCCTCATCATCGCCTGCCCCTGCGCGCTCGGTCTCGCCACGCCGATGTCGATCATGGTCGGCGTCGGCCGCGGCGCCGAGCTGGGCGTTCTCATCAAGGACGCCTCGGCGCTGGAACGCATGGAGCGGGTCGATACGCTCGTTATCGACAAGACCGGCACGCTCACCGAGGGCAAGCCCTCCGTCGTCGCCGTCGCCGCTCAGCCCGGGTTCGAGGAGGCCGAACTCCTTCGCCTCGCCGCCAGCCTCGAGCGCGCCTCCGAACATCCGCTCGGCGCCGCCATGGTGCGGGAGGCCGAGAAACGGCAGCTGAAACTCGCCGAACCCGGCGATTTCGACAGCCCCGCCGGCAAGGGCGTGAAGGGTCTCGTTGACGGCCATCGCCTGCTCGTCGGCAATGCCGGCTTCCTCGCCGGTGAGGGTGTTGCCGTGACGCAGCTGGTCGAGACTGCGGACAAGATGCGCGAAGACGGCGCCACCGCCGTGTTGGTCGCGATCGACGGTCAGCCGGCCGGTGTCGTCGCCATAGCCGATCCGGTGAAGGAGACAACGCCCGCGGCAATCGCCGCCCTTCATGCCGAGGGCATTCGCATCATCATGCTCACCGGCGACAATCGCGTCACCGCCGATGCCGTGGCGCGTAGGCTCGGCATCGACGAGGTCGAGGCCGAAGTGCTGCCCGACCGCAAGGGCGAGGTGGTGGAGCGCCTCCGAGCCGAAGGTCGCGTCGTCGCAATGGCCGGCGACGGCGTCAATGATGCCCCCGCGCTCGCCGCCGCCGATATCGGCATCGCCATGGGCACCGGCACCGACGTCGCCATCGAAAGCGCCGGCATGGCGCTCCTTAAGGGCGACCTCACCGGTATAGTCAAGGCGCGCCGGCTCTCGGCCGCGACCATGCACAATATCCGGCAGAACCTCTTTTTTGCCTTTGTCTACAATGCGGTAGGTGTTCCGATCGCCGCCGGTGTGCTCTATCCCGCCTTCGGCATATTGCTGTCGCCGGTCATCGGCGCGGCCGCCATGGCACTGTCCTCGGTCAGCGTCATCGGCAATGCGCTTCGCCTTCGCCGCGTCGAGCCCTGAAAATCTCGGTCCGCTTGATCTCGATCAAGGACCGGTGCCGCCTCGATTTGCCATCGTGCGGCATTGTCCTATCGGGAGAGACATCAATGCCAACGGATGCTGCAATCGTCAGCGCGGTCGTAATCGCTGTTTTTGGCTTCTTCTCGGTTGTGCTCGCTTGGGCGACGCATCAGGCATAGCGGCGTAGCGGCGTAACGGCGGTCTCCTCCATGATCGCCGACGCTCCTTGCGGAGACCACCCGCAGAGTGGTCTCCGCAACGCTGCTTGCGGCCGGGTGAGGCGCTAACCGGACCGCCCGCTTCGAGCGGGCTTTCGACGGCGGAATGTGGCCAAACGAGATGGGCCCGTCCGCCGTCTTGCATTGCGGCGATGCAGTCAGTAGCTATGCCGCAGCCGTGCGGCGCCTGAGCGCCGCGCAGCGGGCGCCCGTAGCTCAGCTGGATAGAGCACCAGACTACGAATCTGGGGGCCGGGAGTTCGAATCTCTCCGGGCGCGCCACTTTAAGTGACTGGATTACTTAAACTAACAGGCCAGCATAGCGTTGGGTGACTAGCGCGGCTATTGGGCGGGTCGCCACCGGGTCGCCACCATCCCGCCTCTTTGAGTTCACTACGGCGCCAACTCGCCTGAACATCGATAAGGGGTCGAAGGTCGGGCACACCCAACCAGGGTGGCTTACTGCGGTGTCTGGTGCCTGACCGCGATCGGCGCCTTCTCCACCACCGCCGTGGCACTATGTGCTCGCAGATGTTCTTTCGATGTGCATGAACGGTTCAGCGGGATTCTACTGGCCCAAACCTGCGGCGGGCGCGCCGACGGGTTGATCTGGACAGGTTATGGAGGCGCATGCAATTCGTGGATTAATTGAAAAAGGCGCGCGATCCTGATCAGGGACGAGTCGGCAACGCCCCTCGCGCTTTGACAAACAACGGAGCTGCTGGTGGAGCGTCATAACCCCGACTCAAAAGAAGGTGGCGGCGCCGTCGGAGGAGGGCCCGCCATGCCCGCTGTTTGGTCAAGCATGGGATTTACCTATCGGTGATAGCGGCGCAGGATAGGCGAAGGCGCAAGGCCTCGCGCTATGGATGATTACGAATTGCGCCGACGCCGCGGCGATGGGGCTATATCCACGGTTGTGCAGGTTCGTCCATGGCCGTGCGCCATAACTCCTCGGAAACGAAGACTGACAAGGCTCGGCGTCGCTTGAGTATCCCTACGTCACATACAAGCGACGTTCATGCGGCCAAGGAGCCGAGAAGTCGGCGACCTAGCCGATCGCTTGCCTTCAATCTGTGGCTGCTGATCCTCGCAATCGCCGTTCCGGGGCTGGCCTTGGCGGCGTCGTTGGGCACGCTGTGGGCGTCGAGCGAACAACGGACCATCGGACTCTCGGCCGCTGACGCCGCGCGCCAGCTTGCCCAGGCGCTGGACCGAAGCGCAGCTTCCGTCCTCGGGATCATGACAACGCTCGCCGCCGACGCCGATCCCGATGGCGACATCCGTTCCGTAGAGGCTCGTGCGCGACGCGTCACTGCTACGCTTTTTCCGCCGCCGGCAGAAGGCGAGATGGCGCTCGAGGTGACGCTCAGAGACGTGACGGGCGCGCGCGTCGATGATGGCGCAGTGGAGTTGCCCGATGATGTCGCGGCCTGGCGGCCGGCGCTCGCAGCTGCAATCGGAGATGGACAGACAATGGTGTCCGATCTCGTCGAAACGAGTAGGGGACCCGTTGTGGCCGTTATCGCGCCGCTACGCGACTCCGATACGGCCGCGCTGGTCTTGCAGGTGCCTCTGCCCATGCTTGCGGCGTTTATCGCAAATCAGCCGGAAGATTGGATCGTCGCGATCTTCGACAGCCGGGGCATGACGCTGGCAAGAAACTTGGACCCCGACCAATTCGTCGCCCAGCCCGGCAGGGCCGATCTCGTCGCCGCTATGCAGGCAAACGCCAATGGCACCATCGAGAATGTCAGCCGGGAGGACATAGCCCTCTTCAACGCCTTCGACCGTTCTCAGGTGACAGGCTGGTCTGCGATCGTCGGCGTGCCTCGCTCTTCGTTGACGGCGCCGTTCTGGCGCGCAGCCATGTGGGTCGTCGCCGTATCTGTCATCTTGATCCTTCTCGGAGCGTGGATCGCTCTCAGACTGCAGAGGCGCCTGCAAAGCAATGTGAGGCTCCTCGTCGATGGCGCCGCAAGAATGGGTATGGATCAGGATCCGGCGATCCCGAAACTTCAGGTGGCGGAACTGGATGACGTTGCCGCCGCGATGGCGAAGACGTCCGCCGAATTGAGGGACCAGCATGAGCGTCAGAAGGCGCTTATCGCGGAACTCGCACAGGCCGAGTTGGCGGCCAAGACGGTGGCGGCGATCGTCGAGTACTCCGAAGACGCCATCTGGTCGAAGGATCTCGAGGGGCGCCTGTCGAGCTGGAACGACGGAGCAGAAACGCTGTTCGGCTACACCTCGGCAGAAGCCATCGGACAGTCGGTGATGATGCTGGTGCCCGAAGGCCGCCAGGATGAGGAAGCATCCATCCTTGAGCAAGTGCGCCGCGGGGAGCGGGTCAAGCCTCTGGAGACCGTCCGAATGCGGAAGGATGGGTCGCTCGTCCCGGTTTCATTGACCGTGTCGCCCATTCGCAATGCGGCTGGCGATATCGTGGCGGCGTCGTCCATCGCGCGCGACATCAGCGAACGAAAAAACGCCGAGGAGCGCCAGCGCCTGCTTCTGCGCGAAATGAATCATCGCGTGAAGAACCTTTTTACATTGGTACGAAGCGTCGTCAGCCTCAGCGGTCAATGGTCCTCCGATCCGAAGGACCTCGCCAAGGACATACAGAACCGGGTGGGGGCGCTGGCTCGGGCGCATGCCCTTACGCTTTCGACCGAGCCCGGCTCGGCCAAGGACAGGCAACCCGTTTCGTTACATGAATTGGTGAGGACGATTGTCGAGCCCTATGACGCGGCCAGTCGGAAAGACAGGGTGACGATCACCGGCGCCGACTTTCCCGTTGGCGAAGGGGCTTTGACCGCGCTTGCGCTTTTGCTGCACGAGTTCACGACGAACGCCGCCAAATACGGAGCCCTGTCCGTGCCTGACGGCCGCGTTTCGATCACATGCTCGGAAGTGGGGGCATCAATGGTCCTCGTCTGGGAGGAATCCGGCGGCCCTCCAATTCGGGAAGAAGTCACGCGCGACGGGTTCGGAACGCTGCTCGCCAACTCGACCGTTACATCTGCGTTCAGCGGTGAATTTACGAGGACATGGCTGGAGGATGGCATCCGGCTGAAGCTGACAATTCCTCGCGACCGGCTGTCGGCTTGATTGGCTCGTCGCCCGGCTAGGCGGCGCTCGCTTTGCGCGAACCCCCATTGTCCCGGGCCCCCAACTGCTTGATCATCTCGACGAGCGTCTGGGGCTCATAGGGCTTCTGAAGCATCGGGCCGGCTTCGCACAGGTCGGCGGCGAGATTCGCGGTCTTGTCGAGGCTTCCGGACAGAATGAATGTTACCGAAGCGCAATTGGCGCGAATCCACTTCGATAGACCAAAGCCGTTCACGTTTCCGGCCAGATCGGCATCGGAGAAGACGAGGTCAACCCACACCTGTCCCGACTGCAGGATGGTGATGGCTTCCTCCGCGCTGACTGCTTCGATTACCCGGTAACCGCAGTCCCGCAGGTATTCTGAGACCTGCACGCGGACCAGAACATGCTTTCGACCATCATAAGGGTGGTTACGAGTGGACTTGTCGGAATCCCTGTCATGTAGGGTCAACGAGAAGGCTCAGGATTTGTTCCCTCAGTTGTTCCGGATCCATTGCCTTTGAGTAGAAGGCGTCGACCGTTTCCTTCACCTCGGACGATGCGACGTCTCCCGAGATCACGGCGATCTTCGTCTCTGGATGAGCCTCCCTTGTCCAACGCGCCAGCCCGAGCCCATTCATCGGGCCCGGCATGTTCAAATCGGTTACGATGAGATCCACCGGGCGTGAGGATAAGAGAATAGTGCGGGCCTCTTCTCCGTTACCGGCCTCCATCACCTCGGCTCCGGCCTCACGAAGGAGCGCCGCCAGGTACATGCGGACCAGAACCTCGTCTTCGACGACAAGGATTCTGGGCGGCGTTGGCCCGGCTTGGCGCTTTATTGAGGCCTGCACCTTGGTGTTTTCTTTCCCACTCATTCCAACCAGGTAGTGCCTCCCGATGCACGACGGCATCGAAAGGCCGATCCCCCATTTCCAAGTCCGGCAGCGGATGCTTGGTCGAGTATAACTGATACACGCGCCGTTTTGTTCCAAAGGCCCTCGGGTGACGCCGATCTTCACGACCAGCAACCCCGAAAAGCACAGACGAGCATCCTTCCGGCGGCCAGGTCCCTACAGGAGGGCCGGACCATATCCTTTGCGCGCCGCAGCGTGTTAACCAAGCCTCACATCTGATCAACGACCGCATCGGGCAGGGCGAACACGTAGAGCGTTGCGCCGGCCCGTTGATAGCGAGCGGCGTTATTCGACGCGTCGCCGGAATTGACCTGTGTGGTAGCGGGGCCGGAGGCGATGATGGCGATGTATTCCTTGCCGTCATGCATGTACGCGACCGCCGACTGGCTGAACGGCGCGCCCGTCGGGAAATGCCACACGTCCTCGCCCGTTTCGGCGTTGTAGGCGTGCATGGCGCCGTCATCTGACCCACCCTGGAAGACGAGACCACCAGCAGTCGAGAGCACCGGCGTGTTGTTGCCCTGGGCAAAGTCGACGGCCCACCGCGTCTCCCCGGCTACGGGATCCTCGGCCTGGAGCTGTCCGTCATAGGGCGGGTTCGGCTGTCCGTTGACGCCGAACGGGCCGTAGATCGGGCCGAGCGGGTTGAAGTCCTCCAGCACATAGCCTTGGCCGGCTACGTACTCGCCTTGGACGGCACGCAGCCCACCGCAGCTCGACGTCGTGGCGACGTAATAAAGGCCGGTCTGGTCGGAATAGGAATCGTTCTGCCAGTTTCGTGCCTGGATGTAGGGGCAGACATAGACCTCAGTGCCGGCGAAGTCGGGGTCGGCACGCTGATCGGCCGTGAAGATATCCTGACCCTGCGTGTAGTCGGCGCGGTCGGTTGCATCGGTGAACTCAAGCGTATTGATGTTGTAGCTCGGTCGACCGGTGTCGAGGTTCACGCCGGTCATGAAGTTGACGTAGACGAACGGCCAGGGATCGTTGAGAAGCTTTCCGTTGGAGCGGTCCCAGACATAAAAATAGCCGTTACGGCCCGCCTTCATCACAGTGTGGTCGATCGTGCCGTCGCCATCCATGTCGACATCGACCAATTGCGACGTCTGTGGTTCGTCGAAGTCCCAGGAGTCCTGTGGCGTGACGTTGTAGGCCCACAGCAATTCGCCGGTCGTCGCGTCACGCGACATCATCGATGCGCACCAATTGTTCTTGTAGCCCTCGATGCCATTGTTCTCGTCGAGGTCAACCTCACCCCATTGGCGGCGGTAGTCGGGGTTCCAGGGGCTGCAATTGCCGGTCGAGTAGAAGAGGGCATTGGTATCCGGATCGTAGGTGAAATAGCCCCATACCGTGCCGCCGCCATGGCGCCATGAATTGCCGTACCAAGTCGAGAGCGAGCCTCGCTTGTCGTCATTGTAATGGGGGTTGAAGCGCGGCCCGATACCCACCTCGTTGTCCGGTCCCATGGAGTACATCGTCCATTGGATCTGACCGGTATGGATGTCGAACGCCGTCGCGTGCCCGCGGACGCCGGACTCACCGCCTTCGTCACCAATGATGTAGAGGTCGCCGACGATGATGCCATTGCCGGTCGTGTGTTCGCGAACGCTCGCGTCTGCACCGATCGATTGCCATATCGCTTCTCCGGTGCCGGCATCGAGTGCGTAGACATGTCCGTCAGTGGTATGGAAGTAGATGTTGCCTTCGGCGTATTGCAGGCCACGGGTCTGCTTTCCGCAGCAGGCCGTCAGCGCCGCTTCGCGGTCCATATCAGGACGAAATTCCCAGAGAATCTCGCCGCCGTCGTTGAGATCGAGCGCGATCACTTCGTTGGGCGCTTGCCCGAAGCCTTGGGACTCGTTGACTGGGGATACCATGTACATGGTGTCGCCGACGACGAGGGGCGATGCCTCATACTGGTCGAGCACGCCGAGCTGAAACGTCCAGGCGACGGTCAGATCGGAGACGTTATCGAGATTGATCTGATCGAAGCGGGAGAAGTTGTGGCCGTCATAGGTGATGTTCGGCTGGACGACGTCACCTAATTCCATGTGGTCCATCACGTCCTGATTGGCGAAGGCCGGTCCGGCGACGCCGCAGCCGGCAAGCACCACGGCCACGGCTGTGGTCGTCTTCACGTAGTCTGCTTTTGACATCGGTTCCTCACTCCCCAGCCCTCGCGACTGTCGGGCGGGTTAGGCTTCTTGCCGGCGGGAACGCTGCGCCGAGCGCCATGGTGTTCCGGAAGACAGAACCTTCGCTGCCAACCCGCGGGGTGCAGGAGCCGAACGCGATTGTCCCGCCGAGCGAATATCACGGACGGCTAACGATGAAGGGCGCGCGAAGGTTCCAAAGGCGAACCCCGTGTCTTGCGCAGCCGCCTCGGAACCAGTCGGCAGGATTAGCGTTGTCGTCGATGGTTGGCGTCGCGATCGGACGAGTCCGGCGCCGATTCATTCTGCAGCAGCTAAAGGAAGGAACGCGCAATGAATCGAATCGTCATAGCAGCCGTAGCCGCTGCCGGTCTCACGCTCTCCGCTTGCTCGCCCATCGGCGTTGGCACTGGTGTCGGCGCTGGTCTCGGCGCGGTTGTCACTGCCGCCCTCGGCGGCAATGCGCAACAGATCGCCATCGGCACTCTTATCGGCGGCGCTGGAGGTTTTGTCGTTTCGTCGTTCGTGCAGGCACAGAATCAGCCGCCGGGCACCTGCCAGGCCGTCAACCAATACGGCCAGCCGATCTACGTGACGCAGGACGGCCATTACGTCACCTACCAAACGCCATATCCGCTGCTCGTGCAGTGCTAGCTTCGATCGGCGTCCGTCACTGGGACGCCGGAGAAGCATCGACAGCCAAATTGGGATGGCCGCGCTTGCAGAAATGCGGGCGCGCCGTTCTTGTCTGGAGGCCCAATGACCCGCGAAAAACGCGAGACAAGTCCACCGCGCGATGACGCTAGAAGCAAGGCCGCGGCGGAAAGCGAAACCGAAGACATTGTCGAGGAAGATCGTAGCGAACTCGAAGCCGAGGCCGTGGCCGGACCTGGCGCCGCGCTGGTGGCCCACAAAATCCGCAACCCGCAGACCGAGGCGGAAAAGGAAGCCGAGCTGCGCCGTCGTCACGACGCCGAAGCAAAATCTGACGACGACACCGGCGATTCGTCGGAACCGAAATAGAGGCGCGATCGTTCTCAGGTCAGCAGATGATGGAGGTTCTTATGACCCTGTTAATCCCCACTGCTGTGCTGATCGCTTTGTGGATGTTGATTTCGCCACCGACCTCGTCGGTCAGCGAACGCATGGTCCTTCGCCACGCCATGATCACGCGGCGGAAATGGCGCCTACTCGATCGCTATTGATGCGAAGCCGGGCCGAGCGCGCCACATTGCGGGCGACAGCCATGCGTTACCCAGCGGGCATCGAACCATGGTGCCCCTGCCGCGTTGAGGCGGCAATCATTACCACCTGTCCGGAGGTTCAGTTCCAATGAAGGAGCCAGCAATCCTGACCGCGGCGGCCTGTCTCCTGTGTCTCGCGGCTTGCGGCAATGACAACGACAGCGATGAGGCGGCATCAGCGGCAGCCATGAGCGCGGCCGCCTCGTCGGCGGCGCCCGCAGCCGTTTCGGCGGTGGCGCCTGCCGCTTCGGCGATGGCTCCCGCTGCACCTGCCGCTAGTGCCACCGCCTCGGCTGCAGTTGCCGCCAGCGTTGCCGCGGGTGAGCAGGTGTTACGGCAGCCGATGTCGCTGGCGCACGCCAGACCTCGCCCTGAGCCATCGCCACCGGACAAGGTCTGGGTCGGGCATGGCTGAAACGGCAACGCCGGCTGACCTGAAGGGCGTTCTCGATGGGCTGCAGGAAACCGCGGACGAGGCCGATTGCAGGGTGAGCGTCGATGATGTCCTCGCTCATCTCGGTCGGCGCTCGTTCGGCATTCTGTTGTTGCTGCCGGCGATCATTGCCTTCACGCCGGCTGGCGGAATTCCCGGCCTGCCGTCGGCGATGGCCGCGTTCGTGATCTTGATTGCCGGCCAGGTCCTGTTTGCTCGCGATAGCCTGTGGCTGCCGGGATTTGTCGCGCGCCGCACGGTGAAGGCGGATACGCTGAAGCGAGCAGTGAAGATCTTGTCGCCGGTCGCCAAGGTGATCGACAAGCTGCTGAAGCCACGCCTGCAGGCGCTAACAGAGGAACCCTATATCCGAGCTTCCGCCGCTTTGTGCATCCTCGTCTCGCTGACGATCCCGCCGCTTGAAATCCTGCCGCTCGCGGGGAGCGCATCATGGGCGGCGATTGGCGCATTTGCGCTGGCGCTCATTGCCCATGACGGCCTTCTCGCCGTGCTGGCGGCCGCGTTCACTGCCGGCGCCGCCTACCTCGTTGTGAGCTTGTTGTTGTGAGTGATGCGGCCAAGTCAAAGCGGGTGGTGTACGCTGCGCTCGCCGGGAACCTCCTAGTGGCGGTGACGAAGTTCGTTGCGGCGGCGATCACCGGGTCCTCGGCCATGCTCTCCGAAGCAGTGCATACGCTCGTAGACAGCGGCAATCAGGGCCTGATGCTGTTCGGTCAGCATCGATCGGCGCGACCGCCCGACGAGGAGCACCAGTTCGGACACGGCCTTGAACTGTATTTCTGGGCGTTCGTCGTTGCGATCCTGATATTCGGCCTTGGCGCCGGCGTATCGCTTTACGAGGGGGTTCACAAGCTGCGGCATCCGTCGACGGTGGAGAGCTTCACCATCAATTATGTGGTGCTGGGGCTGTCGGTCCTGTTTGAAGGCGCGTCCTGGACGGTAGCCCTGCGTGAGTTCAACCGAAGGCGTTTCCGCACCGGGCTTCTCAGCGCAGTCGTTCGCTCGAAGGATCCGACCGTCTTCACGGTTCTCTTTGAGGACTCGGCCGCATTGCTCGGCCTCGCCAGCGCCGCGATCGGCCTGCTGCTCGCTCAGATATGGCACCTCGCATGGGCCGACGGCGCGGCATCGATCGTGATCGGTCTCATCCTGACGGCCACGGCGGCGATCCTCGCCTCGGAAACACGCAGCTTGCTGATAGGCGAGGGGGCGAGCGGAGCGGTGCGCAATGAGCTGCGCGAGATCATCACGAACACGCCCGGCATCGTTGGCATCTCTGACTTCCGCACATTCCATTTCGGACCGGCGGACCTTCTCGTCAATGTCGTCGTCGAGCTCGGCGCGGACATGACGGTGGCGGAGTCGAGCGAAATCGTTGCCGCGCTCGAAGATCGGATCCGCGCCGAAGTGCCGATCGTTCGCCGTGTCTACGTCGAACTCGCCACGCCGTGACGCAAAAGGGGCTAGCCCGACGGATTGATGAGCGGTTCCGATGTGCAGGCCTGAAACCGCAAATTGCCGAGCGGACCTGTGAACGTATCGCATTTGGTCACGTTGACGGTGACGAGCAGCACCACGGCTACCAGAGCCAATGCCAACAACGCGATTGTAAGATTGCGAGCCATGTCTATCGCCTTCGTTCGAGTGCTTTAGACAACAACGTCCGAAGCAGGGGAAAGTTCAGCTGGACGAAACGGATTGCCGCGCCGCGCCAGCACGGGAACCCGCACGGCGGTTTGGCGTTTGCTCAGCGCAAACTCTTGTTTGAGGAGAAAAGCTATGCCAGCGAAATCGAAGGCTCAGCAGAAGGCCGCGGGTGCTGCCCTGTCCGCCAAGCGCGGCGAAGCCAAGGTCAAGGACCTGAAAGGCGCGTCGCGCAGCATGTATGAATCGATGTCGGAGGCACAGCTTGAGGAATTCGCGGAGACGAAGCGCTCCGGCAAGCCGGAGCACTCGCGCAAGTCCGGCTAATGCCGGTCAGCCCATTCGTCGACGCGCCGCTCGGCCTCGTCCTGGGCCATGCCATAGCGCTCCTGCACGCGGCCGATGAGCTTGTCGCGTTCGCCGGCGATCTTGTCGAGATCGTCGTCGGTAAGTTTGCCCCACTGCTTACGGGCCTCACCACTAACTTGCTTCCAATTGCCTTTGATGATGTTCCAGTTCATCGGGTTCTCCATTGTTCCGTGATTGGGGCGTCGATCTTGGCAACTGCCCGCCTAGGGGCTGACTGCCGCGGGCGTTGGTGTTTGGGCCGCGGGAGCACCGGCTGCCGTATTCGAGGTTGGTACCGTCGCGGAGGTCTCGGTGACCGGAGTCTCCGCGGACAGATCGGCATTCGCGTTCCATATCTGCGTGCCGATGACGTAGATCGCTCCGAGGATGAGGCCGCCGATCAAGACGTATAGGATCGGCCGATCGAGCGTTGCCTGACGCGCCTCGGTCCCCGTTTCGGTGTGCTTCTGTTCGTAACGGCGGCTTGGATTGCGAACACGTTCGTCCATGTCAGCCTCCATTCGCTTTGAGTACCGACAACCCCCCGCGGACAAAATGTCAGCGGGCCGGGCTGCCTGCTTTGGCATGGAGTAAACGCTTTGGACGCGATGAGGTTCCGACCGGACGCTAGCCAATGCGGCGTCAGGCGGCTTTCGAAGGGAATATGACGCCGATGCGGTTTCTCGTTTTCGTCCGTTCGAACTTCAGCTCGGAACCAAGCTGCTGAGCCAGCGCGGAGGCAACGCGGAGGCCAAGACCTTGCGTTTGGTCGGGGGTGAATCCCGTGGGCAGTCCCGGACCTCTATCTGTCACCCACAGCGCGATGAAGTTCTCGCCGTGTGGCTCAAGGAAGACGGCGATGGTCCCGCCCGCACCAGCGTGTTTGATTGAGTTGGTGACGAGCTCACAAACGATCATCCCGATCGGGATCATCTCGTCCGGAGGAAGGCTCAATCCCGCTGCGCGAACGGAAATCTTCACGCTCCGATCGGGCGCGGCGAGCGTGCGGAATAGATCCTTGCAGAGGTCCTTCAGATAGGGCGCGGCGTCGACGCGGTCGAGGCGTGCCCCCGCGTAGAGGCGTTCGTGGACTTTGGCGATCGCCGCGATGCGTGCCTGTGCATCCTGTAGGGCGCCACCGGCCGGCAAGTTGGCGACCTTGGCGAGCTGCAGGCCAACGACGGAAGAAACGAGCTGCAACGAGTTCTTGACCCGGTGGTTCATCTCGCGGACGAGCATTTCGCGTTCGCCGATCGATCGCTGCAAGTTGGCATTGCTTTCGCGCAGGTCTCGATCGCGGGCTTCGAGTGCGCCGGCCATTTCGTTGAAACTAAGCTCCAGATCCCGCAATTCGCGCGCCGAACTCTGCTCGCGATTACGAACGGTGTAATCACCCGCGCGCATGGCCGCCACGACCTTCGTCAAACGATCGAGTGGCCGCCCAATGGATAGTTCGCCGAACAGCCAGGCGACGAAGCTCGCGACGATGAACACCGCCACCAATATTGCAAGACCGCGCCAGAGGTTGGCGTCGGCATCCTCGGAAATAGCCGCGGACGAAACACCGATCGCAACATAGAGGTTCTGGGCGGGCTGCAGGTCGGCGACTGCCCACACACGACGGTCAGCGCCCGAGCCGGCCTCGACAAGGCCAACGCCGCCTCGCGACGGCGCTACGTCGGGCGTCACCGGAGCAAACAGTTCGTCCTGGATCGTGGCGCCGCTGGGGACGCGGGCAAGGACGCTGCGGTTGCCGTCGAAGATGACGCCCACCGCATCGGCCGGCAGGCGAGAAAGGGACATGGTGGACGTAAGCGAGTCGAGGCTGAGCATCGCGACGGCGACAAGATAGGAATTGTCGGAAGAGCTGCGTCGCGAAAGCGCGATCGGAAGATCGCTGGCGCTTGGATCACCCACGGCAAAGCCGTTTTGGGCAGCGCCCACGAAGAGTTGTCGGCCGGCAATGTTCGTGCCGAGATCGCTGGAATCGGAGGCGCAGACGATAGTCCCGTCGAGGGACGCGATCGAAATGCTGAGGAGCTCGCTGTTGTCGTTCGACAATTCTTCTGGCGAGCGCGCTGCAGTCGGCCTCTGAGGGACCGAACTCCTCAGCGATGGCGAGCACGGTGTTGAGCATGTCACGCCCGCTGATGAAGAATTGCGCCTGCTGCGCCGCCAGGAGCCGGGCCGACCGCTCCAGCTGATCTTCCGCCGTGGCTCGAAGTTGGCTTCGCTGAGAGATGCTGCTCCAAATATGAACGACGAGGACGGGCGTCGCCGCGACCAGAACCAACCACACCAGCCGAGACGAAATCGTTCGCCTTGCCAAACGGATCACTCCACGGGCTCGTTGCTCAAGCGACTAACGGTGCCTATCCGCCGCCCTTCTTGGACGCTTCCTTCGACAGCTTTTCAACGAGTGCGGACAGCTCGGGTGGTACCGGCTCGCTAAGGACTTCATCGTAAACGGACTTCAACTGATGGGCGATGGCATCGGAAACTGAACGGTCGCTGCTAGGCGACTTCCTCGATTTGGTACTTTTCTGAGGCTTCACAGTCACGGGTTGTGCCATCGTCGGCTCTGTTGGTGCGGCCACAAAGCATGGTAGCTGGCAAGGCGGGGCGGCGGCAACTCCGCTGGCATTTATGTCGAGACTGGAACCGAACGAGGGCGGATGCGTTTGCCGGTAGCAATGATCCGGGATGAATAGCCATGACGCCACGCGGCAACCAAGGCTCGCTTGCCCGGGCCGGCCGGGAACTAGCTGCGAGAACCGCTCAGGAAGAGGGTATCGCGGCCAAGCTCCGCCTCGTTTACGGCGCCTATCTCAGCGAACCGGTGCCGCCGGAGTTGGAGGCGTTGATCCGGCGGATGTCTGAAGGGGAGCAGTCAGAGCGTTCGGATGACCATGACGAAAACTGAGTTGTCGTCGGATGCCAGCCGGAATCGGGAAGACTTCGGAGACGCGCTGATCGCAGCGCTCCCAATGTTGCGCGCTTTTGCTCGCTCGCTGTGCGGCAACCGAAGCCGGGCGGACGACCTTGTCCAGGAGACAGCCGTCAAAGCGCTAGCCAATCAAGGGAGCTTCGCGCCGGGGACCAATCTCAACGCGTGGCTGATCACCATTCTGCGCAATCAGTTCTACTCTGAGGGGCGGAAGCGGCGTCGCGAAGTCGAAGATATCGACGACGCGCATGCTGCCCGCCTCTACGATGTGCCCGGACAGGAAGGGCGCATCGCGGTCAATGAATTCCTCGCCGCGCTGGAGGAGGTGCCCGATGAGCAGCGCGAGGCGCTCATCCTGGTCGGCGCCAGTGGGTTTTCCTATGAAGAGGCGGCCGAGATCTGCGGCGTCCGCGTTGGCACGATCAAGAGCCGCGTTTCACGCGCTCGCGCCCGTCTCCACGAGTTACTTTCCGATGCGGAATCGCCGGGCGGCGACAATGTTCTGTCGCATATCGTTCCGGCGGGCGCGGCAACGGACGGCGGCTAGACAGCCGCCGTCCGTCTGACGCATGTTCAACTCCGTCACGCGGCGACCTTGTCACTAGAGCGCGGCCGCAGCACCGACGCCGAACAGCGTCAGCACCAGCGTGACCAAGAAGATGATCAGGAAAATTGCAAAGAGCACCCGAGCGACAGCGGCTGCTCCGGCGGCGATGCCGGTAAAGCCGAAGAGCGCCGCCACGAGGGCGACGACTAAGGCGATAATGGCTGCGGTCAACATGATCGTTTAACCTCGCTGAAAAAGGGATCCCGACGCCGTTATGGCGTCGGGATCGTGGGCTAAGGCTTAGTCGCCGGCTGTCGCGTCGGCCGTCAGGCCGGCCTCAATCGATGAACGCAGATCGGCGTCCGTGGTGTCGATCCAGAGCTGGTTCTCGGACTGGACCATCGCGGAGACGGCGACGGCGATATGGGCGATGTTCTCCATCCAGCCGTCGTCGACATCGACGATGAAGATGGACGTCGCCGTTCGCATCGGTCGTGATCGAATTGACGGTACCGACATGGACGCCGTCATTGGTCAGGACGTCGAGCCCGACCAGCGCGTCGGCGGCAACTTCCGGCGTTGGCATCACCGGTCGTCCGCAACGTGACGGTGGTGGGGGCTTCGCCAGCCTCCATGGCGCCACCGGCTGCCATCGCGCTGCCGGCAGCACCGCCGGCTCCGGCCGCGGCTCCTGCATCGACGTCAACGCTGACGGTAGCGCCGCCGCCGACAGTCACGTCGACGCCGGCATCGCCGCCGACAGTGACGTCGATCGCATAGGCGGCGGGAACGCTGAACGTGCCGGCCGCGAGAATCGTGGCGGTCAACATAGCTTTGCGCATAAGAGAAACTCCTCTTGCTCAGTATGCCCCACCTTCAAACGCGGATCACTCAGTTCGTTCCGCTCGAGTTCTCGGGTCTGGGCCGTGCAGTTACCGTCGCTGGTCGGCGGAACCAAGAATCGGAAAGGTGCGTTGCATTGCGGACCTTACCGCCGAAGGCGAGGCGGCGCTTGCTGCGAACAGCGAGGGATGAACCGATGAAAGAGCGTGTTGTGGTTGGACTGTTTGAGAGCAAGGGCGAAGCAGACAATGCCGGCCACCGTCTGGTAACCGAGGGCGTGCCCGGAGGACGCTGTCTCGGTTCGCGCCCTGCGCGCCAAAGGCGCCGTTCCGAAGTCCATGGATCCCGAGCTCCTGACGCTGTCGCTGGATCCCTTCTTCTGGTTTCTCGGCGACCTGAAAGAGGACTACGCGAAGTACATCACCAACGGCGAGTCGGCCGTTGTGTCGAGGTGACGACGGCCGAGGAGGAAGAGGCGGCCGTGTCCATCCTTCTCATGTTCGAACCCGAGCGCGTCGATGTCGTTGTGACGCCGGAGATCTCGATGAGGCCGGGTCGGGCCTCGGGGCCCAGTGAGCGAATTCGACGTCTTTCTGCGCCTGCTTGTCGCTGCCGTCGGTGGCGGCCTTCTCGGATTGGATAGGGAGGTTCGGGGCATCTCGGCCGGTCTGCGCACGCACGCACTGGCGAGCCTTGAGTTCGGCCATGATCATCGTTGTCTCGCTGCTCATCTACGAACAGCTGAGAACGAGTTCGGGAGAGCCGACCGCGGATCCGCTGCGGGCCGTGCAGGGACTGGCGCAGGCAATCGGCTTCGTCGCTGCCGGAGCGATCTTCTTCTCGCGCGGCAAGGTGCATAATCTCACCTCCGCCGCCAATCTCTGGTTTGCCGCTGGTATCGGCATAGCCGCCGGCGCCGGCGAATTCTCGGTGATCGCGATCGCGCTCGTCCTGGGGGTGATTGTTGTGACGGGGGTCCGTGTTTTGGAACGGCATCTGCCGCGCAGACCGACGGACGACGATCAATAGCGTTCCGGTGTTTGATCTGCGGCATTGGTCGGCAGCGCATCGCGCCCCGCGCTGACATAATTGAGCCGCCGGCGCTGTGCGGCGCCGGCGGCTCCGGTTTGTTTATCCCGCCAGCTTAGAACACGCGGATGCTGGAGATCGCATCGTTGCGGTTGCTGCGAGCTGGGGCACGTCGCCGGTATACTCCTCGCACCATCCGCCGAAATTGCCGTCGCGGCACACCTGCACCGTCAGGCCTTGATCGACCCGGATCGAGGAGATCCGATCGTTCCAATCGGCATCAAGCAGGCCGACGGTTGCGCCGCCATTGAGGCAGAAGCTCGCGCCCTGGAAACCGAAATCGGCGAAGAAGCAAGCGGCAGCCTGGTTCTGCGGCGGGGTGCCGGCGCCAATCTGGGTGGTACGGAACGACGAGATGCTGTCGTTCATATTCGACGGCAGTCGAGCGATGTCACCGGCAACGGTTCGGCACGTTGCCACCATAGCTGAAATCGGTGCACACCTCGACACGAGCGTTGGCGCCGACACGGATCGACGAGATGGCATCGTTCCAGTCACTCGACAGCGCCTCATCGCTCTGTCCCATACGCGCGCAAGTCACGGGTCCGCCATAGTCGAAGTCGCGATAGAAGCAGACTTCGTTGGCGGCCGGCGTGCGCTGCTGCGGCGGCGGGTTGGATCCGTTCGACGGCTCATTCGGCTGCTGCTGCTGTCCGATCTGTCCAAGGATGAACTGGAACAGCTGCAGACCGAGCTGCGCCCCGACATTTGCGACGGGTTGCTGATCATACTGCGGCGAGGTGGAGCGAAGGTAGCGTGCCGCGGACCAGCCCGTGTAGCCGTGGTAAGTCAACTCGCACCAGCTATAGCCATCCGTACAGCGGTTGACCGCGACGGTGGCGCCTGCCGGTATGGCGAGGATCACGCCATAGTCGGTCGACGGGCCCCGACGCATGTTGAGGTTCACCGTCGTTTGCGCGGTGATCTGGCCCTGTCCGCCGGCGGGCGGTCCCGAGGCGGCAGGCGGGGTAGGCTCACCGGACGCGGCTACCTGGAAGTTCAGGTAACGGGCGGCCGCCCAACCGTCTCTGCCGTTGTAGTTCAATTCGCACCAGCTCTGAGCGGCTGTGCATTGCACAACGGAAACGGTGGCGCCCGCCGGCATGACGAGGATGACGCCATACTGCGTGCTTGGGCCGCCGCGGAGATTCAAGGCCGTCGTCACTGTCGCGTAGTTTGCAGGCTGTGCGACGGTTGGCTGTACGACGGCGAACGTCGTGGCAACGAATGCGACGACCGCCAGCCAGCCGGCAAGGAAGCGTATGTGAAACTGCATCCTGCGGGTCATGGTTTTGGGACTCCTTTGATTTGAGTTCCCCCTCCTTCGACCACGCAACGCGAACGCTACGGCCCAAGTTCCATCACTGACCCGGGCCGACGTATCCGTCATGTCGGTATCTCAATAGGCGATCACCGCCACGATGATCGCGAAGACGACGACCGCAATCAGGCCACCAATGAAGACGTTTCGACGTAGCTTACTGTTGAGTACGATCTGACCCTGGCGAGCCATCTCGCCGGGGTACGGCCCACGGCGTCGTTCCGGTTTGTTGGTCATCGGGTTCCTCCATGTTCGATCAGACAGCCGTCGGCGGCACCCAAGGTTCAGCACAGATGGTCAATGCGAGGTGCGGGCGCGAAGTTCCGTGCATGCAACTGGGGCCGCCGACCCACAGGAACAATGACAAAGGGGGTGACGTTGAGCAGGCGGAACCCGAGGGGCGCGGGCTGATCTCAACGATCAGGAGAGTGAGATGGGAATGTTCAGTCCCGACATCAAAACCAAGGACGATCTCTTCATGCACACGCTCGAGGACATCTATTACGCCGAGCGGAAGGTGCGGAAGGCTATGCCGGATATGATCCGCGCCGCAAGCCATACGTCGCTGAAGACCGCATTGACGGCGCATCTTGAAGAGACGGAAGGCCAGATTACCCGGCTTGAGGACATCTTCCGCCTTGAAGGGCGCGAACCGAAGGGAACCACCTGCGAAGCGATCGAAGGCATCCTTTCGGAGATGCGATAGCATCATCGATTCCGTTTCGGATGAAAACGTGCGCGATGCTGCGTTGATCGCGGCCGCACAGGCAATCGAGCACTACGAGATCACGCGGTACGGAACGCTGGTGGCCTGGGCGCGGGAACGCGGCCGTGACGACGAGGCGGCGCTGCTTGCAACAACGCTGGCCCAGGAACATGGCGCCGACGAAAAGCTGAACGAACTGGCTCGTTCCGGAATCAATCAGGAAGCGGCCTGACAACCTCGATCAGGACAGTCCAATGGACGGCGCGCGACAGGCGCCGTCCATTCGCTTGTCGTCAGTAGGGCAGGCTGCCAAGAGCGGAATAGTGCTGGTCGGCCTGGTTGAGAGACGGCGAGATCGTCGTCATCGAGTTCGAAGTCGAAGACGTCGATATTCTCTTCCATGTGGCTCCGACGGCTCGCCTTCGGGATTGGAACAGTGCCGTTCTGAAGGTTCCAGCGGACCAGGATCTGAGCGTCCGTCTTGCCATGCTTCCTGGCGATCGCAGACAGGAGAGGGTCGTCCAGACGCGTGGCGCGGGTGAGGGGGCTGTAGGCCTGGAGAACGATGCCGCGGTCAGACGGCGATACCGGTACATATTGGCGCTGTGGCCGAACGGACTCCACTCCAGCTGATTGACAACGGGAACCTCGCCCGTCGCGCCGACGAGCTCTTCGATGAGTGCTTCGGAGTAGTTGCTGACGCCGATGTCGGTGACGAGATCCTCGTCCCGGGCGCGGATGAGGCCGCGCCAGAGATCGATGCCGGCGCCGGATTTGGGCGGGCGATGGATCAACATCAAGTCGACGTGATCCATGCCTAGTTGGTCGAGGTTCCGCCGTGTTGCCTCATAGGCATCGTCGGTTTCCTCGACTTTGGTAACGACGAAGATGTCCTCCCGGCGAACGCCGCTTTGACGAATTCCTTCGCCAACACCAGGTTGGGTGCCGTAGTCGCCTGACGTGTCGATCATGCAGTAGCCGAGCTCGATCGCGGTTGCGACGGCGTTGAGGTCTCGTCCGTCAGCTTCCATGTGCCGAGGCCCATCACGGGCATCGCTCCGCCGCTGAGCAGCGGCACGGTTGATTCAGGACCGAGCAAATCGATTTGCCGCGCCGGAACCATTTGCGTTTGGGAAAGGGCCATGTCGCTTCTCCTTTGATTGCCGAGACCTAACGGCCCTTGAACATCGCCCTGGATGACGGAGCCGATCAGGAGGCCGACACCGAGCGCCGCCAGTGTCGATATGACCGGACGGTCAGCGATCATGTGCTCCGCTTCCTCGGCGAATTCCTCACCGCGGTGGCGAGCCGATTTGGCCCACCGTCGCACCGTTTGGCCGCCGTTCGCGCTGAATGTCGCGCTGCCGCGACATGGTCTTCGCCGCGTTCCTTGAGGGCTTTCGAGCATGTCCGCAAATTCGCGGCGAAGTGCTCCGACCTCGTTGCTGAGTTCTTCAATGACGTCGTGAGAATTGGGCATGGATGCCTCCTTTGCGACTCGGCGTGGCCGGCGGTCGCTAGGTCGCCGCGACTTCGAATGTGCCGGTCAGCGCCAAGATGATGACCACCACGAGCAGGATGCCGAGAATCCCTGAAGGCCCATAGCCCCAGCCGCGGGAGTAAGGCCATGCAGGGACGATCCCAGTGCAAGAAGAACCAGGACTATAAGCAAAATCCAACCTATTGCCGACATCGAATGTCTCCTTCTGATATTGCCGATTACCGCACGTACAATCGCTGACACCTGCTAGCGGTTCCCGTGCTCGTTCATGCGTCCGGGCGACGATCCCGCGGCCGTGGAACGGATGCGGCGCGACCGACGTTTGGCCGATGGGGAGCGGCAAGCTTCCAGGAGGCTCAAATGAATCGCATTACAATCGCGGTTGCCGCGGCAGCATTGCTGGTCGGCAGCAACGCTTGGGCGCAGTCCGCAGCGGCTCCTTCGCCTGCGGCGAGCCTGCGGCTCTTCTATCGGCGACTGCAATGCAATCCGGCCGCGATGATTTTGTCGGGCGCAGACGGTCAATGATACCCGCATAGACGACCTTCGGGGCGAACCGGTCCGGAATCTCGACGGAGACACACTCGGAACGATCGATAGCGTTGTTTTCGATCCCGACGGCCAGATATCCGCGGTGGTTCTCAGCGTCGGCGGTTTTCTCGGCATCGGCGCGAAGAGCGTCGCAGTGCCCTTCGCTCAGATCGACATTCGGCAAACCGAGGACGGCCTCACCTATGTCGCCGACCTGACGCGTGACGCGCTCGACGAAGCACCGAGCTATCAGCGCCATATGAGCGACGACGGAGCGCCGCCGCCGCCTTCAGTCGCCGGCTTTCTCGCCACTCCGGGGCCAGCTCAGTTCACGCTCGAGGATCTACTCGGACGTCCTGTTCGCAACATGAATGACGAAACGCTTGGCAGTGTGGCGATCTGACGCTGAACCAAGGTCAAATCAGGACTGTCGATTTTTGGTGTTGGTGGTTTTCTCGGCATTGGTGAAAAGAAGATCGGCGTTCCGTTCGACGCGCTCACGATGACCACCAATGATGACGGATCGATCGTTTGGACGACCGATCTCGATCGCGCTGCGCTCGAGAACGCACCGACGTTCATGACCCTCGAGCAGGTCGGTGCAGAGGCGCTGGGCGCGCCGGAATCGTCCGATGCGGATAACGCGCCGGCCGAAACGCTTGCGGCCTTCGGCAAGGGCTTCTCCAACCTCGTGGCCAATGTCGCCCCGGCAGTCGTCTCGATACGCGTTGAAGTCAACGCTGGCAGCTCAGCAGACGCACAACAGTCCGCAGCAAATGCCGGCGCCTGGCGGCAACGCTCGGCAGGGCCCCGTGATCGGTCAGGGCTCGGGTTTCTTCATCTCACCCGACGGATACCTCGTCACCAACAACCACGTCGTCGCCGAAGCCGAGACGATTACTGTGGTTCTCGGCGATGGGTCGAGTTTCCCCGGCCGCGTCATCGGTACCGATCCGCTCACGGATCTTGCGCTGATGAAGGTCGACGCCGATCGTACCTTCCCTTATGTGCAGTTCTCGGATCAGGAACCGAAGATTGGCCAGTGGGTCCTTGCCGTCGGCAACCCTTATGGCCTAGGCGGAACGGTGACCCTCGGCATCGTGTCCGCACTTGGCCGGAACATCGGCGCTGGCCCTTATGACGACTTCATGCAGATCGATGCGGTCGTGAACCCAGGCAACTCAGGTGGCCCGTCGTTCAACACCGACGGCGAAGTGATCGGCGTGAACAGCGCCATCTTCTCGCCGACCGGCGCGTCCGTTGGTATCGGCTTTGCCATCCCCGCCTATATCGCGGCGGACGTGATTGCCGATCTGCAGGATGATGGCGTCGTCGAGCGCGGTTGGATCGGCGTTCAGATTCAGCCGGTCGACCGCAACATTGCGGCCGCACTGAATCTCCCTGACGACACCCGCGGCGCGTTGGTTGCCGGCGTCCTCGAGGGTGCGCCCGGAGCGGCCGCCGGACTGCAGGAGGCCGACGTCATCACGGAGGTCGACGGCACGCCGGTCGCCGACGATCGTGAACTTGCGCGCACCATTGCTGCGCACGATCCCGGCGACCACGTCACGCTCACCGTGGTCCGTGACGGCGAGGAAATCGCTATAGAGGTCACGCTTGCGCAGCTGCCGGACGAAAACGCCAACGCCGCGCAGGAGCAGCAACAGGCGCCGCAGCAGCAGCAAGAGCACGCGGTGCAGGGGATTGGGCTGACCGTCGCTCCCGCGAACGAGGTTGGAGCCAGCGAAACCGGCCTTGTCGTCGTCAGCGTGGACCCCAACGGATTGGCGGCGACTACGCCGTTGCGGCAGGGCTTCATAATCCTGCAGGCCAACGGCATGACGATCCAGACCCCCGACGACCTCGCGCAGGCGATCAACGCCGCCCGTGAGGCCGACGAGGCCGCGATCCTGCTCCGTGTCGATACCGGCAACGGTCAGGGCTATATCGGCCTGCCGCTCGTTGCCGAGCAGAACTGAGCGGAGCACGCAAACGAAAGGCGGGACGGCCATTGCCGCCCCGCCTTTTGTCGCGCAGACGCGGCTACCAGGTGGGCTGGTCGGCCTCGCCGATGGCCTTGGCGAGGGCTGAGAAGGTCTGGCCCGTTCCGTCGTTTTCCGAACGGTTGGCGAGACGGAGAAGACGTATGGGGAAGCAGGCGGCCTCTAGGCTGGCGGAAGGTATCGAACTGAAGCGATCGGCCTCGATTGTCCGCTCGGCTTCACGCAGGGCCTCTTCGACCTCATCGTGTGAAAGGAGGCCTTTTTGCACCAGCGACCGGTTCACCGCGGCGATTGCCATCAGCAGGCCTTCGAGTTGCAGGTTGGCGGTGTTCACGACGATTCTCCTTTTCAGGTTGGAACCTGTCGCTCAACGTCGACGACGCTGTCTTGATCCGTCGCGACGTCAGGCGGCGACTTGGCCCCGACGATTCGTCTCGAAGAACAGCACTTGGCTGATCATCGCGCGAACGGCCTCAGGGTCATAGGGTTTGGAGATGAGAAAAGTGGGCTCCGGCCGCTCGCCAGTGAGCAGGAGGTCCGGGTGGCCGGTGATGAAGATCACGGGCGTCGATATCTCCGTCAGGATTTCGTTGACCGCGTCCACGCCGGAGCTGCCGTCGGCCAACTGAATGTCGGCAAGGATGAGGTCGGGTTCTTCGCGATCAATCGCCGCGATCGCTGCCTTGTGCGTCGGCGCGACCGTGATGACTTGATGACCGAGGCTGTCGACGAGCCTGGTCAGATCAAGTGCCGTCAAGCTTTCATCCTCGATGATAAGGACGCGACTGCTCAGCTGCGCGGCGATATCCCTGTTGGCTTCGTCCATGTGTCCTTCGACGGCATCCTCGTCGATTTCGAGGATGTTGGCCGTCTCGGAGGCCGAAAAGCCTTCCAGCATGCGGAGCAGGAACACGAGACGTTCCGTCGGTTTCAGGCGTGCGAGATGCTCATCGGCATTTGCCACGCTGGTCGATGCGGCGTCACCGCCCACGAGGTTGACGTCGACGTTGCTCCAGATCCGACAAAACAAGCGGTACAAGGCGATCGAAATATCGTCGCGATCGCCGATCAAATCGGGGGCTTCCGTTAGCGCGGCCAGCGTTGCACCGACATAGGAATTGCCGGCGCGCTGACTTCCGGTCAGCGCACGCGCGAACCGTCGAAGATAGGGCACACGGGCTACGATTTTTTCTGCCATGCTCATCGTTGCGATCCTTCGGTTGAAGTTGCCCCACTTGCCGAATGAAGCAGCGCGGTGCCGCCGCGCTCGCCTCTCTATGATGGTGTCAGAGCGAAGAAAAGCAAAGAGAAAACAATTCATTCACGATCGGGAACCTTTCGCTGTCCGTAGCGTTTTAATACGTCGGGTTCTGCCTCGGGTTCCGGCGTGAGCACTGGCGGCCTGTGGGTTTCAGGCTTCGAACCGTCGACGGCTCGCAGCGCATTGTCATTGCGTCTGACGTGACGGTTTTGCCTCACACAGATGTCAAAATTGAGGGCGCGGGCGGTCCTTTTCGTGAGGCCGGAGGGCCGATTCCACGGCAATCGCACATCCGGCGTCTTATCCCGCAGATGCCCAAGAGTCGATGAACGAACGTCTCGAAGCGATCCGATCAGCGGCGAGGATTTGAACTCGCGCCGAGCTGGCTGCGATGTGGACGCAAAGAAAAGGCCCCGCCTGGAGGGGACAGGGCGAGGCCTTCTAAATGGCCAACCGCGCGGGGGGCGGAGGATTGCGGTTGGCCACGTCGACCTAACGTCGGTCCCGACAATTTGTTCCCCTCCGAGCTTTTCGCCGCGCCGGCGCGAACCTTAAATCGACTTCATGTTTGCACGCGGACGGGAACACACCGGAGCGGTCGACGTTGGCAGCGTGAGGGCAGGGGGAGCCGCGATTTCGATCGCGGCGCCAACCGAATCGAAAGGGAGACAAACAATGCGTCACCTCAAGTTGCCGCCCTCGGACTCACAGGCTCGTCGTGCTTCGTCGCTTGCAGTCAGCTCAGTCCCAGCCGCTCATGGTGGCGGCCGATTCTGCCACGCATGTCGCAGAATTACTGGCGAAGGCAGCGGCGAAGGCACTGCTTGGTTCAGGTATGATCCGCAGAACAACACCTTCGCCTGGACCGTTGAATTCACCGGCATTGATGCTCAAGCTGCCGGCATGCTCTGCGCTGATTCCAATGAGTTCGACATCAACCTCACCCAGGCCGATGGCAGCACGCAAAGCCCGATGCAAGGCCAGGTGAACAATCTCGGCACCGAGCTGACCGATGAACTCAACGGCGGCGAATGCCGTGTCGTTATTCGAGCCGGCCAGTGCCGGAGCCGATGTCGAAGGCCCCATTGAGACGACCGCGCTGATGGGTGGCGGTATGTAGTAGTCGCGCTCGCCCTCCGCGCGTGCGCTGCGGAACCAATGGGCCTCGTTGCCGTTAGTAGGTATGGGCAATGCTAAGTAAACGGTGGACGATCGTGTCGACGAGGCAATTGGTCTCTGCCACCATTGCCCTCTTCCTCCTTATCCCGGCCTCGCCCGCACAGGAGGAGGAGGGCGACCACCGCCCGGTGTTGTTGGTATGCGCAGATCCAAACAATCTGCCTTACTCCAACGACCGGGGTGAGGGGTTCGAAAACCAGCTGGCGCAGATGATCGCCGACGATCTCGACATGAGGCTGGAATATTACTGGCAACCGGAAACGCGCGGTTTCATCTCGCACTCGCTCGCCGCCGGGGCTTGTGATGTCATGATGAGCGTCCCCAGCGAGACGGACGCCGCGCTGGTCAGCCTGCCGCTCTACCGGTCGAGCTACGTGTTTCTCTATCGCGCTGACAGCGGGCTTGATCTATCCTCCGCTCGATGATCCCGAGGCTCCATGATTTACGCATCGGTCTGCCACTGATAGGCGACGATGGATTTCAATACTCCCGCGGCGCAGGCGCTTGGTCATCGTGGCATCATCGACAATGTCGTCGGGACGATGATCTACGGCGACCCGGAAAGCGAAATCCCCAACGAGAGCTCGTCGATGCAGTAGCGCATGGAGATATTGATGTCGCCATCCTGTGGGGACCTCTCGCCGGCTACTACGCGCAGCAGGAAGATGTACCGCTCGTGATTGAGCCCGTTCATCCCGTGTTCGATCCCCCCGACATGTACTTCATTTTCAGCATCTCGGTCGGCGTGCGGCTCGGCGATGACGCTCTGGTGGATATGATCAACGACCGTCATCGTGGACCATCATGATGAGGTCGATGCCTTGTTACGTTCCTTCGGCATTCCGACGATCTGACATTTTGCCGCTATCCGAGGAGCGCGACGGATGGACGTCTTCGATACAGTACTTCTTGTTTCAGCCCTGACCGTTCTTGTTCTCGGCGTTACCTCGGGATTCCTGAAGAACAAGGTCAGGGTGCCGGAGCCGATCGTTTGCGCTCATCGTCGGCATCGCGTTGGGGCCCGGCGTTTTTGGCCTGGATCGCTTTGGAGTCGTCTCCGCCAACACCAATCACCTCATGCTGGAGGCGGCGCGGGTCACATTGGGCCTTGCCGTCATGGGGGCTGCGCTCCGCCTGCCGCGTGGCTTCGTCCTCCGCCGTTGGCGTGATCTCGCCCTGGTGCTAGGCGTCGGCATGCCTCTGATGTGGCTCGCGACGAGCGTCGCGGCCTGGGTGTTTCTGCCGTTGCCTCCGCTGGCCTGCCTTGTCATAGGCTCGGTGATGACACCGACCGATCCGGTGATCTCATCCTCGATCGTGACCGGCCGCATCGCTGATCGCAACATTCCGCCCCGCATCCGTGGGCTCATCACCGCTGAGAGCGGCGCCAATGACGGTCTGGCGCTCCTCTTCCTGACGTTGCGCTGACATTGTTGGGCGCCGGCGGCAACGATAGTGTCGGCCACTGGCTGATCGCCGACCTCCTCTGGGAGATCGGCGCATCGGTGGCATTCGGCCTCCTTGCGGGCTGGGTCGCCGGCCGTCTGTTCCGTTGGGCCAGGCAACGGCCGTTCACCGACGCCACGTCGACTCTGACCGTGGGCATTGCCCTAGCCCTCGCCGTTCTGGCGGCCGGCGGCCTCGTCAATGCCGACGGGATCCTGGCGGTGTTTGTTGCCGGCCTCGTGTTCAACGACTCGCTGCCCGAGGGCGAGAAACGGCATGAACGCATCCAGGAAGCCTTCAGCCGCTTCTTCGATCTACCGGTCTTCATCCTCTTCGGCATGATGTTGCCGGTCGACGATTGGCTTCATCTTGGAGGCGGCGCGATTACCTTTGCCATTGCGGTCATGTTCGTCCGCCGGCTGCCGATCTGGATGCTCTGTGGCCGCTACCTGGCATCCTTGAAATCGTGGAAGGAGCAGCCTGTTGCCGGTTGGTTCGGCCCCATCGGCATCTCGTCCGTTTACTACGCACTTCTCGCCGGGCGACGACAGCGGGATCGACACGATCTGGCCTATCGTCAGCCTTGTTGTGACCGTCTCGATCATCCTGCATGGGATGACTGCGACGCCTCTCGCTCGCGCGTTAGGCCGGCACGAACCCGGATGGCCTCGCGACGTGCCGCCCCGAGCACTCGCCCTTCTCGGAGGTGAACCGATGATTCCCGGCTTGGCTTCACATCGCTAGCCATCCTGTCGGTCGCCATCGGGCTGCTCTGCCGTCTGGATCGCTATCGATGTCTTCCGGCATCCGCAGAAGATGTGGATCATGAATGTAGTCTGGCCGGTGACATCTCTGTTTGGCAGCGTCGCCGTCACGTGGCTCTATCTCCAGTAGCGGACGAGCCGTCGACGAACGCGACGCGGATGCGCCCGTTCGCGATTTCCGTCGCCCATGGCGCGCTTGCATTGCGGCGCCGGCTGTTCGCTGGGCGATATCGTCGCCGAAACGCTGGCGCTCGCTTTCCCCTCGTCGCGTCTGGTTCGGCTGGCACAGCATCTTCAGCGAAAAGATATTCGCGGTTTGGGTGCTCGACTTTATCCTCGCCTTCGTCATCGGCATTGCCTTCCAGTATTTTTCGATCAAACCGATGCGGCAGCTCAGCGTAGGGCGGGGAATTGTCGAGGCGCTGAAGGCGGACGCCCTGTCGCTTACGGCGTGGCAGGTCGGGATGTACGGCTTCATGGCCGTCGCCCAGTTCGCCATCTTCCGCGGAGCGATCGGCACGGAACTCGACGCCGGGATGATCGAGTTTTGGTTCATGATGCAGATCGCGATGATCACGGGCTTCGCGACAAGCTATCCGGTCAATTGGTGGCTGATCCGGATTGGCGTGAAAGAGAAGATGTAGGCCAGTGCGCAGCGTGCAAGGAGCGGCGGCAGGACGTGGGCGACGCTCCATCGGGCGAAGCCAGAGCAAGAACAGGGCGGCCGCCACGCCCAGATAGATCATGCTCCCGGGAATCCACATGATCAATCCGGCCAGTTGCTGATCCTGCAGCAGCGTCATGCCCCATTCGGCCGCCCCTCCGTGTGCTCGGGATAGAAGCCGTGGTTGGCGAGCATCAGGAGGGCGCCGGGCAGTGTACTGAGGAGGCGGCGGAGACGACGTATAGCAAGCGAACGCCATAGCTAGCGTGGGCGGGCGTTGCCGGTGCGACGACCACGGCCCAGAAGCCGAACCCGCCGCGAGGAACTGAGATGTGCTCGAGCGCGTGAACGGCCTCGGAACGAAGGCGGCGCCGTAGGGGCCCGGCAGGTGCCAGAAGACGAAGACGCCCATGAACAGGAGTCCACAGCATCAGTGGATGCCCCAGCACCGCGAGCGGCGCGGCCACCGCTCTCGTCGTCGTCAAGTCGGCGCAGCAGCCTTCGCAACGCACGCGGCGCCGCCCACAATGTCGCTATACCTATCCTCGCCAGCGCCAGCAGCGGAGCGGCGACGATCAGCAGGAGGAAATGCTGCGTCATATGCGCGGAGAAGAGGTCCTCGCTTATCGCATCGAGTGGCGAAAGAAGCGCGATCAACAGCGTGAGCGACTGCACCGGCAAAGGCGGCGATGGACCACCAGGCAGCGACGATACGCCGGCGCGAACCATCCGCAGCGTGCCGATCGCGTATATGCCGATAAGCGCGGCACGACCGGCAGGACGACCCAAAGGTCGAACGACCAGCCGACCGCATGGCTGCCGAGTTCGTGGGCCGCGGCTGGGGTCGCGGCGAGCACGAGAGCAACGTAGGATCAGACCCGGCACGCGGGCGTTCCGAGCAACGCCACGAAGGTGAACGCGACGGCCACGAAGAATGCGCCGCCGCTGATGATGCCCCATGCGGCGAGAAAGCGGGTGCGCCCGATACCGGCTTCCATCAAACCGCCGACGCCATGCGGCCCTTCGCTCCCGGTCCGTCGCCAGATGCGCGCGGAAATCGATAGCCGCGGCAAGGCAGACGACCGCGGCCACAAGATCGATCGCGAACAGTATCGGCGCGACGTTTCCTATGTTCGCCATAGTATTGGCGGACGTGTCACCTACCGAACAGGCTTGCTCGACGAGATAGACGCCGAGGACCAGCTGAAACAGCCAGGCGAGTGGCCCGGCGAAAGAGACCGAAGGCGATGGCGCCGATGCCGGCAGCTTCGCGATGCGGTGCCGGTTCGACCGATTGCAGAAGCGGATGATGCGTTGCCATGGCGTCAGTCCAGATATGGCGTGATGTAGAAGGTGAAGAAGACCGTCAGCCAAACCACATCGACGAAATGCCAGTAGATGGAGCCAACCGAGATCGGGATGTGTCGCTCGCGGTTGAAATAGCCGAGCACCGTCCACAGCAGCATCGCGGACAGGACGAGTAGTCCGAACACGACATGCGCCATGTGAAATCCGGTGACGATGAAATAGTGCGAGCCATAGGCGCTCGACGTCATCGTAAACGTCTTGTTGTGCCATTCGACGAGCTGCACGACGACGAAGATGATGCCGAGCACGATGCCGATCGACAGGCCCGCGACCTGACCGACGAAGCTGCGGCGCGAAATCGAGCGCTCCGCCCACCAGATGGCGACACTGCTGAGAATGAGGATGACGGTGTTGGGACCCGCGAGCTTCAGCGACGGCTGCTCGACTATCCAGCCAGGCCCGTTGTGAAGCCAAGCGTAGTAGTAGCCGAACAGCAGATAGGCGAAGAGCGACGCCTCCGTGGCGACAAGGGCAAGCATACCCCACCAGCCGGAGCTGCTGCGTTTGCCGACATCTCCGACTGGAAGCGGCGCCGTCTGTTCATTCGTCGTGACGGTGAGGTCAGCCATTGGCCGGCTCCGCGGTTTGCCCAAGCGATCGTCGCGGCCACACCCAGACGAGAAGCGAAGCGGCCGTCAGCAAGGCGCCGACGCCGAGCACCCACCACGAATTGAGGAGCATGCCGACGAAGCCCACCGTAAGCGACAGTGCGAGGATGAACGGCGTGTAGGTGTCGCCGGGGAGTTCGAGGATGACGTCCGGATTGCCATCGAGAACGCTGGTCCCCGGGGCTTCGCGTCCGTGGTCGAGGATGAGGCCGCGATGCACGGAGGATTTGCCTTCGCCGAGGCGATCCTCCCAAAGAGGATGCCTGCTGCCAACGATCGGGATGACGCTGAAATTATATGCGGGAGGCGGCGAGGACGTCGCCCATTCCAGCGTCGGCGCGTCCCATGGGTTGGATCCTGCCAGCCGACCACGCCGACGACTGACGACGACGTTGATGAAGACGAGGAGGATGCCAATGGCCAGAATGAAGGCGCCGATCGACGTGGTGAGGTTGAGGACGTCCCAGCCCATAGTATCCGGATAGGTGTAGACGCGGCGCGGCATGCCGAAGAGGCCGGTGAGGTGCATCGGCAGGAAGGCGGCGTTGAAGCCGATGAAGGATGTCCAGAACGACCATTTGCCGAGGCGCTCGCTCAGCATGCGTCCGGTCATCTTCGGGAACCAGAGATGGAGTCCGCCGAGCACACCGAAGAGATTGATGCCGATCAGCACATAGTGGATGTGCGCGACGACGAAGTAGGTATCGGTCAGCTGCAGGTCCGAAGGCACCGCCGCGGTTGCAACGCCGGAGACGCCGCCGATGACGAACATCACGATGAAGCCGGCGAAGTAGAGAAAGGCCGTCGTCATAACCGGACGCCCGGTCCAGATCGTCGCCACCCACGCAAACACGGCGACGGCGCTGGGTATGGTGATAACGAAGGAAGCCGACGAGAAGAACGCTGCGCCCATGAAGGGCATCCCAGTCGCGAACATGTGGTGGAGCCATACACCGAAGCCGAGGATCATCGTCGACACTGTGGCGAGGGCGACCGCGGAATATCCTACGAGAGGACGCCGCGTGAAGACCGGCAGTCCGTCGGACACCATGCCCATTGCCGGTAGCACGATCACGTAGACCCACGGATGGGCGAATATCCAGAACAGGTGCTGCCACAGCAGCGGCTGGCCACCGGTATCTGTGAAGAAATGCGTGCCGAACTGGCGGTCCATCCACAAGCAGGAAGAAGGCTAGGCTGACCGAAGGCACCGCGAAGATGTTGGCGAAGGAAGCGGTCAGCGTGCCCCAGACGAGGATTGGCAGCCGGTTGATCGACATGCCGGGCGCGCGCAGGCGGAACACGGTGACGATGAAATTGACCGCGCCAACCGTCGTCGAAATGCCGAGGAAGATCATCCCGATGGCGTAGAAATCCATGTTCATGCCAGGATTGAACTCGGTCGACGAATAGGGTGCGTAGTTGAACCATCCGTCGTTCGGCGCCTGGCCGACGACGAAGCTGGCGTAGAGGAAGATGCCGGAGGCGAGATAGATCCAGAACGAAAGCGCGTTGAGCCGGGGGAAGGCCATGTCGCGCGAGCCCAGCACCAGCGGGAACAGGAAATTGCTGAACCCGGAAAGGATCGGCAGGGCGTAAAGGAAGATCATCGTTATGCCGTGCATTGAGAACAGTTGGTCGTACTGCTCGGGCGTGAGCACCGTCGCGTTCGGGGTTCCGAGCTGCACGCGCATGATCAGCGCCTCGATGCCGCCGATGACGAGGAAGATGAAGGCGGTGAAGATGTAGCGCTTGCCGATCTCCTTGTGATCGACCGACGACAGGAAGCCGAGGATGCCTGGTCGGCCTTCCCAAATGCGCGCGAGACGACGCGTGAGCTCAGCGTTGTCGCTGCCGATGACGGGGACGCGTTCATATGGCGTGTCGGTCATGACCGGTTCCTAGTCGAGGTCCAGTAGGAATTGGCGAATGGCGTTGATCTCATTGCTGTCGAGACCGACGTCGGGCATCTTCGTGCCTGGCTTCATCGCCTGCGGATCGGAAATCCACGCCGTGAGGTTGCCGGCGTTGTTGTCGGCAAGCACGGCAGCGACCGTCTGTCGGCTCATGAGGTGCGTAAGGTCGGGCCCGACGCGACCGCCGGCGAGAGTGCCGCGCACGGTGTGGCACGCGCCACAGCGCGCTACGAACAACGGTTCGGCGGCGACAGCCTGATTGTCCGTGAGGCTGGCCGGCTGCAATTGCTTCGTGTGCCATGCGGCGAAATCGTCGGGCGCGTCGGCGACTACCAGAAAGCCCATATGAGCGTGCTGCTCGCCGCAATATTCGCTGCATTGACCGCGATAGGTGCCAGCGCGATCGGCCCGCAGCCACGTCGTATTGACCTGTCCGGGGATGACGTCGGTCTTGCCGCCGAGCGCCGGCACCCAGAATGAGTGGATGACGTCGGCGCTGTGGAGCCGCAGAAGAACCGGCTGGCCGACCGGGATGTGGATTTCGTTGGCAGTGGTGAAGACCTCGGACGGCGTGTCGCTTTCATAGGTGACTTCCCACCACCATTGATGCGCGGTGACCTCGATGGTGAATGCGGGCTCCGACGGCGGGTCGCTGATGGCGGCCAGCGTGACGACCGTCCATACGACGAAGGCAAGGAGCGCGATGCAGGAGGTGCCGACACCGATGACGATCCAGCGCAAACCGCCGCGTCGGTCCGATTCGATCGCGATCGCCTGGCCGTGGCCACCGGGAAGTGGTTGCCGCCGCTTCACGACGCCGACGAACACGAACACGGCGATAATGGTGACAACGATGAAATCCGAGCGCCATCAGACCCCATGTTAGCGGTGCGATGGTCGCCGCGCCCATGCCGTCCGTCTGAAGCAGGGATAGGGGAATTGCTGCGTCTGCTTCCGCGGGAAGCATGAGTGCGAGCGGCACCCAAGCAACGAGGCGTGCAACCGCCTGACGCGTCCAACGGCGGGTGAGCTTGACGCGGGCCAACATCTAGTGCTCCGGCGGCGCGCCGTCGCCGATCGGCTCGGTGAACTCCCACGGCGTTGCGGTGTGCTGGAATTCGGCCGGTACCTGTTCGATCGCCGGGTGCCTCGGATCAAGATTCGTCAGCGTGCCCCAGCTGTCGCTCGGAGCATCGCTGATGTTGAGGACGTACGCGACGAGATCCCAGATCGTCGCATCTGGCAGCATGACGCCCCATGCCGGCATGCCGTTCGGCCGCCCCTGTTTGATCGACAGAAAGATGTTCTCCGGCGCGTTGCCGTAGATGAAGATGCGGTTGCTGAGCGCTGGACCTATCGCGCCGCCGCCATTGGGAGCATGGCAGGCAGCGCAGTTGAAGTTGGCGAAGTCTGCCATGCCACGCTCGGCCGCTGCCGCATCGAGGGCCGGCACACTGGCCGGCGGCTGGACTAGGCCACCGCCCGGAAGCAAATCGGTGACTGCGACATTCGTCAGGTTGTTGCCGTTTTCGGTTGGGTTGCCTGCCGCCGCGTTCCCGCCGGCGCCACCGCTTGCTGCGGCAACGCCCGCGTTTCCGCCGCCTGCGGCGCCACCGCCACCGCCACCGCCGGAGCCGCGGACCTGCGCGACGTCGCCTGTGGTGACCGCGGCGTAATCGTTGCCCCAGTTGCCGCGAATGTATGTTGCGACGGCAGCGATCTCGGCATTGGAGAGGGCGTTGCCGAAGGCAGGCATGATACCGCCGCCATTGAGAATCTGGGTGACGACGGCGTTCGTGTTTCCGAGGTCAGCGTTGTTTGCGAGCGCCGGCCCCTGGCTGCCGCCGCCTTGATTGCCGTGGCAGCCGACACAACCCTGCGCCTGGAAGATTCGAGCGCCTGATGATGCGTTGCCGCCGCCGGCGGATCCGCCAGAACCACCGGCCCCGCCGCCGGAACCGCCGCCAGCCGCCGCGCCGCCAGAACCACCGCCGCTTCCGGGCACCGCACCGCCTTCGCCGACTCCGCGGCCGGAACCGTTACCGCCGCCTCCGGAGCCACGCACCTGTGCAACGTCGCCGGTAGCGACCTCTCCGAAGTCGTTGCCCCAATTGGTCCTGATAAAGGTGGCGACTGCAGCGATCTCAGCGTTGGAGAGCTGGTCGCCAAAGGCCGGCATGATTCCGCCGCCATTAAGGATCTGCGTGACCACCCCGTTCGTGTCGCCGAGGTCGGCATTGTTGGCGAGCGCGGGGCCCTGGCTGCCGCCGCCCCGGTCGCCGTGACAACCGACGCATCCTTGGTTCTTGAAGATCTGGCCACCATCGGCGTTGGCGTTACCGGACTCTTGGCCTCGCGCCGGCACGGGCGAACCGGCGGAACCGATGACGATTGCCGCGACCCCGACGAACACGCATGACAGAATCCCGGCGGGTAGCCGCCGCCGGCGCGCCCATTGCAAGGTTGCGGGGCGGTGCTGATTTGGTGCGGTTACCGGGCGATAGGCCAAGGTCCTTCCTCTGCCGAGCTGTTCAGGGTGATGGTGCCGGGGGGTTCGGAGCAGGGGCTCCTGTGTTCTGCGGCAGGGCAAACACCATCAGCGTCGCGCCGCCCCGTGTGTAGGCGGGCAGGTCCTGCATGGCGCCGACAAGTCCGCCCTGAGCGTTGCGTACGCGCGGATCGATCTCGGCGTGGGCGAGCGCGCCCGCCTGCCCGCCGACCCCGCAGAGGATGGCGACATATTGGACGCCGTCGGAGCCAAGGAATGTCGTCGGCTGACCGATGATGCCGGAGGGCACCCGCATCTCCCAAAGCAGGTCGCCAGTGCGGGCATCGACCGCTTTAAACAGGCGGTCCATCGTGCCGTAGAAAACGACGTTGCCCGCCGTCACCATGGTGCCGCTCCACACCGGGAAGTTTTCGTGGATCGACCAGACCTCGCGGCGGGAGACTGGGTCCCAGGCCGAAAAGGCGCCGCGGTAGCCGCCTTGCCCGGAAAAGGTGTCGACGGTCGCGCCGACGAACGGCGTGCCGGCGATGTAGCCGACCTCTCCCGGCTGGAAGTTCATGCACAGGTGCTGGTGCGGCACGTAGAGAAGCTGCGTCTGCGGCGACCATGCTGAAGGCTGCCAGTCCTTCACGCCGACGAAGGCCGGGCAGACGTCCTCAAGCGTCTGGCCGGCGGTCGGGATCATGTCCTCGTTGCGCACCGGCCGGCCGGTCGTCAGGTCGATATGATCAACCGTGTTGACGTCATCATACTTGTCGGCCGACAGCACTTGGCCCGTCGCACGGTCGATCACATACATGAAGCCGTTGCGCTCCGGCCGAAGCATCACCTGGCGTAGCGAACCGTCGATCTGCAGGTCGACGAGGATGCTTTCGTTGACCGCGTCATGATCGAACAGGTCGTGGGGGACGGGTTGATACGCCCACTTCGCGTCGCCCGTATCGGGGTCGCGGGCAAACACCGTCGCGGTCCAGAGGTTGTCGCCGGGACGCTGCTCCGCGTTCCATGGTCCGGGATTGGACGTCCCGTAATAGAGAAGATTGAGATCCGGATCGTAGGAAAGCCAACCCCAGGCGGTGCCGCCGCCGGTTTGCCAGCGATCGGCCGGCCACGTCGTGACGCCCAGGTCGTCACCCTTCATCCAATCATAGTAAGGCGCGAAGTCGTCACCGATGAGGACGTCGGAATCCGGCCCGGTGGAATAGGCGCGCCATTGGATCGCGCCAGTGTCGAGATCAAGGGAAGCCAGCCAGCCACGAATGCCAAATTCACCACCGGCATTGCCGACCAGCACGTGGTTTCTGACGATGAGCGGCGCCATTGTCATCGTTTCGCCGCGCGTGAAGTCGCCGAGCTGCGTGTGCCAGATCACTTCGCCGGTCCGCGCGTCGAGGGCAACGGTGCTGTCGTCGAGCGTGTTGAAGATGACCTTGCCGTCGGCATAGGCGGCGCCTCGGTTGATGACGTCGCAGCAGGCAACGCCCTGGGCGGCAGCATCAACGGGGGGAGAGAAGGTCCATTTCAATTCGCCGGTGGCGGCGTCAAGCGCGAACACCTGGTTCGGATAGGGGCCGACCACATACATCGTCCCGTCCACAACGATGGGCGCCGCCTCTTGCCCGTGATCGGCTCCGAGCGAGAACGCCCACGCCAACCGGAGATTGGCTACGTTGTCGGTGTTGATCTGATCCAGTTCGCTGTAGCGAGTGCTTGAATAGTCCCGCGCCGCCATCGGCCAGTTTGCCGCGTCCTGCGCGAGAACTGCCGGATCGCCGGCATCGGCGTTCGTCGGGGTATCTTCTTGCGACCGAACCGCGGCCGGAAATGCGAGGGCGGCAATCGCGACCGAGAGGACGAGCGCCTTCTTGCTTCCACGGAGATTCGATCGTGCCTTCATGCTGCCCCCAGTTCGACCGGGCGACGCTTGGCGCGCCGTCAATTAGGGAGAGGGCGCTGAGCAGCGCCGACATTCGAGCAACGCGGTTGGGCCGGATTGGTTCCAGTGAATTTGGGGCGCCGGAACCGATCCGCCCGCGCGCCTCACCTAGTACATGAGGAGCAACGTCGCTGCGCCGCCGATTGCGCCAACTGCTGCAAGGGCCAGCATGAAGTTCAAGAAGCGGTGATACATGCGCCGGTGACGCGGAATATCGGCAGAGACCTCGCCGGGCGTCGCCTCGGCAACATCAGAATCCTGGACAGGCCGAATAGGCGCATCCAGATACATCGGACTGTAAATGACCATCGTTGACACTCCTGTTGTGCCGTCGTCGGTCATGATCCCGCGATCGCGACCAGCGACCTCGATAGGAGGCGAATGCGCGGCCAAGGAGTTTGTTCCGCTTACGGGCAGAAATACAGGCTGTCGACGGGTGGGAAGATGCCCGCTTTTTGTGCCGAAGTACGACGTGGCTTCGGCTGCCGCCTCGGCAATCTCATCCGCGGGGCTTGAGTGCGAACTCGTTCCCTGCGCCGTCCGGCAGAGGTCGCGACCGAACTGGTCGTGCGCGGTGTGCCGCATCTTGAAGCGGTCTCATGGCTTGGTCGCCCGATGCCGAACTTCCGGACGACAGCGCGTCACACACGCAACTCGCGGATTGACTTCGCGCCCGCCCTACAGGCGGTCGATGACATAACAGGCGGCCTAATCGTTGGTGGCAAAGCCGCAAATGCCTTGGCGGATTTGCGGCAGCCGCTGCGCGGCCTCAACCCTTGCCACTGATCTCGGCGCGCCGCTCTGTCACGAATTTCCGGAGCACCTCCTTGTCGGCGTCGAAGGCGAGCCCGCTTTCGGCCCGGGCAAGGGCCTCGTCTGACTGGCGGCGCGCTGCCGCCTTGAAGGCGGCATCGCCGAACGCCGACAAGGCAAGCAGTTCCGCCTGGAGGCGGAGTTGGACTTCGAGGCGCGCCGCGCCGTCGCGCGCGATCGGCCGGAAGGCGTCTTCGAAAATGGCCTGCGGTTGAATTCTTTCGACGAATAGGGAGGGGTACAGCGGCTCCTCCTCATGGCGGCTGCGGTCCTCGGCCCAGGTCTCCAGCATCCGCGACAGATGGCCGATGGTTTCGATCGCCGTCCCGGAATCGTCCATTCCGGCGGACAAGGCGCGGGAGCCGATTTCCGCCATGACGGAAATGCCGAAGCGTGGGTCCTGATCGAAGGAACGGTCCTTGGCGATGATGAAGGCGTGCCGGATGCGCTGGCTTGTCATGTCCCAGTCTTCGCCATTGCTTCCGCCGGTGACGAGCGCCAACCTGTCGCCGGTGTGAACGAAGGTTCCCGGCCGCGCCAGAATACGGATCGGGCCCAGACTGTCGGCCACCGCCGACACCGAGGCGATGTCAAGGTTGACGACGTATCCGGTCTTCTCCGCCGTCACGGCTCTCGCTCCCGCCGGCGGCGGGTTGGATGCACTGTCCAACGGCGTGGCGCCGAGAGCCGGCCGTCCCTGTTCGGCGTGGATGGCGCTAAGCGTCGCGTCTTGTCGTCCCGCATCGGGCATCGGTTTGGCGGCGGCTGCCCTCACATCCATGTTCGAATCCCAGCTTCATTCGTGTTCGGCCACTATAGCTGCGAGGTGAGGAGATGCGCACCCCGGTGCGCAAGGCGCGCATACTCAGCCCCCCTCCAGTGCCCTTTGCCTGAGGCCATCGAGGATGAGGCGCACTTGCTCGTCTTCGAGCCGGACCGGCGCGATGGGCTGGGCATCGGTCGCTGGGCCGCGGGTGGCCATCGCCGTCATGATCTCATGCTGGCGGTGCGGGGAGATCGCGCCATACCCGCGCGTGACCGCAGGGCTGGAATGCCCGAAATTCGCGCAGTATGCCTCCCACTCCTCCTCCGTTTGCCGAAGGCCTTTCCCGTGCAGGGCAACCGTGTGCCGGAAGGAATGCGGGTGGTAATAGGGCAGCCCCGCCGCCGCGCAAGCGGCCTTGAAGATGCGCCGGATCGGGCCAGCGTCCTTCCAGTGTTTCCGGTCGAGACCGGTCGGCACAAAGCGGCGATCGGGTCCTGGTGCGATCCGCGTTGCCGGGAACAGCGGATCATCCGGCCCGAAGCCCAGCTCGGCCAGCTCCCTGAGCCAATCGATGACGACGGCCTGGAAATCGGTCCCGACGGGGAAGAAGGTCGAGGTGAACGTCTTGGCGTTTTTGGTCCGCACGGAACGCGCGTCCTGGAAGATGGTCCGGCGCTCGGGATCGACATGCTTGATCGACAGGGACGCGATCGCATTGTCCCGCGCCCCGCTGACCAGGGCGAAGGCCACCACCGCCCGGTCGCGGCGCTCGATGACCGTGCTGGTGGGCATCGCCGCGAGCACCTGGCGGATGTCGTCGATCGACGGCGCTGGCCGCACCCGAACGGCGCTGGCGATGCGCTCGTCATTGGCCGATAGGTTGAAGTACTCCGCATCCGAATAGGCGATGCGAGACCGGTAACCGGGCCGGCCGGCAAGCCAATGAATGAACGCCTTGACCGCCATCAGCCGCGCCCGGATCGTCGCCTTGGCGAGCGGCTTACCGGTCTCTGGGTTGACGTGGTCTTGGAGCCTTCTCTTGAAGGCGATGGCCTGGGCGATATGGAACTGCCGGAAGTCGCGGTAGCTGGTGCTCTCCTCGAACGACGTGATCGCCGCTGCGACCTGGTCGACGCTCTCCGGCGACATCTTCTTCGCTTGCTCCAGGAAGGTAAAGTAGGCCCGCTTGGCCCGCTCGTTTTCGGGTTGATGCCTACGCATCGCGTCTTGGCTCCTTGAGGAAGTGATCATCGGGGCAGGGGCGCTCTGTATCGACTAGTCGTTCGCTGGCCTCCCTTTCCGTCACGTCGAGAACTCCCGCGAGCGACGGCAAGGAGGCCTTCGAAACCGCCTTGTGCATGAGGGTCCCGCAGGTCGGACAAAGCGCTCGAAGATTGCCTGTTGTGGAAGTCATTGGCAGGTAGTCGGCGATCCCGAACGCAGGCGTGCGCGCCGACCGGCATTTGAGGCAGTAGCATTCATGAGGCTGCAGACGAGGGCCGCTGGCGCTGCGCTCGCGAAGGAAGCCGACAAGATCGGCGCCGATGATCAGGTGCGGCTTCCGATCTTTGATCGCGGGGAGGATACCGGCCCTTATCCAGCGCCGGATCGTGCCCTTCGAGTACGCGGTCGCCCGCGCGGCATCGTCCACATCATAGTTCCGGTGAATCTTGACGTGCCGCCATCGCGGCTTCGGCACAGGTGAGTGTCGTTGGGGTCTCGCTGCGACCCTGCCGGGTCTGGACCGCGGGTTCGCCATATCCGGCGACCGTTTGACCGCCGTCGCCCTAACGCAACTCGGCGGCGGTTTCAGGCGTGCCGCCGCCCTGAAGAGCCTCTCCGCCCGGATCGGAAGTGGACCGGCGACGGTGGCGGGCAAGCCAAGCGTCGAGGTCGTCCGGGTCGTAGAGAACGACTCGACCAACCCGGAGGTACGGGCATCCCCCGCCGCGGACGCGGAGCTTTTCGAGGGTGGACTTGGCAAGTCCAGTGTAGGCAGCCGCCTCGCGGGTGCGAAGCTTCGGTCGGCCAGTAGTAGAAATGGAGATCATGGTCTTGCCCCAAGCAAACACCGAAATCGTCCGGCAACGGGGTAAGCCTGTCGCAGCAGTCAGCGTTGCGCATTTCCTTTCGCACGCAACACCCTTTTCAAGGGCCGAAGCTCACCGTTCTCGTCGAACTTGGCAGCCCACAAATCGCGCTCCTTCTCGAACTCTCCGGGCTTGAACCATCGTTTCACAGTGCTGGCAGAAACACCGAACGACCGCCCTAGGCGCCGATACGATGGATCAACTCCTTGCGCCTTGAGCTGCCCGGCCACGATCGCGGCGTTGCTCTTCATCTCATAGGTTTTGGTTGCCCGTTCGTAATCGGGGTTGGACCCTCCAAGCCGCTCCCGAATGAGCACAATCAAGTCGCGGGAGATTCGTAGGTCGTCAGTCCAACTCATCGCGTCTAAGGCGCAACATATGATCCAGTCGATCAGCTTGTCAGGAATCGCGGATCCCCGGCGAACGAGATGGGTCCCTCCTTTCCTGGCGAGGGCGCGGGCCTCGACCATCTTGTCCATGAGGAACAGAGAAATCTGGCTAATCGACTCTGGATCAGCATCAAGAACCCCGGCAATTGTCTCGACGTCCAACCCGTATTTCTTGAAGGTCTTGTCCATTGCGAACAGGTGCTCAAACCCTCCAATGACAGCTACTTCGATCTCTGCTTTGGGGTGTCGCCGTCGCAGCTCGACGTAGTGCTCCAGGGTCGGCCGTCGCTTGTACTTCTTCGTGACTGCGTTGAAGCCGCCACCTTTCACGGAACCATAGGACATAGCACCTAGCCCCGACCTCCCTTGATCGGGACCAGATTGGTTGGCCGTGAAATCGTCGCCCATCGCCGCCGCGATCGTCGCGCCAATGCTATTCGACGCCCGCCGCAACGGATCGGCGTCGAGGTGCGCGTACCGTGCCGTCGTCTGTGGCTGCGAATGCCCGAGCAGCTTGCCGATAATGGGCAGGCCCATCCCGCCACCAGCGCCGAAGGCCGCGAAGTTGTGGCGAAGGTCGTGCAGTCGGACCCCCTGAAGCCCCGCGCGCCGCGAGACCATCGACCAAGGGCGCTTGAGGTCGGCCCGCGGCTTCTCCTCCTGGGTCCCGGCCGTCTCTCCTGCGATGACATAAGAGCCGACGCGGGTGAGCCCGGCTAGTACCGCCATCGCGGGAGCGTTGAGCACGATCGTCTTCCGACCGGTCTTCGAAATCTGGAAGCAAGAGGAGCCCGCGTTCGAGGTCGACGTCTTCCCACTTCAGGTGGAGGATTTCCCGGAGCCGTGCGCCAGTGAATATCAGGAGCCGGAGCGCCGCCGCTGCATGCTCGCCGATGACGGTCTCGCGACCCTGCTTGGGCAGATGCTTTTTCGCGCCTGCAGTGTTGATCTGCCAAGGGATGCCAATGGTCTCGGCCTCGCGAAGCGCGGCCCCAAGCCGCTCAAGTTCTGCGACAGCAAGGAACCGCTCGCGGCGGCTTTCCGGGTACTTCTCGATGAAGCGGGCCGGATTGGTTCCGTCGGCGACAAAGCCCCGCCGAGCGGCGAACTGGTACATTGAGCCGACGATCGCCAGCATCCGGTTCGCCTGAAACGGCGTATGCTTCCAGGCGAGATGGATGCGCGCAACCTCAGCTCGGGTAACAGCCGATGCCCTTGCCTTGCCGATCGCCGGCAAAACGAGGCGGGTCAGCACGTCTGCGTAGTGGTCGAATGTCCGCGCCTTCCGCTTGGCCTGAACATGGTCGGCCAGAAACGCCTCCGCGAGATCGGCGACCGTCATGGCGTTCCTCGCCTCAAGCTTTTCCGCCTGTGGGTCCTCGCCCATCTTGATGCGAGAACGCAGCCGGTCCGCCTGCCTCCGCGCTTGGTCCGGCGTGAAGTCGGCGGTGCTCCCAATAGTGATCCTTCTCTTCGGAGAGCGTCGGCCGCCCTCGCCAGCCCGGTATTCAAGGACCCACGACTTGCTGCCCGACGGGAACACGCGGAGCCCGAAGCCCTTCACGCTGCCCTCGCCTGCGTCGAACCTCGTGTAGCGGCGTTCCTTGGGTTCAGCGGCGTCGACGGTCCGCTTGGTCAGTTTGCCCGATGCCATGCTCTATTCCCCTTGGGTCGCCACCGGGTCGCCACCGCGAGTGGCAACAGCCGGAAGCCCGAGGCAACAACATGAGGCGATTCTGGCGAAATTTCAAGCTTTCTGCCGGCGATGCAGCAACACAGAACGATGCCCGGAAAGGCGTGCCTTCAGACTACGAATCTGGGGGCCGGGAGTTCGAATCTCTCCGGGCGCGCCATTCTTTCCAAGGGGACAGAATGAAGGGCGGTACCGCTATCGTAATAAGCGCGTTGCTCGCGCTGCTGACGGCGGCCTGTGCCAGCACAAGCGTCACTTCGCTATCAGCCAATGAGATTATGATCTCGGCCGACGTTGCCGAAGCCTGCGGCACGAGGGGCGCTCAAAATGTGGCGCTCCAACAGGCCGCCGCCGAGACGCTGCGCCGCGGGTTTGATCGGTTCGTCATCCTGGACGCGGCTGGCGAAGGATACAGCCACGATTTCACGGTGAGACTGTTCCACGATGGCGAAGTCGAGGCGGAGACGGCGATCGACGCGCGGATGACGTTGGGCCCGGATTGGCAAGCGATTGTCGATGGCCGACAGAACTTCTGCTTCGGTTCTCATGGCGAGGCGGCCACGTAAGACGCCCCGGCGCGTGAGCGCCGGCCGCCGCTTCTGTGTCCGGACCGCAGCCCGCGCTACGGCTCCCACGTCGTGTAGGTGACGTTCAGCGAGACGCCGACATTGTCGATCACCAGTTGGCCGATGCGGCCCTCGCTGGTGAGGTAACAGACCGACCAGCCAGGCTGGAGGTTGTCGATCGACACCGGGTCGTTGCCATAAGTCATGTTGATGCATTGATTGATGCCGTAGCCCCCGGCGATGTCGCTGATGCGAAGGCGGGCGCCGTTGAGCGGCACGATCAGATGATTGAGCAACTGATAGCGGATGTCCGCGCCCGGCCCGTTGGCCGCTCCGTTGTCGAGGTCGAGCGTGGAAGCGGCAAGGATGCTCCGGCTGCCCTGACTGTGAACGATAGGTTGGGGCGTGACCGGCGGCGCGACCTGGATCCCGGCCGGCCCGATCTGCTGCACAGCGTTTGGATTGGCGACGAGATTGAGCGTCGTCACGCGCCACTGCGCGTTGGCCACGGCGGCGTCTTCGCTGGTGTACATCGGATAGCCGTAATCGGGGTCCGGCAGGCCGACAGCGTAGCGTCCGGTGGAGACCTGTTGGATCGTGAACACATTGGGGGCAATCTCGGTGAACCGCCATTGCTGCGTGCCGTTGTTCTGCTCCGTCCGCATCACCATCCAGTGCCCGCCGCCGATCGTGTTTGGATCGACGGCGTAGTCGAAGGCATCGACATAGAGGCCGCTGCTCACCTGCTGGATCGTGTAGATATTGTTGCCGAGCGGCGTCAGGCGCCATTCCTGGGTTCCTTCGCGCGGCCCATCGCCGACCACCATGACGGTGTCGACCGTTCCCGATCGGGTATCGGCATAAAGACCGCTGCTGACCTGCTGGATCGTGACGATCCGCACCTGCGCCGAGGCGCTGCTCGTGCCTGCCAGCATGAGAACAAAGGCGGCAACTAGCCCGCCCAGTATCAGCCATTGCTTGCTTACATGGCGGGCGCTGCGTGTTGGCGTTGCACCTCCCGCCGTCAGAAGAGCTTGTTCCATTGCCCTAGACTCCCTGAGGTCAACAGACCTTGCATGAAGTCCCCGGGACCCTCTTCGTCCCATCGGCCTGAATCGTCAATGAACGTTGGGCCGCTAGACGGCGCCACGTTTTCCGTTGCCGGCGTTCGACCGGCAGCGTCTACCGCCTCGACAACAGCCCGCTAGCGTCGGGCCATCACCGGCGTCGCCCAGCCGGTAAGAATGTATTTCTCATGTGTCTGGCTGATCTGGCTGCGATGCGGGTAGCAGAAATTCGCCGGGAACATCAGCACCTTGCCCTTCTTGGCCTCGCAGACATAGTCGTGCCCTTTGAACTCGGTGCCGCCCCCCGGAACGTCATTGAGATAGAGCAGGAAGACGAGGTGGCGGTTCACCGTCTCGCCGGTCGCGTCGCAATGCCAGGCGTGATAGCCGCCGCCCGGCTTGTAGTACTGGAAATGGGGCAGCATGCGGAACTCGATCTCCTGCCGCCACGACGCGTGAACGTCGGTGTAGTAGCGCGGGATGAATTCGACGAATTGCTGCATCACCTCGTTGTAGCCGGAATTGGCCGGTGACGGGATTTCCGGATGCGAAGCGGGCAGGGACTCGACGGCGAGATCCTCGCTGTCCTTGACCTTCTTGATGACCTCGTAATTGCCCGTTCTTCCCGGTCCGGTGAAGCCAAGCCTGCGCGCCGTCTCAAACAGCGAGATCAGCCGGTCGCAGACGCCGATGTCCTTGACGAAGTATTCGCGCACGAAACTGAGATGCATGTCCTTGACGATCTCATTCGGCGCTTCGTCGGCGACTTTCTCTTTCGTGTCCAAGGCGTTGACGGTCATCATACCCACTCCCTCATTGGCCTGAGGATAGTCCAACGCCCGCCTGTGACGCAACGAGGCCACCGGTTCGGCGCTGGGCCGAGAAGATGGCGCCGCCATGCGAACCGCCAAAGCTTCATTGACACCCGCGCCGTTGGCGTGATTGGCCCTGGCCACCCCGGCTTTTGACCGGCGTCAAAAGCGCCCCGCGGTCCTGTGTTAGATAGATGCTACCAACATCAAGGAGTTTCGATCGTGCTTGTTCCCCACAATGCCCTGGTGGCCGTCGCCGACGGCGCCAAGCTCACCCTTTTTCGCAATCGCGGCCGTGAGGGACATCTCGAACTCGAGCAGATCGATACGCCGGCTCTGCATCCGCACGCCCCGTCCTCCGGCGGGCATCATCACGCCAGCGCGGCCAACCCCGATCACGGCCAGCTCGGCGAAGATGCCTTTGCCGCGGCGGTGTCGGCTTGGCTCGATGCCGAGGTTCAGGCCGGCCGGATCGAGAAGGTCTTCGTCATCGCGTCGGCTAGGACGCTCGGCGAAATGCGCCCGCACTACTCGACGGGGCTAAAGGCGGCGCTTCTCGGCGAAGTGCACAAGGAACTCGTCGGCCACGACGTTTCCGAGGTGACCGCGACCGTCAACGCTGCGCGATAGGCGCTGCCGGCTCAGGCCGAGGCGGAGCGCGAGGCGCGGGCGAAATCGATCGGTCGGTCGGGAAGGGTGACGGAAAAGACCGTTCCCGGGCCGGTCTGCGGCACAAGGTCGATCTCGCCGCCATGGGCCTTGATCAACTCGGCGGAAATGGCGAGGCCGAGGCCGGTACCGCCTGCGCGCGAGGATCCGTGGAAAGGCTGGAACAGATGCTCGATCGCCCGAGGAGGCAGGCCCGGGCCGGTGTCGATGACGCGCATCGTCACCACGCCGCCGCTGCGCGAGGCTTCGACGGCGAGGCGGTTGACCACCGACGCGTCGGTATCGCCTTCCATGGCCTCGGCGGCGTTGCGGCATAGATTCATCAGTACGCGGAACATTTGATCGGGATCGGCATCGACCTCCAGCTCAGGCGGCACCCGGTTGTCCCATTCGATCGTCGGGTGATGGTCGAGGCCCAGCACCTGGGCGACATCGGCAACAATGGCGCGAAGGCGCACCAGCCGCCGTTCCGGCGCCGCCTCGCTGGGCTTGCCATAGGCCAGCGTCGACTGGGCGAAATGGATGGCGCGGTCGAGCGCCGCGATCAGCTTGGGCGCGAAGCGCTGCACCGACGGGTCCGGCACCGTGCTGATGCGGTCGGACAAGAGCTGCGCCGAGGCCAGCATGTTGCGGAGATCATGCACGATCTTGGAGACGGCAAGGCCGAGATCGGCGAGGCGGCGCTGCTGTTTCAGCGTCGTGCGCAGATCGGTCTCCATCATCGCCAGGCGTTCCTCGGCAACGCCGATCTCGTCCCTGCGGCGGCTGGCGACGATGATGCGCGAGGCGTCTTCCGGCTTCTCGGTGAACGTCACCATGTTCTGCGACATGCGTCGCATTGGCCGGACGAGCATCCGGTTAAGCGCGAGGAAGACCAGCGCGCCGGTGATCAGAGAAATGATCAGCGCCATCCACAGCGCATTGACCGAATAGTCGATCATCGCCGCGTGCAGATCGCGCTCGTCCATGATCACCTCGAGCTCGCCGCCGCCGGCCGAGGTCCCGATGAGGCGGATGACTCGATCTCCGCCGCCGTAGAACAACGTGTCGATCGCCTCGACCATATCGTTGAGGGTCGAGGACTGGGTGAGGTCGGCCGTCTTGTCGACATGTGCAGGCATCTCGTCACGAGCGACGAGGCGGCTGATATTCCCCTCGCGGATGGCGATCGCGCGGGCGCCGACGACCTGGAGCAGCTCGTCCTGCATCTCCTGAGGCACTTCCAGATCGGTGGCCGTCAGCACGACGCTCGCCGAAGCTGCCATCCCGAGGCGATCATTGAGCCAGGAGGTACGGAAGTTGGCGATCGACGGGACGTAGATCAGCACTTCGCTGACCATCACGAAGATGGCGGTCAGGCCGAGCAGCTTCCAAGACAGCCCGAACCGCACGCGGCGCGGCGCGCCCAGCGCGATGTCTTGCCCTTCATCCTGCAACGTCAACTGCCCTCAGGGTGTGGCCCGCCAACCCCTTAGCGCTATGATGCCCCCGGCGCCAGACGGGGTCAAACCTCGCTCGCATCCTGGCTCGGCTGCCGGTTCCGCCGCGTCCGCCAATGCCAGACCACCGGCGCCAGCGCCAGAAGCGCGATGACGACGCCGGTAATCACCGGCCCCGACGTCACCGCCGAGAAGTCCAAGTGGCACGAATTCGGTCTCCGCGCATCCCGGATTGGCTATCTCCTGCGCCTCGATGACCCCGTCGAGCGCGGCCCCGAAAAAGGCGAAGCTCACCGTCCATGGCAGAAGGCCGACCAGCGTGGCGGCGATGAACACCCATACGCCGACGCCGAACATCGCCGGCACGGCATTCGAGGCCCAATAGGGCATCACCGGTACGAGCCGCAAAACAACCATGACGTAGAAGGCGTTGGTGCGGAAACCCTCAGTGAGGCTGGCGATGCGCGGTCCAATCTTCTCCACCCGGCGGCGCATCCAATCGCCGAAGGCTGTGCGGGCGATATAGAAGACGACCAGCGAGCCGACCGTCGCGGCGATCGTTGTGATGATGCCGCCGAGAAGACCGCCGAACAGCATGCCGCCGGCAACGGTCAACAGGGAACCGCCGGGTACGGAGAAGATAACGGCGGCGGCGTAGAGGCCGGCATAGATCGCGATCGTCTCGAGCGGCTGCTCGGCCACGAAGTCGATCAACGCTCCGCGTCCCTCGACGATCGACGACAGGGTGAGGTAGCGGGAGGCTCCGAGGAAGGAGATCGTGAGGCCGCCCACGATCAGCAGGATGAGCGGCGACAATCTGAGGAACGTCTTGATCCGGCCCGACCAGATGCCGTTTTCCGCGGCCTTCTCGGCGCCTTCCTCGTCACTGGCGGGGGGCAACTCGCTCATGGCCCATACCCTTGGCGGTCTGCGCAGGCGGCAAGGGAGCGATTGCCCGACTTGCGCGGCGCCGCGGCCGACGCCAAGTCTAGACTGCGACCTGTGTCAAATAATCTCTCGGACGCGGCCTTGCATTGACCAGTCCAAGCCTTGTCCCTATAAGCGCGGCGCATTGATCTGGGCCGGACCGCCGGCCCGGCGATGAAATGCGTTACGCCCATTTACGCTAAGACTGCCCTTCAGGAGGCCATCAATGAAACGGACCTACCAACCCAGCCGGCTTGTGCGCAAGCGTCGGCACGGTTTCCGGGCCCGGATGGCGACGCCCGGCGGACGCAAGGTGATCGCCGCGCGCAGAGCACGCGGCCGCAAGCGGCTATCGGCTTAGCACGGCGCCGGCCGCGCGCCCGACCGGAGCGGTGAATTTGAACCGGCTTCGCACACGCTCGGAATATCAGGCCGTTTCGCGGGGCACCCGGGTGGTGCGTCCGGGCTTCGTCCTGCTTGCCGCGCAGCGCAGTGAAGAAGACGCTCCCGCCCGCTTTGGTTTCACCGTTTCCCGCCGTGTCGGCAACGCCGTCATGCGCAATCGCGTCCGACGCCGGCTGAAAGAGCTGGTGCGGACGATGACTGCCGTACCGGCGACAGGGACGGACTACGTGCTCATCGGCCGATCCGCCGCCGCCGACCGCAAATTCGCCGTCATGGCCGATGATCTGGCTGCCGCCCTGGCGCGGATCGCCGCCACGCCGCACCGCGCGCCCGACGCGCAGGGAGCGGCCTGATGGGAGGCGGTAACAGCCGCAATTTCATCATCGCGATCGCGCTGTCGATCGCTGTTCTGTTTGCCTGGCAGTACTTCGTCGCGCAGCCGCAAATCAAACGCGCGCAGCAGGAAGCGGCGCAGCAGACGCAAACCCAGACGGACACCGTTGCCGCGGCACCGGCGACGTCGACACCGGCCGGCGATACCGTCGCTCAGCCGGTCGGCACGCCCACGACTACCGCCGAGACCTACGCGACGCGGGAGGCCGCCATCGCCGCCGGTTTCGATGCCGGCATGCGCATCGAAATCCACACGCCGTCGCTTTCCGGCTCGGTCAATCTCGTCGGCGCGCGCATCGACGACCTCAGCCTCAGCAACTATCAGCAGTGCGTCGATTCAGAACTCTATCCCTGCCCTGCCGCGGAGAATTGATCCGAACGTCACGCGCGACAGTCCGATCGTCCTGTTGTCGCCGCGCGGCGCGCCGGACAGCTATTTCGCTGATTGGGGTTGGGTGCGCAGCGATGGCACCACCGCCGTCGGCGTCGACGCCGTGTGGACCGCACCGGCCGGCGCCGTCCTCACCGCCGAGCAGCCTCTGACGCTCACCTATGATGCGGGCGACGGCCTCGTCTTCACCCGCACCATTTCCGTCGACGAGGACTACATGTTCACCGTAGCCGACACGGTGGTGAACAATGGCGCCGCCGACGTCACCCTGACGCCCTATGGCCGGGTGACGCGCTTCGGCGACCCGGCGACGCGCGGCTTCTTCATCCTGCATGAGGGACCGGTCGGCTATATCGGCGGTCAGGGCCTGAAAGAGGTCAAATACAGCGCCCTCGAATCCGGCGCCGAAGTCTACGATACCGCCACCACCGGCTGGCTCGGCATCACCGACAAATACTGGGCGGCGGCGCTGATCCCGGCGCAGGGCCAGCCCTTCAATGGTGAGTTCCGCCGCATCGACGATGCCGGCGGCCTCCGCTATCAGGCCGATTTCTCCGGAGCCCGCATGGCCGTCCCGGCCGGCGGCTCTATCGCTCTGACGCAACAACCTCTTTGCCGGCGCCAAAGAAGTGAAGATCATCGATTCGCTACAACGACTCGCTGAACCTCGATCATTTCAACCTGATCATCGACTGGGGCTGGTTCTATTTCATCACCCAGCCGATGTTTGCCTTGCTCGATTGGCTCTACGGCATCGTCGGCAATTTCGGCGTCGCCATCCTCATCGCGACGGTGCTGCTGAAGCTCCTGTTCTTCCCGCTCGCCAACCGCTCCTATCGCTCGATGGCCGCAATGCGGAAGGTGACGCCGCAGGTCCAGGCGGCGCGCGAGCGCTACAAGGACGACCGCGCCAAGCAGCAGCAAGTGATGATGGAGATCTACCGCAAGGAGAAGATCAATCCGATCGCCGGCTGTTGGCCGATCCTGCTGCAGATCCCGGTCTTCTTCTCGCTCTACAAGGTGCTTTTCGTCACCATCGAAATGCGCCACCAGCCCTTCTTCGGCTGGATTCAAGACCTGTCGTCGCCTGACCCGACATCCTTCATCAATCTGTTCGGACTTCTGCCCTTCGATGCCCCGGCCTTCCTGATGATCGGCGTCTGGCCGATCCTCATGGGCATCACGATGTGGGTTCAGATGAAGCTGACGCCGCAGCAGCCCGGCACGCCGACCTTCATCTTCAACATCCTGCCGATCGTCTTCACCTTCATGCTGTCCTCGTTCCCCGCCGGTCTGGTCATCTACTGGGCCTGGAACAACCTCCTGTCGGTGCTTCAGCAGTCGGTGATCATGCGCCGCCACGGCGTCAAGGTCGAACTCCTCGGCAATATCCGCAACGCTTTCAAGCGGAAGCCGAAAGGCCAACGGCAAGACCTGACGGCTAGAGCGCTTGGCTGGCCCAATGGTCGGTCGCCGTTCCGGTCACCTCCGCGATTGAGGCGATGCCCTCGCGCTGGAGCCGTTCCGCCAGGCCGCGATTGATCGCGGCGGCGATGCCCTGCCCCTCATAGATGAAGCCGGTATAGACCTGGATCAGGTCGGCCCCGGCCGCCAGCTTGGTCCAGGCCGTTTCGACCGAGTTGATGCCGCCGACCCCGATCAGCGGGAAGTCCGGCCCGACGATCTTGCGCATCCGCGCCAGGAAGCACGGTCGAGCGCAAGAAGAGGGGCGGACCGGAAAGGCCGCCGCCTTCATTGATGTGGCGATCGGGGTGCAGCCCCTCGGCGCGACAGCGTCGTGTTGGTGAGGATCATGCCGTCGATCCCGGCGCCGCGCGCCGTTTCAGCGATGCGCTCCAATTCGCCCGGGTCGAGGTCCGGCGCGATCTTGAGGAGGATCGGCGTTGCGCGGCCACCGTTCGTCGCCTCGTCGCGCGCGGCCACGGCGCGCTGCAGAAGATCGCCGAGCGCGTCGGCTTTCTGCAGATCGCGGAGCCCCGGCGTATTCGGCGAGGAGATGTTGATGGTGAGGTAGCCGGCAAGACGGGCGAAGGCCTCGATGCCGGCGACATAGTCGGCGATGCGGTCGGGCGAATCCTTGTTGGCGCCGATATTGACGCCGACGATGCCCTTGCCGCTCCGGCGCTGCAGACGCGCCGCAATGACAGCCGCGCCGTCATTGTTGAAGCCGAGGCGGTTGATGATGGCGCGGTCTGCTTCGAGACGGAACATGCGCGGCTTCGGATTGCCGGGCTGCGGCTTCGGCGTGACGGTGCCGATCTCGACGAAGCCGAAGCCGAGACGGAGGAGGCCGTCCACCGCCTCGGCATTCTTGTCGAAGCCGGCGGCAAGGCCGACGGGCGAGGGGAAGTCGAGGTCGAACAAGCGCCGTCGCAATGAAGGCGCAGGCGCGTCCACGCCCGGCACCAGCCCGAGCGACAGCGCCCGGATCGCCATGCGGTGCGCCGTTTCCGGGTCAAAGCGGAAAAGGACTGAGCGGGCAAGCCGGTCGAGAGTCCCGGCCATCAGGCGGGCCTCACGGGGCGGCGTGTGGAACTTCTGAGCCGGCAAGCGATCATGCTAGGGTGCCTTTTCGCATGAGGAGGCAGGAAGAAGGTAGCCCATGTTTCGCCTCGCCGCCGCTCTCGGCGCGATCCTCACAGTTGGTCTCGTAGCGGGCTCCGCGGGCGTCCACGCCCAGGATGCCGGCGGACGCTATGAACTGACCGCGCAAGGCGACGGATTCCTGCGTCTCGACACGCAGACGGGGGCGCTGTCCTTCTGCAGCCTTGCCGGCGATCGCTGGGTGTGCGCGCCGGTGGTCAGCGAAGCGCCGGCCGACCTGACCGCCATCACCACGCGGCTTGATGCCCTGGAAGCCGCCATTGCCGATCTCGCGGCGCGTCCGGCCGAGCGCAGACGGACAACGCCGCCATCCTCGCCGCATTGCAGGCGCTGTCCGATCAGCTGGCGGCCATGGCCGCGGAACCGAGCCGATCTGTCGACGACACCCGATATCGCCGGCGCGTTGGCGCCGCTCGAGGCGGAGATCGCTGCTCTCCGCGATCGGATCGCAGCGCTTGCCGACGCACCAGCGCCGACGGTCGATCTGACGCCGATCGAGGAGGCAATCGCGGCTCTGGGCGAGCGGATCGATGGCTTGGAGACGGCGCCGCCCGCTCCCGTCGACCTTGGTCCGATCGAACAGGAACTAGCGGCTCTCCGCGATGAAATTGCCGCGCTTGCCGCAAACCACGCCGACGGTCGATCTGACGCCGATCGAGGAGGCAATCGCGGCCTTGGGCGACCGGGTCGGGGCGCTGGAGACGGCGCCGCCTCGCATCGGTCGACTTCGGGCCGATCGAAGCCGACCTGGCTGCTCTGCGCGATCAAATCGCGGCGCTTGCCGAAGCACCGCGCCGCAACCGTCGACCTCGACGCCGATTGAAGACGCGATAGCCGCTCTGGGCGAGCGGATTGCGGCCTTCGAGGCGGCGCCGGCCGCGGCGGTGGACCTTGCCCCGATCGAAGAGGAACTGGCCGTCTCTCCGCGATGAAATTGCTGCGTTGGCGAACCAACCGACGCCGACCGTCGATCTGACAGCCATCGAGAACGCGATCGGTGCTTTGGGCGAACAGATCGCCGTGCTTGCAAACGAACGGCCGGTCGTCGACCTGACACAAATCGAACAACAGCTGACCGCCCTTGGCGAACAGCTTGCGGCGGCGACGCCGACACCAACGATCGATCTCTCTGCAATCGAAGGTGAGCTTGCCGCCCTTCGCGACCAGATCGCAGCGCTTCAGGTCGCATCCGCTTCGCCCAGCGGCACGGTGGTGGATCTTACGCCGATCGAGGAAGGGCTGACCGCCTTGGGCGATCAGGTTGCCGCAATGGCGGAAGCTCCTGCCCCGGTCGTGGACCTGACGCCCATCGAGAACGCCATAGGCGCGCTCGGCGAGGAGATCGCGGCGCTTGCGGACGAACCGCCTGCCGATCTTACGCAACTTGAAGAGCAGCTGACCGCCTTGGGCGATCAGATTGCCGCCTTGGCGGCGGCGCCTGCACCTGCCATCGATCCGACGCCCATCGAGAACGCCATCGGTGCGCTCGGCGAGCAGATCGCTGCTCTGGCAAACGCTCCCACGCCTGCGGTTGATCTCACGCCGATCGAAGAGGGACTGGCGGAGCTGCGCACCGGTATCGCCGCGCTCGATCCCGCAGATGCCTTGTCGGAGCTCGCCGCAGGCCTGGCCGCCATCGACCAGCGTCAGCTGGCGCTTGAGGATGCCGTGGCGGGGCTTCCCGCCGCGCCGACCGACCTTGGACCCCTTCATGCCGAACTGGACGGCCTGCGGCAGGATCTGGCGTCGTTGCAGGACGCCGTCGCCGCCCTGGCCGTGCCCAATCCGGATGAGGCAACGCTCACCCGCCTCGACGCCCTTGGCGCGCAGCTAGCCGACATGAATACCCGGCTTGCGGCGTTGGAGGACAATGCCGGCGACGACGATCTTCGCGGTCTCGTCGGCGAGCTTCGCGATCAGCAGCGGCAAATTCTGGCTGAGTTGCAGCGCCTGTCCGCCCCACCGGCGCCGACCGAGTCGGCGACAGCAGCACCGGCATCGGAGAGCGCCGCGCCGGCCCCGCCGGATCAGCGTGCCAATTTCGGCAATGTGTTGAGGCGAAAACTCGAGGGGCTTGTCGGCAACATCCAGCGAGGGCTTGCCGGCGAGTGAGGGGAGGAACCGCCGCCATCGGCGGACAGCGGCGGCCCCGAATGCTCAGTGCAGGCTGACCGTGCGGAGATCCTTCTCCCAGGCATTCTGGATCGCCGCGTCGCGGGTATCGGCGACGAGAATCGGCGTGCCGTCGGCGCCGAGCAGCGCCCACAGGGACAGGCCCGGAGCCAGCTCCGCCACATCCGGGAAGGCGGCGTCAAAGGCCTCGGAGGTCATGGGCTTTACATAGGCGATTTCGCCTCCGCCCAGGCGGGCGAACACCTCAGGTGGCATATACTGACGCTCCATAGCGCGTACTCCTTGCACAGCGAGCCGACTATTCCGGCCCGACATTGGCGATCTTTCGAGCCTCTTCGCCTTTCGCCTGCCGCGACAGATCGATCGACAGCAGACCATTGCGGAGAACGGCGCCCGACACCTCAAGCCCGTCACCCAGGACGAAGCTTCGCTGGAACCGGCGGGCGGCGATCCCTTGATAGAGATAGGTCCGCTCGTGCCCGTCCGCTTGCCTGCCTCGGATCACAAGCAGTCGATCGGCCACCGAGACATCCAGTTCCTGGGTGTCGTAGCCGGCCACCGCCAAGGTGATCCTCAGGATGTCGTCACGATCCTTCGTCTTGGCGAAACGCTCGATATTGTAAGGGGGAAAGCCGTCGCCGCTCTTCTTCGCGGCCCGCTCCGTGGCCCAACCGGCGCCCTCAAGGCTGAGGACAAGCGTGTGGGAGAACGCATCCATATGTCTGGCGACAAAGTCCTTCTTGGAAAGCGACCTTGTGAGTCCGGACCCTTCCGAAAAGAGGCATCCGGCAACACCCTTCACGGCAATATGTGGGCGGCGGGCATGCCGGATTCAAGGCGTTCCGCGATTGCGTCTATGATATCGCAGTGATATCACTTTCGCCGATCGGCGTGTGACGGATGCCGTTGATGGCTTGTTTCCTCGTGCGGCACTTGCGACGGATAGACGGAGTGCCAAGACGACCAAAACGGGGGCGGAACGGAGGGGAAAATGAAGGACATACCCTGGGCCATCGTCGGCCCGCTTCTCGCCATCCAGCTCGTTCTCATTGTCGTCGCCCTGCGTGACCTGATCGGGCGCCGAGAGACCAACGGGCCGAAATGGCTCTGGGCGTTGGTGATCGTCATCTTCGGCATTCTTGGTCCGGTCGCCTATTTCGTCGCCGGGCGGAAAGAGGACTGACTTGGCGTTCGTCGAGGTCAGTGGCCTTGCCAAGAGCTACGGCAAGCTGAAGGCGGTCGACGGCATCTCCTTCGCCATCGAACGCGGCCACTGCGTTGCCCTGCTTGGGCCCAACGGTGCCGGCAAGACGACATCGCTGAACATGCTGGCCGGGCTCCTGCGCCCGACCGCCGGCACCATCAGCTTCGAGGGCCTGCCGGCCGGCGGCGATCGGCGCACGCTGATCGGCTATCTACCGCAGGAGACCGCGATCTTCGGCTGGATGACCGGGAGCGAGTATCTCCGCATGGTCGGGGAGCTGTTCGGCCTGTCGCGTGCTGACGCCGCCAAGCGCGCCGACGAACTCCTCGATACGCTTAGCCTCGGTGAAGCAGGACGTCGTCGCGTCGGGGGCTATTCCGGCGGCATGAAGCAGCGGCTCGGCCTGGCGCAAGCGCTCGTCTCCAAGCCGCAGCTGCTCATCCTCGACGAGCCGGTCTCGGGGCTCGACCCCGTCGGACGCCGCGACGTGCTTGAGCTGCTGAAGCGGCTGAAGACAACGACGACCATCCTTTTCTCGACCCATGTTCTCCCCGATGCGGAAGAACTCAGCGACGACGTCCTCATCATCCGCGGCGGCTCCATCATCGTCTCCGGCACCATGGAGGCGCTGCGCGAGCGCTATCAGATGCCGATCGTCGAGGTGGAGTTCGAATTCAAGCGACGATGCAGCGCGTTGGCGCGAACCCCTCGCCGCCACAGGCGGCACGGTCGAGCAACTTGGGCCGACGATCCGCTGCCGCTTCGACGCACCGTCGCAAATGCGGGCCGGCGCCGACGCGATCTACCGCCTGATCGCCGACAAGCAGATCTTCGTTCGCCGCGTCGAAACCGGTCAGACGACGCTTGAGGACATGTTCCTGAAAGCGGTCGAGCAATGAGGCAGTGGTTCGTTCTCCTGCGTAAGGAAATGCTCGAGCTATGGCGGAGCTACAAATGGCTCTGGGTACCGCTCGTCTTCATCCTGCTCGGCGCCATGCAGCCGGCCGCGACCCACTACATGCCGCAGCTCATCGACACCTTCGGCGGCTTGCCCGAAGGCGCGGTCATCGAAATCCCGACGCCCGAGCCCGGCGCGGTGATCGCCGAATCGCTCGGCCAATTCGGGACGATCGGCCTTCTCGTGCTTGCGCTCGCCGCGATGGGAACGGTGGTGGCGGAGCGGAACAACGGCACGGCGGCGATGCTGTGGGTGAAGCCGGTCTCCTTCGTCGCATATCTCGGCGCGAAATGGGCCGCCCACTGCCTGCTCTTTCTCGTCGCCCTGGTGCTCGGCCAGATCGCCGCCTGGTACTACACCGACGTCCTCATTGGCTCGTTCGCCGTCGGCGATGTCTTCCTCAGCGCGCTGGTCTTTGCCGTCTGGCTCGCCTTTGTCATCACCGTGCTGATCTTCCTCAGCGTCTTCCTCCGTTCGGCCGCGGCCGTCGCCTTCATCACCCTGGCGGTGGCGCTCGTCCTGTCGGCGCTGACCTCGCTGCTCGGCAACGCCATGAGTTGGAGCCCCGCCGCTCTGCCAAGTTACGCCAACGCCCTCCTGACCGGCGGCGCGAACAATGCGCTCCTGCCGCCGTTGGCGGTGACCTTGGTTCTCATCGTCGGATTGCTCGGGGGCGCGATGGCGCTATTGCGGCGCGCCTGACCATCAGGCCAGGTCCGAATAGCCGCCGACAGTGCGCCCGGAGGCGCGCACCGCGTCCCGGATAGCCGGAGTCAAGCAGGGCCTCGAACTCCTTGCGACAATGATAGCCGGGCGCGTGGCCGGGGAAATCGTCGTGGGTCGCCGGATGCAGATAGATCTCCGTCATGCCGCGCGGCGCCCACCAACCAGCGCGGCGAGGCGCTCCGCCGTCATGTCGCCGCTCCAGGCGAGACCGAAGACGGCATCCGCGACGGCAATACCCCTCTCCTTCGCCTTCCGTCGCAGCCGGCCTAGCCACGGCTTCATCAGCATAGCTCTCAAAGCCGCGCGGCTTGCCGCCCAGGCGGCGAAGCACATCAGGCGGCTCGGCCGGCACACGCAGCGCCCGCATGCCGTATCGCGGCCCGATATCGAGCAGCATCCGCGCGATCGCGGGATGGATATGAAAATGCTCATGCCCGCTGACATGGTCGAGCGGTAGAGCGGTGCGCGCGAAGGCCTGGAACTGCGCCTCGATCTCGGCGGCGACCTGCCGCCGCACGCGCGCCCGCAGGGCGATGTCGACGCCGAGGGCGAAGAGGTTTCCGCGCAGCACGCCGTCCGCGTCGACGAGGTCGGGCAGGTCTGACGCGGGCAGGATCGGCCGACCTTGGCTGAGGACGAGATGGAGCCCGACGCGGAGGCTCGGTGTGCGATGCGCCAAGGCCACCGCTTCCTCGGCGGCCGGCCCGGCGACCATGAGGCTGGCTGCCGACAGCACGCCATCGCGATGCGCTCGCTCCACGGCTTCATTGACCTCGGGTGCAAGGCCGAAATCGTCGGCGGTGATGATGAGGCCGTCGCGTTCGGCCACGCTATTGGCGCTCGCGCGGTTGGGCCTCGATGATCGCGCCATCAGGGCCGAGCTCATAGCTTTCGCCGCGCCAGCTGACCCGTCCGCCGAAGAAGCTCCAGGTGAACACCGCGAAGGAGAAGAGATCGCGCACCGGCACCAGCCAGTAATTGTGCCGCGGTACGCGGAGGCTGCGTTCCACAGCAACGCACAGGCTCGAGCCGCCCGGCCAGGGCGACGGCGACGAAGAGCAGGCAGGCGAGCTGCCGAAGAGCCAGCCGAGCAGCGCGAGCGGCAGCGGATGGGTCACCACCGATCCGGCATAGCCGAGCGGTTTCACCGTGCGGTTGGTGCGCGCCCAGCGAAGCTCGTGCCGCCACAGATCGGCGAGGCCCTTCTCGTTGCAGGCATGAGCGACGAGGAAGGGCGGGACGACCACTTTCCAGCCAGCCGCCCGCACCGCTTCGCCGAGCGCATAGTCGTCGGCGAGTTGGTTCGGCGAAGGGCGCAAATCCGCCGATCGCGTCGAAAGCCTGGCGGCGCAGCGCGATGGTCGACCCGAACGCCGGTTCGGCGATGCCCGTCCACAGCGCCACGGTGGCGCTCGGCAGGAAATGGCTGTCGACGGCGAGGGCACTGAGCTGCGGCCACAGGCGCGTTTCGGCGTCGCCGTAATAGAGGCAGGTGGCGGCGCCCACACCTGGCTCGACCAGCGCACCGGCCAGACGTCCGAGATAGTCCGGGCCGACGTCGATATCGCTGTCGGCAACGACGATGGTCGGGTGGCTGATATGCGGCGTCATGTTGAGGAGGTTGGCGACCTTCGGGTTGCTGCCGCCGCCCCGACCGTCCCACCGCGATCTCGACCTTGACCGATGGAAACGCCGCCTTGAACGCTTCGGCAACCGCAAGCGCCGGGTCGTCGGCATTGCGGACGCCGAAAAGGACCTCGATCGGCGCGTCATAGTCCTGGCGGCCGAGCGCGGCGAGGCGATCGAAAAGGCCCGGCTCGGCGCCCTGCAGAGGCTTCATGATCGTCATCGGCACGGCCTGGGGCGCCGCCATGGGCCGTCTGGCAAAACGCAGCACGGCGAAGAATTGCGGCGACGAGATAGAGGCAGCCGATCGCCGCCAAGAGGAATAGGACGCCGCGGATCGAGATCGGCAATCATGGCGTTGCCTCCTCACTGCGATAGCGCTCCAGCAAGACGGCGCGAGACATGATGGCGCGCAAACGAACGCGCCGCAGTGTGCTCGCGCGCAGCGCTTTGGCGTTGCGGGCCAACACCAGCAGCGAAACGAGGATGTTCTCGCCAAAGCGATGCAACTTGCCGCCGACGGACGATGGTTCCGGCACCGGCACGATCTCGAAGCCGAAATGCGCCATGATCCGCCCGAGCTGCTCGGCTTCATGCTCGCCCGACGCCTGGCTCATATCGGCGAAGAGCCCGACCGCCGAGGCAAACCGATCCTCCGAAAATCGGTTCGCTAGCTGACGCAGCGACCGGTCGATCGCCCCGCTCATGGCGCGCGCCCAGGCGATCGGCGAGGCGGCCTGATCGATCACCGGGACATGCTCGGTCCAAAGATGAAGTTCGATGACAGGATCGCCGGCGTCGACCGTTCTGCCCTCGGCGCAGCGGTGGGACGGGCCGGGGAACGCGCGCACCGAGGCACGGAAGACGCAGTCGGGTTGGTCGCTATATTCGAAGATGTCCAAGCGGCGCCGCAGCCGCGCGTCGAGCGCATAGACTGCCCGGGCGAACATGCCTTGTCGCGGCCCCTCGGCCGTCGGGCTCGTACTGGCTCATGACGCATCTCCGTCAGAGGACGCACTGCGGCCGGAATTGTATCACGGAGCCAATGACGGTGCCGCGAGGCTATGAAATGGCTTATGAAACGGCGCCTTCGCCGGAAGCGAAGGTTCGTAGCGGCCATTTGCTTTCGGCCGGCGATTCCGGGAAAGTTTGTGCTGGCATCGCTCGTGGAAGGCGGACACTCTCCGCGGCGAATGAAACGGCCGACAAGGCCGACCCTTGGGTGAGGAGACGCAAAGAAAATGACCCAGAGCAAGAACCCGGAGACGATTGCGCTCCATGCCGGCTACCGCGCCGACCCGACGACCGGCTCGGTCGCCGTGCCGATCTATCAGACGACGTCCTATCAGTTCGATTCGACCGACCATGCGGCCGATCTCTTCGCCCTGAAGCAGCTCGGCAACATCTACACCCGCATCATGAACCCGACGACGGCGTGCTCGAGGATCGCATCGCCGCGCTGGAGGGCGGCGCGGCAGCGCTCGCGGTTTCGTCCGGGCAGGCGGCATCGATGTTCGCCGTGCAGAACATCTGCCATGCCGGCGACAATTTCGTCTGCTCGACCGACATCTATGGCGGCACCTGGAACCTCTTCGCCAACACCATGGCGACGATGGGCATCGAATGCCGCTTCGTCGATCCGTCCGATCCGGAAAACTTCCGCCGCGCCACCGACGAGCGCACGCGATGCTATTACGGCGAGACGCTGCCGAATCCGAAGCTCGCGGTCTTCCCGATCGCCGAAGTCGCCGCCATCGGGCGCGAACTCGGCGTGCCGCTCATCATCGACAACACCGCCTCGCCCGTCATTTGCCGTCCGCTCGACCATGGCGCGGCGGTCGTGATGTATTCGGCGACGAAATATATCGGCGGACATGGCACCTCGATCGGCGGCGTTGTCGTCGACGGCGGCAATTTCGACTGGTCCGCCTATCCCGACCGCTTCCCGATGCTGAACCAGCCGGACCCGAGCTATCACGGCGCCACCTGGGTCGAGGCGGTGAAGCCGCTGGGGCCGATCGCCTACATCCTGAAGATGCGCGTCACGCTCCTGCGCGACGCCGGCGCGGCGATGTCTCCCTTCAACGCCTTCATGCTGATCCAGGGCCTTGAGACGCTGGCGCTTCGCATGCGGCAGCATTGCGCCAATGCCAGCGCCGTCGCCGACTATCTGTCGAAGCACCCGAAGGTCACGCGGGTGATCTTCCCGGGCGCGCAGGATGGTGAGACACGCCGCCGCGCCGATGCCTATCTATCCGGCGGCCAGGGCGGTCTTGTCGGCTTTGAGCTGAAGGGCGGCAGCGCTTCGGGCAAGAAGTTCATCGAGGCGCTGAAGATGTTTTATCACGTCGCCAATATCGGCGACGCCCGATCGCTCGCCATCCATCCGGGGACGACGACGCATTCCCAGCTCACCGCCGAAGACCAGGAACGCACCGGCGTGACGGAGGGCTATGTTCGCCTGTCAGTCGGCATCGAGCATATCGACGATATCATCGCCGACCTCGACCAGGCGCTCGCCGCCGCCTAGCAACACGAAAAAGAGGGGGCCGCGAAGGCCCCCTCTCGATGGCGTCGACCAACAGGCGATTACTCCGGCGAGAAATCGAACTCGGGGTCGCCGATCGTGGCGAACCATTCGCGGATCTGTTCCGGATCGTCGCTGAAGGTCAGGCCGAGCATCAGGAGGATGCGCGCCTTCCACGGCAGCATGTCGCCGGCGCCGATGTTTCCTTCCGCACCGGAATCATAAGTGCCTTCGCCCTCCGTCCGCGTCGTGGTGACGAAGAGGATGCCGTTGGCGATTGCGTCGGTGCGCGCCTGGTTCTGGGCCAGCGAAAGGCTGCCAGGGCCGTGTCCGGCAGTGACGATGCCTTCGGCGCCGGCGTCGATCAGGCCGGTGATCGTCGCTGCGGAGGCCTCGACATAGCCATAGGCGATTTCCACCGGTGCGAAGTCCTCGAACGAAACCGTGCTGAGGTCTAACGGCGTTGCCCAGGCGTCGGTACCGCAGGCCATGACGCGTGCCGGGGCTCGCAGCGTGCGGATGACGTCCTCATTCACCACGCCAAGCGCGCCATAGGCACGCGAGCCGAAGGTGTCCATGCGATAGCCGTCCGTCTTCGTCACGTCGCGCGCGGCGAAGAACTGGTCGTTGAGAAGGACGACGGTGCCGTAGCAGGTGGTCTTCTGGCTGGCCGCAAGACGGATTGCGCTGAAGAGGTTGGTGTAACCGTCATACTTGTAGGTTCCGTATTGGTGCATGGCGCCGGTCATCACCACCGGCTTCGAGGATTGGATCGTGAGGTCGAAGAAGTACGCGTCCTCCTCGAGGACGTTCGTGCCGGCCGTAATGACCACGCCGTCAACGTCGTCCTGCGCCAGCAGCATGTCGGCCGTGCGCGCGACGTCGTACCAGGTCTCGAAGGTCACTGCCGACGAATAGCCGAGGCTGAACCCTTGGCCCGCGGCGTCGACCACCGAGACATTGGCGATCGGCCCAAGCTCTGGATAAAGGTCCTCCAGGATTGCCTGGACGCCGCCGTCGACGGTGCCGTCATAGTGTTGATAGCTGATGCGGTCCCGGGCGGTTGACGACAGGGTCCCGGCGGCATCGATGACCACGATATTTGGCAGGTCCGGATTTGGCTCCGGGCCGATCGCCGTTATCGGAAACTCGGGCACCATGGTCTGCGCCGAGGCCGGCGCGACGCCGACAGACGCTAGCGCCGCGACCGCTACGACGACGGACAAGCGCCAGGCTCCCGTGTGGTTCTTGATTGGCAAATTCATCAGTTACACCTTCCGTAAAATTTCCCTCTGATGGATTTGCCCTCCTTGGATTGGTCGTTGGGATCCGTCCTGTTCTTGTGTCCGACACTGGGCCGATTGTCGGTCCGGCTTGTCGCCCCGAACGCGGACAAGTTCTTGAGCGGCAGCCCGCCCGCGACTAGGGGGTGAATCTCGCTAAGGCCTATGAAGAGAATTCATAGCTGGCCTGCCGGAGCGCAGTGGGACGGCCGGCCCGGTTGTGTCACCATTTTCAGGGGAGGAGCTGTTTCGAGTGGGTCGCCGGCCTGGGCAGGCGGCTCGACATTCACCGGCCGATGCCGATCAAGGTCTGGGACGCTCAAATGCCCCATCGCCACCTCGACGACCTCGTTGCTTTTCTCGCCGTGGCGCGCGAACGCAGTTTCACCAAGGCAGCCGCCAAGCTTCGTGTCTCGCAGTCGGCGCTGAGCCATACCGTGCGCAGGCTCGAAGACCGGCTCGATCTTCGCCTCCTCGCCCGCACCACGCGCAACGTCTCGCTGACCGCCGTCGGCGAACAGCTGGCCTATTCGGTCGGCCCGCGTCTCGACGATGTCGTGGCAGAGCTCGATATGCTGCGCGGGCTGCGCGACAAGCCGGCCGGCACGGTCCGCATCACCGCGAGCGACTACGCCATCGACAGCGTCGTCAAGCCGAAGCTGCCAGGGCTGCTCACCAACTATCCGGGCATCAATGTCGAATTCTCCGCCGACTACGCCCTTGTCGACATTATCGAGCATCGCTTCGACGGCGGCATCCGCATGGGCGACAGGCTCGGCCAGGACATGGTGGCGGTGCGCGTCGGCCCCGACTTTCGCTTCGCCGTCGTCGGCACCCCGTCCTATTTCGCCGCGCGGCCGGAACCGCGAAGCCCCGACGATCTCTCACAGCACAATTGCATCAATATCCGCCTGCCGACCTTGGGGGGGCTTTATGCCTGGGAATTCGAGAAGAATGGCAAGGAGATCGCAGTTCGCGTCAAAGGTCAGCTGACCGTCAACAGCGTCTACGCGATGCTCGACGTCGCGCTCGACGGCCTCGGCTTGGCTTATGTCCCCGAAGGCCTTGCCCGCCCGCACATACGCGAAGGTCGGCTGCGCGAGGTCCTGCGGGACTGGTGCCCCCACCGTGACGGCTTCTACCTCTATTATCCGAGCCGGAGGCATCCATCGCCCGCCTTCACGCTTCTCGTCGAAGCCTTGCGCTATCGCGGGTGATTCGCGGCGGGAATGCTGGAGAATTGGTGGAGCCAAGGGGAGTCGAACCCCTGACCTCTTGAATGCCATTCAAGCGCTCTCCCAACTGAGCTATGGCCCCGACCGATGCCGCGCCCTTTGGGGAGGGCGCAGAGTGGTGTCTGCTTAGCGCGTTGCCGAAAGCGGAATCAAGCGCGGCGCGTTCCGACGGCTAGTCGTCGTCCTCGTCGACGCCGCCGATGATGTCCGTAACGTCGTCGCCTTCGTCCTCGTCCTCTTCGAGGAAGGCGTCCTCATCGTCGTCGTCGGCGACCTCGATATCCTCGTCTTCGTCGTCATCGCCGGCAGCGCCGCCGGAAATCTCCTCATCGGCCTCTTCGAGGGAGATGGTGTCAGCTGTCGCCTCGACAACGACCTCCTCTTCTTCCTTCGCCTCCTTGGCCGGTGCCGGTGCCGGGCCTGCGGGCTGCGGCGGTTTCCTGCGGCCGCGCCTTTGCCGTCGTCACCTCGAACAGGGTGCCGCATTTCGGGCATACCGCCGGAGATTTGTTGAGGTCGTAATATTTGGTCCCGCAATTGGGACAAACACGCTTGGTTCCGAGGTCTGCCTTGGCCACGTCGTCGTGCCTCTTCGTGCTAGAGCGCGCCCCCCTTATAAGGTGAATCCGGTGGTGTCAAAGGCCAAAACGACCCTTGCCGGTCCTTGGTGACGCGCCGGTGTGCCTGTGCTATCGGAACCGCCCGAACGGCCCCGCGCGGATCGACACCGACGGCGCGGATTTCATGGCAACTGAGCGGCAATAATCTCTCATGGCGATCGATCACAGGCCCACGCCTTTGACGGCGACGGCAGCCGGCCCGCTGAACGGCCGCGTCAAGCTGCCCGGCGACAAGTCGATCTCGCATCGCGCGATTATGCTCGGTGCCCTTGCCGTCGGTGAAACCGTCGTGGAAGGCCTTCTCGAAGGCGACGACATTCTCGCTACCATCGACGCCATGAGCGCGCTGGGCGCCCGCATCAGCCGGTCCGAAGACGGCGTTCGTCGTGTCACCGGCGTCGGCGTCGGCGGCTGCCTCGAGCCGGACGCAGTCATCGATTTCGGCAATTCCGGCACCGGCGTTCGTCTCGCCATGGCGATCGCGGGCAGCCATGCCTTCTCCACCACCTTCACCGGCGATGCTTCGCTGCGCGGCCGGCCGATGGGCCGCATCATCGAGCCGCTGCGTCGCATGGGGGCGCAGGCTCTGGCGCGCTCGGAGGACCGCCTGCCGCTGACCATCAAGGGCCCCGACCGCCTCGTACCGATCGAGTACCAGCTGCCCGTTCCCTCGGCCCAGGTGAAGTCTGCCGTCCTTCTCGCCGGCCTCAACGCCCCGGGCATCGTCACCGTGATCGAGCCCTGGGCTACCCGCGACCATACCGAGCGCATGCTGGCGGCCTTCGGCGCTTCGATCGAAATCGAGCCAGAGCGACAATGGCGGCCGTACCATTCGCCTCGAAGGTCAGCCGAAGCTGAAGCCGCAGCAGATCGTCGTGCCCGGCGACCCGAGTTCGGCCTCTTTCCCGATCGTCGCCGCGATCATCACGCCGGGCTCCGACATCACCGTCGAGGGCGTCCTGCTCAATCCGACCCGCATCGGCCTCTTCGATACGCTGCGCGAAATGGGCGCCAGACTGACGATCGAGAATGAGCGGATCGTCAGCGGCGAGCCGGTCGGCGACATCCGCGCCGAGGCGTCCGAACTGAAGGGCGTCACCGTGCCGCCCGATCGCGCGCCGTCGATGATCGACGAATATCCGATCCTCGCCATGGCCGCGGCGATGGCCGACGGCGACACGGTGATGGAGGGGATCGGCGAGCTGCGCATCAAGGAGTCCGACCGTATTGCCGTTACCGTCGCCGGTCTCAAGGCCAATGGCGTCGACGCCGAGGAAGGCGAATCGCGCATGGTCGTGCATGGCCATGGCGCGGTGCAGGGCGGCGGCACAGTCGAGACCCGCTTCGACCATCGCATCGCCATGAGCTTCCTCGTGCTCGGCTGCGCCGCCGAGAAGCCGGTCGCCGTCGATGACGCCGCGGCGATTGCGACGAGCTTTCCGGAATTTCGCGAGCGTCATGGCCTCGCTCGGCGCCCAGATCGCCGAGCCGGCTGCCGGCGCATGATGGTCATCGCCATCGACGGGCCGGCGGCATCGGGGAAGGGGACGATCGGTCAGCTTGTCGCCGACCATCTCGGCTACCATCACCTCGACACCGGCCTTTTATACCGCGCCGTGGCGGCGGCTCTCCTCGCCAGATCGATGCCGACCGACGACGCGGCCGAAGCCGAAGCGCTGGCGCGCGGCCTGCCTCTGGACGACCTCGACGAGCGCGTCCTCGGGACCCCGACGATCGGCGAAGCCGCGTCTCGCGTCGCCGCGATGCCACCTGTCCGCGCCGCCCTGATCGAGCGCCAGCGTGCCTTTGCCGCCCTGCAGCCGGGCGCCGTGCTCGTCGGCCGCGACATCGGCACGGTTGTCTGCCCGGACGCCGAGGTGAAGATCTATCTCACCGCCGCGCCCGAGATTCGCGCCGCGCGGCGGGCCGATCAGCTCGGGCTGACAGATGGTCAGGCGCGCGCCGATATCCTGGAAGGCATCCTCATTCGCGACAAACGAGACATGGAGCGGCCGGTCGCGCCGCTTCGCCAAGCGGCGGATGCGCGCTTGCTGGACACGTCTGAGTTGGATATAGAAGCCGCGTTCCAGGCAGCCATTTCCATCATTACCGAGGTTGCGGGAACGGCGACCTGACGGGGGCGGCCCTTGCCGCGGCCCGTCATCTTGCGTTTCCGATCGACATCGACTGCCGGCCGGAAGCATCAAACCGTCAGACAGCGGCGGTATCTTGGGCGGCTGGCACCGGGCTGGCGCCTTCGACGCAGCCGCGATCTGGATAACGCAACACTAACCACCGACCGCAAGGGTCGGACCCGGTTTCAGGAGTATTGATGAGCGCAACCAGCGTACAGACACCGACCAGGGAGGATTTCGCCGCCCTTCTCGACGAGACCTTCAAGGCCGACGATCTGGTCGAAGGCAGCGTAATCAAGGGCACCGTCGTTGCCATCGAGAAGGATCTCGCTGTCATCGACGTCGGTTTGAAGACCGAAGGTCGTGTGCCGCTGAAGGAATTCACGGCCCCTGGCGAAGCGCCGACGATCAAGGTCGGCGACGAGGTCGAGGTTTACCTTGAGCGCGTCGAGAACGCGCTCGGTGAGGCGATGCTGTCGCGCGAAAAGGCGCAAGCGCGAGGAAAGCTGGACCCGTCTCGAGCAGTCCTTCGAGAAGAACGAGAAGGTCACCGGCCAGATCTTCAATCAGGTCAAGGGCGGCTTCACCGTCGATCTCGACGGCGCCGTTGCCTTCCTGCCGCGCAGCCAGGTGGACATCCGTCCGGTTCGCGACGTCACGCCGCTGATGCATACGCCGCAGCCCTTCCAGATCCTCAAGATGGACAAGCGGCGCGGCAACATCGTCGTGTCCCGCCGTACCGTTCTGGAAGAGACGCGCGCCGAGCAGCGTTCGGAACTGGTGCAGAGCCTCGAAGAGGGTCAGGTCGTCGACGGCGTGGTCAAGAACATCACCGACTATGGTGCGTTCGTCGATCTCGGCGGCATCGACGGCCTGCTGCATGTCACCGACATCGCCTGGCGCCGCATCAACCATCCGTCCGAGGTTCTGTCGATCGGCCAGACCGTCAAGGTCCAGGTCATTCGCGTCAATCAGGAGACGCACCGTATCAGCCTCGGCATGAAGCAGCTCGAAGCCGATCCGTGGGACGGCATCGAGGCCAAATATCCGGTCGGCACCAAGTTCACCGGCCGCGTCACCAACATCACCGACTATGGCGCTTTCGTCGAACTGGAGCCGGGCATCGAAGGCCTGATCCACGTCTCCGAGATGTCCTGGACGAAGAAGAACGTCCACCCGGGCAAGATCGTCTCGACCAGCCAGGAGGTCGAGGTGATGGTGCTCGAAGTCGATCCGGTGAAGCGCCGCATCTCGCTCGGCCTGAAGCAAACCCTGCCCAATCCGTGGGAGGCCTTTGCCGAGGCGCATCCGGTCGACTCCGAGGTCGAGGGCGAGGTCAAGAACAAGACCGAGTTCGGTCTCTTCATCGGCCTTGAGGGCGATATCGACGGCATGGTCCATCTGTCGGACCTCGACTGGAACCGCCCGGGCGAAGTCGCGATCGAGGACTATGAGCGCGGCGATCAGGTCCGCGCCAAGGTGCTCGACGTCGACGTCGAGAAGGAGCGCATCTCACTCGGCATCAAGCAGCTGAGCGGCGATCCCTTCGTTGACGCCGGCGAGATCCGGAAGGGTTCGGTCGTCACCTGCGAGGTCGTCGAGGTCAAGGAGACCGGCCTCGAGGTCAAGATTGCCGAGACCGATCTCACCGCCTTCATCCGCCGCGCCGATCTTGCCCGCGACCGCGCCGATCAGCGTCCGGAGCGTTTTGCTCCGGGTGAGAAGTTCGACGCCCGCGTCACCAATTTCGACAAGAAGGCCCGCAAGGTCTCCGTGTCGATCAAGGCACTCGAGATCGCCGAGGAGAAGGAAGCCGTTGCGCAATACGGCTCCACCAACTCCGGCGCATCGCTCGGCGATATCCTCGGCGCCGCATTGAAGGCGCGTCGAGGACGGCGACGTGCGCCGACAGCCGCCGAAGGAGCCGGGGCCGGACGAAGCATCGGACGACGAAGACAAGTAGTCGAACACTGATTGGCGGCGTCGCCCCGCGGGCGGCGCCGCTCGACACCGGCGAGTGTCGCATCCTTGTCGCCATCGGAAAAAACTTCGCTGTCGCCGCGTCTTATGCTTGACGCTGCACGGCCCCCTTTGGTTAGCTTTGATCTTGGTGATCAGAGACGAGGGGGCCGCTCGATGATCAAGTCGGAACTGGTTCAAGCGATCGCCGCGGAAAACCCGCATCTGTATCAGCGGGATGTCGAGCACATCGTCAACGCTATCCTTGATGCCATCACGGAAGCCCTGGCGCAGGGCGATCGTGTGGAGCTGCGCGGCTTCGGTGCCTTCTCCGTGAAGAGCCGTCCGGCGCGCACTGGCCGCAATCCGCGCACCGGCGCGCGTGTCCAAGTCGACGAGAAGCATGTGCCGTTCTTCAAGACCGGCAAGGAAATGCGCGAGCGGCTCAACAACGGCAGCTAGCCGTCGGGTGCCATGAAACGAGCGATCAAGCTCATTCTGCTCATTCCGATCGTAGCCGTGATCGTCGCGCTGTCGGTCGCCAATCGCGGCTCCGTCACTTTCTCGATCGATCCATTCGGCGGCGAAGATCCGGCCCTTTCCTTCCAGATCCCGCTTTATTGGCTTCTCTTCGCCGCGGTTGCCATCGGCGTCCTCATCGGCGGTGTTGCCACCTGGATCGGCCAAGCCGAAATGGCGCCGCGCGGCGCGACAGGATCACGCCGAAATCGAACGCCTGAAGCGCGACCGCGACCACGCGCGCAGCGCCACGACGTCGCTGCCGCTGCCTGCGGATCGCCAGCCCGTCGCCTGACGCGCCGACGCCCTAGCCCTTCTCCTCGTGGACAATCGGGCGGCAATCGTGCCAAAGCACCGCCCATGACGATGCTTGTCAAAATCTGCGGTCTGTCGACTGAAGAGACGCTCGACGCGGCGCTGGATGCCGGCGCCGATATGATCGGCCTCGTCTTCCATCCGGCAAGCCCGCGCTATGTCGGCACCACCCGTGCTGCTGGGCTGCGCCAGCGTGTCGCCGGTCGCGCCGAGACGGTGGCGCTCACGTCCGACGCCGACGACGCGGTGCTAGATGACATCGTCGAAACGGTCCGGCCGGATTGGTTGCAGTTGCACGGTCACGAGACGCCGGAGCGCACGGCTGCGATTGCCAAGCGCTATGGCCGGCGCGTGCTGAAGGCGCTGCCGGTTTCCGAGCCATCCGATCTCGCCGCCGCTGAGGACTATCGTTCCGTTGCCGACATGATCCTCTTCGACGCAAGGCCACCCGTCGGTGCCACGCGCACGGGCGGTCATGGCGTACCGTTCGACTGGAATATCCTCGAAGGTGCGCAGGCGGATCGCCCGTTCATGCTGTCCGGCGGCCTCAATCCCGGCAATGTCGCCGAGGCGATCGCCGTCGCGCGACCCGCGGCGGTCGACGTTTCGTCCGGCGTCGAGACGGCGCCGGGCCGCAAGGACCCCGATCTCATCCGCGCCTTTGTCGCCGCCGCGCGCCTTGCCGCCGAGACTTCCCTGGAGACGCTGCCATGAATGTCGCCAACACCTTCCGCTCGGGTCCGGACGAGCGCGGTTTCTTCGGCCTCTATGGCGGCCGTTTCGTTGCCGAAACGCTGATGCCGCTGATCCTCGAACTGGACGAGGCCTATGAGGCGGCGAAGGCCGATCCGTCCTTCCAGGCCGAACTCGACGACCTGCTTGAGCACTATGCCGGCCGGCCGAGCCCGCTCTATTTCGCCGAGCGGCTGACCGAGCATCTCGGTGGCGCCAAGATCTACTTCAAGCGCGACGAGCTCAATCACACCGGCAGCCACAAGATCAACAACTGCCTCGGCCAGATCCTCCTCGCCCGGCGCATGGGCAAGACGCGGATCATCGCCGAGACAGGCGCCGGCCAGCATGGCGTCGCCACCGCGACGGTCGCCGCCCGATTCGGCCTGCCCTGCGTCATCTATATGGGCGAGACCGACGTCGAGCGGCAGGCGCCCAACGTCTTCCGCATGAAGCTCCTCGGCGCCGAGCTGAAGCCGGTTTCCGCCGGCAACGGCACGCTCAAGGACGCCATGAACGAGGCGCTCCGCGACTGGGTCACCAATGTCGAGGACACCTACTACCTCATCGGCACCGCCGCCGGCCCGCATCCCTATCCGGAGATGGTGCGGAACTTCCAGTCGGTGATCGGCATCGAGGCGAAAGAGCAGATGATGGCGCGCGAGGGCCGTCTGCCTGACGCGGCCGTCGCCTGCATCGGCGGCGGCTCGAACGCCATCGGCCTCTTCCACCCGTTCCTTGACGATCGCGAGGTCGCGCTCTTCGGCGTCGAAGCCGGCGGCTACGGCCTCGACGTCGACAACGGCCATGCCGCGTCGATGACGGGCGGCCGCCCGGGCGTCCTCCACGGCAACCGCACCTATCTCCTGCAGAACGACGACGGGCAGATCCTCGAGGGCCATTCAATCTCGGCCGGCCTCGACTACCCAGGCGTCGGCCCAGAGCATTCCTGGCTGAAGGATACCGGCCGCGTCACCTATGTTCCGGCGACGGATACCGAGGCGCTCGACGCCTTCCAGCTGCTGACCAGGCTCGAAGGCATCATCCCGGCGCTCGAGCCGTCCCATGCGCTGGCGCATGTCATCAAGCTCGCCCCGACCATGGCGAAGGACCAGATCATCCTGATGAATCTCTGCGGCCGCGGCGACAAGGATGTCTTCACCGTCGCCAAGCGCCTCGGCTTCGAACTGTGATGGTTGCGAAGACCCCCTCCCTATCCCTCCCCCACAAGGGGGGAGGGAATGCAAGACCCCGCACGACCGAATTCGCCGTCAGCGGGAACAGCACGTCGTTACAACGCGATGTGCTACTGTTCCCCTCCCCCTTGTGGGGAGGGGTTAGGGGAGGGGCGTTACTGGAGCAATGCCGCATTCCAACGTCTCGCGGGTCACTCGTATTCGCTCGAAACGGCTGCGACGAGATCTCACCGACGCAGAGCGGATACTGTGGCGAGGGATACGCGAAGCCGCACCCGCATGGGGCGCGCATTGGCGTAAGCAAACGCCGATCGGACCCTACATCGCGGACTTCGCCTGCCTCAAAGCCAAGTTGGTCGTGGAAGTCGATGGCTCGCAACATGCGGACAATGCGCGTGACGCCACGCGGGATAATTGGCTCGAAACACAAGGTTTCACAGCCATCCGGTTCTGGAATTCCGACGTCCTGGAAGATCTTGCCGGCTGCCTTGAGACAATTGCCGTTCAGGTCGGAACTGGCGGCGCGAAACGCAGAACTCGCATTCCACAAGACCAGCCGAGCGCAGCCATCGTGACCCAATCAGCTCAAACCCGTATCGACAAGCGTTTCGCCGAAACGGCCGCCGCCAAGCGGCCGGCGCTTGTGACCTTCATCACCGCCGGCGACCCGGACTACGACACCTCGCTCGCAATCCTGAAGAGCCTGCCTTCGGCCGGCGCCGATGTCATCGAGCTCGGCATGCCCTTCTCCGATCCGATGGCCGAAGGCCCGCCGATCCAGCGCGCTTCGGAGCGGGCGCTGAAGAGCGGCGAGACGATGGTGAAGACGCTGGAGATGGTCCGCGCCTTCCGCCGCGAGGACAAGACGACGCCGCTCGTCCTCATGGGCTATTACAATCCGATCTATTCCTACGGAAACGAGCGCTTCCTCGACGACGCCAAGTCGGCAGGCGTCGATGGCCTGATCATCGTCGATTTGCCGCCGGAGGCCGATGACGAGCTCTGCCTGCCGGCCATTGCCCGCGAGATCAACTTCATTCGTCTGGCGACGCCGACGACGGACGACAGGCGCTTGCCGCGCGTCCTCACCAACACCTCCGGCTTCGTCTATTACGTCTCGATCCTCGGCATCACCGGCACCGCAGCGCCCGACACGGCGAAGGTGGTCGCGGCGGTTGAACGCATCAAGCGCCACACCCATCTGCCGGTTGCCGTCGGTTTCGGCGTCAAGACGGCCGAACAGGTGGCCGCCATCGGCGCGGTGTCGGACGGCGTGGTCGTCGGCTCGGCCATCGTCAACGCCATCGCGGGCACGCTCGACGCCGACAACAAGGCAACAAAGTCCACGGTTTCTGCCGTTTGCGACCTCGTGGCCAGCCTCGCCGAGGGCACGCGTTTGGCGCGGGCCGAGACTGCGGGTTAAACTGCTCGGCGACGGAATACGGCCTGTCAGGCCAGCCTGTCTGATGAAGGATCGCTCTTGAACTGGATCAACAACATTGTCCGGCCGAAGCTGAAAGGCATCCTCAACAAGCGTGAGGTGCCCGAGAATCTCTGGATCAAGGATCCGGAGACCGGCGAGATGGTCTTCCACCGCGACCTCGAAAAGAACCATTTCGTCGTGCCGGCATCGGGCTACCACATGCGCATGGGCGCACGGGCGCGCCTCGACTATTTCTTCGATGACGGCGTCTGGGAGGATATCCCGCTGCCCGAGGTACCGCTCGATCCGCTGAAGTTCCGCGACGAGCGCCGCTATACCGACCGCCTCAAGGACGCCCGCGCCAAGACCGCCATGACCGACGCCATCCTCGTCGGCGCCGGAACGGTTGAGGGCGTCGCCATGGTCTCGGCCGTGCAGGACTTCTCCTTCATGGGCGGCTCGCTCGGCATGGCCGCCGGTCAGGCGGTGATCACCGGCCTCGACGCCGCCCGCGAGCGTCGCCAGCCTTTCGTGATGTACGCCGCCTCGGGCGGAGCGCGCATGCAGGAAGGCATCCTCTCGCTCATGCAGATGCCGCGCACGACGATTGCCGTGCAGCGGCTTCGCGAGGAGGGGCTGCCCTTCATCGTCGTCCTCACCAATCCAACCACCGGCGGCGTCACGGCGTCCTATGCGATGCTGGGCGACATCCACATCGCCGAGCCCGGCGCGCTCATCGGCTTCGCCGGTCCGCGCGTCATCGAGCAGACGATCCGCGAGAAGCTGCCCGACGGCTTCCAGCGCGCCGAATATCTCCGCGACCACGGCATGATCGATATGGTCGTGCATCGCCACAATCTGCGCGAAGTCATCGCCCGTATCTGCCGACTGCTGACGACCCACGCCGATTTCGAAGGCACGATCGGAAACGGCAAGGGGATCGGTCACCAGAAGGCGCTGCCGGAGCCGCCGATCGCCGAGAAGGTCGAGACCGTTCCGGCGGGCGACGGCGCCGAGCAGCCTCAAGCCTGATCGGATTTCTTCCGGAAAGCTGACGCGTTGGACCGCTCCACCGCCCATCCTCAATCGGATGCTGTCGCTGCATCCGCAGGAGATCGACCTATCGCTCGATCGTGTCCGTCGCCTGCTCGCGGCGTTGGGCCATCCCGAACGTCGCCTGCCGCCGGTGATCCATGTCGCCGGCACCAACGGCAAGGGCTCGGTGACGGCGTATCTGCGCGCCATTCTGGAAGCCGATGGCAAGCGCGTGCATACCTACACCTCGCCGCATCTCGTCCGCTTTCACGAGCGCATCCGTGTCGGCGCTTTCGGCGGCTCGCATTTCATCGACGACGACACGCTGGTCGAGGCACTGCTTCGCGTCGAACGCATCAACAATGGCGAGCCGATCACCCATTTCGAGATCACGACGGCCGCCGCGTTCCAGATCTTCGCAGACATCTCAGCCGACGTCGCCCTTCTTGAAGTCGGCCTCGGCGGCCGTCTCGACGCCACCAATGTCATCGACGATCCGCTTGTCGCGGTGATCACGCCGATCGCCATCGACCATGAACGATTCCTCGGCAACACGATCAGCGAGATCGCGGGCGAGAAGGCCGGCATCATCAAGCCCGGCCGGCCTGTGATCATCGGCCCGCAAATGGAAGAAGCTCTCGCCGTGCTGGAGCACGTTGCCGCCGCGCAGAACGCGCCGATGGCGATCGCCAACCGGGATTGGCAGGCCTATTCGGAACGCGGCCGGCTCGTCTATCAGGACGAGGATGGGCTGCTCGACTTGCCGCCGCCGCGGCTCATCGGCCGCCATCAATTCGCCAATGCCGGGAGCGCGATTGCGGCGCTCCGCGTCACCGATCTCGACGTTCCGGTGGAGGCGATCGAGCACGGCCTCCAGAACGCCGATTGGCCGGCGCGGATGCAGCGCCTTTCGTCGGGTCGGCTCGTTGATCCGGTGAAGGACCGCATCGGCGAGATTTGGCTCGATGGCGGACACAATGCCGGCGCCGCAGCCGTTGTCGCGGAGGTCATGGCTGACCTGGAGGATCGTGCCCGGCGGCCGCTTCACCTCATCATGGGCATGATCGACACCAAGCACCCCGCGGCGTTCCTGGAGCCTTTTGCCGGCCTCGTCCGTTCGCTGACCGCCGTGCCGGTTCCCGGCCACGCCGGATACACGCCCGATGAGATCGTCGCCGCCGCCACGGCTTCGGGCATCGATGCCCGCACCGCGCCCTCGGTCGAGGCGGCGCTCGCCGGCATCGCCGAGCGCGCCGAGACGCCCGAGCCTCGCGTGCTCATCTGCGGATCGCTCTACCTGGCCGGCCTCGTGCTCGATCTCAACGGCACGCCGCCGCAATAGGCGGCAATCAGATCGCCTTGCGGATCCAGTCGGAGAGTTTGCTCTTCGGCGCCGCGCCGACATGCATCGCCGTCGGCTCGCCGTTCTTGAACATGATCAGCGTCGGGATCGAGCGGATGCCATAGGTGCTGGCGACGCGCGGATTGTCGTCGGTGTTGAGCTTGGCGATCGTCACCTGGCCTTCGAGCTCGCCGGCGAGTTCTTCCAGCGCCGGTGCGATGGCGTGGCAGGGCGGGCACCATTGCGCCCAGAAGTCGACCACTACTGGGCCGGCCGAGTTGAGGACGTCCTGCTCGAACGAACCGTCAGTGACTTCCGCTGTCATGATTGGGGCCTTGGCTAGCGAATCGGGAAGCAAGCGTAGGAGCCGCCGGTCGAAACCGTCAACGCCCGGCATTGCCCATGAAAAAGGCCGCGCCCGAAGGCGCGGCCTCTTCCAGCAAACGAGGACATTGGTCCTAGATGGCTTTGTGAATCCAATCCGAAAGGCGGCTCTTCGGCGCGGCGCCGACCTGCATCGCCATCGGCTCGCCGTTCTTGAACATGATCAGCGTCGGGATCGAGCGAACGCCGTAGCGGATCGCCGTCTGCGGGTTCTCGTCGATATTCAGCTTGGCGATGGTCACCTTGCCGTCGAGCTCGGTGGCGAGCTCCTCGAGCGCCGGTGCGATGGCGTGACAGGGGCCGCACCACTCCGCCCAGAAATCGACCACGACAGGCTCGGCTGAATTCAGCACGTCCTGCTCGAACGAACCGTCGGTAACTTTAGTTGGCATGGAGGAAACCTCGATTGATGTCGCCGAAAGGTAGGAAGCCGCCGGGTCAGCGTCAACCCGAGCCGAATTGGCGGGGTTCCGCCATTGTCGCTGGAGCCGAGCGCGCGCCTGGCGGCGGCTTCCAGCCTCTCCTCGGGAATCGGCATCAGCGCCGGGATATCCGTCCACAGCAAAGCCGTGCGAATCTGTCGTTCCGGATAGAGCCGGCCGAGAACGCGGGCATAGAGCGCCAGCTGAACCACATAGGCCTCCGGCACCTTGTCGAGGCTGGGCGGCGCCGGCCGGTTCGTCTTGTAGTCGACGATCAGGACTTCGTGATCCGTCACCGCCAGGCGGTCGATGCGACCCGACAGCGAGGCATCGCCGTCGCCCGTCGCCATCTCGGCCGCAATGTCGATCTCGGCCTGGCTGCCCGGCGCGAACACCGCGGCAAAGCGCGCATCGGCAAGAACGATGAGGACCTCCGAGACCAACGCTTCGCGAGCGGTCGCGCCCATGGCCGGAGCAACCGCCTCGAGATAGCGGATCGCTGCCGCGCGGCGCTGGCTTTCATCATGGGCGGGCAGGGCCTCCAGCAGGCGATGAATCAGCCGGCCGCGCTGCAGCGCCCCTTCGGCGCCGAGCCGGCGCGCCTCGAAATCGGCCTGCGCCTCCCCGGTGGGCGGGGGCGTGAAGGCTTGCGACGGGGTGATGCGCCGGAGCGCCCGCGCCGCGCTGACTGAGCGTTTCAGCCAGTCGGGAGGTCGCGTTGCCGTCAGCGCCGTTGGCGCCGCCATGGCCGGAGCAGCCGCGGCCCGTGTGCCGGCGGCGCGCCACTCGAATGCCGGCGTGCCGTCGATCGCTCGTCTCGGTCGCCTCTGGCCTCAGCGCCGCGGAAACGAGAGCGTGCCAGCCGCCAGTCTTGTCAGTGGTGTTCTCCTTGACCGTGCCGCAGACATAGAGGCGGTCGCGCGCCCGCGTCAGCCCGACATAGAGGAGCCGGCGATATTCCTGCTTCTCGCGCTCCCGGTGCGCGCTGAGGAGGTCGCGCACACGCTCCGGCTTCTTGCTCGTGCCGCGCGCCCAGACGAGGGGCGCAGGCTCGGCCGCATCGGGATCGTCGGTCATGATGAGGAAGTTCGGATCATGACCAGCCGAGGCCGGCGCGGAGCCGTCGTCGATGAGGAAGACGACATCGGCCTCCAGACCCTTGGCGCCGTGGACGGTCATGACCCGGACTTCGTTCTGCGAGGTGTCGGTCTCGCGCCTGATCTCCGTCGCCGTCGACCGGATCCAGCCGAGGAAGCCTTGCAGCGAGGGCGTCTCCAACCGCTCATAGGCAAGCGCCTGGGCGAGGAATTCGTCGAGCAGGTCGTCTGCCTCAGCGCCGAGGCGCTCGGCGAATTGCCGCCGTCCGCCGCCAGGTCCGAGTATGTCGGCGAAGAAGGCGAACGGCCCGACCGTGTCGGCGCGGGCGCGCAGTTGCTTCAGTCGCGCGAAGGGCGTGGCGAAGGGTTCGGCGTCCGACGCATCCTTCAGCGCCAGCCACAGCGAGCGATGGCCGCGGTCATAGGCGAGCGCGTAGAGCGCTTCGTCGGATAGGCCGAAGAGCGGGCTTCTGAGCACGGTCGCGAGCGAGAGGTCGTCGCGGTCCTGCAGCGCCACGTCGCCGAGCGCGATGAGGTCCTTTGCGGCGATGTGGTCGGCGAGGGCGATGCGGTCGGCGCCGGCCACCGGAACGCCATGCGCCTTGAGGCTGCGATTGATCGCCTCGGAGAGCTGTCCGCGCCGCCGCGCCAGGATGAGAATGCCGCCGGGCGTGATCGGCTTGCCCGTGGCTTCGAGGCATTCCGGCTTGTCGAGCCATGAACGGATGGTACCGGCGATGCGGTTGGCGAGCACGACTTCCGGTGCGGAATCGCCGAGATGGTCGAGCGGCTCCGCCCAGTCGCCGGGCTCCGGCATCTGCGGCGGCTCTTCCATCGGCCAGATCGTGACCATGCCGGGTTCGCCACGCCGAACAGCCTCATGCACCGGGGCCTTCGGTTCGGCCGAAAGCCCGGTATGCGCCAGCGCTGGCGTGAACACCTTGTCGACGGCGCTCGACGATGTCAGGCGTCGAGCGGAAGGAGACTGTGAGTTCGATGTCGCTGAAGGGTTGTCCCGCCGCCGCAGCCTTCGCCGAAATCTCACGCTTGACCCGGCTGAACCACGCCGGAACCGCACCCTGGAAGGAATAGATCGACTGCTTCTCGTCGCCGACGGCGAACAGCGTTCGCGTCCCCTGATGCGCGCTGTCGCCGGCGAAGAACTCGTCGGCGAGTGCGTTGATCACGCGCCACTGGCCGGGGCTCGTGTCCTGCGCCTCGTCGAGGAGGATGTGGTCGATGCCCTGGTCGATCTTGTAATGCACCCAGCGCGCCGCGCCCGAGCGCTGCAACAGATCGAGCGTGCGCGCGATGAGATCGTCGAAATCGAGGAGGCCGCGGACCGACTTCGCTCGCGCATAGGAGGACAGCACCGCCTCGGCGAGGCGCAGCATCGCGGCGCTGACGCTGTAGGTCTCGGCCGCATTCGCCATTTCGATCAGCGATTCCAGACGGCGGCATTCGGCGGTCAGCCGTTCGTCGATCTCCGGCCAGGCATCGCGCACCTTGTTGGTGACGAGCGTCGACACCTTCCGCACGCCGCCATCCGATTTGCAGAAGAAGTCGCGATAGGCGGCGAGCCGGCCGGCATCGTCGGGCGCGTGGAAAAAGGGCTCCAGCCGGTCCGCAGCCTTGCCGTCATTTGTTCCTTTCGTCTTCCGCAGTTCGGCGACGAGACGGGCAAGGTCCTCATTGCTGAGCGGGGTCTCGCCGAGGATCCGCGCCTCGACGGCGGCGAGCGAAGGCGCGCCCTCGACGCCGAGCGCGGAGCGGAGTTGCGCCAGCGCCGCCTCGAACGATCCGGCATCGGCGATCCAGCGGTCGAAGGCGGCGCGATCCTCCAGGAGCTCGCGGATGGCGTCCTCATAGCCGCGGTCGGAGGAAGCGAGGACCACCGTTTGCAGCGCCTCGCCAAGCGGGCTGTCGAGGTCGGCGGCTGCCTTGCCGAGAAGCTCGCGCCGCGCGTCCGCGATCAGCACGGCGGCGGCGTTCTCCTCCAGCACCTGGAAATGCCCGGCGACGCCCGCCTCGAACGGGAACTGATGCAGCAGCCTCTCGCAGAAGGCGTGGACGGTCTGGATCTTCAAGCCGCCCGGCGTCTCCAGCGCCAGCGCGAAGAGACGCCGCGCGCGCGCGCCGCATCTCCGCCGTCGGCTTGCGGCCTTCGAGATCTTCAAGCTTGGCGTCGAGTTCGGCATCGCTGCTGGTCGACCCATTCCGACAGCCGGTGCGAAGACGCGGATCGCCATCTCCGCCGCGGCGGCCTTGGTGAAGGTGAGGCAGAGGAGGCGGGCGGGATCAGCGCCGGAAAGGAGAAGCCGTACCACGCGCTGCGCCAGCACATGCGTCTTGCCCGAGCCGGCATTGGCCGACACCCAGGCGGAGCGGTTCGGCGCCGAGGCGTCGGACTGGCGCTGCTTCGTCGTCGGGTCGATCTCGCGCCTTGCCGTCATGGCTTCGGCCGCGCCGCGTAGCGCCATTCGGAAACGCGCGCGAGATGGTCATAGTCGCCCGGGATGCGCCGCTCGAACATCGGCCGCGCCTGGCTGACATAGCCCTTCTGCGGGTCGTCATAGGCCGCGATGAGGTTTCGCAGGAAGCCGAGCGCATATTCGGCGACACTGTCCGCCGTCATCTCGTCCGTCAACGGCGGAACGCATCGGATCGTCCTTGCCGATGCGGCCGAGGCCGATCCACGCGAGCTCGGCGATGGCGCGGCCCTTGAACGGTTCGCCGAACCCCCCTTCGCGCAGCATCGCCCCTTCGAGCGCGAGCTGCGGCTGGAACACGCAGCACCTGCTTCGCCGTCGGCGGAATGCCGGTCTTGTAGTCGTAGATCGAGGCGCGGCCGTCCTTGAGGATATCGATACGGTCGGCCCGGCCGGTGAGCGTGAAGGCGCCGCCGATCGAGGCGAACGCGAACCTCCCGGCGATCTCGGGGTGACGCGACGCAACCTCGTCGTCTCGTCCGGCCTCCCAGTCGATCATCCAGTCCGCGATCCAGTCGGCCTTCAGTAGCCAGACGGCGTGGACCTCGGGGAAGGCCGCGATCTCCTCGAACTGCTTCCGCCATTGCCGCAGCAGCTCGGCTCGGGCGTCGTCGTCGAACGGACCTTTCCAGGCCTTCGTGAACTCGGCGAAGGCGTCGTGGATGAGCGAACCGCGGAGCCGCGGGTCGGCGCGCTGGCCGATCGGGTCGAGCGGCTCGAGCTGCAGCACGCGGCGCGCATAGACCGAGTACGGATCGCGGATGAGGTTCTCGATCGACGTCACCGAAAGCTCGCGCGGCCGAGCTTCCAGCGGCGGCCGTGGTTCCGGCCGCGCCTCGGGGCGAACGTCGGAAGGCGGCACGGCATCGAGCCCGCGCGCAAGCATGAGAAAACGCGTACCGCGCGACCGCATCTCCTTCATGCGCTCTTCGCCGGCGATCGCTTCCAGCCGTTGGAGCCAGCGCGAGGTCACCGTCGGCGTCCCGCCGCGCCGTTCGGCGCGGGTGAGGATGACGCGTTCATTCGCCATCGCCTGGGTGAAGTCATGCGCGGCAAGGCCGATACGGCGCTCGGGCGGCGGCAGGCCGATGGCGTTCCGCATCCGCCGCGACAGCCAGGCATCGGTGCGGATTTCGCCGGGCCAGACGCCTTCGTCGAGGCCGGCGAGGATGATCAGATCGGCCGTCTGCAGGCGTGCCTCGAGCGCGCCCCAGATGTGGATACGCGGGTCGACGCCGATCTCCGGCGCGATGGTCACACCAGCCATCGCTGCGGCGAGGAAGGCCGGATATTCGCGCGGCGGGACCCGGAGCCGCCCCGCTGTCATCAATCCGGCAAGGAGCTCCGCCAACGCTTCGCCGGCGCGGTCGTCCCACACGGCGAGGCCTTCGCCGCGCCCGCCATCGGCGGCGGTTTCGAGCGCCGTTGCCAGCGCCCGCGTCACCTCGCCGACCGAGACCTCGCCTTCGCTGCCCAGCGCCTCAAGAGGCCCGAGCGCCGCTGCCCAGGGCGCGGGCCAGGCTCTCGGCTCGCTCCCAGTCCTTCTTGCTCAGTCGCCGACGCGCCTTCGGCACGAAATTGTCGGAGCGCATGTCGGTGCGGAAATGGAGGTCGACCAGGCGCTGCGGCAGCGAAGCGATCGTACCGGCGCTGCTCGCGCCGCGCATGATCGCCACTTCGAGTACCTCGGCGGCGCGGCGGCATTCGGCGCGCGACCGGCCGAAGCGCGCGAGCGGATGCTTGGTCAACGCCATCATCGCGGTCGCATCGCCGGTGAAGGCGACCTCGGCGAGGAGGCGGACGAAGACGCCGGCAGGCGTCGCATCGAGCGGCTGCCCGGCCGAATCGTCGACGCGGATGTTCCAGCGCCGGAGCGCCACGGCGACGCGTCGCGCCAGCGTCCGGTCCGGCGTCACCAGCGCCGCGACCTGGTCCGGCGTTTCGATGGACTCGACGGAGCGCGACGGCAATGGCGAGCGCCTCGTCTTGCTCGTTCCGCGCTTCGATGAGGCCGACGCCGGCGAACGCTTCGGCAGGAGCCGGTTCCGCCATCGGCCCATCTCTCGGTCGTCGCGGCCGGCCGCATCGCTTCGCTGACGATTGCCGCGACGCGCTTCGACGCGTGGCGATGCCGAACCGAGAACCTGACGTCGCTCGCGGAGGATGCCGATCTCGGCGATGAGGCGCTTCAGCCCAAATTGCGGATGGCTCGGCGCCGACGCCTCGGGCGCGTCGAGGTCGCCGATCGCTTCCCAGCTCTCCGTCATCGAGCCGCGTATCGAGGCCGGGCAGGATGACCGCGCCATCCGGCAGCGAGGCGATCACCTTCAACAGCGCGGCCGTCGCCGGGATCGAGCCGGTCGAACCAGCGGCGATGATCGGACCCGAAGGCGGTGTCGCCGCGAGCCGCGCGGCCTCCGCGCGGACGAGCTGGTCGCGCCGCGCCGCCGGATCGGCGCGCGCATTCTCGGCGAGGTGCTGCGGCCAGGCCTCGCCGGCGATCGTCAGGAAGTCGAGCGTCTGCTGCCAGTAGCCGGCATATTCCTCCGGCGGCAGCTCTCGGAGCGCCTCCCAGTCGATTCCCGCCGTTTCCATGTCGTCGATCAGCCGGGCGAGATCGCCCGCGAGCTTCACCGCGTCGGCAGCCGAGGCCGGGATCATGCCTTCGGCCATGTCGCCGGAAGAGCGGAGCGCGCGGCCCCACGCCATGATCAGCTCCGACAGGACGAGGCTGCGTTCGAGCCGCGAGATTTCAGGCGGCAGGACGAGACGGTCGGCGGGGTCCTCGTTGGAGACCGCGAGAAGATGCTCCTCCTCGTCGACATCGCCGATCGGCCGGATGCGCGGCAACAGCGCCGCGCGCTCGGGCTTCCGCTCGACCAGCATGCGGCGGAGCTCACGCGCTGAGCGCCGTGTCGGCAGCAGGATGGTGACGCCGGCAAGCGCCATTGGGTCGCTTTCGTCGATGGCTCCGAAGCGGCCGGCGAAGAGCGCGTCGGTGAGGATCGGCAGGAAGGGGGCGCCGGCGGGGATGGAGAAGACGTTGGCGCGCCGCATCAGGGCGCGTCAGGCGGCGTTGACGATCAGAGCGTGCTCGGCCTCGTCGATCGCTGCCGGCGTGCCGACATGGAACCAGACGCCGTCCATTCGCATGCCGAACAAACGGCCGGCCTCGCTGACGCGGTCGATAAGGAGGTTCAGGGAAAACGGTCCTTCGGGGGCATCGGCAAACATCGCGGCCGGGTCGACAATGGCAACGCCGGTATAGACGAAGGGCGCGACCTCATGCTCCGGCCGCGGCGTGAGGTGGCCGTCGCCATCCATGAAGAAATCACCGCGGCCGTCATAGCCGATCGCCGCCACGGTCGGCGCCAGCATCAGCAGCGCGTCCATCCGTTTGCCGTCCCAGGCTTCCGCCAGGGTCTGCAGATTGGCCTTCGGTCCTTCGATCCAGAATGAATCGGAGTTGAGTAGGAAGAACGGATCCTTGCCGAGGAGTGGCAGGGCCTTGACCACGCCGCCCCCCGTTTCGAGGAGCTGCGCGCGCTCATCGGAAATCAGCACTTTCGGCCGGTGCCGGCCGCGGACATGCTTGATGATGCGGTCGGCGAGATAGTGGACGTTGACAACGGCGGTTTCGACATGCGCCTCGGCGAGGCGGTCGAACGCATGGTCGATCAGAGATCGTCCGCCCACCTGCACCAGCGGTTTGGGCAGATTGGCCGTGATCGGGCGCATGCGCTTGCCCAGTCCGGCAGCCAGCACCATGGCAGTCTTAGGCATCGAGTCCCTGAGGCAAACGTCAAACCCTCGCCGCCATTATCGCGACTTCCGCGGTCATAGCAAAGCTCGGGCTTGGACTGAACCCAGCCATCATGGTCCTCTGTGCGATGCAGGGAAAAACGCTTTGCCTTCCGGATAAAGCCTCTGCCGCCAGTTTCCGCCGCCCGAAAGGACCGCCTTCCGGCCCCGGCCGTCAAGCGTCAGGACGATGGTAAGAGCGTCCGCCGGGAGCCTGGAACCGGCGCGATCGGGCCATTCCACGAGGATTGCAGCCCTATCCTCTGCCTCCTGGAAGCCGATTTCGGTCAACTCCTCGGGGTCGCGCAGGCGGTAGAGGTCGAAATGGGCGATGGGGAGGGGAAGGTCCGGATAGTCCTGCACCAGCGTGAATGTCGGGCTGGGCACATCGATGGCCTCGCCGGCGAGGTTCTGGATGATTGCGCGGGCAAGGCTGGTCTTTCCGGCACCGAGTTCGCCGGAAAGGGCGACGACATCGCCTATCGCGAGGATGCCCGCCAAGGCCGCGCCGAACTGCTGCGTCACCGCCTCGTCGGCGAGGTTGATCACGAGTGGCCAAGCATGGTCGCCGGTGGAGGACATGGCACAGTCCTATTCGGCCGCGATCCCGACAGGCTGCGGTCGCGACGGCAGGACAATGCGAACGGTCGTCCCCTTGTCGCGGCGCGAGGCAATCGAAACCGTCCCGCCATGGAGTTCGACGAGGCTCTTGACGATGGCGAGGCCGAGTCCGGCGCCGCCGCGGGCCGCGCCGCCTGGCCGCGACTCGAAGCGGTCGAACACCGTGCCGATGAAATCGTCGGGAATGCCGACGCCCTCGTCTTCGACACTGAGGACGATGTTGCCGTCCTCCCGGCGCGCCGTGACCGACACCTCGCCGCCTTCGCTCGAGAAGCCGACGGCGTTTGACAGGAGGTTGAAGAGGATCTGGCGCAGACGCTTCTCGTCGGCAATGAGTGAGCCTACCTCCGGCGAAATGCGCTTTTCGATCTTGATGCGGTGCTCTTCCAGGCGGTCGCGCAGACCCTCGACTGCGGCGTCGATGGCATCGACGAGATCAACCTCGGCGAGGTCGAGTTCCATGATGCCGGCGTCGATCGTGGCGAGGTCCAGGATGTCGTTGACGATGGTCAGCAGCGACTGGCCGGATGTCATGATGTACCCGACATATTCGCGCTGGCGCTGATTCAGCGGCCCGATATTGGCGTCGGCCATCAACTGCGTGAAGCCGATGATATTTGTGAGCGGCGAACGCAACTCATAGGAAACGTGCTGGATGAATTCGTTCTTCAGCCGATCCGATGCTTCCAGCGCCTCGTTGCGTTCGGTGAGCGCCCGTTCGACCTGCACCGAGTCGGAAATATCGACGAACGTCACCATGGTCTGCCCTTCGGGCAGCGGCACGGTGGCGTAATCGATGATGCGGTCGCCCGCGAGTTCCATCCTGCCGGCAACGGCCGCACGGCTTTCGTCGACGCCGGCGATCGAGGCCGTGAGGTTGTCCCATTCCTTGGCGTCCGGCAGCATGGTTCGACAGATTGCAGCGATGTCCGCGATATGCGTGTGCTGCTCCAGCTTTGCCTCGTCGAGGCCCCAGATCGTGGCGAAAGCGGGGTTGTGCAGGCGAAGGCGTCCGTCCGACCCAAACACGGCGACGCCCTCGCGCAGATGGTTGAGCGTTTCGCCCTGGACGCGGATGAGCGCGTTGTAGCGGCTTTCGAGATCAAGACGCTCGGTGACGTTTTCGTAGATCCAGGTGACGCCGCCCTGCGGATGCGGATGCGGATTGGCGATGACGCGAAGCGTCAGGCCTTCCGGCAGGTGCCACATATATTCCCGCGCCTCGACCGCCTGATAGGCGGACAGAAGCTCATGCTTCCAACTGCGGAAGTCGGCTTGCTCGGGAAGTTTGCGCGTGGCGCGCAATTGGTCGAGGACGGCGCCTTCCTCCGGGCTGGTGTCGAGGAATCCGGCATCGAGGCCGAACAAGGCGCGATATGCGGCGTTGTAGGAGCGCAGCCGGCGGTCTGGACCGAACACCGCAACGGCCGTCGCCAGCTGGTCCAGCGTGCGCGCCTGGAAGTCTGTGACGCGCTTCAAAGCCCCTTCGGAGGCCTCGATCTCGGTGGCGTCGACGGCGATGCCGGCGCTGCCGGTTCCAGTGACGACGTCGGTGATATCGAAGACGAGCCGGCTTCCCGCCGCAACGACGCTGAGGCGCTGGTGGAAGGACGGCGCATCGCGATGGGCGCGGGCCACGGCATCGCGCCCGGCCTGGTCGATCAGCTCGATGCCGTCCTGGATGACGGTGGCCCGGTCTTCTGCTTCGACCGCTTCGCAATAGGCATGGTTGACCCAAAGCAGCCGGCCGCCGCCATCGCGAATCCAACTTGGCAGACCGGCCGCGTCGAGCGTCGCCTTGATCGCCTCGAGCTCGGCAATACGGGCACGATGCACCGATTCGAGCCGCGCCAGCCGCAAGGCGTCACCGGTGAGGTCGCGGAAGCGCACCGCGGCGCGGCCGCCGGCGGTTCGTCCGGAGGCGTGCAGATCCGTGCCCTGCCGCGTCGTCAGCGGCAGCGCGAAGACCTCGCCCCGCTCGCGCAGTCTGTCGATGGCGCGGTCGAGTTGGGCCGCGGAATCGGAATCGAGCCAACTGCCGAAGGCGATGAAGTCGGCACGGTTGCCCGGCGCGCCGGCGGTTTTCGGCAGGTCGCCGACGACGATGGGGCTGGTTCCCGGCGCTTCCCACACGACGAGGCGTTGCTCGTCGGTGTTGAGGAGACTCTCCGCGCGGTCCGCGGCGGCGCGCAAATTGGCGGTTTCCTCAAGGAGGCGCACATTCTCCGCCTCGGTGCGATTGCGCGAACGGATGAGTGCGATCGCGCTCATGACGGCGAAGGAGACGGTGCCGATCAGGGCAGCGAGAATGATGATGTCCTCGGCGCCGAGGCCGCCCGATGTCAGGCTTTGCGCCGCCGCCGGCGTCGCCAGAGCCGCCGCTCCGGCAAGGATTGCCATGGCGAGCGCCGGTCTCACCGTCGCGCCGAATCGTTGTGATTTGCCGTGCTGCCGAAGCAACGCAACAGGCCCCCGCCGTTGCCAGAGGATGAATCCGGGCCCGCCCGACGCGACACGGCGGGGCGCGAATCAGTCTACTCTAGCGGTTCGGCGAATCGGCATGAACCCCACGCGTGGGGTTGGTGACGGCGGCGCACAGGCCGCCGCCGTCGTCAGTAGCGATAATGGTCGGCCTTGAACGGCCCATCGACAGGCACGCCGATATATTTCGCCTGCTTCTCCGAGAGCTTGGTCAGCTTCACGCCGATCTTGCCGAGATGAAGTTCCGCGACGCGCTCGTCGAGATGCTTCGGCAGCACATAGACCTTGTGCTCGTAATCGTCCGGCCGCGTCCAAAGCTCGATCTGGGCCAGCACCTGATTGGTGAAGGAACTCGACATGACGAAGCTCGGATGACCCATGGCGTTGCCGAGATTCACCAGCCGGCCTTCCGACAACAGGATGATGCGCTTGCCGTCGGGGAACTCGATCTCGTCGACCTGCGGCTTGATGTTGTCCCACTTCAGGTTCTTCAACGCGCCGACCTGAATCTCGCTGTCGAAATGGCCGATATTGCAGACGATGGCGCGGTCCTTCATCGCCCGCATATGGTCGATGGTGATGACGTCGACATTGCCGGTGGCGGTGACGAAGATGTCGGCGCGCGGTGCGGCGTCGTCCATCGTCACGACCTCATAGCCCTCCATCGCCGCCTGCAGGGCGCAGATCGGATCGGCCTCGGAGACGAGTACGCGGCAGCCGGCGTTGCGGAGGCCGGCGGCTGAGCCCTTGCCGACATCGCCGAAGCCGGCGACCATCGCGACCTTGCCGGCCATCATCACGTCCGTGGCGCGGCGGATGCCGTCGACCAGGCTTTCCCGGCAGCCATAGAGATTGTCGAACTTCGACTTGGTCACCGAGTTGTTGACGTTGATGGCGGCGAAGGGAAGCGTTCCGGCGCGCTGCATTTCATAGAGACGGTGGACGCCGGTCGTGGTCTCCTCGGTCACGCCGCGGATGCTGGAAGCGAGCTTGGCGAACCAGCCGGGGCGCTCGGTGAGCGTCCGCTTGATAAGCGCGAAGAGAACCTCTTCCTCCTCATTCGAGGCGTCGTTGAGGAAGGCCGTGTCGCCACTCTCGGCGCGAAGGCCGAGCGTGATCAGCATCGTCGCGTCGCCGCCATCGTCGAGGATCATGTTGGGCATGCCGCCATCGGCCCAATCGAAGATGCGGCGGGTGTAGCTCCAATAGTCTTCGAGCGACTCGCCCTTCACGGCGAACACCGGCGTGCCCGTGTCGGCGATCGCGGCCGCCGCATGGTCCTGCGTCGAATAGATGTTGCACGAAGCCCAGCGGACGTCGGCGCCCAGTGCCTTCAGCGTCTCGATCAGCACGGCGGTCTGGATCGTCATATGCAGCGAGCCGGCGATGCGCGCGCCTTTCAGCGGCTGCTTCGGGCCATACTCCTCGCGCACGGCCATGAGGCCGGGCATCTCGGTCTCGGCGAGGGAGATCTCCTTGCGGCCCCAGGCGGCGAGGCTGATGTCCTTGACGACATAGTCGTCGCCGACATGCTGCGATTTCACGGTGGCAACGTTCGACATTGTTGCGACGCTCTCCTGATTTTCGGGCGGGTCGGCGCGGGCTCGTGCATGACTGCCGGCCGCACGCCTTCGATGAGGCGCGACAATACTTGCCCGGCCCGTGCCCGTCGAGTCGGGGCTACTCCTCCTCGCCGAAGCGGTCGGCGAGGAGTGCCTCCAGGGCATCGAGGGCGGCAAGCGCCTCGGCGCCCGATGCTGCGACGTGGATGCTCGTCCCTTGGGCCGCGGCCAGCATCATCAGCCCCATGATCGAATCGCCGCCGACCGACTGGCCGTCCTTGGTAACGGCGACGGTGGCCGCGAACCGCTCGACGGTCTGCACGAATTTGGCTGCGGCGCGGGCGTGGAGGCCACGCTTGTTGATGATCGGCAGCTCGCGCGGTGGCGGCTCGCCGGGCGTTTCAGCGCTCATACCCCTGCCAGGACCTGGCTCGCCACGCTCACATATTTGCGGCCTGCCTCGGCGGCGATGCGGACGGCGTCGGCCAGCGAAGCCTCGCCGCGCACCCGCACCAGCTTGACCAGCATGGGGAGGTTGAGGCCGGCGATCACCTCGACCTTGCCCGCGTCCATGACCGAGATGGCGAGGTTGCAGGGCGTTCCGCCGAACATGTCGGTGAGAATGATCACGCCGTCGCCGCGATCGACTTCGGCCACGGCCGCGAGCATGTCGTTGCGGCGCTGCTCGATGTCGTCGTCGGGGCCGATCGACGTCGTCGCCAGCGCCTCCTGGCGCCCGACAATGTGCTCCACGGCGGCGCGGAACTCGTCCGCGAGCCGGCCATGGGTCACGATGACGACGCCAATCATGGAGTGAGAACGACCTTTGACACCGAAGCCCGGTGAATACGCTGCCAGTGAGACCAACCGAAGGGCCGCACTCTCCGTCGATTATGCCGGTAAAGCAAGTGCTTGCCACGCTCCAGGGCGTTCACGCAGCGCCAATCCACGACCGAAGGGCCATCCGGACCCGCAGAACCCCGTCCCCGCCGCCGATCGGCAGCGCCAGCCGGGGAACCGATTGACCGAGCAGCACGGCTGTCCGCTCACCCTCGTCGGGCATGCGGGGGCAGGAGTTGGCCGGCAGCAGGTCGACCACGAGGGCAACCCTCGCCTCCTCGACAAACGGCATTTCCAGGATGCCGAGGCCGCGCAGTTCGATCTGCCCGGCGAGGGCGGCCGGCGCCCGCGCCACGACGCCGGACGTCACTGTCCATCAGCGCGATACGGTCGTCGCCGACAAGGCGCGCCCGGAGCCGCGGGTCGTCGATCAGGGCCATCGCCAGGGAGGATTTGCCGCTGCCGGCGTCGCCGCGGATGAGGATGCCGTGGTCGCCGACGGCGACCGCCGTTGCGTGGATCGTCGGCATCGGCTCGCGGACGTTCATCGGCCGGCGGCGGGCAGAATGACCATGAAGCGGGCGCCTTTCACCTTGCCCGCGCCGCCCTTGGCGTCGGTATCGGCAATGTTCTCGGCCCAGATGCGGCCGCCATGAGCCTCGACGATCTGTTGCGAGATCGACAGCCCAAGGCCGGAATTCTGGCCGAACGATTCGCCTTCGGGTCTGTCCGTATAGAAGCGCTCGAAAATGCGCTCGATCTTCTCTGCCTTGATGCCCGGTCCGCAATCCTCGACGAGGACCTCGACGTCGTCGCCGTGCCGTCGAAGGCTGATGGTGATCGTCCCGCTTCGGCGGCGAGAACGAGCGCGCATTATCGATGAGGTTGGTGAACACTTGGCTGAGGCGGGTGTCGTGGCCGAGGACGAGATAGGCGTCGTTGTCGGCATCCGCGACCTCGAGGACAACCTTGGGGCTCTCTGCGTCCGCGGTTTCTTCGGCAAGGGTGACAAGCGTCTCGACCAGCCGCGCAATGTCGACCGGTTCCGCGTCCTCGCGCGTGAATTCGGCATCGAGGCGCGAAGCGTCCGAAATATCGCTGATCAGCCGATCAAGCCGGCGCACATCATGTTGGATGACCTCGAGAAGGCGTTCGCGCGATTCATTCGTCTTCGCCAGCGGTAGCGTTTCGACGGCGCTGCGCAGCGACGTGAGGGGGTTCTTCAGCTCATGGGCGACATCTGCCGCGAAGCGCTCGATCGCGTCGATGCGGGCATAGAGCGATGTGGTCATGTCGCGGAAGGCGAGGCTGAGCTCGCCGATCTCGTCGCGGCGCTTGCTGTAATCCGGAATTTGCGGCCGCGTGCGGATGCCTCTGCGGACGCGGTCGGCGGCCGCGGCGAGGCGGCGAAGCGGCGTCGCGATCGTGCCGGCAAGGAGGAAGGAGAGAAGCACCGAGACGAGCGCCGCCACGGCGAAGACGCGCAGAATCTGGTTGCGCTCCTCGCGGATGATGTTGTCGATCGTGCCGGGCCGGGTCGTCAGCAGCACCGCGCCCTGCACCGTCTGATAGGCCTGGATCGGCACCGCCACCGAAACGAGGAGTTCGCCGTCAGTTGTGACGCGCGTCAGCGTCGTGCGCGTGCCGGCGACCGCCGCCGCGACTTCCTGATAGTCGAGGCCCTGGGTCTGCCCGAGTTCGGTGTAGACCGGCAGATCGTTGCGCCGGAACCAGGCTGTGATGCCTTCCCAGACGCGTTCGATCAACGACGGCTGGTCGGCGCCGGGCGGCGGAAGGTTGCTGCGCGTGATCTGACTGAGATCGGAATCGACGAGGCGCAGGCCGGTCTTGTCATAGACGCGGACGCGCGGCCCCGCGGAGGTCGACAAATAGTTGACCAGCGCTTGCGCCTGCACGGGGTCGATCGGGAAATCGAGCTCGGGCACAAGCTGGCCGATAGCGTCGAGATCGAGGAGTTCCTGGGGCGCGCGGAGCGCCTCCGTGCCGCGGACTTCCGCCGCCTGCGCCGCGATCGAATTGGCGATCAGCTCGCCCTGCGCGGTGAGGCTCCGCACCTCGGCGTCGATCAGGCTCGACGCGCGATTGGTTGAGGATGAGGATGGCGACGACCAGCACCACCAGGCCGACGATATTGACGAAGACGATACGGCGGGTGAGCGAGGAAAAGCCGCCGAAGGTGATGATGCGCCAGACCCGGCGCAGGCCGGCGAGCAACGCCTGACCGCGCGACCGCGTCTTCTCGCTCGTGACCTTGATTGTCTCCGTATCGGTTCCGGCGGTCATTGAAACCCGCGGCCAGTCCAGAAGCGGATCAGGCCTCCTTGAAGCGATACCCCACGCCGTAAAGCGTTTCGATCATATCGAAATCGGTGTCGGTCGCTTTGAATTTCTTGCGCAGCCGCTTGATGTGGCTGTCGATGGTGCGGTCGTCGACATAGACCTGATCGTCATAGGCCGCATCCATCAGCGCGTTGCGGCTCTTCACCACGCCCGGGCCGCTGCGCCAGGGCGTAAAGGATCAGGAATTCCGTCACCGTCAGCGTCACCGGCAGGCCGTTCCAGGTGCAGGTATGGCGCTCCGGGTCCATCGACAGGCCGCCGCGCTCCAGGAGCTTGGTTGTCTCGGTCGGCTTGCCGGGCGTGCCGTCGCGCGCCTGCGCCCGGCGCAGCACCGCCTTTACCCGCTCGACCAGGAGGCGCTGCGAGAACGGCTTCTTGATGAAATCGTCGGCGCCCATTTTGAGGCCGAACAACTCGTCGATCTCGTCGTCCTTGGAGGTCAGGAAGATCACCGGAACGTCGGATTTCTGCCGAAGCCGGCGCAGAAGCTCCATGCCGTCCATGCGCGGCATCTTGATGTCGAGGATGGCGAGATCGGGATTCGAACCGGTGAAACCGTCGAGCGCCGACAGGCCGTCCGTGTAGGTCATGACACGATAGCCCTCCGATTCGAGGGCGATCGAGACCGAGGTCAGAATATTGCGGTCGTCATCGACGAGGGCGATGGTCGGCATGCCGTTCCTCCTATCCCGCTAAGGCGCGCGGCCCTTAGCGAGGCCTTTGGCGGCAAACTCGCGCGAAATTGTGTCCTTGCCACAATTTAGCGGAACCGGAGCAAATGTGGAAACGGGCCCCGCAGGGCCCGTCTCGTCGTTCCTTTGGAGCAACGTCCGGGCTAGCCGGCGGCCTGCTGCTCTTCGGCGCCGTCCTCGGCGATTTCCTGGCCGGTTTCCTGGTCGACGACCTTCATCGACAGGCGAACCTTGCCGCGATCGTCGAAGCCGAGGAGCTTCACCCACACCTTGTCGCCCTCATTGACGACGTCGCTGGTCTTGCCGACGCGGTGGTCGGCAAGCTGCGAGATGTGGACGAGGCCGTCCTTGGCGCCGAAGAAGTTCACGAAGGCGCCGAAATCGACGACCTTCACGACGGTGCCCTGATAGATCGTGCCGACCTCGGGCTCCGAGGCGATCGACTTGATCCAGTTGAGCGCAGCCTCGATCGCCTTGCCGTCGGACGAGGCGACCTTGACGGTGCCGTCGTCGGAGATGTCGACCTTGGCGCCGGTCTTCTCCACGATCTCGCGGATCACCTTGCCGCCCGAACCGATGACTTCGCGGATCTTGTCGGTCGGGATCTGGATGACCTCGATGCGCGGGGCATATTCGCCGAGCTCGGTGCGGGCCTCCGGCAGCGCCTTGGCCATTTCGCCGAGGATGTGGATGCGGCCTTCCCGGGCCTGCGCCAGGGCGACCTTCATGATCTCCTCGGTGATGCCCTGGATCTTGATGTCCATCTGCAGCGAGGTGACGCCCTTCGGACGTGCCGGCGACCTTGAAGTCCATGTCGCCGAGATGATCCTCGTCGCCGAGAATGTCGGAAAGGACGGCGAAACGGTCCTCTTCCTTGATGAGGCCCATGGCGATACCGGCAACCGGCCGCTTCAGCGGCACGCCGGCATCCATCAGCGACAGCGAGGTGCCGCAGACGGTAGCCATCGACGACGAGCCGTTGGACTCGGTGATCTCCGAGACGACGCGGATCGTGTAGGGGAACTCATGATGCGGCGGCAGGATCGGCCGCACCGCCCGCCAGGCAAGCTTGCCATGGCCGATTTCGCGGCGGCCGGGCGAACCCATGCGGCCGGTCTCGCCGACCGAATAGGGCGGGAAATTGTAGTGCAGCATGAAGGTCTCCTTGTAGGTCCCCTCCAGCGCGTCGATGAACTGCTCGTCATCGCCGGTGCCGAGCGTCGCGACGGCCAGAGCCTGCGTCTCGCCGCGGGTGAACAGAGCGCTGCCATGCGTGCGCGGCAGAATGCCGACTTCCGCCTCGATCTGGCGGACCGTCTTCAGATCGCGGCCGTCGATGCGGATGCCCTTGTCGAGGATGTCGCCGCGGACGATCGCGCTTTCGAGCTTCTTGAACATCTCGCGAGACGAGCTGCGGCGTCGGCAGCCTCCTCGCCGTCGACAGGAGCGAACGCCTCGCCTGACCCGGTCCTTCACAGCGCTGATGGCGGCGTGACGTTCCGTCTTGTTCGGAATCGCATAGGCGGCGCGAAGGTCGGCCTCGCCGAGACCCTTGACCTTGGCGTAAAGCCCTGAATTGTCTTTGATTTCGAGCTGCTCGCGGTTCCTTCGCAGCGCGTTCGGCGAGGCGGATGATCGCCTCGATCACCGGCTGGAAGCCCTGATGGCCGAACATCACGGCGCCGAGCATCTCGTCTTCGGACAGCTCCTGCGCTTCCGATTCGACCATCAGCACCGCGTCATGCGTGCCGGCGACGACGAGGTCGAGCTTCGACTCCGTCAATTCGTCGATCTGCGGGTTGAGCACGATAGCCGCCGTCGATCAGGCCGACGCGCGCCGCGCCGATCGGGCCCATGAAGGGCAGGCCGGACAGCGTCAGCGCCGCCGAGGCGGCGACCATGGCGACGATGTCCGGATCGTTCTCCAGATCATGCGACAGCACTGTCGTCACGACCTGGGTCTCGTTCTTGTAGCCTGCGGCGAAGAGCGGGCGGATCGGACGGTCGATGAGGCGCGACGTCAGCGTCTCCTTCTCGCTCGGCCGGCCTTCGCGCTTGAAAAAGCCGCCGGGGATCTTGCCGGCGGCGAAGGTCTTTTCCTGGTAGTTGACGGTCAGCGGGAAGAAGTCCTGGCCGGGCTTTTCTTCCTTGGCGCCGACGACGGTGGCGAGAACGCTGGTCTCGCCATAGGTGGCAAGCACAGCGCCGTCAGCCTGGCGCGCGATCTTGCCGGTTTCGAGAACGAGCGGACGGCCCGCCCATTCGATTTCGATGCGTTCAACGTTGAACATGTCTTTCCCTTCGGTCAGCGGCGACACGAACAAAGCCATGTGCAAGACGGCAAGGCTCTCTCTCGATGGCATACGAGAAAGAGGCCGGCGATCCTGCCATGGCCCTGAAAGTGTCCCCGCGGTCGGTCACGCAGCGGCCCCATGCCGCCGCGGCAGTGTCCAAGCGGCTAGCGCCGAAGCCCGAGCCGCTCGATCAGTTCGCGATAGCGCGCCTCGTCGCGGTCCTTCAGATAGTCGAGGAGACGCCGGCGGCGGCTTACCAGCCGCAACAGGCCACGTCGCGAATGCGTGTCCTTGGCGTGCGTCTTGAAGTGCTCGGTCAGCGTCGCGATGCGTGATGACAGCACCGCCACCTGAACCTCCGGCGAGCCGGTGTCGTTTTCACCGGTGCCGTATTCCTTGATCAATTCCTGCTTGCGCTCTGACGTAATCGACATCGGCCGAAGTCCTTCTCTTTGCTGAATATTGGATGGCCTCAAGGCTTCCGCCATGCGGCCATATCCAAGCCCAGTTGATTTGCTTGGGTTTTTCGCGCTCCGCCCGGCCGGGATGTCGTCCAGCGAAGGCAAGGCAAACCACTTCGAAACGGCCTTGGCCGCTTCGGCGCCGCCTATATGGCGGAAAACGCCACGGATTTCCACCGAAAACGAACGGGCGCCGCCAGGGCCAATCTACAGATGGAATACGCGGCGCGGCTGAAAAGAGCCGGCCTCGATCTCGCCGATCGCCAATAGCTGGCCACCGCCGGTGGCGTAGGCAGGGCCGTTGACCGGCGCCGCCGGCGCCGCGAAGCAGCACCGCCTGGCCGCGAAGGACGCGGTTGGCGTCGCGCTCATGAAGGGGCACGCCGATGAGGTCGGAGAGGGCTGCTTCGATCGGCTGCAGGAAGGCGTCGCACGCCTCCGCGCCGCTTTCCGCCTCCATGTCGCGAACCTCGCTGAGCGGGAGCAGCATCTCCTCGGCAAACGGTCCGACCGAGAGCCGGCGAAGCTCCGACACATGGCCGTAGCAGCCGAGCTTGCGCCCGAGGTCGCGGGCGAGCGAGCGCACATAGGTGCCCTTGCCGCAGCCGATCTCGAATATGGCGTGGTCTTGCGTCAGGGATGTCGATCAGGTCGAAGCTGTCGATGCGCACGATGCGGGAAGCGAGCTCCACCGTCTCGCCATCGCGGGCAAGGTCATAGGCGCGCTCGCCATTGATCTTCACCGCGGAAAAGGCGGGCGGCGTCTGCTCGATCTCGCCGATGAAATCCTCCATCGCCGCCTCGATCGCCTCGCGGCTCGGTCGCTTGTCGGATGTGGCGACGATGCGTCCCTCGGTGTCGTCCGTGTCGCTCTCGCCGCCCCAGGTCACTGTGAAGCGGTAGGCCTTGTCGCCGTCGACCACCTGCGGCATCGCCTTCGTCGCCTCGCCGAGCGCGATCGGCAGGCAGCCCGAGGCGAGCGGATCGAGCGTGCCGGCATGGCCGGCCTTCTGCGCCTTGAACAGATACTTCACCGCCGAGACGGCCTGCGTCGACGTCATGCCGACCGGCTTGTCGAGCACGACCCAGCCGGACACCGGCCGGCCCTTCTTCTTGCGATTGGCCATGGGCGTGTCCGTTCAGTCTTCGTCGGGTTCGTCGTCGGCGAGATCGCGGCGGACGGCCGGCGAACGCAGCAGGGCGTCGATCCGCTCCCCGGTGTCAAAACTCGTGTCGACGCGGAAGCGGAGTTCCGGTGAGAAGCGGAGGTCGATACGTTGCGTGACCGCGCCGCGCAGGAAGCGGCGGTGGCGTTGCAGCGCCTCCACGGCCCGTGCCGGATCGGCATCGCCGAACGGCCGCACATAGCAGGTCGCCAGCTTGAGATCGTGCGTCATCTCCACTTCGGAGACGAACACGCTCATCACTTCCAACTCCGGATCATGCACCTCGCCGCGCGTCAGAATTTCGGCGAGGGCGTGCCGGATCAATTCGCCAACGCGCAGCTGCCGTTGTGACGGCGGCGCCTTGGCACGCGAACGGTCGCTGCGGCTCATGAGCAAATCCGGGAGGTTGGCGCTGCGCCGGTCAGAGCGTGCGCGCCACCTCCTCGACCCGATAGCATTCGATGACGTCGCCGACGCGCATGTCTTCGTATTTCTCGAAGGCCATGCCGCATTCCTGACCGGCGGAGACTTCCTTCACCTCGTCCTTGAAATGCTTCAGCGTCGACAGCTTGCCTTCATGCACGACGACATTGTCGCGGATCAGGCGGACGCCCGCGCCGCGCTCGACCTTGCCATCGGTGACGCGGCAACCCGCGACCTTGCCGACCTTGGTGATGTTGAAGACCTGCAGGATCTCGGCATTGCCGAGCATGGTCTCGCGGCGCTCCGGCGAGAGCAGGCCGGACATCGCTGCCTTCACGTCGTCAACGAGATCGTAGATGACGTTGTAGTAGCGGATCTCAAGGCCTTCGCGGTCGGCGATATCGCGCGCCTGCTTATTGGCGCGGACATTGAAGCCGATGATCGCGGCGCCGGACGTGACGGCGAGGTTGACGTCGGATTCGGTGATGCCGCCGGCGCCGGCAAAGACGATGCGCGCGGTGACTTCGTCGGTACCCAGATTCTCGAGCGCACCGGCGATCGCTTCCACCGAGCCTTGCACGTCGCCCTTGATGACGAGCGGGAACTCGGCGCGGCCGCTGATCTGCAGATCGGTCATCATCTGCTCGAGCGAACCGCGTGCACCCGTGCGCTTGGCTTGCGCCTTTTCGCGCTTCTGACGCTGACGATAGTCGGTGATTTCGCGCGCCCGGCTTTCCGAATCGACGACGGCGATGCGATCGCCTGCCTCCGGCGTCGCCTGGAAGCCGAGCACCTCGACCGGTGTCGACGGACCGGCGCGTTCGACCTGCTCGCCATGGTCGTCGACCAATGCGCGTACGCGGCCCCATTCGGAGCCGGCAACGACGATGTCGCCGATCTTCAGCGTGCCGCGCTGCACGAGGACGGAAGCGACCGGGCCACGGCCCTTGTCGAGCCGCGCCTCGATCACCGTGCCTTCGCCCGGACGATGCGGATTCGCCTTCAGCTCGAGGATTTCCGACTGCAGCGTGATGGCGTCGAGCAGCTTGTCGAGATTGATGCCCTTGAGCGCCGAGACTTCGACTTCGAGCACGTCGCCGCCCATCGATTCGACGAACACTTCGTGCTGCAGAAGCTCGGTGCGAACCTTCGAAGCATCGGCGTCCGGCTTGTCGATCTTGTTGATGGCAACAATGATCGGCACGCCGCCGGCGCGCGCATGCTGAATTGCTTCGATGGTCTGCGGCATCACCGAATCGTCGGCGGCAACGACCAGCACGACGATGTCGGTCACCCGTGCGCCGCGCGCACGCATCGCCGTGAAGGCGGCGTGGCCCGGCGTGTCGATGAAGGTGATCTTGTGGCCGTTATGGTCGACCTGATAGGCGCCGATATGCTGCGTGATGCCGCCGGCTTCGCCGGAGACGACATTGGTCTTGCGCAGCGCGTCGAGCAACGAGGTCTTGCCGTGGTCGACATGGCCCATGACGGTGACCACCGGCGGCCGCGGCTCGAGATCGGCCGGATCGTCTTCGGCGGCGAACAGGCCTTCTTCGACATCGGCTTCGGCGACACGGCGCGCCGTATGGCCGAGTTCTTCCACGATCAACTGCGCCAGATCGGCGTCGATGATGTCGCCGGCCTTGATGATCTGGCCCTGTTTCATCAGGAGCATGATCACGTCGGTGGCGCGCTCGGCCATGCGGTTGGCGAGCTCCTGGACGGTAATCGTCTCCGGGATCGTCACCTCGCGTGAGATCTTCTCGCGCGGGCCCTGCTGAATGGTTCTTGCGCGTTCGCGTTCGCGCCGGCGACGGATCGAGGCGAGCGAACGTTCGCGTTCCGAATCGTCGAGCGCGTTGGTCAGCGTGAGCTTGCCGCGGCGGCGATCATCGCCGCGCTTCACCGGTTTGGCGACTTCGGGGCGCGCCGTCTTCAGCCGGCCCTTGCCGCGGTCCTCGTCGGTCTCGACCGCTTCGCGATCGCGAACCACGGGCGGAGCCTCGACGCCGAGACGCTCCCGCGCAGCCTCTTCGGCGCGCTGACGCGCTTCGGCTTCGACGCGCAGCCTTTCCTCTTCCTCAACGCGGCGCTTTTCCGCCTCGGCGCGCTCGACCGCGGCGCGGGCATCTTCTTCCGCGCGGCGCTTGGCCTCATCGGCCGCCGTCTCGCGTTCCACGGCCTCACGGACCTTTGCGTCCGCGAGCGCCTTTGCCCGCGCGTCGAGCTCGTCCTCTGACAGCGTGCGCAGGACAAGACCGGATCGTGCGTCAGGCTCGGCTTTCGCCGGGGCAGGCGCCGCCAGGGGGAGTTGGAGCCGGAGCCGGCTCGCTCTGCGCGGGCTTCGGCGCGGGGGTCTCGGCCTTCTGTTCACCCGGCAGGATGACGCGCCGCTTCTTGCGCTCCACCTGCACCGTATTGGTGCGGCCATGCGAGAAGCTCTGGCGAACCGTGCCATGCTCGGCGCGCTTCAGCCCCAGCGTCTTGCGGGGCGTCACGGAAATCGTCTTGTCGCCGGTGTTGTTGGTGTCCGTCATGTGCTCCGATGCTCAGCGGCCTGATCCGCTTTCCTGCTCAATAGGTGAATTCCGCCGTCCTGCGGTCCGGTATGAAACCGAGCGAGTTGGTCAATATGATCAAGGGCAAGGCGTCCCGCTCGGCCCGCGAGCAGGGCTGCATGTATCACATGTGGCCGGCCCAATGCCAAACTCAATTCCGACTCGCTTAACCGCCTCAAAACGGGAACTTGGCCTTCGGGACCAAGCTTTCGCCTCAATACGGCCTGCAGCTTGCCGACGCCGTCGTCGCTCGCTTCGGCGGCATGGATCAGTGCGGCAACGCGGCCCTCGCCGATTGCCGCACCCACGGCGTCGAAGCCGGTGACAAGACCGCCGCCCTTCCGCGCCAGCGACAGAGCCGACAATAGGGACCGTTTCAGCTGGTCCTCGACGCGCTCGGCCAGATCGGCGTCGGGTCGCACCGAGGCCTTCAGAGCCCTTGCGAAGACGTTCTTGCGCGCCGCCTGCGCAATATAGTCAGCCCGCGCGGTGATCCAAACCCCGCGGCCTGGGAGCCGGTGCTTCAGATCGAGGACGATCGCGCCGTCCGGGTCGACGACAAAGCGCAGAAGCTCAGCCGTCGGCCGCACCTCGCGGGTGACGGCGCACATGCGCTCTGTCGGCTCGTTTTGGCGCGGCATGGCGGGCGGCTCCGTAGGACTTCACGCCACTGCACCGGTCTCGGCTTCCGCCTCTTCGGCGGTCGCCTCAGCGTCTTCCTCAGACGCCAGATCGGCTTCAGTGATCCAGCCGGCGCGGATGCGCGCATCCATGATCATCGCCTCGGCATCGGCCCGGGTGAGCCCGAGGCCGTCAAAGATGCCGGGATGGAAGGTCGATTCGCCTTCGTGGCGCTCGACATAGCCGATCAGATCGTCCGGCACCGAGCCGGCGAAATCCTCCATCGTCGTCACGCCGTCCTTGCCGAGCGCGACCAGCATCGCCGTCGTCATGCCCGGCACGTCCTTCAGATCGTCGGCGACGCCGAGATTCTTCCGCTCGACGTCGAGCTCGGCTTCCCGGCGCTCGATATATTCGCGCGCCCGCATCTGCAGCTCGTTGGCGGTGTCGTCGTCGAAGCCTTCGATCGCGGCGATCTCGTCGAGTTCGACGAAGGCGATCTCCTCGATCGAGGAGAAGCCTTCCGACGCCAGCAGCTGGCCGACCATCTCGTCGACGTCGAGCGCCTCGATGAAGAGCGACGAACGCTCCTGGAATTCCTTCTGGCGGCGCTCGGACTCTTCCTGCTCGGTGAGGATGTCGATATCCCAGCCGGTCAGCTGCGACGCGAGGCGGACATTCTGGCCGCGGCGGCCGATGGCGAGCGACAGCTGCTCGTCCGGCACGACCACTTCGATGCGCTCGGCATCTTCGTCGAGCACGACCTTGGCGACTTCCGCCGGCTGCAGCGCGTTGACGATGAAGGTCGCCGGATCCGGGTTCCACGGGATGATGTCGATCTTCTCGCCCTGCAGCTCGTTGACGACGGCCTGAACGCGGCTGCCGCGCATGCCGACGCAGGCGCCGACCGGGTCGATCGAGGAATCGCGGGAGATCACGGCGATCTTGGCGCGGCTGCCCGGATCGCGGGCGACCGACTTCACCTCGATGATGCCGTCATAGATTTCCGGCACTTCCTGGGCGAAGAGCTTGGCCATGAACTGCGGATGCGTGCGCGACAGGAAGATCTGCGGTCCGCGCTGCTCGCGGCGGACGTCGTAGACATAGGCGCGGACGCGGTCGCCATAGCGGAACGTCTCGCGCGGTATCAGTTCGTCACGGCGGACGATCGCCTCGCCACGGCCGAGATCGACGATGACATTGCCATATTCGACCCGCTTCACCTGGCCGTTCACGATCTCGCCGATGCGGTCCTTGTATTCCTCATATTGCCGGTCGCGCTCGGCCTCGCGCACCTTCTGCACGATGACCTGCTTGGCCGACTGCGCCGCGATACGGCCGAAATCCATCGGCGGCAGCGGCTCGGAGATGTAGTCGCCGACCTGCGCCGCGGGATTGCGTTCGCGCGCTTCTTCGATCGAAATCTCCGTCGCCGGCTCCTCGATCTGCTCCACGACTTTCAACAGCCGCTGCAGCTTGATCTCGCCGGTCTTGCCGTTGATCTCGGCGCGGACGTCGGTCTCAAGGCCATAGCGCGAGCGCGCCGCCTTCTGGATCGCGTCTTCCATCGCCTCGATGACGATCATGCGGTCGATCGCCTTCTCACGCGCGACGGCGTCGGCGATCTGCAACAGTTCAAGTCGATTGGCGCTGACAGCCATGTCAGTCTCCTGTTTCGGTCAACTCTGAAGGGCCATTGGCCCGCGCCAGTTTCCTGGCCTTTGCACGTTCTTTCTTGGCGCGTTTTTCCGCGCGCAATGACTCGGCGATGATCGCGTCGGTGAGGATGAGCTTCGCTTCGGCGATGTCGCGAAGCGGAAGCGAAACCTCCGCCGGTTCCACCGGAGCGCCGTCCTCGCCGATCTCGATATCGTCCCGCTTCAATTGAAGCGTGTCGCCCTCGACGCCGACAATGGCGCCGCGAAAGCGCTTGCGGCCGGCGATGAGGCCGCGTGTTTCCAGCTTGGCGATGTGCCCGGCGGCGCGCTCGAAATCGGAGCGGCGCACAAGCGGGCGATCCATGCCGGGCGAGGATATCTCGAGATTGTAGGCACGATCGATCGGGTCGGCGACGTCGAGTACGGGCGACAGATTGCGGCTCGCCTCTTCGCAGTCCTCAATGCCCATCGTCCCGTCCGGCCGCTCGGCCATGATCTGCAACGTCAGGCCGTCGCGATTCGACAGCTTCACGCGCACCAGGCGAAAGCCGAGTCCGTCCAGAACCGGCCCGACGATATGCGCGACGCGCGCCTCGGTACCGGTCTCGACGATGATGCGGTCCTCGCTGAATGGCGTCTCGCCCAATCCGCTCCTCGGTCGTTTTAGATGTAAAAAAAGAGCGGGTCCGGCCGGGCCCACTCTCCAACGAAACCGTTCGTTTGAGATTGATGTCAGCGATATAGGCCCGTTGCCGACGGTTTGCAACCGGGCGCCGCGAGAGCGTCAGATCCGGCGGAACGTCAAATAGGCAGGCTTGCGGTCCGCGGCCAACGCCTTGGCTTCATAGCGGGTGCCGGGCCAGCCGGGCCAGGGCAGGCGCCAGTCGTCGGCCGTGCGCGCCGTCCATGCGAAATCGTCGCGTTTCGTCACCGTCAGCAAGGTCCAGTCGATATAGTCGGCAATGTCACTCGCGACGCGCAGCAGGCCCCCCGATCGCAGCGCCCGCGCCATGCGGTCGAGATTGGCCGCCGAGATGAAGCGCCGCTTCCAGTGCCGCTTCTTCGGCCAAGGATCGGGGTAGAGGAGATCGATCCGCGTCAGCGATCCGGCGGGCAGCCAGTCGAGGACGAGCGCCGCATCGTCGTCAAAGAGGCTGACATTGCGGCTCGCCGCGGCATCGATCTTGGCGACGATCTTGGCAAGCCCTTCGCGGAAGGGCTCGACGCCGATGAAGCCGACCGAAGGAGCCGCCACGGCTTCATGCAGGAGGTGCTCGCCTGCCCCGCAGCCGATTTCGAGACGCACCTCATCGACGGGGATCGGGAACAGCGCCTTCGCGTCGTCAGGCGTTGCGGACGCAGGGTCGACCAGGAGGGTCGGCAGCAGCCTTTCGACCAGCTCCGCCTGATGAGCGCTGAGCGGGCGGCCCTTGCGTCTGCCATGCAGCTTGTGCTGCCGATCGGTCATGCCGACCGGCCGGTCTCAGCGGAGCGCGCTCTGGATCTGATCAACGAGATCAGTGCGCTCCCAGGAGAAGCCGCCATCGGCCTCGGGCGGACGGCCGAAATGGCCGTAGGCCGAGGTGCGTGCGTAGATCGGGCGGTTGAGCTGCAGCTGTTCGCGGATGCCGCGCGGCGACAGGCTCATGACCTCGCGCAAGACCTTCTCCAGTTTGTCCTCCTCGACTTTGCCGGTGCCGTGCAGATCTACATAGAGCGACAGCGGCTCGGAAACGCCGATGGCGTAGGCGAGCTGGATGGTGCAGCGATCGGCAAGCTCGGCGGCGACGACGTTCTTGGCGAGATAGCGCGCCGCGTAGGCGGCCGAACGGTCGACCTTGGTCGGGTCCTTGCCCGAGAAGGCGCCGCCGCCATGGGGGGCCGCGCCACCATAAGTGTCGACGATGATCTTGCGGCCGGTCAGTCCGGCGTCACCATCCGGTCCACCGATCAGGAACTTGCCGGTCGGATTGATGTGCCAGATCGTCTCCTCGTCGATCCAACCTTCCGGCAGCGCCCTCCGCACGAAAGGCTCGACCACCTCCCGCACTTCCTCCGAGCTCATGTCGTTGGTGTGCTGCGTCGAGACGACGATCGCCGACGTCCGTACCGGTTTGCCGTTGCGGTATTCGACCGTCACCTGGCTCTTCGAATCCGGCTGCAGCTCAGGCGCCGTCCCGGCGTGGCGCGCGTCGGCCATCAGGCGCAGGATCCTATGGGCGTAGTAGATCGGGCGCCGGCATCAGTTCCGGCGTCTCGCGGCAGGCATAACCGAACATGATGCCCTGATCGCCCGCGCCCTCGTCCTTGTTGCCGGCGGCGTCGACGCCCTGGGCGATATCGGCCGACTGCGGGTGAAGCAGAACCTCGACGCCGCAAGTCTGCCAGTGGAACCCTTCCTGCTCATAGCCGATGTCGCGGATCGCCTCTCGCGTCAGCTCGATGATGCGTTCCTGACTGTTGGCGATTTCCGCCGGGCCGCGAACCTCGCCGGCAATAACGACGCGATTGGTCGTCGCCAGCGCCTCGCAGGCGACCCGCGATTCCGGCATTGCCGCGAGGAACGCGTCGACGATCGTATCGGAGATGCGGTCACAGACCTTGTCGGGATGGCCTTCGGAGACAGATTCGCTGGTGAAGAAGTAGGACGACCGCACGCGGCACTCCCCTCATCGATGATGGAAACGGCGCAGCCGCCCGAGAATCGCTGCCGTCTTGGCAGCGATTGCCGACACCGTCAATCACGACAAAAGATCAGCTGTCGCTGCCGTCACCGGCCAGGGCGCGCACCAGATCGACGATGCGCCGCCGCACCTTCGAATCGGAGATGCGAACGAAAGCGCGATTGAGCTGCAGGCCTTCGGAACTGGAGAGAAAATCGACGACGTAGCTGCCGCTCTTGGAATCGGCGTTGCCATTGCTGCCCTGTCCGGGAGCACCGTCGAAGAAGAAGCCGACGGGGACGGAAAGCACCGAAGCGATGTTCTGCAGGCGGCTGGCCCCGATTCGGTTGGTGCCCTTCTCGTATTTCTGAATCTGCTGGAAGGTGATGCCGAGCTGTTCGCCCAGCTTCTCCTGGCTCATGCCCAGCATCATGCGCCGCAGCCGCACACGGCCGCCAACATGAATATCGATCGGATTAGGTTTCTTGGTTCCGGCCATTACGGCGCCCCCCGCTCTTCAAACGTCGCTAAACTCGCGCCGCATCAGGTAGTAAATTTGCATTTCACATATTCCAAAAGACGGCTTATGAGCAGCCAGAGGTTGCATTGTCAATTGTATCGACGATTTGCCGCGAAACGCCCAAGCGCGGCGACCGCCGCGATAAGACCCAGCACAATGGCGGGAATGAGGTCGCCATAGCGGGCATAAAGCGTTGCCGGCAGGGCCTCCGGCAGCGCACCGTCGATCACCCCGACCTCGCCGAGATTCAGGCGCGATCGAACCCGGCCATAGGCATCGACAATGGCCGAAATCCCGGTGTTCGCGGCGCGCACCAAAGGCAATCCTTCTTCTACCGCCCTGACGATCGCCTGCTGCAAATGCTGGTGCGGTCCGGTCGTGTTGCCGAACCATGCATCATTGGTGACGTTGAGCAGCCAGCCTGGCCGCACACCCTCTTCCGTCACCTCGCCAGGGAAGATCGCCTCGTAGCAAATCAATGGGGAAAACGGCGGAGCGTTGCCCGCCGTCAGCGTCCGCCTTTGCAGACCGGTGGCAAAGCCGCCCGGCAGCGTGATCAGCTGACGCATGCCCCAAGGCTCGAGAATATCGGCGAAAGGCAGATATTCGCCGAAGGGGACGAGGTGGACCTTGTCGTAGGAATCGCGGATTTCGCCGGTGTCTGAGATGACCAGGACGCTGTTATAGACGTCTGGACCGAACGCCGGCGCAGCGGCGGCGCGGCGCGGCGCGCCGGTGACCAGCGTCACCCCCGCCGGCAGCATATCGGCGAGCGCCGCCAGCGCGCCGGGCTGTTCGGTGAGAATGTAGGGAACGGCGGTTTCCGGCCAGATGATGAGGGTCGGCCCGTCATCGCTGCCGGGCGCAGGCGAAGTCCGGCTGAGGGCGATCTGCTGGTCGAAATTCTGCCCGCGCCGCGCCCGGCTCCTGCTTCGTTTCTTCCGGGATCGAAGCCTGCACGATGCGCAGCCGGACATCGGCGACCGTCGCGTCATCGGCGCCGCGCAGACGCAGCAGGCCAAAGCCGATATCGCCGAGGAAGACGAGAAGGATGAGGACGAAGGCGAGCCATCGTCCGCGCCCGCTTTCGCTGCCGCCGACGAGAAGAACCGGCGCGGCGAAGACCAGGAACGCCAGTAGCGTCATGCCCCACAGGCCGATGATCGACGCCGGCTGCATCAGCAGCGGGTCGGGCATCAGCGTGTAGCCGACCGTGTTCCACGGGAAGCCGGTGAGGATGTGGCCGCGCAGCCATTCGACCAGCGTCATGCACCACGGCGAGGACGAGGATGCGCGTCCAGCCGTCGCGTCCACAACAAGCGGGCGATGGCGATGCCGACCGCCCATAGCAGCGCCAGCCCGGCCGGCAGGACGACGACGGCAAACGGCATCAGCCAGGCGAAGACGTCGGCCTCGACGAGGAAGGAAGCGCCGATCCACCACAGGCCGGCGACGAAATAGCCGAAGGCGAACCACCAGCCGATCCAGAAGGCCGGCATCAGCCGGCGGAAGAAGCCTGTGCCCTCCGGCGTCGCGGCGCCGTCGATCATCCACACCAGGATCGGAATGACGATCCATCCGACCGGCAGCGCGTTGAAGGGCGGCAGCGTCAGGACAAGCGAAGCGCCGGCGAGGAAGGCGACAAGAATACGCCGCCAGCCCCACAGCAGGATGATCGAGTCAGCCAGACGGTTCATGCGGCAGCCGCGGCCTGATTCGGCGGGAAGGCGGCTTCGGCTTGGGCGAGGACGGCCTCGGCGTCAAGCGCCGGAGGCGGCCTGGGGCAGGGCGCCGGCGCCCGGTTCGGCAACGCTGATCTTCAGGCGCCTGATCCGCCGGGGATCGGCGTCCAGCACTTCGACGATATGTCCTTCGGGCAAAGTCACCGTCTCGCCTTTCGCCGGAATGCGGCCGAGCAGGCTGAAGACCCGTCCCCCGATGGTATCGATGTCGTCGCTATTCTCGCCGGTGGAAAGCTGGCTGCCGATGGCCTCGGAGACGTCATCGAGCCCGGCGCGCGCATCGGCGATGAAGACGCCGTCGCCGGCCGACACGATCTCCGGCTCTTCCTCGTCATGCTCGTCCTCGATTTCGCCGACGATCGATTCAATCGCGTCCTCGATCGAGACGAGGCCGTCGGTGCCGCCATATTCGTCGATCACCAGCGCCATCTGCATGCGGGAATTCTGCATCGTCGTCAGCAGTGTCGCGACAGGCATCGACGGCGGCACGAAAAGAACGTCGCGGACGAGATCGGCCTCGGCGATCGTCATCGACAGATCGATGCGGCTGAGGTCGAGATGCTCCGGCCCCGGCTCGGCGCCGCCATCCGGCCCGTCCGCCAGTCGCGCCATTGTGCGCAGCAGATCCTTGATGTGGACCATGCCGGCCACGTCGTCGAGCGACTCGCGATAGACCGGCATGCGCGAATGGCCGGACTGGCGGAACTGGCATGACGAGTTCGCCGAGCGTCTCGTCGATGTCGACCGCTTCGATATCGGCGCGCGGCACCATGATGTCTTCGACGCGCACGTCTCTGAGGCGGAGGATGTTGGCAAGCATCGTCCGCTCTTCGGTCGTGAAGGTATTGTCGGGCTTCCTCGCCGCCCAGCGCCTCTTCGATTTCCTGGCGGGCGGACAGATTGCGCAGGCCGACAGCCGCGAGCAGCCTGTCGAACCAGCTCTCTCCAGAAGGGCGATCGCCTTCTTCCGGCCGACCGCCGGTACTACTGGGAGGTTCCGGGTTGGGTTCTGGGACCGAACCGGACGATTCCGATTTGTCGCTCATCCTCGTCAATTGCCGGCGGGGTCGATTAGCAGGGGCTCCCGGCCGGCGTAAGGGTCGGCGATGCCCAGCTCAGCCAATATCGCCGTCTCAAGCGATTCCATGGCCGCGGCTTCCATCATCGTCCTGATGATCATATCCAATCAGATGCAGAAGACCGTGAACGAGAAGATGGGAGATATGGTCATGAAGCGTCAAGTGCGCATCTGCCGCTTCTTTGGTCATCGTTTCGAATCCGAGAACAATGTCGCCGAGCGGCGCATCGTCACCGGCTAGCCCTGGCATTTGCGGGGCCGGAAACGACAACACATTGGTGGGACGCGGGATTTTGCGCCAGGCGGCGTTAAGGTCGGCGATCTCCGCATCATCGGTGAAGAGGACCGACACCTCACCGTCATGCGGAAATGCCGGCGTCTTCGCCGCAGTCGCGGCAAGGGCCTTTTCGGCCAGGGCGCGCAATTCGCCTTCGGCCGGCCAGTCGCCGCCTTCGATCGACAGGGCGATGCGGACCGCCATGGTCAGGCGCTCCCGTCGCCCTTCTTATCGGCCGCATCATAGGCGTCGACGATCTTCGCCACCAGCGGATGGCGAACGACATCGCGCGCCGGTGAAGGCGATCTGCTTGATCTCGCGGACGCCGCGGAGGATGCGGAGCGCTTCGACCAGGCCCGAGGCCTGTCCGTGCGGCAGGTCGATCTGCGTCGGGTCGCCGGTGACGATCATCTTCGAGCCCTCGCCGAGGCGGGTGAGGAACATCTTCATCTGCATCGGCGTCGTGTTCTGCGCCTCGTCGAGGATGACCGCCGCTTGCGTCAGCGTGCGCCCGCGCATGAAAGCGAGCGGCGCCACCTCGATCGCGCCGGAGGCGAGCCCGCGCTCGACCTTGTCGGCGGGGATCATGTCGTAGAGCGCGTCGTAGAGCGGGCGAAGATAGGGGTCGACCTTCTCGCGCATGTCGCCGGGCAGGAAGCCGAGCCGCTCGCCGGCTTCGACCGCGGGACGCGACAGGATGATGCGCGCCACGTCGCCATGCTCCGAGCAGCGAAGCGGCATAGGCGACGGCCAGATAGGTCTTGCCCGTGCCGGCCGGGCCGATGCCGAAGACGAGCTCGGAGCCGCCCATGGCGCGGATATAGGCGTCCTGCGCCGGCGAGCGCGCCATCACCACGCGCCGCCGCGTCGCGATCTGCGACATAGCGAGCCGGCTTTTCGGCTCGAGCGTCGGCAAATTGAGCTGGCTGTCGGCGGCGGTCGCCATGCGGATGGCGCCGTCGACGTCGCCGGGCTCGATGTCATGGCCATGTTCGAGCCGGCCATAGAGCATGTCGAGCGCCAGCCGCGCTTGGGCGCAGGCCTCCGGTCCGCCGCGCAGCAGCACCTGATTGCCATGCGCCACCGCTTCGACGCCGAGCCGCTGCTCGATCATGGCAAGGTTCTGGTCGAACTCGCCGAACAGCGTGCGCGCCAGACGATTGTCGTCGAAGGCGACCATGATTTGCGTCGGATCGGGCAGGAACTCCGACGCTGCGGAAGACTTGGTGTCGATCTCGGTCAAGCGAATGCCTCGGCGGCGCGTGCCGCGTTGCTGGGAGCGGGAAGGCTGGCAAAGAGCTGAATTGCTGCCGAGGCCGTCGACGGTGACGGTCTCGATGGCGCCGATCATATCCGTCGGTGCGTCGACCTGCACCGGCTGCAGCCAGGGCGAACGGCCGACGATCTGACCGGGCTTGCGCCCTTCCTTCTCGAACAGGACGTCCATCGTCATGCCGAGCCGCGAGCGGTTGAAGGCGGCCTGCTGCGCTGCGATCAGGGCCTGCAGTCGCGCTAGAGCCGCTCGATCTTCACCGTCTCCGCGATCTGCTCGCGCTCGGCAGCGGGCGTGCCGGGGCGCGGGCTGTATTTGAACGAGAACGCCGAGGCGTAGCCGACCTCTTCGACGAGGCGCAGCGTATCGGCGAAATCAGCCTCGCTCTCGCCGGGGAAGCCGACGATGAAATCGCTCGACAGCGCGATATCCGGCCGCGCGGTCGCGGATGCGGTCGACGAGGCGGCAGATAGTCGGCGGCGGTGTGGCGGCGGTTCATCGCCTTCAGCACCGCGTCCGACCCGGCCTGCACCGGCAGATGCAGATAGGGCATCAGCTGCGGCAGGTCGCGATGCGCCGCGATCAGCGCGTCATCCATGTCGCGCGGGTGGCTCGTCGTGTAGCGAAGCCGGGCGATGCCGTCGATTTCGGCGAGGCGGAAGAGAAGCTGGCCAAGGCCCCAGGCGCCGCCGTCGGCGCTCTCGCCGTGCCAGGCATTGACGTTCTGCCCGAGCAGCGTGATCTCGCGCACGCCGGAAGCGGCGAGGCGCTTCGGCTTCGGCGAGGATCGCATCGACGGGGCGCGAGAACTCCGCGCCGCGCGTATAGGGCACGACGCAGAAGGCGCAGAACTTGTCGCAGCCTTCCTGCACCGTGAGGAAGGCGGAATAGCTGCCTGGCCGGCGGCTCGCGATATGCTCCAGCTGGTCGAATTTATCGCCGGCCGAGAGATCGTCGGCGACGGTCGCGGCACCGCTGGCCGGCGCTATCCACCAGCTCGGGCAGGCGGTGATAGGACTGCGGGCCGACGACGAAATCGACGGCGGGCGCTCGCCGGGCGATCTCCGCGCCCTCGGCCTGAGCGACGCAGCCGGCGACGCCGATCGTCACCTGCCTGCCGTCGAGCGCGGCGCTTTCCTTCAGCGCGCGCAGCTTGCCGAGTTCGGAATAGACCTTCTCGGAAGCCTTCTCGCGGATATGGCAGGTGTTGAGGATGATGAGGTCGGCGTCCTCGGGCGTTGCCGTGGCCTCGAAGCCGTCGGCGAGAACGTCGGCCATGCGCTCCGAATCGTAGACATTCATCTGGCATCCATAGCTGCGGATGAATGCTTTCCGTCGCGATGTCACAGAGCCTGATGTCCTTTGCTTGCCGCGGTCTTGCCACCGGTCAGCTTATCCTCGCCAAAGGAAAGATCGATGGCAATCGCAAAGGCGATCAATCCTTACCCGGCTTTTTCATCGGCACGCCGTAGAGTTCGAGCCGGTGATCGACCAGCTTGAAGCCGAGTTCGGCGGCGATCCGCTCCTGCAGCGCCTCGATCTCCTCGTTGCGGAACTCGATCACCTTGCCGCTGCGGAGGTCGATGAGATGGTCGTGATGCTCGTCCGGCACCGTTTCGTAGCGTGCCCGGCCGTCGCGGAACTCGAGCCGCGTGACGACGCCGGCATCTTCGAACAGGCGCATCGTCCGGTAGACCGTCGAGATCGAGATGCGCGGGTCGATCTCCGACGCGCGGCGATAGAGCTCCTCGACGTCGGGATGGTCGGAGGCCTCGTCGAGGACCCGGGCGATCACCCGCCGCTGGTCGGTCATGCGCATGCCCTTGGCGGCGCATGCCTCTTCCAGGCTCTGCGTGCTCTTTTCCTGAGCCAAATTGCCCGTCCCGTTGTCGCCGCCGATTAGCGGAGCCGCAGCTTCATGACAAGCGCATTGCCCGGCGGCGCATCTGCATTGGCATAATAGTGCGAACGCTCACCGACCGTCTCGAAGCCGAGACCGCGATAGAGCAATACCGCCGCGCGGTTGCTTTCGTCGACCTCCAGGAACAACGCCTCGGCGCGATCGTGATAGGCGCGGCGGGCCGCTTCCTCGATCAGTTTGCGCCCGTAGCCGCGGCGGCGTTCGCCGGGATGGACGGCGAGCGTCAGGATCTCCGCCTCGCCGCCGGCATTGCGCACCAGCACGAAACCCTTGATGCGCGTCGCGTTTCAGGCCAGCGCCGCGGACGACGATGCCCTGCACCACGGGATGGTCGGCCAGCAGCGCGGAGAAGTCCTCGGCGCTCCAATGCCGGGTGAAGCTGCGCTCATGGATGTCGGCCATCGCGTTGACGTCGCCCGGCGCCGCGTCCTCGATCGTATGTCGCTTTCCCCTCAGCGCCATCGGCTCACCGGTGCGCGATGATCGGCGCGGCCGGAACGGCATCCGGCGGCTTGATGTAGAGCGGCCGCGGCGGCGAGCGCCGTCGCCTGCGATCGCCAATTGGAGGAGGGCGCGCATATCCGGCGCCGAGTCGGTCGTGGATGATGACGGCATTGCTGCCCAGCGCTCCGGCGATCTGCGGCGCCGCCAGCGCCCGCCAGCACCGCACTGGCCTCGGCAGCGGCTTCGGCAAAATGCTCCGGCGTCCCGACCGACGGATCGGACAACGCCTCGCCTTTCGGCCCGAAGAGCTGGGCGAAGACCTCGCCACCCTTGGCCGGCAAGGCGGCCAGAACGGCGCGTTCGCCGGCCTCGGCCCGGGCCGATGCGGCATGGACCGCCAGTGTCGAGAAGCCGACCGCCGGAGCGCCGGACACGAGAGCAAAGCCGCGGACGGCGGCGATGCCGACGCGGATGCCGGTGAAGGAGCCGGGGCCGGTGGTGACGGCGAAGCGTTCGACAGCGGCGAAGTCCGAGCCGGCCTCGGCCATGACCTCGCCGATCAGGCCGAACAGCCGCTCGGCATGGCCGCGGCCGATGCGTTTCGGAACGGACGATCGCCTGCGCCGGGTCGCCGATGGCGAGCCCGACCGAACAGGCCTCAAGCGCGGTGTCGATGCCGAGAACGATCATAGCCGGGCGTATGGCGGCAAGCCGGCTGCCCCAGTCAATCCGGCAGAATGGCCGTAGCGCCGAGCCTCAGCTCGGCTGCACCTCGCGCACTTCCGGAATGAAGTGCCGCATCAGATTCTCGATGCCGTGCCGGAGCGTCGCCGTCGAGGACGGGCAGCCCGAGCAGGAGCCGCGCATGTTGAGGAACAGCGTGCCGTCGCGGAAACCCTTGAAGGTGATGTCGCCGCCATCCTGCGCCACGGCAGGGCGGACGCGGGTTTCCAGGAGTTCCTTGATCGTCGACACGATCTCGGCGTCCTCCGGCTTGAAGAATTCCTCGCCGGCGGCCTCAACGCTGCCATCGTCGATTGCCGGGCGCGCCGGACAGATAATGGTCCATGATGGCGCCGAGCACGGCCGGCTTCAGATGCTGCCAGTCGCCGTCGGCCTTGGTGACGGTGATGAAGTCGCTGCCCAGGAACACGCCGGAAACGCTCGGAATCGCGAACAGCCGCTGCGCCAGCGGCGAACGCGTCGCCTCTTCCTCGGCGCGGAATTCGGCCGTGCCATTGTCGTCCAGCACCATGCGACCGGGCAGGAATTTCAGGGTCGCCGGGTTCGGCGTCGCCTCGGTCTGGATGAACATCGCATCACCATCGAGAGAACTTAGAATTGTTCAAAAAAGATAGCCCCTATCGCTGGAGAGTTCAAGAATGCGGCTCAGGCGATCGCCTGGATCGCCGCCTCGTCGAGCGACCCCGGCACGACCGTGATCGGCACCGGGAAACTCCCTGACGAACGGCCGACCAGGGCCGTCACCAGCGGGCCGGGTCCTTCGCGGCCGGTGCCGGCGCCGAGGACCAGGATGGCGATATCCTCGTCCGAATCGATCAGCTCCGAGACTTGCTCCGCGGTGTCGCCCTCGCGGATCACCTGCTCCGGCTCGACCGAGGACCATTTGCGCACGCGGTCGGCGAAGCGGCCGAGCGCCGATTCCGCCGCTTCCATCGCCTCGGCGCGCATGATCGTCTCGACGCCCTTCCATTGCTGGAAGGCGGCCGGCGGGATGACGAAGAGGAGCACCAGCGCGCCGCCGGTATGCTCGGCGCGGAGCGAGGCGAAATGCACCGCCCGGGCGCATTCCGGCGTGTCGTCGATGACGACGAGGAATTTCCGCCGATGGCCGGGCTGGAGGGGCTTGCGGTCAATCATCGTGGCGATGTTGGCATCGGGCGGGGCAGGCGGCAAGCGGTCGGTTCTAGCGTGGGGCTTGAAACAAGAACGCCCCGGGCTCGACCCGGGGCCTATTGGCGAAGCAGCGTTCTTCGGCGAAGGCCATTGGGTCCCGGCTCGAGGCCGGGACGTCCAGGTCGTTGAAGCCGTTGCAGCTGCCGCCGGCGTCGCCAACCCTCAATTCGTCACCACCGGGCTCGACCCGGTGGTCCATGGGCCTTGCGGCAGTGGATTGCCGGGTCAAGCCCGGCAATGACGACAGGAGGATGGGCGACCTCTCCCCATTGGGGAGAGGTGAATCCAGCAATGCTACCGCTTCCGCAGCAGCCCGACGATGTCGCGGACCTCGTTCATCGTCTTCTCGGCAAGGGCGCCGGCGCGTTCCGAGCCCTCGGCGAGGACGCGGTCGATTTCGGCCGGGTCGGCGAGGAGGCGGCGCATTTCCGCGGCGATCGGCGCCAGCTTGTCGACGGCGAGCTCGGCGAGCGCCGGCTTGAAGGCGGAGAACTGCGCGCCGCCATGCTCGCGCAGCACCTCGGCCTTGGAGATGCCGGCGAGCCCGGCATAAAGGCCGACGAGATTGTCCGCCTCGGGCCGGGTCTTGAGGCCGGCCTCTTCGCTCGGCAGCGGCTCCGGATCGGTCTTCGCCTTGCGGAATTTCAGCGCGATCGTCTCGGCGTCGTCGGTGAGGTTGATGCGCGAATATTCCGACGGGTCGGATTTCGACATCTTCTTCGTGCCGTCGCGAAGGCTCATGACGCGCGTCGCCGGCCCGGTGATCAGCGGCTCCGGCAGCGGGAAATAGCCGTCCTCGCCGAGGCCGTTGTCCGCGATCGATGCGGCGAAATCATTGTTGAACTTCTGCGCGATGTCGCGGGAGAGTTCGAGATGCTGCTTCTGGTCCTCGCCGACCGGCACATGCGTGGCGCGGTAGACGAGGATGTCGGCGGCCATCAGCGTCGGATAGGCGAAGAGGCCCACAGACGCGTTCTCGCGGTCCTTGCCGGCCTTCTCCTTGAACTGCGTCATGCGGCTCAGCCAGCCCATGCGGGCGACGCAATTGAACACCCAGGCAAGCTCGGAATGCTGCGGCACCTGGCTCTGGTTGAAGATGATCTGCTTCTTCGGGTCGATGCCGACCGCGATCAGCGCCGCCGTCACCTCGCGCGTCGCATCGGTCAGCGTCTTCGGCTCCTGCCACACCGTGATCGCGTGGAGATCGACCGCGCAGTAGATGCAGTCATAGCTCTCCTGCAGCGCCACCCAGCGCTTGATGGCGCCGAGATAGTTGCCGAGATGGAGGTTGCCGGTGGGCTGGACCCCGGAGAAGACCAGGGGGCGGAGGTCGGGCATGGCGCGGAATGTCTCCGGAAAGGAACGCGGCGCGTTATGGCGAAGCAGAAGCGCCGACGCAAGGAGCCTCGGCTAGAGCGGGTGGCTCTTCGGCCAGCCGGCGCAATGGGCGCGCTCATGCGCGAGCAGCGCCGTCCGCGTATCGCCGGTATATTCGGTGGAGATCGTGATCCGGCAGAAATGGAAGAGGCCGATATAGGAGCAGGCGCCGGCGCCGTTGCAGGTGCTGCGCGCACTGTCCGGCGAAACGGGGACCACCTCGATCTTGCCGGCCTGCCTCCAACGCCAGCGCCGCCTCGGCGTAGCGGGCAGGCGGCGGCAACACCTGCAGCGTCAGCGCCTCGTCGGGGAACATCGCCTGGACATCGGCAAGCGACGGCAGGTCGGGGGTTGGGCTGCAGGCCGACAGGGTGGCGGCGAACGCCCCAAGCAGAGCGATCAACACCGACCTTCCTGCCGGGCAAATGTCTCTTAGGTCTCTCCATTGCGCTGTCGCCTCAAAGCCTTGCGGAAATCGACCGCACCGGTGAGCTGGACGAAGACCGCATAGAGGAGGATGCCGGTCACGACGATCGCGCCAAGGGCGGCGGCGCGCACCAGGATCGCCGGGATCGTCGAGCCAGCTCTGGAACAGGTCGATGCCGAAATAGAGCACGACGCCCATCAGGACGGCCGCCAGCCCGATCAGGGGCAGGCGCCGTCGCGCGGCCTCGTCGATCGTCAAGATGGCGCCGCGCGCCATAGCGCCAAGGCGAGAAGCGCCGCGTTGACCCAGCCGGCGCTCGACGTGGCGATGGCGATGCCGACATGTTCGAGGCTGCCGAACAGCGCCAGCGAGCCGCCGATATTGACGACCATTGAGATCGCCGCGAACCACATCGGCGTCTTGGTGTCCTCGCGCGCGAAGAAGGCCGGCTGCAGCACCTTGATGAGGACGAAGGCGGGAAGGCCGACGGCGAAGGCGGTCAGCGCCGCCGCGGTCGGGTCGCTGTCGGCCGACGGTGAAAGCGCCGCGCTGGAAGAGGACGGCGATGATCGGATGCGCCAGCACGACCAGCGCGATCGCCGCCGGCAGCGTCAGCGCCATGGCGAATTCGAGCGAACGGTTCTGCGTGTGCGTCGCCAGATCGTCGCGGCCGCTGCGGAGCTGCCGCGTCAGGTCGGGCAGGAGGACGATGCCGATGGCGATGCCGACGATGCCGAGCGGCAGCTGATAGACGCGGTCGGCATAGTAGAGATAGGAGACCGCGCCCGGCGCCATCGAGGCGATGATCGTGCCGACGACGATGTTGATCTGGGTGATGCCGCCGGCCAGCGCGCCGGGCACGACGAGGCGGAAGAGGCGCCTTACGCCCGGCGTCAGGCGCGGCCGGATGAGGCGGAGATTCATGCCGATGCGCCGCGCCGCCCAGATCACCAGCGCCAACTGCGCCACGCCGCCGAGCAGCGTCGCCCAGGCGAGCACGACGCCGGCATTGTCCGTCTCGGCATAGCCGGTGACGAAGATGAGGATCAGCGCGGCGATGAAGACGACATTGAGCAGCGCCGGCGCGAAGGCGGCGGCGGCGAACTTGCCGTGGGCGTTGAGAGCACCGGAGAACAGCGCCAGCACCGAGACCAGAGCGAGATAGGGGAAGGCGATCCGCGTCAAGAGGACGGTGAGGTCGAACTTCGCCGGATCGTCGGCGAAGCCCGGCGCCAGCACATACATCAGGAGCGGCATCGCGATTTCGGCGACCGCCGTGAGGATGAGCAGGACGGTGAGGAGCGCGCTCAGCGCTTCGCTGCCGAAGCGATGCGCCGCCTCGTCGCCGCCTTCCTCCAGCGCGCGCCCGAACAGCGGCACGAAGGCGGCGTTGAAGGCGCCTTCGGCGAACAGGCGGCGGAACAGGTTGGGAAAGCGGAAGGCGACGAAGAAGGCGTCGGCCACCGGCCCGGTGCCGAGCGCCGCCGCCATCAGCATGTCGCGCACGAAGCCGAGCACGCGGCTCACCGCCGTGGCGGAGCCGACGGTGACGAAGTTCCTCAGAAGGGCCATGCGAAGCCGTTCAAGCGCGCGCTGCCGGTTGCTGCCGATGATTTGGCAATTGTCGCGCAGGCGCGATGAGAATCGGTAAACGACCGCTCAGGCGGCGCCCCGCTTCTCAGCGCCTTCGCCCTCGTCAAACGCTTCGGCCAGTCTCTCCTTGATCGCCGCCACGCGCGTCGGGCTGGTGATCTTCGCGCCGATGAGATCGGTGACGTAGAAGACGTCGACCGCGCGTTCGCCATAGGTGGTGATATGTGCCGAGCCGATATTGAGGTTGAGGTCGCTGAGCGCGCGGGTGAGGTCGTAGAGGAGGCCGGTGCGGTCGAGCCCGGAGGCCTCGATGGCCGTGAAGCGGTTCGACCAGTCGTTCTCCAGATGGATGCTCGTCTCGACGCGGAACGATTTGTAGCGGCCGCGCCGCCCGCTCTTGGCCGCCACCCGTTCCGGCAGACGGATCTTGCCGGACAGCGCCTCCTTGATGATGTCGCAGATGCGGTGGCCGCGGCGCTCCTCGTCCTCGTCCTGATCGAACTCGCGTGAGACGAACACGGCGTCGAGGGCGAGGCCGTCAACGGTGGTGAAGATCTGCGCATCGACGATGTTCGCCCCCGCGGCGGCACAGGCTCCGGCGATGAAGGACAACAGCCGCGGATGGTCCGGAGCGATGATGGTGATCTCCGTGACCGCCTGAAACGGCAGCAATGTGACGCTGGTCGTCATGCGCTCGCCCAGATTCATCGAGCGCGCGCAGAAGCTTGGCATGCGCCAGCTTGTGCTCCATGTCGGCGCGCAGGAGATAGGCCGGATAGTGCCGCTCGACATAGCGCTGCCGTTCGTCCTCCGACCAATCGGTCAGCGCCTCGGCCAGTTCCGCCTTGGCCCGCTTCACCCGCGTCTCGCGGCTGGTCGAGCCGATAGCCGCCGGTCAGCCTCGGTTCGGCTTCCCAATAGAGCGTGCGCAGGAGTTGGCCTTTCCAGCCGTTCCATACGCCCGGCCCGACGGCGCGGATGTCGATGACGGTGAGGATGAGGAGAAGGCGCAGGCGGTCGATATCCTGCACGACGGCGACGAAATCCTGGATCGTCTTCGGATCCTGCAGATCGCGGCGCTGCGCGACCGTGCTCATGAAGAGATGCTGCTCGATCAGCCAGGCGACCATCTCGGATTGCTCTTCGCTGAGCCCGAGGCGAGGGCACAGGCGCCGCGCCACGCGGGCGCCGGCGATCGAATGATCCTCGGGCCGTCCCTTGGCGATGTCGTGTAGAAGCGCCGCGACATAGAGGACCGTGCGGTCCTTCAGCTTTGGCAGGATCTCGGCAATCAGCGGATGCTGCTTCTTGAGATCGCCATGCTCGATCCGCGACAGCTCGCCGACGGTGCGGATGAGATGCTCATCGACCGTGTAATGATGGTACATGCTGTACTGCATCATCGCGACGATCTTGCCGAACTCGGGAATGAACCGGCCGAGCACCCCGGTCTCGTTCATCGCCCGCAGCGTCGCCTCCGGCGTGCGCGGCGACGTCACCACCTGAAGGAAGAGGCGGTTCGCCTCGGGGTCCTTGCGGAGGTCGGCGTCGACATATTTCAGCGCCCGCGTGATCGCCTGCGTCGCGTCCGGATGGAGCGACAGTCCGGTCTTGTCGGCGAGGCAGAAGATGCGGATGAGGTTGACCGGATCGCGGGAGAAGACCTCCGCGTCGGCCATGTTGATGCGGTCATTGTCGATGATGAGGTCGCTGGTGCCGGCGAGCGCCTTCGCCTTCGCCTTGCGCCGCCCGAGCAGGCGCGGCGCCTGCTTGACGTGCTGCTCTTCCAGCTCGGCGCAGAAGATGCGGGTGAGATCGCCGACATCTTTGGCGACGAGGAAATAGTGCTTCATGAAGCGCTCGACATCCTCGAGCCCGGGATGGTCGGTGTAGCCGAGCCGCTCGGCCATCTGCCGCTGCAATTCGAAGGACAGACGCTCCTCGGCGCGGTCGGTCATGAAATGGAGGTTGCAGCGGATGGCCCAAAGGAAATCCTCCGCACGCAGGAAACGCTTGAGCTCCCGGCGCGAGAAAACGCCCGCTGCCAGAAGGTCGTCGGTCGAGCGCGTGCGGTAGACATATTTGCCGATCCAGAACAGCGTCTGCAGATCGCGAAGGCCGCCCTTGCCGTCCTTGATGTTGGGCTCGACGAGATAGCGCGACGCGCCTTCCTTGAGGTGGCGCTCGTCGCGTTCGGCGAGCTTGGCGGTGGCGAATTCGGCCGCCGTTCCGTTGATCACCTCGGCGTCGAAGCGGCGCACGAGTTCGGCGAACAGCTTCTCGTCGCCGGTGATCAGGCGCGCCTCGAGGACAGCGGTGCGGATCGTCATGTCGCTCTTCGACAGGCGAATGCACTCGTCCACCGAACGTGTGGCGTGGCCGACCTTGAAGCCGAGATCCCAGAGGAAATAGAGGATGTGTTCGACGATCCGCTTGAAGCGCGCGCCCGGCTTGGAAGGCGCGATGAACAAGAGGTCGATGTCGGAGCCGGGGGCCAGTGTGCCGCGGCCATAGCCGCCGACGGCGATGACCGCCATGCTGAGCGCCGGATCGCGACGGCCCTGCGGGATCGCCTTCTCGGCGGCGAAGGACTGGGCGGCCGTGATCAGCCTGTCCTGGAAGTTGGATAGCCGGCTGGCGCAGGCCGTGCCGCCGCCATCCTCAAGAAGCAACGCCTCAACCTCGCTGCGCGCCGCGGCAATGACCTGCTTGAACTCATCCAGCAGCGCCAGCTTGACGGCATCGCTGGTCGGATCGCCGTTGCCCGCGACGCGATCGAAGCGCGCTCGCAGGCCTTGGACGTCGATAAGATGCGACTGAATTGTCTTACTCACGTTTGATCCTAGTTGGCGAACGGCCGCGGACCCTATCCGGCTTCGCCAAATTGTGCCATCGAGCCGTCCAAATGAGCGACAAGGCGCAAAGAAGCAAGAATCCCGCCGAAGATCGCAGCTCCGGCCAGCATACACCCTGGTGGGCCTTTCGCGTTTCCACCGGGATTACGGCGCGCGTCTGGTTGCCGATGTTGGCGCGGCATCGCCTGCGGATATCGCCGTCTCGCCTGCTGCCCGCTTTCGGGGAAACGCTGATATCGCTTTGCACGGCAATTCCGGCGACCATGCAGCGCATTCGCCTCGGTCGAACGATAGCCGCCGAAGCGTTGCCGCCGCCTGTCTTCATCGTCGGCCATTGGCGGGCGGGCACCACCTATCTCCACGAGTTGCTGGCGACCGACAGCGGCTTCATCACGCCGAACTACCTTCAGACCTTCGCCACCGATCATTTTCTCGTCTGGGAGAAAACGCTCCGCCGTTTCGAAGCGTTCCTCCCGCGCCGCCGGCCGATGGACAATGTCGTCGCCGGCTGGGACCGGCCGCAGGAGGACGAGTTCGCGCTGCTCGCCGCGGGGGCGCCCTCGCCCTATGAGGTCATGCTGTTTCCCAATGATCGCGGCGATGCCATCGACCATCTCGACGTCGAAGCGATGGACGAGGCGGCGCGTCGTTCCTGGCAGCAGGCCTTGGTGACGGCAATGCAGAGGGTCGTATTCGCCCGCAAGCGCGCAGCGCCGGGCGAGGCTCGCCCGAATTGGTTCCTGCTCAAATCGCCGACCCACACGGCGCGCATCGGTCTGCTGCGGCAGATGTTTCCCGACGCACGCTTCATCCATGTCACGCGCGACCCCTTCGCGCTCCACGCTTCGAGCGAGCATCTGTGGCGGCGCATGTTCGACAGCCAGGGCTATCAGCGGCCGCGCTATGACGGCGATCTTTCGCTCGATCGCTTCGTCACCGCGTCGATGGCCGCGCTCTACCGCAATTTCGACCGCGACGTCGGCAAGCTCGGCGCGGGGCGTTTCGCTTCGGTGCGCTACGAGGATCTGACCAGGAATCCGGTTGCCGAGGTCACGCGCCTCAGGGCCGAGATCGGCCTTCCCGAACCAGACGCCGACGCGCTGCGGCTGCATCTGGCCGAGGTCGGCACCTATCGCCGCAACCGCTTCACCCTGAATGCCGAAGCGGCCGAAATGATCCAACGCGAATGGCGCTGGTATTTCGACCGCTTCGGCTATTCCGACACGCCGCCCAAATAGCGGCGCGCATTTTCAGATTCGGTGCACCAGCGCGCGGATCTTCTCGCCGGAGAAGGGGCCGCCGAACAGGGCGCTGAAGATGCAGACGTCGAAGATGCCTGCGAGCAGCGGCACGACGCCGATGACGTCGAGCACGATGCCCCAAGTGCCACCCACCCAGATGCCAAGGCCAATCAAGACGATGCCGGCGATAACGCGGGTGGTGCGACCAGCCATGCTGGCCATGAACTGGCCGAAGGCAGAACGAGCGAAGTCCATAGGGAGGATCCTTTCAAATCAAGATGCGGTTTGAATAGGACCCCCTGCATCGGCCGACATTGACGTGGGTCAATCGCTTTTCGTGATCGCCTTCAGCCGGTAGAGCGCCTCGAGCGCCTCGCGCGGCGTCATTTCGTCGACGTCGAGGGCCTCCAGGGCGGCGCGGAGTTCATCGGACGACGCTTCCGCCGTGTCCCCTTCCAGCGCCGCCGCCTTGAACAGGGGCAGATCGTCGATCAGTTGCGTCGCCGCCCCGGCGCGGTCGGACGCTTCGAGCTGCTCCAGCACCTGCCGCGCCCGGGTGAGCACGGCCTTGGGCAGGCCCGCCAGCCGCGCCACCTGGACGCCGTAGGAGCGGTCGGCGGCGCCGGCGACGATACGGTGGAGGAAGGCGACCTCGCCCTGCCACTCCTTCACCTCGACGGTAGCGTTGTGGAGGCTGCCAAGGCGCTGCGACAGGGCGGTCAGTTCGTGGAAATGCGTGGCGAAGAGCGCCCGCGAACGGTTGACGTCATGAAGATGCTCGACCGTCGCCCAAGCGATGGAGAGGCCGTCGAAGGTCGCCGTACCGCGGCCGATCTCGTCGAGAATGACAAGCGAGCGTTCGCCTGCCTGATTGAGGATCGCCGCCGTCTCGACCATCTCGACCATGAAGGTCGAGCGGCCGCGGGCGAGGTCGTCGGCGGCGCCGACACGCGAGAAGAGCCGGTCGACGATGCCAATCTGTCGCCGACGACGCCGGGACATAGGAACCTGCCTGCGCCAGCACTGCGATCAGCGCGTTCTGGCGGAGGAAGGTCGATTTGCCGGCCATGTTCGGCCCGGTGACCAGCCAGATCCGGCCTGATGTCCGGACCGTCCGGCAAGCGTGCAGTCATTGGCGACGAAGGAGTCGCCCTCGCGGCGGAGCGCCTGCTCGACGACCGGATGCCTGCCATCGCTCACGGCGAAGTTGGTCGAGCCGTCGACCACCGGCCGGCAATAGCTCTCGGCCTCGGCCAAGCTCAGCGAGCGCCGCCGCGACGTCGATCGTCGCCAAGGCCGAAGCGGCGTCGCGGATCGCCGCGGCATGGTCGAGGACGAGGCGGCGCAGGTCCTCGAAGAGGCCAAGCTCGATGGCCAGCGCCCGGTCGGCTGCCCCGGCGATCTTCGAGGCAAGTTCGGCGAGCTCAGTCGTCGTGAAGCGGAGCGCACCGGCCATCGTCTGGCGATGGATGAAGGCTTCAGTGAAGGGCGGCGCCAGGAGCTTGTCGCCGCCGCCGGCCGGAACCTCGATGAAATAGCCGAGGACGTTGTTGTGCTTGATCTTGAGGCTGCGGAGGCCGGTTTCCTCGGCGTAGCGCGTCTGCAGGCCGGCGATCACCTTGCGGCTCTCGGTCGACAGCGCCCGCGTGTCATCAAGCTCGGCGCTGGCGCCGGAGCGCACCAGGCCGCCGTCGCGCGCCATCAGCGGCAGTTCGTCGGCGAGCGTTGTGGCAAGCCGTTCGGCGATCTCAGGGCTCGGTGCCGCCAAAGCACGCGCCGCGTCTCCGATTTCGCTCGGCGCGTCGCCCTCGGCCGACAACAGCGCTGCCAGCTCGGTCGAGGCAGCAAGGCCGTGGCGGATGGCCGCAAGATCGCGTGGCCCGCCGCGGTCGAGCGACAGACGCGCCAGAGCGCGGGCGATATCCGGCGCCGCGTTGAGCCCGTCGCGCAGCGCCTGCCTGAGCCGCTGCCGTTCGAGCAGATAGTCGATGGCGTCGAGCCGCGCCTCGATCGTCGCGACGTCGGTGACCGGGCTTGCCAGCCGCTCGCCGAGGAGGCGCGAGCCGGCGCCGGTGACGGTGCGGTCGATGGCGGAGAGGAGGCTCCCCTTGCGCTCGCCGCCGAGCGTGACGGTGAGTTCGAGATTGGCGCGGGTCGCCGCGTCGATCTGCATCGTGCCGCCGACGATCTCGCGCACCGGCGGCGACAGCGACGGCCGCGCCTTCAGCTGCGTTCGCTCGACATAGGCGAGCGCCGCCGCGGCGGCCGCCAGCTCGGCGCGATTGAAATTGCCGAAGCCGTCGAGCGAGGCGACGGAGAAGGCGTCGGCGAGGCGCTTTGCCGCCGTCGCCGAATCGAAGATCGGGGCCGGCAGCGGCGTCACTTCGGCGCCGGCATCGCGCCAAAGGGCGCCAAGCTCGGGGTCGGCGAACACCGCCTCGGCGACGATCAGCTCGCGTGGGGCGATGCGCGCGATCTCGGCGGCAAGGCCCGCGGCGTCGGTCGAGGTGACGCGGAAATCCCCGGTCGAGATGTCGATCCATGCGATGCCGTAGCTGTCTGCGCCGCGGTCGCGGGCGAGGGCAGCCAGATAGTTGCCGGCGCGGGCGTCGAGGAGCGATTCCTCCGTCAGCGTGCCGGGCGTCACCAGGCGGATCACCTCGCGCGCCACCACCGACTTACCGCCGCGCTTCTTCGCCTCGGCAGGGTCCTCGGTCTGGTCGCAGACGGCGACGCGGTGACCGGCGGCGATCAGCTTGTTGAGGTAGTCCTCGGCCGTCCTGACCGGCACGCCGCACATCGGGATATCGTCGCCGAGATGCTTGCCGCGCTTGGTGAGGGCGATGCCGAGCGTCTTCGACGCCGCGACAGCATCGTCGAAGAACAGCTCGTAGAAATCGCCCATGCGATAGAACAGGAGCGAATCCGGGTTCGCCGCCTTGATGGCGAGATACTGAGCCATCATCGGCGTCGGAGCGGCGCTGTCGTTCGTTGGCGTTGCGGCGTCCATCACATGCAAATGGCTTCAGGCTCGCGGCGGCTTCGTCACCCGCCTGAGCGTGAGGTTGATCCGGTTGCCCTCGGGCAGTGTCAGGGTCGAGGTCTCCGGATAGATGCGGTCGACGCCATGATAGGCCAACCGGCTCTCGCCGCCGAGGACGACGATATCCCCCGATCTCAGGCGAAACGACTGTGTCGGTCCGCCGCGCTGGGTGCCGCCGACGCGGAAACGGCAGTCATCGCCGAGCGAAATCGAGACGACCGGCGCGGCGAAATCCTCTTCATCCTCGTCGCGATGGAGGCCCATCTTGGCGGCATCCGAATAGACGTTGACGAGGCAGGCCTCCGGCGGGTGCGGATAGGCCGCAAAGCGCTCCCAGATCGCCAGCAGAACTGGGGGCATCGGCGGCCAGGGGTGGCCGGTCACCGGATGGATCGCCTGATAGCGGTAGCCCCCGCGGTCGGACACCCAGCCGAGGATGCCGCAATTGGTCATACGCACCGAGAAGGGCTTCCCGGTGCGTGGCATTTCCGGCGTGAACAGCGGGGCCGCATCGATCACCGTAGCGATGTCGGTGCTAAGCGCCGCCTGCGCCGCCTCGTCGAGGGCGTGGACGTAGACGGCCAGTCCGGGCGGAGTGGCCGGTTCGCTCACCCTACCCCTTGGCCGGAGGTGGCGGGTTGTTGGCGGGCGGATCCTGCTCTGGCTGGATGTCGAAGTTGGTGAAAAGGTAACTCCCGGTACCCCAGGCAACGACGCCGACATTGCCGCCGCCAAGGTTATTCACGCCACCGATCAGGGCCACCAATTGGTCATTGACGAAGAAGCTGACCTGATCGCCGTCTTCCTGGATCGACAGTTCATTGGCACCATCGCTGACGAAGTCGCCCTGGATCGAGCTGATCGCATTGGCGCCATTGGCGTCGCGCCGGTAGACCGTCGCAACGTGATCCGGCCGCACCACGAACATGTAGTAGTAGGCGTTGCCGTCCTCATTGTCCTCCAGCGCGTAGAGGAGACCTGCATGCGAGCTGCCGCTCGGATCGTTGATCACCACCGTGGTCGTGATCGTGCGGGAACCGAGGTTGCGCGTCGGGCTGGTGACCCAGTTGTAACGGAGCGAATCCGTGTCCGTGGTGTTCACCATGTGATAGCCGGCCGCATCCATGGTCAGCTGCCACGGCTCATAGGCGCCGACCGCCGGATCGAGAACGGCAAAGCCCCGGTCATCCTGGGCAAAGGCGGCGCCAGCCAGCGCCGTTGCGGCGGTTGCAATCAGGGACGCTCGCGCCATTGTCCGGCGCATTGTCAGGAATGTGGTCATCGCCCGTCCTCCCGTACTGGATCGTCGGCGCCTAGTTAGGCATAAAGGACGCGAAGACGACAACAGCCCTGAACCCGCCAAAACGCGTTTGCGGGGAATGACGAAAGCTGGGCCCGGTGCGCTTGCGGGGCGAAAACGCCCTTCTTATATACCGCCCAGACGCGGCCAGATCGGCCAGTTGAAAGCTTGGACAAAGTGTTAGCCGGGGATCGCGATTCCACCGGCGCCGGCCTCAACGGATTTTCGGCGTGAGAGGCATGGGGCGTTGGAGCGAAACGGCAGGGGCCGGATAGGACCTGCTCCGCGGTCTGCCAAAAGGAGATGACTACTGATGGCAAGGGTAATCGGTATTGACCTTGGAACCACCAATTCCTGCGTCGCCGTCATGGACGGCAAGAACGCCAAGGTAATTGAGAACGCCGAGGGTGCGCGTACGACCCCCTCGATCGTCGCCTTCAGCGACGACAATGAGCGGCTGGTCGGCCAGCCGGCAAAGCGCCAGGCCGTCACCAACCCGGAAGGCACCATCTTTGCCGTCAAGCGCCTGATCGGCCGTCGTTACGACGATCCGACCGTCGCCAAGGACAAGAAGCTCGTCCCCTATGACATCGTGAAAGCGGACAATGGCGACGCATGGGTCGGCGCCAAGGGTGAGAAATACTCCCCGTCCCAGATTTCCGCCTTCATCCTGCAGAAGATGAAGGAGACCGCCGAGGCCTATCTCGGCCAGAGCGTCGAACAGGCGGTCATCACCGTTCCCGCCTATTTCAACGACGCCCAGCGTCAGGCCACCAAGGATGCGGGCAAGATCGCCGGCCTTGAGGTCCTGCGCATCATCAACGAGCCGACCGCGGCTGCGCTGGCCTATGGCCTCGACAAGCGCGAGGGCAAGACGATCGCCGTCTATGACCTTGGCGGCGGCACCTTCGATATTTCCGTGCTCGAGATCGGCGACGGCGTCTTCGAGGTGAAGTCGACCAATGGCGACACCTTCCTCGGCGGCGAGGATTTCGACATGCGCCTCGTCACCTATCTCGCCGACGAGTTCAAGAAAGAGCAGGGCATCGACCTGCGCAACGACAAGCTCGCCCTCCAGCGCCTGAAAGAGGCCGCGGAGAAGGCGAAGATCGAGCTCTCCTCGGCGCAGCAGACCGAGGTCAACCTTCCCTTCATCACTGCCGACCAGTCCGGCCCGAAGCATCTGACGATGAAGCTCACCCGCGCCAAGTTCGAGGCGCTGGTGGATGATCTCGTGCAGCGCACCGTCGAGCCTTGCCGGGCGGCGCTGAAGGACGCCGGCCTTTCCGCGGGCCAGATCGACGAGGTCGTCCTTGTCGGCGGCATGACGCGCATGCCGAAGGTCCAGGAGGTCGTGAAGCAGTTCTTCGGCAAGGAGCCGCATAAGGGCGTCAACCCGGACGAAGTGGTCGCCATAGGCGCCGCGATCCAGGCCGGCGTCCTCCAGGGCGACGTCAAGGACGTGCTCCTGCTCGACGTCACGCCTCTGTCTCTCGGCATCGAGACGCTGGGCGGCGTGTTCACCCGCCTGATCGATCGCAACACGACGATCCCGACCAAGAAGAGCCAGACCTTCTCGACCGCCGAGGACAGCCAGAACGCGGTGACCATCCGCGTCTTCCAGGGCGAGCGCGAGATGGCGGCCGACAACAAGATGCTCGGCCAGTTCGATTTGGTTGGCATTCCGCCGGCGCCGCGTGGCGTGCCGCAGATCGAGGTCACTTTCGACATCGACGCCAATGGCATCGTCAACGTCCAGGCCAAGGACAAGGGCACCGGCAAGGAGCAGCAAATCCGCATCCAGGCCTCAGGCGGTCTCTCCGATGACGAGATCGAGAAGATGGTCCACGATGCCGAATCCCATGCCGAGGAAGACAAGAAGCGCCGCGCCGTCGTCGACGCCAAGGTCGAAGGCGAGCGTCAGGTTCACGCCGCGGAGAAGACGCTGGCCGAACTCGGCGACAAGGTCTCCGACGCCGACCGCTCGACGGTCGAGGCCGCCGTGGCCGAACTCAAATCCGAACTCGAGGGCGAGGATGCCGAGGCGATCGCTGCCAAGACCAACACGCTGGTGCAGGCTTCCATGAAGCTCGGCGAGGCGATGTATCAGGCCGCCAGCGAAGCCGGTGAAGGCGCTGCCGAGGGAGAAGGCGGTGAGGACGTCGTGGACGCCGACTTCGAGGAAGTCGACGACGACGACCAGAAGAAGTCGGCCTAGTCTCTGAGACGCCGGCCCGTAACGGCCGGGGAGTGAAGAGCCATGCCGACGGAGCCTATTCCCGCCGATATCGAACAGGCTTTGGTCGCGGATGCCGCGGCCAAAGCTGCTTTCGAGGGGCTACCGCCCAGCCATCAGCGTGAATATCTTCTTTGGGTAAGTGAAGCGAAGCGGCCCGAAACGAGGGCGCGCCGCATCGCCGGCATGATAGACAGGCTGAAGCCTGCGGGAAAAAACGGGCGCAATGGCTAAGCGTGATTTCTACGAAGTGCTCGGCGTCGCGAGAGAATGCGACGAGGCGACCCTCAAGATCACCTTTCGCAAGCTCGCCATGCAGTACCATCCGGATCGCAATCCGGGTGACGCCACCGCTGAGGTGAAATTCAAGGAAGTCAACGAGGCCTATGAGTGCCTCAAGGATCCGCAGCGCCGCGCGGCCTATGACCGCTTCGGCCATGCCGCTTTCGAGCGCGGCGGTCCCGCCGGCGGCGCCGGCTTCGCCCACGACTTCGCCTCGTCGATGTCGGAGATATTCGACGACATTTTCGGTGACTTCATGGGCCGTCGCGGCGGCACCAGCCGCAGCGGCAAGGAGCGCGGCGCCGATCTGCGCTACAATATGGAATTGTCGCTGGAGGAGGCCTATGCCGGCAAGACGGCACAGATCACCGTCCCGACCAAGATCGTTTGCACGACCTGTTCCGGCACCGGCTCCAAGCCGGGTTCACAGCCGCGCACCTGCCCGACCTGCGAGGGCCGCGGTCGCGTCCGCGCCTCCACCGGCGGCTTCTTCTCGATCGAGCGCACCTGCCCGACCTGCCACGGCCGCGGCGAGGTGATCTCCGATCCTTGCGAGGCTTGCGACGGTGCCGGCCGCGTAACGCAGGAACGGTCGCTTTCCGTCAACATTCCCGCCGGCATCGAGGACGGCACGCGCATCCGCCTTGCCGGCGAAGGCGAGGCTGGTCTTCGCGGCGGCCCGGCGGGCGACCTCTACATCTTCCTGTCGCTGAAGCCGCATGAGTTCCTCCAGCGTGACGGCGCCGATCTCTTCTGCCGCGTGCCGATCTCGGTGACGACCGCTTCGCTCGGTGGCCAGTTCGAGGTGCCGACCATCGACGGCGGCCGCGCCAAGGTGAAGGTCGCCGAAGGCACGCAGACCGGCGAGCAGTTCCGCCTCAAGGGCAAGGGCATGCCGGTGCTGCGCTCCAACCGGTATGGCGACATGTACATTCAGGTCACGGTCGAGACGCCGCGCAAGCTCACCAAGCGCCAGCGCGACCTGATGCAGGAATTCGAAGCTGCGTCGACGACCGAGAACAACCCCGAATTCGACAGGCTTCTTCGCCCGCGTCCGCGAAATCCTCGGGGGCAAGGCCGGCGCATGAGCGCCGGCGACATCGTCCGCTTCATCCGCACCTGGGGAACCACCGGCGCCGTTGCGCCTTCCGGCCGCGCCCTCGCACGCCGCATGGTGGCCCATGTCGATCCGGCAACGACCGAGCCGATCCTCGAGCTCGGCCCCGGAACCGGCGTCGTCACGCGGGCGTTGCTGGAGAAAGGCGTTGCGCCCGAGCGCATCGTCGCCGTCGAGTTCAATCCGGAGTTCTGCGAGATCCTCGCCAAGCGCTATCCCGGCGTGCGCATCGTGCAGGGCGACGCCTACAACCTCGCGACGACGCTGGCCGGAGTCCATGAGGGGGCGTTCGCGGCGGCGGTCTCGTCGCTGCCGCTCCTGCTGCGGCCGCCCGAAGAGCGCCGCGGCCTTGTTCTCGACGTGCTGTCGCGCCTTGCACCCGGCGGTGCGCTGGCGCAGTTTTCCTATTCGCCCAAGCCGCCGGTCCCGGCGGCGCCTTCCGACTATCGCCTCGACGGCAGCGGCTGGATCGTTCTGAACATGCCGCCGGCGCGGGTGTGGACCTATCGCCCGGTTGCTTGAACGGGAGCCGACTTATGGGCGTTCGGCAACAACATTCGAGAATTGGCACTGCCGCAGCCGCCCGACATGGTCTTCGACCATTTGCAGCTCGTGCTTTCGGGGTTTGGCTATCGCCGCCCAAAGCTCCGATGAAGACATGCGCGCCATCATTGCCGAGCGCATTCGATTGGTCGTTCTTCCGTGGCTGCCGCGATCGGGGCGCGTTGCGGCGCGAGTTGATCCGTCGGACGATGGCGGCTCTATTCTGACGATCGAGAGCGGGCCGCTCTATGCGCCGCACGGCGTTTTCGACGCGTCGTTTCACCGGCGCGCCGTTGATCAGATCCTACGGGCGCTCGACCAATCCCTCGCACCAAGCTAGAGACTTCGACGATCCATGACCAATCCAGACATCCTCGTCTTCGCCGGCTCGATCCGCACCGGCTCTTTCAGCGCCAAGCTCGCCGCGCTTGCGGCGAAGGAACTCGCCCTGATCGGCGCCGAGGTGCGCCTGATCTCGCTCGGCGACTATCCGCTGCCGATCTACAATGCCGACATCGAGAAGGATGAGGGCTTTCCCGAAAACGCGCACAAGCTCGCGCGGCTGATCAAACGCAGCCAGGGCGTGTTCATCGCAACGCCGGAATACAATCACTCCCTGCCGCCGCTTCTGAAGAACGCGATCGATTGGGCGAGCCGGCCGAAGCTCGCTGCCGAATACCAGCATCGCGGCAGGGTCTACGCCATCGGCTCCAGTTCGAATGGGATGATCGGTGGCGCGCGTGCGCTGCTCGACCTTCGCAAGGTGCTGGTCACCGCGCTGCAGGCGCTCGTCGTCCCTCAGCAAATCTCGATCTCGCATGGCGGCGAAGCCTTCGCCGAGGACGGCCATCTTGTCGTCGAACAGGCGGCCGATCATCTTCGCGTCGTTTGCCAGGCGCTGTACGATCTGTCCGCGCGATTGGGACCGGGAGACTGATGAAACAAGCACTCGAACCCCGCGACCGCCTCATCGTCGCCCTCGATTTCCCGCCGCGTCGCCGCGGCCGAGGCGATGATCGCCCAGCTCGGCGGCAGCGTCGGCGTCTACAAGATCGGCCTCGAGCTCATGCTCGGCGGCGGTATCGACCTCGCCCGGCACCTTGCCGCCGAAGGCAGACAAGTCTTCCTCGACGCCAAGCTCCTCGACATCGACAACACCGTCGCCAAGGCGGTCGAAAACGCCGTCGATCTCGGCGTCTCCTTCCTCACCGTCCACGCCTATCCGAAGGCGATGCGCGCTGCGGTCGCCGCGCGCGGGGACGCGCCCCTGAAGCTCCTCGCCGTCACGGTGCTCACCTCGATGAGCGACGATGACCTCGCCGAGGCAGGCTATGCCGGCGACGTCCGCGACCGCGTGATCGCGCGGGCCAGGGACGCCAAGGCCGCCGGCATGGACGGCGTGGTCGCCTCGGCCGACGAAGCATCGGCCATTCGCGAGGCCGTCGGCGAGGACTTCATCATCGTCACCCCGGGCATCCGCCCGGCCGGCGCGGCGATCGGCGACCAGAAGCGCGTCGTCACCCCGGCCGATGCCATCGCCGCCGGCGCCGACTATCTCGTCGTCGGCCGGCCGATCACCGAAGCAGCCGACCCGCAGACCGCCGCCGACGCGATCATTGCCGAGATCGCCGCCGCCAAATAGGCGCGGTCGATGGCCGTCGTCCGCCCGACGCGGTTGGCCGATATCGGGGCGCTTCCCGCCATCGAGCAATCGGCCGGCGACCTTTTTCGCGGCACCGACCGTGCCTGGGTCGCCGACGCACCGCCGACCGCGCCGGAGGAACACGAGGACGCGATTCGCAATGGCCTCCACTGGACCGCGCTGATCGACGATGAAATCGCCGGCTTCCTCCTTGCCGAGCGCTTTGGCTCGGCCCTTCACATTGCGAGAGATCGCCGTCGCGGCGCCGTATCAGCGCCAAGGCGCGGGCAGGGCGCTCATCTCCGCCGCCGAGGCCTATGCCGCAAGCGCGGCATTTGCCGCGCTCACGCTCACGACCTATCGCGACCTTCCCTGGAATGGGCCGTTCTACGCGCGGCTCGGGTTTCACGAGATTCCGCCAGGCCGAGCTCCCGGCCACCTGGCGGCGCGTCTCAGCGCCGAGGCGCTGGCCGGCCACGATCCGCGTCTGCGCTGCGCGATGGTCAAGCCAATTGGCCCGGGACCCCTTGCAGGCGGACGGTTGAGGGGATACCTCCTCCACCGAATCCGGAGGCGAAATGAGCGACTTAGGACTGGTGGTGGCCGGGGCGGCCGGCCGTATGGGCCGCACGCTCATTCAGCCTCATTGCCGAGACTGACGGCGTTTCGCTCGTTGGCGCCCTGGAACGCACGGGCTCGACGGCCCTTGGCGGCGACGCCGGAACGTTTGCCGGCTTGGCGCCGCTTGGCATTCTCGTCACCGACGACGTCACCGCCGCCCTCGCCAGGGCCGACGGCGTCATCGATTTCTCCACGCCCGAGGCGACGGCCTTGCTGGCCAGCAGCCGCGGCGATCGCCGGCGTTGTCGACGTCATCGGCACGACCGGCCTGTCGGCTGCCGACAACGCTGCGATCGATGCCGCGGCCGAACGGACGGCCATCGTCCAGTCCGGCAATATGAGCCTCGGTGTTAATCTCCTGGCACAGTTCGTGCGTCAGGCTGCACGAGCGCTCGATGACAGTTTCGACATCGAGATCCTGGAAATGCATCATCGCCACAAGGTGGACGCGCCGTCCGGAACCGCATTGCTGTTCGGCCGTGCCGCCGCCGAGGGCCGGGACATCGACCTCGAGATCGCATTCCGTCCGCGTGCCGCGACGGCCAGGTCGGCGCGCGCCGGAGGGGCGACATCGGCTTTGCCGCGCTTCGCGGCGGCACCACGGTGGGCGATCACACCGTCATATTCGCCGGCGAAGGTGAGACCGTCGAACTCACCCATCGCGCCTTCGACCGCGCCATTTTCGCCCGCGGCGCCGTCAAGGCGGCGCTGTGGGCCAAGGGACGTCCTGCCGGCCGCTACACCATGGCCGACGTCCTCGGACTTAACACGGAGTAATTGTTCTGACTGACCGCCTGCTTGTGCTCGTCCGCCACGGACAGAGCGAATGGAACCTCACCAATGTCTTCACCGGCACGACCGATGTCGCGCTGACCGATCTCGGACGCAGCGAGGCGCGCGCCGCCGGCCGGCTCCTCGCCGATCGCGGCTTCAAATTCGGCATCGCCTTCACCTCGGCGCTGAAGCGCGCGCATGCAGACGCTCGACCTGATGCTGGAGGAGCTGAGCACGCCGGACCTCGACAATGATCAAGGACGCCGCGCTCGAACGAGCGCGATTATGGCGATCTCACCGGCCTCAACAAGGACGACGCCCGCAAGAAATGGGGCGAGGAGCAGGTGCATATCTGGCGCCGCTCCTACGACGGTGGCGCCGCCCGGCGGCGAGTCGCTGCGCGATACGCGGCGCCCGCGTCTGGCCGTATTACATCCACACCATCCTGCCGCATGTCATGCGCGGCGAACGCGTCCTGGTTTCCGCCCATGGCAATTCGCTGCGGGCGATGATCATGGCGCTGGAAGGCCTGACGCCGGACGAGATCGCCACGCGCGAACTCGATACCGGCGTGCCGGTTGTCTATCGGCTTGGCGCCGACACTTCGGTGATCGAGAGCGAGACGCTCGGGAAGCCGCAGACCAACGACTGTCGGCCTAGCCGCTCCGACGCGACCCCGGCTTCCCAGCCGAGCATCGCGCGCTTGCGGGTCAGCCCCCAGTGATAGCCGGTGAGGCTGCCGGCCTTGCCGACGACGCGGTGGCAGGGGACGACGAAGGAGATCGGGTTCCGGCCGACCGCGGCGCCGACCGCGCGCGACGCCTTCGGCTTGCCGATCTGCGCCGGCGACGGCGCCATAGGTCGTGGCGCCGCCGAACGGCACGTCGAGCAGCGTCTCCCAGACCCGGATCTCGAAATCGGTGCCGATCAGCACGACGCGCAGCGGCGTGTCCGGTCGCCAGCGCGCGCGGTCGAAGACCTGCGCCGCGACCGGCGCGACCTCGGCGTCGTTGCGACGAAGTCGGCCTTCGGCCAGCGGCGGCGGAAATCGTCGAAGCGCCGCAGCTTCGTCGCCGGCTCGGCAAAGCCGATGCCCGGCCAGACGGCCGTCATCGGTGACGACCAGCAGCGCCAGGCCGAAGGGCGACGGGTGCAAGCCCCAGCGCATCGTCAGCCCCTCGCCGCGCGTCGCGACAGGCGCCGGGCGGCATCGCCTCATGGGTGACGAAGAGATCGTGCAGGCGGCCGGCGCCGGAGAGCCCGACCTCGTAGGTCGCATCGAGCATCGTGGCTGCCGCGAGCAGCCGCTTGGCGTGGTCGAGCGTCACCGCCTGGAGGAAAGCTCTTCGGCGTCAGCCCGCACCAGCGCGCGAAACAGGCGCTGCAGCGCCATTGGGTCGAGCCCGACTGCGTGCGGCGAAGCGCGCCGAGCGAGGCTGGCTCCGCCAGTCGTCGGTGATGATAGGCGATCGCCGCGCCGCACGGTGTCGTAATCGTCGCGGTGTCGGTTGCGATCGTCAGTGGCGGCGTCAGCGAGCGTGTGCGGTACATGCAGCCGACTTGACGTCCGCATCGGCCGCTGGCTGAGCCACCCGATTTTGCAGCGGCGTCAGCCGGCGCGCGGCGGATCGCCCGGCGGCCGAGAGCGCCGATTGACAGGGCGTCGGCGAAGCTCGCCTCGTCGTCGGGCTTGAGGAAGCCGCCGATCGACAGCCGCTTGCGCTGCTCAGCCAGCGTCATGGCCGCGATCACCCGTTCCTCGCGCGCGGTCGACGATCAGCCGCGTCCAGTAGGGGTTGAAGGCTGTATTCGCGTCTCGCGCGCCGTGGGCCGAGACGTGGCGGACCAGGAGTCGCGCCGGTGACAGGTCGATCTCCTCGATCGCCTGTGCGTCCATGTAATTGCGGCGGAAGGCGAGATAGACGAGCAGCACGTCGAGGCCGAAGAAGCCGAAGACCGGCCAGGCGCCCATCGAGGAAGGCGATGCCGAAGCGCGAAGGAAAGGATGCCGAGCACCGCCATCAGCATGTGAAGCCACGCCGCGACGAACGAGCGGTGCGGCGACAGCGTCGCTGTGAACAGTCGGTCACTCGCTGGCCGGCGATTGCGCGGTTCGGCTCGCTCATCAGGCATCAATATAGATTGCGCCATGGCAAAAGCCCAGTCCAGCACAGCGTCGCGCGCAATGCCGGCGAAAAGCACGCGACGCCGCGCGCAGCAACGCTCGAGTCAAGCCGCCGAGATCGAGGCGCTGTTCGCCGCCTTCGCGCCGCCGATCCCGAGCCGAAGGGCGAACTCGACTACACAATCCCTATACGCTGCTCGTCGCCGTCGTGCTGTCGGCGCAGGCGACCGATGCCGGCGTCAACAAGGCGACGCGCGAGCCTGTTCGCCGTCGCCGACACGCCGGAGAAGATGGTGGCGCTCGGCGAGGGCATCACCGAGCACATCAAGTACGATCGGCCTTTTCCGCAACAAGGCGAAGAACGTCCTCGCGCTGTCGCGAAAGGCTGATCGCCGAGTTCGGCTCGCGAGGTGCCGCACGACCGCGAGGCGCTGGAATCGCTGCCCGGCGTCGGGCGCAAGACCGCCAATGTCGTCCTCAACATCGCCTTCGGCGAGCCGACCATCGCCGTCGACACGCACTCTGTTCCGCGTCGGCAACCGCACCGGCCTGGCGCCGGGCAAGACGCCGCTGCGAGGTCGAGGACGTCCTCGATGCGCGTCGTGCCGGAGCGCTATCTGCTTCACGCCCATCACTGGCTGATCCTGCACGGGCGCTATGTGTGCAAGGCGCGCAAGCCCGACTGCCCGACCTGCCTCATCGCCGACCTCTGCCGCTTCCCCGACAAGACGCCGGGCTAGAACTAGACGACCTGCGCCGGCCGGCCACGCGAGATACGCGATCGAGACAACGCCGAGCAACAGCGGCTGGTGGACGAGGTAATGACGAGGCTCCAGCGCCCCGCGATCAGCAGCGGCGTGGACGAAGCCGGTCGGCTGCCAGTGGCCGAGCCTCTTGTCGAGGCCGAGCTGAGGCAGCTCCGTGACGGCGATGCCGAGCAGTGTCGGCCCGACCATGGCAGGATCGGCACATAGTCGATCATCGCCGGAGGCCCATACCGGCGTCAGGCCGAGCCACAGCCAGCCCGGATCGAATGAATGGCGACGCCAGGAAGTACGGCGCCGCGAATGGCCGCACGCGGCGAGAGCGTCAGCCAGATCGGGCGCGCAGGAACAGGAGCCGATGACGCTCGCGGCCGCGATGGCGTGGAGGATGCCGAAGCGCACATACCGTTCCGGCACCAACGAGGCGCGTGACGATCGTCACGAGCAGCGCCGCGCGACGACGATCGCGAGGCGCCGGAATAGGAACGCGCCCTGAAGCCGTTGCGATGCGCGAGCACGAGGCTGACGCCGACGAGGAAGAGGAACGTGCCGGCTGATCAGCGCGCGCCCACCGCAGGGCCGGTATCGGTGCCGCGTCGATCGTCGATGAGACGAAGAATGCCGGTCCGAGGTCCCAGAGTCAAGTGATAGGCACCATCGCGATGATCGCGACGCCGCGGGCGATGTCGATGACGGCGAGGCGGGCGTGCGGGAAGGGGTCAGCCACGATCGGCTCCGCTGCTCGGCTTCGGGCTTGTCCCATGGGCGCCGACGCGGGACAAGCACCCGGCCGAGCAATCCGCGGACGGCACGGAAATGACCGAGACAGGCCGCGTCCCAATCTCCAGCGAGAGCCTTCAGCCGCCGCTCCGCCAGTTCATGGCGACAGTTTCGGGGTTCTCGAGGGCGTCGCCGGCGGGCTCGTCCGGCTGCTCGTCCCCGCCCGCGCCGGGGCGATCGCCGGGCTTGTTGTCCGCGGCGGGGTCACGCTTCGCCTCGGAGAACCGGCTCGCCTGGCCAATCTCCGCGCCGCCTTTCCCGAGAAGTCCGAGGCGGAGCGGTCAAGAAATCCTTCGCGGCGCGTGGGACAACCTCGCCCGCACCGTCGCGGAACTTCCTGTATGCGGTCGAATCGTCCTTCGCGATCCGTACAACCCGACCTTTGGCTTGTCCGATCGTATCGAGGTGGTCGGCGACGAGTTGATCCTTCAGATGCGCGACGACGGCAAGACCGGCATCGCGTTCCTCGGCCATCTCGGCAATTGGGAACTGCTGTCGCCCTTCATCTCATCCTATGGGGTTCGGCCCGTGGCGCTGTTCCGCGCGCCGCACGATCGGGCGGTGGTGGAGCTCTGGCGCGCTGGCGCGGCGACACGGCGGACCTCGTTGAGTCTGGGCCGGGCGCCGCTCTCCGGGTCGCTAATGCCATGCGCACCGGACGGCACTTCGCCATGCTGTCCGACCAGCGCATCAATAGCGGCCCGCAGGTTCCGTTCTTCGGCCGGCTCGCCCCGACCAATCCGATCGTGGCCCGCATGGCGCGGCAGTTCGATTGTCCGGTCATCGGCGTCCGCTGCATCCGCCTCCCCGAGGGTCGCTTCCGCATCGAAATGACGAAGCCGCTCGATCTTCCGCGCGACGGATTGGGCAATATCGATGTCCATGGCGCGACGGCCGCCATCACCGCCGTGATCGAAAGCTGGGTCCGGGAATACCCGGATCAGTGGTTGTGGCTGCACAATCGCTGGGGACGGGAGGAGTAAAAGGGCGACGCGCTGGCGGGCAGCCCGATGTTTGCCTTTCGTTCTCGCTGTGGCAGAATTCACCGCGATGTTTGCAGCCGATCCCCTTTCCCCGCCGATCGACGGTCGCCAGTCCGAGACCGCGCTGATGATCCAGCGCGGCGTTGGCCGCTTCCTCCGCACCCATCGGATGGCGATGGTGACCGAATTGCCGCTCGCATCGGGACGCCGTGCCGACATCGTCGCGGTTGATGGTGCGGGCGAGATCTGGATTGTCGAGATCAAGTCGTCGGTCGAGGATCTTCGCGCCGACATGAAATGGCCGGACTACAGCCAGCATTGCGACCGGCTGTTTTTCGCCACCCATTCCGGCGTTCCGGCCGAGCTCTTCCCCGACGAGGCGGGGCTGATCCTTGCCGACGCCTATGGCGCCGAGCTTGCGCGCGATGCGCCCGAGCATCGCCTCACCGGCGCCACGCGGAAGGCGATGCTGCTACGCTTCGCGCACGCGGCAGCGCAGCGGCTGCACGCGCTTTATGATCCAGATGTCGGACTGATCGGCTAGCGCGGTGCGCGCTTGGCGAGGATGCGCTGCAACGTCCGCCGATGCATCGAGAGCCGTCGCGCGGTTTCCGAAACGTTGCGGTCGCAGAGCTCGTAGACCCGCTGGATGTGTTCCCAGCGGACCCGATCGGCCGACATCGGGTTCTCCGGCGGCGCCGGCTTTTCGGCCACTTCGCTGGTGAGCGCGGCGTATACGTCGTCAGCGTCCGCGGGCTTGGCGAGATAGTCGACGGCGCCGAGCTTCACGGCCGAAACCGCGGTTGCGATATTGCCGTAGCCGGTGAGGACGATGACGCGGGAATCGTCACGGAGCGAACGCAGCGTCTCGACCACGTCCATACCGTTGCCGTCTTCGAGGCGAAGGTCGACCACGGCGTGGGACGGCGGGTTCCACCTCACGAATGCCCTCGGCAACGGTCTCGGCGGTGCGGACCGAGAAGCCGCGCGTCTCCATCGCCCGCGCCAGGCGGTTGAGAAACGGTCGATCGTCCTCGACAATGAGGAGCGTTTGCCCTCTTTGTCGCTCATCGTTCCCTAGCCTTCCATGGCCCGCTCTTCTTTGTATCGTCGGTATATATGTATCTTCCGCGCCGTGCCAAACGTCGTCTTCCGAGCGACTGCGGCCGCTTCCCGGCCATAGGTCGACCGCGGCCATGTGATCCTCACCCGCGCGCCCTTCGCCGGCGCGGTCGGTTTGCCAGCCGGACCCGGGCGCCGCTCCTTTCCAGGAACGTCTTGGCGATGAAGAAGCCGAGGCCGAGGCCCCCGGCCTCGTCGGTCGCTGCCGTCGGTGCCGGCCCTCGCGTGTCACATACGGCTCGCCGACCCGGTCGATGATTTCCGGCGCGAACCCGGGGCCGTCATCGCCGATCTCGAGGATGACCTCGTCATTGGTCCAGGCGACGCCTATTCGACCTTCGTTTCGGCGAAGTCCACCGCATTTTCGATAAGATTGCCGATACCGTAAAGAATTGCCGGATTGCGGCGGCCGGACGGCTCCTCGCCGACCGTTTTGCCGACAGCCACCGATACCTCGACCTCGCCGCCGGCATAGGGCTCGATCGCTTCGGCGAGAAGAGCGCGGATGCCGCGGCTGCCATGGCTCCAGTCGGAATGGGTGCCGAGCGAGGTCAGCCGGCCCAGGATCTCGCGGCAGCGCGCGGACTGGCTGATCAGGAGCGCGATGTCGGCGGCTTGTGGGGAATCGGGCCCGATGTCCTTCTGCAATTCCTTGGCGACGAGGGCTATCGTGGCGAGCGGCGTTCCGAGTTCATGGGCGGCGGCGGCCGCGAGGCCATCGAGTTCGGATAGGTGGTATTCGCGTTCGAGCACGAGCTCGGTCGCCGAAAGGGCGTTCGCAAGCTTCCGCGCCTCGGACGCGACGCGGAAGGTGTAGACGACGGAAAGCCGAGCGCGGAAAGGATCGCGAGCCAGACGCCGCCGATAAGAGCGCCGGCTGTTGCTCCCATTCGCCGGGCTCCCAGGGCAGCGGTAGATGGAACGGCCAGAGGATCGTGGCGATCAGCACCGTCAGCGCGCCGAGCGTTATCGTTTGGCGGAGCGGCAAAGCGGTGGCCGAGACCATGACCGGGACGAGGAGCAGCAAGGCGAACGGGTTCTGCAGTCCGCCGGTCAGGTAGAGGAGGCCGCCGAGCTGGAGGGCGTCATAGCCGAGGAGGAGCACCGCCTGGTTGTTGCCGAGCCGGAGGTTCGGCGAGAAGCGGATGCGGAGGTAGAGGTTGAGCCAAGCCGAGATCGCCGTCAGGGCAAAGCTCGCTACCACCGGCATCGGGTAATGGAGGGGGAGCCAGACGACGAGGATCGCCGCCGACTGGCCGCCGATCGCGATCCAGCGCAGCGCGATCAGGGTATCGAGCCTGATGCGGCGCGCGCTGCTGCCAAGAGCTATGCCGGGTTCAGAGGACATGGGCCTTTCCGCCTAGGATCGCTTCAATATTGGTCATTGTACCACTGCCTGCGAGGGTCTTGGCTGCGCGGCAAAGTTGATCGCCCGCCGTCCGATTTTTCCTTGAAAGGCGTTAACCCTGTCCCCACGTCAATTCCGTCGTTGGTATTAGGGGACAGGAGATGAGCCACACTCTGAAGATCCGGCTGGCCTGGACGCCTCTGACCATCTTCCTGATGGTCGTCGGTTTCCTAGTCGCTTGGCCGCTTGGCCTGCTGATGCTGGCCTATATTCTTTGGGGGGATCGCATCCCCGAATTCAAGCGAAGCGGTGACGCATTCCGTGCGCGTCACGGCTTCAAGCGCTATGCGAATGCGGGCGTCAGCGGCAATGCCGCCTTTGACGACTACCGCCAGCGTGAGTTGCAGCGGCTCGAAGAGGAGCGCCGACGTCTCGACGAAGAGCGGCGCGAATTCGAGGCCTATGTCTGGAACCTCAGGCGCGCCAGGGACCAGGAGGAGTTCGATCGCTTCATGGCCCAGCGGCGAAACGGGTCGAGCGGCGGCGCCGGAACCGACCTCTGAAACACGCTGAGTGCTAACGCCAAACCGAGGCGGCGGATCAAAAAGATTTGTCGCCTCTTCTTTGTGCTGGCACCGGCCCGCGGCACGCGGCATGATCAGCCCGTCGAATTGTGGGTTCCATCCGATGCCGTCTGTCACCCGAGCCAAACGCACCCAGCGCCTTCCGGAACAGATCGTAATTCCGCTTGAAGGTCAGAAGGTTAGCGTCCGTATCCGGCCCAATCGGCGCGCCCGGCGCTATACGCTCAACCTTGGCGTTGCAGGCCTCGATCCGGTTCTCACCATCCCGGCGGGCGGCTCCTATGAGGGCGCGCGCTACTTCCTTGAGCGCAACCTTGACTGGCTGGAACACGGCATTAGCAACCGGCCGGGTGATCCGTCCCTTTCGCCCGGGCCGGGGTTATCCCGGTTCGCTAGATGTTAAGCATCGCATCGCCCATCGCCCGAATGAGCGCGGCACGGTCTGGGTCGAGGAAGGCCCGACCATGCCGATCATCGCCGTCGCCGGCGAGCGGGAGCATCTCGAGCGGCGACTCGTCGATTGGTTGAAACGCGAAGCGCGGGCCGATCTCGAAGAGTCGGTCTTTTATTATGCCGATCTCGTCAAAGCCCGCCCCACCGCGATCCGCCTTCGTGATCCGAAAGGCCGTTGGGGCTCATGCTCTTCGCGCGGCACGCTGTCCTTCTCCTGGCGGCTGGTGCTCGCGCCGCCGGTGGTGCTCGACTATCTCGCCGCCCATGAGGTGGCGCATCTGCGCGAGATGAACCACAGCCCGGCCTTCTGGCGGCTGGTCAAGCGCATCTGCCCGGAAACGGACGAGGCCGAGGCCTGGCTGAAAGCGCACGGCGCCGGCTTGCACGCGATCGGCGGCGGCTAGGCTAGTTGTTCCCGCCGCCGAACAGGCGCCGCATCACATTGCCGAAGAACCCGCCGCCGCCATTGTTGTTGGCCGCAGTTGCCGTTGTTCGCCGCCGGCGCCGGCACCGCCGGCTGGTAGGTCGGGTCGTAGCGCGGGTCATAGGTCGGATTGTAGCGGTCGGTCGGGCCGTCATAGCCGGGCGGCGGCTGCGACGCCGGCGGCGCCGGGTCGTAGCGGTCCTGATATTCGTTGTAGACGCCGTTCTGGTTGATGATGTCGGTGATCGCCTGCGGGTCGGTGACGTAATTATAGTCGCCCGGCAGGTTCTCAACCGGCACGCCCTCATGCGCCACCGTCATGAACTGGCTCCACACCGAGGCCGGCAGATTGCCGCCTGAGGCGTGGTTGGTCGGCGAGTTGTCGTCATTGCCGACCCACACGCCGGTGACGAGATGCGCCGTGTAGCCGACGAACCAGGCGTCGCGCCAATCCTGGCTGGTGCCGGTTTTGCCGGCCGCCGGCCAATCCGGGATCACCGCGCGCTGGCCGGTGCCTGAGCGCAGCACCTCGCCCAGCATCTCGTTCATCATCCCGACTTCATAGGGCTGCACCACCTGGCCGGTGTCACTGGCGACGCGCTGATAGAGAACGTCGCCGTTCGACGCCGCGGATGCGTCTGGATGACATAGGGGATGACGCCGTTGCCGCCATTGGCGAAGGTGGCGTAGGCGCCGGTCAGTTCGAGCAGCGACACCTCGGAGGTGCCGAGCGCGATCGACATGTTCGGCTCGATCTGCGAGCCGATGCCGAGCCGCCGCGCGGCGGCGACCACCGCCGACGGGCCGACCTCCGCCGTGATCTGCGCCGCCACGGTGTTGAGCGACAGCGCCAGCGCGTGCTCCAGCGTCACCGGCCCGAGATATTCCCGCGTGTAGTCCTCCGGCGTCCAGCCGTCGATATTCACCGGCTGGTCGATCGCGGATCGTCTGCGGCGTCATGCCGTGTTCGAGCGCGGTCAGGTAGACGAACGGCTTGAACGCCGAACCGGCCTGGCGGCGGGCGTCGGAGGCGCGGTTGAACTGGCTCTGACCATAGTTGACCCCGCCGACGAAGGCGCGAACGCGGCCCTCCAGCCATCGAGCGCCACCAGGGCGGCCTCTGGCTGATTCTTGTTTCTCGGCAAAGACGTTGCGCACGGCGCAGCTCGGCGGCGGCCTGTGGATAGAGGCACAGGTCGATGGTGGTCTCGACCACAGAAGTACCAGTCCTTGGTGTCGCCGACCAAAAAGCGAACGAGACCTCGAAGTCGATCCAGTCGATGAGGGAATAAACTGCGCCCTTTGGTTGGCCAGGGTGGGGAGAGGAGGGACGTGGACAGGCGTCTTGAAGGCCTCGACGTCGCGCTGGGCGGGCGTGATGGCGTGGGTCGCGACCATCTGGTCCAGAACGACATGGTGGCGCGCCGCTCGGCGCGCGACCGTGTCCGACAGACGGAGCTGTAGCGCGAGGGGCCCTTCATCAGACCCGCCAGGAGGGCGGCCTCGCCGACGGTGAGATTGGAGGCCGGCTTGTTGAAGTATCGCTGGGCGGCCGCCTCGATGCCGTAGGCGCCGGCCCCGAAGTAGACCCGGTTTAGATACAGGGCCAGATCTCTTTTTTCGAGAACTTCCATCTCCAGCCAGACGGCGAGGATGATCTCCTGCACCTTGCGGGGCGCACATAGGTCCGTGGCGCGGCGTGAGGAACAGGTTTCGGGCCAGTTGCTGGGTGATCGTCGATCCGCCCTGCAGGCTGTGCCTGCCGCCGAGGTTCGAGGGATAAAAGAAGGCGCGCGTGGATGCCGATGGGATCGAACCCGGGGTGCCAGTAGAAGCGGCGGTCTTCGATGGCCACGAGGCCCAGCCGGCACGTAAGGCGGCAACTGATCGAGCGTGACGTTGGCGCCGCCGGTGGCGCCGCGATTGGCGATCACCGTTCCGTCGACGCCGAGGATCTGGATGTTCGGCGGCCGCTCCGGCACGTCCCACGAGGTGATGTTGGGGAGCTTCGAGCCGTAATAGGCAACGACCGCCGCTGCCGGCGACGACAAGCATGCCGAGCGCGAGCAGGCAAGATGCGGAACGCGCGCCGGAAGAAGCCACGCTTGGGCTTCGCCTTGCCCCGGCCACGCGTGCCGTTGCGGCCACCGCCACCCTTGTTGCTGGTCTTGCCGGTGGACCGCTTCGGCGAACTGCCGCCGCGCGAGCGTCCCGGGCTCGCCCGGTCGCGTTCGGTAACGCCGATGTCGAGCTCGCCCCGCGGCGTTCTCTTACGCCGCACCGCCGGCTCGATCCGCTCCGGGCGGCGAGAGAAAATGCCCATCGGCTGAAGATCGTCCATTGGAGCTCCGGGGCCATGGGCAACCGAAGCGATCTGTTGGACGCTAAATGCGGCCGTTTAACGGGTCGTTAAGGACGAACTGGTGGCGGCTCTTGAGGCTTGGCCCGCCACAATCATTCGTTAACGTCCAAGCCGCTTGAATTCACGCATACCCGTGCGGCTATGGGTAAATCCATAGCCAACGGGATATCTATCTTTCATGCCGAACACAGAAGACGTTCTCTTCCGAACCCTTGCCGATCCAACTCGGCGGGCGCTGTTCGAACGGCTTTGCCGCGAGGGCGAGAAGACGGTCGGCGATCTGACCGCGCGAGCCGGCGTGTCGCAGCCGGTCGTCTCGAAGCATCTCGGCATCCTGAAGCAGGCGGGTCTCGTCCGCGGCCGCCATGAGGGTCGTCAGACGCACTACGCCGCGCAGCCAGGCGCACTGGCGCCGCTGATCGATTGGACCAGCCAGATGGCCGCCTTCTGGCAAAGCCGGTTCAACGATCTCGAAGATCTTCTGAGGAGGATGGATCAGTGAACGCGACGACGAAACGCGTTCCGTCGTCGTCGAGCGGGAACTCGCCTTTCCGCCGGAGAAGATCTGGCGCGCGCTGACCCAGCCGCATCTGATCGAGGAATGGCTGATGAAGAATGACTTCAAGCCGGTCGCCGGCCACAAGTTCAATCTGAGCCGCGAGCCGCAGCCCGATGTGAACATCGTGATCGACTGCGAGGTTCTGACGGTCGAGCCGAACAAGACGCTCACCTACACCTGGGAGGCCTTCGGCCTTGAGAGCGTCGTCACCTGGACGCTCACGCCGACCGCCAGCGGCACGCTGCCTCGCATGGAGCAGGCGGGCTTCAAGCCCGATCAGCGGCAGGCGCTGATGGGCGCCGCGGCCGGATGGCGCGAGTTCCTCAATGCCCTCGAGAGAGCTTCTGTCGGAAATCGACTGAAGCGCCCGCCCGCCCCACCAAAACAAACGGAGAGAACCGATGAAGATCAAATTGACCTCGATCTATGTCGACGATCAGGAGAAGGCCCTGAAATTCTATACCGGAAGTCCTCGGCCTTACGATCAAGGCCGATTTCACCAACGGCCCCTATCGCTGGCTTACCGTTGTCTCGCCCGAGGAGCCGGACGGCACCGAGCTGCAGCTTGCGCTCAACGACAACCCGGCGGCCAAGGCCTACCAGGAAGCGATCTTCGCCCAGGGCCAGCCGGCCGTGATGTTCTTCACCGACGACATCAAGGGCGACTTTGAGCGCATCACGGCAGGCGGCGCCTTCACCATGCCGCCGACCGAGGTCACCGGCTCGACGATCGCACAAATCGAGGACGGCTGCGGCAATCTCGTGCAGATCACGCAGCTGCAGCGCTGGTAGGGAGAGGACGATGGCAGACAAGCGGACAGCGACGGCGGGCGACGGTTTCACCGAGGAAGAGCGCGCCGCCATGAAGGAGCGCGCCAAGGAGCTGAAGACCGAAAAGGGCCGCGGCGCCAAGAAGGGCAAGGGCGACGGCGAGGCGGACCTCCTCGCCAAGATCGCCGAGATGGCCGAGAACGACCGCGACATGGCGACCCGCCTGCATGCGATCATCAAGGCGGCTGCGCCGGATCTTGTGTCGAAGACCTGGTACGGCATGCCGGCCTATGCGCGCGGCGACAAGGTCGTGTGCTTCTTCCAGGCGGCGCAGAAGTTCAAGACGCGATACGGCACGCTCGGCTTCAACGATGCCGCAAGGCTTGACGACGGCGATATGTGGCCGACATCCTTCGCCCTGATGAAGCTGACGCCGGACACCGAGAAGCGCATCACCGCGCTCGTGCAGCAGGCGGCCGGCTGACGAGGATACGCAGGTTCCGGTGACTCCATCCGAGCAGATCGACAAGCTGATCGACGGCCTCAAGGACTGGCGCGGCGACATGCTGGCGAAGGTCCGCAAGACCATCCTCGCCGCCGATCGCGGCATCGTCGAGGAATGGAAATGGATGGGAAGCCCGGTCTGGGAAAAGAACGGCATACTCGTCGTCGCCACCGCGCTCAAGAAGAAGCTGAAGCTGACCTTCTCGCACGGCGCCCAGCTTGAAGATCCCGACAAGCTCTTCAACAACGGCTTCGGCGGCAGCGTCTGGCGCGCCATCGATCTCGCCGAGGGCGACAAGATCAGCGCGCCGGCGCTGAAAAAACTCGTCCGCGCCGCGATCGCGTACAATCAGGCCAAGGCGGCGAAGAAGGCCGGAGCGCCACGCGCCAAGTCGGGCGCCGCCGCGAAGCCGAAGACCGCGGCGAAGACAGCGGGCACCGCGACCACGAAGTCGGCCGGCAAGACACGGCCGCCGCTCAAGCCCAACAAGGACGGCGTCGTCCTCCTCTCCGGCGGCAATCCGCAGATCGCCAAGGGCGACGGCGACGCGCCGGTGCAGGCCTATATCGCCGCCCTGCCGGGCTGGAAGCGCGAATTCGGCGAGCGCCTCGACGCACTCATCGAGAAGACCGTGCCGCATCTGCGCAAGGCGGTGAAATGGAACTCGCCCTTCTACGGCGTCGAAGGCCAGGGCTGGTTCCTCGGCTTCCACGCCTTCCGAAATATGTGAAGGTGACCTTCTTCAAGGGAACGTCGTTGAAGCCGCTGCCGCCCGGCGGCACGCCGAAGAGTGGCGAGGCGCGTTGGATCGACGTCTATGAAGGCGACGGCCTCGACGAGAAGCAGATGGCGAAGTGGCTGAAGCAGGCCGCCGCCATCCCCGGCTGGATGGCATAGCGGCGCTGCCGAACAACACTTCCCCTACGCAACTTGACCTCTCCCCACTGGGGAGAGGTCGGATCGAGACGGCTTGCCGGGTCGATCCGGGGTGAGGGGGATTGAGAATTTGCCGACCCCCTCACCCTTTGGCCCTAGGGCTCGCTGCGCTCGCCAACGGCCAAAGCCCTCTCCCCTAGCGGGGGGCGAGGGCCTGCCGGCGGTGATTTGCGGACCGAACGAACCGTGACTTGCCGTCCTTCGGAGTCGCATTCCCCAGCGCCGGAGGGCATATACGTTTGATGCCTGCCGAACCCGCCACCGCCGCTTCGCCCAAGCCCGCAGCGTCTGCCGCCCGCGCGCCGGGCCCGGGCGATCACGTCTTCCTCGTCGACGGCTCGTCCTTTGTTTTCCGCGCCTATTTCCAGTCGATGAATCAGGACGCGAAATACAATTACCGCTCCGACGGACTGCCGACGGGCGCGGTCCGGCTCTTCTGCAACAAGCTCTATCAGTTCATCAATGAGGGCGCGGTCGGTGTGAGGCCGACGCATCTCGCGATCATCTTCGACAAGTCGGAGGTGACGTTCCGCAACGAGATCTACCCCGACTACAAGGGCACGCGGAAGGAAGCGCCCGACGATCTCGTGCCGCAATTCCCGCTGATGCGTGACGCCGTCGAAGCGCTTGGCCTGCATCCCGTCGAGCAGGCCGGCTACGAAGCCGACGACATCATCGCCACCTACGCGAAGGAAGCATCGGCGGCCGGCGCCGACGTTCTCATCATCTCCGCCGACAAGGACCTGATGCAGCTCGTCACGCCGACCGTGCAGTTCTACGATTTCGAATCCGGCTCGCGCGGCAAGCCCGGCTACCGGCCTGAGCGCAAGATCGATATCGAAGGCGTCATCGATTATTTCGGCGTGCCGCCGGAGAAGGTCATCGACGTGCAGTCGCTGGTCGGCGACACCTCCGACAATGTTCCCGGCGTCCCCGGCATCGGCAAGAAGACCGCCTCGCAGCTCATCGAGGAATATGGCGACCTGGAATCGCTGCTCGCCAAGGCCGAGGACATCAAGCAGCCGAAGCGGCGCGAGCGCCTCATCGAATTCGCCGATCAGGCGCGCATGTCGAAGCAGCTCGTCACGCTGCACGACGATGTCGACGTCGAGACGCCGCTGGCGGATTCCGCAGTGCCCGAATTCGACGCGGCACGCTTCGTTTCGTTCCTCAAGGCGATGGAACTGAACGCCATCGCCAAGCGTGTCGCCGAGGCCAATGGCGTCGATCCCGGACGCCATCGAGCCCGACGCGAAGCTGAAGTCGAAGGGGCGCGGCACGGCGGCAAATCCCGGCCAGATCGGCTCGATGGCCGCCGGCTACACCAAGGGCGCGATCGAATCTCCACCGCCGATTTCCGGCGGCGGCGATCTCTTCGGCCGCGCCGATGTCGTCGTCGAAGCGAAGGGCGAGGAAGCCGAGACGCTTGAAATTGGCGCTGGCGCCGCCGCGCTTGCGGCGCTGTCGCGGCGCAGCCTTTCGATCCCTCCGTCTATACCACGATCTCGGACACCGCCGCGCTCGACGCGCTGATTGCGCGCGCGAGCGAAACCGGCAGGCTCGCGCTTTTCCTCGTCACCGACGCGGCGATGCCGATGGCCGCGAACATCGTCGGCATCGCCTTTTCGACCGACATCGGTGGCGGTGCCTACTGCCGTTCGGCCATCGCAATGGCGACGACGATCTTCTCGGCGGCGGCTTGAAGACGGCCAGATCGAGGAGACGGAAGCGCTGGCGAAACTGAAGCCGGTGCTCGAAGACCCGTCCGTCCTCAAGCTCGGCTACGACGTCAAGGTGGCGGCGCTGCAGCTCGCGCGGCGCGGCATCGCGCTGACGCCGATCGACGACGTCATGCTGCTCGCCTATGCGCTCGAAGGCGGTCGACGCGACGTTTCGCTTGGCGGCCTTGGCGACCGCTGGCTGCCGCATCGGCCCGGCGGACTGAAGGATCTCCTCGGCTCCGGCCGCAACGCCGTCGCCGCCGAACGGCTCGAGATCGCCGCCACCGCGCCTGTCGCCGCCGAGCATGCCGACGTCGTCATTCGCCTCGCGACGCTGCTCAGTCCGCAGCTCGTCGCCGACCGCGTCACCACCGTCTACGAGACGCTGGAACGGCCGATGGTTCCGGTCCTGCGTCGATGGAGAAGGAGGGCATCCTCGTCGACCGCCACATCCTCTCGCGCCTTGTGCACGATTTCGCGCAGACCATGGCGCGGCTCGAGGACGAGATCGCCACCATCGCCGGCGAACCCTTCAACATCGGCTCGCCGAAACAGCTCGGCGAAATCCTCTTCGACAAGATGGCGATCCCCGGCGGAGCGCAAGACCAAGACCGGCGCCTGGTCCGCCGGTGCCGACGCGCTAGAGGAGCTTGCCGCCGCCGGTCACGAGCTGCCGGCGGCGGATTCTCGACTGGCGTCAGGTGTCGAAGCTGAAATCGACCTACACCGACGCGCTGCCCGGCTTCATCAATGCCGAGACCGGGCGCGTCCACACCTCCTATGCGCTCGCCGCAACGCCGACCGGCGCGCCTGTCATCGTCCGATCCGAACCTGCAGAACATCCCGATCCGCACCGAACTCGGCCGCAAGATCAGGACCGCCTTCGTCGCCGACCCCGGCCACAAGCTGATCTCGGCCGACTATTCGCAGATCGAGCTCCGCGTGCTGGCGCACATCGCCGAGATCCCGCAGCTGCGTCAGGCCTTCGCCGACGGCCTCGACATCCACGCCATGACCGCCTCGGAGATGTTCGGCGTGCCGGTCGAGGGCATGCCGCCGGAAGTGCGCCGCCGCGCCAAGGCGATCAATTTCGGCATCATCTACGGCATCTCCGCCTTCGGCCTCGCCAACCAGCTGTCGATCCCGCGCGGCGAGGCGAAGGACTATATCGAGCGCTATTTCGAGCGCTTCCCCGGCATCAAGGATTACATGGAATCGACGAAGGCCTTCTGCCGCGCCAATGGCTTCGTCAACACCATCTTCGGGCGGAAATGCCACTACCCGCTGATCCTGTCGAAGAACCCTGCCGAGCGCGCCTTCAACGAACGCGCCGCGATCAACGCCACGATCCAGGGCTCGGCCGCCGATATCCTCCGCCGCGCCATGATCCGCATGCCCGGCGCGCTGAGGACGCCGGCCTCAATGTCCGCATGCTGCTGCAGGTGCATGACGAACTTGTCTTCGAAGCCCCGGAAGACGAAGCCGAGAAGGCAATCCCGATCATAGCGTCGGTGATGGAGCATGCCGCCGAACCGGCCGCGCAGCTGCGCGTGCCGCTACAGGTCGACGCCCGCGCCGGCGACAATTGGGACGCCGCGCACTAGCGCCCCGATTTCCGCCACACCGTGACCGACACGCCGGCCTCTGCGTCGAACGCTTCGTGCTCGCGCGGGCGAAGGCCGGCGGCGTCGAGCACCGCCTCGGCCGATAGGCCGTCGTCGCACACGCTGAACAGCGGTACACCGCCGGGCAGGTTCAGGCCCGCGACGCGCGACAGATGGAAGGCGTCGAGCCCGACATCGAGGAAATAGTCGAACACCTCGCGGCCGCCGGGAATGGCGACGAGCCCGCCGCGCGGCGCGGCAGCGGCAAGCGCTTCTTGGAGCGGCGCGCCCGCGGGGTTCCACCACCAGCCATCCTCGCGCCGCTCAAGCCCCGCGACCTGGCGCGACATGACGAGCCGCGTCCGGCCATTCGGATTCGGTGTCGCCTCATGCGAGCGACGGCCGAGCACGATCACCGCCGCCTCGTCGAGCGCCGCCTGGAACCGCGCCCAGTCGGCCGGATGCCGCAGCGACGGCGGCATCGCCCCGGACGCATCGGCTATCTTGTCGTCGGCCGAGACGATGGCATGCGCCTCGAAGCGGTAGATGGGCTTGGCTGTCACGGCGAAAGGCGCATGGCGGTCGGCGGCAGGTCGCAAATCCTAGCGGTTCTTAACATTGGTTAGGAAAACCTGACCGAAAGCCGGCCCGGTTAACGTCCTGTTTACCATAATCACCAAATCCTTCGCCCGGGACACATTGGAGCGTCAGACCAAACTGACGTGACGTGATCGTCGGATGTTTCGACAAGCCGATGGGGCAAGCATAAATCCAGGCGAAATGCCACGCGAGGCGAGCGAAGATGCGGAGTTGGGCGAAGCCCTGCATCAGCGCCTCTCGCAACTCGCAGCGCGGCTCGAGCGCCTGACAGGCGGTCGCGACGCCGGTCAGGGCAGTGTTGACAAATCATCAGCAACGCAACCGAGCCGACCTTCTCCCGCGGTCGCCGCCGCACCGGCGCCGCAGGCCGCTCCGGCGCGTAGGCAGGCCGAGCGGCAGGAAGCCACCAGCCTTGCCGAGATCGCCGCGGCGCTGCGCGATCTCGATCGCGAGCCGGCGCAAAGCCCGTCGAAAAGGCATCGGCCAAGCCTGCCGAAAAGCCGGCATCGCCGCCGATCGATCAGCGCTCGGCCGAAGACAAGCTGCGTGCGATCCGCCAGCGCATCGATGCCCTCAAGGCGCGCACTGCCGCGGAAGAGGCAGGCGAAGCAGCCGTTGAAAGCGCGCTCGAACCTGTCGCCGAGGAGCCGGCCGTTGCGGCGGAGCCCAAGCCCAGGCGCGGCGCCAACGGCGCCGCTCCCCCCGCGCCAAAGCCGGAGAGCGATGCATCGGCCCGCCAGCGGCGCACCATCGATTTCAACGCCGCCATCGCCGAGATCGCCGAACGTCAGCGCCTGATCGACGAATCCGCCGCGCGGAAGCGAGCCCCGCCACCGCGAGCCCGCCGCCGAGACCGCGGCGCCGCCGACGACGGTCCGCTCGCCGGCGCCATCGCCGAATTGCGGCAGAAGGTCGAGGAACTCTCCCGCACAGTCGATCAGCCGAAGGAAGCGTCTGCCGCCGAGACCGAACCAGTGGCGGCGCCGACACACGCCGCCGAGCCCGCGGCCGATAGCGGCGGCCCCGAAGCGCACGATGCCGTGACGCGGCAGAAGCGGCCCGAGGCGGGCGAGACATCGTCGCAAGAGGCGATCATGGAGCGGCTCGATCAGTTGCTCGCCCGACCGGCCGAATCCGGCCTCGACGCCGTCGCGCAGGAAATCCTCCATCGCGTCCCGTCCGGCGAGCGCTTTGACGCCCTTTCGGCCGAGATCGATCGCCTCTCCGAGCGCGTCGCGACGGTCGATCCGCGTGCCCGAACTCGCGCGCATCGACGACCGCTTGTCGAACTTTGAGCAGCGGCTTGCAGACGATCGCCGATCCGCCACCGTCGGCCCGTTTCGAGGCCGAGATCAGCGGCATCCGCGATGCCGTCGAAAGCGTCTCACGTATGCTGCACAATGGCAGCAGCCCGGCGCTCGTCCGGCTGGAAGAACGGCTGAACCAGGTATCGGAGCGCTTCGAGACGATGGTCGCCAAGCGCGCCGCGCGCCGACACCGTTACGGATCTTCTCGGGCGTCTCGAGACGATGGCAGCGCGCGGAGAGAATCGCACCTGCCGCGCTCGAAGACGCTTGCCTCCGAAATCGCCGAACTGCGCGCCCGCGAGCGCAGCGAACTGCTAAACCTCGACATGCATATCCAGGCGCTGGCGCAACGCCTGGATGACACCCTGGCGGGCCATGAGCGCGGCAGTGCCATGGTCGCAGATCTCGAGGCGCGTTTCGCCACTTTGGCGCAGCGCCTCGAAGATCTTGCCGAGGCCGATCCGTCGGCCGAGCGGCAAGCCGAACTGGCCCAGGTCGAAGACCAGATCTCGCTGCTTTCGGCGCGCATCGATCAACCTCGATTCGCCCAGCGGCAGACCCGAGGGCCTGGAGCAGCTTGAATCGCAGGTCGACGCGCTGATGACGCGGCTCAACCTGCTCGCCGGCGACCACGACACTTGCGCAATATCCAGGACAATCTCGCCCGCCTGGAGACCGCGGTCTTCAATTCCGAGTTCGCAATCGCTCGATTCGATCCGCGAAGCCGCCCGCGAAGCGGTCAAGGAACTGTCCGGGCTCAGCGGCTCGAAGGACTCGACCGTCATCGAAGGCCTCAAGACCGATCTGCGTTCGCTTGCAGGATGCGGCGCGCACCAATGGTCGGCAGACGGCGGAAACTCTCGACGCCGTCCACGAAACGCTTGATCGCGTTGTTTCGCGCCTGAGCAGCCTCGAAACCGAAGTCCGCCATCGGCCTTCGGGCCGCGGCACCGGTGCCCGTCGCCGCGCCGGCAAGCCGGCGCCGTGAGACGCACGACCAGCCGAAGGCGCATGCGCGCATGCGGAACGTCATGCGCCTGCGCCGTACGCCGACAGGCCGTTGCAGCCTGGCTCGCCGCGTCCGCAACCGCGTAACCACCTCGCCGCCCAGCGACCGTGACCGCCGCGCCGACTTCATCGCGGCCGCCCGCCGTGCCGCCCAGGCGGCCGCCGCAGAGCACAGCGCCATGCGCCGCGTCACTGCCGACAGCATGGATGAGCACCGGCGAGGCGAAGGCCGGCCAGCGCCGGCTCCGCCGCTTTGTCAGCGATCATCGCCGGCCACTGCTCCTTGCCGCCACGGCCGTCGTTCTCGCCATCGCTGTCCTGCAGATCCTGAAGCCTTTCAGCGGCGGCGACACCGCTCCGGCTGAAACTCCCGCGGTTTCCGCCGCGGCCACTCCCGAGGTCATGCCTCCGGCAGCCGATGCAACTTCGCCGGCCGCCATCACGCCCGTCGAGCCCTCGGCCCCGGCCACAACGAGTACCGCGCCGCCATCTACGGCGGCGACGCCATCAGCATCGGCCGGAGCCTTCATTCCGCCGGCCGGTGTCACATCGCCGGTTGTCAGTCCGGCAGCACCGGCAGCAGCCGCACCCGCGGCATCGGCCACGACCTCTCCGGCGGCCGTCGCAGCGGCGCCGGCCACCGACAACGCGGCCGACGCGACCGCCACCTATCCGATGCCCGACGAAGCCATCGGCACGGCCCGCCTTCGCGTTGCCGCAGCGGCCGGCGACCCCGGGGCGCTCTATGAAGTCGGCGCGCGCTACGCCGAAGGGCGCGGCGTCGACCGTGATATGGCCGAAGCTGCGGTGTGGCTCGAGCGTGCCGCGAGTGCCGGCCTTGCCATCGCGCAGCACCGTCTGGCGACGATGTATGAGGCGGGCCTTGGCGTCACCGAGGATCGCCAGAAGGCCTATGACTGGTATCTGGCCGCCGCCGAGCAGGGCAATGTTCTCGCCATGCACAATCTCGGCGTCATGCTGAGCCAGGGTATCGACGGCACGCCGGACTTCGCCAACGCCATCCAGTGGTTCACCGAGGCGGCCAATCACGGCATCCGCGACAGCCAGTACAATCTCGGCGTCATCTATGCGCGTGGCATCGGCGTCACCGCCGATCTCGTCGAATCATACAAGTGGTTCGCCCTCGCCGCCGCTCAGGGCGACAACGACGCGGCCGCGCGGCGCGACGATATCGCCGCTGCGCTGACACCGGATCAACTGACGGCCGCGCGCGCAGCGGTCTCCGCCTGGCAGATCCAGGGAGCGCCCGCCGCCGCCAATACCGCGCCGGAACCGGCCGGCGGCTGGGACGCGCCCGACGACCGCGCCGCGCTCGATCAGCAGGATCTCGTTCGCACGATCCAGAATCTCTTGACGCAGCAGGGCTATGATCCAGGACCCGCCGATGGTGTCGTAGGCCCGCAGACGCGCGATGCCATACGGGCCTTCCAACAGACGATCGGCGTGCAGCCGACCGGCGCGATCGATCAGGATCTGCTTCAGGATCTGATGAACCGCACGACCTGACCTGTCTGGCGGACGCGCCGCGTTGACAGTCTTTGGAGGCCAGAGCTTTAACGGTCGGAGGCTAAACTTCCGGTCGAACGCCGTCTTTCAACCTGTCTGACCCGCCGTGTTGCGCCCGTGCAGCTCTATCTTCCCATCGCCGAGATGCCGGTCGATGTCCTTCTGGTCATCGGTATCGGCGCGGCCATCGGCTACATTTCGGGGCTGTTGGGCGTGGGCGGCGGCTTCCTCCTCACGCCGCTCCTGATCTTCTCCGGCATTCCGACCGCCGTCGCCGTCGGCACCGCCGCCGCACAGGTCGTTGCGTCGTCGTCCTCGGCGGCGCTCACCTATTGGCGCCGTCGCTCGGTCGATCTCCGTCTTGCCGGCGTTCTCCTTGCTGGCGGCGCGGTCGGTTCGACAATCGGCGTCTTCCTGTTCCGACTGCTGCGCAATTCGGGACAGCTCGATCTCATCATCGCGGTCTTCTATGTGGTGCTTCTCGGCTTTGTCGGCGGCACCATGCTCATCGAGTCGGTGCGCACTCTGCTGCATCGGCGCCGCGGCATGCCATCGGTCCTGCGTGAGGATGCGCGGCCGGGCTGGCTCCGACGTCTGCCTTTCCGCATGCGCTTTCGCGTGGCGCGGCTGCATGTCAGCATCATCCCGCTCGTCTCGCTGGGTGCGATCGTCGGACTGCTCGGCGCCTTCCTCGGCGTCGGCGGCGGCTTCCTCGTTGTCCCGGCGCTCATCTATTTCTTCCGCATCCCAACCGGCGTCGTCATCGGCACGTCCCTCGTGCAGATCGTTGGAACGATGGCCGTCACCACCATTCTTCACGCCGTCACCAATCACAGCGTCGATGCGATCCTCGCCGGACTGCTGATGCTCGGCGGCGTCATCGGCGCGCAGTTTGGCGCACGCTCGGCACTGGTGTTGCGCGGCGAAACGCTCCGCGCCGTTCTCGCTCTGCTCGTTCTCGCCGTCGCGGCGCGCTTCCTCGTCGATCTCGTCGCAACGCCGCCAGACCCCTATTCGATCAGCGAGACGCGCGAATGAAGCGTCTGTTGGCCACAGTTGCGATCCTCGCCGGGTCGGTCCTATCCGCGTCCGCCGACGATCTCATCGTCACGCTGTCGACGGATGAGGTGCGCATCACCTCAAACTTCACCGGCACCGGGATCACTGTCTTCGGGGCGGTCGAGATTCCTGCCCTCAGCGCCGACACGCCGCTCGACCTCGTCATCGTTCTGCGTGGGCCGGGAGAATCCGTGTCGATCCGGCGCAAGGACCGTGTGCTCGGCCTTTGGATCAATCGCGCCGAAACGACCTTTCCTGACATGCCGGCCTATTATGCCGTCCATGCCACTGCGCCGCTGAGCGAGATCACCAGTCCCGTTTCCCTTGCCGCGCTTGGCCTTGGCCTCAACGCCGTCGCGACCGACAGCCCCCCGGACCAGCGGGAGTTCGCGTCCGCGCTTGTGCGACTGCGGGAAGAGGAGGGGACCTATTACGAGATGCCGGCCTCGGTGGACTGGCTGGGCGGCCGCCTCTTTCGCACGACCTTCGATCTGCCTGCCGACGTGCCGGTCGGCGCTTATTCGATCGAAGTGCTCGCCTTCAGCCACGGCGTGATGCTGGCGTCAACGCAGCAGCCATTGGAGATCGTCAAGACCGGTTCCGAACAATTCATCTATGACGCATCGCGCAACCAGCCATGGCTCTACGCCATCGCCATCGTCATGATCGCTGGCGGCGCCGGCTGGCTCGGCGGCGTCCTGTTTCGCAGGGATTGAGCGTGAGCACCGAAGCTCCCGGCGCGTCGTCGGCACGGCAGCGATCATTGGTCGTTCCGCGCACCGCCGCCATCTTCGCCTATGCCTCGCTACTGCCTCTGGCAGTTGGCGTCGCGCTGATTGCGACGCATGGCGTCGGGAGCATGAGCGCTGAGGACGTCAGCCAGGGTTTCCTCGCCTACGCCGCGCTGCTTCTCGCCTTCCATGCGGGGACGCGCTTCGGGCATTCGCTGCGCGCCAGCAGCGTCACCGTCGCCGTCGTCGCGACCGGCGCGCCTGTCGTCGTCGCCTTCGTGTCGCTGTGGTTGGCGGACCCGCTCGCGGCCGGCGTGCTTGCGCTTAGTTTCGCCGCTCAGGGTGCGTGGGACGTCTGGTCGGCCGACAGAGCGCAGCTCACGCCCTGGTATGGGCGGCTGCGTCTCCGCACCGCTCCGGTGGCGGTCTTGTTGCTCGCGGCTGCGGTAGTTCTGCTTGCTTAGGCCGGCTAGCCGGCGGCGCGACGCCGCTCGACATGCGGCTGATAGGCGACCCGCGAATGATATTCGCAATACGGCCCGCTCTCGCGCGGCTCATGTCCGCAGAAGGAGAAGGTCTCCTCGGTCGGATCGCCGAGCGGCCAACGGCAGGTGTGCTCATTGAGTTCGACGATCGACTTCTTCAGGGGGATGGGCACAACGACATCTTCCAATACGGGAAGGCGCCGCGGCATCGGCGCCCGTTGGATCTTCAGCGCAGTGTTGCCGATCGTAATCGGACGCGCGGCCGCACGTGGCTGGCGGGGTGCGCGCGGACGACGCGGACGCGGCGTGCCGGATTGTTTGGCGCGACCCGACAGGGCGAGGCGATGCACCTTGCCGATGACTGCGTTGCGTGTGACGCCGCCGAGTTCAGCCGCGATCTGGCTGGCACTCAGCCCATCGGCCCAAAGCCGCTTCAACAACTCAACGCGTTCGTCGGTCCAACCCATCGGTCGCGCCCCTTAGAATAGTCACTCCGACCCAGAATCCATCTCCGCTCGCCTCCCGCAAAGCCGGGACGCGCTCGACGCCTAACGCTGAAACAGATTTCCGCCGCTCGATATGTCGTATCTGACAGCTTTGACGCTACTATATGCCCGGAGTCACTGACAAGAGTCGGAGGCGTTATCCCCCACATCGTCGCGTGCGGCGGTGGATTGCGGGGGGATGAAGCGAATTGACTCAGTGGCCCAATGGCATGGTAGTTTGTAGCGACGTGTCGCCTCTCGGCGGCACTTTTGTTTTCGAGCCTCATTTGCCGAAAGACTTGTCAGATGTCCGGATCGGCCATCTTCGATTCATATTCCAGAGCACCGCTGACAGTTGCCAGCGGCGAGGGCGTCTGGCTGACCGACACCGAGGGCAGGAAGTTTCTCGACTTCACCTCCGGCATCGCCGTCAATGCCTTCGGCCATGCCCATCCGCATCTCGTCGCCGCGCTGAAGGAGCAGGCCGAGAAGCTGTGGCACACCTCCAACGCCTTCCGCATTCCGGGGCAGGAGCGCCTCGCCGAAAGGCTGGCGGCGGTCTCCTTCGCCGACAAGGTGTTCTTTTCGAACTCAGGCGCCGAGGCGGTGGAAGCCGCGATCAAGACGGCGCGGCGCTATCACTATGTGAATGGCGACCCTGAGCGGAACCGCATCATCACCTTTGCCGGCGCCTTCCATGGCCGCACGCTGGCGACGCTCGCCGCGGCGAAGAACCCGGTCCATTGCGAAGGCTTCGCGCCGCTTCCCGACGGCTTCGACCAGGTGCCCTTCGGCGATCTGAAGGCGGTCGAAGCGCGCGATCGGCCCGGACACGGCCGGCATTATGCTTGAGCCGATCCAGGGCGAGGGCGGCGTGCGCGCCTTCTCCATGGCGATGATGAAGGGCCTGCGCGAACTCTGCGACAAGCACGGCCTCCTTCTCATTCTCGACGAGGTGCAGACCGGAATCGGCCGCACCGGCCGCATGTTCGCCTATGAATGGACCGGCGTTCAGCCCGATATCATGGCCGTTGCCAAAGGCCTTGGCGGCGGCTTCCCGGTCGGCGCTTGCCTCGCCACCGCGGAAGCGGCCAAGGGCATGACCGCTGGCACGCATGGTTCCACCTTCGGCGGCAACCCGCTGGCGATGGCGGTTGGCAATGCCGTGCTCGATATCGTTCTCGCCGACGGTTTCCTCGAAGGCGTGCGGCGCGTCGGCCTCTATCTCAAGCAGCGGCTCGCATCCGTTGCCGATGGCCACGCAGACATCATCGACGAAGTGCGGGGCGAAGGGTTCCTCATCGGCCTCCATTGCCTGCGGCCGAACCGGGAAGTGCTTGCCTCGCTGCGCGAAGCGGGCCTCCTTGCCGTTGCGGCGAGCGACAATGTCATTCGGCTGCTGCCGCCGCTGATTGCGAGCCGAAGGCGATATCGACGAAGCGATTGAACGGATGGAGACGGGCCTCGCCGCCTTCTCCGCCGCCAACGCGGCAACGGTCTGACGCCATGGCCCGGCATTTTCTCGACCTTTCCGATTTCGACAGGGCGACGCTGCAGGCGCTGCTCGACAGCGCGCTGACGATGAAGCGCGCCGGCCGTTCGAGCTGATGCGCCGCTCGCCGGCAAGGTTCTGGCGATGGTGTTCGAGAACCCGTCGACGCGGACGCGCATCTCCTTCGACGTCGGCATGCGCCAGCTTGGCGGCGAGACGATCATGCTGACCTCGAGCGAGATGCAGCTCGGTCGCGGAGAGACGGTCGCCGACACCGCGCGTGTCATGTCGCGCTATGTCGACGGCATCATGATCCGCACGCCGGAGCCGACGACGTTGGCCGAGCTGGCGGCGAGCGGGACGATCCCGGTCATCAACGGCCTGACGCGGTTCTCCCATCCCTGTCAGGTGATGGCCGATCTCCTCACACTGTTCGAGCGGCGCGGTTCGCTCGAAGGGGCGACTATTGCGTGGATCGGGTCGAGTACCAATGTATTGACCTCTTGGATCCATGCGGCGCCGATTTTCGGCTTCCGCTTGGCAATTGCCACCCCGCGTGAATTCGCTCCGACCGCTGAAGTGATCGACGCCGCCTGCAACAAGGGCGGTGACATTGTCACGACGTCCGACGCTGCTGAAGCAGCTGCGGGCGCCGATGCGATCGTGACCGACACTTGGGTGTCGATGGGCGATAAAGACGCCGATCGGCGGCGGCAATTGCTGCAACCCTATCAGGTGACGACCATGCTGATGGCAAAGGCAAGACCAGACGCCGTGTTCATGCATTGCCTCCCCGCCCATCGCGGCGAGGAGGTCGAGGCCGCGGTAATCGACGGCCCGCAGTCGGTTGTCTGGGATGAGGCCGAGAACCGACTTCACGCGCAAAAGGCAATCCTCCTCTGGAGTCTCGGCGGCGGGAGGTCGTAATGGCGTCCCCTGCTTTCCAGTTGACCACGCGCCTGGCGGGCGATGACGCCGTGCGCCCGTTCCAGGTCGATGCGCTCGACGTGCGCGGCCGCATCGTGCAGATGGGCCCGGCGCTCGATCAGCTGCTGGCGCGGCATGACTATCCGCCGGCGGTGTCGAAGCTCGTTGCCGAGGCGACCGTGCTGACGGCGCTGCTTGGCAGCTCGCTGAAGTTTGATGGCCAGTTCATCCTGCAGACCCAGACCGATGGGCCAGTGTCGATGCTCGTCGTCGATTTCCGCACCCCCGGCGATCTCCGCGCCTATGCCTCCTTCGACGAGGAGGCCGTGGCGGCTGCCGAGGCGGCCGGCGAGATCGGATCGGGCCAGCTGCTCGGCCACGGTACGCTCGCCATGACCATCGACCAAGGCGGTGACATGACGCGCTATCAGGGTGTCGTCGCGCTCGAAGGCGAGAGCCTGGAAGAGGTGGCGCACACCTATTTCCGCCAGTCGGAGCAGATCCCGACCAAGGTGCGTCTTGCCGCTGCCGAGCTGCTCGTCCGCGCCGACGGCGAACCGCGCCATCTCTGGCGGGCCGGCGGTGTGCTGGCTCAGTTCATGCCGGCCGTTGCGAAACAGCCGGCGCGTGATCTGCCGGGCGGCGATGCGCCGGAAGGAACCGCCGAGGCGGAAGACTTCGCCGAGGACGATTCCTGGCGCGAGGCGCAGCTTCTCGTCGAGACCGTCGAGGATCACGAACTGCTCGATCCGGACGTTCCGGTCGAGCGGCTGCTCTATCGTCTGTTCCACGAGCGCGGCGTCCGCGTCTATGACCCGACGCCGATGCGCGACAAATGCAGCTGCAGCCGCGAGCGCATCGAGCGCGTGCTGCGGTCTTTCAGCGCCGAGGCGATCGACGAGTCGGTCGAGGATGGCGCTATCCGCGTGAAGTGCGAATTCTGCGGCACGAGCTACGCGTTCGATCCGGACGAATTCCGCGCCAACGCGGACGAAGCGTCGGAGAACTAATGTCGTTCCGGACGGCCGCGAGGCCGATCCGGGACCTCATTTCCTCAAGCGTACGCCTCTAGTTCAGCACCCGCACTTCGTCGGGCAGGTCGAGCGAGAAGGCGGGGATCTCGACGTCGAAGGCCTCGCCCCCGTCGGTGCGCATCTCATAGTGCCCGGCCATGATCCCGGACGGCGTCTTGAGCGGGCAGCCGGACGTATATTCGAAGGCCTCGCCCGGCTTCAGCACCGGCTGCTTGCCGATGACGCCGGGCCCGGCGACCGTCTGCGTGTGACCGTTGCTGTCCGTGATGCGCCAGGCGCGGGAGCGGAGCTGCACCACTTCGAGGCCGAGATTGATGATCTCGATCGTGTAGGCCCAGAAAAACTGCCCTTCCTTGGGCTCCGAGCGTTCCGCCTCATAGCGCGGCGAAACCGTAACCTGGATCGACCGTGTGGTGGCTCGGTACATGGGCGCGGGTACTCAGGACAGCGGAACAGCGCCGGATTCTAAACCAAGGCCGGGGGTAGAAATCAAGCAGTCCTAGGCTTTGTCCAGCGCCTGGGTGAGGTCGGCGATAAGGTCGCCGGCGTCCTCCAGCCCCGCCGAAAGGCGCATCAGCGCATCGGAAATGCCGAGCATTGCCCGCGTTTCCGGCGCCACGCTCTGATGCGTCGTCGTTGCCGGATGGGTGATGAGGCTCTTGGCATCGCCGAGATTGTTGGAAAGGCCGATAAGCTCGAGCGCATCGGCGAAGCGGAAGGCGGCTGCCTTGCCGCCCTTGAGCTCGAACGCCACCAGCGTCGACCCGCCGCTCATCTGCCGGACGGCGACATCGTGCTGCGGATGATCGGCGCGGCCCGGATAGCAAACGCTTGAAATCGCGGGGTGGTCGGCGAGGACATCGGCGATCGCGGCGGCCGTCGCGCTCTGCCGTTCGACGCGGATCGGCAGCGTCTCCAGCCCCTTCAGCAGCACCCAGGCATTGAACGGGCTGAGGCTCGGGCCGGTGTGCTTGTAGAGCGTATGCGCCTTGTCGATGAACTCGCGGTCGCCGAGGAAGACGCCGCCGAGGCAGCGGCCCTGCCCGTCGATATGCTTCGTCGCCGAATAGACGACGATGTCGGCGCCGAGTTCCATCGGGCGCTGCAGCAGCGGCGTCGCAAAGACATTGTCGACGACGAGCTTGGCGCCGGCCGCATGCGCGATCTCCGCGACGGCCGCAATGTCGATGATTTCGAGCGTCGGGTTGGTCGGGCTTTCCAGGAAGAACGCCTTGGTGTTCGGCCGAACCGCCGCGCGCCATTGGTCGAGGTCGGTGCCGTCGACCAGCGTCGAGGCGACGCCGAAGCGCGGCAGCAACTGCTCGACGATATAAAGACATGAGCCGAACAGCGCCCGGGCGGCGACGATATGATCGCCGGCCGAGACCAGCGCCATCAGCGCCGTGTTGACCGCCGCCATGCCGGACGCCGTGCCGCGCGCGTCCTCGGCGCCTTCGAGCAGCATCATCCGCTCTTCGAACATGCGCACGGTCGGGTTGGCGTAGCGCGAATAGATGAAGCCGGGCTCGTCGCCGGTGAAGCGCGCCTCGGCCGCCTCTGCGCTGGGGTAGAGATAGCCCTGGGTGAGATACAGCGCCTCGGAGGTCTCGCCGAATTGCGAGCGCTTCGTCCCGCCATGCACCAGCTTCGTCGCCGGCGCCCAGTTCTTCATGTCCTTGCTCATGTGCGTCTCCGCCAACAAAAAACCCGGCCAGGGGCCGGGTTATCGTCCGCCCGGCCTTTTAGCGACTTATTTAACGTGGCAGCAAGCCGGCCGGCTCAAAGGACCACGGGATCACTAGGCTCTTAGGCCGCTTCCTCCTTGGCGTCAATTCCGCCATCGGTTAAGCCTCCGGCTCAACTCAGGCGGAGGAAGAAGAGGTTTTGGCGGCTGACGGTATCCTTCCAGCGCAGGCGATCCGGTCGCTGGCCGACACTGGCGGCATCCGCACCCGGATTCCCGTCGACACGGACCAGATCCAGCCGGCAAGCCTTGACCTTCGCGCCGGCGACGTCGCCATCCGCGTCCGCGCCTCGTTCCTGCCGGGGCCTGAGCGGACGGTTGCCGACCGCATCGCCGATTTGCGGTTGCATGAGATCGACCTCACCAAGGGCGCGGTTCTCGAAACCGGCTGCGTCTATATCGTGCCGCTGCTTGAAGGCCTGCGGCTACCGGCCGATATCTCCGCCTCGGCCAACCCGAAATCCTCGACCGGCCGACTCGACATTTTCACCCGCGTCATCGCCGACCGCGCCCGCGTCTTCGAACTCGGTGCCCGCCGGCTATAACGGGCCGCTCTATCTCGAGATCAGCCCGCAGACCTTCCCCATCGTCATCCGCACCGGCTCGCGCCTGTCGCAGATCCGCTTTCGCCGCGGCCGCCCGCGCCTCACCGACGCCGAGCTGCGCGCGCTTCATGCCACCGATCCGCTGATCGACGGCACGCCGGTGATCGACAACGGCCTCGTCATGTCGATCGACCTCGGTCAGCCGGCAGGCACCATTGTCGGCTACCGTGCCAAGCACCACACCGGCCTCATTGATGTCGACGCCAGGGGCGCTCAGGAGCAGCTCGATTTCTGGGAACCGATCGAAGCGCGCGGCCGGCCCGAACTCATTCTCGATCCTGACCAGTTCTATATTCTCGTCTCGCGCGAGGCCGTGCAGGTGCCGCCCGATTACGCCGCCGAGATGGTTCCGTTCGATCCGCTCGTCGGCGAGTTCCGCGTCCATTATGCCGGCTTCTTCGACCCCGGCTTCGGCTTCACCGATTCCGGCGGCGCAGGCAGCCGCGCCGTTCTCGAAGTACGCAGCCGCGAGGTGCCCTTCATCCTCGAACACGGCCAGACCGTCTGCCGCCTCGTCTATGAGAAGATGGCCGAGCGCCCAACCTTTCTCTACGGCACCGGCATCGGCTCGCACTATCAGGCGCAGGGCCTGAAGCTGTCGAAGCATTTCCGCTGACAATGGCATCGCGATCCAACCTCCGCGTCGCACTGCTCCGGGCCGTCAATGTCGGCGGCAACAGCCTGCCGATGGCCGATCTCCGCGCCTTCGCCGAAGGGCTCGGCTTCACCGACGTGAAGACGCTGCTGCAGAGCGGCAATCTCGTCTTCGCCGATGCGAAGGGCAGATCGACGGCAGCGCTGTCCGCACTGCTTGAGAAAGAGGCAAAGGCGCGCCTCGGGCTCGAAACGGACTTCATTCTGCGCACGCCGGAGGAGTGGCGGGCGCTCATCGCGGCCAATCCCTTCCAGAAGGAGGCCGGGGCGGATCCCGCGCACCTCGTCGTGCTGCCGCTGAAGGGCGACGCGCCTGGCGCGGGCGCGTTGGAGGCTCTCCGCGCCGCCATCGTCGGCAGCGAGCGCGTCGAACTCCGCGGGCGTGACCTCTTTGCCGTCTATCCCGACGGCATCGGCCGTTCGAAACTCACCATCACCATCATTGAAAGGAAGCTCGGCGGCGTCCGCGGCACCGGCCGCAACTGGAACACCGTTCTCAAGATCGCGGCGCTGCTCGGCGTCTGACGCCGATTGCGGCCCGGCCACTGCCCGATTATCTTCCGGACCAGATGCGGGTGTAGCTCAATGGTAGAGCTGCAGCTTCCCAAGCTGATGACGAGGGTTCGATTCCCTTCACCCGCTCCAACCGACAGGCAGCGCATCGCGTTTTGGCCTCAGCCAGCGACGCTGCTAGCCTCGCCTTCGACCGCCAAGCGTCGTGAAGCCTGTTGCTGACGAAAGACACCTCCAGCCTGGAAAGCCTCCTTGCCGCGACCGCACTCAGGGATCGGCAGGCGTTCCGTGCGCTCTACGAAGCGACGAGCGCGAAACTCTACGGCATCATCCTGCGTATTTGTCGTGAACCCGGCTTGGCCCAGGATGTCCTGCAGGAGGCCTTCATCAAGGTTTGAACTCGGCGGATTCCTATTCGGCCGCCGCGGGGCGGCCTGAGACCTGGCTGGCTTCGGTTGCGCGCAATGCCGCCATCGACGCAATCCGTCGTCGGCGGGACATTGCGCTTGGCATGGATGATGAGGGTCAGGCCTTGATCGACGCAATGGACATGGGGGTGAGCGACGGCGACCCGCTGGAGCGGAAGGCGCTCCGCGATTGCCTCGAGGGGCTCGAGCCGCCGCAGCAGGACTGCGTCGCGCTCGCCTACTGTCTCGGCTATTCGCGTGAGGAGCTTGCCCTTCGTTTCGACAAGCCGGTGGGGACGATCAAGACCTGGCTCCACCGCAGTCTGGCAAAGCTCAAGAGTTGTCTGGACGGATCATGACGTCTGAAGAAAAGAGCGCATGGGCCGGCGAATACGTCCTCGGGACGTTGCCCGAGGTAGAACGCCGCACGTTCGAACGGGCGCTCGCCGGCGATCCCGAACTCGCAGCATTGCTGCGCGATTGGCAGGCGCGGTTGGCGCCGCTGGACGACGCGGTTGCCCCGGTGCGCCCGCCGGCGTCTGCGTGGAGCAACATCGCTGCAGCCGTTGGCGAAAGCGCGCCGCGGCCGCTGGCGAACGACCCAGTCGCGGGCCTTCGCCGGCGCCTCTCGGCCTGGAAGGCGGCAACGCTCATGACCGGCGTCGTTGCCGCCGGCCTTGCCGTCCTCGTCGTCACAGGTCCGCCCACCAATCCAACGCCGCCGGGTCAGCAATATGTCGCCGTCGTCAGTCGCGGCGGCGATCTGCCGGCCCTTCTCGTCAATGTTGACCTCGCCACCGGCACTGTCGCGGTGCGCTCAGTGGCGGCCGAGGCCCAGCCGGGACGCAGCAACGAGCTCTGGTATATCGGCGACGGCGAGCCGCCGCTGTCGCTCGGCGTCGTGGATCATGTCGGCGAGGAGATCGTCGTGCCGGTCGACCGCATTCCGGACTTCCGTCCGATGAACGCCGTCTTCGCCATCACCGACGAGCCACTCGGCGGGTCGCCGACGGGCGCGCCGACCGGCGAGGTGATCTACACCGGCACCCTTCTCCAGGCGCCGGACTAGCGCGACATAAGAGAACCCCGCGCCATCTGGTGGCGCGGGGCTCCGGCTTGGGCGCCTCCAGGAGGCGATGGCGCCCGGCAGTGGCTATTCGGCAGGAAGGAGCACCGTATCGATGACGTGGATGACGCCGTTCGACTGGACGACGTCCGCGATCGTGACGGTTGCGACGTCGCCGCGCTCGTCGGTAATCTGCACCATGCCGTCGTCGTTGAGGCTCAGCTGCAGCATGCAGCCGCCGACGGTCTCCACTTCATGCGTGCCGCCATCGGCGGCGATCATGTCCATGATGTCGGCCGACATGACGTCGGCGGCGACGACGTGGCAGGTGAGGATCTTTTGCAGGGTTGCGAGGTTCTCAGGCTCGAGAAGGGTCTCGACCGTGCCCTCGGGCAGCTTGGCGAAAGCCTCGTTGGTCGGGGCGAAGACGGTGAACGGGCCGGGGCCCTCCAGCGTCTCGACAAGACCGGCGGCCTGAACGGCGGCGACCAGCGTCGTATGGTCGGCCGAGTTCACGGCATTTTCGATGATGTTCATGGTCGGATACATCGGCGCTCCGCCGACCATCGGGTTCTCTTGTGCGATGGCACCGGCGGAAAGCGCGGCGCCACCGATCAGGATTGCCGCAGCGGCGGCGCGGGTGGTCTTCGTAACGTTCATGATGACTTCTCCCATTGGGTTCACCCGGATCCTTCCGGGCCAATTGGGAGCTACGGGGGCCGAACGCGCCGGGTTTCGGCGGCCGCAAAAAAAACGTGCTGGGGACGGTAGAAAGCGACCAACAAGGCCGAGGCTTGGCACTTTCTATGCTTGGCGGTTAGGATCAGGAGGAAACGCCAAAAAAAGGACCCGATGCCAACCGCATTCGATGAAATGGACCTGCCTGACGGCACGTGCCGTGCGGGATACCAAGGTCTCAAGAACTGGCTCGCGGCCACGCCCCGGGATATTCTCAAGCTCAGGCAGGGAGAGGCGGAGCTCTTATTCCGCCGAGGAGGCATTACCTTCGCCGTCTATGGCGATGCCGCCGCCGACGAGCGCATCATCCCGTTCGACATCATCCCTCGCATTCTCACCACCGCGGAATGGACAAAGCTGTCGGCCGGCCTGGAGCAGCGCGTCCGCGCTATCAATGCCTTTCTCACCGACCTCTATGGCCCCGCCGAGATCCTCAAGGCCGGAATCATCCCGGCCGACCTCATCTACCGCAACCCGCATTTCAAGCCGGAAATGGTCGGGCTCAAGGTGCCGCACGACATCTACGTGATGATCGCTGGCATCGACATTGTCCGCACCGACGCTGAAACCTTCTACGTCCTGGAAGACAACGCCCGCACGCCTTCGGGCGTTTCCTACATGCTTGAGAATCGTGAGGCGATGATGCGGTTGCTGCCGGATCTCTTCGCCGAAAGCCGCGTCGCTCCGATCGACAACTACCCGGATGAACTGTTGGCGACATTGAAGTCGGTTGCGCCGAAGTCGGCGCCTGGCGAACCCACCGTCGCGCTGCTGACGCCGGGCCCTTACAACAGCGCTTATTACGAGCATTCCTTTCTCGCCGACCGCCTGGGCATCGAGCTCGTTGAGGGCATCGATCTCACCGTCCGCGACGACACGGTCTATATGCGCACTACCGAAGGGCCTCAGCGCGTCGACGTTCTGTACCGTCGCATTGACGACGACTTCCTCGATCCGCTCACATTTCGCCCCGACTCGGCATTGGGTGTGCCGGGACTGGTATCGGCAGCGCGCGCCGGAACCATCACGCTGGCCAACGCCATCGGCACCGGCGTTGCCGATGACAAGGCGGTCTATTCCTACATGCCGGAGATCATCCGGTTCTATCTCGATGCCGAGCCACTGCTGCAGAACGTTCCGACCTGGAGGTGCCGCGAACCCGACGCGCTCGCCTATGTCCTCGATCACCTCGCCGAACTTGTCGTCAAAGAGGTGTCTGGTTCCGGCGGCTACGGCATGTTGATCGGTCCGTCCGCGAGCAAGGCGATGCGCGCGGAATTTGCCGCCAAGCTGAAGGCCAATCCGGGTGACTTCATCGCCCAGCCGACGCTGGCGCTGTCGACCTCGCCGACCTTTGTCTCCAAGGGGATCGCGCCGCGCCATGTCGATCTGCGGCCCTTCGTGCTGACGGGCGCCAACAATGTGCGCATCGTTCCCGGCGGCCTTACCCGTGTAGCGTTGCGCCAAGGCTCGCTCGTCGTCAATTCCAGCCAAGGCGGCGGGACCAAAGACACCTGGGTGGTGGACGTATGACGGCGCAGCACATCCCCGTACGGAGCTTCAACGCATGTTGAGTCGGACGGCAGCCAGCCTGTTTTGGTTCGCGCGCTATATCGAGCGGGCCGACAACACCGCGCGCATTCTCGAAACCGCCAACCGCCTTTCGGCGATGCCGCTGTCCTATTCAGGCGAATCGAACGAATGGGTGTCAGCCGTGGCCGCAACTGGCAACCTGCAGGCGTTCGAGGAGACCTGCGACGAGGCCACCGCAGAAACCGTACTGGAGTTTCTCGCCTTCTCCACCGACAATGAGTCCAGCATAAAAATGTGCCTGGATCGGGCTCGGACCAATGCCCGAGCGGTGCGTACGGCGCTGACGGCGGTGATGTGGGAAGCGATCAACACGGCTTGGCTCGACCTTCGCCGCATCGACGGCCGCAATTTGGGTCGCTCCGGGCGCGACGATTTTCTCAGTCGGGTGAAGGAGGCGGCGCTGCGCCTCGACGGCTCCGCCTATCGCACGATGCTGCGGCATGAGAGCTATTTCTTCTTCAGGCTTGGCGTCATGCTGGAGCGCGCCGACAGCACGGCGCGCATCCTAGACGTGAAGTACCATCTTCTGCTTCCCGAAAACGCGAAGATCGGCGGCGGCATCGACTACTTCCAATGGTCGTCTATCCTGCGGATCGTCGGCGCGAACACGGCTTACAACTGGGTCTACCATCAGAGCCTCAAGCCGTGGCTGATCGCTGACTTGCTCGTCCTGCGTAAGGAGCTCCCGCGGTCGCTGGCCGCCTGCTACGACGTGATCCGCGAAACGCTTGATGAACTAGCCAGCAGCATCGGCCGGCAAGGTCCGGCGCAGCGGCTGGCGCGCTCGATCAGGACGCGCCTCGCCAACGCCAACATCGATGATGTCTTCCGCAACGGCCTCCATGAATTCCTCACCGATTTCGTCGCCGAGAATGCCAGACTCGGCCAAGCGATCGCTGAGCAGTATCTCAGCTGATCGCCGCGACCGATGCGCCTCCGGATCATACATGAAACGACTTATGCCTATGCGACGCCGGCCCAGTCGGTGACGCAGGTTCTGCGCCTGACGCCGCGCGGCCATAACGGCCAGTTCGTCGTCGATTGGCGCGTCGAGGTCGACCAGGACTGCCATCTGCGCGAGGCCAAGGACGCGTTCGGCAATATCGTCCATTCCTTCGCGCTTGCAGGCCCGATCGGCAATCTCACCGTCACGGCTTTGGGCGAGGTCGAGACGGAGGACACGCACGGCGCCGTCAGCGGTCAGGTCGAGCGCTTTCCATCGACCATCTTCCTGCGCGACACCGCGCTGACTCACGCCAATCCCGAGATCCGGCAATTCGCCGAAGACGTCACAGCCCGCGAGAAGGATCAGCTTTCGATCCTGCACACATTGAACAGCGCGATCCACAACCGCCTGCGCTTTGATACCGGAGGCACCGACGTCACGACGACAGCCACGGAGGCGTTCACGGCCGGCCACGGCGTGTGCCAGGACTACGCCCATATCTTCATTGCCGCCGCGCGCCATCTCGGCATCCCGGCGCGCTACGTCGGCGGCTATTTCCACCACGCCGACGAGCGCGAGCAAGAGGCCGGCCATGGTTGGGCGGAGGCTCTGGTGCCCGGTCTGGGCTGGGTCGCCTTCGATCCGGCCAACGGCGTTTCGGCCACGGACGCCTATGCGCGCGTGGCGGTCGGGCTCGACTATCTCGGTGCCGCGCCCATCCGTGGCGCCCGCCATGGCGGCACCGAAGAAGCGCTGAGCGTCAAGCTTGCCGTGGAAGACATCGGACTCTGATGAGGAAAGCCGGCGGTGTTGCGCCGCGCTGTCTTCCCGCCGCCTATGCTGCCTTGTATGACTGCGCACACTGGCGCTGCGGAGACCGCGTGAAATGACCTATTGCGTTGGCATCCTGGTCCGCGAGGGACTGGCAATGATCGCCGACACACGCACCAATGCGGGCGTCGACAACATTGCCGTCTTCCGCAAGCTCAACATCTTCGACATCCCGGGTGACCGGGCGATCGTCCTGGGGACCGCCGGCAATCTCGCCACCAGCCAGACCGTCGTCAGTCTCCTCACCGAGGGGTTCGAGAACCGCAGCACCGGCGAGGTCGAGTCCATCTTCACCGTGCCGTCGATGTTCAAATGCGCCCATCTCGTCGGCCGCGCCGTCCAGGAAGCGCACGGGATGCTCGCGCCGACGAAAGGCTTCACCGGCGACAATGGCGGCTTCGATGTGACGCTGCTGCTCGGTGGACAGGTGCATGGCGGTCAGTTGCGTCTCTTCATGGTCTATGACGCCGGCAACTTCATCGAGGCGACACCCGACACGCCCTATCTTCAGATCGGCGAACACAAATACGGAAAGCCGATCCTCGATCGCGCGGTGACGGTGGAGACGACCATTCCCGACGCGATCAAGCTCGGTCTGATCTCGATGGATTCGACGATGCGCTCCAACCTCGCCGTCGGGATGCCGATCGATCTCGCCGTTATCAAGCGGGACGCCATCCGTGTCGGCACGCAGCATCGCATTGATTCAGCGAACCCTATTTCGAAAATCTCCGCACGACCTGGTCGGAAGCCCTTCGCAGCGCGCATCAAGCGATACCCGAACCGCCTTACCCGATCTCCTAGCTGCGGCCGCCGCGCGCGATGCGCGCTAGCGGAATCGAGCGCGTCGTCGGTTGTGACGAATGGGTGACGCAAGCGTGACATTTTTTTCGTCGCGCGATCAGGGTGTTGTCCGGGGGTTGGAGATCGCCGTGAACCGGAGCCCGCGCGCAGACGTGTCTTTCGTGCAACGTTGGCGAGTCACCTGCATGCCGGCGAAAAAAATTCGGGCAGCGATCGAAGCGACTAAGGTGTGGACATTCAAAGAGGTTAACCGTGACACCTTCCTGCCCATGCCGTCCGAGATCGAAAATCAGGCATCGGAGGCCATTGAGTTTGGCATCGGGCCTGTACTAGTTTCCCTCTTGCAGCGGCGGCGCCCAGTCTTCGGGTAAGGCGTTGCAAGTTGGGGCTGAGTAACTGCGCTACCTGTGAGATGTGTGAGACTATTGCGTTGATGGCTCTGGCGTTGTCAGAGCCTGCAGCGTGGGTGCGTCCGAGCTTAATTTAGAACCTTTGTTTTAGTTCGCGCTCGGTCACGAAGGATAATTCGAGTTTATACTTCAAGATACTGTGCGTCGCATGGAAGTGCGGTGCGCAGAGGGGGATGCTTTATGCCTGACGCCGCCGCTGCCTATCGCGGAGATGTCACTGCCGAAGAGGCATGGCGGGCGTTGGGCGCAGAGGGTGATGCGACATTGATTGACGTTCGCACCACCGCTGAATGGTCCTATGTCGGCGTCCCCGCGCTCGATGCCATCGGCAAGGCTCCGGTCTTCGTCGAGTGGCAGTCCTTCCCGTCCGGCTCGCATGTCTCCGACTTCACAGTGCAGCTTGGTGCTGAGTTGGAGCGACGCGGCGTCGGCAAGAACGCCCCGCTCTTCTTTCTGTGTCGCTCCGGTGCGCGCAGCAGGTCTGCGGCGATCGCCATGACCGCCGCCGGCTACGTGAATTGTTTCAATATCGGGCCTGGTTTTGAGGGCCCGCTGGACGGAGAGGGACATCGCAACACCGTTTCGGGTTGGCGCATGTCCGGACTTCCCCTGGTCGCAAACGTGAGGGACAAACCACATTGGAAAAGTTCGCCCAGCGCTCGAGTGCCCAGGATCTCGTTGAAGATCCAATCACGAAAGGCATGCCGATAATGTCGACCGACGAAACCTCCGGTTCATCGAGCGGGCGCGGCAAGTCCGGCTCGACCAAGGTTCCCACGGCAGAGCAGTGGGATCGCGTCAGGACGCGTCTTCGCGAGGCGCTTGGCGAGGATGTCTTCTCAAGCTGGTTCGGCAGCGTCGAGTTCGAGGCGGGCAACAACAAGACCGTGTCCATGTCGGTGCCGACGCGCTTCCTGCAGTCCTGGATTCAGGGTCACTATCGCGATCAGCTGCTCGATATGTGGAAGACCGAGTGCCGAAGCGTCGTGCGTATCGACCTTGCCGTGCGCAGCGCCACGCGCCCGAAAGTGGACCCCAATGCCACTGAGGAAAGGAACGGCCACGAGCAGCCGCAAGCGGCGGCCAAGGCCGCCATGCGCGCACCGGCAATGCGCCGGCCGCAGCCCGTATCCGGGCCGCTCGGCGGCTCTCCGGTCGACACGCGCTATACGTTCGACAGCTTCTGCGAAGGCCCCGCCAACCGCGTTGCCCTGGCCGCGGCGCGCATGGTCGCCGAGGGCGGGCAACACACGCCCTACAATCCGCTCTTCCTTCATGCCGGCGTCGGCCGTGGCAAGTCGCATCTCCTGCACGCCATCACGCAGGCGGCGCGGGTTTCCGGACCGCAGCGCAACGTCGTCTATCTGACGGCCGAGCACTTCATGTTCAAATTCGTCGCCGCGATCCGCAATCAGTCCGGCGTCGCCTTCAAGGAGAGCCTGCGCGAGATCGACCTCCTTCTTATCGACGACGTACAGTTCCTGCAGGGCAAGTCGCCGCAACAGGAATTCTGTCACCTCCTCAACGTCCTTATCGATGATGCGCGTCAGGTCGTGGTCGCTGCGGATCGCCCGCCCGCGGAGCTTGAATCGCTTGACGAGCGCGTGCGCTCGCGCCTGCAGGGCGGCGTCGCCCTCGAGATCGGGCCACCGGATCTGGAGCTTCGCCGCAGCATTCTGCGCTCGCGCTATCAATTCGCCCGTACTTCGATGCCGGGCCTCGATGTTCCCGAGCCCGTTCTCGACTATGTCGCCCAGACGGTGATCTCGAACGGCCGCGATCTCGAAGGCGCGCTCAACCGCCTCGTGGCGCAATGGCAGTTCACCAATGTGCCGGTGACGATTTCCTCGGCCGAGATCACGCTGCGCGATCTCATCGGCCAGCGCGAGCCGCGCCGGGTCCGCATCGAGGACATCCAGAAGGTCGTCTCCCGCCATTTCAACGTGTCGAAGTCCGACCTTCTGTCGAGCCGGCGCACCCGCACCATCGTCCGCCCGCGCCAGATCGCCATGTATCTGTCAAAGGTGATGACGCCGCGCTCGCTGCCGGAGATCGGCCGGCGCTTCGGCGGCCGCGACCACACCACGGTTCTGCACGCTGTGCGCAAGATCGAAGAGCTCACAAACGCCAACCGGGCGCTCGCCGATGAGGTCGAACTCCTGCGCAAGATGATCGAGGATCAGCCGATCCAATAGGCACGGATCAACAGGGAACCGTGAAGCGGCTTGCTTTCGGCGGCATTCGCGCTAGCTTCGCGGTTCGGTCCTGTTCTCTTGGATCGACCTCATCTGGATCAGCCGATTTCGGCGCCGACCTTTAGGCGATGATGCGAGCAACCCTTGAGCGTTCCAACCTTCTGAAGGCCCTTAACCACGTTCACCGTGTGGTCGAGCGGCGCAACACCATTCCGATCCTGTCGAATGTCCTGATGCGCGCGGAAGCTGGCAGCCTGACGCTGAAGGCAACCGACCTCGACCTCGAAGTCACCGAGACGGTTCCCGCCGAGGTTGGCCAGGACGGCGCGACCACCGTATCGGCGCAAACGCTCTACGATATCGTCCGCAAGCTCGCCGAGGGCGCCGAGATTTCGCTTGAGACCGAGGCCGACGGCCGCCTGCTCAAGATTCGCTCGGGCCGTTCCGATTTCTCGCTCCAGGTCCTCCCTGAGGTCGATTTTCCCGATCTCACCGTCGGCGAATTCCCGGTGTCCTTCACCATTCCCGGCGCTGCGCTGAAGGACCTGATCGACCGCACCCAATTCGCCATCTCCACCGAGGAGACGCGCTACTACCTCAACGGCATCTATCTCCACCTCGTCACCATAGGCGACGCCAAGGTGCTGCGCGCCGTCGCCACCGACGGCCATCGCCTGGCGCGGGCGCAGATTCCGGCGCCGGCCGGCACCGACGGCATGCCCGGCATTATCGTGCCGCGGAAGACCGTCGGCGAATTGCAGAAGCTCCTGGAGACAGCCAGCGACGATGTGAAGGTCGAGGTGTCGGACAACAAGATCCGCGTCACCATCGGCGACGTCATCCTGACGTCGAAGCTGATCGACGGCACCTTCCCGGACTATGTCCGCGTCATTCCGCAGGGCAACGACAAGCTGATGAAGGTCGATCGCGGCGAGTTCGCCGAAGCGGTCGATCGCGTCTCCACGGTCGCCTCGGAGCGCGGCCGCGCCGTGAAATTAGCGCTCAGCAACGGCACGCTGACGCTCTCTGTGAACAATCCGGACTCCGGCAGCGCCACCGAGGAGCTCGGCGTCGACTTTGAGGGCGAGCCGATCGAGATTGGCTTCAACGCCAAATATCTCCTCGACATCGGCGCTCAGCTTCGTTCCGGCACGGCGGTCTTCAAGCTCGCCGACCCCGGCTCGCCGACGCTGATCGAGGACAATGAGGACGAAAGCGCGCTCTTCGTGCTGATGCCGATGCGCGTCTGACCCACCGCACGTTTCTGCCAGAAATGTGAAGGGCCGCCCCTAACGGAGCGGCCCTTCCATTGTCCGACCGCTAAAGCGGCTCGATCGAGTGCCTCGGCGAGGCTAGGCCCGGCACTCCATAGAGGCGAGCATCCCGGTCGAATTCGCCTTATACGGCGTTAGACAATGAGACACTGGATCACCTCCTTTCAGTTGTTGATGGGCAAGTGAAAATATGGCCCGCTCATTTAAGTCGCGCAACTGCTTCTGCAAGCAGGAACTTTCACATTGCACAACGTTGATCGGTCGGATGGCGGAGGAGCGGCCCCGGCCCCGGTCTTCCTCTCCGCACTCAAGCTCACCGGCTTCCGCAACTACGCGGAACTGGCGCTGACGCTTGATGCCAGGCCGGTTATCCTCACCGGTCCGAACGGCGCCGGCAAGACCAACATCCTCGAGGCCGTGTCGCTGCTTTCGCCCGGTCGCGGCCTTCGCCGTGCGAAGCTGGGTGACATCGCGCGCCATGAGGGCGATGGACGCTGGGCGGTTGCCGCCAAGGTCTCCGGCCCCGGCGGCGAGACCGATATCGGCACGGGCCTCGCCGGCGATGACGGCCCGACACGCCAGCGCAGCGTCCGCATCAACCACGCGCCGGCGCCGTCGAGCCAGGCGCTGCTCGAATATGTCCGCGTCGTCTGGCTGACGCCGGCAATGGACGGCCTCTTCACCGGCGCCGCGTCGGACCGGCGGCGCTTCCTCGACCGGCTTGTACTGGCGATCGACACCCGCCATGCCGACCGCGTCAACGCCTATGAGAGAGCGATGCGCGAGCGCAATCGCCTCTTCGCCGAGGGGCGGAACGACGCGTCCTGGCTCGACGCACTTGAGGTGCAGATGGCCGAGCATGGCGTCGCTGTCGCGGCAGCGAGAAGGGAATGCGTGGCCCTTCTTGGCGACGCGATCGCAGCCGCCGGGCTCGACGGGCCTTTCCCGGCAGCAATCCTTGCCGTCAGTGGTGCGGTCGAGGACGACCTCGCCGCAGCGACCGCGACCGAGGCGGAGGATCGCTTTCGCCGCGCGCTCGCAAACGGGCGCTACGCCGACCGCGCCGCCAAGCGCACGCTCGCCGGTCCGCACCTCTCCGATCTCGCCGTCACGCACGCGCCGAAGCGGATGCCGGCGGCGGACTGCTCGACCGGCGAGCAGAAGGCGCTGCTGGTCGGCATCGTCCTCGCCCATGCCCGGCTGATCGCCCGCCTTACCGGCGAGACGCCGATCCTCCTGCTCGATGAGATAGGCGCTCACCTCGACGAGGCGCGGCGGGCCGATCTCTTCCGCATCCTCCTTGATCTCGGCTCGCAGGCCTGGCTTACCGGCACCGATCCGGAGCCCTTTCAGGCGCTCGGCAAGGACGGGCAATTCCTGGCGGTCGCCGACGGAAAGCTGCGTTCGCAAGACGCAGCCTGATGGGCCGCAATGGACCGCCACTAAGCCATTAAACACAAAGCATTTTTTGCCGTGCAAAAAGGTGTCGCAGGGGGGCGAAATCGGCGCTCGGATGCCCTATATTAGGAGGGTGATTCTCGGCCCCGACAAGAACGGCGGAAATCCGCCATTTTCCGGCCTGATTGCCGTCCTCGGGGCCATCTTCGTCCAAGTTCCATAGGTGCATATGACCGACATTACGCCGGTTCCCGCTTCCGCCGATGATTACGGCGCCGATTCCATCAAGGTTCTCAAGGGCCTGGATGCCGTGCGCAAGCGCCCGGGCATGTATATCGGCGACACCGATGACGGCTCGGGCCTTCACCACATGGTCTACGAGGTCGTCGACAATTCCATCGATGAGACGCTCGCCGGCTATGCCGACGAGATCAGCGTCACGCTGAATGCCGATGGGTCGGTGACCGTCCGCGACAATGGCCGCGGCATCCCGACCGGCATCCATTCGGGCGAGGGCGTGTCGGCGGCAGAAGTGATCATGACCCAGCTGCATGCCGGCGGGAAGTTCGACCAGAACTCCTACAAGGTGTCGGGCGGTCTGCATGGCGTCGGCGTGTCGGTCGTCAACGCTCTGTCCGAACGTCTCGATCTCACCATCTGGAGCAATGGCGCCATCCATTCGATGACCTTCGGCGACGGCGTTCCTCTTGGGCCGCTCAAGCGGGTCGGCGATTGGGACGGCCGCTCGGGCACGGAGATCACCTTCACCCCGTCGCCGAAGACCTTCACCCACATCGCCTTCGACTACGCCACGCTTGAGCATCGCATCCGCGAACTCGCCTTCCTCAATTCCGGCGTTCGCATCATTCTCAGCGACAAGCGCGGCGTCGAGGAAAAGACCGAGACGCTGCACTATGACGGCGGCCTCGCCGAATTCGTGCGTTGGCTCGACCGCGCCAAGCATCCGCTGATGCCCGACCCGATCCTGATCAAGGCGGAGCGGGATGGTATCACCGTCGAGGTCGGCATGTGGTGGAACGAATTCCTACCATGAGAACGTCCTCGCCTTTACCAACAACATCCCGCAGCGCGACGGCGGCACCCATCTCGCCGGCTTCCGCGGCGCACTGACGCGGCAGGTCACCGGCTACGCCGATCGCAATGCCGGCGGTCGCAACGCCAAGATGGCGCTCACCGGCGACGATTGCCGCGAGGGGCTCACCGCGGTGCTGTCCGTGAAGGTGCCGGACCCGAAATTCTCCTCGCAGACCAAGGACAAGCTCGTCTCGTCCGAGGTTCGGCCGGTCGTGGAAAGCGCCATCAACGAGGCGCTGGGCGCGTGGTTCGAAGAGAACCCGGCGCTCGCCAAGCCGATTGTCGGCAAGGTGGTGGAGGCTGCGGCCGCTCGTGAGGCGGCCCGCAAGGCGCGCGAGCTGACGCGGCGCAAGGGCGCGCTCGACATCAATTCGCTGCCCGGCAAGCTTGCCGATTGCCAGGAGCGCGATCCGGCGAAGTCGGAGATCTTCATCGTCGAGGGTGACTCGGCCGGCGGTTCGGCGAAGCAGGGCCGCCATCGCGAGAATCAGGCGGTGCTGCCGCTACGCGGCAAGATCCTCAATGTCGAGCGCGCCCGCTTCGACAAGATGCTTTCGAGCCAGGAGATCGGGACGCTTATCACCGCGCTCGGCACCGGCATCGGCAAGGAGGAATTCAACGCCGACAAGCTGCGCTACCACAAGATCATCATCATGACCGACGCCGACGTCGACGGCGCCCACATTCGCACGCTGCTCCTGACGTTCTTCTTCCGCCAGATGCCGGAGCTGATCGAGCGCGGCCATATCTTCATTGCCCAGCCACCGCTCTACAAGGTGAAGCGTGGCAGCTCGGAGCAATATCTGAAGGACGAGCCGGCGCTGCAGGAATTCCTCGTCACCGGCGGCCTCGACGGCGCGACCTTGACGCTTGCCGGCGGCGAAGAGCGCGCCGGCGCGGACCTCCGCGCCGTCATCGACAACGCCACCAACATCGCTTCGATCCTGGATGGCATGCACAGCCGCTACAATCGCGACCTCGTTGAGCAGGCAGCGATTGCCGGCGGGCTTGCCACCGATATCCACGCCGATCCGGCGCGGGCGGCCGCCATGGTGCAGACCATCGCGGAACGCATGAACCGTATCGCCGAGGAAACGGAGCGCGGCTGGACCGGCCTGGTCTCGCCCGACGGCGATCTCGTCTTCGAACGCACCATCCGCGGCGTCCGCGACGTGGCGACGATCGACGTGGCCCTCATCGATTCCACCGATGCGCGCCGCCTCACCGCCAATCATCAGCGCCTCGCCGAAATCTATACCGAACCGGCGATGTTGCGGCGCAAGGATATGGAGACCGTCGTCTATGGTCCGCGCGGCCTGCTCGCCGCTGTGTTTGCCGCCGGACGCAAGGGCGTTTCGATGCAGCGCTACAAAGGCCTGGGCGAGATGAACGCCAGCCAGCTGTGGGAGACGACGCTGGACCCGGACGCGCGCTCGTTGCTGAGGGTGAAGATCCGCGAAGGCGACGACGCCGACACGCTGTTTTCCCAGCTTATGGGCGACGACGTCGAGCCGCGGCGCGAGTTCATCCAGACCAACGCCCTCAGCGTCGCCAATCTCGACGTCTGACGAATAGGAAGCCGATGCCGCTCTTCACCATCTATGCGCTCGACGTGCCGAACTCGGGCCCGGGCCGTGCCGAGCATGGGCCGACCCATCGCGAGCGCCTGACCAAGGCCGTCGATCCCGTCCGCGTCGTCGTTGCCGGCCCGCTGCGCGACGATGACGAGAAGCCGATCGGCTCGCTGGTGATCGTCGAGGCGGCCTCGATCGATCTCGTGCGCGATTTCGTCAAGGCGGACCCGTACTCCATCAACGGCGTCTACGACGCCGTGGACATCCGCCCCTTCGCCGTAACCGTCGGCGCTCTCGGCAGTTGAGACTTGCAGCCGCTGCCGCCGCCCGATCCGACGCGATGGCGCACGCATCGGCACGCCCCGCAGCCGGGAACGGCAATAGCGCCGCTTGCCGAACTCGCTGATGGCGAAGCGCGCGAATTCCGCTTCGGCAAACGCGGCGCGTTCTCGATGTTCGTCGTCCGCACCGGCGATGCCGTGCATGGCTACGTCAACATCTGCCCGCATTTCGGCATCCCGCTGAACGATCGGAAGCCGACCTTCCTTACCGACGACCGCAGCCGCATCCGCTGCACGACCCATTTCTCCGAATACCGCATCGAGGATGGCTATGGCGTCGCCGGCTTCGGCGAAGGCTGCTGGCTCGATCCTGTGCCCGTGGGTATCGTCGACGGGATGATCGTCATTGACGCTTCCGTGATCTCGTCATGACGAGCGCGTGATCAATACTCCTCGGTCACAGAGCAGTGATAGACGATCGCGTGAACACGATAATCCTATATTTGAAACCATAGATTTTCACATAAGCGTCAGAGCAATAAGACACGCGGTCGTGAGGCGGTAAGTCGCGATCGATGTCAAGACGCTGGCAAATATGACATTTATAGCGTAGGCGGCGACCGCTACGCCAAAGTATAACGAAAACGAGAGCAAGTTGATCGCGTGATCGTGCGTCAACGAGCGCAGCGTTCGCCTGTACCGCGGGAGGTGGCCAACCGGCCGAAACTTCCCACCACAGGAGAACCGAGATGTTGCCCAAGCGATCACTGATCCTTTCCGCCGCCGCCCTCGTCCTTCCCCTCACGCTCGCCGGCGCCGCCGTCGGTCAGATGGAGGCCGATCCCATGGCGCCGGACCCCATGGCCGGCGATGCGATGGGTGTCGACCCGATGGCCGGCGACGCCATGGCCGCCGACCCGATGGCGACCGATGCCGGCATGATGGGCGGGGCGACGGATGTGCGGATCATCCGCGTCACCATCGAGAATCTGACGGCCGGCCAGAATTTCTCGCCGGCCTTCATCGTCAGCCAGACGCCTGACGCCGCGCCTCTCTTCGCGCTCGGCGAGGCGGCGAGCGAGCCGCTATGGAATGTCGCCGAGGGCGGCAATATCGGCCCGTTCAGCGCCCAGGCGGCCGGATTGATTGGCACCGAATACGGCAATGCCGAGATTGCGGTGCACACGCCGCCCGGCGCCGTTCGCACGATCTACGTCACCGTCGACGAGGCCCATCCGCGGTTATCCGGCGTGTGGATGCTCGGCATGACCAATGACGGCTTCTCGGGCTTCACCGACGTCCACGCCTACCACCTCACCGAGCCGCTCACGATGACGCTGGAGGGCTATGACGCCGGCACCGAGGTCAACAATGAGCGGGCCGGATTCCTCGGCGCTCTCGGCGAGGGCAATATGCGCGATCCGGAGAATGGCGTGGTGACCATCCACCCCGGTATCCGGGGCGATGCCGATGCACCGATCGCCTGGAACTTCGATCCGCACATGGTCGCCCGCGTCACCTTCACGCCGGTCGACATCGCAGACATGGCGGGCGATGCGATGCGCGATATGCACTAGCCCTTCGTCGTCGGTGCGCCCAAAAGCGCGGGAAGGCGCCGTGGCCGTCGAGGCTGCGGCGCCTTTTCCTGCTTGCCGGCCCCCTTCGCCCCTTTCGCCGCGTTTGCGCGGGGGCTAGAGTTGATGAAAATACAGCACTTTTCGGGCGGAGACGGCATGGCGGGACGGGAAGAGATTATCGCGACCTTGGCGCAGTTTTCCCTGTTTGCCGATCTCAGCGGACCACAATTGGAAGCCGTCGCCGGGCAGCTTGATGAATTGATGTTCGCCGCCGGCACCCGCATCCTGAGGCAGGGCCTCACCGGCTCCGGGCTCTTCTTCATCCTCGATGGCACTTGCGCCGTCTCGGTTGACGGCGAGGAGCGCGCGCAACTGAGCCGCGGCGAGTTCTTCGGCGAGGTTTCCGTGCTCCTCGGCACGCCGCCGACCGCCGATATCACAGCATTGTCGCAAGTGCGCTGTCTTGTGCTGTCGGCACCTGCGGCGGAAGCGTTCCTCAACGCCTATCCGCGGCTCATGTATCGCATGCTCCAGGTTCAGGCGCGGCGCCTTCGCGCCGCAAATGCCTGGCGCAACTAGCCGGGAATTCCGATGGCGGATGATCAACGTCCATTTCCCCCGGGATCCTACCCGGTGGTTGTTGTCGGCAGCGGACCGGGCGGCCTGCAGCTCTCCTACTCGTTGCGCCGCTACGGCATCGACCATGCCTTGATCTCCGCTGACGACGCGCCGGGCGGCATGTTCAGACGGTGGCCGCTCTTCCAGCGCCTTCTGTCCTGGACCAAGCCCTACGCGCCGGACGGCCCGGGCTCCCGCCGTTTCGAACGCACCGACTGGAACAGCCTTCTCGGCGAAGAAGCGGAGCTGAAATCGCTGCAGGCGAAGCACATGGACGGGCAGTCCTATTTTCCCGCCCGCGCCGAGATGGAGGCGAGCCTCGCCGACTTCACCGCGCGCGCCGGCATCAAGGTTCGCTACAACTGCACGTGGGAATCCACGGCCCTCGTCGATGACGGCAGCCAGGATCGTTTCGCGCTCACCACCTCGGACGGCGAGTATCGCTGCCGCATCGCGATCTTCGCCGTCGGCGTCGCCGAGCCATGGAGCCCGCATATTCCGGGCATCGAGCTCGCCAAGCATTACGCCGATGTCGGCGAAGCGGCGGACTATGCCGGCCGTCGCGTCTTCATCATCGGCAAGCGCAATTCCGGCTTCGAACTCGCCTCCGGCCTCCTGCAATGGGCGAAGTCGATCACGCTCGCCTCGCCGTCGCCGGCCAAGCTCTCCGTCGTCACCAAATCGCTTGTCGGCGTCAGGGCGCGTTATCTCCAGCCGTTCGAAGACAACGTCATCGGCGGTGGCTGCGCCATTATCGACGCGGCGATTGAGGGCATCGCGCGGTCAGGCGACGCATTACAGGTGTCGCTGAAGCGCGCCCATGATGCGCAGATCACTCATGTCTCGGCCGACGACGTCATCAACGCCACAGGCTTCGTTACGCCGCTGCGCGATCTGTCATCGATCGGCGTCTCCACCTTCGGCCAGAGCCGCCTGCCGGCACAGACCGACTGGTGGGAGAGCGCGAGCCTGCCCGGCATCTACTTCGCCGGGACCATCACGCAGGGCGCGCCGAGCCTAGGCAAGTACGGCATCCCGCCCAATTCAGGCGCCGTTCACGGCCACCGCTACAATGCCCGCATCCTGGCCCGGCACGTTGCCGAGAAAGAGTTCGGCAAGGGGCCCTTCGCCGTGAAGGTTGCTCCCGATACGCTGGCGCCGCTCCTCCTCAACGACGCGGAGGAGAGCCCCGACCTCTGGCATCAGCGCGGCTATCTCGGGCGCTGCCTCATCGCTTCCGATTCGGGCTTCTCGGATCTCGGCGTCGTGCCGCTGACAACCTTCCTCGACGGCCGCGATGACGGCGTGGCGATGACGATGGAAACCGACGGCACCGGCGTCGTCTATCCCGTCGTCTATGTCCGCCGCCGTGGTGTCGTCAGCGAGCATCAGCTGCCGCCCGGCGATCTCACCGGCTTCGCCACTGCCGAACATTCACGCGCCGTAAGCGCCGCTTTGGAAACCGTGTCGGCCTAGTCGTCGGCCGCTTCGCTATCTTCGCTGGCAAGGCCGAAGGTCTCCACGACGCTCGGCTGGATCACTTTGGCATGCATCGTCAGCAGTACGAGCTTGGCGTCGAGCCCGCCGCTATGTTCCAGCGCCGCGTCCATCCGCTGTTCGACGGCCTGTGTCAGCTCTTCGCCATTGGCACCGGCGAAGGAATTGGTGCCGATCATGCAATAGGCCACCAGTTCCGCCGCGCGTTTGTAGGCCGCCTCCGGCGGGTTGCCGCCAAGCGCGTCCTTGATGAGGCGGGACATGGTGAGCTTGACCGCCTCGGTCACCATCCGCGGATGAACGTCAACGGCGCGGAACGCGTTGTCGATCTGCCGGAGATCCGACGAACGGCCGAAGGTGCCGAAGAATCCGATGGCGGAACCGCGTGGGAACAGAGCCATGGCGGTCTAACCGAAATAGCGCGGCAGCGCGCGCTCATAGTCCGGGAAATAGCGCGCGATCACCATCAGGTCGAAATGCCGGAGGATCGATTCCTTCGGCTCCCGCTCAAGCAGGAAGAGGAACGAGGCCTCGATCAACGCTTCGGGCGACTGCCCGTCAGGCGTGAGCCGCGCCACGTCCGCCACGGACGCCGAGACTTCGTGCCGGGTCGGCGTGCCGCCGCCGGCTTCGACGACGACCTCGAAGCGCATCGGATCGCCGCTATCGGTCTGTGTCACGCGGATCATCGTGCCTCCTTCAAGCGTTGACGCTTCGTGCCCGATTGCGCCACCTTGGCTTCCGTTCAGAGTGTCGCCATCGCCTGGAAGGACCCTAGCCCATGTGCCGCAACATTCGCACACTGTTCAACTTCGATCCGCCCGCAACGGAAGAGGAAATCCGCGCGTCGTCGCTGCAATTCGTGAGGAAACTCAGCGGCTTCGTCAAACCGTCGCAAGCCAATGAGGCTGCCTTCAACCGTGCCGTCGATGACGTGGCTGCCGTCGCCCGCGAGCTCCTTGGCTCGCTCGTCACCAATGCGCCGGCTCGCGATCGCGAGGAGGAAGCGCGCAAGGCGAAAGAGCGTGCCGCCATCCGCTTCGGCGACGGCGGGCATTCGCACGCGCATTAGCGCGGCTACTTCCGCATTGGCGCCTTCGTTGGCAGGTCAACCGTGGTGCCGATCTCACCGGCGGCGAAATCCGCCAGCAGCGGTGCCCACGCATCGACCCGCGTAGCGATGTTGATGATCTGTCCGTTCTCGTCGGTGTCGAACGCGGCGTCGGTGGCCACGACATAGTAGAGGCCATTGTCCTCGATCATCAGCGGCGACCCGGAATCGCCATGCGTCGTATCGCAGTTGTGCTGCAGCATATTGTTGCCGGCGAACTGAAGGATCGCGCAGCCGATATTGCCGGATAGATGATCTCCGGTGTCCCAGCTGTAGCCCGCCTGGTAGACGATCATGTTTTGCACTTGCTCGAGCGGAACCTCGCCAAGAGCGCGAATGCCGAGATAGCCCAGAGCGCTGCCGAGCGGCCGATCGAGGCGCAGAAGCGCCCAGTCCGTCTCCGACTTGTCGGTGATCTTCTGACCGGTTGTATCCGCGACGAGATAGGCCGTGACACGGGCCGAATGGACCGCAGTGCGTCCGTCGATACCGATTTCGAAGTCCGCCCGAGCATCGATGCCGCCGTTTTCGGTCGTTATGCAATGGGCTGCCGTCGCCACGACATTGATGGCGACCAGCGTCGCGGTGCAGCCGGCTCCATCGGCAGTGAGCGTGAGCAGGCCGATCACCGACCACGGCATTTCGTTGGTGTCGACGAGAATGCGATCGTCATAGCCGAAATAGTTGTCGTAGATCAGCGGAGGCCGCTCCCGGCCGAGGCAATCCGATCGATCGGTGCGGGCTTCGCAGGTACCATCGCCGGTCCCCGGCTCGTTGCAGACGCCGTCGAACGCCGTCGCGCAGGTGTCGGTCTGGAATTTGAGATAGCCGACATCGCCGCAATCGGCATGATCGGTGGCCTGGGTGCAGGCGCCGGTGCCGAAATGCGGCTCGTCGCATTCGCCGTCATTGGCCCACTGGCAGGTGTCGTCTTCGACGCCCTGGGCGATGCGCCAGCAATCGCTGTAGTCGGTGCCGGCCTGGCAGGCGCCGGTGCCGATCCGCGGGTCGTCGCACTCACCGTCATTGGCCCAGCGGCAGCTGTCGTCGCCGTGATAGCTGGCGCCGGCCACCGGCTTGGCGGTGTTGTCCAAATGGACCATCTCGCGCAGCCGCTCGAGCGTCGCGAGGCCGTCCTTCTGGTCGTTGGCCGAAGAAGCCTGCTCGGTGGCCGCTGCGATCGGTTCGGTGGCACCCGGAGCGAGAAGCAAGAGAACGGCGCCGGCAAAGAGGGCCGGCAGCAGCGTCTGCGCACGCATTACAAAGGCTCCGTAACAGTCACGACGGGCATTCCTAGCACGATCGGCAAGAACATGAAGGCCCTGCCTGGCGGACTAGACCGCGGGCAGGCTACAGCCGCTCACATAGGCCGGCATCTGGCTGAGCGGCCTGAGAAAATCGGTGCTGCAATAGCCGTCGCCGCGACCGTCCTCATTGGTGTCGATATGTGCCCAGCCATGATCGATGCTGAGCACATGGACCGTGCGCGCGACGCACATATGCGAGACAACCGAGCCATTTGGCCGATCGCGCACATTGAGTTGCGTGGCATCGACGAACTGGCGCGTCTCATAGGTGAGCTGCACCTGCGTTGGATCATACCCCACGACGTTGTTCTGGCCGTCGAAGGCGCCGATCGAGTTGAAGCGCGGATTGAGGATATTGGTGTCGATCGGGATGCCCCCGGCACTCATGATCGGACTGTCCTCGATCTGCGTCTTGTTCTGGTAGAGCGTCCAGCGTTCCGAGTTGAGGAACTGCCGTGTACCGCCCCAGGCGGGCGCCTCCGCGACCCAGGTGAGGTTGGTCACGCCGGCATTGAGCGCGGCGAGGCAATGCGCGCCCGAGCCGTAGCAACCGATCTGATAGCGGTTGTCGAACACGCTGCGGACGGCGGTGAGATATTCGACAACGTCGGCGTCCGGATGCGTGTCGCTGTCCACGCCGAAAAAGATCGTCGAACCACGCGGCTGATTGATCTCCGCGGCGCGCTCGAGGCAGAAGCGGGCGTCGCGGCGGCCGGTCTGCGTGTTGAAGCGGTTCGCCTGGTGCGACTGATATTGATAGACGATGGCGATCGACAGGCCGTGCGCGTGGATCATGTCCCGCTCGCGGGCTGTGATGTTCTTGCCCGGGAGATTGTCCTCCTGCGCGTAGTAGCGAAAGATCGTCTTCACGCCGTTCTGGGCGAGCGGCCTGAGGAACGCCTCGTTGGTGCCATGGCCGGTATCGACAATCTGGACGTTGGTGTAACCCGACCCGACATCCGCCCGGCCAGCCTTTGGCCAAGCGACCGCCGAGGCGGCAAGCGCCGCGCCGCCGAATTGCAACAGGCTGCGTCTGGTGATCGCGGCCGACGTCATCAGTGCCTTTCGCCTTCTCCTGCCATGCGACGGCCTCGCCGTTCGCATCAAAGCTACGCGTTTGAAACGCGCCCGATAGCCCGTTCTTGAGTTAAATCTGGAAACGGATCGTTAAGGTTCTCGGCTCGCCGCGCCGTTCTCAACAGGCATGGTTAATTCGCGGCTTCGCAGCTCACCCGAGCGCGGCGTGATCAGCGATCACGACCGCCTGCTCGCGCTCAACCCAAGCGGCCGGAATTTCCTCGTTGCCGGCAAGAAGCTTTTTCAGCGCCGCCCGTTTCCCGGCGCCGCTGACGAGCCAGAAGATGGCTCCGGCGCGGTTGATCGCGGGGAAGGTCAGGGTCATGCGGCGGTGGCCTTGATAGGGCCGGGTGAGGGCGAAATCGGCGTCCTCGACCGCGAGAGCAGGATCGCCGGGCACGAGGGAGGCGGTATGGCCATCGGCGCCGAGACCAAGCTGGATGATATCGAGGACGGGTGGCAGCGCGGCGGCATAGTCGGCAGCCGCTCGCTCAAGGTCCGTTGCCTCGACCGGCATCGCGTGGAGTTTGGCTGGAACGCGGTCGGTTAGCACCGTCTTCAGGCGCGCCAGATTGCGTGCCGGATCGTCGATCGGGACGATGCGCTCATCGACCTGATAGACGTCGATCTGGTCCCAGGGGATGGCAAAGTCAGCCAAGCGTTCGAGCATCGGCCAGGGCGTCTCGCCGCCGCTGACGGCCATCGAGGCGCGGCGGCCGTCGCCGGTCAGTTCACGCAGCTTGTCGGCAAGCATGTCCGCCGCAGCTTCAGCGACATTGTCGGCGACGACGATTTCCATGCATCACCCGTTCAACCGAGGAACGGCGCGGCGGCGGGCGGACCCCAACTGCCCTTGAAATAGGGCTGCACCGGCGCGCCATGAGCCAGGATCGGCTCGACGATCCGCCATGCCGCCTCGACGCTATCCTGCCGGGCGAAACGCCTCGCGTCGCCGGAAAGGGCATCGTCGAGGAGGCGCTCATAGGCATCGCGGGATTCGGGGTGGTTCGCCTGCTCGATCACCTTCAGCTCGACCGAGCGGCTGACGAGCGCATTGCCGGGCTTCTTCGCCTGGACCGACAGTGTAATTTGATCGTTCGGCTTCATCTCGAAGCGCAGATAATTGGCCATGGGCTGATCGCTCTCGTCAGTGAAGAGCGGCCGCGGCGGCCGGTTGAAGCGAACGATTGCCTCGGTGACGGTGGCCGGCAGATGCTTGCCGGCGACGATGTACCAAGGGACGCCGGCCCAGCGCCAAGAATCGATCTCCGTCTTCAGCGCGGCGAAGGTCTCTGTGTCGGAGTGTTCCGGCACACCCTCTTCGTGGCGATAGCCGTCATACTGGCCGCGGATGACATTGGCGGGGTCGAACGGACGCATCGCCATCAGCACCTTGGCGCGCTCGTCGCGCAGCGCATCGGGTGTATCCGAAACCGGCGGTTCCATCGCCAGCAAGGACACCATCTGCAGCAGATGGTTCTGCACCACGTCGCGGATAGCGCCGACGCCGTCATAGAAGCCGCCGCGGCCTTCGACGCCGAAGGACTCCGCCATCGTGATCTGCACGCGATCGACGAAATGCCGGTTCCACAACGGCTCGAGGATCGAATTGGCGAAGCGGAAGACGAGGAGATTCTGCACCGGCTCTTTGCCGAGGAAGTGGTCGATGCGGTAGATCGAGTCTTCGGCGTAGAGCTTGTGCAGCGTGTGATTGAGCCGTTCGGCCGACGGCAAATCGCGGCCGAAGGGCTTCTCGAGAACGAGCCTCCCGGTGCGCTCCTTGTCCACCGAGGCGATGCCCTCGACCACCTCCTGGAACATCGAAGGCGGGATGGCGAGGTAGCACACTGCCTTGGTCGAGCCTTCGAGGTCGGCCTTCAGCCGCGCGTAGGTTTGCGCGTCGCGATAGTCTCCATCGATATAGCGCAGCGCGCTGGAGAATTCGGCAAACACGCTCTCGTCGATCTCGATTCCGGCCTTGGCGAGTGCGTTGTGCGCATGGACACGCAGCTGATCGAGATTCCAGGGCGAGGAGGCAACGCCGATCACCTTCGCCGGCAGCCGGTTGCGCCTCGTGAGGTTGTAGAGGGCGGAGAACAGCTTCTTCTCGGCGAGGTCGCCGGTGATGCCGAACAAGACCAACGCGTCGGCGCGCTCCGCAATCATTCGCCGCTCCCATTCTCTTCGCGATGTCCGCCGAACTCCTTGCGCATCGCAGACAGGATGCGGTTGCCGAAATCGCCATTGCCGCGTGAGTTGAAGCGATCGAACAGCGCCGCCGTCAGCGTATGCGCCGGAACGCCAAGTTCGACGGCGGCGAGCGCTGTCCAGCGGCCTTCGCCGGAATCGGCGACATGGCCGGTGAAGCCGTCGAGTTTCGGGCTTTCCGCCAGCGCCGCGGCGGTAAGGTCGACCAGCCAGGACGAGATGACGCTGCCGCGTCGCCACAATTCGGCAAGCGCGGCAAGGTCGAAGTCGTAGCGATAATAGGGAGAGACCTCGCCGTCGCCGGCATGGGCGAGGAGGTTCATGCCTTCGGCGATCGACGCCATCATGCCGTATTCGATGCCGTTGTGGACCATCTTCGCGAAGTGCCCGGCACCCGCTGGCCCGCAATGGAGGTAGCCCTGCTCTGCCGGCGACGGCTCGCCGCTCGCACCCGGCGTTCGATCCGCGCTTTCGACGCCCGGCGCCAGGCTGGCGAAAAGTGGCTCGAGTCGGGCAACGATCTCTTTCTCACCGCCGATCATCAGGCAATAGCCGCGCTCCAGTCCGAACACGCCGCCGCTGGTGCCGGCGTCGACGAAATGAATGTCGCGTTCGGCGAGCGCGGCAGCACGATCGGCAGAGAGGCGATAATTGCTGTTGCCACCGTCGATGATGATATCGCCGGGCGCCAGGAGTGCCGCGACATCATTGATCACCTTACCCGTGACGGCACTGGGCACCATGATCCAGATGATCCGGGGCGACGGCAAAGCGGCCGCAAGGTCCGTCAGCGTCTGAACGCCTTCGATACCGTCATCGGCGAGTGCCGCGACCATCGCACTGTCCGGGTCATAGCCGACGCATTCATGGCCGCCGCGGATCGCCCGCTTCGCGAGCCCGCTGCCCATTCTGCCAAGTCCGACCATTCCAAATCGCATTGCCGTTCCTTTCGGTTCGGAGTGACGCAAGAACCGCGCCTACTGGGCGCCAGGCACGGTTCCGACCGCAATCATGCCTGCGCCGCCGATCAGGGTAGGTCAAGGAAGGTCTGGATCCAGGCGCTTGCGGTGACGGCCTGCTCGATCACCAGCATATGGGCCGCGTTCGGCACGACGACCAGTGTCGCGCCTTTGATCGAGCTGCGGAGTGTTTCGGCGCTCGAAAGGGGCGTTCCGGCGTCATCAGCGGCCGCCATCACCAGCGTTCGCGCTTCGATCGCCGAGATAGCCTGGGTCAGATCCATGGCGGCAATCGCTTCGCAGGCGAGGGCGTAGCTTTCCCAGTCCGCGCCGAGGAAGCGGCGGTGTGTTTCGGCGATGCGGTCGGGATGCATCGTGGCGAAGGTCGGCAGGAACCAGCGTTGCATCGCCGCCTTGGCGACGTTTGCCAATCCTTCCTTTCGGACCTCACCGGCGCGGTCGGTCCACACCGTCGGATCCGCCATTTTCGGGGTCGTTGCCACAAGAACCAGGCGATCGACCATGTCGGCATATTTGGCAGCAAAGGCCTGGGCCGCCATGCCGCCGATCGAGGCGCCGACAATATGGGCGCGCGCGATGCCAAGGGCGGCAAGGAGAGAGGCGAGATCGTCGGCCAGAACCTCGATCGCCGGTAGCATCGGTCGCGCCGCCGATCGGCCATGGCCGTTCGCGTCATAGACGAGGCAGCGATAGCGACCGCTGAATGCCGCAACCTGCTCGCGCCACATGTCGGTGGTGGCGCCGAGTGCGTTGACGAAGACGATCACCGGCGCGTCGCCCGGTCCAGTCAGCTCGTAATAGAGGTCGAGGTCATCAATGGTCGGCATAAGCGGATCCCTTGCCCCACAACTTCGCCAAGACCATCCTTATCGTCAACGAATCCCTCGGACAGGCCGGGAGTTGGCAGAGCGGCGCGCCGATCCGCTGATCGCATGCTGAAACGAAAAAAGGGGGATCGGTGCGATCCCCCTTTTCCGTTGCTGCAATGGCGACAGGCTACATCGCGGGAGTTTGGAAGCCCGTGATCTTGATGATGTCGTCGGTACCGAAATCATCGACCGGCGACATGTTGGTGTCGTCCGAATGCTGGATCGACACATAGGCCGTCAGACCGTCCGGCGCGAAGATGAAGCCGGTCGGCTCAGCGGTGGTGTCCTTGACGGTGAACACCTTGATGCAGCCGTCGGTCATCAGATCGCGATCCGTGCCATCCGGCAGGCAGGCCCAGATGTCGCCGTTCGGGTGATCCTCGATCACATACATGATGCCGGTGCCGGGCTGGAACTCGAGGTTGTCGAACGAGTTCGCCACCGTGTCGCCTTGGACGAAACGGCTGACGGCGGTGTTGAGGAGGCCCGTGCCGTCGGCGGCGGCAACCTCGGACGGCGTGGTATCGACGAGGCAGAGCACTTCGGCGTAGCTCTGGGCGCCTTCTTCCCAGGTGTTCGTCCAGCAGAAGCGGACGCCCTCGCCGGTGTAGGCCGGATCGAGCAGACCGTCTTCCGGACGGTAGTAGCCGGTGGCGGCATTGGCGTTGGCGTCGGAGCGGGCGGTCGCCGCATTGACCGGAATCCACATCGCGTTGCCGATGTCGCAGCCCTGGCCGAACTGAGCGCCGTCGTCGATGCACGAGACCTGCATGGCGTAGACGCTGCCCGACGTGAAGGGCGACTGGTCAAGCGAGGTGATCATGCCGCCCGTCGCCGGATGATCCGGGACGAACTTGAAGATCGCACCGCCATCGGCATCCGGCGTATCGCTGCCCGGACGGAGTTCGTCACCGGCATATACAACGCCCTCGGCGGTGATGCCGACGCCTTCATAGCCGATGGTCGGCAGAGCAAGGCGGCCGACGACATGCTCGGGATCGTCGGTCTCGCCGGTGGCGCGGTTGGTGACGGTGACATTCGCAACATTGAGCGGGTCGAGGATCTCATAGGAGAGACCGTCGGTGCGCTCCTCGCCGACGAGGACGGTGCCCCAAGGCGTGACGCGAACCGGATCGCACGAGGTCAGACCACGAAGGATAGTCGTCACGGTGCCGTCGGCGAGGGAGACGCTCTGAACGGAAGGATTGTACTTGCCGTCGGCGATCTCCTCGCGGCGGCTCTCGACGCAGCCGATGATGTGGGTCGGGTTCTCCGCAGGATAGAACGCGAACTGGTCGAAAGCATTGCCGGCTTCGCGGGTAAGGAAGCTCGCAGTAAGACCCGGTGCGACGGCGAGAGCATCGTCCGCCGTGCTGTTGGCCGTGCGGTAGCCGTCACCGGTTTCCGGAACCTCGGTCGTCAGCGGCGCTGCGATACCGAAAAGGGCGAGAGATTGCTGGGCAAGCATGTTCTCGACCGTCTGCCCGAAATCCTGAGCGACGGCCGGGACCGCGACCGACGCGCAAAGCGCCGCCGCGAGGGAAAGTTTCCTAAGCATGAAAAGTGCTCCTCGGAAGGGGTTGTGTGCCCGTCTCGCCTAGTCGCTCTCGATTGCGGGGCTGTGGCGCCGCGACGACGCGTCGGTGACGGCGATCCGTCGTTTCGGTGTCGCGAAAATGACGGATCGAAGACCGCCGCCGGAAGGGTCTGACCCGACAGGGGAATCGGCTTGCGTGATCGATGATGTGTGGACGCCGCCTAGGTGGCGCGGGCAGCCAGAATATGGGCGTCGAAGGCGAGGTCGTATTGCGCCAGCTGTTGAGAGGCGGAGCCCGGCCCGGCTGCGATCAGTCTTCCCGTGCCCGCCGACGCGACAACGCGTCCGTCGTCGAGCGGAGCGACGCCGCAGCCATCGGCGAGCGGAGCCGAGCCGAGGACATTGCCGGCGAGGTCGAGGAACACGACGTGCCCGCCGCGCGGTGCCGACACGGCAATGACGTTGCCACCCATTGTCGTCGAAACGGCGCCGACATAATTGCGCAGCGACGCCCGAGATTGCGGCGGGTCGGCGATGAGCATGGGCGCGACGTCCGTTGCTGCTCTGCCGATCAGAGGAGGCTGATCGGTTTCGGCGCCGACATATTGGCAGCCGAACCACACCGAGCCCATGGCGTCGACGGCGAGGTGACGCATCGATAGCTGGTAGAGCGACGGATCGAGGCGATGTTCGGCGAGGATGTCGCCATTGGCGGTGTCGAGAAAGACCAGCGAGGAATCCATCGACGCGAGATTGAGCCGTGCGTCGCCGGTCATTGGATGCGTGTCGATGCCGCCATTGGCGATTGCGGCCGTGCGCCCGTCTGCCAGCATCACCATTTCATGTGGCCCGATGCCGTGGCTGTCGAACTCGCCGATGCGAGAGAAGCCGGCAGCGACGTCATAGACGCCGATCACGCCACGACCGTCCTCATAATCGTTCTCGGTCGCCAGCAGCAGGCGATCGCCATCGGCAAATGCGCCATGGCCGTAGAAATGCCGGTCGGCAGGACAGGCGAACACGGTCGGCGGCGCGCGCCCCCCCACTTCGAAGGCGACGCCAATCGTATAGGGATGACGCGAGAAGGCGACCGCAACATGCCGGTCGGCCGTCATCGCCAGACCATGGCCCCGATTAGGCAGCGGGATCGTCCGCAGGATCAGACCTTCGGGGTCAAACTCGACGACCGCGAAGCTGCCGTCGGCAAGCATGCAGGCGCTGACATAGCGCGTCGCGCCGTCGCTCGCCTGTGCGCGCGAAACGGTCGGCCCGCACAGCGTCAGCGCTGCCGCACCCGCGAGCTTGATGAAGGCGCGCCGCTCAATCTCCATCGGCGAAGTTGAAACCGCTGAGGTTGAGTGCGCGCGGGACCGAGATGCCGATGAGCGACTTCAGATTGTCGGTGTAGGCGACGAGGCGAAAGAGCGCCTGGCGATAGTCGCCATCGACCGCCGCTTCGTCGATCGACACGTCGTCGGATGGCAGCGCATCGCCGATCGACCAGAACTCCCAGTCGAGGGAATCCTGAAATCCACGCCATATCTTGCGGCAGCACCTGCAGCAGGTCGCCGCCGTTCAGGAGTTGCTGCGACCCGTCGGCGAGCGCCTTGAGGAAGGTCATCGACAGGCTGCCGCGCCACAGTGGCGCGATATGCGGGCGGGCGAATTCCAGCGCCTCGCCGAGAACCGGAAGCAGCAGGCTGTCACGCACGAGTTCCACGGCGTTGCCGGCGCCGATGATGAGATCGGCCATCGCCGCGTCCGGCGTCGGGTAGACCGGATTGTCCGGACCGGGATTGCGGATCGCTTGGTCGAAATCGGAACCCGGCGCCGTCTCGGCCGCCAGGGCGCTCGCCATATCCACCAGGCCGGTGGTGATTGCTGTGGCGTAGGCGCAACGGAACCGACCGTCGTCGTCACCGGCGCGGATGCTTTCGGCGCCCGTGCCGTAGAGAACATATTCCAGTGCCCCGAGACCCTGCAGCGCGACACTCTTGTCATGCAGCTGAACCGGGTCGGTCACGCTCTCGTCGCGATCGACGATGATCGGCTGAATCTGGCGAAGCGTCGTGCCGCGCGGATCCGGCCAGAAGAAGAAGCGGTCGCGGCGGTTGTCGGTGTCGAGCGGGGCGATAGGAAGGAACTGCACGTGCCCCCAGGCCGTGGCGGTGGCGGCGAAGGCATCGTGGAGCGCCGTGGCGGTTTCGTCGCTCGGTGTCGCGCAATAGGCTCCGACGCCGGCATCCAGCGCCTCGGCCGCCGTTTCGAGCGCGACGAAGCCGGGGACAATGACATTGTCCATCGCCCGCGAGACGAAGCCGCTGAAGTCGGTGCCCGTTCCTTCCTGTGCCGTGGTTGAGGCCATGCCGGCCGTCGAACCGAGACAGGCGATAAGACATCCGGCGACGACCTTGCGCAGTGCGTCGCCAATGGGGGTGCGAGCGGCAGCAATCATTTACAGCGACTCCAGGAAACGGATCAGGGCCGCACGGTCTTCCGGCGACATGTTGATCACTGCATCGCGCGCGGTCTGCGCCTCGCCGCCATGCCACAGGATGGCTTCGAGGAGCGTCGTTGCGCGCCCGTCGTGAAGGAAATGCCCTTCGCCGCTTACCGTCTCGGTGAGGCCGATGCCCCAGAGCGGCGCGGTTCGCCATTCATAGCCGTCGGCGCCGCCGTCAGCGAGGCCCGGCCCCATGTCGTGCAGCAGGAGATCGGTATAGGGCCAGATCAGCTGGCGCCTCAGCGCGGCGTCGATGCTCGGATCGTTCGAGGTTACGTATTTCGGCGTATGACAGCTGGCGCAGCCGGTTTCGTAAAACAGCTCCTTGCCGGCCAGAACTTGCGGATCGTCATAGTCGCGCCGCGCCGGCACGCCGAGATGGTGCGCATAGAAGACGACGAGGTCGAACAGATCTGGATTGACCTCGGGTTCGCCCTCGGCGGCGCCGATCGGCGCCGCGAGACAGTCGGCCTGGAGCTCCGTGCAATCGCCATGCGGCAAGGGGTTCAGGTCCGTGCCGAGGCCCATGTCGTTCGCGAAGGCGACCGCCGTCTGGTCGGCGATGGTCGGCTGTGATGCGCGCCAGCCGAAACGGCCGATCGCGGTCTCGCCCGTGGCCATGTCGATCACCCAGTTGATGCGGCCGGAAATGCCGTCGCCATTGGCGTCGTCGGCATCAGCATGCGCGATGATGTCATTCGGGTGGATCGCCTCGAGGAGACCGAGGCCGATCATCTGCGGCGCTATGCGTGGCGACAGCACCGTGCCTTCGGGCAAAGGACCGTAGCCGAGATCGGTCACTTCATAGTGCGGCACGTGAAGAATGACGATCTCGCCACCGGCGAGGTCGACCGGCGTCTCGGTGTAAGTGACGTTCACGCGCCCTTCGGCGGGAAGGCCGGCAACGGCGAAATCCTCGAGCTGATGTCCGTAGGCGGAGACGACGCCATCGGGATAGGAGAGCGCCAGGAGGAACGAAACAGCGTCTGTCGCCCCTTCTGCCGGCGGATGACCGCGTCCATCCTTGATGTGGCATTCCTGGCAGCCGCGCGCGTTGAACAACGGGCCAAGCCCATCCGACGATGTGGTCGATGACGGCGCCGACACCCAAAGCGTCCGGAACACGCCGTCGCCCACCGTGAAGTCGGCACGCGCGGCAAAATCGAGATTGGCCGAGGGTTGAGAGAAGGCGTCGCGGTCGGCGCGCGGCGTCGTCGTTGCGCCACCAGGATTGGCCTCGAACGCTTCGGCCGCATCGAAGCTTGTCGTCGGCGTCACGATCGCCGCGATGCGGTCACGATCGTTCGGATCGAGGTCGGGACGCTCGACCATTGGGCTTGCGAAGGCAGCAACGACGCCGACGCCGCCGGCAAGGGCGGCGACGGCATAAAGGCGTCTGGTCGCGTCGAGCTTCATCTTGTCTATCGGAGCGCGAAGGCCCCCCCTCCATTCGGTCTATTCGAACACGGCCTGCGGATTGTCGAGCGCATCGGAGCGCTCGAGTTCCAGCGGACCAAGATCGAGCGCGACGATTGCACTTTCGATTGCGGTGGTCTGGACGAGGAGGGCATCGACCACGGCCTGAACCACCGCGTTGCCTTCTGCATTGCCCTCGGCGAGCATCTGGTCATAGGCCTCGACGGTCTCGCCGCGCGTCTTCATCACGCCCACCGCCTGCATCGTCTCTTCCAGCCGTTGGATCATCAATGCGCCGACTTCCGCGTCGGCGGCGTTGACGAGATCGGCCGGGCTCGGTCCCTCGACGACGCTCCCGTCAATGCGGACATAGCGGCCGAGATAGACGTTCTGCAGGCCGAGCGCGTCATAGTAGTTGGAGTTGTAGGTGTTGTCGGAGAAGCAGTCATGCTCCTGCTCAGGGTCGTGGATCAGCAGGCCGAGCTTGATGCGCTGTCCGGCGAGCTCGCCATAGGACATCGACCCGAGGCCCATGAAAACGGCGCGCAGGCCGTCGAGCGGATTGGTGACGACCGCTGCCCGGGCTGCGCCGTCTTCCTGCCAATCGGCGACCATCTCTTCGAGATCGGAGACGAGGAGGTCGGCGACGGCCTGAAGATATTGCGCGCGTCGGTCGCAATTGCCGCCGGTGCAGTTGGCGAGGTCATAGTCGGTGTAGGGGCGGTTGCCCGCGCCGGGGCCGGTTCCGTTGAGATCCTGACCCCACAGCAGGAATTCGATCGCATGATAGCCGGTGGCGACATTCGCCTCGACACCACCGAGTTCCTGAAGCGTGTTCTGCAACAGGTCGGCGGTGATTTCCGTCGCGTCGATCTCGCGTCCGCCGACATGGAGGATCGGGTTGGCGATGACATTCAGCCGATAAAACTGATTGAGGTCGTTCTCGAGGCCATAGGAAGAGGCGACATAGTCGATCAGGCCTTCATCGAGCGGCCAGGCATTCACCTTGCCCTCCCACTCGTCGACGATGATGTTGCCGAAGCGATAGGCCTCGGTCTGCATGTAGGGAACGCGCGCGGCGATCCATGCGGTGCGCGCCGCCGCCATCGTTTCCTCGCTTGGATTGGCAATCAGGTCCGCGACCGCATCTCGCAGCACGAGGGCAAGGGTCAGCGAATCTTCGTAGCCCGCCTGGGCGATATCGGCATAGGTCTCGACCACCTCGCGCGGGTCGGGCGCGGCGGCGTCCTGCGCCACGGCTGAGAACGGGGCGAACGCGACAAAGGCAATCACGCTCGTCGCGCGTCGGGCTAGCTGCATCATCGTGAGACTTCCTCAAATCGGCGAGGGTCAAGGCCTCGCGGTTCAAGTTCCCGGGCCGCTTGGCAGCGCGGCTGCGGCCTTCCTTTGGCTTCAATGCGCGGCAAGGTCAAGGACTATTATCCTGCTATTTCAATAGGTTAGAAAGACTTCAAAGTGAAGTCATTCTAATCTGGAAGCGCCAATTGCGCGCGAACCTAGCCCACGCTTGACGACGGGGATGTGAACCTGCGGCAACGCTCATGCGGATGCGCCGCAAAGCCGCTCCACAAACGCAATCGCAGGCAATCCAATGTTGCGCTATCGTTGCTTCTACCGATCAATCGAGGCGGGTCGACAATGAGCGAACCACCGATCTCACGTGGCTTCCGTGCCCGCGGCGGAACTGAAGGCCGAACCGACCGCATGCCGCCTGGGCAGCATCTGGTCAGCGACTTCCCGGTTCTGTCTGCCGGGCCGACACCCGTGACCAAGCTCGACAGCTGGCGTTTTGCGCTCCGGCACAATGGCGCTGAGCTCGCCGGCTGGAGTTGGGACGAGTTCGAGGCGTTGCCGCAGACCGATCAAACCGTCGACATCCATTGCGTGACGACCTGGTCGAAGCTCGACACGCGCTGGCGCGGCGTCAGTGTCGATGATCTGCTTGCCGCGGCGGGCCTTAGCGCACCGCCGACATCCTTCGTCATGGCGCATTGCGATGGCGGCTATACCACCAACGTTCCGGTCGCCGACCTTCTCGGCGGCAAGGCGATGATCGCCACACAATACGAACAGCTGCCGCTCCTGCCGGCGCATGGCGGCCCGGCGCGCCTCCTCGTGCCGCATCTCTATTTCTGGAAGAGCGCAAAATGGGTGCGCGCGCTGGAGTTCATCACCGCCGACACGCCCGGCTTCTGGGAGCAACTCGGCTACAACATGTATGGCGATCCCTGGCGGGAGCAGCGCTATGCGGGCGACTGACGGTCCAAGTCCTGGCGCCCGCCGCCTCGCTTGGCTGACGGCCGAAATCGTCGCCTTCAGCGACGAGACGGCCAAAGTCCGCAGCCTCTATCTCGATGTTCCGGATTGGCCGGGCCATTTCGCCGGCCAGCATCTCGACGTTCGCCTCACCTCCGAGGATGGCTATCAGGCGCAGCGCAGCTACTCCATCGCCTCAGCGCCGGAAGAAGCGAAACTCGAGCTGACGGTGCAGCATCTCGAGACCGGTGAAGTTTCAACCTACCTCACCACCGAAGCCCGGCCCGGCGACCGTTTTCAAATCCGCGGTCCGATTGGCGGCCATTTCGTGTGGAAGGCGTCGATGGGCGAACCGTTGTTTCTCATCGCCGGCGGCTCCGGCATCGTGCCGCTGATGGCCATGCTGCGCCACCGCGCCTTGGCCGGCAGTACCGTGCCGACGCGGCTCCTCTATTCCTCGCGCAGCGAGGGCGACATCATCTATCGCGCCGAACTCGATCGCCTCACGGCGGCCGACGAAGCGCTCGATGTCATCCACACGCTCACCGATGCGCAGCCACCCGGCTGGACCGGCGCAAGCGGGCGCATCGACCGCGGCATGCTGGAACGCTTCGGCTTCCGGCCGAGCGAGCGGCCGCGAACCTATATCTGCGGACCGACCGGCCTGGTTGAAGCGGCGGCCGGATATCTGGTCGACCTCGGCTACCCGGCCGAGACGGTCAAGACTGAGCGCTTCGGGCCAACGGGAGGCTAGCGATGAACACCGGCACGCAAGACGACCTCGCGCCCCTCGACGGCAATGCAGTTGCCGGCCTGTTGTCCGATTTCTTCGTCGTCGACATGACGACGGCCGTCCTCACCTGCGATCAGTGTGGCGCCAGCGCCGAGCTCGGTGCGATCCATGTCTATGGCGGTGCGATGGGCGCCATCCTGCGTTGCCTGCACTGCGACAACGCCGTTCTGCGTCTGGTGCAGACTCCTCGCGGTTCGACGCTCGATCTGCGCGGAGCGCGGCGACTGGTTGTCGGCGGCGGCGCCGCATTGGTTGTCTGACCGACGCTAGCTTGCGGCCCCGATCGTCTGGGTGATTTCCGTGGCAGAGCGGGTCATCGCCGCCGGACCAAGCTCGTCGATTTCTCTCCAACGGATGCAGGCCACCTGTCGTCCGCCGCCAATATCTTCGAGCGGCGGCCGACCCTCGGCGCAAGCCTGGATCGCGTAGGGGCAACGGGTGCGGAAGCGCGCATCCCGAGGGCGGATTGATCGGCGACGGAACTTCGCCGACCAGCCCTTCGATCGACCGCTCGCGCGCCTTTTTCGGATCGGCGATCGGCACCGCCGTCAGCAGCGCCCGCGTGTAGGGATGCTTCGGATCGTGATAGAGCGCGTCGCCGGTGGCCATTTCGACGATCCGGCCGAGATAAAGCACCATGATGCGGTCGCTGACATGACGGACGACGCCGAGGTCGTGGCTGATGAAGATCAGCGTCAGGCCGAACTCGCTCCTTGAGGTCGGCGAGCAGATTGAGAATCTGCGCCTGAATTGACACGTCGAGCGCCGAGACCGGCTCGTCGCAGACGATCAGCTTCGGTTCGGTGATCAGCGCGCGGGCGATGCCGATGCGCTGGGCCTGCCCGCCGGAGAACTCGTGCGGATAGCGGTTGATCATCTCGGGCAGCAGCCCGACGGCTTCCATCATCTTTCGATCACCTCGCGCGCGCCGCTCGCTTCCGTGACATGTTCGGGCATCAGGATACGGAGCGGATCGGCGATGATGTCGCCGACGGTCATGCGCGGATTGAGCGAGGCCAGCGGATCCTGAAAGATGATCTGCAGATCGCGGCGCATGCTTGCGCATCGTCGTCCGGCGGAGCGTCGTCAGGTCCTGTCCGAGCCAGAGACCACACCCTCTTCCGGCGTCAACGAGCTGCAGGATGCAGCGGCCGAGGGTCGACTTGCCGCACCCGCTTTCCCCGACGATGCCGAGCGTCTCGCCATTGGTGACTGGACAGGCTGATGTCGTCCGAGCGCCGTCAGCGTCAGCGGTCGGCGCAAGAGTCCGGCGGGACATCGAACGACCTTGGTCAGATGCTCGACTTGGAGAACTGGCGTCGACGCGTCAGCTCATTGCGCAGCCTCCTCCAGTCGCTCGCGCACCATTTCGCCCTCATAGAAGCAGGCCGCGAGACGATTGGCCTCCGCGGTCGTTCAAGCGCCGGCCTCTCACGCATGCAGCATATCCATTTTGAACGGCGCAGCGCGGATGGAACGCGCAGCCGGTCGGCAGATGCTCGAGGCTGGGCGGCAGGCCCTTGATCGGCGCAGCCGCTCGCCGCGAGTTCTCGACATGCGGCGTCGAGTGCAGAAGGCCGAACGTGTAGGGATGGCGCGGATTGTAGAACAGATCGTCGACCGCGCCGATTTCCACCGCCCGGCCGGCATACATCACCATCATGCGGTCGGCGAGGCCGGCGACGACGCCGAGATCATGGGTGATCAGCACCAGCGCCGTGCCGAAATCCGTCGGTCAGCGTCCTGAACAGTTCGCAGCATCTGCGGCCTGCACCGTCACGTCGAGCGCCGTGGTCGGCTCGTCGGCGATCAGCACCTTCGGCTCGCACAACAGCGCCATGGCGATCATCACGCGCTGGCGCATGCCGCCCGAAAGTTCGTGCGGATAGGAGCGCGCGCGCTTCGCCGGTTCCGGGATGCCGACGCGGTCGAGCATCTCGACGCACGCGTTTCGCCGCCCGCTCATGGTCATATGCCGCGATGCTTGCACCAGCACCTCGGCGAGCTGCTTGTCGATCTTCAGGCTCGGATTGAGCGAGGTCATCGGATCCTGGAAGATCATCGCGATGTCGCGGCCGCGATACTGGTCGAGCTGGCGCGGCGACAGCGCCAGCAGATCGACATTGCCGAAGCTTGGCCTTGCCGGTGGCGCGGCCGTTGCGGGCCAGCAGCCCCATCATGGCGAGGAAGGCCTGGCGATTTGCCCGAACCGCTCTCGCCGACGACGGCGAGCGTTTCGCCCTCATCGAGCACGAAGTCGAGATTCGCGCACGGCCTGCACTTCGCCGTCATGCAGAGCGAAAGTGACGTTGAGATCGTCGACTTCGAGAACATCGGCCATGGGTCAGCGGTCCTTCGGGTCGAGCGCGTCGCGGAGGCCGTCGCCGATATAGGTGAGCGCACAAGAGCATGCGTGACCAGAACGAAGGCCGGGGAAGATCAGCAGCCAGGGCATGACCTCGGCAACCGGCGCGCCGTTCGGAGATCAGCGTGCCGAGCGAGGTCTGCGGCTCCTGCACGCCGAGGCCGAGATAGGAGAGGAAGCTCTCGGTGATGATGATCTCCGGGACCGTCAGCGTCGCATAGATGACCACCGGGCCGGTGAGGTTCGGCACGATGTGGCGCATGATGATGGTGAATGGCCGTGGCCCGCCGGCCCGCGCCGCCTCGATGAATTCCTTTTCCTTCAAGCTCAGCGTCTGGCCGCGCACGATGCGGGCCATGGTCAGCCATTCCAGTGCGCCGATGCCGACGAACAGGAGGACCGGCGAGCGGCCGAAGATGACGACCAGGATGATGACGAACAGCGATGTAGGGCAGCGCATACATGACGTCGACGAAGCGCATCATCAGGGCGTCGACGCGGCCGCCGAAATAGCCGGCGACGGCGCCATAGATGACGCCGATAACGACCGAGACGACGGTCGCGACGGCCGCGACCATCAGCGACATCTGCGTGCCCTGGAACAGTCGGGCCAGCAGGTCGCGGCCGTTCTGGTCGGTGCCGAGATAGTGGCCCTTTGCCGAAATCGGGCGGCTTGCGGATCGCCGTCCAGTCGACCTCGCCATACTCCCACGGAAGAAGATGCGGCACGATCAGCGCGACGAGGACGATCACGACAACGACGACGATGGAAACCACCGCCGCCTTGTTGGCGAGCAGCCGGCGCAAGGCGTCCTGCGCCAGCGAGCGACCCGCTCGGCGCGCATGCCTGCGGCAAGCGTCGGCGCCATATTCGCTGAGCGCGTCCTTGTTGCGTCCCGTCAGGCTGACCATCAGCGGTACCTCACCTTGGGATCGAGCCAGGCATAGACGAGGTCGACGATCAGATTGAGGATGAGGATGATGAACATGTAGAAGATCGTCGTGCCGAGCACGAGGCCGTAGTCGCGATTGAGCGCGGCCTTGACGAAATAGCTGCCGATGCCGGGCAGGCCGAAGATCTTTTCAACCACCAGCGAGCCGGTGAGGAGATAGGAAAGACCCGGTCCGAGATAGGATACGACCGGGATCAGCGCCGGCTTCAGCGCGTGCCGCCAGATCACCAGGCGTTCGCCGATACCCTTCGATTTGGCCGTGCGGATGTAGTTGGTGCCCAGCACCTCGATCATCGAGCCGCGCATCAGCCGCGACAATGCGCGCGGCGTGCGGCCAGGCGAGCACCGTGACCGGCAGCACCAGATGCGATATCGACCCGGTCTCCCAGCCGCCTGCCGGTAGCCATTTGAGATAGACGCCGAAGAGCAGCTGCAGCAGGGCGCCCATCAGGAAGTTCGGAACGATGACGCCGAGCATGACCAGCAGGACGAGCACATAGTCCGGCCATCTTGTTTTGATTGCACCGCGGCGATCGAGCCGGCGACGACGCCGACGCGGTGCCGCCACGAAGAAGGCAATGCCGCCCAGCATCAGCGTAAACGGCAGGCCGATGGCGAGAAGCTGCGCCACGGTGAAGCCGTAGGAACTCATCGACGGCCCGAAATCGCCGTGCAGCAGTCCGCCGACATAGCGGAAGTACTGCAGCGATCAGCGGATTCGTCCAGATGGTAGTAGGCCTCGACATTGGCCAGAACGACCGGGGGCAGCGGGCGTTCGCGGTCGAAGGGGCCGCCCGGCGCCAGCCGCATAATGATGAAGGCAGACCGTGATCGCGATCAGGACGACCGGTAGCGCCGACAGAACACGGCGAATGGCATAGCGCAACATGGGGTCACCCTGAGGCCCGGCCAACCGGGAAACCGGCGGCCGAAGGGTTAGGGGCCGCAGCGATTGATCGCTGCGGCCCCCCTTGGCTTACCGGCTACTCGTCGAGCGAGAGCCAGCGGGTGCGGTGGATGTCCTTGGCGTTGTCGACGAAGCCGTGGACGTTCGGCGCAACAACGTTCTTGGACACATAGTAGTAGATCGGCATGCCGCGAAGTCGCCCATGGCGATCTCTTCGGCCTGGCGCAGCACTTCCGCACGAGCCGCCTGATCCGTCATCGTGGCGCTCTGCCGAAGCAGCGCGTCAAATTCCGGATTGTTGTAGCGGCCGTAGTTGTACAGGACGTCCGAGCGCAGCAGGTCGAGCATGTTGATGGCGTCGTTGTAGTCCATCAGCCAGCCCGCGCGACCGATCTGGAAGTCGCTGTTCTGCAGGGCGTCGTAGTGCACGGCGACCTCGGAGTTGAACAGCTCCACCTTGACATGGATCGGCTCCCACATCGCCGCAATCGCGACCGCGATGCGCTGGTGGTTCTCGTTGGTGTTGTAGCGCAGCTACCAGATGCAGCGGATTGTCGTCGGTGTAGCCGGCCGCTTCCATCAGCTTGCCGCTTCGGCAACGCGCTGCTCGTAAGGCTCGTCGGCCCAAGCCGGACGATATTCGCCGACGGATAGTTCGCGGTGCCCGGCGGGACCCAGCCATAGGCCGGCAGTTCGCCGGTTCCCAGAATGTCCGGACCGATGACCTCGCGGTTGATCGCCATCGACAGCGCCTCGACGCACATTGACGTCCTGCAGCTCCGGCTTGGTCTGGTTCATGACGTAGTAGTAGAGGCCGAGGAACGGCGCGACATGCGCCTGACCCGGATACTGGTCCTGAAGGATCGAATACTGATCCGTCGGGAAGTCCGTCATGATGTCGAATTCGCCGGCGCGATAGCGCTGCAACGCAGCCTGAGTCGTCCATCGCGTAGTAATAGACGTCGTCGATCTGCACGTTGTCGGCATCGTAGTAGGTTGGCGTTCTTCACCGAATGGATGTAGGCGCCCGGAACCCACTCGACCGGGATGATACGGGCCGTTGGCCACGATGTGATCGGGCTGGATCCAGTCGTCGCCATACTCGTCGACGACATGCACCGGCACCGGATAGGCGGTGTAGTGGGTCAGGGCGTCGAGGAAGTACGGCGTCGGATCTTCCAGCGTGATCTGGACCGTCTTGTCGTCGAGCGCCTTGACGCCGAGCTCGTCGACATCGGCATTTCGCCGGTGTTGATCGCTTCGGCGTTCTTGATGAGATACTGCAGATAGGCGTATTCATTCGCCCGTCGTCGGATCGAGCAGTCGCTGGAACGCATAGACGAAGTCCTTGGCGGTGACGGGCACGCCGTCGGACCACATCGCGTCGTCGCGAAGCGTGAAGGTGTAGACCAACCCGTCATCGGATATCGTGTAGGACGCCGCCTGGCCGAGGACCGGCATTGGCGTCGGCGTCTTCCGTCATCAGGCCTTCGAGGTAGTCACCGACAATGCGGTCTTCCCAGTCGCCCGAGACGCGCTGCGGGTCGATCGAGGCGGGTTCGCCGCCGTTGAATATGCGCAACGTGGCGGCCTCGGCACTGACCGCAGAGACGGCCAGCGCCACGGCTACGGCCGTCGCGCGAAAAAACGATATGTGTTTCATGGACTATTCCCCTTCAAACAACAGTACACTGACACTTCGAGGAGCGCCCCCCTTGTCCAGGCGCCTCCTGCCGGCCGCAAGACCGGCAGAGTAAGCGCGTAGGCTAGACAGGCAAATTGGCGCTTGGCAAGCGTGTTGATTCGGCCACGATTCGTGGCGGCACATCCCCAACAGCGCGCCGGCAATCGGCCAAGATGTCCGAAGCCTAGCCCTTCTTGCGCTCTGAGCCGGGGAGGGAGCCTGCCGCCGGCAGCGGCCCGTTGCCCAAATATTCGCCGCGACGCAATTTGTGATGAAGCGCGCAATGGTCCGGCTTTTGTAGGCGACGCGGAGGAGGTGCCGCGCGCCGGGAATGGACGCCGCCCGTCCAAAAATCTTGAAGTCCCGGGAAGATCCTGCCGTCTAGACGCGTCATTACTGAACGGCGGGCAGCATCGGTCGCGGACGCACTTCACCATGACCCGTTTGGGTCAAATGAACCGAGTCCGAATGGAAGCTTTCGCTGCGCGCGCTCGCGCTTTCTCGACCGGTCACGGAGTTGACGAAAGGTATTTCGCCCTGCAAGGTCCAACCCGCGGATAAGGCCGAAAGATGAATGGCCGACCGCACCGGGGAAATGGGGGCAAAGAGTTCTCGGTGAGCCGGGCTCGTTCAGGATCCGGCCGCAAGGGAACCGGCCCAAGGACTGGTGAGGGAATTGCAGTGTCATTTATGACCGCTGTACTGGGATCGGATGCGCAGTCACGTGACTACGCGCCGGTGCTCAAATGGATTTTAGTCACCGTACTGATCGTCTTCGGCATCTTGGTGCTTCTGTACTTTCGGTCTCATCCAGGCGATGCTGGAGACCGACCGCACCAAGATCTCTTTGGTCATTCTGACGGATCTTCATAGCGACGAGCTTCCATTGTCTGTTTCAGACGGTGATCGTGTCGAGGGAACTGATCGCGGCACGCAAAGTTCGCGACGCAGTCGTCGCCGCGCGGCGGCCGCGCACTGACCGTCAACGACGACCAGGTCATCACCTCGACGGGCCAGGCGCTGGAGCCGGGCATCGTCACCGATCACATCGCCAATCTGATCGCCAAGGCGCGCACCCTCGGCGAACATCATCTCGACCAGACGCTGCTGCTCCGTTCGCTCGCCGACCAGCTTCGCTCGCGCGAAAAGCTCGGCCTGTTCATTTCCGAGTCGCTGCTGCGCCTTGCGCTTCTCGGTACCGCTGTCGGCTTCATCCTCATGCTGATTCCGGTCGCTGGCCTCGACGCGTTCGACGCGCAGTCGCTGCGCCAGACGCTTGACCGGCATGAGCAGCGGCATGGCCATCGCGCTGAACGTGACCGTCACCGGCATCGCCACGGCGCTGCTGCTCAAGTTCGAGTACTACCTGCTCGATGAGGCCATCGCCGACCTCTTCCACGAGGTCACCGAGCTGACCGAGGTTTATGTCGTTCCGACGCTAGAGCCGAAGGGCGATGTTCGAAGAGTTCTAGCCTATTCGGCGGAAGCGACGACGGGACATTCGTTCCCTTCACCGACATCCTGCTCAACATCCTGATGGGCTTCGCCATCATGGTGTTCATCTCCTTTGCGCTGATCCGGCCCGACGCCGTCGCCGGCACCGTCGCAGCTCAACGCGCGAGTACATCATCACCGTGAGCTGGCCGGACGGCAATCCGGACGACATCGACACCTATGTTCGAGGATCCCTGCGGGCAACATCGTTTGGTACCGCAACCTCGAGGCGGGCTTCCTCAGCCTTGATCGCGATGATCGCGGCAACTATCGCGACACGCTGGTCGTCAACGGCGTCAGGATCGAGAACCCCCTGAACCAAGAGATCGTCACGATGCGCGGCATCGTGCCGGGCGAGTATGTGGTCAATGTCGAGCACTATGTCGCCAACGGCGTCGACCCGGTGCCGGTTACCGTGACGGTCCAGCGCATCAATCCGCAAGCCGAAATCGTCTATTACGGCACCGTCGAACTCGATCATCGCGGTGACGAGAAGACGGCCATCAGGTTCACTCTGGACGCCGAGGGCAATCCGTCCGACCTCAACAACCGTTTCGTATCGTTGGTCGAACGCGCCCGCGGTCGGGCGCAGTAGGGTAGTCATGCCGATCGGGACCATCATCGCCGCGGTTGCCGCCTACGTCATGATTGCGGTGCTGCTGCTCAGCCTGAATCTCGTGTCGCGCTGGCGCTGGTGGATCAAGGGGACGGCGATCGTCATCACCGGCGCGTTCTTCGTTGCCAGCTATTTTGCCATCAGCGCCGTGCGTGGATGGCCCAGCAACGATCGCCTGCCGGAGCGTTTCTCGTTGGTCGCCACGCGCATTGTCGAGCCCGACCAGTTCACCGGCGATGCCGGCGCCATCTACCTTTGGGTCGAGGAACTCGACGACAACAACATCCCCAACGGACATCCGAGGAGTTACCAGATCGCCTATACCGCACCGCTGGCCGACGCCGCTGATGGCGCGCAAGATCTTCTGGACGACGGTCAGGAGGTTCAGGGGACACTCGAGCAAACGCAGCAGGCAGACGACACCGAGGCCGCCCAGAACGCAGAATTGGACGGTACGCCCGGCGGGACCGGCGAAGGCGACAACTACGACACGACGTTGTTCAACCTCACCTTCAATGACATGCCGGCTGTGACGCTGCCCGGCAAGGGGCCGCTATAGGCTAGCCAACGTCTCGTCGATCAGTGGGTTCGGCGGCTTCGCGTCCGAGGGGCCGCTTGACGCCGGCGCGTCTGCCCCCATCAGATTGATCAACGTAGCCGACAGGTCCGTGCTGCCCTCGCGTTTGAGCAGCTCTTCCTTCGTCCCGCGATAGACGACGATGCCACGGCGCAAGACGACCAGCCGATCGGCCCGCACGATCTCGTCCACCAGATGCGTCGTCCAAAGGACGCCGATTTGCTCGGTCGATTTCAGCCGCACAATCTCGTCGAGGATGTCGCGACGGCTCGCAGGGTCGAGGCCCACGGTCGCTTCGTCCATGAGAAGCACATGCGGCCTGTGCAGCATCGCCCGGGCCAATTCGAGGCGCCTGCGATTGCCTCCGCTCAGCGTTCGCGCGCGATTGCGCGCACGTTCCGTCAAGCCGAACTGCTGCAACGCCCACTCGATGCGCTGCGATGCAACGCGGCGGGGCAGGCCGTGCAGGTCCGCATGATAGCGCAGGTTCGCCCGTACGCTGAGCTCCAGATCAAGGGTCTGCTGCTGAAACACGACGCCGATGCCGCTCAGCGCTTTGATCGCCTCGCGTCTCAGATCGTGCCCCAGAACCTTGATGGTGCCACTGTCCGGTGCGAATAGCCCCGTCAATAGCTGCAGCAATGTCGTCTTGCCCGCGCCATTGGCGCCGAGCAACGCCACGAACTCTCCAGCGTCAACCGACAGGTCGACCCCGCCCAGCGCCTTTGTGGCGCCGTAGGATTTCGTCACTTGCTGGACTTCAAGCACCGACATTGGGTCCCCCGCGCTCGTCATGGGGCGGAGGGGGCGCGATGTTTCGCTGGGATCGAGCCGCGCCCAGCTTTGCTTCGACCGCACGCGCAATCACGATCTCGATTTTGCATTTCCCTCACCTGCTCCGCGACCGGTCGGAAACCTCGGAAAAGAAACTTGAACTCTTGATGCAGCTTTTATACGCTTCTGCCAACATAGTCATAAAGCATGGAGCCGCGGATGAAACGTCTTCTCACCACATCATTTGTTGTTGCCGCGCTCTGCCTGGCGCCGATGGTGGCGTCGGCAGAGGGCAACCTCGCGAGCCGTCCAACGGATCTCAACCTGTCGATCGACTTCCGAAACCTGACGTTGTCGCAGGGCGAATACGAACTGGAGACCGGCAAGTACTATCGCTGGGAAATCACCAGCGACGGCCTCGAAGAAGCCGGAATCCGAGCGCCCGAACTGTTTCTCAATTCCTGGATCGACCAGATCGTGATCGGCGACACGGAAGTCCACGCCTATGGCGCCATTTGGAGCGTGGAGTTCGATGACGAAGGCACCGCCGTCATCTTCTTTGTCCCGATCCGTCCGGGTAACTATGATTTCTTCGTACCGGGCTTCGAGGACCGCGGCCTGCGTGGTACGTTCGTCGTCCGCTAGCGGCTTCCGACCACTGGAAGTATCTGCGACAAGTCAATAGGTTGGAAGCAATGACAACAAACGTAACACGCCGCACTGTCGTCGGCGGAATGCTTGCCGGCTCGGCTTTGCCGTTCGTGCTCGGCACCGCCGGGCCGGCCAAGGCCGCCGGGACCGGCTACATCTATGTCAGCAACGAACGCACGCACAACGTGCTCGTGTTCGATCCGGCGAATGACTACCAGCTCGTAGTCGACATCCCCACGTCGAGACGTCCCCGCGACATGCATTTCAACCATGACCACTCGCGGCTCTACGTCGCCTGCGGCGACGACGATGTGATCGACATTATCGATCCCTCGGTGCTGCAGGTGGTGGACTACATTCCGACCGGGCGCAGTCCCGAGATGTTCGTCCTCAATCACGCAGAAGACACCATCTACCTCTCCAACGAGGAAGCGTCCGCCGTTCAGGTCATCGATATCGCCGACAAGATCATCGTGCACGAAATTCCCACCGGCGCCGAGCCGGAGGGCGTCATTCTCAGCGAAGACGAGAGCGTCCTCTACGCGACGTCCGAGATTGCCGATATGGTGCACGTTATCGACACGACAAGCGGCGTTGTCGTCGACAACATCATCGTCGGCACGCGCCCGCGCCGCTTCGCGCTGACGAAGGACGGCAAGGAGCTTTGGGTCACCGACGAATTGTCCGGCGAGGTCTCGATCATAGACCGGTCAAACAATCAGGTCGTCGATACGCTAACGTTCTTGCCTCCTGGCTTCCGCCAGGTCGATGTAACGCCGGTCGGCATCGCCATCTCGGAGGATGGCGCGACCATGTATGTGACGCTCGGACGTGCCAATCACGTAGGCTTCGTCGATATCGCAAGCCACGAAGTGCGGGACTATACGCTCGTCGGCAGCCGCGCCTGGGGCGCCGCGTTGAGCCCGGACGCCAGGTTGCTCTATGTCACCAACGGCCTCAGCGATGATGTATCGATCATCGATGTGCAAAGCCGCCGTAACATCCGCTCGATCTCGGCCGGGCGGGTTCCCCACACGGTCGTTATCGATGGCTAGCCGGGCGCATCTTGCCGCGGGGACAGTGGCGCTGGTCGCGTCCCTGCTGATGATGTCGATTGCCGCAAGAGCGCAGGACCCGCCGACGACCGAGGTACCGATCGGCTTCGTCGATCTCACCGACGATCCGCGCTACGATCCCGACTATGCCTATGCCATGGTGCCGGTGCGTCCGCTTGGCCGCGCCGAAAAAGGCGCTGAACTGGGCATCGCCGACGCCGCTCCGATCGGCAATGTCATCCACGCCGATTTCACCCTGCGCCATGTCGAGGGGGCGGACGTTGCCGAACTCGTTGCCGCCATCGATGGCTGGGTGAGCGAGGGCGTTCATTTCGTCCTTGCCGACCTGCCGGGCCCGGAACTGCTGGAACTGGCTGACGCCGTCGCCGACCAGCCGGTCACCATCTTCAACGTCTCCGCACCGGACGACAATCTTCGTGGCGAAGCCTGCCGCATCAATCTCATTCACGCCTATCCGAGCAATCGGATGCTGACCGACGCCATGGTGCAGTTCCTCGTCTCACGGCACTGGCGCAATATCCTGGTGCTGCAGGGGCCATCTGCGCAGGATCAGGACACCGTCGATGCCTTGCGCCAGTCCGTCAGCTTCTTCGGCGGGCGCATCGTCGATGTCAGGCCGGTTGTTCTCGGCAACGATCCGCGGAACCGCGAGGAAAACAACGTCGCGCTCGTCACAGCCGGCGCCAATTACGACGTGGTCTTCATCGCCGACAGCGACGGCGATTTCGCCCGCTATGCACCGTACTGGACCAACGACCCGCGTCCCGTCGTCGGTTCGGCGGGGCTCGTCGCGCAGGCCTGGCACTGGTCGTGGGAGCGCTCCGGCGCCCCGCAGGTCAACGCCCGCTTCGAAGACCTTGCCGGCCGCCGCATGGACGGCATGGATTGGGCGGCCTGGGCATCGGTGCGCGCCATCACGCAGGGCGTGCTGCGTTCACAAACGACCGACTATCAGGCCGTGCTGGACTACATTCTGGGCGACCGGCTCAATCTTGATGGGGCCAAGGCGTGGCCGCTCAGCATACGTCCCTGGGACCATCAGATGCGCCAGGGAATTGTGCTTGCTGACGGCAATGCCGTCCTGCAACTGGCGCCGGTCGAAGGCTTTCCGCACCAGACCAACGATCTCGACACGCTGGGAGTCGATATGCCACAGTCGCAGTGTCAGTTCTAAGAAAACAAAAGACTATAAGAGGAGCGCTTGAGCGCACCCGACAGGGCAGCTGAGGGAGCTGCGGAGTTCGTCGGCGGGGAGGCAGGCAACACGTCGTTGTTGCGCGCTCTCCGCGCCATGCGTGGCATTGTTTGGCGCGAACTCTACAAATTCGCCCATCAATACGGACGGCTGGGCTCGGCGCTGGTTCGCCCGGCGCTCTGGCTGGTGGCGTTTGCCGCCGGCTTTCAGAACCTGTTCGGCATCTCGCCGGACCCGCCCTACAACACCTATATCGAGTATCAGGTGTATATCGTGCCGGGATTGCTCGGCATGGTTCTGCTCTTCAACGGCATGCAGTCGTCACTTTCGCTCGTCTACGATCGCGAAGTCGGCACCATGCGGCTGCTGCTAACCGCTCCATTGCCGCGATGGTATCTGCTTCTTTGCAAACTGATCGGCGGAACCATCCTCTCGGTGGTCCAGTGCTATGCTTTCCTGGCGGTCGCCGCTCTCGTCGACGTTCGCTTCCTTAGCTTGGCCGGCTGGTTCTATATCCTTCCGGCAATGCTGGCGGGCGGCTTCATGCTGGGCTCGATCGGCCTGCTCCTGTCGGTCTATATCCGGCAGCTGGAGAATTTCGCGGGGACGATGAACTTCGTCATTTTCCCGATGTTCTTCCTGTCCTCGGCGCTCTATCCGTTATGGCGCTTGCGCGAAAGCGGCTCGGAATATCTCTACTGGGCCGCGACCGTGAACCCGTTCACCTATGCCGTTCAGCTGGTACGCTTCGCCGCCTACGGCCAGTTCAACGCAGTTGCGCTGGCCGTGGTTCTTGGCACCGCTATTGTCTGTTTCACCCTGGCGGCAATCGCCTATGACCCGCAGCGCGGACTCATCCGCAGACGGCAACGATCCTGAAGGCCCCATGTCACGCACACGCTCCCACTCCTCCTCGTTCTTATCGGCCGCGAAAGCCCTCGCGCTTCTTGTGGCGATCGCCGCTGCACCGACGCTTGCCCAGGCCGAGACCATTACCGGTACCGCTGAAGTCACCAGTCCCTATACGTTCCAGCTCGGCGACTATCGCGTCTTTCTGCTGGGCGTCGATTCGGTTGAGCTCACCCAGACCTGCCGCATCGGCGATCAGCAATGGGAGTGTTGGGCCGCCGCGCAAAGGGCGCTCGAAACCGTCGTTTCGGTGGGCGAGGTCACCTGCGAAACCCTCACCGACCCCGATCCTGTGGGTCGCGTGATCGCGACCTGCACCATCGACGGCCAGGACGTCGGCGAGCTTTTCGTCGAAACCGGTTTCGGCCTGGCGATCCCCACCGAGACAACGCAATATGTCGAGGCGGAAGATCAGGCGCGCGCGGCCGGCATCGGCCTTTGGCAGGGCACCTTCGATCCGCCCAATGTCTGGCGCATGATACCAATGCGGCCGCAATCCAACCGCCCGCGCTACGTCCCGGCCGACTAGCCCTGGCTAAGGACGCTGTCTTAATCCGCACACACCATCGAGGCGAGAAACATGATTGACAGGAACGCCATAGTCGCACGCCGTACGCGGTCGATCGGCGCCGTCATTGCCTTCGCGGCGATGGTCTCGCTGGCCGCCTGTTCGAGCGGAGACGACGACAACGCCTCGGCGCCGAGCGATGCCGACGAGACCGTCGCCGTGTCGGGTGCGCCGGCCCCGGTCGCGGAAACGACGCCTTCCACGGAAGGCGCAGCAGCGCCCGCCGCCGAAAGCACGCCAGCCGCGGAGACGCCGACCCCTTCGACCGAAGGCGCCGTGGCGCCTGCCGCCGAAAGCACGCCAGCCGCGGAGACACCGGCACCTTCGACTGAAGGCGCCGCTGCTCCGGCGGCCGAATCCGCTCCGGCGGCATCAGGCGCTCCACCCGCGGGCATCGCCGCCGATGGCGCAGCGCTCGATGCCATCGTCGACTCGCGTCAGTTGGCCGATTGGTATTTCGCGGTGCTGGTCGACGAAGCGGCGATCGCCGACCCCGTCGAACTGGAGCCCATCGCGCGGTCATTCTGCCCGGAGACAGGCGTCTGCCAGGTGGGCGTCTGGTATGACCAGGAGAGGTTCCCAACGACGCTTCCCGTCACCACCACGCAGCTGCGGAACGAGGTCTTCGGCTTCGGCCGCAACGAGGCCGGCACAGAGTTCGTGCTTTGGAACTGCAACACCTTCCCGCAGTTCGAAGCCGAACGCAGATGCCTGCCCCGAGCGATGTGACCTGGGGACGGGGGATCACGCCTAGGGCGGCGCGTCGAAGGCGTTGTCCATGAGCGCATCCTGCCGATTGGTATCGGCTAGGTTGACGCGAGTGAGGCGCGCATTGTTGAAATCCGTGTTGGTCAGGATCGCGCCCCGTAGATCGGCGCCGATCAGATCCGCGGTGTCGAAGCTGGCGTCCGTCAGGTTGGCGTCGGTCAGCACGACATTTTGCATCAGCGTTTGCAGGAAGATTGCGCCGCTGAAGTCGCCGCGATTGAGCTGGCCGTCATTGAACCAGCTCCCGCCGAAATTGGCGTTCCGCGCCGTCACGAAGGAAAGCGTTGCGCGGCTGAAATCGACGGCCACGGCGCGGGCGTCGTCGAGATTGGCGCGTGTCAGTCTGGCTTCCTGGAAATGCGCGTGGCTGATATCGGCGCCGGCGAGATTGACGCCGTCGGCGAGCGCACCATAGGCCATGGCACCCGTCATTGTAGCGCCCGCGAGATCGGTCTGCCGAAGGGTCGCCCGGTTCAAATTGGCGTTGGTCAAATCGGCGCCGGTGAGGTTCGCCTGAGTGAGATTGGCGCCGTGAAGATTGGCCCCTGACAGGTTGGCGCCGGCCAGATTGGCGCCGGTGAGGTTCTGACGCTTGAGGTCGATCCCGCTCAGATCGCAACCGGGACAATTGAGCGCCCGTTCCCGGTTCGAACTCCGCTTCCGTTGGCGGTCGCGGGTTCGCTGCGATGTAGGCAAGCCGCTGCGCCCGGTCCTCGATGGGTTGGTTGAGCATCATCTCGAACCGAACGCTGCTTTCGAACAGCCCGCTGACGGGTTCGTTCGTGCGCGGATCGAGGCCGAATTGACCCTGCTTGCGGAAGAAGTGCGATTCAACGCGCAGATCGGCATTTTCGGTGGACTTGGTGCATATCTCCTTGAGGGAACGGTCGCCGATCGGAACCTCGCCTTCGTCGAGAGGCAGGTTCTCGCAGGTCCACGAATTGGGATCGAAACGGGCGAGCAGGAAATTGCGGAGGCTGATGGACTGCATCCTGAGGTCGTCGGTGACCCTCGGGTCGGTGACGGCGCGCAGCCCGACGAGGAAACCGTCGTCGTCAAACAGGGCCGAAACGATCACGGCGAGATTGTAGAGCTTCGTTCCTTCAACCTGAGGCACCATTCCGACGAAGTTGTTGGCTCGCGCCCAATACTCGGCTTCGTTGTCATAGCGGAACTGGACCTCGTGCAGACCGGTGTCTGGTTCGGCACGGCATTGGGCAAAATCGGCCCAGCCGTTGATCAGCGTTGACGGCGGCCCGCCATTGGTGCCGCAGGCATAGTCTCCATACAGTTCCGGGTCGAGTTCCAGAGCGTTCGCACCGAGGGTGAGGTCCCAGAAAGAGGCCCGATCTCTGCTCGGCATCTCCTGTGCGGCGGCATTGAATCCGGCCATCAAGCAAGCGTAAAAGATGCACACGCCAAGCACCTTGCGAGCGCGTGACGAGAGATGATCAGACCTGCGGAACGGCATTAGGAAGGCCTTGTTGCAGACACTCGAAAACGGTGATGCTACGGTCGGTTCTGGGGCCTTAGCAAGGCAAACATGGCGCACGGAACAATAGGGAGGTCCTAACAATGCCAATGGAGCCACAAGAGGCACATCCGAAACGCAGCGGAGCTGGGCTTCGACGATTCGTTGCGGCAACCGCCGCGGCTATCAGCCTTATCGGTGGCGTTGCAGCCTTCGGCGTGGTGAACGCACACGGTCAGGCGGCCGACAGCACGGCGACGCAATACGACCAGGCCGCGATCGATCTCGGCTTCCGCGTATGGAAAGACAAGGTGTGGTGCGGCCAGTGCCACGGTTGGGCCGGAAACGGCCTCCCCGATGATCCGCGCGCTCCTGTCGGCGCTAATTTGCGCGAGACGGCGCTAACGCCGGAGCAGATGTATTTGGTCATCCAGTGCGGTCGTCCGGGCACGGAAATGCCGGCGTTCGATGCGCGCGCCTATATTGACGACCGTTGTTATGGCATGACGGCGGATCAGTTGGGTGCCAACACGCCGCCGAAGATGGGCGTCTATCTCATCCCGCGCGAGATCAACGGCCTGATCGCCTATCTCTTCACCAATGTCGTCGGCCATGGGCCCTTCACTGATGAAGACTGCCGGGCCTATTACGGTCAGGACGCGGCCATCTGCGATACCATTCGCGCCGGAGGCGTGGCGCAACCGCCGCAGAGGGATGCGCCGTAAATTCCCTTCTAGTCGAACGAAAAAAAGGGGCGGCATGGGCCGCCCCTTTCTCTTGCGGAGAGCGACCATAGTCGCCCTCCCGTTTCTGAGACACTCTGCCTACATGCCGAAGATGTAGAGCATTGCGCCCGGCTGCTGGTTGGCGAGCGCGGGATAACCGCCGCCGCCGCCCGGGCCGCCGGCGATAACCGCGACATACTGCTGGCCGTTGACCGCAAATGTCATCGGCGCCGCCTTGATGTGGATGTTCGTGTTGAAGCTCCACAGCGTGTCCAGCGTGGTCGAGTCAAAGGCCATGACCTGGCCGTCGATGCCACCATAGAACAGCAGCCCACCGGCGGTCGCGACAACGCCCGACTCGCTGATGTAGGGCAGGTTGCGCGATGCCACGATTGCACCAGTGGCGGTGTCGATGGCTGCGATCAGGCCTTCCGGCTGATCCTGAGTGTGGCCAACCGACTGGATGTTGCCGCCGCCGAGCCAAACCGCACCGACGCCGTTCGGGTTGCCGCCGCCCTCGACGGGCTCTGCCGGCTGAACCGTGACGTTGGTGCAGCCGTCCATGCCGGCCACGTAGTTGATCCCGGTGTTCGGGTCGAACGCGGTCGGCTGCCACCGGACGCCACCCAGCATCGTCGGGCAGAAATCGGTGACAGGGTTGGTGTCGCGATCAACGCGCGTCGGAGCACCCTGATAGACCTGGAGCTGCAGGTTGGGATCGTAATCCACCGGCAGTCCGGTCTTGTCGTCGATGCCAGCGGTCCAGTTGGCAACACTCACCCATTGCGTGGCCGAGATGAAGTCACCGGTACCGGCGTCGAGGCGATAGTAGAAGCCGTTGCGGCCGTAATGGACGACCATGTGGCGCATCTCGCCGTCGACATTGGCGTCGACCAGCGTGTGCACGCCGATCTCGTCAAAGTCCCAGGAATCGCTCGGCGTGTACTGGAAGTACCAAGCGATTGAGCCGTCATCGACGTTAAACGCCACGGCGGCGTTGGTGTAGAGGTTGTCGCCGGGCCGCGCCTGCGGATCGAACATCGGGACCGGATTCGCGGTGCCCCAGATCGTCAGCCGCGTTGACGGATCGTACGAGCCGACCTGCCAAAGCGAACCGCCGCCCGTGTGCCAGGCGGTACCTGCGGGATCTGCCCAGGTCTCGTGACCGGGCTCGCCAGGGCCGGGGACTGTGTAGGTCCGCCACAGCTCTTCACCTGTCGTGCCATCGATGGCCGCGAGGAAGCCGCGAGTGCCCCAGTCGCCCTTTGACTGGCCGACGAGGATCATGTTCTCGACCGGCAGCGGGGAAGCGGTGAAGCCTTCGCCGGCATCATACTCCCAGTTGGCTTCGGTGCGGGCGACCTGCTCGTCGATCACCAGTTCGCCGGTGTTGGCGTCGACGGCGATAACGCGACCGTCGGCGAGGTTGGCGTAGATCCGGTCACCGAACGCAGCAAGGCCGCGCGTGATGTTGATCTCGCCGGCTTCCTTGTCCATCGCCGGGTCGGTGATCCACTGAATCACCGGATTGGCCGGATCGGAGATGTCGATGCCGTAGATGATGCCCCACGCATCGTTGATGTACATCATCCCGTCGATGACCAGCGGACGGTTCTCAAGGCTCTGCGAGTTGATGCCCTGAAGCGCAGTGGCGATCGGAATGGTCGTCACCACGCGCAAGCCAGACACGTTGTCCCGGTTGATCTGGTTGAGTGAGGAATAGCTCCACGACGAATAGTTGCCGAGTTGCAGCAGCCAGTTCTGAGGCTCGTTGCCAGCGTTCTCAAGGCGCTCTTGCGTCACTTGCGCCATTGCCGGCATCGCGATTGCCGAAGCAAGCAAGGCTCCGGCAAGCGTCATTGAGACCCGCTTGGGGTTTCGTAACATCATAAGCTTCCTCCCAAAAAAGCTTTTTTGATTTAAGTGCAGCCGGGAATCATCAACCCTGCCGGCGGCACCTCACAACTATTTGTTCTAGTCCGTTTGGAAGGACGGTCCAAGTGCGCAGAGTGCGTATTCGTCCGATATTCGTGATCGGGACGTTACCTGCCGATCGATGATTTGGGCGAGAACATCTTCGCAAGCGTTTGAACATGAGGATCGCCGTGAGCATTGATGTCGCTTCGCGCCCCCCAATGCTGCGGTGGGCGAACCCCTCACGGGACCGTCCTTGCTACGGGCCAGGCAAGAGCGGAACGACGGGCAAAGGCGCGGCCGGTGGCGCCTCCTCTGGTGCCGCTGGCGGATCGTAGAGCGTTGCAAGATCGCGCGTCAGCGCGGTGGTCCGGTATGACAACAGCTTGAACGCCCAGCCGGATGCGCGCGCGTTGATGTCCTCCGCTTGGGCCGCCGCGTCGCTCCCCTCAGGCGCCGATGCCTGATAGGTGACCCAGATATCGCCGTCCGCCTCGCCGAGCTTCACATCGAGCTGGAGACCGGAGATCGTCGTGAAGCGGATCAAGCGGGCGTCATCAGCGAAGGTCACGCTCTCCGCCGAACGAACGCCCTCGAAACTCGTCGATACGATGCCCTGGGCGATCCCTCTCAACCCATTGTCATTCGCAGTGCTGCCCGCGGGCCCGATCGACGGGTCGAGGTAGACGAGGTTGTAATCGCCTGTGTCGAAGTCGACCTTCTGCGCGTCGAGCGCCATCTGATCGCCGAGGAAGATGGTTATTCGCTCGACCTGCGGGCCGGGAATGCTCAGGAGTTGGCCGAACCAGTCCTGCTCGAAACCGGGAACGTTGATGCTGCCCGTCACCAGCCAGGCCTGCCGCTCGCCCGCGCGGCGCACGAAGCTGCCGCCGTCGCGCGCGTAGCCGATGCTTGCGCTTGCGGCGCCGAAGATGGCGTCCGCAAGGACATCGCCATTGGCGGCCACCGCCCTGATATGCACGCCTGGCGTAACGCCGGCAGGGAGATCGGCCGTGGGATCGTTGACCCCGATATATTGGTACCAATCGGGGTTCGACGTCTTGTCCTCAACCACGGTCATCTGTGAAAGGCCGGCAACGATCTGCGCGATGGCATCGGGCACGACCGGATAGTCGCCGAGGTTTGCCGCGACCCACGTTCCGTCGACCTTGTGCAGGTCGATGCGATAGGTCCTCGTCTCGATGGATAGTTCGCTCAGATCTTGTGAATTCTCGGCGAGCGCCGGGAACATCGGATCGCCGGCGACATTCGGCAAGTTGTCGCCACCGCTGTCGGTCACCACCAACGCCACGGCGATAGCGAGCGCTACGACGGTAACGGCGAGGAGGGCGAAGAACGATCTCGGAGACATGCGACCGCTACCCCGTTGATCTTTGGCTGCGCACGTACGAGGCAAGGCGCGCCCGCCGCCACACCGCAACGACGATCCCGACGATGATGATCAGCAGCGGGACGGCAAGGATGTTGAGAAGGCGAAGCCAGTTCGCCAGCGCATCGATGTCTTTGCGCAATTCGCCCTGCACCGCGCGCAGCTCGGCGCGAACATCGAGGATGTGCTGGTTGAACTGCGCGACGGTATTCTGCTGCTCCTGCGTCAGGGCCCCCGCCTGTCCAGCGGTTGCCGCCTGGGCGCGCAAGTCGGCGAGTTGCTGCTGAGTGGCATCGAGATCGGCCTGCAGCTGCTCCTCGGTCGTGCGATACCTTTCGTCGGCCGCGGCCTCCAACTCATCGACGCGGGTGAAGGGCCGGTAGATGAACCCGCGGCCGCGCAGATCGATGAGCTCGCCCCCTCCCGTCATGCTGTCGAGCGCGTTGACGACGAAGTCCGAATTCTGCGTCGTCGCCTGGCCGGTTGAATTGACGTTCAAATCGTCGGCAAGCATGTCGGTATCGGTGACGATGATCACGTTGATCGGCGCCTGCGACTGCGTGACAAGTTCAGGCGGCGCGCGCCGAGGCGGCTGCATCGCCCGCGGCAGGCGGTCCGTCGGGGTATGCGGTGTTGACGATGCCCGTGATTCGAGCGGCCAGGGTGCGTCGCACGCCCGACGACTGGAACATATTCACCAGCGTGCTGGGATCGAGGCGGCGAAGGATCGTCGCCTGATCGTAGAGCATGTTGTTCTCGCTGGTGAAGATAAGCGGTGTGAATGTCGTGCTCGCGCCGTCCAGCGGCTCGAGCGCGCCCGCGGATGAAATGCGCATCAGCGTCAGCGCACTCGTCACCAGATCATTGCGGTCGAGATTGTCCTCGCTGACGATAAGCCAAGGCGGATAGTCGGAGACGACAACCTGATTGCCGGCCTGTCCTCTGACCTGAAGCGCCATGTCCATGTCGCCGACGACGGCGTCGGGAACCATGCGCACGCCCCACGCTGCCATCAACGGCTCAAGGTTCGAGCTGGGATATTGAGGCACTGCCGGGTTGTTCTGCGAAGGCGGTGAATGTTCCGACACGGCGTCGATGAAGGCGAGCAGTGGTCCGCCGCGAATGACATATTGGTCGATGGCATAGAGCGTCGACGCCGACAGATCATGCGGGTGGATCACCAGCAGAGCGTCGATATCGTCCGGGATCGCGGTGGCGTCCATCGGAATCTGCACAAGCGCGTAGTCACGCCCAAGACGCGTGATGAGGGCGGAGGGATCGCGGTTCAGCGTTGTGCTGCCAAACAATCCGAGGCCATCGATGACGCCGATACGCGGCTCGATTGGGTTCGAAAGGCGCGCGATCATGCGCGTCAAATCATATTCAAGGAAGTCCTCGCGGGCCGGTGACAGCGCCTGAATGACTTCCAGTTGGTCGACCGAATTGGTGCCGACGAGCCCGATATATCCCTGTTCGCCGGCGCGGCTCAGATTCACGCCGAGAAGATCGTAGGCAATCGCCTGATCTTCCTCAGCGGAGAATGGCACCGGATCGATGTGCTCGACGCGGATCAGACCCCCCGACATGTCCCTATAGGCGCGCAGCAGCTCGTCGATGCGGTCCGTGTAGACGCGCAATTCCGGGTGCTCGTCGACGAGAGCCGACGACAGGTAGAAACGCAGCGTAATCGGGCCGGAGAGGTTTTCGATAACGGCACGTGTCGACGCCGACACGGTGTAGGATTGGTTCGCCGTTAGGTCGACGCGTGCGGAGCGCAGCGTTAGAGCGCCGATGGCGACGATGCTAATCAGGAGCACGGCGGCAACGGCGATCGAGATCGCCGCCAATGTCGCCCGATTGGCATTGTTGAGCCGGTTCCACATCTCCTAGGCCTTCGAAATCTCAACAATCTGGCGGTTGGCGAACAAGAAGAAAGCCATCAACGCCAGAAGGAAGACGATCGCCTCGCCATCAAGGACGCCGCGAGCGATCGCGTTGAAATGCGTAATTAGCGAGAAGGACGAAATGAGATCGATCACGGATTGTGGAGCCCAACCGGTGAAGAGGTTGAGCACGAAATTCAAGCCCGACACCATCAGCAGGAAGCTCGCGCCGACGCCGAACACGAAGGCGACGACTTGGCTCTTAGTCAGCGCCGAAACGCAGGACGCCACCGCGATCAGAACACCGCCCATGAGAAAGCTTGCGATGTAGCTGGCGACGATCACGCCGTTGTCTGGATCGCCGAGATAGTTGACCGTCCAAACGATCGGAAACGTCAGGAGGAGGTTGAGCCCAAGAAAGACCCAGGCGGCCAGGAACTTCCCCATGACGGCCTGCCAGCTCGTTATGGGCAGCGTCATGAGCAATTCCATGGTGCCCTGACGCCGCTCCTCTGCCCAAAGGCGCATGCCGATGGCGGGGATCAGAACGAGGAACAGGTATGGGTGGAATTGGAAGAACGGCGATAGGTCGGCTTGGCGACGACCCATGAAGTCGCCGAAATAGAAGGTGGCGGCTCCTGCAGCCGCGACGAAAGCCACCATGAATATGTAGGCAAGCGGCGTCGAAAAATACGACGCCAGTTCCCGCCGGGTGATGGTGAGCATCACGCGCATATCGCCACCTCTAGCCCGCGCCCGTGGTGACGGTGCGGAAGACATCGTCGAGCTGGCCGACGGTGTTGTTGATGTCGGTGGCGTTGATGTTCGCGGCGCGCAGCGCGCCGACGACGACGTCGACGATGAACTGGCCGTTGCGCGGGCGCACGAAGAGGTTCGCCGTCTCTCCGCTCGCCTCGCGGGTTTCGACCTCGGCGACCTCGGGCAGGGCCTTCAGCGCCGCGATCGTCTTCTCGGCTTCGCTCGCCGGCACCTTCAACGTTACCGCATTGTGCTCGGGCGAGCGCGCATGCAGCTGCGCCGGCGTGCCATCACTGACGATCTTGCCATGGTCGATGATGATGGTGCGGTCGCAGACGGCGTCGACCTCTTCCAGAATATGGGTCGAGATGATGATCGCCTTGGTGTCGCCCATGGAGCGGATCAGCTGGCGCACCTGGAATTTCTGGTTCGGGTCGAGGCCGTCGGTCGGCTCGTCAAGGATGAGGACGTCCGGGTCGTGCAGGATCGCCTGGGCGACGCCGACGCGGCGGCGGAAGCCCTTCGACAGCGTCTCGATGCGGCGGTGCAGGACTTCCCCCAGCTCCAGCCGTTCGACGACATCGGCAATCGCCCTCTTGCGCGCGGCGCGCGGCATGCGGCGGGTGCGGCAGACGAAATCGAGGAAGCCTTCCGGCGTCATGTCGCCATAGAGCGGCGAGCCTTCCGGCAGATAGCCGAGCTTCAGCTTGGCGGCGATCGGGCTGGTGCGGATGTCCTCGCCACAGACGATCGCCGTTCCCGCCGTTGCCGGCAGGAAGCCGGTGATGATCTTCATGGTGGTGGACTTGCCGGCGCCGTTGGGGCCGAGGAAGCCGAGCACCTCACCGCGCTCGACCGCAAAGCTGATGTCGTCGACTGCGGTGACTGCGCCAAAACTCTTGCGCAGCGAACGGACTTCGACAAGCGGCGACATCAAACTCGGACGCGTTTCCCCGGCGCCGGATCGTCCGGCGCTCGTTATGTTGGCGACATCCCTATCGGTCTTTGCCGGTCGATGACAAGGCAAAAAAGCATGGACAACCAGGCGGTGAGGCCCCCAACAGCGCCCAAATCCAGCGCGGTGTCGCAGGCCCGCCCGTCCGTCCGGCTCATTTGTTGGCCGGGGAAAAGGAGGGTAATATTCGCGACCATTGGGGGCTGCGCGGCATCACTGTCGGCCGTCGTGGAGGATATCTCTTGGCAAAGACTTTCGTCTCAATGCTGCCGTCACGGTTGGCGGCGCCGATCCTGGCCCTTGCCGTTTGCGTTGCGGCCAGTCCTGCGAGCGCTGGCCGGTGGATGAATGGCGGCGCTTTTGACCCTGAAACAAACGTGGCAACCAGCTTTCTGCGCTTCCTTGCAGAGGAAGGCGAGGGGCAGATGACGATCCGCTGCGACGCCATCAACGGCCTTTGGATTGACGCCGGCGCCGCGGGCAATGGCGAGATTCCCGAAGGACGCCAGCCTGGCGACGACATCGATATGACGCTGACCTTCGTCACGGGCGCTGCGGAGCAAAGCGTCACCGTGGTTGGAACTCTTGTTGTGCGGAACGACGGCGCCGTCATCGTGTCGGTTACGTCGCCGGCGGTCGACACTATTGGTCGTCTGTTGCTTCAGCCGGCCGACCGCGTCGATATCACCGTAGCTGGCGAAACACGTTCTGTGCCCCTTGCCGGCCTTAGCGAAAATGCGCAAAGGCTAGCTGATCGATGCAGTGCCTGGCCGGAGTAGTGTTGTGTTGCGAAGACTAGCTGTTTGCCTCGTGGCGTTGGTGATATTCGCGCCGCCGAGTTTTGCCTGGACCTTGCGGGGCACACCGGAGGTCGTGGAATCGGACGTGCTGCGGCTCGAGGGCTATCGCGTCTTTCTGTTCGGCGCGGAATTGGTCGCGCCTCGCCAGATCTGCTATATCAACGGCGCACCGTGGGAATGCTTTGCTGCGGCTGTTCGCCAACTTCAGACGATCGTCTCCGAAGGGGAGGTTGTCTGCGACGTCCTCAGCGGTCCCGACGGTCTTCAGCAAGTGATCGCCGCTTGCACCGTCAACGGCGAGGACATCAGCAAGCGCTACATCCGGTCTGGATTCGCAGTGACCATTCCCGACGAAACAGACGCCTATGAAGACGACCAGGCGGCGGCGCGTGCCGAAGGCATTGGTTTGTGGCAAGGAGACTTCATGGCCCCGCCGGCTTGGCGCCAGGCGAACGGCATCTTCTTCGGACGTCCGCCCTATCAGCCGCCGGCGAACTCGCCCTAGATGGCGCGTCGACCGCCGACGACAACGCGATCTACTCGATGATCAAGGGCCTGTAGATAACTGATACGGTGCCCAGCACGATGTCGGCGATCCCGTGCGATTGCCCGCGCAGGATGATCTGGCCGTCGGTGATGTCGATGGTGAACGGCAGCGTCTCTGATGCCGGGGCGTCGCCCAGTTCGAGCAACAGCGCCGCATAGGTGTCTGCGACGACGCCGGTATCGAAGTGCAGCACGGCATTGAAGGCGTCGAGGACCGACAAGATGTTTTCGATGTTCACCTGCAATGTGCCCGCCGGGCGACCGGCGCCGTCGATGGCCAGTGTGCCCGAACCGGTGAAATGCAGGCTGCCCCAATCGAGGGCGATGCTGTTGAGCGTGAGGGCGGCACCCTCGCCGCGCCACGGCGCTGCGAATCCGGATCTTCCGCCCTCCGAGGCGAACACCGCATCGAACGCATGGATGGTCGTGCCGAGTGGTCCGCCCCCTTGCGTCGGCAGCACCAGATCGCTGAAGTGAAGCGTAGCGTCGCCCGCGCTGTCGGTGGCGTCAGCGCCGAGACCAGCCCGCATGCTGGCTTCGGCGGCGAGGATCGGCTCCGACGTCGTGTCGTCGCCGATCGAGATGTTTGCGAGCGTCGCCGTGTAGGACGATAGGGTGCCGTCGTCGCTTCGCTCGACCGCGAAGTCGACGGACTCGGCGGTCATCGGCCAACTCGATGGATTGCTGTCGTCGGGCAAGCCAAGCACCATCGCCCCGTCGGGCGTGATCGCCGCGCCGCCGTCGTCCCGCGTATCGATGCGGACGCGCTGCGCAGTCAATCGCCATGCCAGCGTGTCCGCCGGTGCCGTCATGCCGAAGTTGCTGACGACCAGCGTGTCGCCATCGCTGGTGACGTTGCCCGCATCGATGGCGAACCCTGCAGCGCGCAAGGGGTCGGCCCAGGCGTCGAAAAGCGCCAATGACGCTGCGTCCGTTTCGGCGTCGGCGGGCGTCGTGACAGCGTCGCCGGTTTCGTCGGTCTGCCCGAGTTGCGTGCCCGCGATGGTCGGGACGTCGCGGCCGCCGCCAAACATGAGCACCACGATCATGGCGACGACCCCGATCCCGAGCGCGCCGATGACTAAGACGAGGAGCCGGTTCACGACCGCGTTTCCCGATGCGTCGGTGATTGCATGAGTATTGTCATCCCCGGATCTCAGCCCCCCCCATAGGGGTTGTTGCCTTCACTCGGCGGGTAGCGGAGCAAGACGACCGGATCGTCTGTCCACGTGATGCCAAGCGCGTAGCCGAATGTCATCGTGTTGGCAGCGGCATCATCCGAAAGTTGCAACACGTGACCGTCGCTATTCAGGCGGTAGCTGATTGATTCCAGAATATCGCTGACGGTCAGAAGAGACGTCCTATTGGGCGTCACGCCGACATAGATGTCGATGCCGTTGATCGTCCCGAGATAGTTCGTGGCATCAATATCGGACCGGTGCATCAACGCTGCTCCCGTGGGCAGATCGCCGTCGAGCCAGTTGCCGATCCAACGCGGGGTGCTCGGGTCCTCGACGAGGAGGATCGGCTGACGTCCGTCAGCGATCCATGCCGCCGCCGCTTCGGTCATGGCAGCGTAATAGCTGTCGGCATCGGTCACCTCCTCGACGCGGTTCGGCCGTTCCAGGAGGTCCGCCCGGACAGCGCTGACGAGGCTGGCATACACCGCCGCGACGGTCGACTGTTGCCATCGGTCGAGCGCGCCCACCACCACGTTCCAATTGAACACGTCACGCGAGGGAATTGCGTCGGAGAAGAAATTCCCTCCGACGCCGGCAACCGTCACCTGCACATCGTTGGTCGCCGCGCTGTCGTTGGTGTCAATGATCGCTCACCGGCACATGAGCGAAGATGCCGACCGTCGCATCATCGGCAGTGAGGGCTTGTTCGGCTTCGGCGCGCAGCGGCTCCGCGATCATCTCGCCGTAGCGCTGCGCGATCGCCGCCATCTGCGCCCGGTAGGTCCAAGGCTCGATCGAGACGCCGCGCCAGATGCCATTGCCGGCGGCGCGCGCTTCCTCCTCGGCCGCGACATAGTCGTCCGATTGATCCCGGTTGGCCAGCGCCCAGCCCTGCTGGGTCATCGTCGTCGCAAGATCCCCGTCGGCGCTGGTGCACACGGCATAGATGGCCTCGCCATTGGTATCGCCGGTCGGCGTACAGGTGATCACGACCGGGTCGACAAGCGACTGCATCGCGCGGGTCGCTGATGCCCCGCAGGCCCACGGTTCTCCGTCCACAAAGCAGAACTGGTGGAACTCGACGCCGTCTATGCCGAACAGTTGGTAGACCTGACCATTGAGAAACAGCGTGTCGCTGCCCATCGCTGCCGCGCGGCCGGTGACCTGCGCACTCGCCGGCGTCGCCAGGGCTAGGGCGAGTAAGATCAGCAGGCTTCGTCGCATATCGTCTTCCGCGCCAACAACGTCACGGCGACTGTATTGCTCACCCGCGAGTTAAGAACAAGCGGCGTCGGCGACGTAACCCATTCGGGTTATGCTTTGCAGGCCGGATGCGGGAGCGCTGGTGGGACGAGCAGGCCGCCTCTTTGCGACAATTGCTCTCCCAAACTATCTCCATGATTGATATGGCAGGATGTTCATAACCCAATCGGGTTAGGAATCGAATGATGCTCAATCGATAGGTCAATCTGAGAAATTAATCTTGCACAACCCCGGTTTGAGAATGTCGATCGGCGTCACGATATCTTATTTTAGCTGGCGATGGGCATCGACACGATGTTATAGGTGGTCGCGCAATCCCCTTGCCTGGGGAAGAAAAGACAATGTCTGGGGAGAATCTAATGGCCCACAAAGCCCGTCGCCCATACGCATTCATGGGCTTATTCGTCGCCGGTTTGCTTGCATCGACAAGCGCCGTGTCGGCGGCAAACGTCACCTATGATCGTCTGGTCAATCCGGAAGATCAGAACTGGCTGACGAACAACCGCACCTATGACGGCCACCGCTATTCGCCGCTCGATGAGATCAACACCGGCAATGTCGGCGATCTCAAGTTGGCCTTCGCGATTCCGCTGATCCCGCGGATGCCGGCCGGCCTGGGCGGCAGTCTGCAAGGTACGCCGCTCGTCGATGACGGCACCATGTACATGACCGACGGCGCTGGCGCGGTCTACAGCATCGACGTTACGTCGGGCACGCGCGGCTACATCAACTGGATCATGGATCCGGACACCGATCCGGAAATTCCGGGCATCCAGAACAACCGCGGCGTCGCCCTCCTCGGCGACACCGTCTACTCCGTCACCCGCGACGGCTACCTGACGGCGACCGATGCCGCCACCGGCGAGATGCTCTGGCAGGCCGCCACGCAGCATGATCCGGACGAGTACTTCACGATGGCCCCGCTCGCCATCGACGGCAAGATCATCATGGGTCCGGCCGGCGACGCGCCGATGCGCGGCTGGTTGGAGGCGCGCAGCGCCGAAGACGGCTCGCAGCTCTGGCAGTTCTGGTCGATCCCGGGTCCGGGCGAGCCCGGCCACGAGACCTGGCCGGACACCGACATCTATCTGGAGGGCGCCTCGTCCTTCTGGGTCACCGGCACCTATGACCCCGATCTCGAACCTGCTGTATCTACGGCGTGTCCAACCCGACGCCGTTCGGCGATCCGACGCTGCGTCCGGGCGACAACCTCTACAGCTCGAGCACGGTCGCCCTCAACGGCGACACCGGTCAGTTGGAGTGGTACTTCCAGTACACGCCGAACGAGCAGTGGGACTATGACGAGATCGGCACGCAGATGCTGGTCAACGCCGACGGTCAGGAGCGGCTCCTCCACTTCGGCCGCAACGGCTTCCTCTACACCTTGGATGCCACCAACGGCGACTTCCTGACGGCGACAGCAATATGTCAACGACGTCAACTGGACGGCCGGCATCGATCCGAAGACCGGCAAGCCGGTCGAGTACGATCCGGATCTCGGCAACACCGCGCCGCAGACCTACGCCATCAATCCGGTGGGTGGGCTTGGCGACGATGGCGACATTGTGGTTGCGCCGGATGACCTGCCCGAACCTCCAGGGCGGCGGAACTTCCAGCCGACTGCCTACAGCCCGCTGACCGGCCTCACCTACGGGTCCGTCGCTCGAGGGCTGCTCGAGACCGTGCAGAAGTCCGGCACCGCGATGTCACGACTGGCTGCCTTCGTGGCGGCGGCGGCGGACGGTACGATCGCCGAGAAGGTGGCCATCCCGTTCGCGCCGTATGGCGGTCACGCTGGCGACCGCCGGTCACCTCGTGTTCTCGTCGATGGTCAACGGCGACTTCTTCGCCGTCGACGATCAGACGCTGGAGACGCTCTGGAGCGTCAATCTCGGCTCGCCGATCGAGGCGCCGCCGATGACCTACGCGGTTAACGGCAAGCAGTACGTCGTCATCCCGGTTGGCACAGCGGGATCAACAACTTCTTCCCCGGCGGCGCGACTATCATGGCGACCGGCGACGATCCGAACGCCGCGCTGCTGGCGAACCATGCAGCGTACCTGGACGCTCTACTTCTTCGCGCTCTAGGTCGCACAACAACAAGGACCGGCGCGGCTTTGGCCGCGCCGATCAACTTTTCCGCGGACGGCAAGAACAATACAACCCGTGCAAGGTCGTCGGCGGTCCAACTCTCCTTTTGGCCCTAGAACTGAACGACGTGGCGGGTGCTATAGGAATCCCTGTGTCCCCTCGGGGGGACCAATAAAAAAAGAAATATTTAGGGAGGTTTTCCATGGCCCACAAAGCCCGTCGCCCATACGCATTAATGGGCTTGTTTGTCGCCGGCTTGCTTGCATCGACAAGCGCCGTGTCGGCGGCAACCGTCACCTATGATCGTCTGGTCAATCCGGAAGATCAGAACTGGCTGACGAACAACCGCACATTCGACGGTCACCGCTATTCGCCGCTCGATCAGATCAACACCGGCAATGTCGGCGATCTCAAGATGGCCTTCGCGGTTCCGCTCATCCCGCGGATGCCGGCCGGTCTCGGCGGTGGTCTGCAGGGCACGCCGCTCGTCAATGACGGCACCATGTACATGGTCGACGGCGCCGGCGCGGTTTACAGCATCGACGTTACGTCCGGTCGCCAGGGCTACATCAACTGGATCATGGATCCGGACACCGATCCGGAAACTCCGGGCATCGTCAACAACCGCGGCGCCGCGCTTCTCGGCGACACCGTCTACTCCGTCACCCGCGATGGCTACCTTACGGCGACCGATGCGGCCACCGGCGAAATGCTCTGGCAAGCTGCTATGCAGATTGATCCGGACGAGTACTTCACGATGGCCCCGCTCGCCATCGACGGCAAGATCATCATCGGCCCGGCCGGTGACGCGCCGATGCGTGGCTGGTTGGATGCGCGCAGCGCTGACGACGGCTCGCAGCTCTGGCATTGGTGGGCGATCCCGGGACCGGGTGAGCCTGGCCACGAGACCTGGCCGGACACCGACATCTATCTGGAAGGCGCTTCGTCCTTCTGGGTCACCGGCACCTACGACTCCAACACCAACCTGCTCTACTACGGTGTGTCCAACCCGACGCCGTTCGGCGATCCGACGCTGCGTCCGGGCGACAACCTCTATAGCCAGAGCACGGTCGCTCTCGATGGCGACACCGGTCAGTTGCAGTGGTACTTCCAGTACACGCCGAACGACCAGTGGGACTATGACGAGATCGGCACGCAGATGCTGGTCACCGACGCCAACGGTCAGGAGCTCGTCCTCCACTACGGCCGCAACGGCTTCCTCTACACGCTGGATGCCGCGAACGGTGACTTCCTGACGGCTCAGCAATACGTCAACGTCGTCAACTGGACTGCCGGTATCGACGACAAGACCGGCAAGCCGATCGAGTACAACCCGGATCTCGGCAACGCCGCGCCGCAGACTTACGCCATCGCTCCGTTCGGCGGCGAAGTGACTGCCCCGGTGATCTGCCCGAACATCCAGGGCGGCGTGAACTTCCAGCCGACCGCTTACAGCCCGCTCACCGGTTACACCTACGGGTCCTCGCTTGAGGCCTGCTCGGAGACCGGCGCCGGCTTCGGCGTGAGCGACGTGGCGACTGGCGCCATGGTTGCTGGTGCTCCGGACGGCACGATCGCGGTGAAGACCGACATTCCGTTCGCGCCTTACGGCGGCACGCTGGCGACCGGTGGTCACCTGGTGTTCTCGTCGATGGTGAACGGTGACTTCTTCGCCGTTGACGACCAGACGCTGGAGACCCTGTGGAGTGTCAATCTTGGCTCGCCGATCGAGGCGCCGCCGATGACCTACGCAGTCAACGGTCAGCAGTATGTGGTCATCCCGGTCGGTACCTCGAACATCAACACGCTGTTCCCGAACGGTGGTTACCTCACTCGCGGTGACGATCCGAACGCCGCGGCCAACATCAATATGCAGCGTACCTGGACGCTTTACTTCTTCGCGCTCTAGGTCGCACGACAGGAACGACCGGCGCGGCTTTGCCGCGCCGGTCAACTTTCGGGACTAGGGTCGTCCCACAGAGTCAGTAGCGGTTGCCGATGATTCTTCAGGCATGTCAGTTGCTCGCCGGGCTGCGTTCGCCGTTCCGCTTCGCAACTATAGTGATAGCCGGCCTTGTGGCGACTACTACGATTGCAGCGGCCCAGAATGCCGCGCCTGGTATCCGGGATCTCCTGATAGGCCAACCGGTCAGCGCGCAGCCGACCAACTTCCAGCAATTCGCTTGCGGCACGAATGGCGGTCCGCCGTCGCTGCCAATCACCGGCTTCGCCGACTACGCTCAGTGCCCCGCCGATGCGAACGGGCTGCACGAGGTCGACTTCGAATATGATGACGAACTCTACTATCGCGCCCTGGCCGCCCGGGACCCGCTTCGCGCCGACTACCTCAAGGGCACCAAGATCGGCGATTTTCCGATCATTGCCTCCGCCCTGTTCGACGATGCCGGCATCCTGCGAGGCGTTCGTGCGGTGACGGACGACCGCGTCGATACGCATACACGCTCCAGGGCCTTTGGTTTCGCCGAGGTCGTGCAGGCCCTCTTCGGTGCGATCGACTGGACGTGCGTCGACATTCCGCCTGCGGAGGGCGAGACGCCCGTCGGCAACCAGCTGGTCAAACAGGACTGCAGCAAGGTAACTGACGACGGTCGCCTGATTGCGACGCAATCCCGTCTGCTGCGCCGGCCCGGGCAGACCCTCGTCGATCCCGCCAACGGTTTGTTGCGGCCAGACCTGTTCATCAGCACGGCCAGAATGGAAATCTATCAAGTCGACGCCGCGGGAAACCCGATCTATGGCACGCCCGGCGCTGTCCCTGAGGAGCCGCCGCCGGATCTTTCGCCGCCGCCCGCCGATCAGCGCGAAGCTTTCCTCGCCGGCGCGACCATCGATTGCCCGGGTTGCGATCTCGTCGGAGCAGATCTGAAGCGCCGCGATCTTGCCGGCGCCGATCTCAGTGGCGCTAACCTGTCCGGCGCGGTTTTGCATCGGGCCAAGCTCGGTGGCGCCAATCTCGATGGCGCCAATCTGCGCGGCGCCGATCTCAATGTGGCCGATCTCAAGCGCGCCAGTCTCGTCGGCGCCGACCTGACCGACGCGCTGCTCTATGAGACCGACGCTTCCGCCGCCGATTTCACCAACGCTATCCTCGATCACACTATGTTCGAAAAGGCGCGCTTCAGCAGCGCGACAATGGTCGGCGTCCGCTGGCAAAACTCGCTCGGCCTTGAGGCCACGCTCGCTGGCGTTGATCTCAGCGGCGCCGATTTGACGGGGTCGCAGCTCCCGCAGGTCGATCTGCAACGCGCGAAACTCGTCGGCGCGAACCTGACCGACGTGTCGTTCTTCGGTGCGAGGCTTCGCCAGGCGGATCTCACCAATGCAATCGCGATACGCACCGACTTTCTCCAGGCCAACCTTACGGATTCCAAGTTTGTCAATGCCGATTTGACTGAGGCGCGCCTACTCAGGGCAAGCAGCAGTGGCATTGATCTGACAGGCGCCAACCTTACCGGCACGATCATGCCGGACGGCACCACCAACGCCGGTCCGCCGTAGTCATGTTTCTTTCACCCAACCAGTCTCCCGCTGGAGACTGCGACTTCATAAGAGTATGATTGCTCAGCGCTGAGCTATCCAAAAACCAGGGAAGACAACAATGCCCTCCACTCGTTTCTCAGTCAGACGCCTTCTGGCCTTCGGTGCCGTCGCTGGCGCACTCGTGGTTGCCTATTCGATCGCCCCCTCGGCCATGGAGTTTCCTGCGGCGCCAGCAGCCGCGTCGGATGCCGCCGCTGCCCCGGCCGACGAGGCGCTGATCCTTGCCGGGCTTGAAGTCTACAAATCCGCGGGCTGTCGCGGTTGCCACGGCTGGGCCGCCAATGGTGAACGCGAGGGACCCAATCCACAGGGGCCGTCCCTCCGGACCACCGCGCTCAGTGCTGATGCCATCCGCATGACCATCGCCTGCGGCCGTCCGGGCACGCCGATGCCCTATTTCTTCCGTGACGCCTACCGTGCCAACAGCACCGATTGCTATGGCGTCACCGCAGCGCAGCTGGGTGCCAACGCGCCGATCCGCGGCCCGTCTCGCCTGCATGACGAGGACATCGATGCCGTCACCTATTACATCGTGAATTACCTCCAGGGCCATGAACAGATCACGTTCGAGCAATGCGAACTGTTCTGGGGTGAGGGCAACGCCCGCTGCGTCGACTACCCGCACGAAGCGGATTTGCCCCCCGCCGGCTAGACCGTACGATGAAGCGCGCCGCGACAGCGGCGCGCTTCTATCTCACGATAGACGCCGTTGACGTTGCTGCCGCATGTCGCGGACGGCATTGGCGCTGATGCAGCCACATCTCCTCAGGGTACTTGGCTTCGTGTAAGATGACCCAACTGGGTCAGTCGCCACGAACGAGCATAGTGCCGGTTCCGCGCGCCAGCGGTGAGGGAACATTTGATCGCGACGATACGCGCATCTGCGAGGCGCACGACTGCGGCAGCGCTGGCCGCGATGTTCGCACTCGCCGCCATCGGCTCGCCAGCCGCCGCCTATAATGCGAGCCAGCTCGAGCAATTGCTCTCAACCGGCCAATGTCCGGGCTGCAACCTGACCAATGCCGAACTCCCCCGTGCGGAGTTGGCCGGCGCGAATCTGGAAGGGGCGTTCCTGGCGGCGTCGTCTTTGGCGGGAGCGAATCTCGAAGGCGCTCACTTCGGCCGCGCGGATCTTCAACGCGCCAATTTGACGGGCGCGGTGTTGGCCGGAGCCGATTTCCACGAAGCAAAGCTGATGGAGGCAATTCTGGCGGAGGCGAATGTCGAGGGCACGAATCTGATCGCCGCCGACCTCACGCGCACCTATCTCGTCGGCGCTAATCTCAGGGACGCCATCATTGGCAACGCGGTGCTGATCGGGGCAGATCTCCGCAACGCTGACCTCAGCCGGGCGAACCTCACCAGTTCGGATCTGACCGGCGCCGATCTTGGCGGCGCCACATTGGCCGGGGCGATCCTGACGGGCGCCGACCTGTCGAACGCCGAACTGCATGACGCCAATCTCGGCGGCGCCGATGCCCGCTTTGCCATTCTGGACGGCGCCACCTTCTGCCACACGATCATGCCGAACTACACGGTCAACAACACCAATTGCGAATGAGCCCGACGGCTATGGCGAGGGTGTCAGCCTCTCGTTGACGCCGCTGAAGGCGAACCCCGCCTGCGGTCCGCCCGATATCACATAGATCCGCCCGGCAACGACGCCCGCGCCAAGGCCGTGGCGCGCCGTCGGCATCGGCGGAAGAACGTCCCATCGATCGCTCGCGGGGTCATAGCGTTCCGCCTCGTCGAACGTGCCGATGACGTCGTCAAACTGCTCGCCGCCGAAGAAATAGACCGTGCCGCCGAGGGCGACCGCGGCGGTGCCGCTTCGCCCCGTCGGGGCGGGAGCGCCACTCCTCCAGCTGTCCGTGGCGGCGCTGTAGATTTCGTTCGTCGCCATCGTGCTCGTCGCGCCATTGCGGCCGCCGAGGACGACGATCTCCTCGCCGATGGCGGCGGCCGAAATGTGCTCGCGAGCCGTCGGCATCGCCGCGGCGAAAGACCAGCTGTCCGTTTCCGGATCGTAGACCTCATGGACGTCTGTAACGCCGGATGAGGTCTCGCCGCCGATCACATGAATGCGGCCGTCGAGAATGGCGACGGCGGCGGCCCCGCGCCGGGTCGGCATCGGCGACCCATCGCGCCAGACGCCGTCCGCCAGATCATAGATCATGACGCGATCGGTCGGATTGAAGCTCACGCCTTGATGCCCGCCAAGCACATAGAGCGACCCGTCAAGATAGGCGAGCCCGGCGTGATTGACGCCCGCCGGCAGGTCGGTGACGTAGTCCCAGCGATCGCCGTCTGGATCGTATCGATAGACGGCCAAGGGCGCTGTCACCGTGCCGGCACTGATGCCGAACCCGCCGACCACATACAGATAGGTGCCGTCGGCCGCGACGCTGACCTCGGTACGGATTTCGGGCATTGGCGCCATCGTCCGCCACTCGCCGTCGGACTGCCTAGGCTGGGCGAGGGCGGCCGGAAGCATGATCAGGGTGGTCGCTGCAGCCAAGCCGAGCACCGATCGCGCGCCACGCCTCATGGTCATCGTGAGCATGCCGCAAGACTAGCCGGTAAACGGCGACCAGGACAGCGCCGACCCCTTCGCCCGCAGACCGACGCCAAGCTAGATCGGACTGGCGTCGTGAATCTGCTGGAGTTCTTCCCATTCGAGCTTCGATCGCGCCGGTGATCGCGATCGCCAGATGTTGCCGTAGAGCTGCGTGCGCTGTCCCTCGAAGTGATCGTATGCCGCCTTGACCGCATGGATCGTGTCATCGTCGGGCGCGAAGGCGACCATCGAGTTGTTCATTGTCTGCACGAAACTGGTCTCGCACCAGTCCCAAGGTACCCAGCAGCGGTCGACCTCGGGATGGGCTCGCCAGAACGCTTCGACGAAACGATAGGCCTCGGAAAAGCGCAGATAGTGGGTGTGATGGATCAGACGATCCGCATTCGGATGCGGATTGATGTTGACCATGAAGGTCAGCGCCTTCTTGCGGATATCTGGATGCGGGCTGATCTCGTAGCCGTCGAGGTATTTCTGCAGGCCGGCGTTATAGCGCTTGTCGCTGAGCGACATTTCAAACTTCTCCGCAAGGCACTCGACAAACGCCTGGCTTTGCAGGAATGCGTCCAGCTCGGCGATGATATCGCTTGTCGGCTGCTTGAGACGCAGCGCCGCGCCCAGGCCTTCGCAGGCCGAGTGGATGGTGGCCACCTCGCGGCTGCGCTCGGCGTGCCAAGCGATGTAGCGGGCCTTTTTGCCCGTGCAGCCGGGGAACGTGATCATTTCGTATCCGGCCGCCAGGAGTTCGTCGAATAACTCGGCGTCGTCACGCGAGGCCGACCTGACGTTGATCTCCCGCGCGCTCACGATTGCGGCGAAATGCGCGCCGGAGAAGAGGCCATCTATGTAGAGATGTTTGAACGGCGCGGATCTGAACGGCTGCGCCCGGATACGTTCAAGCACGTAGTCGAAAGTCGCCATGATTCATCGAGCATCCAGCAGTGGCGGCCGGCCGCGACCATGGGTCAATGGTCATCGCCGATCTTGATATCCCGGCGCCTCGGACCCAGCAAGCGACTGCGCAGGGCAACGCCACCGTGGCCACGATCATGCCGGCTACCATTGTCATCGTGATCAGTTCACGTCCCCGTCCAACATGTCTTCCTACGCGCGGGAGGGCGAATTGGATTACCGCGCAACGGGCGATGCAGCCCATGAATCGGCACGAGCGGGCGCGATGATACGCAGTTCGAACCGAGTCGGATCACGTGATGCAGATTTAAGATTTCTCGATCCAAAGGTCTGATCCAGATGGACCGTTCGTTCCGTAGCAGGGGGGTAAGTGAGCCAATGCACTGCCCCCACTAACCCTATGAGGACGACCTATATGAACCTCCGCAAGACCTTCGCAGCCACTGCCGGCGCCCTGATCATCGCGACCGGCGTCGCGTCCGCCCAGCCCGAGATGAATATCGTCGAGACAGCCGTCGACGCGGGCACCTTCAATACGCTCGTTGCTGCCGTGGAAGCCGCCGGTCTCGTCGACACGCTGACGGGCGAGGGCCCGTTCACCGTGTTCGCCCCGACGGACGAAGCCTTCGCGGCGCTGCCTGAGGGCACGGTCGAGAGCCTCCTTCAGCCGGAGAACATCGACACGCTGATCGCCGTGCTCACCTATCACGTCATCCCGGGCGCGGTAATGTCAGCTGATATCGCCGGCCAGACGCTCGACGTTGCAACGGTCGAGGGCGCTACCATTCATATCGACGCCACCGACGGCGTTAAGGTCAACGGCGCCAATGTCATCGCTGCCGACGTTCTGGCCTCCAACGGCGTCATCCACGTCATCGATACCGTCTTGCTTCCGCCGGACATGTAGTCACCTCGCGTTCCTTGAACGCAGCCGCCGAACCTAGTCCCTCCACCCTCCCGCTAGGTTGGCCTTGCGGCGCGGCTGTCGAAGCCGCGCCGCCTCTTTTGTGCGCGCCCTTGGGTCGGATTCAGGCTTGGCGTCCGCTATGCGATCAAGACCAGACGCAAATTGCCGATCGGCTGAAGGGCCGCTTGGCGCCATCAGCGGTCGTTCGGTCTGGCCGTGGTCGGCGCCCCTAATGCTGTCGCAGGGCACTTGAATCACCGAGAGGTGTGCGCCCGCTTAGGGCTCGGCTCGATATCGTCGGGCAGAAGACCTGCCAATTGTTCGCTCAGGAGTGCACCGTTGGAAGGTGAACGGCAGAGATTCTTGCAAGAAGAAGACCGCCACTGAAGCTAGCAAATTTACCGGCCGGGCGATTTGCGCTAAGTTTGCCATTGGAGGGAATGTGACCAATTCGCCAAGACATCAATTTGTCGCGGTTTTATTGGCAGCGTTGCTGACCACCTCGGCGGCGCAATCCCGCGCGACTGACCGGCCGGAAATTGTTGTTGCCCAGAGCAGTGGGCCCTCCGCGTCACGTGAGCGAATAGTTGTATGCGGCGTCCTCCCGGATATCGTCGCGAGTTCCGTTACAATTGATGCTGTTCGCAAAACGGTCACGCCCGAAGGCGACACTTTCTATGGAATAAAGGCATCCGGCTGGGTCACCAATAGCGGAGCGATCGACTTTAACGACGAAACGGAAACGGCGCTGCTCCGCTTGGTGGCTCGTATGGCTTACGGGGAACCCGTGCAATTGGTCACCTCGCCGATCCGGAGCGTGCCCGTCGGCGCCTATGTTCATTTTGAGTCCGTCGGAGATTTCAAGCTCGATGATCTGACCATCGATCAATTGGCGCAAGTCAACTTGGAGCTGACTTTAGACCTGACCGATCCGGCACTCGCGATGGACGACAACCCGGCCAACGACGATTGCGATCCCGACAACAATAATCTCCGCATCGAGGCAGCAGAGTTTCGGAGCGTTCTCACCAATCTCTACGATATCGAATTCGCCGGTTTCGCGGCAGAGGGCGCCGGTGCGCTCGAGGTAGCTGGTGGACCGCGCGACGATGACATCCAACCTGGCTTGCCCATCGCGGGCAACTTTGGCGGCAGTTTGGAATTGGGCCCCAGCGACCTGGGCTTCGAAGACGCGGACCCCACCTTTGGCACCTTCACGTTGACGAACCCGTTGATCCCAAATCCATTCGATCTGTTCGTCTTTGTCGGCGACCTGCAAGTCGATGTCGGTACCCTGACCGACGGTGCATGCCCTGGCTACGTTGCTGCGGTTGCCGATCTGCGGCTAACCTACGAAGCGATCGGCAACTATCTGATCTTCACCGTCAGTGGCTTCGATGGCGCGACCTTGGTGGTCACAACTCCGGCTGGCGAGGTCTTTTGCGGCGCGGCAGGTCAGGTAGGCTTTGAGGACGCGGATCCTGGCACCTATGATCTGCGCGTCGGGCGTATCGGCGACGGATATGCCGGGGCCACAATCACGATCACCGAAGGCAATCTCACCGGCAACGCAAGCCCCGAGTGATGAGCCCAGTCGAGGCCATCAGGGCATGGACCGCTTTGGGTCAGAGACGGACGAAACCCGCGACTGGCCAGAAGTCCGCTCTGCGCCAGAAGCGGACTTTGGTAGGCGAGAGTTCTGATAGCGGAGAATATCACAACTAGTGCTGTTGGACCGCGATTGCTGACGTTGGTGCGGCGCATGATCGACCAGGGCGCGTGGTCACCGCAGCCTTGGGCGGAGGACCTTGGGCAGCGTATCGTCAGAGAACAGCGCCGGCTCGTCCACCAAATCGGGGCCGGCCAGCGCACAGGTAGGAGGTTCTGCCGTTCAGTTTAGCAGAATAATATCTCCATCGGCAGGCTCGTTCAGTGTTGCCCGACCAGTGTTTCCCATATTCGGGTGTTCGAGGTAAGCACATCCGGTAAACAACGCATCGGCCACTTTGCACAAAGTTGCGCCAGCCCCAAGACTTATGTTGAATTTGTAATTATACGGTGATCCAGCTTGAGCCTCAAGCTCAATGAGCCGGTCGGCCAGAAGACATCCGTACTTTATTTCTACTGTTTCCCCGGGCAGGATGTAGAAGTAATGAACTAGACCGGGCTGGCGCGGGGCAAAGGTCTCTTGGCAGCCGTTGTCGTACCGTAGGCAGCAAAGATCGCTGCTGCCGTTCAAGCATCGGACGACCCAGGCGGTGCTGGATTGATTGTAGATATGGCGGACGCAGTCCGCGTTCGCGCTTTGTGCGGTCGCCACCACCAGCACCAGCGCCGCTGAGGCGGCAGCCAGTCTACGGAGTATCCGTCGGTACAGTGGGTGTCTTGTAATGTGATCGGAGTTGAGCATTTCTTGTTGTTCCTTCAGGTTGAAGCGCCGTGGATCTCCCTGACGCGTGCGCAGGCCGCGCCGCGAAGCAGCGGTCAGTTCGTCACATGGATTGTTCTGGTATTTGCCGCCCGGTCTGGCGCTCATGCATGAGCGTGTCGCCGGGTTGAACACCGACGGGCCGTCAAAGAAAGAAGGCACGCAAGTCGGTTCAGGTTTGCACCCTCGTCCGGTTTCGGACGCAAGTCAAACAAATGTCCGTGCCCGGGTAATGTGCAAATAGCTTCCCACCGTCGCGGCGTATCCGGCGGAAGCTGCCGCTGTCGCCATAGACCGCATTGGGTCAGGAGCTGTCCTGATCAGCCGCCTGTTTGGCGTCCGCTACCAGATCGAGACCAGACCCGCATTGCCGACCGTTCGCGTGGGGGTCAGAACCGGTCTTCATCCCTGACGGCCCTCAGGGCCGCATAGCGCCAGAAGCGGACGTAGCCTGCCATTGGCCCACAAGGCCGCTCAGCGCCAGAGGTGCCGGCGAACTTTTCGGGCGCAGGACACTGGTTGACGCGTGGTCGCGACGGAAGGCTAATCGACGCACAATCGGCAGCTGGACGGCGGAACTGAACTTGAACTTGCAACCGGGCCAGGCGACGGTGCGGGCCCGGGCGCAGGAGAACCAAGCCCGCCGCCTCCGCCCGGCAAGCTACCAGGCGCGGCAACATCAACGTCAACGTCAACACCTAGCCGTCCCAGATAGCGGCGGACGTATGCGTCAAGGGAAGCGGGGTCCCGTATCCCATCCCTGAAATAGGCTATGTTGCCATACGCTTCTTCGCAGTTGTCGCTCCATAGAAACATGAACGCTCTGAGGTCATCGAGTATTGCTACGAAGTCAGGCGTCGAAATCCCGCCGTTCTGGATCTGACGATCAAGCGCTTCTTTCTTTTGATCGTAAAAAGTTTGCAAGTTCCTGCATTGCTCTTGCAGTTCGGTCGCTGCCGGACCAATGGGTATATTGATTTTGGCAAGCGCGGAGGTACAAATACATGACGCAATAATCGTGGTAAATAAGACGCTCGGACGACCGTACTTATGAATCTTTGGCCCGAAGAAATTTCTGTGGCGCGTCATTATTTTCCTCCCTGTCCAGCAATTGTTTTTGTGATCTAGTTGTGGGCTGCTGGCATCGTGTAATTCGCTAAACTCCGGGCATTATATCCGATTATTTCGGAAGGTACCTATTTATTTGTCGGTTCGATTGTTTTGACGGGTGTGAGCCCGATAGGACGCCGCCGCGTGAACAATATCCTGACCTTCGTTCGGTGAGATCGCGGCTCCGGAATTGGGATGGCGTCGCGTTCGGATTCGGCAGAGTTTATCGCCGCGCCCAAAGGCAGCTCAAAAGTCGTACTTCGCCAACACCAAATAAATAATGGGCGGTCGCGCTTGAATACCCTGATTTCCAGACCCACATAAAGGTCTCGGCGAACAAATCAGAATACCCAAGAAAATATAAGAATTTGGGGCGGCATGTCTTTTTTTGCCCGCGCGCTGCCTGAGGCCGGTCGGCCTTGAGGAAATACCGAACAAGGACGTTTTTTCATGGATAATTCAGATAAGAACCGCACCGACACCGCACCGGTCGTGAACTCGGGCGCATCCTCGCAGAACGCCGTTTCAGCGCAGGCGACCCCAACGACGCCGACTCCGGAGCCGACGCGCGAAGGCGCCCCCCAGAAGGCGGCGGACGACAAGCCTCTGCCGCCGGGCACGACCGTTCCCGAGAGTGCGACCGCGTCACCGGCGGCCAGCAAGCACTAGTTTCCGAGGCGCTTTCGGGCGCGCGGCTACGGGATCGGCAATTGCCGATCCCGCTTTCTTCTGACCAGGAGCACTCGATGGAAAGACAGCGATATACGGCCGGGCAGATCGTCAGCGTCACTCCGACTTCGCTTTCAGGTCCATCGACCGCCGACAAGTTCAGGGTCGTTCGGCGATATCCGATCCCGAACCTGCCAGACCTCTACTGGCTTCGGAGCCTTGCCGATCCGAGCCAGCGAATGGTCGCCGCCGGCGAATTGTCGAGTGCAACGCCAAGCCAGTCGATGCGACTGCGCGCGTTTGACGCCCGTCGGTTGCTGTCCTCAGGCATGTCGCTTCGTGATCTCTCGGCCGCTGCATGACCTCGCGCACCACCGCCGCCGATGTTACCTTCAAGCGAGAGTTCAAATTGCCGGACATGGTCAATGCGATGCCGCCGGGGACCTATCTGGTCGAGACCGACGAGGAGTCCTTGGACAACACATCGTCGCTTGCATATCGACGCGTGGCGACGCGCATTCACGTGACCAAACCGGGATTGATCGAGGTTTTCACGATTGACCCGAAGGATTTGCAGGACGCGCTGGCGCGCGATGATGCAGCGTAGCGGAACGTCGTCGCGCCACCACTTGATTTTGGATATGAAGGAGCAGGTCTTTGGCTAAAGGACAACAGCGCGGCAACAAGCAGGCGAAGAAACCGAAGGCCGTCGGGAAGAAGCCCGAGGGTCCGAAATATCTGCGGTCGGGAGACGGCATGCAGACCGCCCAGCTTGGCGAACATCGAGCGCAGCCGAAGAAATCGGGGAAATGACGTCGCGCACGCTACGGGCGTCCCACGCATTGGAAAATTTCGACTTCGCCGCACCTGCGGGGATCTTCGTCAGACGCGGAAACGCCAATAGAAGGGCCCCATTGACCTATCTGCGATTTGACACCGCTGCGGAAGCGATCTCGTACGTGATGGATGAGCTTCCACCGAGATTCCGCGCCAGCGTGATCATGGAGGTCGCCGAACAGCGGCTCGATGAAGACGCGATCCAGGTTCTAAGCGGCGGTCATCGCGGTTCGCTCGAGCATTAGCGCTCGTGCGAGAACGTAGCGACGAGAAGATGAAAGGCCGCCAAGCTCGCCTGTGCGACCACGCCGCCTTCCATAAGGTGTCATCGTGAAGGGATTTCAGAAGTACGTCCTCGCTGGACTGGTGACCGCGATCCCGCTGTTCATCACGTGGGTTGTCTTCAGCCTCGTGCTGAACCTGTTGGCCAAAGTCGGCGGACCGTTCGTTGGCTGGATCACCGATCTTTTCAATACTCAGGAGAATGGCTTTGCCACCTGGCTACTGCAGCCCTGGATGCAGTGGGTCCTGGCTGTCGCTCTCACCATCCTCGTTCTTTTCCTGCTTGGCTTTGCGGCTTCGCGCGTTGTGGGTCGACGCCTGATAGGTGTCGGTCACAAGGTGTTGGCGCGCGTCCCTTTCATTGAGAAGGTCTACGGCGGCGCCAAGCATTTCATGGACGCGATGCAGTCGACTCCCGATCGGCCGCGCGCTTCGGTCCTTATTGAGTTCCCGCATCCAGGCATCAAGGCCCTTGGCTTCATCACTCGGCTCATGAAGGACAAAGACACCGGTGACGATCTCGCGGTGGTCTTCGTTCCGACGACACCGGTTCCGACCTCAGGCTATCTACAGATCGTCCCGCTGAAGAAAGTCGTGCGTACAAACCTGACATTTGACGAGGCGCTCAGCTTCATCATGACGGGCGGCACGAAAGGTCCGGATGTCATTGCCTTCGCCGGAACCGATGCAGCTGTCGCAGACGGGCGAATTGGATAACCTGCGTGCGCAAAGTCCACCCATTGCACTGGCGTCGGTGAGATGGCCTCAAGTGGCGACACCGACCACTCGAAAGAGGCAACGATGACCGCCTCCCAATTCATCTCACCTGGTTTGCCTTCGCACGGCTGGGAACGGAGATCGGCTCATGGCGCTTAGTTTCCCCAACGGCAGCCGTAGCTATGATGCGCCAAACCACAGGGTGCGATTTGTCGGCCATGACGGAATCATGCAGATCGCGTTCTTCGTCGAATCCGACGCGCTCGCACACATCGACGCGCGCGTCCGAAGAGACGAGCCAAGCGCACTGAGCGTGTTCGACAAGAATATCGAACGAATCCTGGATGCCGCGGCGAGGGCCTATCACGGCACGCGCAGGGCTTCATATCTGCTCGGTGCCAGAGACTTCTAGCGCTCGCTGCCAATGCCGGCCGGCCTTTGCGGTGTCGTGACCTCAACTGTCACGGTCAGCTCGCCAAGAAAATTCGTATCGCCGACATAGCTGACGTAACCGGCGTGACCTGTCAGAAGCGGCGCGTGCGGCGCTCCGTCGAGCTGGCCTGTTCATCCCAGCAGGTTTTGGCCGCTGGCATTTGCCGCGTCCTCCGCGAGCTGGTCAAAACGAGGCAATGCCGCTACTTCGCGGACAACGTAGACAAAATAGAACTTTTCGCCTTTCGCTGAACAGTTCAAATATATTTAGGGAACGCCGTTGTTATTCAGGAGAACAGGCCCCATATTTTAAATTGAACGGGTCACTCGTTCAAACGATCCCTCGACGGGATGAAAGCGAGCCAACTGTGACTGTTGCGTTCATACTTATCGCAATCCTTTTCTTGACCTCCTCCGTGAGTTCGGCGCTCCTGATTTATTTAAATCACGGACGGGCGGCCTTTCACGGGTTGCGTCACGCGACTTTGCGTCGCCATGCCGCTTGATCGCCAACCTGAAGGCCTGGAGCGCTTGAAGATGGCGCCGGATCGCCGTCACGGCATCTGGCGCAGTGTTTCTGTGCCTCACTAGATCGGATCAACGCACAACGCCGGCGGATGGATTCAATTTCGTCGCCGAACCACGATGCGACGCCTTTCCCGTTACGGCTGCCGCGCCAACTGGTCAGTTCCAGGTGGCGCCATTGCATCATTCACCGAGTTGGCCCGCTCCGTCGAAGAGGCGAAGAACCCTCAACTCAGCTGAGCCGCACGACTTAGGAAGGTCGTGGCGCGGGTTCCGCAAAAAGAAGGAGGCCAGTCACCATGCGATCGCCGCCGAAGCTGCCAGAACCCGTCGAGCAATTCGATCCCGCGTCGTTCTTGGAGACAGCCGCGAAGGGGCGGGTTGTTGCGACCTTCCGTAAGAAGGAGCCTCTGTTCTTGCAGGGGGACCCGGCCAACTCCGTCTTCTACATCAGAAAGGGGAAGGTGAAGGTCACGGTCGTGTCGAGCCAGGGCAAAGTGGCCGTGGTCGCCATTTTGGGCATCGACGAATTTGTCGGCGAAGGCTGCCTGATCGGCCAGCCAAAGCGCCTTGCCACGGCTACCGCGTTTACCGATTGCACAGCGATGCGCGTCGACAAGGTTGAGATCGGCCGCGTACTTAAGGACGAGCCAACCTTCTCGAAGATGTTCGTAACGCACATCCTAAAAAGGAATGCACGCGTAGAAGAGGATCTCGTCGATCAACTTTTCAATTCAACTGAGAAGCGTTTGGCTCGAGTGCTTCTCCTTCTTGCCAATTTTGGCAAGGAGGGGCGCCCGGAGCCGATCACCGGCAAGGTCACCCAGGAGACGCTGGCGGACATGATCGGAACCACCCGGTCGCGCGTCAGCCACTTCATGAACAAGTTCCGCAAGCTTGGCTTCATTGAGTACAATGGCCATTTGGAGGTGAACAGCTCGTTGCTCAGCGTCCTCCTCAACGACCCGCCGGATAGCGGCGTGTCACGGTAGCCGCCATCCGCCGCCGGCGGTCGCTCCGCGAAAATTCTCGCGCGGTCGGGTTCATTGTGAGCGATTTGGAACAGTAAGTAATCGCCGGGCCGTGCGATGGTTGATTCCCATGCCGGTGGGAGGCGCAGCGGCTTCTATGACGCCCGCATCGCATCCTGACTCTCCAGCGGCACGGCACGGACGACATCCGCCAGTCCGTATCAGGTGCCCGCTGGGATACCTCCCCCCCTCCGTCCCAGCGGGTTCCGCCCCTTGGCCGCAATCACGTCGCCGGCCCGTAATTGAGGCTCGGTGTTAATGACGCCCGCCGTTGAACCCGGCATGGAAGGTAGGAAGATATGTCGACTCTCGGTCTGATCTTGTTGATTGTTTTGGTGCTGCTTCTGCTGGGATCAGTGCCCGCATGGCCACATTCCCGCGGTTGGGGCTACGGGCCGTCGGGATTTCTCGGGCTTGCCCTCATTGTCGTGATCATTCTGGCGATCACGGGAACATTCTCAATTACCACCTGACGAGGCGGCGCCCGCCGAATTGCGGACCGGTAGTCCATAGCTAGGACGGGCCGCGTGCTTGCAACGCAGTGCGCCCGTGAGCGGCGGAAGCAAACATCGAAAGCAACCAGGCATGACCAAGACCATGACGATCGGCCTACTGGCAGTCGCCCTTTTGGTGGTGATTCTGCTGGTCACCGTCAACGTCACCAAATGCGACAGCGCAACCGGCCCCTTCGGCTTCCTCAGGTTCTCGGCCTGCACTCAGGAACCGATCATCAATCCGTCAGGTTGATCGCTCATCTCGGCCCCAAAGGACGACACAAGACGGAACTGACGATCCAAGCGCGGCGGTCCGTAGGCCGCCGGCCATTATCAGAGCGAACTGGCGCCCATCCGCGCCAAGGAGGACTACATGATCGACAAGGACCGCATCGCTGGCTCCGCGAAGCAAATCAAAGGCGCGGCCGAAGAGACCGCAGGCAAGGTCATCGGCGACGCCAAGTTGAAGGCGGACGGCAAATCTGACAAGGCGAAGGGCAAGGCCCAGAACGCCATCGGCAGCCTCAAGGACAAGCTGAAGAGGAAATAGAACGCTCGCCGGCACGGTTCGCGCTGGCACTAACCGTCGCCGCGGTGGGGATCGTCACAACCGAAGGACACTAAGGCGATGCCTGCACCCTCACGCGATGCTGCGGCTGTTCACTCGGCAAAAGGTGTCAAATGGGACGGCCGCGAAACCAGCACGCACATCCACATTCTACTGCGCCGCCTTGTGCAAGACGAACAGCCGAAAGACCGGGCACCCTTGTGGCCTTGGCCGAATGTCAGTTGAACGTGTCCATAACGCCTATTTACGTCGACGCGTTACTGAACAGCTAGCTCCAGCCACGCCTCCGCCCCGTCGAGCGTTTTTTGCGATACTTCGAACTCAATGGCGACACGCCACGAATTTCCTCGGCACCCATTCGGTCAAGAGGCAAGGACTGGGTGGTGCACGCCGTTTGGGAGTGTGTCACAGGATTTCACTGGCCGCTTGCTGCACGAGAAAGACCGCCAAAGGCAAAGCGATGGTTGAGACGAAACTCCTCAGCGTCGTCGTTGACCATGGCCAAGTCTTCAGACTTGCCAAGAGGTCGCGCTGAACCATCAGGCCTTGAAGCGCCGCGTTGATCTTCTTGATCCGTGTTAGCTCGCCGGCATCGACGTCGCGGTTGAACTCAGAGAGGGTCGCTTTCAGACGGATCGTCGCTGCGTCCTCAAGTGCCGCCTTCTGCTCGGAAAGCTGTCGATGAAGCCCGGTCAGCGGTGCAACGAAAGCGATCGCCGCAACGATCGGTGGAAGGAAAAGATAGGGGGCCCAGCCGATCATGAATGCGTAGAAGTCCGCCGGCAGGGGTTGGATCAACGTTGACGACGCAACGAGCAGAGTGAGAAGCGCACCAGGCCGCGCCGCCAGGTTCGCAAAGGCCTGCAGCGGCCCCGGCCTGAACACATCGATAATGACGGCGTTGGCCAAGGTTCCGCGGACAATGCCTATCTGCCGTATTAGGCGGTAGAGAAGCAGGAACAGGATCGAGCCTACGAATGACTGAATTAACGCGACGCCCGTGACCCCGAGCCACGGCGTGTCGACGATCCCGGATCCCTCCGGGTCGAATGCCAATGACAGCCCGGTGAGCACGATCGCGCCGATCGTGATGGCAAAGGCTGGCCACGCGGGCAGAAAGACAAGCCTGTAGCGAACTGCCTGCGCCTCGGCTTTGGGCAGCGTGAGCGCCGGCCGGAACCTGTCGAAGGAGTCCGCGGTGAGCCGGCGAACATAGGTCGCCAGCAAAAGGGATGCGGTGGGAAGCAGACCCCAGTACACGCCGTCGAGCTGAAGCGAGCCGACAGTGACATCACCTCTGGTCCATACCGGAAGGTGGCTCACGCCCATGCCGACGATGGCCAAGGCGAGATAGGGGATCCAAACCGGACCAGGCAGCCGCTTCAGCCAAATAACGAACCGGTCCAGCCAACTGGGCGAGTAGGCAAAAATGGAGGAATCGGTGTCCGACGATTTTGCTTCTATCATCGACCTAATAATAACGTGATGGATGCCTGTCAGCGCGGAGAATTGCATGAATCCGTTTCGCAGTCCCATCGCGCTCATCGCTCGGGCCGACGCACGCGAGGGCGACGACCACGGCCGCGGCGGTCCCACTTGCTCGATCCCGGGTTCTGTCAGCCGGTGATTGCGTGGCGGACCTCTGACTCGGGCACGCATAACGCGGGCCTTGACCCAAATCCGACATCGACGTCGCCATTTCAAATGGCCTCTGGCAATGCCGTGGCTACATCGAGAGGCGATCGGCCAAACGTTGGATAAGGCGCACCATGGCGATGCACGCCAGACCCGCAACAGAGGCCGCTGATGGGTGTCTATGCGAGGCGAATTGGCGGACGATAGTGACTGGTGTAGGTTCGCGTGGGAGGGAGTCCCTCGTGCCAGCTCGCTGGGTAATTCGTTCCATTGCAATAGTGCTGATTGCAATACCATCCGGTGTCGGCATGTCTGCCCGGGCGCAGAGCGATACGCCGATCCAGTCCGCAGTGGTGATCGATTGGTCGACGAGTGCGAGCGATCTCAGGGGCGACGACCAAAGCGCGCACTATTTCTTCTGTCCGCCATATGAGGCGGAAACCTTCGACACGATCTGGGGAACAGACATCTATTCAGACGCGTCCCCGATTTGCGTTGCCGCCATGCACGTTGGCGCAATAACGAGGCGCGGCGGGTCACTCAGCCTCGAAGTCTTGCCCGGTCGAGAGAACTACATCGGATCCGAACGCAATGGCGTCGTGTCGGCGTCCCTTGACGGTTGGGCGGGTAGCTACCGCATCCAACCGGCCTCCGTGGCGGAGCTCCTATCTTTGCCCCGGGATACAACCGGCGGTGAGCTCGCACTCGAGACGGCGTTCAATCCTCTGCCAAGCATGATCGCAGTTGAGGGAGGCGGTCGGGTGCCAGTGTATTCGCTCGGTCGTCGCTGCCAAGGTTATGTCGACGTTCGCCCGACTTTTCGGCTGCACTATACCGCGGGGGTGCCGGCTCTCGTCATTCGCGCGAGATCTGACGACGACACCACTCTTGTCGTCCGCGATTCGACTGGCGCCTGGCACTGCGACGACGGTGATGGCGGGTACCTGTTTCCGCGTGTGGCGATACCCTTCCCGCCCGCCGGCTACTACGACATTTGGATCGGTACGCGCCACGAGGTCCTGCCGCCAACCGAAGGGGAAGCGTTGATTGGTGATCTCCTAAACCTTTTCGCTACCGGAGTGGGTCCGGCGGAGGCGTTGCTCGATTTTGAAGAGACAATGGGTGTCAGTCCTGGTCCGGCGGCATTTGGCGCGTTGGAACTACAAGGAGGATTCGCACCTGATCCGCGGCTAACTCCGGTTAACGCAGGAGGAAGCCTCGATATCGGGGCGTTGCTGGGCGCCCCATGTGTGGGCTATGCGACCGCCCAACCCACCTTACAGGTCAACTATGACGCCGCCGCAGACGGGGAGGCGTTGGTGTTTACCGCCGCGTCCAGCGAAGATACGACACTCGCAGTGCGGCTTCCGTCCGGTGTTTGGCGCTGCGACGACAATTCAGGCCCGGGCAGGAGTCCAGCCATCGGCATTCCCGATCCGGTCGGCGGCGCTTACCTGGTTTGGCTTGGAACGAGGAATGAGGGAGTCACCGCACGAGCGGCCCTGGTCGTCGCCGGTCGACCGCCAGACAGTGCGTTGAGGACAGATTCTCCGGCGCGGTTCGGAGAAACCGACTGGTCCGAAGGCCTTGTGCCGGAGCCTCTGGACCTGGCGATCGAAGCCGGCGGCGCCCTTGACGCCGATGATCTCAACGTCTTTGACGTCGACGACAGGGGGATCGCCTGCATTGGTTTTGTCAGCAGTGAGCCCACCCATCGGCTTTTCTACGCCGGGACTGCGGGCAAACGATTGGTTGTGTCCACCCGCGCGGAGGTCGATACGACGCTGGCAGTCCAAACGCCCTCTGGAGAATGGTTCTGTGATGATGACGGGCAGGACGGCTTCAAGGACGCCGCACTCACCTTTGTCGCGCCCGACGCCGGTGCCTACCTGATCTATGTCGGCACTTTTGTCGGCCGGATGGCCCCCGCGCGGCTGATTGTGGAGGCGCGATGACCGATGGCAATACGGCACTGGGAGCGGACGAAACGCGGGCTGCAGACTTAGCCCTGGTAAATCATTGAGAACAACGATCTTTCGTTGAAGCTCATCTTCGGCGGCGCTGCAGTGCGTTCCGTTCGCTAGAGAACAATCTCACACGCCGGGGCGTCCGACGATCGGAGAAGCATGGTGCCCAGGGGCGGATTCGAACCACCGACACGCGGATTTTCAGTCCGCTGCTCTACCAACTGAGCTACCTGGGCGACGGGGAAATCCCCGAAGGTGCGGGGTTTATAGGGGAGGCCCCAGCGGCTGTCTAGGCAACCGGATGCGTCGCATCGGCCCGCTCAATCGGACGGCAGGTCCAGGCCCGGCAGGCCGTCGAGGCTCTCTCTGTTCTTCCTCATCCGGTAGGCCCGGAGGTCGTCCTCTGTCTTGCCTCGGAAGTAGTTGTCGAGCGAGTTTCGGTCCTTCTTGAACTCGTACAGCGGCACGCCGTAGCCGCAGGAATCTCTGATGCGGTCGACCTCGATGACGACGATGTTGCGGACCGAGGGAACCGGAGGGAAGCGCGCCAGCAGCGCCTCGAAATCGGCGTCGCCTGGTTCGACGGAGCGGCCGCGGCCATAGAAGCGGACGATATTCGGCGGTCCGTCAAAGGCGCACATCATCACGGTGACGCGGCCGTTCTCCTTGATATGCGCCACGGTTTCGATGCCGCTGCCGCCGACATCGACATAGGCGATGGTTCGGCCGTCAAGGACGCGCAGGCTGTCGAGGCCCTTCGGCGAGCAGTTGATGAGCCCTTCGCCCGAAAGGGGCGCCGTCGCAACGAAGAAGACGTGTTGGCGCGAGATCCAATCGCGCATGTGCTCGTCGATCTCGGGATAGTCCTTGCTCATCGTGGCAGTCCCTATACGCGCGTCGCCTTCACTCAGGCCTCGTCGATCACCGGATTGGCAAGCGTCCCGATGCCGCCGATCTCGATCTCCACCCGGTCTCCGGCCTTGACGTAAAGCCGCGGATCGCGGCGATAGCCGACGCCTGCGGGCGTGCCGGTGGCGATCACATCGCCGGGCATCAGACGGGTGAAGGTCGAGATATATTCGATCAGCGCCGGGACATCGAAGATCATGTCGCCGGTGCTGCCGTCCTGGACGGTCTCGCCGTTGAGGCGGGTCTTCAGGGTCAGCCCGGCCGGATCGGGGATTTCGTCGGCAGTCACCATCCATGGTCCCATGGCGCCGGTGGCAACGAAGTTCTTGCCCGGCGTGAACTGCCGCGTGTGGCCCTGCCAGTCGCGGATCGTGCCGTCATTGAAGCAGGTATAGCCGGCGACATAGCCCAGCGCTTCAGCGCGGGGAACGTGGCGCGCGGGCTTGCCGATGATGACGGCGATCTCGCCTTCATAGTCGTAGCGGAAAGAGGCCTTCGGCCGGATTAGCGGCTGGCCGTGACCGACGATCGATTCGGGAAAGCGCACGAAGATGGTCGGATATTGCGTGATCTCCGCGCCGGTCTCCGCCGCGTGGTCGCGATAGTTGAGGCCGATGCCGAGGATCTTGCCCGGTCTCGGTATCACCGGAAGCCACGCGACGTCGGCGAGGGGAATATCGGCGGCCTCGCCCGCAAATTGTCCGAGCGCGTCTGGCCCGGCAGCAATCGCCTCGGCGAGATCGGCGGCGTCTGCCCGTTGGCCGAGATCGATGACGCCGTCATTGGCGACGATGCCGTAGGACGGCTGCCCGTCGCGTTCAAAGCTAGCAAGTCTCATTCTTACGTTCCGTCTCCTTGCCGATGTTGTTCGGTATCGTCGCGCGCGGTCTCCACGGGCATTTTCGACAGCTGGTCACGCTCGGCGAGCAGATCGCCGACATAGAATTCGCGCACGAGGACATAGATGGCGATCGACAGCGGCGCGGCGACGATGATGCCGAAGGCGCCGAAGAGAATGCCGAGCGCAACGAAGGAAAGCAGCAGCACCACCGGCGGGATCGAGACGATCCGCCGCTGCAGTACCGGCGTGAGGAAATTACCCTCCAGCTGCTGCACCGCGGTGTACCAAACGATTGTCCACAGCACCGTGCTGCCGTCCATGCCGAGCGCCACAAGCACCGCAGGCGCCGCGCCGACAAACGGGCCGATGATCGGGACAAACTCCGTGAGCCCGCCAATGAGGCCGAGGGCCAGCGGCGACGGCAGGCCGAGGATGGCCGCGCCGATCCCGTCGAGCGTGCCGACCGCGATCATGACCAGAACCTGCGCCCGCAGCCACAGCTTCAGCGCGCGTCCGGTCTCGCCGACGCCTTTCGATACCTTGTCATGCCAGCTGCGCGGAAACAGCAGGACGAAGCCGCGCTGGTAGAGGCCGGGGTTCACCGCGAGATAAATGCCGGAAAAGATCACCAGGATCAGCATCGCCAGCATGTTGAGGATGCCGCCGGCGACCGAAGCCAGGGTCGCCCAGATCTTGTCGGCTGCCCCTGAGATCGTGTCCACGACCTCCTGCGCCGTTGCGGGCAGCGTGATGCCGAAGGTCGTTTCGAGCTGATTGAGCGATTCGTTCAACCGCGTGACTAGGCCGTTCAACTGCTCCTGGAAGGACGGCCAGGTCGCCCACCAGATGAGGCCGAGGACCAGGACGACAAGAAGGCCGGCAACCGTGAGGGCCCAGCGATGGCCGAGCTTGGTCACCGTCTTGACCAGGTCCGTGACCGTCAGCAGCAGGACGGCAATCAGGATTGCTGCGAACGCGAGGAGGACGACGTCCCTCAGCTGCCACAGGAGCAGCGCCAGGCCGATGACGATGACGGTGACGATCAGCCGCCTCAGATAGGGCAGCAGGTCTTCCCGCGTATCGTTCCACGTCGATCGCTTGTCCGGGTCTTCGCTCATCGCCCCCATCTTCGCCATGTGGCGGTAGGTCTGCCGTCAGCTTATCAAAGCTCCAGAAGCCGCGGCACCCTTTCTTCCTTAAGATCGAAGGTGTTATTGCCCGGCAGCTTCCAAGCCAAAGCCACGGCCCATGAACCGGTTCAAGCTAACCATCGAATATGACGGCACCCCGTTTGTCGGCTGGCAGCGGCAGGCCGAGGGCCGCACCGTCCAGGGCGAGATCGAGACCGCGATCGAGCGCCTCTCCGGCGAAACGGTGACCCTTCGCGCCGCCGGCCGTACCGACACAGGCGTGCACGCTCTGGGCCAAGTCGCCCATTTCGACCTCGACCGGGACTTTCCGGAGGACACGGTGCGCGATGGCCTCAACGCTCATCTGAGGGATCGGCCGATCGTCATCCTCGCGGCGGAAGCCGTCGATGACGGGTTCGATGCGCGCATGTCGGCGACGGCGCGGCATTATCGCTACCGCATCCTCAACCGCCGGCCGCCGACGGCGCTTGACCGCGAACGGGTCTGGCACGTGCCCCAGCCGCTCGACATCGGCGCCATGCAGGCCGGCGCCGATCAGCTCCTCGGCCACCATGATTTCACGACGTTCCGCTCCACCGATTGTCAGGCCAAGTCGCCGATGAAGACGCTGGACGGGCTGGATGTCATCGAGGCCGGAGGCGAAATCCATGTCGAGGCGTCGTCGCGCTCCTTTCTGCACAGCCAGGTGCGCTCGATGGTTGGCACGCTAGCGAAGGTCGGCAGCGGCGCCTGGCCGGTCGAGCGCGTCGGCGAAGTGCTGGAGGCGCGGGACCGCAAGGCCTGCGGACCGCTGGCGCCGCCGCACGGCCTTTATCTCACACGCGTCGACTACGTACCGAAATAGCTGTCGAGGAAGCGGCGGTAGATCCGCGTCAGGAGCTCGAGGTCGGAGACCGGCACGCGTTCGTCGATCTGGTGGATCGTGGCGTGGACGAGGCCGAACTCGATCACCGGACAATAGTCCTTGATGAAGCGCGCATCGGACGTGCCGCCATTGGTGGAACGGTCCGGCGTCAGGCCGGTCTCGGCTTCGATCGCCACAGCCATCGGATCGATCAGCGCGCCGGCATCGGTGTAGAAGGCGGGGCTGTTGAAGCGCACGAAATCGAGCGCATAGGGCCCGGCATTCGCGGCGCTCGAGCACGGCGCGGATGCGCGCCGTCATCGTCTCGTAGGTCCAGTCGTCGGTGAAGCGCACGTTGAAGCGCGCCGTGGCCGAGGCCGGGATGACGTTGAAGGCGTTGTTGCCGACGTCGACGGAAGTCACTTCGAGATTGGTCGGCGGGAAGCGGTCATTGCCCTCGTCGAAGCGCTCAGCGGCAAGGGCGGACGCAAGCGCCAGCAGGCGCGGCACAGGATTGTCGGCCAAGTGCGGATGCGCGACATGGCCCTGCGTGCCGGTGACGGTGATCGTGCCGGAGACGCTGCCGCGCCGGCCGACCTTGATCGCCTCGCCGATGCGCGTCGCGTTGGTCGGCTCGCCGACGATGCAGGCGTCGAAACGGTGGCCGTGCTCGGCCGCCCATTCCAGGACCTTCACCGTGCCGTTGATCGCCGGTCCTTCCTCGTCGCCGGTGATGAGGAAGGAGAGCGTTCCCGGCCGCGGACCTTCACTCAGCCAATCGAGCGCAGCAGCGACGAAGCAGGCGATGCCGCCCTTCATGTCGGCGCTGCCGCGGCCATAGAGAACGCCGTCGGCGATCTCGCCGGCGAAGGGCGGATGCGTCCACTTCTCCTCCGGTCCGGTCGGCACGACGTCAGTGTGGCCGGCGAAGACGAAATGCGGGGCCGCCGCTGCCGATCGTGGCGAAGAGGTTCTCAACGTCCGGCGTTCCCTCGTCGGAGAAGACCGGGCGGTCGACGATGAAGCCGGCTGGATGCAGCACGCGCTCGAGCAGCGCCAGCGCACCGCCTTCTTCCGGCGTCACCGAGCGGCAGCGAATGAGGTCTTGCAGGAGTGTGGTGGCGTTCAAAGGAGCTGGCTTCAAATGCGGTTGGGGCCACGCGGTGGCGGAGGCGGACGGCGGCCCGCCAGCGGGTCGGGCCCGTAGCGGTTGTCGCCAGGGGTTCCAGGAAGGATTCCGAGATCGACCAACGCCCAGATCAGGACGGCGAGCGCGATCGCGGCGAGAAGCCCCGCCATCGGATCGCCCGGCGCCGACATCTCGGCAACGACGAGGGCGACCTGTGGAACGCCATAATAGATCCAGAGCCAGGCACCGCTCTTGTTGCGATCGTGGAGGCGCTTAACGCCGGCGCCCAAGCGCATGGCGAGAATGAAGAGACCGGCGATCAGGGCGAAGGTGGCATTGTCCCAATTCGCTGAAAGGAGGTAGAGGCCGGCATCGAGGAACGCCGTGCCGACAATGACAGCCCACCAGATGGCGCGGTTGACGCGGCCCTCGAAAGCTGAAGAAGAGCCAGGCGAGGCCATTCATGACGGCTTCAATCCTTGTTGGCGATCAGTCCCGCAGCAATTCGTTGATCGAAGTCTTCGAGCGCGTCCTCTCATCAACACGCTTGACGATGACGGCGCAATAGAGCGAGGGGCCGGGCGAACCGTCCGGCAGCGGCTTGCCGGGCATGGTACCTGAGACGACGACCGAATAGGCCGGCACGCGGCCCATGAAGATCTCGCCGGTGGCGCGGTCGACGATCTTGGTCGAGGCGCCGATATAGACGCCCATCGACAGCACCGAGCCTTCCTCGACGATGACGCCTTCGGCCACCTCGGCGCGAGCGCCGATGAAGCAATTGTCCTCGATGATCACCGGCCCCGCCTGCAGCGGTTCGAGCACGCCGCCGATGCCGGCGCCGCCGGAGACATGGACGTTCTTGCCGACCTGCGCACAGGAGCCGACCGTCGACCAGCCGTCGATCATCGAGCCGGAATCGACATAGGCGCCGAGATTGACGAAGGACGGCAACAGCACGACGCCCGGCGCGATATAGGCCGAGCGGCGGACAAGCGAGCCGGGCGCTGCGCGGATGCCGGCGGCGGCAAACTCCTTCTCGCCCCAGCCGGCATACTTCGAATCCATCTTGTCGAACCAGTTGGCGCCACCCGGACCGCCCGGAATGAGATGCGTTCGGCGTCAGGCGGAAATAGAGAAGCACCGCCTTCTTCAGCCATTCATTGACTACCCACTTGCCGTCGATCTTCTCCGCAACGCGCGCCTGGCCGGCGCCGAGGCAGATCGAGCGCACGCTCGACGGCGTCACGGACATCGCCGGTCGTTTCGGCGCTGATCGAGGCGCGATCCTCGAACGCGGCGTCGATGATGGTCTTGAGGGCTGCGGAATCGGGCGTTGCCATGAACGGTCGGACCTTCTTTAAGCTGGGCGCCGCGACCTTAGGCACGGCGCGGGTCTAGTCAATTCGCCGGAGTGGATCTCGGCGAGAACGGCGGCAAGGAAGCCGCTGAGATTTTCAGTGATGAAATCGACCGCGGGGCGGGTGCCGGCCTCGAGGTCCCAAGCGCCGCGGAAAAGTTCGCGCGTCCGCGGCGGAACGACGAGGACGGTCGTCATGCCGAGCCTCTGCGGCTCAACGAGATTGCGCGCGATGTCCTCGAAGAAGGCCATGCGCTCGGGCGGCGCGCCGATGGCGGCGACCAGCTCGTCGTAGACCTTGGGGCTCGGCTTGGCGTGGCCTCCGAGGCTGGCATAGTCGAACACTTCGACGAAATGCGCCGCTGCGCCGATCTGCTCGATCGCCTTCGTGGCATGGCTCAGCGGACTATTGGTCAGCACATAGCGCTTGCCGGGCAGACGGCCGATCAGCGCCGACAGCTCGGGATCGGGCTCGATCAGCGAATGATCGACGTCGTGCACATATTCGAGGAAAGCGTCCGGCTTGATGCCGTGCTCGATCATCAGGCCGCGCGCCGTCGCGCCGTGGCGGCGGAAGAGATCGTTCTGCAGCGCGCTCGCTTCCTCCGGGCCAAGGCCGATCGCCTTCTCGATGAAGGAGCGCATGCGCCCGTCGAACACGGCGGCCAGCTCGGGTCCGATCGAGTAGAGCGTGTCATCGAGGTCGAACACCCAGCAGTCGATTTCGGCGAAACGGCTGAGATCGTCGTCGGCGTCGATGCCCGGGCGGCGGAGGGCGGCTTGGCTCATTTGCGTGATCAGCGTGCCCGCGCCGGCCTCGGTGAAGAGCTCAAGCAGAACGGCATGCGGTGTCGAGCCGTCGAGAATGACGACGCCTTCGACGCCCTGTTCGAGCGCCTCGATGCACGTCTCGACCTTCGGGATCATGCCGCCGGCGATGACGCCCTTGTCGATGAGATTGCGCGCCTCCTCGACCGTCAGCTGCTTGATGAGCTTCTTGTCGGCGTCGAGGACGCCCGGCACATCGGTGAGGAGCAGGAGGCGTGCGGCGCCGATCGCGCCGGCGATCGAACCGGCGAAAGTATCGGCATTGATGTTGTAGGTGGCGCCGTCCTTGCCCGGCGCAACGGGCGCGATCACTGGGATCAGCCCAGCCTGCGAAACCATGTCGATGACGCTGCGGTTGACCTTCTCCGGCTCGCCGACGAAGCCGAGGTCGATGACGCGCTCGATATTCGAATTCGGGGTCGATCTCGCGGCGCGTCAGCTTGCGCGCCACGACCATATTGCCGTCCTTGCCGCAAAGCCCGACCGCCTTGCCGCCTTCGGCATTGATCGACATGACGATCTCTTTGTTGATCGAGCCGGCGAGCACCATCTCGACCACTTCGACGGTCTTCTCGTCGGTGACGCGCAGGCCGCCGCGAAACTCGCTGGCGATGCCGAGCTGCTTCAGCATCCGGCCGATCTGCGGTCCGCCGCCATGGATCACCACCGGCAGGATGCCGGAGATCTCCAACAAGGTTATGTCGCGTGCGAACGTCCTGCCGATCTCGGCGTCGCCCATCGCCGACCCGCCATATTTGACGACGATCGTCTGGCCTTCGTAGCGCAGCATATAGGGCAGCGCGGTCGAAATGATCCGCGCCCGCGCTACGTGATCGGTGTCGCCCTCGGCGGCTGTCGCGGTCATGATCGTTCTCAATGGGTCAGAATGGGGCGCTTCTATAGCGGCTTTCGCCGCCGTGGACAAACGAAGCGGGAACGTCGCGCCGGGCGTTCGCATCCCAGCCGGGCGCCGACGACGACCAAGGCCTTCCCGGTCGCGCTATCTCATTGTTTCCGTGGAGACAAAGGCAGAACCTCAGGGAGGCGCTCCATGTTCGATCAAGCTTTAGGGGCCGCTTCAACCAATCCGAAACCGCCTTGCGATATCGCTGTTTCACTTAGGAGGCGCCATGCCCAGTCCTCTCGATCGCAACTACCATTTGCTCTTGGCCGATGCCGATCCGGCAATTGCCTCCGCCGTCACCTCGGCACTCGGCGAGCACGGACATCACGTTACCGTCTCCCATGATGGCAACGAGGCCCTGCGGCGCGTACGGGCCGACACGTTCGACCTGACGGTCGTTGACGTCGGATTGCCGGGCATGGATGGGTTCCAGTTTCTCACTGCCTGCCAGCGTGACGACAAATTGTCGGTGATGCCGGTCATCGTACTGTCAGCGGCAGAAGGAGACGACGACTGCGAGCGTGCCTTTGCCCTCGGCGCCGCCGGCTACGTCGCCAAGCCGCTAAAGCTGCCGCTGCTGTCGCACACGGTGTGGCAGCTGATCCGCAACCGTGCTCGCGATCAGGAAATGCGGTGGCTCAAGGCGCGTCTCGGAATTGAGACGGACCGCGAGCAGGATCTGGCGCTGACCGGCTAGAAGCCGCCACCGGTCCGGAAGCCGCCACCGCCGAAGCCTCCGCCGCCGCGGAAGCCGCCACCACCGAAACCGCCGCCGCCGAAACCGCCACCAAAGCCGCCGCCGAAACCGCCGCCGCCGCTGCGGCGTCCATAATTGATGCCGCGGTGTGAGTTGGCGATCCCGCCCCAGAATATGCCGCGCGTGACCTGGCCGAGCATGAAGCCGGTCATCATGTCGCCGAAGTCGAAGGTGTGGCCGCGATGTTCCCAGCCACGCTGGCGGAAATCCTGCGCGATCTTGAGAAGATCCTGGCGCCGCTCGGAGACTTCCGAGACTTGCTTGCGCAGCTTGTCGGCATCAGGCTGAAGCCGCGCCACTTCGGCGCGGGCTTTCGCCAGCCGCTCGACGAAACGCTCATCCTCGGGCGAGGGGGTTTTCTCCGCCTCGACGCGGAGAGCGTGCATGTCCTCGGCTGCAATCGATCGCGACAGAGCCGCGATCGCCTGCTTGAAAGCGTCGTCCTCGCCGGCAGCGAAAGCGCCGGCGCGCTGGTCCAGGGTGGCAACTTCGCCTTCCAACGGAGCGATTGCCTCCTCTTGCGTTGAGATGCCCTGGGCGAGCGCATCGGCGCGGCTATTGATATCTTCGCCCGCGATCTCGGCGAGGGCGCGGTTCTCGGAATCATGCACCGCTTTCACCGCTTCGTCGGCCGCGACGGCTATTTGCTGCGCGTGCGCGCCCAAGCGATCGGGAATCTCGTTGAGCAGGACATAGGAGGGGCGAGCCTCGAGGAAACCGATGAGGTTGGAGACCCAGCGGTCGAGCGTCCGCGTCAGGCCGCGATAGTGATATTGCGGTGTACCGAATTGGCGCTGCCACAGATACATGAAGAGCATGTCCTTCTGGTAGGCGACGCTCTTCTCCCTGCGGTCGGCTTCAGCCTGCTCCGCCTTCTTTGCCGCGTTCTCCGCCATTGAGGCGGCGGTCTCGGCCGCGGCGACCAACTGTTGATGTGCGGTATCGGCCGCGAGCTTCGCCTCAAGCTGAGGCGCCAATTCGTCGATCTTGTCCTCGACCTCTTCGAGTTCGGCCCTGAGCGCGTCCAGATTCTTCTGGTGCTCGGCGAGGGTCTCGCTCTTCTCGGCCTTTGTCTTTTCAAGCTCGGCGATCGCCGTCTTGCGCGAGGCCATCAGGTCGCCGGCTTCCTTGCTCGCCTGGTCGAGCCGCGCGCCGACCTGCTCGCCATCGGCGGCGAGCTTGAAGCGGGCGAGGTCGCCGAGCGCCCCCGTCTCGTCAGACTGCGCCTTGGCGATCTTGTCGGTCAGCGCCGACAATTCGCGCGTCAGCCGCTCCTCTTCCTTGCGCAGCGCGTCGAGGCCGCGATCGATCTCGGCCATTGCCTGACGACCCGTCATCGACCCCGAAGGAACAGTTGAGAAGACGACCAAATCCTTGCCCTACCAGTTGGTGATTGCGCCGCCGAGGACGTTCATCGTCCAGGTGATATTGAGGTCGCCGCGGGCCTTCTCGCCGACGATGTCGTTCTGGATGATGCCGTCATCGGCCTTGTCGGCGCCGACCGCGTTGTAGACCGCTTCGGGCACACGGATGCCCCATTCGGTCACTGTCCGCGTCGTGCCGTCCTCTTCGCTGGTGATCGATCGCGGGATCGCTTTGCCATCCGCGCCGATCGCCTCGACGATGAGATAGTAGTTGCGCGCCGCCGCATTGGCGTCGGGGATGCGGTAAACGCCGGATCGTTCTCCCGGCCGTGACACGACCTGCACGTCGTAAGTGAGCTGCAACTCGGCGAGCGTCGCTTCGAGGCTGGCGACGGCGGCGCGCGCCGCTGTCGCATCGCCCGTGGCGGCTGCTGCCCGCCCGTCCGAAGCCGTCGTCGCCGCGGCGGCGGCGACCGCCGGATCATTGGCCTCGGCGGCGATGGCGGTGCTGAGGCGGGTGAGATCGGCCGGGATCGTCTCGCCGAGTTCTGTCTGCAGCGCCACGGCGGCCTGCTGGTCGGCTTCGATGCCGCGCTGCCGCGGTTGCTCGATGGCGAAGAACCAGATCGCCGTGCCAAGGACCAGCGTCGCGATGCCGATGCCGATATTGCGCAGGACCGTCGCGCGACTGGACGTAGAGCCGGGCGAGGGTGAAGGAGAAGCCGCCTTGGCGCGGCTTGTAGACGAAGCGCTCCTGCTTCGAGCGCCTCGACGCCTTCCTCGAGGATGCGGTCGGTGACGGCGATGCCCTGCGAGGCGTAAATCTCGCGCAGGCGCTCGATCATCTTCGCCCGTCGCTGGTCGCCCGAGAGCTCGCGTTCGACCAACGCTTCGCGATGGCGAAGCGTGTCGACCACGTCCATCGCCATCATCAGATCGTCGAGCGGTGGCTTCGAGACTGCGACCGCCTCGGCCATCTTCAGCTGTTCTCCGGTGCCGGCGGCGCTACGCGGCCGGCGCGGTCGAGTGCAGGCTCCGGCGGCGGCAGCTGCGCCGCTTCCTCGCTCAGCCGCGCCAGGCGCCGCTTGCCGTCCTCGACCGATTCCCGGATCTCCTCGGCGTTCTTGGTCGCCAGCGTGCGCATCTCGGCGATGATCTCGCGCGAGCGCTCCTGGAAGCTGACGACGGAATCGACCAGCTTCTTGACCGCGTCGGCGCGGATGGTCGGGCCGTAGCCGGCCTTGAGCGCGGCTTCCTGCACCTTGTCGCCGATCTCGGAGAGCGTCTCCAGGCTCTTCGAAACGCCTTCCTTCATCTCCTCGACCGTCTGGGTCGCCTCATGCAGGCCGGCCAGACCGGTGAAGGACGCCTTCAGCGCGGTGAGGACGGTTTCGTTGGTCGAGAAGAAGGAGACCGCCTGAGCGTAGACGCGCTCCTTGGCGTTGGTCGTCTGCATCAGACGCGCCATCACCACCTCGGAGGTGTTGTAGCCGACGGTGAGATTGTCGGAGAGATCCTTGGCGATCTGGTAGCGCTTCTCCATGTCCTGGACGGCGCGGAGCGCTTCGTCGCGGGCGAGCTCGCGCCGCGCCTGCTCGGCCTGATCGTCTGTTCCCTGGCTGGCAACATCGGATTTGGCGGAGAGGTCCCGCTTGGTTTCGTCGAGCTTGCCCTCGGCCGTCTTCAGCACTTCGAAGGCAAGGACTTCGGCCTGCTTCAGCGCGCCACGGAAATCGCGATAGGCCTCGAGGATGGTGTGCTCGCGCTCGATCTGGACGCGCGTGTCCGCGCGCGACGTCGAGATAATTCTTGCGGATGTCGTCGAAACGGTCGGCGATGTCGCCGCGGCGGAACTTGGTCCACATGTTGGACAGCCGCTCGGTGAAGGAAATCTTGCCGTCATCCAGCTGGTCGACCATCGCCTTGGCGTCGTCGCGGATGGAATCGAAGGCGCTCGAGATCTTCTCGTAGCGCTCGCCGATCGTCATTGCCGCGATCTGCTCGCGGACGACGTCGTTGAAGGTCGAGGTCTGCGACAGCGTTCGCGTGATGACGACGATGCGTTCCTCGTCGAGGTCGGAAATCTGCTGCAGGAGGTGGGTGATCGGCGCCTCTTCGGTCGCTGTGGGCAACAGCCCGATGTCGCGCAACGCGCCCATCGCCTTGTCGAGATATTGCATCGGGCTTGGCAGATTGTCGGCCATTGGTTCCAGTCTCCCCAGGGGTTGGCGGGCGTCGGATATCCGCAGCAGGGCTAATCTAGTGACTTACGCGCGAAGCTTCAATGAAATCCGGCCCGGCAGACGGAAAAGCATGCATGCCTTCGCCCGTTGTTCCACCATTCCCGGCCATGCTAGCCTCCGTCCGGCAAGTCACCTTGCGATAGCTCAAGCCGCCGCATCCGGGAGGAACAGCAGATGTTGCGCAAGATCGCGATCGTCGCCGTTCGCCACCCTGGTTCTCGGACTGGGCAGTGCCGGGGCGCAGGATTGGACCCTCGATCCTACCTTTGGCTCGACCAAGCTCCTCAGCGGCCACTTCCAGCCCGATCCCTATACGGTCCAGCTTGAGGCGGGCGGCGATCAGGACGCCACCGCGCTCGGCGGCAATTGCGTCGGCTTCATTGCCGATGCGCCGGACTATCGCATCTTCTACACGCCGGGCACGGCGCCACTGATCTTCTCGGTCCTCTCCGCGGCCGACACTACGCTTGTCATCAACGATCCGAACGGCAACTGGATCTGCGACGACGACTCGGCGGGGAACTTCAACCCGCTGATTCAAATGGATAATCCAGCCGGTGGCCAGTACGACATCTGGGTCGGCACCTACGACCAGAGCGGCTTTCCCGAGGCAACGCTGAGCATCGCCGAGCATGCGGGGCCGCCGCCGGCCGACGGGCGATCTCGATGGGGGCCTCGACCCCAATTACGGCATTTTCGATCTTGGCGCCGGCTTCGCGCCCGACCCGTTCACGATCGACCTCGCAGCCGGCGGCAACGTCTCGGCCGAAGGCGTGGGCTGCTATGGCTATGTCACCGCCGCGCCTGACGTTCGGCTCAACTACCGCAGGCAGCGGACCGCTCTACGTCTCGGTCGCCTCAACCAGCGACACGACGCTGATCATCAGCGATCCCAACGGCAACTGGATCTGCGACGACGATTCCGGCGGCAACTACAACCCGTCGATCACCATCGATCAGCCGCTCTCCGGCGACTACAACATCTGGGTCGGCACCTACGATCAGGGTCCGACGGCGCAGGCGACGCTCTATTTCTCCGAGACACAGCCCTTCGGCGGCGGCGTTCTCAACTGGGACCTCGATCCGACCGCCGGCTCGACCAACCTGGAGGCAGGCTTCTCCCCGCAGCCGATGTACATCGATGTGACGGCCGGCGGCGAAGTCGACGCGACGGCCGCTGGCGAGGGCTGCGCCGGTTATGTTACCAGCGCCCCGACCTACCGCATCCAGTATCAGGCCGGTGCGGCGCCGCTGACCTTCTATGTCATGTCGGAGGCGGACACGACGCTGGTCATCGCCGACCCGGACGGCAACTGGTTCTGCAATGACGACACCAACGGCCTCAACCCGCAGATCACCTTCGACCCCGCCGGCACCGGCCAGTATGACATCTGGGTCGGCACCTATGATGTCGGACCCAACCAGGCGGCGACCCTGTTCATCAGCGAGGTCGGCGGGCCGGATAGCGCAACGGCGGGCAGCCCCGATTGGAACCTGACGCCGGCCTTCGGCGAAATCGATCTGGCTCAGGGTTTTGCGCCCGACCCGCTCGCCATCGACGTCACCGCGGGCGGCGATGTCGACGCCGGTACGGTCGGCTGCGTTCGGCCTCGTTACCGCCGGCCCGACCTACCGGCTGCATTATCAGCCCGGCGATGGCCCACTCTATATCTGGGTCGATTCCGGCGACGACACGACGCTTGTCGTCAACGATCCGGACGGCAATTGGATCTGCGACGACGATGGCGGCCCGTCGCTCAACCCCGCTCTTGCCTTCGATCATCCGCTCGCCGGCCAATACGACATCTGGGTCGGCACCTATGGCGACGTCGCCGCGCCGGCGACGCTCCACATCTCCGATACGATCGACAACCGCGAAGTCCTGCCGCCGTCGGTTCCGCCGCCGTCGATCCCGCCGCCCGCATCGGGCGCGCCGCTCCCAGACAACCCGATCTTCGTCATGCCTGGCGAAAGCGCCGCCGCCGGCGAGTGCGCCACCGGCGAGTGGGTCCGCGGCTGCCGGCCAGCGCTCCTCCTGCCAGCGGCGCCGGTTGAGAATGGCGATCGGCACGTTCGGTGCATCGATGAAACCGGCCGCGACGCTCGATCTGCAGGGTCGCGGACGACAACAGCTTTGACAAACACGGACGGGCCTCCCAACCGTCCGGCAAGGGATAGCGTAATATGAGAGTTCCAACCCGTATCGCCCTGGCGGTTCTGCTGCTGGGCGTAGGCGGCTCTGTGGCGCAGCCCAGGATGCCGACCCTCGACCCCACCTTTGGCACGGCCACATTGGCGGCAGGCTTCGAAAACGATCCCTTCACCACAAATCTCGTCGCTGGCGGCGCCATCGACGCCGCCGCACTCGGCAGCCAGTGCGCCGGCTATATCTCAGCGGCGCCGGACTATCGCCTCACCTACACCGGCACCGGCGCACCGCTGATCATCTCCGTCGTTGCCACTGACGACACCACGCTTGGTCGTCGCCGGCCCGGACGGCGGCTGGTACTGCAATGACGATGCGAGCGATCAGAACCCGGCCGTGCAACTGTCCGATCCGGCCGAGGGCGACTACGCCATCTGGGTCGGCACGCATGCCGTCGGCGCCACTGCGCCGGCCCGGCTCTATGTCTCGGCCTACGGTACCGGGACGCTGTATCTGGCCTTCATCGCGCTCAACACGCCGCCCAGCACGCCGGATCATACGCTCCCGCCAACCTATGGCGAAGCGACGCTGGCCGCGGGCTTCTCGCCGAATCCCTATGTCGTCGACGTTCATTCCGGCGGCCCGCTCAATCCGGGTGCCTTGGCCGAGGCATGCGACGGCTTCATCGCCAATGCACCGGTCTTCGGCCTCAACTACACCGCCGGCACCGCGCCGCTCACCATCGCCGCGCGGTCCGCATACGACACTACGCTCGTCATCCGCGATCCGGACGGCAACTGGATTTGCGACGACGATACGGGCGGCAATCTCAACCCCTTGCAGCGATCGCCGAACCCGATCAGCGGCCGCTACGACATCTGGGTCGGCACCTATGGCGACACCGTCGAGCAGGAAGCCCAGCTGATCATCACGGAGAATCCCGGGCTAGAGCAGCCGGCAGCAGCATCCCGTCTAGGCGCCGATCGGCGCCAAACTTGATCGATCGGCGTCGTGGCGTCTATGCTTGGCAATCCTTTGACGCACGGCGCACCTAGCGCCTTCGCGGCAGGGCTGCGGTAAGCGCGGCCCCGTCATCCGCAATCGTTCCCGGGAAGATCATCACGGCATGTGTGGAATAGCCGGTGAGATCCGATTCGATGGCGCGTTTGCCGATCCGGCGGCGGTCGCGCGAATGACCAACGCTCTGGCGCCGCGCGGCCCGGACGGCAGCGGCCTCGTCGCGCAGAGGACCGGTTGCGTTCGGCCATCGACGCCTCAAGATCATCGATCTGTCGGAACGCGGCAGCCAGCCGATGGTCGATCCCGAACTCGGCCTGACCGTCGTCTTCAACGGTTGCATCTACAACTATCCGGAGCTGCGTGCCGAGCTCGAAGACGCCGGCTATCGCTTCTTCTCGCACAGCGACACCGAAGTTCTGCTCAAGGCGTATCATGCTTGGGGCGACGCCTGCGTCGAGCGCTTCCACGGCATGTTCGCCTTCGCCGTCGCCGAGCGCGACAGCGGCGACATTGTCATTGCCCGCGATCGCTTCGGCATCAAGCCGCTCTATTGGTCTCATGCGGGTCCACGCCTTCGCTTCGCCTCGTCCTTGCCGGCATTGCTTGCGGGCGGCGACATCGACAAGGAGATCGATCGCGAAGCCCTGCACAACTATATGAGCTTCCACGCCGTCGTGCCGGCGCCGCGCACCATCCTCAAGGCCGTGCGCAAATTGCCGGCCGCGACGGTCCGGCGCTTCAATGCCGTCGGCGAACATCACGACCGCGTCTATTGGGCGCCGTCCTATGAGCGCCGCGCCGAGGACAACGGCCTCGGCCGCGAGGAATGGCGGGACCGCGTGCTCGATTCCGTCCGGCGCGCGGTGAAGCGGCGGATGATCGCCGACGTGCCGGTCGGGGTTCTCCTTTCAGGCGGCGTCGATTCCAGCCTCATCGTCGGTCTCCTCGCCGAGGCGGGGCAGCATGACCTCAAGACTTTCTCGATCGGCTTCGAGGAGGCCAACGGCGAGAAGGGGGACGAGTTCGTCTATTCCGATCTTATCGCCGACCGCTTCGACACCGATCACCACAAGATCTTCGTGCCGGCCGAAGATCTCATCGGCGCGCTGCCCGAGACCATCCACGCCATGTCGGAGCCGATGGTCTCATACGACAATATCGGCTTCTATCTGCTCAGCCGCGAAGTCGCCAAGCACATCAAGGTCGTGCAATCCGGCCAGGGCGCCGACGAGGTCTTCGCCGGCTATCACTGGTATCCGCCGCTTGCCGATTCAAACGACGTCGTCGGCGACTACGCCAAGCTCTTCTTCGATCGCAGTCATGAGACGCTGAAAGCGCAGCTCGCGGACGACTGGATCGCCGACGGCGATATCAGCCGCGAACTCGTCGCCGAGCATCTCGCCCGTACCGGCGCGGCAACATCGCTCGACCGCGTTCTTCGGCTCGATTCCGAAATCATGCTGGTCGACGATCCGGTGAAGCGCGTCGACAACATGACCATGGCCTGGGGCCTCGAAGCGCGCGTGCCGTTCCTCGACCACGAGCTTGTCGAACTGGCGGCGACCATCCCGCCGGAGTTCAAGCTGCATGACGGCGGCAAGGGCATCCTCAAGGACGCGGCGCGCCAGGTCATTCCGAGCGAGGTCATCGACCGCAACAAGGGCTACTTCCCGGTACCGCAGCTGAAATACATCTCCGGCCCCTATCTCGATCTCGTCCGCGATGCGTTCGCCAGCCAGGCAGCGCGCGAGCGCGGCATCTTCCGTACCGATTATCTCGACAGTCTCTTCGCCGATCCGAGCGGGCATATTACGCCGCTGCGCGGTTCCGAACTCTGGCAGGCAGCCCTCCTCGAGATGTGGCTGCAATCGCACGACATATGATGGCAGCGCCATGACGGAACGCCGACACGGAAGACAGCGGCTCGCGCGCCCCCCGCGAACAGGGCGGCCGCGGCGCGTATCGGCATCGCCTGCGCCGCATGCGCGACCATAGCCTCAAGCCGCCGATCGACGACCAGTCGTCGACCGACGTCGCCGTCACGCCGAACTATGCGCTGCAACTCGGCTGGGGCCGGCTCATCTTCGGCCAGACCTTCCGTGACCCTGCCGATCTCATCTCCCTGCTGCGGCAGGAGCAGCCGAACCGGCGTGATATCGCCGCCTATATCCGCGATCCGCATGTCATGCTCGCCAACGCGCCGCAGGACGTGTTCCTCGATCCGTCGCACACCTACCGGCTGAACCTTGCCACCTATCGGGCGTCGAGCCGGACGCCGCGAAACTTCTTCGTCCGCCGCCTGACTTCAAAGGCCGACGCCGAGGCGATCAACCGCATCTATGCGGCGCGCGGCATGATCACCGTCCCGCCGGAATTCTTCTGGGCGCAGCGCGACGCGCGCTCGATCACCTATTTCGTCGCCGAAGACGAAGCCAGCGGTGCGATCCTCGGCACCGTCACCGGCGTCGACCATCAGCGCGCCTTCAACGATCCCGAGCGCGGGTCCTCGCTTTGGTGCCTTGCCGTCGATCCGCAGGCGCGGCCGCCCGGCGTCGGCGAAGCGCTGGTGCGCCGGCTTGCGGAATATTTCGTCGCGCGCGGCGCGTCGCATCTCGATCTGTCCGTCCTGCACGACAACGAGCAGGCGATCGCGCTCTACGAGAAACTCGGCTTCAAGCGCGTTCCCTTCTTCACCGTCAAGCGCAAGAACCCGATCAACGAAACGCTGTTCACCGGCCCCGAGGTCGACGCATCGGTTAATCCCTACGCTGCCGTAATCATCAAGGAAGCCCGTCGTCGCGGTATCCATGTCGAGGTCACCGATGCCGAGCACGGCTTCTTCCGTCTCTCCTATGGCGGCCGTTCGATCCACTGCCGCGAGAGCCTGTCGGAGCTCACCACCGCGGTCGCCATGTCGATTTGCGACGACAAGGCGGTGACTCGAAACGTCGTTGCTTCCGCCGGCGTATCTGTCCCCGACCAGATTCGCGCGGACGCCGGCCGCGATGTCATCGCAGCCTTCCTCGAAGAGCATGGCAAGGTCGCCGTCAAACCCGCGCGCGGCGAGCAGGGGCGCGGCGTCGCCGTTGGACTGTCGACCAAGCCTGACCTCGATCACGCGATCGAAGAGGCGGCGACGCTGTCCGACACGGTGCTCATCGAGGAGCAGGTCGATGGCGATGATCTGCGCCTCGTCGTCATCAACTATCGTCTCGTCGCTGCGGCCGTGCGGCGGCCCGCATCCGTCATCGGCGACGGCCGATCGGATCTGCGCCAATTGATCGAGACGCAAAGCCGGCGTCGCGCTTCAGCAACCGGCGGTGAATCGCGCATTCCGCTCGACGCCGAAACCGAGCGAACGATCCGCGACAATGGCTATGACTTCGAGACGGTCCTTCCCGAAGGCAAGATGCTTCCCGTGCGGCGTACCGCCAATCTGCACACCGGCGGTACGATCCACGACGTCACCGACACGGTCCATCCGAAGCTTGTCGAGGCGGCCATCAAGGTGGCCCGCGCGATCGACATTCCGGTCGTCGGCGTCGACTTCATTGTCAACTCGCCGCGGAAGCCCGACTATACGTTTATCGAAGCCAATGAACGGCCGGGACTTGCCAATCACGAGCCGCAACCCACGGCCGAGCGCTTCATCGATCTCCTTTTCCCGCTGTCCCTTCCGATCGGGGCAAGGCAGGCGGCCATGGACGCCAACGTCTTGAGGCATGCCGGATGAATCGTCTGACGATCGACACCGACTATCTGGCCGCGACGCTCGCCAAGCTGCTCGATGTGCCGAGCCCGACCGGCTACACCGATCCGGTCGTGCGCGTTGTCTCCGACGAGATCGAGCAACTCGGTCTTCCCGTCGAACTCACACGCCGCGGCGCCATTCGCGCCATCCGGCCGGGGGCAACCCATCGCGGTGCACGCGCCATCGTCTCGCATGTCGATACGCTTGGCGCGCAGGTGAAGGCATTGCAGGACAATGGTCGCCTGTCGCTGGTTCCGATCGGCACTTGGTCGGCGCGCTTCGCCGAAGGGCGCGCGCGCTACGGTCTTCGCGGAGAAGGGCGGCTATCGCGGCACCATTCTCCCGCTCAAGGCTTCGGGCCACACCTACAATGACGAAATCGACGTCATGCCCGCCATCTGGGACAATGTCGAGATGCGCGTCGATGCCCTGGCGCGCGACAAGGACGATCTCCGAACCGTCTCGGCATCGATGTCGGCGATACCATCGCCATCGATCCGCAGCCGGAGTTTCTCGACAACGGTTTCATCGTCTCGCGCCATCTCGACAACAAGGCCGGTGTCGCCGTGATGCTCGCCGCGTTGAAGGCGATGCAGGAGCAGAAGCCGGAAACGCCGGTCGACATCCACTGGCTCTTCACCATTGCCGAAGAGGTAGGCGTTGGCGCGTCGTCAGTGTTGACTCATGACGTCGTGTCAATGGTTGCCGTCGACAACGGCATTGCCGCGCCTGGGCAGAACTCCGATGAGTTTGGCGTCACCATTGCGATGGCGGATCAGACCGGCCCGTTCGATTTCCACCTCACCAAGAAGCTGGTCGCACTTTGTCGCGAAGAAGAGATCCGCTTCCAGAAGGACGTCTTCCGCTTCTATCGGTCGGATTCGGCAAGCGCTATCGAAGCCGGCGCCGACGTCCGCACGGCGCTTATCACCTTCGGCGTCGACGCCTCGCACGGCTACGAGCGCACGCACATGCATGCGCTGCGTTCGCTCGCCGAGTTGATCACGGCCTACGCGGCGAGCCCTGTCGCTATCGCGCGCGATCTGGAGGAAATCGGTGATGTCCGCGGCTTCACTCGCCAGCCGACATCAGAGGCCGAGCAGCAACTGACGCCGGACGTGCCGGACCGCGTGCTCGAAAGCGAATAATCAGGCGCCCGATCCCGATCCAGCGACTGCCGGGCCAAGACCCATAAGGTCCATATCCTGCGCGAAATAGGTTATGGTGAGGTCCGGGCCCGCTCTAGAGCGCCCCGTCCGAGCAGCGCGATTCCCCAACTGCTCGGCAAGAGAGACTGGCGGCGCATCGCCGTCGCGTGAAGCAGACGTGGCATTGCCGCGACTGAGCAAGGGGAACTCGGCTGGCCACGCCTGACAATAGAGGCGGCAAAGCATCCGCCCCTCGCGTTCAGCTGAGGTTCAGCGCCGCTACATCAGAACGCCTACGGCCTCGAGGTTCGCATCACCCCAAGGAGTCTAAGGCAATGAACTAGCAACCAACCCGAACCCGACGGCGATGATTGATCGCCGCCGAGAAATGCAGCGCCCTGCCGTTGCGAAATCGGTCAAGACAATTGTCCTAGGCGCCGTCGTGGCGACGGTTGCCGCCTTTGCTACGGCCGCGCCTGCTTCGGCCGACATTGTGCGCATCGAGCAGGTCAGCACCGGTCGCTCGCTCGACGCCTGGGAAGACGCCACGCATGACTATCAGGCGGTCGTCTGGAGCTACCAGGACAACGACACGCAGCTCTGGCGCATGACGCATGTCGAAGGCAACGTCTACACCTTCCAGCAGGTGAGCAATGACCGCTATCTCGACGCCCGACAAAACGACACCAACGACTGGAACGTCGTAACCCGCCCGGCGCAGAACAATGACACGCAGCGTTGGCTGGTGACGGATCTCGGCGGCGGCATCAACTACATCCAGCAGGTCAGCAGCGGTCGGTATCTCGACGCCTATGAAGACAGCGGCCATGGCTGGCGCAACGTAACGCGGCCGTTCCAGAACAACGCCACGCAGCAATGGCGCATCACCGTCGTCATGTACGAGCTCACGCCATTTCCGATCGACCCCGGCATCATCGTGCCGGTGACGCCGCCGGAGCACTCGTCCGGTACGGTCACCCTGTCGTCGCCGTTCTCGCTCAACCTCGACGATGGCGCGATCGGCTTTGCCGGCGCCGATCTCAGCTACCTGGCGCCGGATCTGTCAATCTGCAGCTGACGCCGATCAACGGCGCGGAGGTCTCCTTCACCGACGGCACGCAACGCGGCTTTGCCGGGTGCTGGGCGGCGACCTACTCCACAGCACCGGTGATGTTGTCGTCTCTCGCACCGGGGGACTATGTCTGTGTGAAGACCAGCGAAGGACGCATCAGCGAGTTCACGATCAACAGTATCGGAGCGCTGCTGCGCATCCTGTCGATCAGCTACACGACCTGGGAGTAGCGCAGCCGGCAGACAATGGAAATCAGCTGAAATGGTTGGGCCGGCGCTTCGCGCCGGCCCGTTGTCTTCCGGCCGCCGCGACGGGCGTTTCTGCCCCTAGATCGCCAGCTTTGCTGCGGCTCGCCCGCTTCGTAGATGGCAAAACCGTCACGGCCTTCTCCTTCACGCTGTAAAGGGCGGCGTCGGCCGCGGCGACAGCTCCTCCAATTCAGCGACCATGCTCCGGCGCCAATGCGGTGCCGATACTGACGCCGACCGAGATGAGTTTGCCGTCGATCGCAAACGGCGTGTGCGCTTCCCGAATGATGCGGCGGGCGAGGGGTTCGATCTCATCGGTGTTGTCCGCTCCGATCTGCAAGACGACGAATTCATCGCCGCCGAGGCGGGCGGCGATGTCCCCTTCGCGCAGCGAGCGACTGAAGGCGCTTGCCGAACTGCCGCAAAAGGGTATCGCCGGTCGGATGCCCATAGCGTGTCGTTGACCTCCTTGAAGCGGTCGAGATCGACATGGTGAAGCGCGATCGACAGGGACTTGTCCCGAGCCAGGGCGCGATCGAGCGTCTCCCGCAGGAGCAGACGGTTCGGCAATCCGGTGAGGTAGTCGTAGCGCGCAAGCTGAGCGAATTCGTGCCGGGTCAGCAGCTGGTCGATCAGAGCCAGTAGGATTTGCGTACGATCACCAAGCCGCCGACGAGGAATGCGAGAAAGGCGAGGCCCATCAGCAGGATAGGGCGCGGTGAGGTGCGAAGCCAACGCCGGGATCGTCGGGATCGCCGTCATGATGAGTGCGCCGGCGGCGATGGCGGGCCGCATGACGAGCCGGGCAACGACCCCCGAGCCATAGGCGAACAGGACCGCCAGCATCAGCATATGCGTGGCGTAGTCATCGGTGACGAGCGCCTTCGCCGAGGCGAGGCCCATAAGGAACGCAAATGACCAGGTAAGCCCGGTGAACTGGCGCTCCCATCGCAATGCCTGATCAACAGTCATGCCATGCTTGCGGTAGCGCGCATGCTGACGCAGCGAACACGCGACCCGCATGAGGCCGACCAGCACGCCGGCGGCCACAAGCGCGCCCATCACGACGTCGTCGGTGCTCACGGCGACATAACCGCCGATGCCGGCGAGCACGCCGGCGATCAAGGCCATGGTGAAGACTTGCGAAAAGAGATCGTGGACGAGCCCCAGAAAGACCTCTTTGGGCAGGCTAACGCGCGAAGGGAATAGGGAAAGTTGCATCATCACGCGGCGGATTCATCCCTATCGGCGACGCAAAACTAGAAGCGGATGCTTAAGACAATCCTTCCGGATATCGACACGATCAGCGGCAAAGCACCGCATTTTGTGCGCCGGGTCTTTCCCAATCGAGCGCGATCGCCATCTTGGCAGCCGGCGATCTTCACCGTGCCGCCATTGTGACAACTTGGAGGATGCCTTCTGCAACTACAGATAATCCTGCTCCGAGCAGGATTACTTCATCCTTACCGGCGGCCGAGCAATTGGAGCGGTTGGTCGTTTTTCGTCGGGCCTCACGCGGCCTTGCAGAGCGGCCGGATCGGCGCGGGAGCCGGCGGTCGACATGCACCGACCGCCGGTCCTTGCCAAGCTAGCGCCGCGCGAAGGAGGGAATGGCGTGCAGATGCACATCGCGCCCGCCATTGCGGGTGAGAATCTCCGCCGCCGTCTTCTCGGCCTCAGGCGTTGACGTGCGCACGAACAGCAGCAGGCCACCATGCTCGATCTGCTCTTCGATCCTGTCGGCATGTTCGTTGCCGATGATGCGGGCAAGGACACTGCCGATGCCGCCGCCAACGCCGCCGAGGATCGCCGCGGCGGCGATCGCAGCGGCCATCGTGCCGCCCGATGCGACCACGACTGCCACGCCTGCCAGGGCGGGCAGGTAAAGCAGCGTGCCGATCACGCCGCCTTGCGCCGCACCGAGACCTTCCTCGGTGACGAAGGCGGTGGTCGGAATCTTCGGGTCGTCCGCAATATCGCGGACGGAGCGGTAGCGATGACCAAGCTTCTCGACGACCGCTTCTTCGCTCGCCAGCAGGCTGACGTCGGCCCGGTCAAAGCCGTTGCTCATCAGTTCGTCTGCGACTGCCTCAAGTTCCTTCTCCGACGAGAACACGGCCACTGCCTCGGTGACAGTGGAGAACGGGGCTTCGGTCTGATCCATGATGTATTCCTCCCTGAAATGCGTGATGTCTGGTTCACCTGAGGAGTTAGTGTCGGCACACCACTTCACCAACAGCAGGCCCGTCCGGCCTCGTTGGGGCATTGTGCCGCGGTCGCCAACGCCAAGACCGGTTGGCTATCGCCGGCAGCGATGCAAACGCTTGGTCTGGCTTGTCTTTGGCCCTGTGCCGGGCGATGAAGAACGTGAAGTCAGGCCGCGAACCGCCATGGAATCATGCCCTCGGATCTAAGTCCCTTGGCCGGAAAGCCGGCCCCCGCAGAAAGCCTGGTCGACGTGTCGAAGCTGGTCGCGGCCTATTTCAGCGAAACGCCCGATCCGTCCGTGCCGGAGCAGCGCGTCGCCTTCGGCACCTCAGGTCATCGCGGATCGAGCTTCGACCGCTCCTTCAACGAGGCGCATATTCTCGCCGTGACCCAGGCGATCTGCGACTACCGCGCCGCGCAGGACATCGACGGACCGCTCTTCCTCGGCATCGACACGCACGCGCTTTCCGCGCCCGCCGCGGAAACGGCACTTGAGGTTCTCGCCGCCAATGGCGTCGAGGTGATGCTGGCGAAAGGCGACGCCTTCACCCCGACGCCGGTGATCTCGCACGCTATCCTCACCTACAATCGCGGTCGTAGTGGCGGCCTGGCCGACGGCATCGTCGTCACGCCTTCGCACAATCCGCCCGCCGATGGCGGCTTCAAATACAATCCGACCAACGGTGGTCCCGCCGATACCGACATCACGGGCTGGGTCGAGAAACGCGCCAACGCCTTTCTCGCCGATGGCCTCAAGGGCGTGAAGCGTCTGCCGCTCGAGCGAGCAAAGAAGGCGCCGACCACCCACCTTCACGACTACCGCGCGGCATACATCGCCGACCTCGCCGACGTCCTCGATTTCGACGTCATCCGCGGCGCCGGCGTGAAGATGGGCGTCGATCCGCTCGGCGGCGCCGGTGTCCACTATTGGGGCCCGATTGCCGAGCGCTATGGGCTCGACCTCACCGTCGTCAACGACGCCGTCGATCCGACCTTCCGCTTCATGACGCTCGATTGGGACGGCCGCATCCGTATGGACCCGTCCTCGCCCTACGCGATGCGAAGCCTGATCGCATTGAAGGATCGCTTCGACGTCGCCTTCGCCTGCGATACCGATCACGACCGCCATGGCATCGTCGCCAAGAGCGTCGGTCTCTTGCCCTCGAACCACTATATCTCGGCGGCAATCTCCTATCTCTTTCAGCACCGGCCGGGTTGGTCGGCGAGCGCCGCCATTGGCAAGACGCTCGTCTCGAGCGCGATGATCGATCGCGTCGCCGCCAAGCTCGGCCGCGGCGTCTTCGAAGTGCCCGTCGGCTTCAAATGGTTTGTCGCCGGCCTCCTCGATGGCTCGCTCGCCTTCACCGCAGAGGAGAGCGCCGGCGCCACCTTCGCGCGGCGTGACGGCAGCGTGTGGACCACCGACAAGGACGGCATCACCGCCACATTGTTGTCCGCCGAGATGACCGCGCGCACCGGCCGCGATCCCGGCGAGATCTACGCGGCGCTCACGGCCGAGTTTGGCGAGGCCTTCTTCGACCGCGTCGAAGCGGCGGCGACGCCGCAGCAGAAGAACCTGCTCAAGAACCTGTCGCCGGAACAGGTCAGCTCGTCGGAACTGGCGGGCGAGAAGATCGTGGATGTGCTGACGCGCGCGCCCGGCAACAACGCGCCCATCGGCGGTCTGAAGGTCGTCGCCGAAAGCGGCTGGTTCGCCGCCCGCCCGTCCGGCACCGAGGACATCTACAAGATCTACGCCGAGAGCTTCCGCAGCCGGGAACATCTCGACCGGTTGCTGGCCGAAGCCCAGACTGTCGTCGACCAGGCCCTAGCGACGACGTAGGCGGCATGTCTATGGGACGCATTTGGCGGCCGCCGCAGCATCGATTTCTTCACTCGGCTCACAAATGACAAAGACACGGGCGAAAGATCTCGCAGTGGTCTTTGTTCCAACGACTCGCGATTTGCTCGTTTCTTCGCACGCGCATGACGATATAGGCAAAATAGTTCTGCCATACAAAACGAATTGACAACCGAATGAAATAGGCGGACACGTATCGTCACCCAATCAATTCGCTGACCGGAAAACAACGAACACCATATGACCATCACAATTGATGGATCATCTTGTGGAACTGCACTCTCCACCGGTCAAATAATCAGTTAATATTGGTTTCTTTCCATTGCTGCTGTGGTGTTCGACGCACGGCGCGTCAATTTTGCGCATCGTCGATGCCGCTCAATTCAGCGGCACATCCGGAGTTCTCATGTCTCGCAAAATCCTATTTGCCGCCATCGCGGTGGCCGCCTTATGGGCGACCTCAGCGTCGGCCCAAAATTTCGGTCTGCCGCCGACCTTCGGCCAGGCGAACCTGACGACCGGCTTCAGCCCGGACCCGCAGTCCTTCAACATCGTCGCCGGCGGCGGCATCGACGCCGCCGCTGCCCTGGGCGGCAATTGCGCCGGCATGATCGCCGACGCGCCGGACTTCCGCCTCACCTTCTCCGCCGGCAGCACTCTGCCCCTGATCATTTCTGTGCTCTCGTCGACCGACACGACGTTGGTGATCAATGATCCGAGCGGCCAGTGGTTCTGCGACGACGATTCGGGCGGCAGCCTCAACCCGCTCGTCCGCTTCAACAACCCGCAGTCGGGCCAGTACGACGTCTGGGTCGGCACCTTCGGCGGCGGCACGGCAAACGCGACCCTGAGCATCTCCGAACTCGGCGGCGGCACACCAGCGCCCGCTCCGGCTCCGGCTCCGGCACCTGCTCCGGCCGCAGGTCCCAATTTCGGTCTGCCGCCGACCTTCGGCCAGGTGAACCTGACGACCGGCTTTAGCCCGGACCCGCAGTCCTTCAACATCGTCGCCGGCGGCAGCATCGACGCCGGTGCTGTCCTGGGCGGCAATTGCGCAGGCATGATCGCAGAGGCCCCTGACTTCCGGCTCACCTTCACGGCCGGCAGCACTCTGCCCCTGATCATTTCTGTGCTCTCGTCGACCGACACGACGTTGGCGATCAATGATCCGAGCGGCCAGTGGTTCTGCGACGACGATTCCGGCGGCAGCCTCAACCCGCTCGTCCGCTTCAACAACCCGCAGTCGGGCCAGTACGACGTCTGGGTCGGCACCTTCGGCGGCGGCACGGCAAACGCCACCCTGAGCATCACCGAACTCGACGGCGGCACACCAGCGCCCGCTCCGGCTCCGGCTCCGGCACCTGCTCCGGCCGCAGGTCCCAATTTCGGTCTGCCGCCGACCTTCGGCCAGGTGAACCTGACGACCGGCTTTAGCCCGGACCCGCAGTCCTTCAACATCGTCGCCGGTGGCAGCATCGACGCCGGTGCTGTCCTGGGCGGCAATTGCGCAGGCATGATCGCAGAGGCGCCTGACTTCCGGCTCACCTTCACGGCCGGCAGCAGCTCTGCCCCTGATCATTTCTGTGCTCTCGTCGACCGACACGACGTTGGTGATCAATGATCCGAGCGGCCAGTGGTTCTGCGACGACGATTCGGGCGGCAGCCTCAACCCGCTCGTCCGCTTCAACAACCCGCAGTCGGGCCAGTACGACGTCTGGGTCGGCACCTTCGGCGGCGGCACGGCAAACGCGACCCTGAGCATCTCCGAACTCGGCGGCGGCACACCAGCGCCCGCTCCGGCTCCGGCACCTGCGCCGACGCCGGCTCCGGTCGGCAAGCCGATGCCTGGACCCGCTCCGGCTCCGGTTCCCGCACCGGCTCCCGTCGGGCCCAATTTCGACCTGGTCCCGACGTTTGGTCAGGTGACGCTGACCACCGGTTTCAACCCGGATCCGCGCCAGTTCATCATCGTTGCCGGTGGTGGCATTGATGCGAGCACGGCTCTGGGTGGCGCATGCGCTGGCATGATCGCTGAGCCGCCGGACTTCCGCCTCGACTTCACGGCAGGCAGCGCCCTGCCTCTGATCTTCTCCGTGCTGTCGTCGACCGACACCACGCTGGTGATCAATGGGCCGAACGGGCAGTGGTTCTGCGACGACGATTCGGGCGGCAACCTCAATCCGCTTGTCCGCTTTCAATAACCCGCAGTCCGGCCAGTACGACGTTTGGATCGGGACGTTCGGCGGCGGAACCGCCGACGCAACGCTCAACATCTCCGAAGTCCAGTAGATTTCGGTCGCGCTCTGATGGGCCCGGGAAGCATCTGCTTCCCGGGCCCGTTCACATCTGGCTCGCTTGGCTCGTCCCACGGTCGCCTTCGGCCGTGTGACATCGAACGTCCGCATTGAGACGGCCTTCCATTGCCGAAAGCGGCTGGTTCGCCGCTCGCCCGTCCGGCACCGAGGACATCTACAAATCACCGCCCAGAGCTTCCGCAGCAAGTGCATCTTTAGCGCTTCCTCAGCAAAGCGCAGACCGTGGTCGAGAGGCCCTCGCCACACCGCCGCAGACGAACAAGAGCAAGATCGACCGCAAAGCTGTGATTGTGGTCAGGAGCGCGCGCGCCAATT